>NZ_JAKWFI010000001.1:0-1598434 GCF_029522175.1 Paenibacillus sp. P2(2022) | reverse complement strand
TTATGAGACGTATCCGCTGTATGAAATTCAAGCCTTGACCGAGCAAAAGCAAGAGCTGATCAACCACATTATCGTGTTTGAAAACTATCCGGTGGAGGAGCAGGTCGAGCAGCTTGGCGAAGGTGCAACGTCGGATTTTGTAATCAGCAATGCAGGCATGATTGAACAAACGAACTATGATTTCAATCTGGTCGTTATGCCGCAGGAAGCGATGAAAATCCGATTTGAGTACAATACGAAGTTATTTGATCGGGAAGCCGTGGAACGGACTCAGGGCCATTTAATACAGCTACTGGAACAAGTGGTAGCGAATCCGGACATTCGGGTGCAAGAGCTGGATGTGTTAAGCGAGCAAGAACGCGAGCAAATTCTCAGCGTATGGGGAGATACAGCCGCCGAGTATCCAAGCGAGCAAACGATCCATGGTCTGTTTGAGACACAAACGGCGCACACACCAGAGCAGCCAGCGTTGTACTTCGAAGGAGAGCAACTGAGTTATCGCGAGCTGAATGAACGCGCGAATCGTCTGGCTCGTACCTTGCGCAGTCAAGGTGTGACGAAAGATCGTTTGGTGGGTCTGATGACCGAACGCTCAGTAGACTTGATCGTGGGTATGTTAGGCATTTTGAAAGCCGGAGGTGCATATGTCCCAATCGATCCGACGTACCCAGAGGAGCGTATCCGCTATATGTTGGACGACTCGGGAACAGAGCTGTTGTTGACGCAAAGCCATCTGGTGGACAAGGTAGCTTTTGACGGTCACATGCTGGTGCTGAATGGGGCACAAAGTGTGTATCACGAGGATGGTTCTAACCTGGAGCCGTTGTCCGGTCCGAACGATCTAGCGTATGTGATCTATACGTCGGGTACGACGGGGCAGCCGAAGGGTGTTATGGTGGAGCATCGCAATGTCGTACGTTTGGTGAAAAATACAAACTACGCGCAGTTGGATGCTGACACGCGCATATTGCAGACAGGCGCTATTGTTTTCGACGCATCCACCTTCGAAATTTGGGGATCTGTATTAAACGGTGGACAGCTTGTGCTAGTGAGTCAGGATGTCATTTTGGATGTGCTCAAACTTAAGGATGCTGTCCACAGCTACGGCATTACCACGATGTTTTTGACCACACCGCTCTTTAACCAGCTGTCTCAACAGGATTTGACGCTGTTCGAGGGGATACGGGAGCTGCTGGTCGGTGGTGATGTAATGTCCGTACCACATATGAACCGGGTGCTGGAGGCCCATCCATCCCTGCGAATTAGTAACATCTATGGCCCGACTGAAAATACGACCTTTTCAACAGTGCATGCGATCATCGGTGTGCAATCGGAATCAGTGCCAATTGGCAGACCGATCCATAATTCGACAGCGTATGTCGTGGACCATTCGATGCGGCTTCAGCCCGTCGGGGTATGGGGTGAACTGTTGGTAGGCGGTGACGGGGTGGCACGTGGATACCGCAACCGTCCGGACCTGACGTCCGAAAAGTTCATCGACAGCCCGTTCCGCAGTGGAGAACGCTGCTATCGCACAGGCGACATGGTACGCTTGAATGCAGACGGTACGCTGGAATATAAGGGGCGGATCGACGCGCAGGTGAAAATTCGGGGCTACCGAATCGAACTGGGCGAGGTAGAAACGCAGCTGTTGAAGCTGGAGGCAGTGCAAGAAGCTGTGGTCATCGCACGAGAAGATGAGCAAGGGCAAAAGCAGCTCTGTGCTTATGTGGTCGCTAATGAGGAAGTTGTCGCAAGTGTGCTACGCAGCACTTTGAGCCAGAAGCTGCCAGGTTACATGATCCCTTCCTATCTGGTACAGCTGGAGCAGATGCCGCTGACACCAAACGGCAAAATCGACCGTAAGGCCCTGCCAGCACCAGAAGACAGCCTGCAAACCGGAGCCGACTATGTTGCACCGCGAACGTGGGTCGAAGTGAAGCTGGCGCAAATTTGGCAGGATGTGCTAGGCCTGACGCAGGTCGGCGTAAAGGAAAACTTCTTTGAGATTGGTGGACATTCACTGCGGGCGACGACACTGGCCTCGAGGATTCACAAGGAGCTGAACAAGCCGCTTCCCCTGCGCAGTATTTTTGAAGCACCAACGATTGAGCAACTGGCCGTTGTATTGGAACAGCTGGATCAAGTGACGTATGCGTCCATTCCGGTAACGGAAGAGCGTAGCTTCTATCCCCTGTCTTCAGCGCAAAAACGACTGTATGTGTTGCATCAGTTCGATCCACATGATGTGAACTACAACATGCCATCGGTGCTGCAAGTGAACGGTCCGCTGGACGTGAAGCGAGTGGAACATGCATTCCGTCAACTGATCGC
This sequence comes from Paenibacillus sp. P2(2022), assembly GCF_029522175.1. NCBI lineage: Bacteria > Bacillati > Bacillota > Bacilli > Caryophanales > Paenibacillaceae > Paenibacillus > Paenibacillus sp. P2(2022). The sequence goes on along the minus strand of NZ_JAKWFI010000001.1, from coordinate 1,596,100 downwards.
CCGTCATGCGACGTTGCGCACCCGCTTTGATCTGATCGACAGTGAGCCTATGCAATGGGTTGAGGACACTGTGCCGTTCGAGGTGGAATATACGAAGGTACAAGCAGAAGGTGCGACTACGGATACAGACACGAGGGTCGGCAAGGAAGTGGATGAGCTGGTGAGTTGCTTTGTCCGTCCGTTTGATCTAAAAGCTGCGCCGCTGTTGCGGGTGGGCCTAGTAGATCTGGGCGTATCCGGAACTGAGCAGGAACCGCAGCATGTACTCATGCTCGACATGCACCACATCGTTTCGGATGGGGTGTCTATGGGGGTACTAACTAATGAATTTGTCCGCTTGTATGACGGTGAACAGCTAGCGCCATTGCGGATACAGTACAAAGATTATGCTGTATGGCAACAAAGTGAGACCCATCAGGAATGGATGCAGCGTCAGGAAGCCTACTGGCTGGACACCTTCCGGGGGGAACTTCCTGTACTGGATCTACCGACGGACTTTGCCCGTCCGTCGATACGAAGTACGGCAGGCGATGCCGTGGTGTTTGGGCTGGAACGCGAAGTGAGCGAACGCCTGAAGGAACTGGCGGCGCACACAGGCTCTACCCTGTATATGGTGCTGCTGGCGGCATACACCGCACTCTTGCATCAATATAGTGGCCAAGAGGACATCGTTGTCGGCACGCCGATTGCCGGACGACCGCATGCCGATTTGGAGCCAATCCTCGGGATGTTCGTCGGTACGTTGGCATTGCGAAACTATCCGACAGCGGAACATACCTTCCGCAGCTACGTGGAAGAAGTGAAGGTTCGGGCCCTGCAAGCCTACGAACATCAGGACTATCCATTTGAGGAATTGGTGGAAAAGCTGAATGTGAAGCGGGATATGAGCCGCCATCCATTGTTCGATACGATGTTTACTCTGCAAACGACCGAGGAAGGCGAACTGCAACTGGCAGACCTGAGCTTCCGTCCATACGGCTTGGAGCAAACACCAGCGAAGTTTGACTTTACGCTGGAAGCCAGAGAGGAAGAGGCAGGCATCCAGTTCGGATTGCAATATGCAACTGCGTTGTATCAACGGGAAACCGTTGAACGGATGACACGTCACTTTATTCGCTTAGCCGAAGCCGTGGCGGCAAACCCGGATGCGAAGCTGGGTGAGCTGGAACTGATTACGGCGGAAGAAACCGAACAGATTCTGAAGGTGTTCAATGATCCGAACGCGCACAGCGTGCGTGGAACACTCCAAGGTCTGTCGCTCAGCGAGCGTTTTGAAGAGCAAGCGAAAAACAGCCCTGAGCGGATAGCCGTTGTATCTGGGGACATAGGTCTAACCTACGCTGAGCTGAATGAGCAGGCGAACCGGTTGGCCCGTGTGTTACGGGCAGAAGGAGTTGAAGCAGATCAACCGGTAGGCGTACTGCTGGAACGTTCTGCGGATCTTCTGGTGAGCATTCTGGGGGTACTGAAGGCCGGAGGCGCGTATGTGCCAATGGATACGATGTATCCACAGGAACGGATCGACTACATGCTTCAAGACAGTGGGGCCAAGGTCGTGATCACCAGCAGAGTTGCCAACCTGTCACTCGAACTGCCATCGACAGTACAAGCTATCGTTCTTGACGATGAGGACGTTCAAGCTCAATGGGGAGCACAGGATGCGAGCAACCTGATCCCTGTCGCCGGCCTGCATAACCTGGCCTATATGATCTACACGTCAGGTACAACCGGTCAGCCGAAAGGGGTTATGATTGAGCAAGGCAGTGTCGGCAATCTGGTAGATGCTCTGTATGAGCGAGTGTACAGTCGGTATGATCAGCCGCTTCACATCGCATGGCTGTCCGCATTTGTATTTGACGCTTCGGTGAAGCAAATCTTTGCCAGCTTGCTGCTAGGTCATACCCTGCATGTGGTGTCCCGTGACGTCAGCCTGAGCGGAGAGCATTTGATCGCCTACTACCGCATGCACCGGATTGATCTGTCGGACGGCACACCAGCGCATCTGCATATTTTGAACGAAAGCGTCAATGTGACAGAAGCGCCGGATGTGAAGCATTACCTGATCGGGGGCGAAGCCTTATCCGTGCAGCTGGTACAGGGGTTCCTGCACAAATGGTCCGGGTATCATCCGGTCATTACGAACGTGTATGGTCCGACCGAAGCGACCGTAGATACGACCGCCTATACGATTGAAGATGTAGAGTCGCTGAATGTACTGCTGGAAAAAGGGGAGCACACGGTATCCATCGGAACGCCGATAGCCAACCAGGCTGTGTACATCTTGAACACTCGACAACAGCTGGTACCGATGGGGATCGCGGGTGAACTTTATATAGGAGGGGCAGGTATCGCACGAGGATACCTCAACCTGCCGGAACTGACGGCTGAGAAGTTTGTCCCGAATCCGTTTGCTGATGCGACGGCCGCTGATCCAGCGGACAGCACTTACGCAAACCAGATGTACCGGACAGGCGACCTGGCACGGTGGCTGCCGGATGGCAGTATCGAGTATTTAGGCCGGATCGACCATCAGGTCAAAATTCGCGGGTATCGGATCGAGCTGGGCGAGGTGGAAGCACAGCTGCTGACCGTGGACGGCATTCAGAAAGCCGTAGTCACAGCATGGGAAAACGAGGACGGACACAAGGATCTGTGTGCCTATATCGTAGCTTCGGAGTCGCTGAGTCTACCAGAACTGCGGAATGCGCTGCAGCCGAAGCTGCCGGATTACATGATCCCGACGTATGTGGTACAGCTGGATCGTTTCCCTCTGACGCCAAACGGGAAAATTGACCGGAAGGCATTGCCAGCACCGGAAGCACGCCTTGAAGGAGGCCTAGAGTATGTGGCACCGCGGACGCCGCTGGAGGCCAAGCTAGCCCAAATCTGGCAGGATGTCTTGAAGCTGTCCAGCGTCGGAGTCACCGACTCATTCTTCGATGTGGGGGGACACTCCCTGCGGGCCACGACGCTGGTGGCCAAAATCCATCAGGAACTGGGCAGCCGAATTACACTGCGTGAGGTGTTCCAGCACTTTACGATTGAGCAGCAAGCCCAGCTGATCACCGCGCAGGGCACAGACACCTATACGGTGATCCCTACAGCTGCCAAACAGTCTTACTATCCGGTCTCCTCAGCGCAAAAACGACTGTACATTTTGAGCCATCTGGACGGTGGGGAGGTCAGCTACAATATGCCGGGTGTATTAGTCGTGGAGGGGCCGCTTCAGGCAGATCGACTGGAGGATGCGTTCCGTCAGTTAATAGCCCGCCATGAAACGCTGCGAACTTCCTTTGAAATGATGGATGGTGAGGTTGTTCAGCGAGTTTACGATCAGGTAGCGTTTGCAGTAGAGCGCCTGCAGGCCCATGAGTCTGAAGCAGAAGCCTATATCGAGTCTTTTGTACGCAGCTTCGATCTTCAGCAGGCACCTCTGCTGCGTGTCCGTCTCATTCAAACCGGACCCGAACGTCACCTCCTGATGTACGACATGCACCATATTATTTCAGACGGTGTGTCGTCTAACAATATCGTGCAGGAGTTGGGACAACTGTACGAGGGACAGGCCTTGGCGCCGCTGCCCATTCAGTACAAGGACTATGCCGTGTGGCAGCAGCAGGAAATGCAGCGTGAATCATACCAACGCCGGGAACAGTTCTGGCTGGAGCATTTAGCCGGAGAGTTGCCTGTACTGGAGCTGCCGATTGCTTACCCTAGACCTGCTGTTCGCAGCTTCGAGGGAGCAATGTATGATTTTACTGTTGACTCGAATGTATCCGAGCAACTGCGCCGAATCGCGGCACAGACTGGAAGTACGCTGTACATGGTGCTACTGAGTGCCTATACCGTCCTGCTGTCCAAATACAGTGGTCAGGACGATTTGATCATTGGTACGCCGGTAGCAGGCCGCTTGTTGCCTGAACTGGAGCCACTGATCGGCATGTTCGTTAATACACTAGCCATCCGGCACCAGCCGCAGGGCGACCAAACGTTCCACAGCTACCTGCTGGAAGCCCGAGAACGTACGCTGCAAGCCTTCGAGCATCAGGATTATCCGCTTGAAGAACTGGTGGAAAAGCTGGATGTAGCGCGGGATGCAAGCCGTAATCCGTTGTTTGACACTGTGTTTGTACTGGAAAATACAGAGTCACAGGAAGCGCAACTTGAAACGCTGTCCTTTAGTCCTTATGTTAAGGAACACAGGACCTCCAAATTCGATTTGACCTTGTCCATGAGTGATGAAGACGGGCAGATCAAGGGTTCCTTTGAATATTGTACGAAGCTGTTTGGCGCAGATGCTATTGAACGATTAACCGGAGATTTGATAGCGATCCTGTCCCAGGTTGGAGCTAATCCAGATTTGCTATTAAGCGATATTCAGGTGAACTCGGACGAGCAGCCGGAAGGCTTCTCGCCGGATTCCATCGACTTTATTTTCTAAATCAGTTTTCATTTTTCTAAAAAGAAATGATTTCAGTTTGCAGGCAAGGGTAGCGGCTCAAACCGACGGCCCTGGCCTGCAAAATATTTTTTCCTGATATAACAACGATCCATTCTCATTTCGTTGTTCTCTCAAGTTTCGAAACATGCTCAGTCTGCTTTTCACCATTTGAAAAAAAAGCGAATTCCAGCACTCATTCGGTAACGGTTCATCTGGACTATGTGCCTCACGAAGCACGTAAAGCCTCATTAAAATATCGGGCTATCCAATCCCTTCGGCATTGGTGGCCACAATCGGTCATCGTTATTAAGCGTTATGAGCCATAAATGAATATAAATGATTAAACCTCAGGGACCTTATCCATCTAGAAGGAACCCTGAGGTTTTTTGTCATTGAGCATGAAGGCCTTGCCTGTAGTAATACGAAGCGGTCTCAAAATCTTTTTGGTGATAATAAGCTTCAGCTATAAGGATATACAATCCACTCAATTTTTTATGAGCTTGCTTTTGTTGATACATGGTGCGAGCTAAAAAGAAGTGATCCAGAGCTTGTGCTCCAGCTTGCCAATCCGAAAATTGGTTATCTCACTGGACAAACCATTTGTCATGGATGGCGAACGCTATATGCAATAATCATATTCGTTTATGCCTGACAAACAGCTATGAGTTAGACGATAACCAGGTTGAAGAGACAATGCTTCTGGATCTTCCTCATCGGAACGATACCGATGGTAGTTATCTTGCCTTAATCAAGGTTGTAAATCGGCGCTGTCCAACAGAGGAAAGCACCCGATTTTAGAAATAACCTAACTCAACTTTCGGTGGGCCAAGCCTAGATTGTGATGTATTTAGCGGGTGGCTTTTGCTCAATAACCCTAACAGACAGTCTGCCCTTAATTTGCTCGCCTACAATCAAACTCAACCCATTCAGGGCAAATATTATACTTAAACGGTTACGGAAAAACGTCAGTATTTCACAAAGCAAATCGGTAGGTTACATCCCTTTTGGTGTGCTCTTTTAAATTAGAATGATATTGTTATATGTGATAGAGTATGGTATGATCATTCCAAATAAATCCATTATTATGAATCGAATTACATATTAGTACTTAATATTTTATATTTTATATTTTATTCAATTAATACTGAAGTTCACAGCATAAGGACAGAGATAAGTAAGTATTGACTTCTCTTGAAGAACGTTTCCAAACAATAATTTGTAAGCGGTTTCAAATTATTTCTATCCCTTACCACTCTTTACGTCAGTTCCCTTGCGGGTAGAGGTCTGAGCATATTCTTAAGCTTGATAAATTTACGGATAGCTCAGCTTTAGACCATATAAAAAACGGAGGTTATGTTATGATTAGAAAATGTCTAGTTTTATTTCTTTCCTTCGCTTTATTGCTCAGCGTCTTTCCCATGCTAAATGTAGATGCTGCCAATCGACCACTGGCAAAGCTACCTGGAAATTCCAATCCTCTAATGGATCATAAATTGGGAGCTGATCCCTATTCATTGGTGTATGATGGAAGAGTGTATATTTACATGTCAAGTGATACGTACGTGTATAACAAGGATGGATCGATTAAAGAGAACGACTTCAGTGCGCTGGATCGTATCCAGGTCATATCCTCTACAGACATGGTGAACTGGACGGATCACGGAACGATACCAGTCGCAGGTGCCAACAACAAAAACAGTGGAAGAGGCATTGCCAAATGGGCCTCTAACTCTTGGGCTCCAGCAGTTGCGCATAATAAAATAAATGGCAGAGACAAGTTCTTTTTATATTTTGCCAATGGGGGAGCAGGTATTGGTGTCCTAACAGCAGACACGCCTATCGGACCTTGGACAGATCCCCTTGGCAAAGCGCTTGTGACACATAGTACACCTGGGATGGCTGGCGTGACTTGGCTTTTTGACCCGGCTGTACTGGTAGATGATGATGGCACGGGATACCTGTATAGCGGTGGGGGAATCCCTAATGAGTCGGATCCGGCTTCCATTGCAAATCCTAAAACCGCCAGAGTCATCAAATTAGGCGCAGATATGACCAGCGTTATTGGAAGCGCCACCACTATAGACGCTCCTTACCTGTTTGAAGATTCCGGTATTCATAAATACAACGGTAAATACTACTATTCGTACTGTATCAACTTTGCCGGAACACACCCTCAACAGTACCCTGCAGGTGAAATCGGTTATATGGTTAGCGACAACCCGATGGGTCCCTTCGCTTATAAAGGTCATTTCCTAAAAAATCCGTATACGTTCTTCGGCGTTGGAGGCAACAACCACCATGCTGTATTTAATTTTAAGAATGAATGGTATGTCGTATACCATGCCCAAACGGTCAGCAAGGCTCAAATTGGAGCTGGAAAAGGCTATCGCTCTCCGCATATTAATAAGCTGGTGCACAAGGAGGACGGAAGCATCTCTGAGGTGCAAGGGAATATGACAGGAATCGCTCAGCTATCCAATATGAACCCATATACCAGAGTTGAAGCGGAGACCATTGCCTGGCAAGCAGGAGTTACGACCGAACCCACACAAGCCAGTGGCGGCCCGATTAGCAATCTGAATGTGACCAACATCCATAATGGAGACTGGATCGCTGTCGGGAAGGCTGATTTTGGCTCTGCCGGAGCGAAGACATTCAAAGCTAATGTGGCCACTAATGTCGGTGGCAACATTGAAGTACGGCTTGACAGTGAAACAGGCCCTCTAGTCGGCTCCTTGAAAGTACCTTCAACTGGAGGTATGCAGACCTGGAGAGAAGTAGAGACCACGATCAATAATGCAACGGGGGTTCACAACATCTATCTGGTGTTTACTGGGTCAGGCAGCGGCAATCTGTTGAATTTGGATGCCTGGCAGTTCACTCCCAACACGGGAGGGAATACGATAACCAAGGTTGAAGCCGAGAATATGAAGATTGGCGGCACTTATGCAGGCAAGATCAGTGCACCGTTCGACGGGGTCGCTTTGTATGCCAATGCTGACTATGTATCATATTCACAGTATTTTGCCAACTCTACGCATAATATCTCAGTGCGGGGGGCTTCAAGCAATGCTGGTACGGCCAAGGTGGACTTGGTTATTGGCGGAGTAACTGTAGGTTCCTTCAATTTCACGGGCAAAACGCCGACTGTCCAAACCTTGTCCAATATTACTCACGCTACTGGAGATCAGGAGATCAAACTCGCCTTGACGAGTGATGACGGCACTTGGGATGCCTACGTGGATTTTATTGAATTTTCATTATGATCGCTCATATAAACAGTAGTTGTTTTGGAGCTTTTGCAAAATCGAGGGACCCGCCCTGTTATTCCAAGAGAACGCTATTAGCGGGTAAATGTCCAGGCAAGCTCTATTATTTGGTTTTCGGCAGATCATATTACGTTTGCTGGAAACCACATTCCACAACTTTCATTCATATTTGAAATTGTCCTTGGAGGTGTATGATGAAGAAGAAGTCTTGGTTTACGCTGATGATCACAGGTGTGATTTCTCTGTTTTTTTCGGTAAGCGCATTTGCGGGGAATGTGTTCTGGGAACCATTAAGTTATTTTAATTCAAGTACTTGGCAAAAGGCAGATGGGTACTCCAATGGGCAGATGTTCAATTGCACTTGGCGTGCCAACAATGTTAACTTTACGAATGATGGAAAGCTCAAGCTGAGTTTAACGAGTCCGGCGAACAACAAATTTGATTGTGGGGAGTACCGATCAACGAACAATTACGGATATGGCCTGTACGAGGTCAGCATGAAGCCTGCTAAAAACACGGGAATTGTCTCATCCTTTTTCACGTATACAGGACCTTCCCATGGCACGCAATGGGATGAAATAGATATCGAATTTTTAGGAAAGGACACGACAAAAGTACAGTTTAACTATTATACCAATGGAGTCGGTGGGCACGAAAAGATTATCAATCTTGGCTTTGATGCTTCAACGAGCTTCCATACCTATGCTTTCGATTGGCAGCCAGGGTATATTAAATGGTACGTTGACGGTGTTCTGAAACATACAGCAACCACGAATATTCCGAGTACGCCAGGCAAAATTATGATGAATTTATGGAATGGCACCGGAGTGGATAGCTGGTTAGGTTCATATAACGGAGCAAATCCGCTATACGCTGAATATGACTGGGTAAAATATACGAGCAATTAGTATGATTACAGCAGAAGAGGCAGCCCTTTAGGGCTGCTTTTGCTTGTCCAGGGAGATATAGGTGAATAGACCCGCTAGGGGTTTTTTAGTTAGCATAATGATGTTATGAAAAACTTCAAAAACAGAGCGATAGCGTATTAAACGCCCTTGGAACAGGTGCCAAACTGAATATCGACAATCGATGGCATCTGGCGTTGCTATCGTACCATCGTCACCAGGTTCCGAGCGGACCAAACTTCCCAGTTTAACATGACTATTAGCCGTCTGTCCTTGTAAGTGAGCCCTGTTGAAAAAAAGCATTGGAATAAATACTTGACTCTCCCCATTAGGGGAGACATTAAACTCAATTTGTAAGTTAATTGATTAAAAGGAGGAAGTCAAAATGAACTTAGATATTAGAGACATTAGAAAAGAGGATATAGAACCTATTAAATCGATTATCGCAGATACCTGGAACGCAAAGGATTTTATCGAGGATGACGGCATAATAAATGCAGCAGTTACAATGATGTTCATAAGTCCAATATTAAATAAAAGTACTTTTGGAAGAGTAGCTACATTAGATGGAGAAGTCATTGGTGTAATTTTTGGTTCAAGAGTTGGTGAAATAACATCTTATAGATTGTTACAAGAAGATTATACAAGTGAATTGCTACAACTCTTAAATCTAAATGACATCGAACGAAAAGTATTTGTTGAACTCACCTCTATGACTAATGAGGCATACAGCAAGTTAATTAGAGGAAAAGAAGATAAGTTTCAGGGGTGCTTAGAATTCTTTGCTGTTTCTGAAGAAGCTAGAGGAAAAAAGGTAGGGAAACAATTATTTAATGAGCTTATCTCTTACTTAAAAAATACAAAAACAAATAAAATTTATGTGTATACAGATACAATGAGTAACTATGGATTCTATGATCATAATGGATTTGTCCGTCTTGATGAAGAAGTAACTGTATTTAATCTACCTAACGGCAAACTCGAAAATACAAATTTTATTTATGAATACAAGCTATAAGCTAAAAGTCAGCCCACCTTATTTATAGGGTGGGCTTTAGACTAATTTGAAATTGAGAGAAGTGATTATATTGATTAAAAACATCTGTCACTAGATAAAACATATAAACCTTATTACACGTCAAACTGTTTTTCTCCAAATATTCTTTTACTAATTGAAATGTTTCAATTTCAGTATCTCCCGTGCAATTAATAGTTAAATATTCTCCTTTTGATAATTTAGATACATTAAAGGTATCTTTAAGCAATCTATAATCATCTGATGTTATTAGACGAAATACATCACTGATTTTCCAATTATCATGGTGACATGAATAAATTAATCCATACTGAAACGTTTGGACTGCCAATTCGCCTAATTTTTCATCTAACTTATCGAATGACTTAATCTCATTAAGTTCTCCATCTTGAGTAGGTAAACTTAAAAAGTATCTGTCTTTAAATGTTTGAATATTAAATCCATTGTTCATAAGTTCATCTTCAGATGAATGGATAGCTGTCTTTAATATTTCTATTTGTTTATTAAGTTGCTCTAATTTCTTGATTTCTTTATGAATTTCTTCATTTTTCTGTTCCAAGTAAAATTTAAGGTAATTAGTATCGGCTTTAGCAAATAAAGCTTTAATTTCTTTGACACTTACATTACTTTGCTTGCAAATTTTTATAATATCCAGATAGATGAATTGATTAATTGTATAATAGCGATAACCGTTTTCGGGATTAGTGTATGCAGGTATTAACAAACCAATATTATGATAATAACGTAGGGCTTTTATCGTTACATTTTTTAATCTAGAAACTTCTCCAATTGAAAAATACCTTTTATTATCCATAAATTCCTCCAATAAGTCTTATGTATGAAAGTCGTTCTCCTGATACATCAATTCCTATCTTCCTAATAAATCACAAGTTGTGTTCTTATTCAACGGGTCAAAATAGTTAAAACAGCAGCAAACATCATTCCATCGACATCGTCCGCAAACCGACCAACCTACGCAAGCCCACGATGGAAAAAAGGGAACGCCCAAGCATAGAGAACGAATAGCACACAATAAATCGCATTTAAGGGATTTGAATTTGCGTTTTATCCAAAAGCTATGTATAGAATATTAAGATATTGTATACTGTTCAGACTATACTTCCTTGCAACATGTATGGGAAAGAGGGGGGCATTTATGTATAGAGTGGCTATTTGCGATGATGAGTACAAGCAAAGAGAGCTTGTTAAAAATATGCTGATCGCTTTATCAATCAAAACAAATATAGAATTTAAAGTTGAATTATTCGACTCAGGAGAACAACTAGTATCTCATTATCAAAACCATGAGTCTCCATTCCATATCTTAATATTGGATGTTGAAATGAATGGCATGAACGGAATTCAAACCGCCCGAAAAATAAGGAGTTTAAATCACCTAGATGAACAGATTGTTTTTTTAACGAGCTACCCTGAATATATGGTGGAAAGTTTTGACGTAGTTACATTTCAATATTTAATAAAACCGATTGCTCCCTATATCTTTGAGGAAAAAATAATAAAGCTGTGTCAATATTTTCAAGCTCTCGATAAAAAATTCGTTATCATCAAGTCAGCTTATGAGGAAGTGCTTTTAAAATATGATGATATCATTAGTATTGAAGTGGCCAAAAGCTTGACCATAAAAAACAAGCTGCATTTTGTAACCTCTACACAAACCTATGATAGCAAAGGGATTCTTTCTGATTATGCATCAGCATTAAAGGAACATAATTTTTTGCAAATTCATCGTTCGATTATTATAAATTTAATTCATGTCAAAAAATTTGCTGGCGGTGATGTTCTGATGTCAAATGATGTGAAGTTGCCAATTGGACGTTCTAAATTAAAAGAAGTTAAAGATTTGTATACCAAATTTATGATTATGAAGATGCATTAATATGATGGCATATAACTACCTGTTTCTTAACCTAAGTGTCGTACTGGTGATGTGCTTTCAGGTCAATTTTTATTTCAACTCGGTTTTTGATAAGTCCAGTCGAAAGCCGAATAGAATGATGTATTTCATTATTTTCGGGTTGTTGAACTTCTTATATTTAACTGTTTATCTGACTCCTACGTTTTCCTCCATTTTGGCGTTATTTGTCATATTTAGCTTGGCTCATTCTTATAACGTGGAAATAAAGACAAAGATCATTTTTTCCATTCTTTATGCTGTGTTGATCACCATCGTTAATCTTTTATCCCTGTATATTTTATATGCTGTAGACTCCGTTAAGATTAGCAACTTTAGTCATTTGAGCGGACAGGATCACTTGATATTTTCTAAGGTTATGCTACTCAGCTGTATTATCATGTTTGCTGTCATTCAGATTATACGGCTATTCGCCAAACGCAGAACCTTCCCTTTGCAGCATCGTTACTATTTTTTATTTTTAATCGTTCCCATCATAAGTATATACCAGGTCAATGTTTTATCTGTTTATAGTGAAAAGAATATGTATTATTTTGGCTCTATTATTGGCTTTATTTCTTTAAATGTTTTTATTATATACATCTTCGATAATGTTATTGAAAAATTCCAGTTAATGCATGAAAATGCTCAACTACAACATCAGATGGACTACCAAGATGCTAACTACGAAAAAACGGTTCACAGCTTCAAAAATATAAAGAGAATCATTCATGATACACATCAACAGTTTTTGTATATTGACGAATGTATCAAGAGAAATGAATTAGCTGAGGCGAGTGAACATATTAAGATCACATTAAATAAAATTGAAGGAGCATATCAAAGGGTTAATACCGGTAATCTGGTTATAGATGCCCTTGTCACGAATAGTCTTAATATTGGACAAGCTAATGGCATAAAGGTAGATACCCAACTTAACTTATATTCACAGAAAGTAAATATTGAACGTTATGATTTATGTGTTGCTCTAGGGAATATGCTGGATAATGCCATAGAAGCATCTAAAAAGGTCAAGATTGCTGAGGACAGGTTCATTCTTATTAAAATACATTCCAATGAATCTGCGCTTTTCATTCACATTCTGAATCATATGGAGAATGAAGTGGCCCATTTGCAAAGTCTAAAATCAAACCCGGATATTCATGGTATTGGCTTAACCAATATATCTAGAATATGTGACAAATATGGTGGTAACATGACCATTGAAACGAAAAATAAAGTATTCGATAATATGGTTTTATTACCATTTTATAAGGACATTCCTTAGACATCTTGTTGTTTAGGGATTGTTTTTTACGTTTAAGGGTGTTTTTTTTTATAGAATCCTCGTTCGTTGTATGATCAGGTCAGTAATAAAGTCTGATGAAGCTATAAGAGGAGGAAATATGGAATGAAGAAAATAATAGCTGTGTTCGTTTCTGCTATGCTTTTTGTGCTGCCAATGACGAATACTTTTGCTCAAGGCACTCCTGAACCCATCAAGGAAAAGGCTCGCAGTCTGGCCTCAGAGCTGGTATCCAAATACGGTGCTAGCGGTGTGCAGTATGCCATTATGGACCATGGAAACATCGTATTATCGGATAGCGTGGGTGTAAAGAATAAAGCAACCAACGAGCCGATCACCAAAGATACGATGTTTGGTATAGGCTCTACAAGCAAAATGTATGTAGCTGCTGCAACGATGATGCTGGTGGATGCCCATAAGGTAGATATTGATCAGCCGCTCACAACATACATTAAGAACTTTACAATGGCCGATGAAAGGTACAAAAAAATTACACCGCGTATGCTGTTAAATCATTCGTCAGGCCTTTACGGTGCCCACTTAAAAAATAGTATGTTATTTAATGACAATGATACAAAAAATCATGATGAGCTATTGCTGAGATTACAATCAGAAACTTTGAAATCCAACCCCGGCGAATATTCTGTATATAGTAATGATAGTTTTCAATTGCTTGAAATATTGGTTGAACGGGTGAGTGGTCTAAGTTACACCGAATTTCTGGCAAAGCATATTAGTGCACCTTTGGGTTTGAAGTCTACGAAAACACCACTCGATCAGTTTGATAGACAACAGCTGTCCAAAACTTATTTTCCTGCGATTGAGGGGGCCTTACCGGTTGAAAATGCCAATGTCATCGGGACAGGGGGCTTATACTCCACCGCGGAAGAGGTGGTTATGTTTTCAGAAGTATTAACGGGGAACAAACCCGATATTTTATCTAAGCAATCAGCCAAGTCCATGCAAAGTCATGAATATCGAAATGGAGTATGGGTACCTGAAGAGACAAACAGCTTTAATTATGGACTTGGTTGGGATGCGGTTCAGTTGGCACCGTTTAGTGATTACGGAATAACTGCGTTGTCCAAGGGTGGGGATACTGTTTTGTATCATTCTACTTTGATCACCATACCAGAGCATCATATTTCTATGGCTGTGCTTTCATCTGGAGGTTCTTCCATCCTGGATAGTATTTTTGCCTCTAATGTTTTATTGGAGCTTCTAAAAGACAAGGGCATCATTAAAGGCATTCTACCAGGTAAAACCTTTGAGCCTCCTGTAAAAGTGGAAATGCCATCTGATTTACTTACTTATTCTGGATTATATGGCACTGTGGGTACAACCATCAATGTAGAAATTAAAAACGGAGAGCTTGAATTACCAGCTTTTCTGGATGGAATAGTCCCGGCGCAAAAATATGTGTATACAGGCAATGGAGAATTCAAAAGCAGTGATGGCAGTGTAGCCATAGGCTTTGACAAACAAAAAAATGGGAAAACGTATATTAAGGCTAACTTCTACGTAAACTTTCCGGGATTAGGTCAAATGGTTATGGTGACTTATGAATATCAAAAGCTGGATGCCAATCCTCTAAATACTACTGTTAAAAAGGCATGGGAACATAGAAACGGGAAAAATTATTATGCCCTGGATGAAAAGATATCTTCTATTTTTTATTTGGTCCCCTCATTTATAACGAAAAAAATATCCGTTGATCATGATGGATACGCAAGTGGTACTAAAATTGTGGATGAGAATAAAGCCGTTAATGCCGTTGAGATTCCTGTTATGAGTGGAAGAGATGCATTTGATCTGAATTTTACTACCAAGGATGGTTCAGAGTATTTAACCATAGATGGACAGTCCTACATCAGTGAGGATGCTATTAAACCTGTCCTGGGCGGGAAATCAGTGTACACCATACCATCGAATGGTCAAGCCACATGGTTTAAAATAGATAAAAACGTAGCCCATAAAACGATGACCGTTGATGTTCCAACAAGTGGAGGGTTCGCTGTCTATGATGAAAACGGAACGGTTCTAGATTTTTCAACTGCCAGCCATAACAATTCGGTTGTGCTGCCCAAAGGTGGCTTGATCGTTTTGGGTGGCAATGCAGGGGATAGATTTAAAATCAATTTGAATTAAGCGTGTAGCCGCTCCTGAAAAATTTAGGAGCGGCTATTATGATAGGATGAGTTCTTTATTTTGGATTGTGTGTTTTTTGTCCCTTTTGCAGTAACACTTACCCCCACGAGGAAGTTACTATATTATGTGATATACTTCATTCCAGGATTTCTGAGGGGTGTTTTTTTTGTCTACTAATGTCCTGCGACAACGACTTTTACGAAATCATATGTGAGAATCTTTTCACTACGGTAAATTCACATATTAGTCCATATAAAATGAGAAAAATATCGGGGTGTATACACTTTAATAGATACATTTATCCATAACTCTCTAGATGATATTTCAACCAAGTTTATTCACCACCTCATACATACTACATAGTGTATACAATATTCTCGAGGAGAGACAGGAACATATATTATTGAAATATGATGAACAATAATGGTTAAAATGATGTCATTGCATATACAGCGCGGAATGATGAAGACATGTTTTTTCACGTTTAACAATGTTAAAATAATAGAATGATTGGAGACTTGGCATGAAGAGAAGGCAGGTTGAATCAATGAAACCAAAACTGAACGATGTTGCACAATTAGCTGGAGTTTCACCGACTACGGTTTCTCGCGTACTTAATAATCGTGGCTATATCAGTCAAGAAACGAAGGATCAAGTTCATAAAGCGATGCAGGAGCTAAATTATTTTCCTAATGATGTAGCTCGGTCATTATTTACTAAACGGACAAATCTGATTGGATTAATCATTCCAACTACGAGCAACCCATTTTTCGGAGAGCTGACTTTCCATATAGAGAATATTTGTGCGTCATTAGGCTATAAGCTGTTGCTATGTAACAGCTTAAATCAGCTGGATAAAGAAGAGTCTTATGTAGATATGCTTATGCGAAATCAAGTTGACGGTATTATCGTCGGTACACACAACCGAGGTATCGTAAATTATGAACAGAAGAATATTGCAGTTATTGCGATCGACCGTTTCCTATCCGATTCAATCCCAGTTGTAGGATCGGATAATTATATGGGTGGAAAACTGGCATCAGAGCTGCTTATTGAAAAGGGGTGCAAGCATATCTTACACATAAATGGCCCTGTTGAATTGGAAACACCAGCAAGTTTAAGAAGAAAAGCATATGAAGATGTGATGGAGCAGTATAGTCGAGAGGCAATTACCTATGAAGTACATGATCCCTTTCACCAACAGAATCACGATGAACCGATTAAACGCTTGCTCGATGAACATCCTGAAGTAGATGGATTGTTCGCGAGTAATGACATGGTGGCAGCGTCTTTTATTGCTGAAGCAAGAAGAAGAGGAAAACGGGTTCCTGAAGATATCCGCGTAGTTGGATATGACGGAACAGAAACAACCCGCAATCTTCTCCCTGAATTGACAACCATTCAGCAACCAATACAGGAGATCGCGAGATCTTCCATAGAGTTACTTATTAAAGAAATTGAAGGTGGCTTCAGTGATGTCCCGCGAGAAACCTATCTACCCGTGAAACTCATTGAAGCTAGTACAGCTTAATACAATTCCCATAGTTTTCAGCATTGTGATATAAGATGGAGCTATCCTTATTAGAGTAATTGAAATCAAAGAGGAGAGCTCTTTTTCTTTCGAAAATATGTCAAGCGGTTGACATATGAAAGCGGTTGACATATAATCAGTCTGTAAATACGAAAGTGCTTTCATTTACATTAAATGTTCAACTAAGAGGAGCGTTCGATATGAGAAAGTCAAAGAGCATGTACTGGAAACTAAGTGCCTATTTCTTCTTTTTCTTCTTTACTTGGTCAGCAAGTTATTCATTGTTCTCCATCTGGCTAGGACAAGAAATCAGTCTAAATGGTGCTGAAACAGGTGTTATCTTTACTGTAAACGCTATCTTTGCGCTATGTATGCAACCGCTTTATGGCTATATATCTGATAAAATCGGATTGAAGAAGCATATTTTATTTCTAATCAGTTCTTTGCTCTTATTTGTTGGTCCTTTCTATATCTTTATCTATGGGCCGTTACTTCAATACAATGTATTTCTCGGCGCCATTGTAGGTGGCTTTTACTTGGGTATTGCTTTTTTGGCAGGGATCGGAGCTATTGAATCTTATGTCGAGAAAATCAGCCGAAAATATGAATTTGAATACGGGAAATCTCGTATGTGGGGCTCGCTAGGTTGGGCAGCAGCAACATTTTTCGCTGGTCAGCTCTTCAATATCAACCCTAACATTAACTTCTGGATTGCATCAGTATCTGCTGTCATTCTGTTTATCATTATGATGACAATTAAAGTTGAAATGACAGATTCCGAAATGGAGCGAGCAGAATCTGTTAACTTTAAGCAAATCGGCTATTTGTTTGCAAATAAGCATTTGTGGTTCTTCATTTTATATGTTCTTGGCGTTACCTGTATTTACAATGTGTATGACCAACAGTTCCCAAATTACTTTTCATCGACGTTCTCAACGGTTGCATTAGGCAATCAAGTTTATGGTTACTTAAATTCCCTACAAGTGTTCTTGGAAGCAGGCATGATGTTCTTAGCGCCTTTCATTGTCAACAAAATTGGAGCAAAAAAGGGTCTGATATTGGCAGGATTCTTGATGGCATTCCGGATCATGGGTTCAGGCTTAGTTATTGGACCTTATGGTATCTCAGCTATGAAATTGATTCACGCATTGGAACTGCCAATCATGCTGATTGCCGTATTTAAGTACTTGGCTGCTAATTTCGATACGCGTCTGTCTTCGATCTTGTATCTGGTGGGATTCCAGTTTATGAGTCAGGTAGGAGCTTCGATCTTCTCGCCAATCGCCGGTATGTCTTATGACATTAGAGGTTTTGCAAATACGTACGTGATTATGGGTGTATTCGTATTTGTCTTTACAACAATCTCAATCTTTACCTTAAAGAAAGAACCGAAAAATCTGGATCCCAAGCCTAACAAGCATATTGAAACAGCATAGGAGGAAGACAAATGAACACATATAATAACAATACAAAGCAAGCTGAGGAAGCATTGAAACAGGCAGAAGCAAAAATGAACAAGCGGTACCGGTTAGGTTATCATATTATGGCACCAGCAAACTGGATTAACGACCCCAATGGATTAATCCAATTTAAAGGTGAATATCACGCCTTCTATCAGCATCATCCTTATGATGAGAACTGGGGTCCAATGCATTGGGGTCACGTGAAGAGTAAAGACCTTGTACACTGGGAGCATTGTCCGATTGCATTAGCGCCTGGAGATGCATGTGACCTTGATGGCTGCTTCTCAGGAAGCGCAGTAGATAATAACGGCGAATTGACATTAATCTATACTGGCCATCACTATATTGATCAACCAAACAATATCTTTTTCCAAAATCAAAATGTGGCAGTAAGTACAGATGGCATTCATTTTACAAAACTAGGGCAGAATCCCGTAATCGCTGAACCTCCAACAGATAGCTCACAGCATTTCCGTGATCCGAAGGTATGGAAGCATGAGGATACATGGTACATGATCCTAGGTAACAGCACGAAAGAAGATCTGCCGCGTGTTATTCTATATACATCTCCTGATCTTAGAACTTGGACCTATCATGGTGTGCTTCTGCAGGGAGATAAGAATATGGGCTTCATGTGGGAGTGCCCTGATTTTTTTGAACTGAACGGTAAGCATATATTTATGTTCTCCCCGCAAGGTATTGATGCGCAAGGAGATAAGTACAATAATTTGTTCCAGACGGGATATTATGTTGGCGAATATAATTATGATAGTAATGAATATAAACATGGAGAGTTCATCGAGTTGGATAATGGTCATGACTTCTATGCGGTTCAAACTTTTCTAGATGATCAAGGTCGCCGCATTGCGATTGGTTGGATGGATATGTGGGAATCGGATATGCCGACGAAAGCAGACGGCTGGTCCGGAGCATTGACGATCCCACGTGTAATTACGCTGGGTGCCAATAATAAATTGCTGATGAACCCAGTAGAGGAAATGAAGTTGCTTCGTCAAAGCGAACATGTTTTGTACCAATATTGCGCTATTTCTGGCAGTTACTTGACGGAAGTTGAAGCGGATCTGCTTGAAGTGAAGGTCGTGTTCGACCTGACGAAGTCAAGTGCAGATCTGGTAGGCTTGAAGCTTCGCGGAACAGGTGAGGAGGAAACGGTTATCACTTATTCTATCCCGGGTCAGAAACTTATGCTTGATTGTTCTAAATCAGGCAAAAAGACGGATGGAGTACGTCAAACAGCCTTAAGTGCAGAGGGGCAGCTGACGTTACATGTATATCTGGATCGCTCATCCATTGAAATATTTGCTAATGAAGGGCAAGCTACGATGACAAGTCGCATTTATTCGAGTGAAAAACTGCTAGGCATAGAACTCGTAACGGAGGGCGGAGAGGCTCTAGTAAATGAGTTGACATACTGGAAATTAAAAGATATTTGGCAAGCTGAATAATTCGAAGAAAAGGTTGCTTTCTGAGTCCTTGTATTGACTTAGAAAGCAACCTTTTCTTATTGATAGTTAATCTGACTGCTATCGAAAAGAAAATTGAATACGAGCGAGTCCGGCAATAGCGACTTTCCCCGGAAATGCCCATCTACATGACAGCCAATTTTAAACCGAGCCTGGTTTCTGCGTATCCCCAATTATGCCCTTTTGCGAAAAAGTCTGCAAGAGAACGTTTCCATTATTCGGCGTTGGATTCGCTGAAAAGACCACCCCTGCCGGTTAAGCATTTCCCGCAACCCGTAGGAGCATCAAAGGTTAGGATACTCAAAGTTTTGTACTGCTGTCTCGAATTTCTAACTGATGAGATATGGACCAGTGGACAGCCGCCAATTCTTCTCCTCTAATAAGCTTAATGAGATTGCGGGCGGCGACCATGCCAAGTTCGGATGCTGAATATCGGACAGTTGACAATTTAGGCCGGATTATTGTAGCCATGTCAATGTCGTCAAATCCGAAGAAAGAGACCTGTTCAGGTATTTTCACCCCATTTTCGGCCAGAAAGTTCATAGCGCCTATGGCAACTCGGTCCGTTGCGCAGAACACCGCACTAGGCAGTGGGCCTGAATGATAAAGTTTTCTCATAGAGGTTATGCCATCTTCAACTGAAAAGCCGCTTTCCAACACACGTTCGGGGCGTACTGGCAGGTGAGCGGCCTTCAATGCCTGTTCATAGCCCAAAAAACGCTGATTGCTCACTGAAATATCCCCCGCTGGTCCCTGCAGCATCGCGATATCCTGATGACCCTGCTGTATTAGATAAGTTACCGCTTCAAAAGCAGCCGTTATGTTGTCAACATGCACGGAAGGAATAGTTTGGTCTCGGAAATCCCGTCCGACAAGGATGCAGGGAATTCCCGCCGCTTCAATGAGCGCGAATAGAGCATCCCGGATTCCGCTTACCGATATAATAATTCCGCTCGCCTGCATTTCACGGAACATATTGTAATAGTGTAATTCAGAGTCCGCGTCTCCCCCTGACAAGGCGATTATGACATCGAAGCCGTATAGATGCGCTACTTGATTGATGCCTTCAACCATGTCATCAAAAACGTTGTTTTTAATCGCGGGCAGAAGTACCCCAATCAAAGATGTATTATTCTTTACCAATGTCCGTGCTATGGCATTAGGACGGAATTGAGTGGCTTCAAGAACATCCAGAACTCGTTTGCGTATTTCACTGTTGACCGTCTGGCTATTATTGATCACTCTGGAAACTGTAGAAATGGAGACGTTGGCCATTCGAGCCACATCTTTTATAGTCATTTTCATTGTACACACCGACTTTCAAGCAAGTATTTATTTAGAAAATAGGTTCTCAAAGTGGATTGAATTTATTATATCAGTTTATTGAATTGTTTATTGAGTTTAACAAAGATTCTAGAGCAAAGAAAGCGCTTGACCTTGGTTTATAAGGAGAGTATAATCAACTCCGGAAAACGTTTTCTAGTATTTTTTGGACGAACATAGTTGTTTTTACCAATAATCGGCTGGATTCAGGGTATTTCAGCTTGTTTTTTTGATAATTAAGAAAACGTTTTCTTGATAACCTTGAATTGTAGAGAATAACAAGGGAAAAGGAGCATGAGCATGAGAAGTTCAAGCGATATTGTTGTAAGGGGAAATGAGGCTTCAGTGCAAACCGGTTCAATTATTACGCTGAAAGAAAAAATTGGTTATGGATTCGGTGATTTTGCCAGCCAGTTGCTGTTTGCCGCCGCAATGACTTTTCTGTCCTACTTTTACACAGATGTAATCGGGATCAGCGCTGGGGTCATTGGTACTTTAATGCTAGTTGCACGCGTACTGGATGCGTTTATTGATGTCGCGATTGGGGCTTTGATCGATAAAACGAAGAGCAGACACGGGAAGGCACGTCCTTGGTTACTGTGGATGTCCGGGCCATTTGCATTGTCTGGAATTCTCTTGTTCACGGTTCCAAGTGGAAATATGACGATCACTATTCTATACATTTACGTTACCTATCTACTGATGAACTTTATTTATTCCAGCATTAATGTCCCTTATGGTGTGCTTAATTCCATGATAACGCAGGATTCTTACCAGCGTTCTCTGCTTAATATTTTTCGTATGAGTCTGGCGAATATTGGTGCCTTGCTAATTAATTATTTCACCCTCCCGTTAGTGAAGTCATTCGGCGGCGGTCAAAAAGGATGGATTTTCACCTTTATTATATTTGGCTTGCTCGGAACCTTCTTATTTCTTGTTACCTTCTTCAGTACCAAAGAAAGGGTTACTCCATCTGTTGTACAAAAGCCAATTCCGTTTGGACGCGCTTTTGGAGCGCTGATGCGTAATAAGTATTGGAAATTGATCCTTGGGTTTGCTGTGGTCTATTTTATAAATAACGCACTGGGCACAGGTATGAATATTTACTACGCACGTTATGTGTTAAAAGACGCCAATCTGATTGGAGTGCTCGGCATATCCTTACTGCTTCCTTCCCTGCTTGGTTATATGCTATTGCCCCCCATCGTCAAGCGGATCGGTAAACGAAATTCCTCCATTATCGGAAGTATCCTCCTTATTGTCGGGTCGCTTGTCATTGCCGTCAGTCCCACAAGTCTTATGGCGGTCTGTCTGGGACTCGTTATTAAAGCGCTTGGACATGCCGCTATTCTCGGAACCTTCTTTGCCATGTTGGCAGATACCATTGAGTATGGCGAATGGAAGACAGGGATGCGCACCGAAGGACTGGTGTACAGTGCGGGTAGTTTCGGCACAAAAGCGGGAGGCGGTTTGGGAGCGGCACTTATCGGTTGGGGACTGGCATTGGGAGGATATGCTGGTGGACAAGCTACAATCAGTGCTACTGCGCTAGCGTCTATTCATTTCATGTTTATCTACGTTCCAATTATCTTGGCTCTCCTGCAAATTTTATTGCTGGCATTTTACAATCTAGATAAATTATTTCCGGGTATTGTCAAAGAGCTTGAATTCTTAAAAAACGCTGAATAGCTACTGGGTAAATAAGGTAGCCCATGAATGAACTCACCCTATTGTTGAAGTGACTAGCAGTAGGGCAGTTCAAGAGGGGCTACTTTTTTCATTGAAGTAATGGGCAGTATTATTCAGTGAGAGACAAATTAA
The DNA here is from genome assembly GCF_029522175.1 of Paenibacillus sp. P2(2022). Lineage (NCBI taxonomy): Bacteria > Bacillati > Bacillota > Bacilli > Caryophanales > Paenibacillaceae > Paenibacillus > Paenibacillus sp. P2(2022). Next base: position 1,573,461 of record NZ_JAKWFI010000001.1, on the reverse strand, counting down.
AACGGCTATTCCCCGATCGGGCATATAATTTATATTTACTAACTATAAGTTCAAATCTCTTCTAATCCATTTCATAAGGATTTTATCTTCATATAGGCAAGGTGGGCACCGGCGATCCTTAGGTCTTTGAGTCAATGTCCATTCTAAGCAGATTGACACGACCACACCACACAATGCGTTGTACTTTTAAGTATATGATTAATTAAGGAGATGCTTAATTGGTTGCCATACACTCAGCCTCGCAGAAACATCCTGTAAAGGCTGTCACAGGGAGCCGCTATAGTCGGGGAGGTCGCCGAGCACCTCGAGATAAGACCACCTGCGATCTCCAAACCCCTCAAAGTCTGGAGCGAGGAACGTACAGTAAAAGCTCAATGTGGGACTCTCCCCTTTGAAATATGTTGGATATATTGATGCATCGATAGATGCAATCAAGAAGATAGAATTGTTCGATTATTGAATATTTGGATAGCGACTAACCAATATGGAATAGACGTAACCAGTATAATTGAACGTTTTTAAAACAGACATTGCTCAATCAGGGTATTATAGTGATCATTTTAAATATTTGATGTATTTACTGGTAAGTTATCACACACTAAATAATGAGACTTTGCAGCTACATTAAGCTAGGGAAGAGTTATGTAATGCAACTATTTGGAAGAAGGATATAGTGATACACGGCGACCAAGTAAGGAGAAGACATCAAGGTTAAAGGAACTTAATCCTTTCGGAGCAGTAAGGACCTACTATATTGTAATCGATAGTTCCTTTAGGTAGAGTCATAACTAAATAGGTGGGTGGGGAAACAATGAAGAAAATAATTATTTGTTCTCGATTTTAACTTTAGCTATGGTAGGTATTGTAGGTACAGGTGCAGCTTCAGAAAATAAAACTAATGGAAACAAGATAATTTCTCAAAAATCGGGGGAAGTGCAACAGTAAGAGAAGCATTTAGTGCCCCTAAAGGCTGGGGTCATGTTAAACTTTGTATGAAGAACCATTCTGATCATCCAGTAAAGGTAAGTTTAACTCATGGCGGTTAAAACAAACTATATATTAAAAATTAGTAATCGCTCCCCACGACATAGTGACTTGGAAATCTACTGACCAAGGTTTTAGCGACGATTTGCGATCTGGAGACTACATACCTCAATGGAGAGGCAGCAGTGATTATAAAGTTGACGGGGAAACATGGGGAGTAGCTGGCTCAAAGTCTGAAAATGAATAGATGCTAATAAGTGCTTCTGAATCACTGTAAACCCGGATAAAAAGGGGATATGCAAAAAAACAAAACAAGGGCCGAAAAGAATTAGATCGGAATCTCCCGTGAATTTATAGAGCTCTCAGTAACAAGATTCTATACCAAGCTTCTCGGGACTTAATAATCAAGCCGATTAAATTAAACCGAGACAGTTACTTTAATTCTCGGATGATGTCGATAGTTCAAAACTCAAAATCTTCAAAGTTATAAGTCGAGGCAACTTTGTATAACATAATAAAGACACAAAAATGGATTTAACGATTGATATTGTTGGACAAACTTAGCAACTCGCTCAACACCATAACCCAAAATATCATGATATACGAGAACTTGGGGCATCTACATTTACCCCAGCACCGATACCAATCACCGGGATCGAAAGGACCTATATGTTCGATAACTACTGCTTTGGTATGATGAATCATATCTTCGAGTGTCACTGGGATAGTTGAATCGTAACCAAGAACCACCATTCCAAGCGAATCCCCAACCAAGATGACGTCAACACCGGCTTGTTCTGCTTTGCAGACGGATAGTCATAAGCTGTTAACATGACGATCTTTTCATTGTTTTGCTTCATTTTCATAAAATCTGTCGTTTGTTCTTCAAATTAACTCCTCCAAGGACGCTCCCGAGCCTTCGCTTGGGCTACGTCCACCTCGTTATATTCAATTTCCAATTAATAATTTAAGAACATACGCGAGTAGCATGTAGTTCTTTAAAAAGATACATAAATTAATCTAAGCACTAAGAAAATACTTTATTTTTTGCTGACATCAAGAAGGCCTTTGCTTTCGAGGCTTTAAGAAAGGTTCGCGTTTTATTACCTTTTACAGAGAGACTTCAGAAAGGAAGTACCCGGACTCGTCCTTCTAACGGACATCACCTATTTACCCTATGGCAGCTCTGTCACTTGGCTTATCATGTTTCTGACCAGTTTCCACTTGATTTAGCTACATGCGGGCTAGGCAATAAAAAAGTCAAAAAAAGTGCTTCAAAGATTATTGAAACGTTTCCAATTTCGTGCTATTATGATTTTCATAAGAGAGAGGGGGGGCTAAATGCCAAGTATTAAAGATGTAGCTAACCTGGCTGGCGTAGCTGTGGGAACTGTTTCCCGTGTTATTAACAACTCGGGCTCTGTAAAACCAAATACACGCCAAAAAGTGGAAAAAGCTATACAAGAATTGAATTATATCCCTAATGAAGTCGCTCGAAATTTTAAGATGAGGAAATCCAAGATGGTAGCCTTGCTGCTTCCAAGTATCTGGAATCCTTTTTTTTCTGAACTGGCTTATTACATTGAGGATGAGTTGGATCGGGAAGGCTTTAAGCTCATGCTATGTAATAGCGGTGGTAAGCCCGAAAAGGAACTGTATTATCTAGATATGCTACGGCAAAATAAAGTGGCTGGTATTATCGGCATTACTTACAATGATATTGAGAATAGCGTAAGCAATGACATTCCGATTGTAAGTATTGACAGACACTTTAGCAAAAAAATTACCTGTGTGACCTCGGATAATTATAAGGGAGGGCGTATGGCTTTAAGGGAACTTATTAAAGCGGGAGCCCAGAGACCGGCTTTTATAGGAAGTGTAACTTCCGTATTTAGTGAAACCATGAATCGAAGAAAAGGTTTCATTGATGAGGCGAAAAAATTAGGTGTCGACTATGTGATATACGAGAAACCAGACCCTATTGTGAACGACGATGCCTATTTTAGCGAATTTCTACATAAGTATCAGGATGTGGACGGCATTTTCGCTATTACCGATATGCTAGCCGCCAAATATATAGAAAGAGTAGGCAAGCAGGGTATTCGCGTTCCAGAGGATGTAAAGGTCATCGGTTACGACGGCATTCAGAATCATCCTTATTTTCATCCGATATTGTCCACAATCAGGCAGCCAGTGGAGGAAATGGCACGTATGACAATCAGACTGCTGTATCAAAAGATGGATGGTATAACTTTAGATCAGCAAGTGTATCGTCTCCCCGTTATCTTCAGGCAAGGCGAAACTACATGATCTTAATTGTAAAGATATTAGCTCATTCAGTTGGATCTCAGTTTGGATCTGCAAACTCGGCATTTTTTTTATAATAAATTGGAAACGTTTCATTTGGAGATCAAAGGAATAAGTCTGGATCAACAGATGCTTCGTCTTCCCGTTTTTTTAAAGTAAATTGGAAACGTTTCAAAAATGAAAATATCCGATGTCAAGAAAGGGAGTGTAATGGTGAATACAAGAATTAGCGAGTTAGATCATTCTACGATCAAGCCAAATCGCAAAATATGGAACCAGATCAAACGTGATTATGAACTGTATTTGTTTTTGCTGCCAATCATTATTATTTATCTCGTATTTAAATACTATCCGATGTATGGAATACAAATTGCTTTTAAGGATTTTTCACCAAGTCGGGGAATCTGGGGAAGCGAGTGGGTAGGCTTTAAGCACTTTATTGATTTTTTCGATTCCTATAACTTCTGGACGATCATGACTAATACGCTTACACTCAGTGCTCTATCGCTTGTATTTAGCTTCCCAGCTCCGATTATTATAGCGATTATGCTCAATCAGATGCTGGCCAAGAGATACAAGAAAATTGTACAGACTGTAATTTATGCACCGCACTTTATTTCTACCGTAGTGCTCGTTGGTATGCTTAATGTTTTTCTGTCTCCAAACAGCGGAATTGTGAATCACATCATCACTTGGTTTGGAGGGGACCCCATTATGTTTTTGGCCGACGAAGGGTGGTTCCGTCCTTTGTATATATTATCAGGGGTTTGGCAAGAGACAGGTTTTGCTACCATCATTTACCTTGCAGCTCTGGCAGGGGTCAATCCGGAATTGCATGAAGCGGCGATCATGGATGGAGCAAGCAAATGGAAGCGCGTAATGCATGTGGATATTCCAAGCATTTTGCCGACGATCGTCATCTTATTGATTCTCGCACTCGGCAACATTATGGGCATCGGTTTTGAAAAGGCTTTCCTTATGCAGAACGATTTGAATTATGCCACCTCCAATATTATTCCGACCTATGTTTATGAAATTGGGATTCAAAAAGCACAATACAGCTTTTCTACAGCAGTTGGCCTGTTTAATTCAGTTGTAAATATTATCCTGATAGTCACCGTCAACCGGATCGCAAAAAAATTGACGGAAACCAGCCTGTGGTAAGGGGGAGATCAATTTGAATCAATTATTAAAGAGAAAAAGTAAGGGAGACTTATGGTTTGACATCATCAACTACGTCATGCTGACCATAGTTATGTTGCTTGTATTATTCCCGCTGTATTTTGTATTGATTGCTTCACTCAGTGACCCCAATCTCATCTACTCAGGTGAAGTATGGTTCTTTCCAAAGGGTTTTACGCTGGATGGATACGGGCGAATATTCAGCGATTCATCTATATGGATTGGATATGCCAATTCGATCTTATATGCGAGTCTAGGAACATTAATCGGAGTTGCCGTGACCGTATGTGCAGCTTACCCGTTAGCTCGTAAAGGAATGGCAGGAAAGTCGGTGATAATGTGGTTTTTACTGATCTCCATGTTTTTTAGTGGGGGGTTGATCCCGACCTATTTGCTGATTAAAGATCTTCACATGCTGAATACGATCTGGGCACTGGTTATTCCTGGAGCAGGAGGTGTGTTCAATGTCATTATCGTAAGGACTTTTTTTCAGTCGACCATCCCTGATGAAATGTGGGAGGCCGCTTCCATTGATGGTTGTTCCAATACCAGATTTTTTTGGAGCATCGTATTACCTTTGTCTAAGTCCGTTATAGCCGTAATGGTACTGTATCATGTTGTCGGGTTCTGGAATGGTTTCTTTGACGCTTTGATTTACTTGAACGATGAAAGCAAGTATCCATTACAACTGGTCCTTCGCAACATTCTTGTCCAGAATCAGGCCAACTCGAGCATGATGATCGACGTGGAATCCTACGCAGCGAAGATGCGCGTTACAGAGCTTATCAAATATGGTGTCATCATGGTATCCAGCCTACCGTTGTTGATTTTGTATCCTTTCCTGCAAAAATACTTTGTTAAAGGCGTGATGATCGGCTCGATCAAAGGCTAACATTGTCAGGGTGCCTGAAAGGGGGAATGTGCAACAGAATACCTAAATTCAGCATTCAGACAAGTAAATAACAAGGACAAGGGAAGTTCTCAGCTTGTGGACTGACATAAGGAGGTTATGTACGATGAAATTATTCAAAAGGGCTGGAATGCTAATGCTGGCTGGAGTGTTTGTTCTTAGCGGATGTTCGGGAGGCGGTGGCGAGTCAAAAAATCAGACAGTGAATCCGGATCAGGATGCAAATTTTAATAAAACCGGTCTTCCGATTGTTAAAGAAGCGGTGACATTAAAGATGGTATCCCCAAAAGCTGCTTTAGCTCCAGATTACTCAAAAATGGAAATATTTAAGCGGCTGGAAAAACAAACAAACGTAAAAATTGATTGGGGAAACATTCCAGACACTGACTTTGCAGAGAAGAAAAATTTGTTGTTGGCCAGCGGAGATTTGCCAGATGCCTTTTACGGAGCCGGATTCACAGATTACGAGCTAATCAATTACGGTAAAGACGGAACCATTATTCCGCTGGAGAATTTGATTGATAAATATGCGCCTAATTTGAAAGCGCTTCTCGATCGTCGGCCTGACATTAAACTAGCCATCACAGCACCAGACGGTCACATCTATGGGCTGCCGTCGTGGGAAGAGAATAAGCTCGATACCAACCCCTTCTTTCACGTCATCAATAAAAATTGGCTCGATAAATTGGGTTTAAAAGTACCTCAAACGTTGGACGAATACACGCAGGCTTTGATTGCCTTTAAAACGAAGGATCCGAACGGCAATGGCAAGGCTGATGAAATCCCATTAAGCTTTATGCACATGCAGTGGTGTAGTGACATTGCTGGCATATTCGGAGCTTTCGGTCTTCCGGATAATTTGGAACATCGGATCGTCCGCGAAGGTAAAGTGATCTTTACCGCTTCGCAACCTCAATTTAAGGAAGCATTAAAATATATTCATGATAACTGGTATAAGCAGGGGCTGATTGACCCTGAATCGTTTACCCAGGATGCCGCTCAGTATTTAGCAAAAGGCAAAACACCAGATGAAACGCTCGGCTCCTACGTTTGGTGGGAAGTCGAAGAAGTTGTCGGACCGGAGCGTAGTAAGGATTATGCTCTGCTGCCCCCGCTTAAAGACCCAAATGGAGATCAAATGATTGGTCGCAACAACGGCGGAGGACCGGGACGAGGTAGCTTCGTGATTACAAAGGAGAACCGTTATCCGGCAATGACGATGCGTTGGATCGATCAACAGTATGACCCTTACATGGCGGCTCAAATTCACTGGGGTCCGTTAGATGTCGTATTCAAGAAGGACGAAAAAGGAAAATTGGTGAACCTGCCGCTTCCCAAGGGAGTCTCCGCAGGTGAATTCCGTCAAAAAGTGGCTCCAGGCACAGGGAACCCGGGCGTCATTACTTTCGATGACTTCGGAAAAGTTGTTGATATGGAACCCCGAGCTCAGAAGCGTGCTGAGTATTTGGAGAAATATTACACTCCATATATGAAAAAGGAAAACTATCCGAGCATCTTCTTTAAACCGGATGAACTAGATAAAATCAATCGGATTGAGCCTGAACTTATTAAATATGTAAATACCCAAAGAGGCAAGTTCATCGTCGATGGCGAGGTAGACGAAAAGTGGGACAGCTATGTGAAGACACTCGAGAAGATGGGGCTGAACGAATTAATGGAGATCTATCAAAAAGGGCTGGACCGTTATAATGCAAATTTAATAAATAAATAATCAAACGATAGGTGGGGAGAAAACTGTGCTTGATGTAATAACCATTGGGGAAGTATTGATAGACTTTACGCCATCAGGTCGTACAGCGGGAGGCAACGGGCAGTTTGAATGCAATCCTGGAGGGGCTCCGGCTAACGTAGCAGCTGCTCTATCCCGTTTAGGAGCTAGAGCGACGTTGATTAGCAAAGTTGGGGATGATCAATTCGGTTCCTTGCTGCACGATACCTTGATGAACGGTGGCATCGACGTGTCTGCGCTTACGTTTACAGATGAAGCCAATACAACGCTGGCATTTGTTCATCTGGATGACAACGGAGACCGATCGTTCAGCTTCTACCGGAAACCAGGAGCGGATACATACTTGCGCACGCAGGATGTCCCGTTCGATAGGATTGAAAACTGCCATGCACTGCACTTTGGTTCTTTGTCGATGACCCATGAGCCGGCCCGTACGGCAACAAGAGCGGCAGTTGTGAAGGCTAAAGAGGCAGGAGTCCTGCTTTCATTCGATCCGAATATCCGGTTTGCTTTATGGGAGAGTAAAGAGGAAGCGAAACAGAATATCCTTTGGGGCATGAAGTATACCAACATCCTGAAAATATCGGAAGATGAGCTCCACTTTATAACAGGTACAACTGATGTGGAAAAAGGCTCGCTAGAGCTGCAACAGCAATTCGGCATCGCTGGGATCTTCGTAACTTTAGCGGAAAAAGGCTGCTATTACCGATTAGCGGGTCATGACGGATATGTGCCGGGTTTTCAAGTAGAGGCCATTGATACGACAGGAGCCGGCGACGCTTTTCTGGGCTGCTTGTTATATAAGATACTGAATGCTGGTATTTCTTTGAATCAGCTGACCAAACAGCAAATCATCGGTATGCTAACTTTTGCTAATGCCGGTGGTGCATTAGTAACCACACGGAAAGGGGCTCTTCAATCTATGCCGACGACAGATGAAATTACCCAGATAATCGAGACAAATAAACAGCACGATGATGATAGATTTAGGCCGGGTTTTCATTTTTCACCTCACTCCCACTGGTTGAATGATCCCAACGGATTAGTCTATTACGAAGGAGTCTATCATCTGTTTTATCAGCACCATCCTTATAGTAACCAATGGGGACCAATGCATTGGGGTCATGCTGTAAGCCAAGACCTGGTTCATTGGGAGCATATGCCTATCGCTCTGTTCCCGGATGAGCACGGCGCTATTTTCTCCGGTTGCTGTGTGGTTGACTGGAATAATAGCAGCGGACTGTTCGAGGGTTCCCATGGATTGATCGCACTCTTCACTCATGCAGACAGCTGTCCGGAGACCGGACAACCTCGCCAGCGGCAAAGCCTAGCTTACAGTAGCGATAAAGGCCGAACATGGCACAAATATGAGGGGAACCCAATACTCGACGAGCATGATCTGGTCGACTTCCGGGACCCCAAGGTGTTCTGGCATTCGCCAAGTGAATGCTGGATTATGGCTCTTGTCGCTGGAGACCACGTTCGGTTTTATCGTTCCGACAATTTACGTGAATGGTCGTTGTCAGGCGAATTCGGAAAGAGTGAAGGCTCGCATGACGGAGTTTGGGAATGCCCCGATCTCTTTGAATTACCGGTTGATGACAGCGGACATTCCAAATGGGTACTTATCATAAGCATCGGAGATAATCCCAACTGTCCGGAAGGCTCACGCACGCAATACTTTATCGGAGAGTTCGACGGAAATACGTTCATCAATGACCATCCGGCCGATCATATCCTGTGGCTGGATTTTGGCCGGGACAATTATGCGGGGGTCACCTGGTCGGATATAGCTGAGCAGGATGGACGGCGTGTGATCATCGGATGGATGAGCAACTGGAAATATGCTAACCAAACGCCTACCGGGGCCTGGAGAGGCACAATGACTCTGCCTCGCGTCTTGTCATTGACCAGCCGAGACGAGGGCGTAGTTCTGACCCAAATGCCTGTTCGGGAAATAGAGCAGCTGCGGAAAGGAACGCTCTGCTGGAATGAGGTTAAGGTTAAGCCAGCGGTGCCGTTTACGCAAAAAATGAATGATGTTCTGCTTGAAATTGAAGCGGATATCGACATTCGTTCCGGGGACGAGGTTCATATTAAAATGAAGTCCTCTGGACAAAGTGAGACTATTATCGGGTATGACCCTGTGCGCCAATGGCTATTCATCGATCGTTCGAAATCGGGCCTGACTGATTTCCACCCATCGTTTGCGTGCAAGCACGGTGCTAGAATGGTTTCGGAGAATGGGAAGATCAAGCTGCATATTTGGCTGGATCGCAACGCGGTTGAAGTGTACGCGAATGAGGGTTTGGTTGCACTGACGGATCAAATATTCCCTGATGCTCCGATGGATCGTATTGAGATAAGTGCGAAATCAGGGGAAGTTATAGTGAACTCGTTTTTTACGCATGCTCTTAACTCCATTCATATTCCCAATGGTCCAACGGAGCAGACACAAGGAGGGTTGAAGTATGAGCCATGCAACCGATAATCGGGGATTGATCATGTATTGGGCCTTCAATGAAGGAACCGGTACAAGAGCTCTGGAGAGCGTATCCCAAGTCCAGGATAAAATCCAGTACGTATTTAACCAAGCGGAGTTTACTAAACCTTGCCCTCCACGGTGGAGACAGGGGGTAATTGGAAATGGGCTTCTGTTCGATGGTTATTCGACTTACATTGCGCATTCGTTCGATGAGGGAAATCAAAACACCGAGCCAGAGTATCGATCAGCGTTAAGCATAGGAGTATGGGTAGCCCCACGCTCCTATGAATGGGGGGATGATGGCAAATTGTCCGCCATCGTGAACCGCTACAACCTGGATCGCAAGCAGGGTTATCTGCTCGGCATGTTCCGTCACGGTTCCTGGTCCTTCCAAGTCGGGCTGGAAGGAGGGGACTGGAAGGAACTTTGGTCGCCAGACGGCCATGAACTGCCGAAGAATGAATGGTCATACGTGAATGCTGTGTTCGATGGGAACCAAGGGGAAATCAAGCTGTATTTGAACGGCAGTGAAATCGCTTCAGCTGCCGTGCCTCGTGGTTCCCGCCTAGCTGAGGCGGCGGACACGGATCTTCTGATTGGCAAGAATAACCATAGCAGCCTGCTGGCGGAAGTGTTCAGCCTGCACATGTTTAGCGGTATCATTGATGAACTCAAGATTTATAATCGGGCGCTGAGCGCGGAAGAAGTGGCCGCTTCTTATCGTTATGTGCTGGATACCTTTCATGAAGGTATCCAGCCGCAATTAAACTATGACGAGATCAAGCTAGACCGAACGCCACTGCTACTTGATCGGCACAGACCGCAATATCATGTTAGCCCGCCGGCCCATTGGATGAACGAACCCCATGCACCGATCTATTTTGACGGGCAATATCATTTGTTCTATCAGCATAATCCGCAGGGACCGTTCTTTCATCAGATCCATTGGGGGCATTGGGTAAGTCAGGATTTGGTGCATTGGCGTGATCTACCCGTGGCCCTGGCGCCCGAAAAGGATCAGCTCGCACCGGACGGGATCTGGTCGGGAAGCGCAACCTATGATGCTGACGGACTTCCTGTCTTGTTCTTTACGGCAGGTAATGACAGCGCTTCTCCGAATCAGAGCGTAGCGCTTGCCCGAAGTACTTATACCCTTGACGGAAACCCGGATCTGGTTCAGTGGGTCAAACATCCAGAGCCGTTGATCGTGCAGAAGAAGGGAATGGGCGCATTTGGGGATTTCCGAGATCCATTCGTATGGAAGGACGATGACGGCTGGTATGCTCTGGTCGGGTCCGGAATCGAAGGAGGAGCAGCACTGGCATTTGCGTCACAGGATATGCTGAATTGGACGTATAAAGGGCCGTTTTTTAAAGCGGATATTCAGAAGTTTTCTTACCTTGGACCCATCTGGGAGCTCCCTGTGCTTCTTCCCCTTGGCAGGGACAAGCAGGGGGTGAACAAACATCTCCTGCTTGTTAGCCCTGTGGGGAAGGGAGCGGATGTCGAGGTGTTCTATTGGATCGGACAACTTGACAAGCAAAATCTTTCGTTCATCCCCGATCAAGAAGAACCTCAATTGATTGACGTCGGGGATTTCCATTTTACCGGACCGAGTGGAATGGTTGATCCGAAGACCGGCAGAAATATCGTCTTTACGATAGCCCAAGGCGACAGGACGTCCGAGATGGAATATAAGTCGGGCTGGGCTCATAACGGAGGCTTGCCGTTAAGCGTGTATTTGAGGGATGACGGACGTTTGGGAATAGAGCCGATTCAGGAGCTTCAATCGCTGCGTGGCCCCAAGCGGCTATCGCTTCGGGACCAGTCATTGGCTGAAACTAATGTACAGCTTAGGAATGTTCATGGTGACATGCTTGAGATTCAATTGGAATTAGAGCCCGGCAGCGCCAAAAAATTCGGAATCAAGGTCCGTTGTACACCAGACGGAGAGGAAGAAACTCTGCTGTATTATAATTGGAATCAAGCGATGCTCTTGGTCGACCGGTCGAAAACGACGCTGCACCCGGGAGAAAAGTGCGGAGGGGTTCAAGGCGGTAAGTTGGAGCTACTTGGGGAGAATCTGAAGCTCCACATTTATTTGGACCGCTCCATGGTCGAAGCCTATGCAAACGGATTGAAAAGCCTGACAACCCGGGTATATCCGAGCCGTATGGATGCTTTGGGACTCGAGATTTGGGGAGATGGAGAACCGTTTGTTAAATCCTTGGATATATGGGATATGCAGTCCATTTGGTAAGACGATTGTTTAGGCGCTCCTAACGAATGGGGTCATACACAAATGATCAAGTAATTTTGCATTCCTCCGTTTGGAAACGTTTCATTCATATTCTCCCTTCTTCATGACTATTCATCTTTGTACAAGGAGAGCATTTCGAAATGAGGTATCGATGTTCGCAAGTATAACAAGTTTCGAAGGAGGCTCGAGAATGAGGAAAGCCAAAGGAAGAAAATGTTGGATATCGGGAATGGTTATATGGGCTATGGTTCTCCAGCTTGTTGTTCCGGGAATCTCTGTCGCATCCGAAAATAGAACTGTTGCTGGAGAAACGCTCGTTCCTAAGAATGATGTGAAATCATCGGTTACGGATGCGATTTATCAAATCAAGAATATTCCTAAGAATGACATGGGATTGTCAGTTACGGATTCAGTCTATCAAATCCGGAATCCTGGATTTGAAACAGGAGATTTGACGGGATGGACCGTTGTCAAAGGCGAGGCGTTCGGTCCGAATAGCGTAACCGACGAAACGACTTGGTGGGCGGAAAAAATACCGTATAACCAGGAAGGAGCTTATCATTTAAACGGCTGGAAGTATGACGAATCTGCGACAGGTATAATTCATTCCAGCACTTTCGAGCTGGGCGGCAGCGGCTGGATCAGCTTCAGGCTTGGCGGTGCAAAGAACCCAGACAAGGTATTTATAAATATTGTGGAAGTCGATACGGGACAAGTTATTGCCCGATACGGAAATAGCGCATTCGCCGACGTTGGCTTCCCAGATCCCGCGCTGGGCATGCGGCTTGCCAATATGGTGCAATACAAGGCGGATCTTTCCACATATTTGGGCAAGAAACTGTATGTGGAGGTCGTTGATAATGCAACCTCGGATTGGGGAGTCATTTTTGCGGACGCATTCTCCATGTACCATGAGTCGGAGCCAGCTGAAGGAATTGTTGCGACGGATATCAAGCCGGATTTCAAGCGCTATGAAATCGATAATCCAAGCTTTGAAACCGGAAATCTCGATGGCTGGACTGTTGAGGGAGATGCTTTTGAAGTGACTAATGAAGCTCATGCGAGCAAAGAAGGGAACTTCTTTGCCAAATCCTCCATGCAAGGAAAGGGCTCTATCACTTCTAATACTTTTACGCTTCAGGGAACCGGAACAATTAACTTTATTATTTTGGATATCCTCAAACCAGAAAACGCATATGTTGCACTTTACGATGCGAACAGCAACACATTGCTCATGAAAACCGGGAATGTCAGCGCGAACGAGAAAATCTCATGGAAAGTGCAAGAACACTACAACAAGAAGCTCTATGTAAAGGTTGTCGATTATTCCAATGAAGCCAACATTGCCGTTGATAGTTTCCAAGCAAGTGGTAGGGGTACTATTTTCCACTTAAACCTTGATGAAGGCGCAGGAAAGAAAGTGCTGGAGAAAGTACACAACCTTAGGTACGATGTGAACTATGTATTTAACAACGCCAGGTATATGGCATCGAAGGATCCGAGATGGACTCCGCGTGGAATAAAAGGCGGCGCCTTATTGTTCGATGGATACTCGAATTATATTGAGGTCAATGCAAACGATACTGTGCCTGTAAGCGACGCGTTAACCATCGAAGCTTGGGTTGCACCGCGTAGCTATGAGTGGGGAGACGGAAACAAGTTGTCTGCGATCGTAAACCAATCCGATCAAGATAAAGCGGAAGGCTTTTCTCTTGGTATGTATCGGCACGGTACATGGTCGATGCAAGTAGGCATTGGCGGTCAGTGGATTCAGGTATGGGTAAAGGACCACCCGTTGGAAAAATACAAGTGGAATTATGTGGCTGCTACTTTCAGTAAAGAAGATGGAAAAATTAAATTATATCTAAACGGTGAGGAAGTGGCTTCCCAAGCAACCCCCGTCAACGTTCCGATCACACCATCTACCGAAAGCCTGATCATCGGGAAAAATAATAAACCTGTAGAGTTAGCAGGGGTGTTCTCCTTCAATATGTTCAGCGGACTCCTAGATGAAGTGAAGCTGCATAATAAAGCCCTTACAAACCAGGAGATACTTGCTGGATATGAGAGCGTGAAGGCGCTTCATGGAGGTTCAATTCCGAAAATTCTGAATGCGGACATTGATGAGGATCCAAGTGTGTTTGACGGAGATCAGCACCGACCCCAGTACCATGCGATGCCTCCGCAAAACTGGATGAATGAAGCACATGCACCGATTTACTATAACGGCAAATACCATTTATTTTATCAACATAACCCGCAAGGTCCATTCTGGCATCAAATCCACTGGGGGCATTGGGTGAGTGACGATATGGTGAACTGGGAAAATGTAAGACCTGCTCTTGCGCCCGAAGCGGGCACCCTAGATCCGGACGGCACGTGGTCAGGCAGTGCAGCGTATGATCGAAACGGCAATCCTGTTCTGTTCTATACCGCTGGCAACGACTCCTTGTCGCCGAACCAAAGAACAGGGTTGGCAACTCCGGCGGATTTGTCCGATCCCTATTTGGAAAAATGGGTGAAATATCCTATACCGGTAACGGAGCAGAACGGAAAAGGCATTCACAACGAGTTCCGCGATCCGTTTGTATGGTACGACAAAGAGGTGGACAAGTGGTATCAGCTAGTGACATCTGGTCTTCCAGACTTCAGCAGCGGCACAGCTTTGGTGTATGTATCCGATGATATGTACAATTGGGAATATAAGGGTCCGTTATACGTTAGTGACAGAAGCCGTTATCCGGAGTTGGGGACGGTATGGGAGCTACCAGTGTTATTGCCGTTAGGCACGGATAGTACGGGCAAGCAAAAATATATTTTCATGATTAATCCCCATGAAAAGCCGGAGCATGTTCCTCCAGCGAACGATGTGCAAAGAGATGTTGAGGTCTTTTACTGGATCGGGACCTGGGACCGGGATAACTTTAAATTTATTCCTGATCAGGAGGCACCCTCCAAAATGGATGTAGGTGACGGCTATTTAACCGCAGAGAGCGGTCTGGTCACACCCGACGGAAGAACGGTCGTATTTTCCATGGTGCAAAATGTAAGAACACCGCAAGCCGAATATCAATCCGGATGGGCTCATAATTTATCTTTGCCGGTTTCCCTAAGCCTCGATAAGCATGATAAATTGCATATCGAACCGATTAAAGAACTACAGAGCCTTCGAGGGAAAAAGTGGGTTGATTTTTCGGACAAAAATTTGGAGAGTGCCAATCAATTGATTAAGAATGTCAAAGGCGACATACTAGAGATTGTGATGGAGATTGATCCGCGTGAAGCCCAGAAATTTGGTCTCAAGGTGCGACGCTCGGAAAAAGGCCAAGAAGAGACGCTCATTTACTACGACAAGAAGAACGGGACATTTAACGTGGATCGAACCAAGAGCAGCATTGATCCGGATGTGCGTGTGGACGGCATTCAAGGAGGATATGTAGATCTTAAAGGAGAGAACTTGAAACTCCATATCTTTCTCGATCGCTCGGTCATTGAAGCATTTGCAAATTACAAGAAGAAGCTGACAACTCGTGTCTATGTAGGCAGATACGACTCCCTAGGCTTACAGATCTGGGCCGATGGCGATATCAATATCAAATCCATGCAAGTATGGGATATGAATGCCTTAACGGGTAAACCGGCTGCTCCGGTCTATGTACCCGATAAGTGGGATAATTCTGTGTATAAGGATATTACAGAGCTGCCTAACCATGATTTTGCTACGGGCGACTTAACAGGGTGGATAACGGAAGGAGACGCCTTCCAGAATGTCCATGTGACCAATACCCAGTTCTTCTGGGACAACATTTACTTCAACCCGTCGCATAAAATTCCGGGCGGCTACCATTTGTGGGGCTTCAACGAGCAAGCCGGCGGCGACAGCTTAACCGGAGCGCTAAGATCTCAAAATTTCGTCCTTGGTGGGAACGGTAAGATCAACTTCCTTATCAGCGGCGGCCGGGATATAGATCGTCTGTATGTTGCGTTGGTTCGGGCGTCGGACGGCAAAGAGTTATTTAAAGAGACAGCAACCAACTATGAAGAATATCAACGGAAGATTTGGGATGCGACGGATTATATCGGCGAGGAGCTTTATATAAAGGTGGTCGACCAATCCAAAGGCGGGTTTGGACATATCAACGTAGATGATTTTAATGTACCTGTTCAGGTAAAGAAGAAAACCAACAACTGACTCTTGTTAATACGTGAGTCCTGTAGTCACTCCAAACAAACCGAATACTCAGATAGCTTGTCATTCGAAATGGCAAAGGAAAAGGGCAGGTACTTGTAAAACGAAGCTGAATCAATTTTTATTTGGATGGGAGATAAGAGTGTATTTAATTTAATGCTCATTCGCCATAATCCCTTGGCTAAAACCATAGGATTATGGCTTGGTGAGCGCACATTAATGAAAAAATAATAAATTCTAACCTTAGCCAGAGAAAGGTTTCGTGGTATGGTTTAATATTCAGCTGAAGGGACGCCTTTTTTGCTAATCAAACGGTTTTTTGGGCTCAGTGTGCAACAACTGCTCTACCTGTACATTTAATACAATTGCTATGGCATAGAGCGTATCGATATCCAGTGTAATATCTCCGGTTTCATATTTGGAAACCTGGAATCGTTAATGCGAATGAGTAAATTTCGTAATCTCCAGCATCTGGTCGGTCATATACAATGCCGAAAATTGAGAGTTAGACTGTACCGTTCTTTCCTAAAGGCACAGACTTTGCCCAAGTATCCGATGTGGCTTTGGAGCGTTCGCTTGATTTAATCAACCATTGCCCGAAAATGTATGGGGTGGAAAACCGCTCACGAATCTTTCACAAATCCCTTAATGGTTTTTTTTAATATCCTGAAAGTTTGCATTAGATAGAATTTCAGCATTATCTCCGAAGAATGCGTTTCCTGCTTCGGTATCGCCATTAAGATAGTACATAAACCATGCGGTTACATATCCGTCTGCATAGTAAAGCATTTGCCCATGATCGGCATCATTTCTTCTTGCCATCACTTTTGTGACATTATTGGGGATGTCATTATAAAGTTTTTGCAGGCTTTCCAAAGGTGCAATCTGCTCATCTGTGTTGCCAGTGGAACCAATAATCATAGTTGGTGCTTTGATGAGCGTAGGATCAGATGTCCATTGCAGAGCTTCGCTCATCACGGTCTTCGCGGAACTCAACATTACAGCAGCTTTATAGATGTCAGAATGCTTCTGATCTGTAATAGCGTTTATTACACCGATGCCGCCCTGTGAATGTCCGGTAATACCAATATGGTCGAGGTGTTTTTGCAGTGCTTGATATTTAGAGCCTGTGACCCCTGTTCCGTTGACAAATACAACAACGGGGAGCGATCTATTCATTTCGGATATATCCGCTGGATAAAAAATCTCATATTTCTTAAATGACATCATAGCGGCACTTTCAAAATAACTTACCTTGTGCTCACCCATAGCTATATACTTTGCTTCCAACTCGCCGCCTGTTTTGACTGTTTCCGTATAATTATTCGGAACGGCAGGATTATTTGCTAAGTAAATCAACAAAGCGGCAATCAGTACTGCAATGATAAAAATAATACAACCAGTAATTTTCAACATCTTTTTCATGCACGTAAATCTCCTTAACTCTCAATAAATTATAAATTTAGCGTAGGTCTTGTGGATTGTCTGCCTTGTTTCCTTGAAGTAGTATACCTGATCTGAATAAACTGAAAATAAACTGATGTAAGCATAGACCGATTACCGATTAGTTTAGCTATATATCTAAATAAAAAGCATATGTAGTTAACTTGAATAGGTAGCATAATGAAGTACGATTTCTCATTTCATATGACAAAAAGACTCAAGAAGAGATAAACACGGGTGGAAAAGCCTGCTCAGACATATGTTGAAGCCGTATAACCTGAAAGAGATATTGTCTTGTTAAGCGTAATGAATTAGGAAATATTAAACTTCAAATTTAATTAATAAACCTGCTTTTTTGACGGTTATTCTTAAGTTTTTCGTTTTCACTTTGGATAGTAGAGAAGGTAGTTTTTAAAAATAGTACCTTCTCTAAATCTGCACATTTTGTTGCCTCAAACAGAACAGCGGATCTAATCTGTCTTATTCACTCCCCATATATCGTTCCAGGTACTCATTCAACTTTTCTATATATTTTAAATATAGCTTATTGTCATTTTGCAGACCGTGCCCCGAATGAGGAAACTCGAAATAATCATGGGGAACATTGTTTTCTTCCAGTGCGTTGATCAGATATTTTACTGTTCCGAACGGAGCGACCTTATCGTATTTTCCATAGGCAGCTAGCGTTGGTACAGAATTTTTATCAATCCACATAAATGGTGAAATATCTTTGACTGCTTTATCATAGCTTGCTTTTCCTATCATATCTGTTGTAATCGTGTTACCAGACATAACGCTGAATAAGTTTGCTGCTGCCTCTGGATTCTGATCCAAACCGTAGGTAGCCCAGTCCTCTGGATAAAAGCTCGGTGGTCCTACCATCTCAAATACCATTTTTACAGGAATAGGAGAGGTGTCCGCATCACGGTAAGCATACAATAGCGCCAAAGTTCCACCTGCCGAGCCGCCGGATATCGCCATTCTATCGAGATTGTAGCCTAACTTTTCCGCTTCCGCTTTTACAACTGGAATACTTTTTTTGATTTCCTGTGACATAGTATATACACTGGCTTCGGGATTATTTTCATTACGCAGCGTATAATTAATACCAGCGGCGACATAACCTTTTGAAGTAAGCCATTTCAGCATATTGGCGTCATCACTTTTGTCACCAGTTGAAAAACCTCCTGCATGGAGATATACGACAAGACCATAGCTTTTCTTTGTATTATCTGCTGGAACATAGAGATCAAATTTATTTTGCTCCTTATCGTCATAGGCGATATCTGAATATACATGCCCAACGGTGTCATTCCAATGAACTTGCATCTCTCCAGACAGTGGATTGTATGTCATTTTGATGATTGCTGAAGCCGCGAACACAAGAATAAAAACACCAACATAAATAGATCCCCACAACATTTTTTTTCTGCCTTTTCTCTCATTTTTCATAAGAAGTTACCTCCAAACAGTGTACCGCCGAGCAAAAAATTCATAAATGCCCGCACCGCAAGACGGCCCAAAACGGCAGCTACGATGATAACTAAAATCAGAATAACCATGCGTTTTTGTGAAAGTGTCATCTCTTAATCTCCTTATCAATTTCTTCGTGATGTTACCCCTTGAGTTGTTTTATCCTAATGTTCAGACTTTTTTCCGTGCCGGAATTTGGGCCTTTTTACAACATACCGAACTATACGCTAGGGAGCTGATATCGATTGGTCACTTAATTGGCTCAACTACAATTTTAACAAGAGTGATCAGAGGTCTTTTGTTATCATATTTTCTCCTTTATCTAGAATACATCCGTTGTATGAACTCCATAAAAAGACGTATCATTTTTTGTGTAACAAATGTATCATTGGTTAAAATCAGAATCAATGAATCAATAGAAAATGATACAGAAAGGAAAAAATGTAACGTGGAAGATAAAAGATTGAAAAACACACATGTGAAGCTTCAAATTACAAAATCACTTCTTGATTTGTTGAAAATGAAAGAACTTAAGGCGATTTCAATCAGTGATCTTACCTCAACAGCACAAGTAAGTCGCGTTTCGTTTTACAGGAATTATGATGAAAAAGAAGATGTGCTGAAAGAATATCTTTATAAATTAATAGACAGTTGGTATAAGGAATATCAAGATAGTGGTGGTACATCGGAAGATGAACTTTTGGGGAGTTTGTTTGGACACTTTAGTAAAAATAGAGATTTTTATCTGCTTCTTAGCCAAAGGAAATTGTTCTATCTGCTGAAGGAAATACTCAAAGAACTATTCGGACCAAAACCAGAATATCCAAACTTCGGTGCTTATGTAGCAGCTTATTTTTCATATGGATTGTTCGGATGGATTGAAGAATGGTTTGCTAGAGGTATGCAGGAAACTTCAGAAGAGATGACTTTACTTCTGAAAAATCGTGATTTAAATAAAAATTAATCTCCTGAGGTTGTTGGGATTTGGACATTTTCCAGAAGTGAATAATCCCATTTTCTCAATTTAGATGCTGAGAAAATGGGATTATTTCTAGGGTGAAGGAAGAATCACTTCAAAAGTTGTACCTGTGTCATCTGAGCTTACAACCCGGATCGTCCCACCATGCAGTATAACAATCTTTTGCGCAATACTTAAACCCAATCCATTGCCCGGGGAGGCGTGAGAAGGATCTCCTTGATAGAATTTATCAAATATGTGTTTTTGCTGATAGGCATCAATCTCTGGACCGTTGTTGTGAATAGATATACTAACATGTTGAATCTTCGAATTCATATCGATTGTGATCTCGGAATTCGAAGTCGAATACTTAATGGCATTGTCCAGAAGATTGATCCAAACTTGACTAAGCATATCTTCATTTGCAGTAACCATCAGTTCAGACGAATCAAACTGAAAGCTTATATTTTTCGCCGACCATTTCGGCTCCAACAATACAATAACCGTTCGGATGTGTTCGGTTAAGTTAAAAGTCGTTTTCTCAGTGATGATGGCTTGGCTTTCGATCTTGGATAACTGAAGCACATTTGTGGCAAGTTCTGCCAAACGTTCCGATTCATTGATGATGATATCCAAATACTCATTGCGTTCCTCATCTGATAATTTTTTTCTTTTCAAAACTTTCGCGTACCCTCGTAAGGAAACGATCGGTGTTTTAAATTCATGCGAAAAATTATTAATAAAATCGGACCGCAGCATTTCAAGACTACCGAGTTCTTCAGCCATGTGATTAAAACTTCTGTTCAACTTTCTTAACTCTTTTGGCCCCTTAAGGTGAATACGGACGGAAAAATTCCCTTTGGCCAGCTCTTCAGAAGCATGTATAACTTTTCGAATGGGAGAGAGCGGGATTCGGCTAAATATCAACGATGCAAGGATACTGACCAGAATACTCACTGTTACAAAATATGTAACAAGCACTAAGCCACCTCCTGAATTTGGATCTTCGGCTGGAGGGGAAGTGTAGAGTCCGATATACACGAAAAACACGACAATGACCAACGAAAGAAAAATGGATATGAGCAAAATAAACAACACAATGAACGTAAACATAAAAGTTAGTCCAAATCCACGTAAAGATCTCTCTCTGATAAAGTTTATTATCCTTCTACTCACTATGTTTTACCGCCTTATAGCCAATTCCTCGGATGGATATGATTTCAAATTCCGGATAATCGCCAAATCGCTTTCTTAAACGGTTGATGTGAACATTTAACGTGATATCACTTGTTTCAGAGTCCATGCCCCAAATTTCATCCATTAACTGAATACGGGTAAAAATTTTATCTGGGTACGACAGCAATTTGTACAATAAATAAAATTCCTTCTGCGGCAGTGTCTGCACTTCATTCTCTCTTGACACCGATAATTCATCGTATTGCAGCGTGATTTTTCCTATTTGAAGCTTCCGTTCATTCTGGATCTTGGCTCGCCGAAGCAAAGCCTTAATCCGAAGTAGCATTTCGTCTTCGTCCACAGGTTTGACCATGTAATCGTCTGTTCCTGCCATAAAACCTTTACGTTTGTCTGCCGGTAAATGTTTGGCACTAACCATCAGAATAGGAATATCATTTTTGCTCTCGCGGATCGTTTGAGTCAACTCGAATCCATCCATTTGAGGCATCATGATATCAAGAACAATTAAATCAATATGCTGCTTGTCTAATAATTCTAATGCCACGATGCCATTCTCCGTCAAAAACACCTCGTATCCTGCAGACCCAATGATAGTTTTCATTAATTTGGCCGTATTTTTATCGTCTTCTACAACGAGAATTTGAAACATTCCCCTCAATCCTTTCCGTTACTCTTTAATAACTGAACTGGCATTCTATCACAATGTACTGCTTGAAGTGAACAACGAGCACGACGCTTTTGTTTATTTTCAGTTTATATACTCATGGTAATGTATGTCCAGCGAAGTACAATTCATCAAACCCCCGGATGTTCTGAATATCTAATATTTTCATTTGATTGTAAAATTAGGTGTTTGCCGGAGGCGCTGCTGAATATTCTGCTGGGCATCTACCCCGCTGCGGCAGGCCAGAATCGCAATGGTGAGATCCGCGAGCAGAACTGTACGGCCATTCCCGTAGGCACGGCCCTTGCCCAGAGCTGGAACCCGGCGGGTTGCCAGGAGTGCGGCGACATTGTGGGGGAGGAGATGAAACGGTTAGGCGTGCACCTGTGGCTGGCACCGGCGATGAACATCCATCGCAATCCACTCTGTGGAAGGAACTTTGAGTATTTCTCGGAGGATCCTCTTATCAGCGGCAAATTGGCGGTTGGTATCATCTTGGGAGCCCAGAAACATCCGGGCTGCGGTGCCACGGTCAAGCATTTTGTCTGCAACAACCAGGAGACCAACCGCTTCAATTCCAATAGCGTGGTCAGCGAACGGGCAATGACATCATGATGCCTGGCGGCAGGAAAACCATGAAGGTTTGATGAAGGTTTGATGAACGCTTTGAACAATGAGACGGCAGCCTATCCGCTGACCCGCGCAAATCTGGAGAAGTGTCTTCGAGAGAGGCGCAGAACCCTCTATGTTTGTTATAATGACATATTTTATATTGTTTCTTCTAAGACATTAAGGGGATGAATACTGGAGATAATGCCGTATTTGAAGGCAAAACGATTGCCAGATAATTTGCCGGTATATAATTATGCACCCGATGTTGTATAGTTTATTTCATATTAGCTTAATGTTAGTAAAGGTGTAAAACAGCAGACATTAATTAATGGTGTTTGCTGTTTTTTTTATCAGCATGTTACATTTAATGCTTTATGTATCGTTTTGTCTTGGTTTATTGATTCAACTATTATCTGATGATACATTTGTTACACGAAAAAACTATCATCATACTCAGGAGGAAATAGTGAAAATATTAAAAAGGATATTGTTAGTTGTGTTTATCATAGTTATTGTAATTATTCTGGCAGTTATAGCGTTGTTTGCATTTCAGTCATACCGCTTTGATAATTATTATAAGTTTGTAAAGACTGATAAGCCAATAGAGGCACAATATACAGCTCTTGGACCAAATGAGGTTTCTTCTGTAGAATTCGATGCAGAAAATGATACCTATAAAAAATATGAAATTTGGTATCCGTCCGAAATGAAAGATCGTTCATCTGCATATCCTCTCGTTGTATTGGCAAACGGGACGGGAACCCCGGCATCAAAATATAAATCTGTTTTTAAACATCTTGCATCATGGGGGTTTATTGTTGTTGGCAATGAGGACTTGAATTCTCGAACGGGAGCTTCATCGTCTGCAAGCCTTGACTTTATGCTAAAGCTGAATGAGGATAGGGAGAGCGATTTTTATGGGAAAATTGATGTTGATAACATTGGGATCGGCGGACATTCGCAGGGAGGCGTGGGAACAATAAATGCCGTAACCAATCAGGAGAACGGTGATTTCTACAAAGCTATGTTTACGGCAAGCGCCACTTCAAGCTTCTGGGGACAGCAAAGCCAATTGGGAACCGATTGGAGTTACGACGTATCCAAGATCAAAATCCCTTACTTCATGGTTGCTGGTACGGGAGATTTTGATGCGGGAACTGCAGAAGACATAACGGCTACAGAAGGGCAAGGAATTACTCCGCTTTGGTCACTTAATACGAATTATTCCAATATTCCCGATACGGTAACCAAAGTTATGGCTAGGCGCGTAAACACTGACCACAGCGATATGGTGAACCATGCAGACGGATATATGACAGCCTGGTTTATGTATTGGCTGAAAGGTGATGTACAAGCGGGTAACGCATTCTTTGGTGACGATGCAGAGTTACTTGAAAATGCGAACTGGCAGGATGTTATTAGAAGTCAATGAATTATTTTTATATACAATTACAACAATGTTATATACCTGATAAAGGACTGGATTCCAGTCCTTTTTTAGTTGAGTTGGAATTACTTCGTAAGATTGCTACAGAACAGAAATATTAAGTTAAAAATATCCGTTTGTGTTTTATTTGGTTATAGGCATCATCATATCAGTTTATTTTCAGTTTATTCAGATCAGGTATATTACTTCAAGGAAAATAAGACACAAGACAGTAGACATCCTCAACAAATATCAAGGAGAATTCAATGAGAAAAATGATTAAAATAATAGGCATGTGTATATTGATATTCATTCTTTTGATCGTGGGACTGAGAATTAAAAATATGTTATTCCCTCCAAAAGTTGATAGCAGTGAACTAGATATTGATAAGATATTTGCACAACAGGCGCAATCCCAAGAAGGACTTCATCCTCTTGAAAATATTGAGCAGAGAACCATTGATATAAAATACATCAGCAAGGACAATATAGTGGACACCCGACAAATGAGGCTCTATATTCCGAAGGATGCGGAGCAGCCGATCCCCGTCATCTATATTCCTCACTATGAAATGACCGAGGATGCTGTGGAATTGCGCAAGTATCTAGCTGAAGGGTGGATGGTTGCTTCACCGACGAAATTTGATAATAAATACAACGGTCAGCTGACCGATGATGATCTGGTTTTCAATAATGCCGCCTTATATACGCTTCGTCATATGGAAGAAGTCGATCATCAAAGAATCGCCCTCGTTGGGGGCAGCGCAGGTGGATACACGACACTGATGCTTAACGCTTTGCAAATGGGGATTAATGCTTCGATCGCGAATTCACCGATTGCTAATGTGTACTTTAATTTTTATCAGTATTTTCCCGAAGGAAACCAATTGAACAACAACAAGATGGGCTGGGTTATGCTTAAAGGATTGTTTAAAATGATCACTGCGGAGATAACGGCGAAAGAAATGCTGAAAACGATGATGGACTTACCGATTCCGTTTCTAGGTATGGTATCCGGCATGTTTGAGCCGATCTTAGATAATTTTCCGGATAAAGAAGACATCGCAAGATGGGAAGCATTCTCCCCGGTTGCACTGGCAAATCATTTTAGTAGTCCTCTGGTCATCAATCATGTTACGTCTGATGTTTTGGTTCCAGTCGATCAGATTTCAAGACGATTCACCTATGAAGAAAACGGAAGTTCAATGCCGGAGGGGTTTTCGACAAGACTGAATAGCAGCTATCCGGGAGTTCTCGGACATACTTTGGAAGAAGAACTGCCTTCAGACCTCACAAGAACAGTGCACATTATTATTACTGACCCGGATAAAGACAGCATACTTCCTTATGACAGTAAGAAACCGTTCAACCTGAACATTTACGACGATGGAACTGTAGAATCTTACGGGAGCCACCGAGCGACATCCGGAACAGGTGTAACCGATGATATTCCGTATCTCAGAGATATGCTCTCCCGTAGCTTGGCAGAAACAGAAATGCTGCTACCTGGAAAGCTTCTTCTGCTTTTGGATCGTTATCAGGGAGAGAGTATACAATTACCTGCTCATCAAGGAATTGATGATACTGTTTATGGCTCCCTTGTCATTTATCAGCAGGAAGTCGTAGAGGAATTAAATCAGTGGGCAGAAAACCATTCTATGAATGAATTGAATCATTTTATTCAGGGATCAATCACAGATATCGATGATACCATATTAAAGAACCAGTACACAGCCACATGGAAAGAGATAAAGGAAAAATTATCACGAATGTAAATTAGTTACTGCAGCATCTTGTTAAAAATTTAACAGGATGCTGCAAACTTGATTTATTTAGCTGGCTCTAAATGAAGGATGAGATGTGGATACACAGAAAAGGGCAGCAGAAACAATACCTTAGCTATCCTGCCAATATGTGATTTTATTATTTGTAATCTGCGTTTATCGTTGTTTCTTTCCATTGTTCTATGCTGGCAAGCATGTTGTTAAATTTATAGGTTGCCGCATCATAGGCTTGTTGACCAACGGCCACCCCAATCTGTACGAAAACTGCTTGGCTCCATTAAAGTCACATAAATATTAAAAGGAGCCAGTTCTTGCGCAAGACTTTCGGAAATACCTTCAACGGCGTATTTTGTTGCGTGATAATACCCGAGAGTTGGGAAGGAAGTTAGACCGCCAATGGACGAGAAGTTTATAATGTGACCACTTTTTTGTGAGCGCATGTAGGGAAGTACAGTATTCGTAATATGCATGAGTCCCCAGAAGTTAATTTCGAACATCTTACGCGTTTCTTCTTCTACGCTTTCCTCAACAGAGCTAAAATATCCGATACCTGCATTGTTCACGAGCACATCAATACGTTTAAACTTCTCAATCGTATGGTCAACCGCATTTCGGATCTGTTCCGGATTAGTGACGTCGAGTGGGAGAGCGAGCACATGATCTTCATGCCCGGCTGGAAGAAAAGGAGGCACACGAAGACTTACTCAAAGATCCATAGAAAAGTTAATTCAAAAATATGCTAATCTTTATGGTAAACCGTCTTTAAATGTGCATGCTTTGAGACTTGCAACTAGATATCATAAGGCTAACAATGATGTTCCAAAACTGAAGGATCAACTAGGTCATTTATCAGTACAGACAACGATGATATATACACATTTATCAGATGACGATCTGAAGACAGCGGTTAATAAAATGGATTTAGATTTTTTTATGCATTAACTCTAAGTTCAATTGTAATTCAGTAGATGATTATTGAAGATAAAGTTATTGCATAAAGGATGGATGATATGATTTATGCCACAACTTTATCTTCATTTTTACTTATGCAATAATCTTAAGTTCACTAATGCAATAAAGTTAACTTCAACGGACAACTGTACATCGACACAAAGTTACCTACCAAAGAAACCCTTATTTTATAAGGATTTTTCTGTTTTTAGTAGGCAACTTTGTGTCATTATTTCGTGACACAAAGTTACCTACTTGACTGGAGAAGTAAAAGTTTTATGCAATAGCATTACTGATACAGCTATGCTTATCTGTTCAGAAACAAACTTTAGAAGAACGCTTTTCCAACAAACGTTTACATGAAAAAATCCGTTCGATACTTTTTTAGAATTCGACAGAAAAGGTGTTTTTTCAACAAAGGAGTGTTTAATCAAAGATCGAATATATAGAACTATGTCAAACTTCTACAAAATATTGGAGGAAATGCATATTATGTACTCACCAGTCCGAAAGATAGAGAATGAGATGGGGAGAAATAGATTTTATGTTTTTAGTAAAGAGGCTTGGTAGGGAGGTCAGACTTTATAATTCCCTTCAATATGATCATTGGGTATTAACTGAAACTGACCTTTCTGTCTTGGATTACTGTGAGAGGCCACATAAAATCACAGTTTCTGTGGCTGGTAAAGTTGATTATCAGACAAGCTATTCAAGAGAATATAAATAAAGTATTGGAGGTCGAAAGTTATGGATAAAATCGCCATTATAGGAATAGGATGCCGTTTGCCAGGAGGAATAAGGGGGCCTGAGGAGTTCTGGGAAGCATTGACTGCGGGAAAAGATATGACTTCCGATTTACCCGAAGGCCGCTGGGATTTAGAAAAGTTTTATGATCCTGACAAATCAAAGCCAGGCAAGCATTACACCTGTCATGGTGGATTTTTAGATAAAATAGATGAGTTTGACCCTTTGTTTTTTGGTATTTCTCCAAGGGAAGCGGCCTTTCTTGATCCACAGCAAAGACTGATGCTGGAGACATCATGGGAAGCAATGGAAGATGGAGGCTTGGATCCGGCCAAGCTAGCAGGAACCAATACCGGTGTCTTTGTAGCGGGCTTCACCCTTGACTATCAAGCAATACAATTTAAAAACGAATCGGTTGAAAGTTTAGATACACATTCGGCAACGGGTATGATGATGACAATGTTGTCCAACAGGATTTCATATATATATGATTTCAGAGGTCCAAGTTTGTCTGTAGATACAGCGTGTTCGGGCTCTTTGGTTGCAACACACCTTGCATGCGGGAGTTTATTGAATAATGAATGTAATCTCGCAATAGCAGGCGGAGTAAGTGTTATAGCTACACCTGAGTATACCATAGCGGAAAGTAAGGGTGGTTTTTTATCTCCCGATGGACGGTGCAAAACTTTCGATTCCAGTGCAAACGGTTATGCAAGAGGGGAAGGAGCCGGCGTTGTGGTTTTAAAACGCCTGTCAGATGCTATCGAAGACGGAGATAGGATTTATGCCGTAATAAGTGGATCGGGTGTAAACCAGGACGGCCACACAGACGGGATTACTGTTCCAAACGGGCAGGCTCAGGAAAACTTAATGAAGGAGGTATACAAAAAGGCAGGAATATCACCTTCAGATATAACATATATTGAAGCTCACGGCACCGGCACTCCGGTTGGAGATCCTATTGAGGCTAATGCAATAGCACGAGTGGTTTCAACAGACAGGCCAAAAGATAAAAAGTGTATTGTCGGATCTGTTAAGACAAACATTGCCCACCTTGAGGCCGCTGCAGGAGTTGCCGCACTGATAAAAGCTTCACTAATCATAAAGCATAAGCAAATACCTCCACATCTGCACTTTAAGAATCCAAACCCTAAAATTCCCTTTGACGATTTATGTATACGAATTCCTCAGACCCTGGAGCCTTTGCCGCAACCCGCATTGGTTGGCATAAATTCATTCGGTTTTGGAGGAACAAATGCCCATATCCTCTTGGAGGAAGCTACAGATCTCCAAAAAGAGGGTACTCCTGAAGTTAATGTAAATACCGGATGGCCATATATGATTCCCATATCTGCGCGCTCAGAAAAGGCGCTAAAAAACTATGCGCAAAAGTATGTTGATTTTATTAATGGAAGTGGAGAAAGTATTTCTTTATATGATATTGGAAGCATGATGAGCAAAAAGCGCACCCATCATGACTATAGACTAGCGGTTTCGGCATCTTCAAAGGAAGAACTTGCAGGAAACCTGGAAGCGTATATTAAAGGACAAGCACGCCAGGGGATGTCTGCGGGAAATGTTGAGGCAGGAAAGTACAATAAAGCTGTTTTTGTATATACAGGTATGGGGCCCATATGGTGGGCTATGGGCAGACAGCTCCTTGAAAAAGACCCTGTGTTTAGAAATATGATAGAAAAATGCGATAAACTTACACGTCAGTATGCTGGATGGTCTCTACTGGAGGAACTTCTCGCTGATGAGGAGAATTCACGTCTGGACCAGCCCCAGTTTGCTCAACCTGCCAATTTTGCTGTTCAGGTGGGTTTGACTGAAGTATGGAAATCCTTGGGTATTATACCCCATGCGGTGGTAGGACACAGTGTTGGAGAAGTGGCTTCTACATATGTTGCAGGAATTTACAGCCTTGAAGATGCCATGTTGGTAAGTATTCACAGAAGCCGTGCACAGCAAAAAGCAGTAAACAAGGGCACAATGCTGGCGGTAGGTTTACCAGAAAAAGAAGTTGTGGCCCTGCTGGATGAGAACATAAAAGGTGTTTCAATGGCAGCAGTCAATAGCCCAAATTCGGTAACTTTGTCAGGTGATCCTGATGCCCTTGAGCAGATCCAAAAACAGTTGCAGGATAAGGGGGTTTTTGCGCGGCTTTTAAAGGTCAATGTAGCGTATCACAGTTACCAAATGGAACCATATGAGCAGGAGCTATTGGAGGCATTAAAAGGAATAAAGTCCCAGCCTGCCGGGATACCGATATATTCCACGGTTACAGGGAAAATGCTGACGGGTACAGAGTGTGATGGACATTACTGGTATAAAAATGTAAGAGAGCCGGTACGTTTTGAAGCAGCAATGTATGAAATGATTTCGTTGAATTATAACTTATTTATTGAGGTGGGCCCTCACCCTGTTTTAGCAGCTTCTATTTCTGATTGTCTGTCAGCTAAAAACGTTGAAGGTAAGAAGTTGTTCTCTATAAAAAGAAATGAAAACGAACAGGTTTCAATACTGGAGAACTTAGGGAATCTATATGCACTGGGATACCCTATAGATTGGAACAAGATTTACCGGTACCAAGGTGAGTTTGTAAGTCTCCCTCTTTATCCATGGCAATGGGATAAATACTGGATGGAAACGCAGGAATCAAGTGAATTTAGGCAGGGAAAAAATAAGCACAAGTTTTTAGGACGCCGTTTGAAAACTTCCAGCCCTATATGGGAGATTGAACTTAATACTACCTATATGACGTATCTTTCTGATCATAAAATACAAGGTATAGAAGTTTTCCCCGGAGCAGGGTATGTAGAGCTGGGAATGGCTTGTGCCAGAAGCTATTTTGGAGAGGGTTTTTATACAGTTGAAGATATAAAGTTTGAAAATGCTTTATTTTTAAATCAAGGAGTATCACCTGTGGTGCAGGTGGTTTTGGATCCAAAAACCGCAAAATTCGAGATTTCAAGCAGGATACCGGGACAAGATAAGACTTGGACATGCAATGCATCCGGCACAATAAGAAAACGGCAAAACATAAAGATCACTGCTAAAGATGAGTTGATTCAAATACTTGGCAATTGTACCAAAGAATACGGAAAAGAAGTATGTTATAAAACCTTCTATCAAATGGGTTTCCATTATGGTCCTTATTTCCAAGGTATAGACAAGATATGGAAAGGTGATAACGAAGCTCTTGGCAGGATCGAGATCCCTAAAATACTGGAGATTGATAGCTCTATCTACGGTCTTCACCCGGCGGTATTGGACGCCTGTTTCCAGGTTACCATTGCGGCAGTTGCACCACTTAATGAAGATGAAAATAACGAAGGCCAATCATTCCTACCTGTAGGAATAGACAGGGTGCAGCTTTATGGAAGGCCGGAGCCTGTCATGCTTTGTCATACGCAGATGGTAGATAGGAAAGATAATAATTTGAACGCCAACATCCGTCTATATAGTGAGGACGGAAATCTAATCGCCGAAATACTGGGCATAAGAACTAAGGAACTTGGAAATAGTGGAGGGTCTGATGCTGGAAGAGTTAAGGATTATCTTTATGAGATAAACTGGGAGCTTCTAAAAAGTGAAGAAGTTGATACCCGCACAGCTGCTGCTAACTCTGGAGCATGGCTTATTTTTGTGGATCATAAAGCAGCAGGAAAAGAACTGGCAAATCTCCTTGAAAAAAGGGGAGAAGAATGCTTTATGGTATATCCTGGTGAGAATTTTGGTTGGCAGTATGAAGAGCGTGAGATATATATAAACCCTCGAAGCATTGAGGATCTTAGAGCGTTGTTTGATGAATTCTCAAAAATTAAAACGAAGCTAACAGGTATTGTATATATGTGGAGCCTCAATATCCTTGAGATCCAGGAAGTTAGCAATACAGCTATAGAAAAAGCTTGTTTTGAAAACCTGTTTGTATTAAAACACCTGGTACAAGCAACCACAAATCTGGGATTAAATTTTAAGCTGTGGGTTATTACAAGAGGAGCCCAAATGATCAACAGGGCTACTCCAAATTCTGCATTCTTACAGTCGTTGGTATGGGGCCTTGGCACCGTCATAGGTTACCATGAGTTGCCTTCAAATTGGGGAGGCCTTGTAGACCTTGACATAGAGGCCAATGCGGGTGAAATGGAAATGCTGTTAAAAGAAGTCTTAGGTAATGGAGAGAACCAAATTGCTTTCCGTAATGGGAATAGACTTGCAGCAAGAATCGATAAACTGCGGATTGATATGCAGCATCAAGTACCCGTACATCTTCGCCCCGATGGAAGTTATGTTATTACAGGTGCTTTTGGTGGCATAGGTATGATTACAGCCCAGTGGATGGTTGCCAAGGGAGCAAGACATCTGGTACTGCTTGGACGCGGAGAATTTCCAAAACGTTCTGAATGGAACAATGTAGAGCCAGGCAGCAGCCTTGCAGAGAGGATTGAGTTTGTTCGTAAGCTGGAGTCCCAGGGGGCAACAGTATATATTGGATCAGTGGATGTAACTGATGAGGAAAAGCTTGCTGGATTTTTTAAAGATTTTGATAAGGAAGAAAGGCCTCCTATTCGAGGTGTTGTACATTCTGCTGGTATTACGGATGATCAATTTCTTGAGGTTAGTAAAGATGAGACTTTTTATAGGGTCCTTTCGCCTAAGGTAAATGGTGCATGGAACCTTCACCGTATGACAGAGGGACGGCCTATTGACTTCTTTATTTTATTTTCTTCAGTTGCTTCTGTATTTGGTTCACCAGGCCAGGGAGCATATGCAACTGGGAATGCCTTTTTGGACTCACTTGCACATTACCGTTTATCGAGAGGACTTCCTGCACTGAGTATCAATTGGGGACCATGGTCAGAGGTTGGAATGGCTGCAAGGTTTATGGAACGTGATCCGGAGTATTATATACAAAAATCCATAGAATCTGTAACGGTAGAAAAGGGAATTAGGGCTATGGAGCACCTTGTTGGAGAAGCTGTTGCACAGTCTGTGGTTCTACCTATACTCTCGTGGCAAACGTTTGGGGAAAAATGGTTCTCACCCATGAGTTCTCCACATGTGCTTAAAACTCTTTTGCAAGATGAGTCAGGACAACAAGAGAATATAAATAAATCAAAGGTGGATGTTGATATCCTGGAGGATATTATTTCATCTCCAATACAGAGCAGGCAGAATATCGTTGAAATGCATATTAAAACAATAGTAGCGAAGGTTTTGCGTTATAATCCTGAGGATCTAAGTACCAAACAACCACTAACTGTTTTTGGGATGGATTCATTAATGGCCACCGAAATAAAAAACAGGATGGAGGTTGCCTTTAAAACACCTGTTTCCATAGTAGAACTTCTTAAGGGTTCCAGCATATACGATCTTTCCGAGCAAATGATATCAAAGCTATACGGATCGGGAAAGATTTCAGAACAGGATTCCCTAAATATGGGTAAGGCTGAGCTTGAAAGAATACCTAAAGTTTCTGAAAAAGAGTACTATGAAACCTCATCTGCACAAAAGATGATGTATATCATTAATAATCTTGAGGGTAACAACATTGGGTATAACATACCTGTGGGAATTTTATTTGAAGGTGGGATTGAAAGGGTTGCCCTTGGGGAAGCATTAAAAACATTGATACAAAGGCATGAAGCATTTAGGACATCCTTTGAGATGATTGATGGGGAGCTTGTGCAAAGGATACAAGATGAAGTTGATTTTACTATAGAATATTTTGAGTCTGAGGAAGACGGAGTAGAGAAAATAATCGATGAATTTGTAAGACCGTTCGATTTAAGCAAAGCACCCTTAATAAGAGTAGGTCTTATAGAAATCCATGCTAGCAGGCAAATACTTTTGCTTGATGTACATCATATAGTCTCGGATGGAACTTCAATAATCAGGACTTTTGATGAAATAGTTTCTATATTAAGTGGTGAAAGCCTTCCGGCAATGGAGGTGCAATATAAGGATTTTGCCCAGTGGCAGAATGGCTTGTTTAGCACTGAGGTTTACAAAAAGCAGGAAGAATACTGGCTTAATAGGTTCAAGGGTGAAATTCCTATCCTTGATATGCCTACAGATTATCCTAGGCCTCTCCTTCAAAGCTTTGAAGGAAATAGGTTGCTATTTGATTTAGACAGTCATTTGATGGATAAATTAAATGTACTTTCCTCCCAAACAGGAGCCACCGTGTATATGATACTTCTTGCGGCATTAAATACACTAATGTATAAATACTCAGGACAGGAAGACATAATTATTGGTACTCCTATAGCGGCAAGAACTCATTTTGATACTGAAAGAATACTGGGGATGTTTATAAATACCCTGGCATTAAGGAATTTCCCAGAGGGAAATAAGGCCTTTACTGAGTTCTTGGAAGAAGTAAAAGAAAGCTCCTTAGAAGCATATGAAAATCAGGAATACAGGTTTGATCAGTTTGTGACAAAACTTAACGTAAAGAGAGATTCAAGCAGAAATCCTTTATTTACTGTTATGTTTAATATTGTTCCTTCTGATGAGCATATTATGGAACATCGTGGTGAATTAAAGTATTCCAAATATCCGGTTGAAAGTAAAACATCAAAATTTGACCTAACATTCCAGTTGATACCAGATGGTCATAATATAATATTATGGATGGAATATGCTACACGTCTGTTTAAGAAGGAGACGGTAGAAAGGCTTGTTCAGCATTACTTTAATATCCTTGAAGAGATAACCTCAAACCCTGAAAAAAAACTATCAGAAATCAATATGTTATCCCAAGAAGAAAAGGAGCGAATAATATACGGCTTTAACGATACGAAGGTTGAATTTGAACATCACCTGACGGTACACCACCTGTTTGAGCAGCAGACGAAAGTACGTCCAGACAATATAGCAGTAGCGTATGAAGGCCGTAGATTTACATATGGCCAGATCAACCAAAGGGCAAACAGGATAGCAAGGTACATGCTAAAGGCTGGCACTGGTAGAGAAGAAGCCGTAGTTGTCATGCTGGAGAGGGGACCCTTATTTGTAGAATCGGTACTTGGTATATGGAAAGCAGGGGGGGCTTACATACCTGTAAATCCAAAATACCCTACACAAAGGGTGCTTGATATATTTAAGGAATCTAAAGCTGCCTATGTGTTGACCTTATCAGATTATGTGACCCAGCAGCTTAGTGAGAACTATAAAGGCCGAATTATATACCTTGACCAGTGTGAAAAAGAGATTGAGGCTGAAAGTGGCGAAAACCTAGATCTAGATATAGACATAAATAGTTTGGCCTATGTTATATATACATCTGGTTCAACTGGTGTACCAAAGGGAGCTATGATAGAGCATCTTGGCATGATAAACCACATCCATGCGGAAATAAAGGAACTTTGTATAACTAACAACAGCATAATATCCCAGAACTCGCCTCAATACTTTGATGTATCTGTATGGCAGTTCTTTGCAGCCCTAACCATAGGAGCTCAAATTATCATCTATCCAGATGAAATAGTAAAGGATGTTGCAAGGTTTACGAATCGGATCATAGAAGATGGCATAACGGTCCTTGAGGTGGTACCTTCATACCTTGCTTTAATGCTTGAGTATGTGGAAAATACAGGGAATAAACCGGAAAAACTTCATTACTTGCTGATAACGGGAGAAACCGTAAAATCCGGCATAGTAAGGAAATGGTTTGACCTATGTCCAAATACTAAAGTAGTTAATGCCTACGGACCTGCAGAGGCAGCGGACGATATTACTCTATATACTATGGAAGCTGCTCATGAAGGAGAGAACATTCCTGTAGGCAAGCCTATACAAAATATGAATCTATATATAACAGATAAAAACATGAACCTGTGCCCTATCGGAGTAAAAGGAGAGATCTGCGTCTCTGGAACAGGTGTAGGAAGGGGTTATTTAAATGACCCTGAAAAAACAGCCCATGTATTCCTTGAAGATCCTTTCAGAGAAGAAAAGGGGATAAGGCTGTACAAAACAGGAGACCTGGGAAGATGGCTGCCTGACGGGAATCTCGAATTCCTGGGCAGAATAGACCATCAGGTTAAGATCCGCGGATACCGAATAGAGCTTGGAGAAATAGAAGCTCAGCTTCTAAAACATTCTTCAATAAAAGAAGTTGTGGCAGCAACAAGGGAAGACCCCCAAGGGAACAAGTACATCTGTGCATATATAGTTGGAGAAAGTGAATTGACAATACCGGAATTAAGGGAGTATCTCTCCAAAGATCTGCCAGACTACATGATCCCTTCATATTTTGTACAGTTGGAAAAACTGCCTTTATCAGCGAATGGCAAGGTAGATAGAAATGCCCTGCCTGCCCCTGATGGAAATATTAATACAGGGGTAGACTATGCTGCACCATTCGGTGAAATTGAGGAGAAGCTTGTACTGATATGGAGCCAAATCCTTGGAGTCCAGAAGATTGGAGTAAATGATAACTTCTTTGAATTAGGAGGAGACTCATTAAAGGCAACCAATCTTGTATCAAGGGTTCATAAAGAATTTGACATAGAATTTGCATTAAAAGAAGTGTTTATGGGTCCTACAATTTCGGCAATAGCAAAAAGTATTAAAAATAGACTTAACGATACAGTGGAAATCGAAGAAATTTTAAGCATGATTGAAAATCTATAAATAGGAATTAAAAGAGATGAAATAGAGAAGAGGGACGAAGTTATGGATAATTTGATGAAAAGAATAGAATCTCTTTCTCCAGAAAAAAGAAAGCTATTTGAGACGATGCTAAAAGAAAAAGGAAAAGATGTTTCAAAATATACGCCAAATGCCTTTTCTGGAATACCTTCTGCCAGAGAGCAGGAATTTTACCCTATGTCATCTGCCCAGAAAAGGCTGTATATACTAAACGAGCTTGAAGGAGCAGGTACTGCATATAACATGCCAGGCGTCGTACTGCTGGAAGGAAACATTGATGCAGTACGCTTCGAACAGGCATTCAAGGAGCTAGTAAAAAGACATGAGGCTCTGCGCACATCATTTCATATGGTTGAGGGTGAACCAGTACAAAAGGTTCATGATTACGTGGATTTCAGTATTACGTACCTGGAACTGGATGAAGAAAAAGCAGCAGAAATAGTCAAAGAATTCATAACGCCCTTTGATCTTAGCCAAGTTCCATTACTGAGAGTAGGACTTGTAAAAACGAACGAAGACAGGCGTGTTATGATGTTTGACATGCACCACATAGTATCAGATGGTATATCAGTCAATATACTTATGAGTGAGTTTTTGGATTTGTACCAAGGGAAGACCCTTTTGCCACTACGGATACAGTACAAGGATTTTTCTGTATGGCAGAAGGAGATGTTTGCCGGAGACTCAATAAAGAAGCAGGAAGAATACTGGCTCCAGACATTTAAGGGTGATATACCGGTACTGGATATGCCTACTGACTATCCAAGACCGGCGGTACAAAGTTTTGAAGGAGATGCTGTAAGCTTTGAAATAAACCCTGAACTTTCAGTCAAACTAAATAAGCTTGCAACAGATAATGGAGCTACCTTATACATGGTACTGATGGCTGCATATAACGTACTCCTGTCCAGATACACTGGACAGGAAGACATCATAGTTGGAAGTCCTGTAGCCGGAAGGCCCCATGCTGACCTGCAGGGTATCATTGGTATGTTTATAAATACCTTGGCCATAAGGAACTATCCTGAGGGAGAAAAGACCTTCGTCCAATTCTTGCAGGAAGTAAGGGAAAATGCGTTTTTGGCTTTTGAAAATCAGAACTACCAGTTTGAAGAACTTGTAGAAAAACTTAATCTCATGAGGGACTTGAGCAGGAATCCTCTTTTTGACACTATGTTTGCACTGCGCACTTCAAACAAGACAGAATTTGCAGCATCGGGTATAAACTTCAAACAATACAACAACTGGCTGGAAGGCAGAAAGGCAAAATTTGACCTTATGCTTGAAGTGGTAGAGGGTCAAGAAGGTATAACATTTAACCTTGAATATTGTACCAGGCTGTTTAAGAAGGAGACAATAAAAAGGTTTGGAACCCATTACATTACCGTTCTTGAAGAGATAACTGCATGCCCTGAAAAAAGGTTGTGGGAAATTGATGTACTGTTACAGGAAGAAAAACAGCAAATCCTATATACCTTTAACGCTACAGAGGCACAGTATCCTAAAAACAAGACTATCCATCAGCTTTTTGAAGAGCAGGCAGAGAAGAACCCTGATCATGTAGCTGTGGTATTTGAGGGTAAAAAGCTTACATTTAGTGAACTCAATAAAAAATCAAATGGGTTGGCCCATGTATTAAGGGCTAAAGGAGTCAAACCGGACAGTATCGTAGGTATTCTGGCAGAACGCTCACTTGAGATGATAGTAGCAATCCTAGGGGTATTAAAAGCAGGAGGGGCATATCTTCCCATAGATCCAGATTACCCTGAGGAAAGAATAAGTCATATGCTGGAAGACAGCCGGGCAGTGATCCTGTTGACCCAATCACATTTTATAGACAAATATACATCAATAGGTACAGTAATAAATTTAGAAGATGAGCAGGAATATTCAGATGAACAATATAACTTATCGGAGGTAAATAAACCTTCCGATCTAGCTTACTTAATATATACCTCAGGCTCTACAGGTAAACCCAAAGGGGCAATGATAGAGCATAGAAACATAGTAAGGCTGTTATTTAACAGTAAAATGCAGTTTGATTTTAACGAAAATGATGTATGGACTATGTTTCATTCTATGAGTTTCGATTTTTCCGTATGGGAGATGTACGGGGCCTTGTTATATGGGGGCAGATTGGTGGTAGTTCCTAAAATGACAGCACGCAGCAATGTAGAGTATCTGAGACTTCTAAGGAATGAGAAGGTAACCGTATTAAATCAGACACCTTCAGCCTTCTATAATATAGCCAATGAAGAAGTATCATATGAAGAAAAAGAACTTAAGATAAGATATGTCATATTCGGAGGGGAAGCATTAAAGCCTGCATTGTTGAAGGAATGGAGAAAGAAGTACCCGCAGACTAGACTCATCAATATGTATGGAATAACCGAGACAACAGTGCATGTCACATATAAAGAGATAGAAGAGGAAGAAATTAGATCTAATGTGAGCAGCATAGGAAGGCCTATACCAACCCTTACAACATATGTAATGGATAAGAACATGAAAGTTGTTCCCATTGGAGTAGCCGGAGAGCTTTGTGTAGGAGGAGACGGAGTTTGCAGAGGATATCTTGGAAGACCGGAGCTTACAAAGGAAAAGTTCGTTCAAAATCCGTACAAGCCGGAAGAGAGGTTATATAGATCTGGAGA
Organism: Paenibacillus sp. P2(2022); assembly: GCF_029522175.1. Lineage (NCBI taxonomy): Bacteria > Bacillati > Bacillota > Bacilli > Caryophanales > Paenibacillaceae > Paenibacillus > Paenibacillus sp. P2(2022). Next base: position 1,534,827 of record NZ_JAKWFI010000001.1, on the reverse strand, counting down.
CCTGGTCCGGTTATTATCTGATGGAGAAATGGAATACCTGGGTAGAATAGACCACCAGGTAAAGATAAGAGGCTTTAGGATAGAGCTTGGTGAAATAGAAGCACAACTGCTAAAGCATCCTTCAATTGAGGAATCTTTGGTGATTGCAAAGGAAGACCATCAGGGCAGTAAATACCTGTGTGCATATATAGCGGGAGAAAATGAGCTGACAATATCAGAACTAAGGGAGCATCTCTTAAAAGAACTGCCCGAATACATGGTACCATCATACTTTGTGCAGCTTGAAAAAATGCCATTGACAGCTAATGGCAAGATAGACAGGAAGGCATTGCCTGAACCCGAAGGTAATATAAATACGGGAATAGAGTATGAAGCGCCTATAGGCGAATTTGAAGAGAAGCTTGCACTGATTTGGCAAGACATCCTTGGAATTAAGAAGATAGGAAGAAATGACAACTTCTTTATGTTAGGTGGACACTCTTTAAAGGCTACAAGCCTTGTAGCGAGAATTCACAAAGAGTTCAATATAGACATGCCTCTTAAGGAAATATTTAAGGCTCCAATTATAGCGGAAATAGCAAGGTATATGAAGGAAGCAAAGGAGAGTATATATCAATCCATCCAAACTGCTAAAGAGATGGAATACTACCCTATGTCATCAGCCCAAAGAAGGCTGTATATATTAAATCAGTTTGAAGGAGCAGGGACAGCATACAATATGCCAGGCAGCTTGCTGGTTGAAGGCAGTATTGATCTGGAGCTTTTTCAGAAGACCTTCCAACAGCTTATAAATAGGCATGAGACCCTTCGAACATCTTTCCATTTCATAGAGGGTGAACCCGTCCAGAAGATCAATGATCCTGTGGGTTTTAGTGTAGTGTATCTAGAATCTGACGAAGAAAAAGTGAGGGAAATCGTAAAAGAATTTATAAAGCCGTTTGATCTTGGAATTGCTCCGCTGCTAAGAGTAGGCCTTGTGAAAACGGGAAAAGACAAGCATGTCATGATGTTTGACATGCACCATATCATATCTGACGGTACGTCCATGGATATACTGGTACATGAGTTCATGGATATGTATGGAGGAAATAACCCTTCTTCCCTCCGTATACAGTACAAGGACTATTCTGTTTGGCAGAAGGAACTATTTGCTGGGGACAAAATAAAGAAGCAGGAGGAATACTGGCTCCAGGAATTTAATGGAGAAATTCCTGTGCTGAATATGCCAGTAGATTACCAAAGGCCTGCGGTTCAAAGCTTTGACGGAGGTTTTATCCGTTTTGAAGCAGGCAGTGAGCTTACGGGAAAACTTATTAAGCTTGCAAGGGATAATGGGGCTACTCTTTACATGACATTGCTTGCTTCATACAACATACTGCTGTCTAAGTATACGGGGCAGGAAGATATTATAGTGGGAAGCCCTATAGCTGGAAGACCTCATACAGATTTACAAGACATAATAGGTATGTTTGTAAATACTTTAGCCATGAGGAACTATCCCCAGGGAGAAAAGACCTTTGCTGAGTTTCTAAAGGAAGTAAGGGAAAACTCTATAAGGGCTTATGAAAATCAGGACTACCAGTTTGAAGAACTGGTGGAAAAGCTTAATGTAAAGAGGGATATGAGCAGGAATCCTCTTTTTGATACTATGTTTGTATTGCAAAATACCGGCTCATCAGAATTGAAGATAGATAGGCTTAAGTTTATACCCTATACAAATGAATTTAGAATATCCAAATTTGACTTGACATTAAATGCTCGGGAAACCCAGGAAGGTATTGCATTTGATTTGGAATATGCCACAAGGCTGTTCAAGAAAGAGACTGTAGAAAGGTTTGCAGCCCATTACCTTAATGTTCTGGAAGAGATAACGGTTTATCCTGGAAAAAGGTTGTCAGAAATTGATATGCTTTCACAGGAAGAAAAGCAGAAAATACTATATGACTTTAACGATACAAAGGTCCGGTATCCTAAGGATAAGACTATACATCAACTGTTTGAAGAGCAGGTAGAAAAGACACCCAATAATATTGCTGTAGTGTTTGAAGATAAACAGCTGACTTATAAGGAAGTAAACGAAAAGGCAAACCAACTGGCCAGAAAATTAAGAGAAAAGGGAATAAAACCTGATAGTGTAGTGGGAATTATGGTAGAACGTTCCCCGGAAATGATCATAGGGATCATGGCTGTCCTAAAAGCTGGGGGGGCTTATTTACCCATAGCTCCTGAATACCCTGAAGACAGGATCCAGTTTATGCTTGATGACAGTGGCAGCCAAATTATTCTGATACAGGATAAATTTATAAATGCTAAAGGTAGTTACAGAAATGCTGAATTTATTAGCATAGAAAATCAGGAACTATTTACTGGGGATGTATCAAATCCAAAGTTAATTAGTAAACCTGAAAACTTGGCTTATGTAATATATACATCCGGTTCTACCGGCAAACCCAAAGGGGTAATGATAGAGAACTACTCCGTAATCAACCGGATCAACTGGATGCAGAAGCAATACCCGATAGCTGAAGGTGATGTGATCCTGCAGAAAACTCCCTATACCTTTGACGTATCGGTATGGGAATTATTGTGGTGGAGCTTTACTGGGGCCAAAGTCTGCCTGCTGATACCGGGAGGAGAAAAAAATCCGGAAGAAATCGTGAAGGCAATCGAAAAAAATAAAGTTACCACAATGCACTTTGTACCATCCATGTTGAGTGTATTTTTAGAGTATGTAGAGGAAAAGGGGATAATAGAGGAAATAGCAAGCTTAAAGCAGGTATTTGCCAGTGGAGAAGCACTGAACCTGAAGCAAGTAGAAAAGTTCAACAAGCTGCTGTACAAAGAAAAAGGAACAAGCCTGCATAACCTGTACGGACCAACAGAAGCAACAGTAGATGTATCCTACTTTGGCTGCTCTACGGAAGAAGAATTGGAGCTTGTACCAATAGGAAAGCCCATAGATAACATTAAGTTGTATGTTGTCAGTAAGGAAAAGGGCCTGCAGCCGATAGGAGTAGCGGGAGAACTATGCATAGCAGGGGATGGACTGGCAAGAGGGTACTTGAACAGACCGGAACTTACAGAAGAAAAATTCGCAGCAAACCCATTCGCACCGGGTGAAAGGATGTACAGGACAGGTGACCTGGCAAGGTGGCTGCCTGACGGCAACCTAGAATATCTGGGCAGGATCGACCATCAGGTAAAGATAAGAGGCTACAGGATAGAACTGGGTGAAATAGAGAACCGGTTATTAAAGCATGAAGCAATAAAAGAAGCGGTGGTATTGGACAAAGAAGGAGCTGACGGAAATAAGTATCTTTGTGGATACGTCGTACCGGATCAAGAAATAACCGTACAGGGGATGAGGGAACACTTGTCAAAAGAGCTCCCGGACTACATGATCCCTTCCTACTTTGTGCGGATGGAAAAGCTGCCATTGACCCCTAATGGAAAAATAGACAGGAAAGCATTGCCTGTGCTCGATAGCAATGTTAATACCGGCATAGAATACGTAGTACCTTCGGGAGAAATAGAGGAGAAACTTGCGCTGTTGTGGCGGGATATCCTTGGAATAGAGAAGGTAGGAAGAAATGATAACTTTTTTATGCTTGGGGGACACTCGTTAAAGGCAACAAGCCTTGTAGCAAGAATTCACAAAGAGTTCAATATAGACATACCTCTTAAGGAAATATTCAAGACACCAACCATCTTAGAAATTGCCAGATATATTAAAGACTCAAAGGAGAGCCTATATCAGTCAATCCAACCGGCAGGAGAAATGGAATACTACCCTATGTCATCTGCACAAAGAAGGCTGTATATACTAAACCAGCTTGAAGGGGCAGGGACAGCATACAACATGCCTGGTATTATGCTGCTGGAAGGAAGCATTGATACAGCGCGTTTCCAGGAAGTCTTCAGGCAGTTGGTAAAAAGGCATGAGACTCTTAGAACATCGTTCCACATGATCGATGGTAACCCGGTCCAGAAGGTTCATGACCATGTGGAATTCAGCGTGATGTACTTTGAAACTAACGAAGAAAAAGCCGCAGAGTATGCTGGGGAATTTGCCAGACCTTTTGATCTTGGCAAGGCTCCTCTGCTAAGGGTAGAGCTTGTAAAAACGGGAGAAGACAGGCATCTTATGATGTTTGATATGCATCACATTATATCCGATGGTGTCTCCATGGACATACTGATTCGTGAGTTTATGGATCTTTATGAAGGAAACAACCCTCCAGCACTTCGGATACAGTACAAGGACTACGCTGTATGGCAGAATAAACTGTTTGATGAGGGCGGAATTAGCAGCCAGGAGGAATACTGGCTCCAAGCATTCCAGGGAGAAATACCTGTACTGAATATGCCGCTAGACTATCCAAGGCCTGTAATACAAAGCTTTGAAGGGGATTTTTTTAGCTTTGAAGCAGGCAGTGAGCTTACGAATAAATTAAACAAGCTTGCAAGGGATAATGGGGCTACGCTTTACATGACACTGCTCGCGGCATACAACATATTGCTGTCTAAGCACACCGGACAGGAAGACATAATCGTTGGAAGCCCTATAGCCGGAAGGCCACATTCAGACCTGCAGGATATCCTTGGTATGTTTGTAAATACCTTGGCTATGAGAAATTACCCCAAGGGAGATAGTACCTTTGTAGAATTCTTGAATGAAGTAAGAGAAAACGCTCTAAGGGCTTATGACAATCAGGATTACCAATTTGAAGAACTGGTTGAGAAGCTTAACTTGAAGAGGGACATGAGCAGAAACCCACTGTTTGATACTATGTTTACCATGCAAAATGCCTCTAAGGTAGAATTTGCAGTACCTGGTATAAGCTTCAGACCTTTTAATAACGGGCTAGAGTATAGAATATCAAAATTTGACCTATCCATTGATGCAATAGAGCGTGAAGATGGTATGGCTTTTAGCTTTGAATATTGTACTCGGCTTTTCAAAAAAGAGACTATAAAAAGGTTGGCGGCTCATTACCTTAACGTGTTGGAAGAGATAACCGCAAATCCGTTTAAAAGGTTGTCGGAAATAAATATGTTGCCCCAGGAGGAAAAACAGCAAATAATCTATGGCTTCAATGATACAAAAGTAGAATACCCTAAGGATAAGACCATACAAGAGCTATTTGAAGAACAAGTGGAAAAGACGCCTGATAACATAGCAGTAGTATTTGAAGATAAATACTTGACTTACGGAGAACTTAATGAAAAGGCCAATCAACTGGCTTGGATCTTAAGGGACAAGGGATTAAAACCTGACAGTGTAGTAGCTATAATGGTAGACCGGTCCATAGAAATGATAATAGGTGTAATTGCTGTATTTAAAGCAGGAGGCGCGTATTTACCCATAGACACCGAATATCCTGAAGAACGAATCAGATATATGATCGATGACAGCTTGGCTGGAATTATTCTTACGCAAGAACATCATAAAGAAAAAATTAAATTTGATCTTGATATTATAAGCTTTGATGACTGTGTGAATTACAACGGGAGAACAGAAAATCTTCCTGTCATTAATAAATCTTGTAATTTAGCATATGTCATTTATACATCAGGAACCACAGGAAAGCCAAAGGGGATCATGATAGAGCATAGAAGTCTTGTCAACATATCTTACGCATGGAAAAAGGAATATAGGCTTGCGGATATGGATGTAAAGCTGTTGCAAATCGCAAGTTTTTCTTTTGATGTATTTGTGGGAGATGTTTCGAGAACGCTGCTCAACGGAGGCCAAATGGTTATTTGTTCATCCGAGGAGAGATACGATCCTGCACGATTATATTCACTTATTAAAACCCATAAAATAACCATCTTTGAATCCACACCGGCACTGATTATTCCTCTTATGGATTATATCCATGATAATGCTTTGATTATTGATAGCCTCAAGTTGCTTATACTTGGATCAGATACTCTCTCTGTGGAAGATTATGAAAGATTACAATCCTGGTATGGAGAGAAACTGCGGGTTGTTAATAGCTATGGGGTTACTGAGTCCACCATAGATTCCAGTTATTACGAAAAGAGACTGGGAAGCTATTTGGAATCCGGGAGTGTACCTATCGGAAAGCCAATGCAAAATATAAAATACTACGTTGTTGACAAACACTTGAGACCTCAGCCTACAGGGGTTTTGGGTGAGTTGTGCATAGGGGGAGAAGGGCTTGCAAGGGGATATCTAAACCGGCCCGAACTGACAGCTGAAAAATTTGTACCTAACCCGTTTATACCAGGGGAAAGGATGTATCGTACAGGGGATCTGGCCAGATGGCTGTCTGATGGTAATATGGAATTTTTAGGAAGAGTAGATCATCAGGTAAAGATAAGGGGATTTAGAATAGAGCTGGGGGAAATAGAAGCACAACTGCTAAAGCACGTTTCAATAAAGGAAGCAGTGGTTATTGCAAGGGAAGATCAGAAGGGAAACAAGTATCTGTGTGCCTATGTGGCAGGGGAAAATGAATTAACAATAGCAGAACTAAGGGGACATCTCTTAAAGGACCTTCCAGACTATATGATACCATCCTATTTTATGCAGTTAAAAAAGCTGCCGCTGACTCCCAATGGCAAAATAGATAGGAAGGCATTGCCCAAACCTGACGGCAATATCGATGCTGGAATAGAGTATGTCGCACCCTTGGGTGAAGTGGAGGAGAAACTTGCGGGGTTGTGGCAGGATATCCTTAGTATAGAGAAAGTGGGAAGAAACGACAATTTCTTTGAGCTGGGGGGACATTCCTTAAGGGCAGCAAATCTTATTGCCAGGATTCACAAAGAGTTCAATGTAAACATACCGCTTAAAGAAATATTTAAGAGCCCAAATATGTCTGAAGTTGCCGAGTGCATCAAGATTGCAAAGGAGAGTGTATTTCATTCTATTGGGCCGGCTGGGGAGATGGAGTACTATCCAATTTCATCCGCCCAGAAAAGGCTGTATATTCTAAACCAGCTTGACGCAGTTGGGATGGCATACAACATGCCTGGTATTATGCTAATTGAAGGCAAACTCGATAAACTGCGCTTTGAACAGGCTTTTAGGGAGCTTGTTGACAGACATGAGTCTTTCCGTACCTCATTCCATATGATAGATGGTAAACCGGTACAAAAGGCCCATAGCAATGTGGATTTTAGTGTTATGTATATGGAAACCGATGAGGAAAGAGCTGCGAAAATAGCCAGTGAATTTATTAGGACCTTTGACCTTGATGAGGCTCCTTTACTTAGGGTTGGGCTTATAAAAGTTGGAGAAGACAGATATATTATGATGTCTGATAAGCACCATATTATATCTGACGGGGTGTCTGACGACATACTGGTAAGAGAATTTATGAGCCTGTATGAAGGTAAGGAACTTCCGGAACTTAAGATTCAGTACAAGGATTTTTCCGTATGGCAGAACAGGCTGTTTGCTGATGGGACAATTAGTAAGCAGGAAGAATACTGGCTCCAAGTATTCAAAGGAGAAATTCCTTTGCTTAATATGCCGCTAGACTACCCTAGGCCAGCTATACAGAGTTTTGAGGGAGATGTGATCAGTTTCAAAGCAGGCAAGGAGCTTGCTGTTAAACTGAACAAACTTGCAGTGAATAATGGTGCCACGCTCTACATGGTACTTTTAGCTTCATACAATGTCCTTTTATCCAAGTACACCGGACAGGAAGATATTATAGTTGGAAGTCCCGTTGCAGGAAGGCCGCATACTGATCTTCAGGACGTTATTGGTATGTTTGTAAACACGCTAGCCATGAGGAATCACCCTCAAGGTGGAAAGACTTTTGTGGACTTCCTTAATGAAGTAAGAGAAAACTCCTTAAGGGCTTACGAAAACCAAGATTACCAATTTGAAGAACTGGTAGATAAGCTTAACCTGGAAAGGGATCTGGGCAGAAATCCACTTTTCGATACTATGTTTGTACTGCAAAATATCGAGGCATCAGAAGTGAAGATGGATGGGCTAAGGTTTATGCCCTATGACAGTGAAGTAAGAATATCCAAGTTTGACTTGACTTTAAACGCTGAGGAAACAGAGGACGGTATTGCATTTGAATTGGAGTATGCTACCAGGTTGTTTAAGAAAGAGTCAGTTATAAGGCTTATTGCCCATTACCTTAATGTATTGGAAGAGGCAGCAGCCTTTCCTGAAAAAAGGCTATTAGAAATTGATATGCTGTCACAAGACGAAAAACATCAAATATTATATGAATTTAATAATACAAAAGCAGGATACCCTCGGGAAAAGACCATCCATCAGATTTTTGAGGAACAGGTGGAACGGACACCCAATAATATTGCTGTAGTGTTTGAAGATAAACAGCTGACTTATAGGGAGCTAAACGAAAAGGCAAACCAACTGGCCAGAAAATTAAGAGAAAAGGGAATAAAACCTGATAGTGTAGTGGGAATTATGGTAGAACGTTCCCCGGAAATGATCATAGGGATCATGGCTGTCCTAAAAGCTGGGGGGGCTTATTTACCCATAGCTCCTGAATACCCTGAAGACAGGATCCAGTTTATGCTTGATGACAGTGGCAGCCAAATTATTCTGATACAGGATAAATTTATAAATGCTAAAGGTAGTTACAGAAATGCTGAATTTATTAGCATAGAAAATCAGGAACTATTTACTGGGGATGTATCAAATCCAAAGTTAATTAGTAAACCTGAAAACTTGGCTTATGTAATATATACATCCGGTTCTACCGGCAAACCCAAAGGGGTAATGATAGAGAACTACTCCGTAATCAACCGGATCAACTGGATGCAGAAGCAATACCCGATAGCTGAAGGTGATGTGATCCTGCAGAAAACTCCCTATACCTTTGACGTATCGGTATGGGAATTATTGTGGTGGAGCTTTACTGGGGCCAAAGTCTGCCTGCTGATACCGGGAGGAGAAAAAAATCCGGAAGAAATCGTGAAGGCAATCGAAAAAAATAAAGTTACCACAATGCACTTTGTACCATCCATGTTGAGTGTATTTTTAGAGTATGTAGAGGAAAAGGGGATAATAGAGGAAATAGCAAGCTTAAAGCAGGTATTTGCCAGTGGAGAAGCACTGAACCTGAAGCAAGTAGAAAAGTTCAACAAGCTGCTGTACAAAGAAAAAGGAACAAGCCTGCATAACCTGTACGGACCAACAGAAGCAACAGTAGATGTATCCTACTTTGGCTGCTCTACGGAAGAAGAATTGGAGCTTGTACCAATAGGAAAGCCCATAGATAACATTAAGTTGTATGTTGTCAGTAAGGAAAAGGGCCTGCAGCCGATAGGAGTAGCGGGAGAACTATGCATAGCAGGGGATGGACTGGCAAGAGGGTACTTGAACAGACCGGAACTTACAGAAGAAAAATTCGCAGCAAACCCATTCGCACCGGGTGAAAGGATGTACAGGACAGGTGACCTGGCAAGGTGGCTGCCTGACGGCAACCTAGAATACCTGGGCAGGATCGACCATCAGGTAAAGATAAGAGGCTACAGGATAGAACTGGGTGAAATAGAGAACCGGTTATTAAAGCATGAAACAATAAAAGAAGCAGTGGTATTGGACAAAGAAGGAGCTGACGGAAATAAGTATCTTTGTGCGTACGTCGTACCGGATCAAGAAATAACCGTACAGGGGATGAGGGAACACTTGTCAAAAGAGCTCCCGGACTACATGATCCCTTCTTACTTTATGCAGATGGAAAAGCTGCCATTGACCCCTAATGGAAAAATAGACAGGAAAGCATTGCCCGAGCCTGACGGAAGTATGAGTACGGGAACAGAATATGTAGCGCCGCGGAATGAAGTGGAAGAGAAACTGGTTGAAATATGGCAGGAAGTGCTTGGAGCAAAACAGGTAGGAATAAGGGACAACTTCTTTAAAATAGGCGGAGATTCTATACGTGCAATATCATTAGTCAGCACAATATGCAAAAAGTTGGATATAAACATCCAAATCAGGGATATATACATGAATCCTGATATTGAGAGATTGTCTGCATTCTTAAAAGTAAAAGATACGGAAGCTTTTAACAGTAAGATGGGTAAAGCAAGGGAAGAACTGGAGTTATTTAAACAGCGAATATTGATGAATGAAACTCTCTCAGAAAAGTTACCTTCGGACATGGAAGATATATATCCGATGAGTCACATAGAGCTGGGTATGATTTATCATTCCAAAAAAGACTATGAAAATGCAGTTTATCATGACCAATTTGCATTTCATCTGAATGACAAAGACTTTGATTTCCCAGCATTTAAAGAAGCGATGCTTCTAATGACGTCAAAACATGATATTTTAAGGACGGTTTTTAATTTAGAGGATTTTGAAACTCCTGTGCAAATTGTTTACAAGGGCAGTAGTCTTGATATTGAGCAGATAGATATCATGAATTTTAGCAGGACAGGGCAGGTTGAGTATATAAACAAATATTTGGAAAATGACAGAGCGAATCCGTTTGATATATCAAAGCCCCTTTGGAGGATAAGAATATTCAAACTTGACGCAAACCATATTTGTCTGGTTCTGATATTCCACCATGCTATCCTGGATGGCTGGAGTGTTGCTTCATTGATTACGGAAGTTTCAAACCTATACTCTAAGCTTAAGCAAGAAAAAGATTATATACCAACACGGCTTAAATGCAGCTATAAAGATTATATAGCAGACCAAATGACAATTAAGGACAACCAGGAAGTAATTAATTATTGGAGAGAGGAATTAAGTGAATATAAAAGGTTGAATATGCCTGCAAATATTCATGGAAAAACAAAAAAATCTTATAAAGTAGACCATGTAACACGCCATTTAAGTCAGGAATTTTTAGGTGATTTAAGAAGTACTGCCAGAAGATATGATGTAAGCTTAAAGACACTTTGCTTTGCTGCATACACTTATATGCTCAATATGCTTTCATACGAGGATGACTTTGTCGTAGGTTTGGTAGAAAATAACAGACCTGTATGCGAAGATGGAGATAAGATGCTGGGGTGCTTCTTAAATACGGTTCCCGTCAAAATGTGTTTTGATAAAATCGATATATGGGAGGAATTGATAAAAGTTGCAGAAAAGAAATTAATAAACTTAAAGCTTTATGGGAGACTGCCTTTATTTGAGATCATAAATATCCTGGGCGGAAAAGAAAACAAAGAGGAAAATCCTTTATTTGATACCATATTCAATTATGTGGATTTTCATATATATAACGAGATAATAAACAAAGAAATCGCTGATGTTAAAGATAGAATTTCAGTTGATGAATATGAAGCAACCAATACAAGTCTTGACTTTACAGTAAGTAATACATTCGATGATCTTAATATAAGCTTGATCTACTCGGACAAAGTATTGGAAAGAAAACAGGCAGAAGAGTGTATAGACTATTTTATTAATATTTTAAATATGTTTATCCATAACCCCAAAGGGTCAGTTGACAAGCTTATTATATTAAGTCATGAAGAAAGAAAGCAGTTGCTGATAGACTTTAATGATACTAAGAAAGACTATCCGCAGGACAAAACCATACATGAGCTGTTTGCTGAGCAGGTGGAAAGGACACCTGACAACATAGCTGTGGTATATGAAGACAAGCACTTGACTTACAGGGAATTGAACGGAAAGGCAAATCATTTGGCCAGAGTATTGAGGAACAAAGGGGTAAAGCCTGACCGTATTGTAGGAATTATGGCCGAACGTTCATTTGAGATGATTGTGGGGATATTTGCCATATTGAAAGCTGGAGGGGCGTATCTGCCGATAGATCCTAATTATCCTGATACAAGGATAAAGTATTTGTTGGACGATAGTGGTTCCCAGATCCTTTTGACCTCCAGGACTTTTATGGAAAATAAGCAGATTGATGCGGATATTATATATCTGGAGGAAGAATATTTAAATGAAGAGAACTCAAAGCTTGAAAATGTAAACAAACCCTCGGACCTTGCGTACGTCATTTATACATCTGGTTCGACAGGGAAGCCCAAAGGTGGAATGATTGAGCATACTAGCGTTGTAAACATAATTACAGCCCTCCAGGCCATGTATCCGCTTAAAGCGGAAGACGCTTTTCTATTTAAAACAACTTATACCTTTGACGTATCCGTAGCTGAGATATTTGGCTGGTTCCTCAACGGAGGAAAGCTTGTAATATCACGCCAAGGTGTGGAAAAGGAAGCTATGGAGTTAGTAGAGGTAATAAACAAGCATAAGATAACCCATGTAAACTTTGTACCATCAATGCTGAATATAATGGTACAGACTTTAAAAGATAATGGTATAAAACTGCCATCAACTCTCAGGTATATTTTTGCTGCTGGAGAAGCGCTGCCCAAAAAGCTTGTCCATGAGCTTTTCGATGTCTCAGAGAACACATCTCTGGAAAATATCTATGGGCCTACAGAGTCCACGATATATGCAGCGGGTTACAGTATAACAAAGAAAATAGCAGAAGAACTTATAACAGTACCTATAGGGAAAGCTTTACAGAATGTATACCTTTATATACTGGACAAGCACAACCAATTAACTCCTGTAGGAGTGGCCGGTGAACTTGTGATAGGTGGAAGCGGTCTTGCAAGGGGCTATTTGAATAGACCTGAACTGACAGCAGAAAAATTTGTACCTAACCCGTTTATTCCCGGCGAAAAAGTGTACCGCACAGGGGACTTAGTAAGGCGGCTTCCTGATGGGAACATCGAATTCATGGGCAGGATCGACCACCAGGTAAAGATAAGAGGCTTTAGAATAGAGCTTGGAGAAATTGAAGCACATCTGGTGAAGCACACTGCTATTAAGGAAGCAGTGGTTATTGCAAAGGAAGAGCAGCAAGGGAAGAAGTACCTGTGTGCATATATTGTAGGGGAAAATGAATTGACCATTTCCGAGCTAAGGGAGCATCTCTTAAACGAACTACCTGACTACATGGTACCAGCATATTTCATGAATCTGGAACAGATGCCATTTAATGACAACGGTAAAATTGATCGGAAAGCATTGCCTGAACCACAGGGGAATATTAATACCGGAGTAGAGCATGTAGTTCCTAGAAACGAAAGAGAAGAAATACTGGCCAAAGTATGGGAAGACGTACTAAAAACTGAAAACATCGGGGTAAAAGATAATTTCTTCAGCCTTGGAGGAGACTCAATAAAAGCCATACAGGTAATGTCGCGTCTTAACGTCCATGGGCTAAAGCTTGAAATGCGGGACTTATTCAAACATCCTGTAATTGAGGAACTCGTCGAATATATACAATCTACAAGCCGAAGAATTCATCAAGGCCCGGTAGAAGGCATAGTACCGATAACACCTATACAAAGATGGTTGTATAAACAAGACAGCAAGGATATCCATCATTTTAATCAGGAAATAATGATATATGGGCGTAACGGATTTGAAGAAGCTATTATTCGAAAAGTATTGTCAAAGCTTGTACAGCACCATGATATTTTTAGAACAGTGGTAAAAATAGAGGATCAAAATATACTCCAATACAACAAAAACCTTGAAGGTGAACATTTTTCATTGGAAATTGTAGACCTTAGGGACAGCTATAATTACCGGGAAAAAATAGAGCTGGAAGCGTCGAGGATTCAGAGGAGCATGGACTTGTATAACGGTCCTTTAGTTAAGGTTGGTCTGTTTAAGACTAAAGAAGGGGACCACCTGCTAATAGCTATTCACCACCTTGTAGTTGATGGGGTATCGTGGAGAATCATACTGGAAGATTTGGACATAGGATACAGACAGGCGCTAAACAATGATGAAATAAAATTCAGCAACAAGACCGACTCTTTCAAAGATTGGGCACAGAGGCTTGATGAGTATGCCAATAGCCCTGAACTATTAAAAGAAATAAATTACTGGACCAATTTGGAAAAAACTGAAACAATACCGCTTCCAAAAGACCGAGAGATTGAAGATAGAAGGTATATGAATAACAATAGCGTCAAGATCGAGCTGAGTATTGAAGAGACTGAGAAGATGCTAAAGCGGGTAAACCATGCTTATAACACAGAAGTAAACGACATATTGCTTACCGCCTTGGGATTAGCAGTGAGGGAATGGACCGGAAATGATAAGGTTCTGATCAGTCTGGAGGGGCACGGCAGGGAGGAAATCATTAAAGACATTGACATAAGCAGGACCGTGGGATGGTTCACCACCCAGTATCCCGTGGTGTTAGATGTCAGCGGACAACTCGATATTTCCCGCATGATCAAATCGGTAAAAGAAAACATCAGGCAGATACCTAACAAAGGGATAGGTTACGGCATACTAAAATATCTTACCTTGCCGGAAAACAAAGCCGATTTAAACTTTAATCTAAACCCTGAAATAAGCTTCAATTACCTCGGTCAATTCAACCAGGATAATGTAGACAATTTATTTGGAGTGTCTGATATTCCTGCCGGAGAGTCTACAGGACCAAACTATAAAAGTGAGTATTGTATTGATATTAACGGCGGAACTGTAGAAGGCGGGAAGCTGGAATTAAACTTTAGCTACAACCAGGGCGAGTATGAGAAGAGTACTATTGAAGGGGTAGCGGTGAGTTTTAAAAAGCATTTAGTAAACATAATAACCCATTGTGCAGAAATGGACTATTCAGAAGCTACACTCAGTGATTTTACAGTAGACGATCTGAATATGGATGAGTTTGAAGACGTATTGAATAACTTCGAATAAAAAGAGTTTGTATTTAAGGAGGAGTACTTATGAGTGATTTGAAGAAACAAAACATAAAAGATATGTACCGGCTCACTCCTATGCAGCAAGGGATATTGTACCACTATATGATGGATAAAAATTCAGACGCCTACTTTGAGCAGATATCACTTTCTATAAAAGGCATCCTGGACATTGATTGTGTTGAAAAGAGCGTTAATATCATTATTGAAAAGTATGACGCTTTGAGAACAATTTTTTTGTATGAAAATGTAGCCAAGCCCTTACAAGTAGTCATGAAGGAAAGAAAGCTGTCTGTCAGCTATGAGGATATTACCTCCCTTGCCGAAGAACTAAGGGATAGGTATATAGAAGAATACAGGGTTAAAGACAGAAAAAAGGGCTTTGACTTATCAAGGGATATTTTAACAAGATTAAGTGTAATTAAAACAGGCTACCAATCTTATAACATGGTATGGAGCTTTCATCACATCATTATTGATGGGTGGAGTCTCGCAAATATATTTAGAGAATTTATGGAAAACTATGAAGCCTTGATGAATAGCAGGGAGCCGGAGTCAGGAAAGGTATATCCTTACAGCCGCTATATCAAATGGTTGGAAGGCAGAAATCAGAACGAGGCCGCAGATTACTGGGAAACCTATCTTAAAGGTTACGAGCATCAGACAGTCCTTCCCCAAAACGGCAGGTCTGCAAGTGATGATTTCAGGATTGAAGAAACGGAGTTTAAAATATCTGAACAAATAACTAGCGATCTTGAGAAGTTTGCAGCCAAAAACAATACAACCATGAGTACCATTATAAAGACCTTATGGGGGATATTATTACAGCGGTATAACAATACCGATGATGTGGTGTTTGGTGAGGTGGTATCGGGAAGGCCTCATGAAATACAGGGAATTGAGAGCATGGTGGGTTTATTTATAAATACCGTTGCAGTAAGGGTGAGTTGTGATGAGGATAAAACTTTTACCGAACTGATCAAAGAGATGCAGCAATCGGTGCTTGAATCTGACCGGTACAGTTTCTATCCTCTGGCGGATGTGCAGTCAAAAACATGCTTGAAAGATGCCTTGATACATCATGTCATGGCTTTTGAAAATTACCCTATGGATGAAGCGGTTAATGCTTCATCCAGTAATGGCATTTTAAATGTAGTTGGAATGGAAATATTCGAGCAGACGAATTATGATTTTGGGATACTCGTTGATGGCGGTAAGGAATTATCTATTAAATTCAGTTACAACTCACTGGTATATGATGGTAATTTCATAGAAAAAATCAAGGGACATTTTCAGTCGGTAATAGAAATTGTAACCGATAATCCCGATATGCATATTAGGAATATTGATATACTCACCGAAGTGGAAAAGAAAGAAATAGTACACTGCTTCAATAATACAACGGAGGAATACCACAGGGAAAAGACCATTCACCAACTATTTGAGGAACAAGCGGTGAAGACACCTGACAATGCGGCAGTGGTGTTTGAGGGTAAGCAGCTAACCTATAGGGAACTCAATGAGAAGTCAAATCAGCTTGCAAGAGTGTTGAGGGATAAGGGAGTTAAACCAGACAGCATAGTGGGTATTATGGTAGAACGCTCACTGGAGATGGTCATAGGTATATTTGGCATACTTAAAGCCGGAGGGGCATATATGCCTATAGATCCTGACTACCCTAAGGCAAGAATCGAATATTTACTCGAGGACAGCGAGATAGGGGTGCTGATTTCCCAAAAGCAATTCCTGGAGAAAGTGGAGTTTTACGGGAAGTATATAGACATAGAAGATGAAAGCCTTTATGCCGGAAACCCTATGAACCTGGAAGTGGTATGTTCACCGCAAAATTTGGCATATATCATTTATACATCTGGGTCTACAGGAAAACCTAAAGGGGTTATGGTAGAACATAAAGGGGTAGCAAATCTGGAGGCGTTTTTCAAGACCCGCTTAAATGTAAGTGAAAGCGATAGGATTATTCAATTTGCATCAATTTCATTCGACGCTGCAGTTTGGGAAATATTTATGGGACTATTGGCAGGAGCAATACTATATATATCCTCAAGCGATATTATCAATGACTATCGAAGATTTGAAGAATACCTAAATGAAAATGAGATAACTATTGCTACTTTACCACCTCCGTATCTGGCAAATCTGGACCCGGAAAAAGTAACTTCCTTAAAGAAGGTAATTGCAGCAGGTTCGGCTTCCACTCCCGAACTTTTAAAGAAATGGAGCAACAGGATTTCATATATAAATGCTTATGGACCTACTGAGACAACCGTATGTGCAACGGTATGGAAAGCAGATGATTGTGAGACGGCCGATAAGTCGGTACCTATTGGTAAACCTATTACCAATACCCGGGTGTTTATAGTTGATGAAAACAATAATCTTAAGCCCATAGGTGTTGAGGGTGAACTCTGTGTTTCCGGGGCAGGATTGGCGAGAGGATACTTGAAAAAACCGGAACTTACCAGGGAAAAGTTTGTACCGAACCCATTTATGCCTGGAGAACTGATGTATAAAACAGGAGATCTTGCAAAGTGGCTTCCTGACGGGAATATTGCATTTGCCGGCAGAAAAGACCACCAGGTTAAAATAAGAGGGTATAGAATCGAGCTTGAGGAAATAGAAGCAGCCCTTTTGAAGCATGCTGATATAAATGAGGCGGTGGTCATTGACCGGGAGGATTCAAGTGTAGGCAGGTATCTTTGCGCTTATATAGTGTCTGACCGAGAAGTGACAGTGACCGAAATAAGGGAGCTTATATCTAAAGAGCTGCCCGATTATATGATTCCATCCTATTTTATGAGGATAGCAAAAGTACCGTTAACCATAAATGGAAAATTGGACAGAAAGGCGCTGCCGCTGCCTGATGGAAGAATAAATACAGGAACAGAGTATGCAGCGCCTTCAGGTGAAGTGGAGGAAAGGCTTGCGCTGCTGTGGCAGGACATCCTTGGAATAGAGAAGGTAGGAAGAAATGATAACTTCTTTATGCTCGGAGGACACTCGTTAAAGGCAACAAGCCTTGTAGCAAGAATTCACAAAGAGTTCAATGTAGACATACCTCTTAAGGAAATATTCAAGACACCAACCATCTTAGAAATTGCCAGCTACATTGAAGACTCAAAGGAGAGCCTATATCAGTCCATTCAACGTGCTGGGGATATGGAATATTATCCCATGTCATCCGTCCAGAAAAGACTATATATATTAAACCAGCTTGAAGGAGCTGGAATCGCCTACAATATACCTGGCATAATATTGCTGGAAGGTACTGTTGATAAAGCACGTTTTGAGCAGGCTTTTTATAGTCTGATAGAAAGGCATGAGAGCTTTCGAACCTCCTTCCATATGATCGAGGAAGAGCTGTCTCAGAAAGTCCATGACAAGGCGGACCTAAGTATCATGTACCTGGAAACCAGTGAAGAGAAGGTTCCCGAAATAGTGGAGGAATTCATAAGGCCCTTTGACCTTGGAAAGGCTCCACTATTAAGAGTTGGACTTGTAAAGATTGGAGAAGCCAGACATATTATGGTGTTTGACATGCATCATATCATATCGGATGGAGTGTCCAACGACATACTGGTAAGAGAGTTTTTAAGCTTATATGAAGGGAAAATACTTCCTCCACTGCGTATACAGTACAAGGACTACTCAGTTTGGCAGAGGGAATTGTTTGCAGGAGCTGCCATAAGTAAGCAGGAGGAATTCTGGCTCCAGACCTTTCAGGGAGAGATCCCTGTGCTGGATTTATCCACCGACTACCCAAGACCCGCAGTACAAAGCTTTGAAGGAGACTACATCAGCTTTGAAGCTGATAGCGAGCTTGCGGTTAGACTTAACAAGCTTGGATCAGACAATGGAGCTACATTATATATGACGCTTCTTGCTGCATACAATGTGTTGTTATCTAGATACACTGGACAGGAAGATATTATTGTGGGAAGTCCTATAGCTGGAAGGCCTCATGCTGACCTTCAAGACATCATAGGTATGTTTGTAAACACTCTGGCCATGAGAAACCACCCGCAAGGAGAAAAGACTTTTATTGAATTCTTGAAAGAAGTTAAAGAAAATGCTTTGAAAGCATACGACAATCAGGACTATCAGTTTGAAGAATTAGTGGATAAGCTGGACATAAGGAGGGATATGAGCAGGAATCCCCTCTTTGATACCATGTTTGCCATATACAATGTTGGAAAAGCAGAGCTCATAACGTCTGATCTAAGCTTCAAGCCGTACAACAAAGGGATAGAAGGCAGAATATCAAAATTTGACATCACCTTAAATGCATTTGAGACTGAGGATGGTATAGCCTTTGAACTCGAATACTGTACAAGACTGTTTAAGAAAGAAACAGTTGAAAGACTTGGGGCTCATTACATCAATTTGCTGGAAGAAATTGCAGCATACCCCGAAAAAAGGCTTTATGAAATCGAAATGTTATCACAGGAAGAAAAACAGCAAGTATTATACAGCTTTAACGATACTGCTCTCGAATATCCCCTGGATAAAACCATACACCAAATGTTTGAGGAGCAAGTGAAAAAGACTCCTGATCATATTGCAGTGGTTTTTGAAGGTAAACAATTAACCTACCGAGAACTGAATCAAAAGGCAAACCAATTGGCCAGGGCATTAAGAGAAAAGGGAGTAAAGCCTGATGATATTGTAGGCATAATGGTGGACCGATCGCCTGAAATGGTTATAGGTATAATGTCAGTAATCAAGGCTGGGGGGGCGTACCTTCCTGTAGATCCTAATTATCCATTGGAAAGAAAAAGATATATGATGGAGGACAGCAAGGCCAAAATTTTACTCACCCAAAATCATCTTATGGATCGTGATGATTTCGATGGTGAGATTATTGATTTATCTGATTATGATTATAATTTTATAAACGATGTGAATATAAAATGTATAAATAAGCCTGGTGATACAGCGTACATCATCTATACCTCTGGCTCAACGGGAAACCCTAAAGGTGTTTGCATTGATAATAAGAGTGTATTAAACCTGGTAGAGGGTCTGTTCCAGAGAATATATAGCAAATATGAATCACCGTTGAATGTTTGCCTCATTGCCCCTTATGTTTTTGATGCTTCGGTGCAGCAGATTTTCGCAGCACTGCTAATGGGGCATGCATTGTACATTGTACCGGAGGAAGCAAGGAAAGACGGTAAAAAGCTGCTGGACTTCTATAGTGAAAATAGGATTGATATTTCGGATGGAACGCCCATACACGTAAATATGATGTTAAATTCTCCTCCTATAGATAATAACCTAAAAGTGAGACATTTTATTATAGGCGGAGATGTTCTTCCATTTGATGCAGTAAAAGACTTCCTAAGCAGATTTGAGGATGTGCAACCTTGCATCACAAATGTTTATGGTCCTACCGAATGCTGTGTGGATTCTACGGAATATTTGATTACTGCGGCGGGGCTTAGTAGATTGGATAATATCCCCATAGGCCGTCCTTTGCCAAACACCAGAGCATATATACTTGGTAAGAAATTAGAAGTAAATCCTATAGGTATCGCTGGGGAATTATATATATCTGGGGATGGTCTTGCCAAAGGCTATTTAAACAAGACGGGGCTTACTGCAGAAAGATTTGTATCTAACCCGTTTATAAAGGGAGAAAGAATGTATCGTACTGGGGACTTGGCAAGATGGCTGCCTGACGGGAATATAGAATTTTTAGGCAGGATGGACCACCAGGTAAAGATAAGGGGATTTAGAATAGAACTTGGAGAAATAGAGGCTCAGCTATTAAGACATGCTTCAATAAAAGAAGCTGTGGTTATTGTAAAGGAAGATCAACAGAAGAACAAGGATCTGTGTGCATATTTCGTTGGGGAAAATGAACTGACAATAACTGAACTAAGGGAATGCCTTTCAAAAGAATTGCCCGAGTATATGATCCCGGCATACTTCATGCAGCTGGATGAAATGCCTTTGACAGCCAATGGTAAGATAGACCGGAAGAACTTGCCCCACCCTGCTGCTCATTTAAATACTGGAGTAGAGTATGAAGCACCTTCAGGTGAAGTGGAAGAGAAGCTTGTACAATTGTGGCAGGATATCCTGGGGGTTGAGAAAATAGGGAGAAATGATAATTTCTTTGTGCTTGGGGGGCACTCATTAAAAGCAATAAACTTTGCAGCCAAAATTCACAAAGAGTTCAATGTAAATATATCTCTTAAGGAGATATTCAAGCTGCCGACAATTGCAGAAATTGCCAAGTACATCCAAGAAGCCCAAGAGAGTATTTATCAATCTATCCAGCCCACTGGAGAAATGGAATACTATCCTATGTCGTCTTCCCAAAGAAGGCTGTATATATTAAATCAGCTTGAAGGAGCAAGGGTGGCATACAATATGCCAGAGTTTATGTTGTTAGAAGGCAGTATTGATATAGAACGTTTTGAGAAAGCCTTAGATCAGCTGGTAAAAAGGCATGAGGCTTTCCGGACCTCCTTCCATATGGTAGATGGTGAACCGGTGCAGAAGGTCCATGATGAGGTGGAATTTAGTATCATGTACATGGAAACCGGCGAAGAAAAAGCCTCAGAAGCAGCAAATGAATTCATAAGGCCATTTGACCTTGGCAAGGCTCCTTTACTAAGAGCAGGGCTCGTAAAAATTAGAGAAGACAGGCATGTCATGATGCTTGATAAACACCATATCATATCTGACGGGGTGTCGGATGAAATACTGGTAAGAGAATTCATAAGCTTGTATGAAGGAATGAATCTTCCAGCACTTCAGATTCAGTACAAGGACTATTCCGTATGGCAGAATAAATTGTTTGCTGACGGCACAATCAGTAAACAAGAAGAATACTGGCTCCAGGCATTTAGGGGAGAAATACCAGTACTTGATATGCCGGTAGACTACCCAAGGCCGGCTATACAGAGTTTTGAAGGCGATATGGTCAGTTTTGAAACAGGCCGGGAACTTGCACATAAACTGAACAAGCTTGCCGTGGATCATGGAGCAACACTGTATATGGTGCTTCTAGCTTCATACAATGTGCTTCTTTTCAAATACACCGGACAGGAAGATGTCGTAATTGGAAGCCCTATAGCAGGAAGGCCACATACAGATTTGCAGGACATCATAGGCATGTTTGTCAATACCCTAGCTATGAGGAATTACCCTCAAGGTAAAAAGAATTTCAGCGAGTTTTTGATGGTAGTAAAAGAAAATGCTCTAAGGGCTTATGAAAACCAGGATTACCCATTTGAGGAACTTGTGGAGAAGCTTAGCATTAAGCGGGATTTGAGCAGAAATCCGCTGTTTGATACTATGTTTGTCTTGCAAAATAAAGAGGCATCAGAATTTAAGATGAATGGGCTAAGGTTCATGCCCTATGATAATGAGTTCAGGGCGTCCAAATTTGATTTGACCCTAAACGCCCAAGAGACCCAGAATAATATTGTATTTGGGTTAAAGTATGCTACTCGTCTGTTTAAGAAAGAGACAATAGAAAAACTTGGGGTCCATTTCATCAATGTACTGGAAGAGATCACAGCTTACCCCGAAAAGATGCTGTCCGAAATAAATATACTATCTCAGGATGAAAAACAGCAAATACTAAATAGTTTTAATGATACAAAGGCAGAATACCCTAGGGATAAGACTCTACATGAGCTGTTCCAAGACCAAGTGGAAAGGACACCTGATAATGTAGCTGTAGTGTTTGAGGACAAGCAATTAACCTACAGGCAGCTCAATGAAAAGGCAAATCAGCTTGCCAGAGCACTTAGAAGTAATGGTGTAAAGCAAAACAGCATAGTTGGAATAATGGTAGAAAGATCCGTAGATATGCAGGTTGGAATACTGGGAATTTTAAAAGCAGGAGGTGTCTATTTACCAATTTCAACCAAACTTCCTGGACTAAGAATAAAAAAATTACTGGAAGATAGTAATGCAACTATGCTGTTGACGCAATCACATTTAGCGGATAAAGCAGAGTTTTACGGTAATATATTACTGCTTGATTCCCCTGAAATATACATTGGAAGTGCTGAAAACCTTGATAAAATAAATAAACCAGAGGACTTAGCTTATATCATTTATACATCGGGATCTACTGGAGTTCCGAAGGGTTCAATGATAGAGCATCGAAGTGTAGTTAACTTGGTTTATGGACTAAGAAAGCTTGTCTATGAAAATTATGATAATTATTTAAATGTTGCCCTTGTGTCCCCTTACTTTTTTGACGCATC
Organism: Paenibacillus sp. P2(2022); assembly: GCF_029522175.1. NCBI lineage: Bacteria > Bacillati > Bacillota > Bacilli > Caryophanales > Paenibacillaceae > Paenibacillus > Paenibacillus sp. P2(2022). The sequence continues at coordinate 1,511,887 of NZ_JAKWFI010000001.1, read as the reverse complement.
TGTAAAACAAATATTTGCGGCTTCTCTCCTTGGCCATACGCTGTTTATAGTTCCTGAGGATACAAGGCTAGATGGTGAGGGCCTTCTAAAGTACTATAACAGGAATTCAATTGCTGTTTCAGACGGAACACCAGCACATATAAAGCTTTTAACAGATACTGCCAGGCCTGGCGAAAGTCTTTCAGTTATGCAGTTTATTATCGGAGGGGAAGAACTTTCATGTAAAGGTATACAAGGTTTCTATGATCGGTTTAAAGATAATAACCCTACTATAACAAACGTTTATGGTCCAACAGAATGCTGCGTAGATTCAACTTATTACCATTTAAGCCGTGAGAAGGTGAGAAATCTAACAAGTATACCTATAGGTATGCCATTGCAGAATTATAAGATATATATACTTAATGAAGACATGAATATCTTACCGGTTAATACAACTGGTGAAATATATATATCTGGAGATGGGCTGGCAAAAGGCTATTTGAACAAACTTGAATTGACTACGGAAAAATTTGTAGCTAATCCTTTCAGCTCTGGAGAAAGAATGTATCGTACCGGTGATCTTGGAAGGTGGCTTCCTGACGGAAACATCGAATTTATAGGCAGAGTAGACCATCAGGTAAAGATTAGGGGCTTTAGGATAGAGCTTGGGGAAATAGAAGTGCAGCTATTAAAGCATCCTTCAATAAAAGAAGCTGCGGTAATTGCAAAGACAGACCAGGAGGGCAACAAGTATTTGTGTGCTTATATAGCAGGGGAAAGTGAATTTACAATATCAGATTTAAGGGCGCTTCTCTTAAAAGAACTTCCCGATTACATGATACCACAATACTTTGTTCAGCTGGAAAAGCTGCCTTTGACAGCCAATGGCAAAATAGATCGGAATAATTTACCCCAAAATGACGGTACTTTAGCTACATCAGTAGAGTATGTAGAGCCTTGCGGTGAAGTTGAGGAGAAGCTTGCACTGCTGTGGCATGATGCCCTTGGAGTACAAAAAATTGGTGTGAATGATAACTTCTTTGAACTGGGAGGATACTCACTGAAGGCAATATCCCTTATAAGCAGAATTTATGAACAGTTAAATGTTGAGGTACCACTAAAAGACTTTTATATGGCCCCAACCATAAAGGAAATTGCCCGTTTTATACACAATACGTACGCCAATGATTATATTACACCAAGTCCGGCAATTCATTTTAATTCAGCAATGGAGAGTCTTATGTTTGCATTCCCTCCAGGAGGAGGAAATGGAATAGCTTATGGTAGTTTATCAAAACAAATGAATGCTTATTCCATATATTCCTTTGACTTTATAGAAAATGAGAGCAGGATGGAGGAGTATGTGAAGGCAATTACTTCTGTCAAACCCGAGGGCCCATATATTCTATTTGGTTACTCGGCAGGAGGTAATCTGGCATTTGAAGTTGCTAAAGTATTAATTGAAACTGGACATCATGTATCCGATATAATCTTTCTGGATTCGGCTAAATCATTTGTCCTTATTGAGGAAGAAAGCGAAGATGCTAAGAAACTTGCTGAGCAACAGGATAAAGAATTTATAGAAGAAAATGAGAAACTTATAAAAGGCATGTTTGGAGATAACCAGGCAGTTATTGAAAAGGCCATTGAAAGAATGAGAAATTATCATAAATACACTAGAAGTGTTATAAACTCGGGACAGATAAACTCCAATATCCATCTTATTATATCACAGCAGCAAGACAATGAAGGTGAAGCTGATTTATGTGAAGGATGGAGAGAGGCAACAACGGGAGAGTTCAAAGTATATAACGGATTTGGCAGTCATTTTGATATGTTAAGTACAGGATATATAGATAAAAATGCGGCTATTATTAAAGAAATATTGGAAGAGATCAACCAATAGTTCAGATATAAGGGGTAGATATAATGGATAAGATTAAATTGTTTTGTCTGCCGTATGCAGGAGGTTCTGCAGCAGTATATAAATATTGGGAACAATACTTGCATGATAGGATTGAGCTTTTCCCGATTGAGCTTGCGGGAAGAGGCAGCAGGATTGGTGAACCGTTTTACGGAAGTGTTGAGGAAGCGCTTGAAGATATACACCGTATTATCATAAGCAACCTTGAAGAACAACCTTATGCGTTGTTTGGCCACAGTATGGGCAGTGTACTTGTATATGAACTTGCCTATAGAATAAAGGAGCTCGGACATCCATATCCTGTCCATATGTTTATTTCCGGCAGATATCCTCCGGGTTTTGTAAGTAAGAAGAAGGTACTCTATGATTTGCCGGATAAGGAGTTTGTGGATGAGGTATTTAAGCTGGGAGGCACGCCCAAAGAGGTTCTGAAAAGCAATGAATTAATGGAGTTGTTTTTACCGATACTCAGAGCGGATTTTAGAATTACTGACACATACAGGCACATTGAAAAAAACGCTAAGCTTGACTGCGATATAAGTGTATTGTGGGGAAAAAGAGAAAAGGGAGCCACTATTTTTGACGTTGCAAAATGGCATGATTATACGTCCAAAAGTTGTAAAATTCATATGTTTGACGGGGATCATTTTTTTATACACGATTACAAAAAGGATGTAGCAGCAATAATAAATAGTAGTCTCATCGACTTTGCAGACAATGTTATGTGAAGACTGAAGTTTATTTAAAATTTAATATGAAATCCGATTTCGGTAGCACTCCTTGGTCACAATGGAAAATGAAGATCGAGATAGCGGATGCTTCAGTTTTTAAATGGATAGAACAAGGGAAGAGAGATGATTCAAATCGGTTTCTATTTACACCACAGGTTAGTTCAATTCAACATTTTACTCTGGAACCTAGAGTTAAATCCAAGTATTTTTTTAATGTGAAAGTTATTCAAGATGAATACTTTTAAACCATTAAGTGTAGCAATGAGAATTTACGAAAATTCAAGTGATGAAAATAAAAGAATTGAATCTTACGTTAATCAATATGTAGCGAAGTTAAGAATATAAAAACAAACATTTAAAAATCGCCTACTAAAGGCGATTTTTTATTTTTGACTGTGATAATATTTATCGGATATAATTAAATGTGAATAGGGAATGAGATAAAGTTCTTGTCATTTATGGGATAATGTTCTTGTCATCCGACAGAACAACAGCTGCAGCAGAAAACTACATCTATAAGGTTCTCTTCAGACATATTCACAAAACCCGTATTTTGTACATATGTATAACATGATCTTCGGAGATAAAAATGCCTAACATAAACGTTTTTTTTAAAATTGACATAAAGTTCCCTACCAAAAATTAAAAATCCCTTATAAAACAAGGGATTTCTTGGTTGGTAATTTTATGTCATTCTACAGGAAACTTGTTTACTGAGGTTATAAGTGACTCCAAGTTCGCATAATCGTTTATGTCTTTTGCAACCTCGAATAAATTTATCTTTTTCATTTATATTTCAATCATTCCCAAGCATTATGATGTATTAGATTATTTAGATTTCGACGCCTCTCCCAATTTACTTGCTCTAGGATTGGTTTTGTAGGATAAAAATCCGTGTAACCTAATGAAATCAATGTAATAGAATCAATATGTGGTGGAATATTCAGTATTTCCCGTACGTCTGTTTTCTTGTAAAAACTCACCCACCCCATTGCTATTCCTTCTGCATAAGACGCCAACCACATATTTTGGATACAACAGGCTACGGATAGAATATCAGTTTCAGGAATAGAATTTTGGCCCAATTACATGTCCGCCACCTCTTGTTGGATCACATGTAATACAGAGCGTTATAGGTGCTTCCCTTATACCCTCTAATTTTAACGAGAGAAATCTTTTCTTTTTTTCATCTTCATAGTGTATAGACAAGGCCTGTATTTCTTTATGACATGCATGCGCCAATCGTTCTTTAACTTCTTGAGAGTCAATTACAATAAAATCCCAAGGTTTCATAAAACCAACGGAAGGTGCATGATCCAGCCATTAATATGTTGTTTAACTTATCTCTGGATATGGGTTTTCTATTAAATGATCGAATATCTCTCCTTTCAAAAATGGCTTTAAATATTCCTTTTCTCTCATAAACATTTAACAACTTAATTCCTCACTTAAAACAAAAATCCCCAGAATGCGCCAGTCTCAGATTATTATGACATGGTTTCAGGTTCAAGTGTAACCATTATTGAATCAATCATTCATTCTTTGATATGCCTGAATCCCAATCTTCAAGCGCTGCAATCCATCAGTTAGTCGTTTTTTAGGGCAGGCGTAGTTCAATCGAATGAAACCGTGTCCATTGCCGCCATAAATGGCGCCCTCCGAGACATACAGCCCCGTTTCTTTCCTTATGAACTTACACAGTTGACTTACATTAGAAGTTATGTTCCGGCAATCGATCCAGGCCAAATAAGTCGCTTCCGAATGGATAATTTGGAGCTGCGGTAGTTCACTAGCCAAATAATGTTCGAGATATTGCTTGTTCGCCATGAGATATTCCAATAAGGCTTGCAGCCAGGGTTCGCCTTCCGTAAAGGCAGAGATTGCTGCTTCAATCGCAAAAAAGTTAGGTTCGGCCACTTCATTGGTGTTAATGCCACGGTGTACAAGTTTTCGAATCTTCGAATTCGGCACGATAATACTTGAAGTTTGAATTCCCGCAAGATTGAAAGTTTTCGTCGGTGCCACACAGGTGATGCAATTTTGTGCGATCACTTCCGATACGGAAGCGAACGGAATGTGTTGGTGGCCTGGGTGTGTTAAGTCGCAGTGAATTTCATCGGAAAGGATAAGGACCTCATGTTTGACGCAGAGCGTGCCGAGTTTCTCAAGAACTTGTTTGTCCCACACTTTACCTATGGGGTTGTGCGGATTGCAGAAAATCATAAGCGTTGTGTCAGGATCGGCTAGCTTTTTCTCCACATCGTCAAATTCGATCGAATATCCATTGTCTTTGTAAATCAACTCGCTTACCAGAACTTCTCGTTGATTGTTCTTTATGGAGTTGTAGAAAATGTTATAGACAGGCGCAAGCACTAGCACTTTGTCGCCGGCTTTGGTCATATTGCGTACGATAGATGATATCGCCGGCACTACCCCCGTGCAAAACATAATCCATTCTTTTTGGATCTGATATTGATGTCTCTTTTCCCACCAATGGGCAACTGCATCATAATAAGTATCTGGTATCGAGGTATATCCATAAATATGATGGTCTAATCTCTTTTGCAGAGCATCGACTACAGCAGGCGAAGTCTCAAAGTCCATATCCGCCACCCACATCGGCAGCTCTTCTGGTTCAACATCCCATTTATAAGAGTTAGTGGCCAAACGGTTCGTCATTTTATCAAAATTAAAGGACAAATCGATCACCTGCTTTATCCAGCTCATATCGGGTGTAGGCAGCGTTGATTTCTTCGTCATTGATGATGATTTCACCGATATCCTTTGCTTTGATTTTCCCGGAGATTGGATTTTTCACGCTATCAATTGATGTCTTGGTTTCCACCTCAATGGTTGAATATTCGAATGCCAAGTCGGTATTCAGAATCGTTCCGTTCTCGATTACGAGACGGTCCATGTAGCACATTCCCTGATTGCTTTCGATAGTGCAGTTGATAAAGGTGATGTTTTTCGAATTCCATCCTAAATATTCTCCGATGATCAATGAATCATAGACGGTGACATTCTCGCAATTCCAGAAGGCGTCCTTTGAAATAATCTTCGCATTGCGAATCTCCATATCCTTAGCTCCGTCGAATGCGTAGTTCCCCGCTAATGTGAAATCGTCGATAGTGATATTTGCACTATTCATTCCAAAGTAATCACCTTTTGCGGTCACATGATTCAAGTGAATATCTTCGCAATTCCATAAGGTTTCTTGCGCGTTGGGCAGATCGACATACGTCAGTCGGATTCCGCTCGAACGCCGAAATGTCTTTGGCGCCTCTATTACGCTGTCACTGATGACAATTTGGTGTGTATACCATATTCCCGATCGGGCCATTACAAGGAAAGTGCTACGATCAACACGAATATTATTGCAATACCACAAGGGATATTTCCATTTAAAAATGCTATTATCGATAGTAATATCGTTGCTTTCCTTCAGGGGGGACTCGCCATCCGCGAAAATGGAATTAGTGACCATGAGATTCTTTCTCTTGAAAAGTGCTCGTTCTCCGGTAAGCATTTGTTGGTCGATCGTTTGCATAATACTGTCTCCAATCGCTCAGTGCTAGCTTCAAATATTTCATGACCCATAATTCGCAGAATAGCAGCAGAGGGTTCCAGATCTATTAGAAGCTTCTATATAAACGGCGGCATTAACGGCTGCCGTTTATATGTGTTAATTATTTATCATAGCTTAATATATTCTTCATCCAGTACAGGTTCTAACCAATCTGTTTGTCCTGGTGTAAGAGCTAAGTGAACAAACCAGCTTTCCTTCGTAGCCCCATGCCAATGTTTAACGTTCGCTGGAATGTTTACCACATCGCCTGTTTTGAGTGATTGAGCTGGCTTTCCTTCTTCTTGATACCACCCCTCACCGCCGGTAACTAACAACACTTGTCCAGTATGATGAGAGTGCCAGTTATTGCGGGCACCGGGAGCAAAGGTTACATTCCCGATTGCTGTATTGAGTGGTGCTGGATCGGTAAACACCATTTGTAAGTACGCGTCTCCGATAAAGTTTTTTTCGACTTTTTGACCCAATGGGAAGAGTGTGCTATGGCTTAAGTGCTCGTTCTTCATTTTTCATCTCTACTTTCTTATATTTTTAACGTTATCCAACTTGAGCTGTTGGTCGAATGATCATCTCATTAATGCCCACATCCGATGGTTGCTCGATGGCAAAGGCAATGGCACGTGCGATGCTGTCTGCATCAATTGCTATCTTGTAAAAATCATCCAAGCCCGCTTTCATTGCCGGATCGGTTGTCGTCTCCAGCAGTTCGCTGGTCACAGCTCCCGGCGAAATATTGGTCACACGAATATTTGTACCACTCATCGCTTCTTCTTGGCGCAAGCCTTCAGAGATTGCTCTTACGGCATGTTTGGTACCACAATAAACTGTCCCGCCTGGGTAGATGTTGTGTCCAGCCACGGATGAAAGGTTAATAATATGACCTGATTTCCGTTCTCTCATAGATGGAAGGACTGCCCCGATTGCGTACAATACCCCTTTGATATTGACATCGATCATTCGGTCCCATTCATCAACCTTTTTCAAAGCAAGAAAAGCCTGCGGCATGATTCCAGCATTGTTGACTAAAACATCAATTTTTCCAAACTCGTTCAGCGCATACGCAGCAAGATCTTCCATTTGTTGGTGCGAACTTACATCCGTCACTTTATACACAGCTTCTCCGCCGCTTTGTTCAATTTCATCTTGTAATTTCTTTAACCGGTCTTCGCGGCGAGCGGCAAGAACCAATTTTGCACCTTTGGATGCCAGTTCTTTTGCAGCTGCTTCTCCAATACCGCTGGACGCTCCTGTAATAATAACTACTTTTTCTTGAATATTTGACATTTTAGATAAACACCTTTCTTAATTTTAGGTATACTTTCATCTATAAAAAAATCTATTTCTTCGCTTAATTTTCTTCTGCTATTCTGGAATGATCTCATTCACACAACTCAAAGCATTTAATGTTCTCGGAAAACCCATATAAGGAAGGCAATGAGTGATGGCAGTGATCATGATATCCTTGTCATTGCCTACATTCAGGTTGCCTTGCACATGTGCCTTGACTTGACTTTCACAACCGCCGAGACTACTCACAATACAGAGGGTCAGCAACTCCCGTGTTTTCAGATCAAGGCCTCCACGAGTATAGAAGTCACCAAAACAGAAGGCAGAAAGATAGTCCTGTATATGCTTTTGATTGTATGGAACATTCCCCCTGTTCTTTTCAATGATATCGCCAAAGATTTCTACCTGCACTGCAAGGCCTTTGTCTAACCGATTCTCTTCTTCAACCTGCTTTTGACTTTCGAGAGGTAACTCGATATTTCTGGATTGGAAAACCTCATTAATCTCCGCGATGGCATTTAGCGTTTTAGGGAATCCTAAATAAGGAGCACAATGGTAAATGGCCTCTTTAATTTCTACCGGAGTTAGTCCAACGTTCAGTGCAGCATGAGCATGCGCCTTGAGCTGAGGTAACGTTTGATTCGTTACAAGCACCACCAGAGTGATAAGCTCACGTTGTTTATCGTCCAACTTCCCTTGATAAAAAACTTCCCCAAAAATAAAACGGCTCAGGATGTCCTGAAAATCAGGATCAGTAGCGTATGCTCCCGGCATTCCATTACCAAATAGCTGTTTAAACGTTTCTTCACTCTTTTCAATTCGATTCATAACTGTGCCTCCTGCTTGTTTTTTTTGTGGATAAATAAGACCCACTGAAAGAATGACGATAATTGCGACGCGGTAACCTCCAATTCCCGTCTCTATGATGAAGCCAACAGGCTTAGCATCACCATTCTTCTAGACAAGTTTAGGGTTCAGCGCATAAGCCACATAATCCTTGGCACTTTGCTCTAGCTCCTCATCTGACAGGTGTTGCATTACACCATACAAGATATATGGTGTCAAATAGCGTGTTCCAATCAAGTTACTGGTTGCCTGAAGAGGTCGCAGCAGCTCGGAAACGGTGTATTTAAAATTACCGTCTGGTAAATAGTTTTCTTTAGCAGCGCCGGTAGAAACGGCAATCAGCAGCTCTTTTCCGTGCAGCTTGTCCCCTTTGCTTCCAAATGCCCAGCCATGAGTTAGGACTACATCCTCCCATTTTTTCAGCAATGAAGGCGTACTGTACCAGTAGAATGGGAATTGCAAAACGATGCGATCATGCTGCTCCAATAGACTCTGCTCGGCAGCGACATCGATCTTCTCATTCGGGTATGCCTCATAAACATGGTGAATTGTAACACCAGCTTGCTTCTTCATTTCTTCCGTTAAGCGACGATGAACACGGGAAGCAGTTAAATCAGGGTGAAAAACAAGAACAAGTGTTTTCATTTTAAATTTTCTCCATCCAAGAATATTTTTTTCTATCTTAATTGTTTAAATGGATACCAAGTTAATTATTTTACTCCTCACTTTTCAGTGGATTATTTACAGCTTTGTCTGCTAAAATCCGTCCTGCAACACCTATATTATCTAGTTCATTTTCCCTTACGAACACAAAGAATGCTTGTTCAGGTATATTCATGATAGTTGAAGCTGATGTAGTAAGGTCTTTTACTAACTTTCTTTTTTGCTCTTTAGTTAATTTAGCTGCTTCAATTGTAATTACAGGCATAATTTATTCTCCTTTATTGTGAGTTTATGTCTAATGACGACGAGCTGACACAAAAACTCATGTGCATCTCTCTTATCAAAGAGACCGTGCGACACCAATTTATATGAATTTAAAAATGACCAACGATTCGGTGCGGTACATATGGTTCTTCCAAAAACGCAATTTCTTCAGCAGTTAATTGAATAGATAGAGCAGCTTCTGCATCTTCGAGCTGGGATATTTTTGTCGCACCGACAATAGGAGCGGCTACCGGTTCTTTATGTAGAAGCCACGCAAGTGCGATGTGAACCCGGCGAACACCATGTTTCTCTGCCAAACTCGCAACCCGGTTCACCACCAATTGATCCGCATCTGTTGTTGCATCATATTTTTGTTTTGCAATTTCATCAGTTTCGGCACGATGTGTTGTTGTCTCCCGCGCCAACCTTCCTCCTGCGAGCGGGCTATAAGGAATGACCCCAATTTTTTCTTCCTTACAAAGTGGGAGCATCTCTCGCTCCTCTTCACGGTAAATGAGATTTAAATGATTCTGCATTGATACAAATCGGGTCCACCCATTCTTCTCAGCTATATGTAAAGCTTTCTCAAACTGCCATGCCCACATTGCAGAGGCTCCGATGTATCTTGCCTTACCAGCCTTAACTATATCGTGCAATGCCTCCATCGTCTCTTCGATAGGCGTGTTATAATCCCAACGATGAATTTGATACAGATCGACGTAGTCGGTTTTCAATCTCTTAAGGCTCTTATCGATTTCGCTCATGATCGCCTTGCGGGAAAGTCCAGCGCCATTGGGTCCTTGATGCATTCGTCCATGTATTTTAGTCGCGATGACAATCTCATCACGGTTCGAAAAATCCTTTAATGCACCTCCAATTATTTCCTCACTTGTCCCGTCAGCGTACACGTTTGCAGAATCAAAAAAATTGATTCCAAGCTCCAGAGCTTTTTTTATGATTGGACGAGCGCGTTCTTCATCAAGTACCCATCGATGATGACCTTTTTGTGCGTCTCCAAAACCCATACAACCAAGACAAATCCGGGATACATCCAAGCCAGTATTTCCAAGTTTCGTATAATCCATTTCATTGTTCCTCCCTTTCGTGTGGTGCGATCTTGACTTGCCTCAGCACGGGTACGCGTGCTGATCATTGAGTTTAGATAACTCCAAATAAAAAAATGAACATTGATTGTTTAATCAACTTACGTTTATAATTCTAAACGGATACAAAATGCTTGCAATAATCAATTTCTTTCGATGTGTGGATTACTCAACAAATTATCCGTAATTGCCGATTATCTCAGTAAGGGGACTTTAAAAATGACTAAAGTGGACAGAAGGGTACTCAAATCTCAAGAAGCCATAAAGAAAGCAATACTTGAACTGATGACTGAAAAAAACTTTGATGACATTACAATTCGGGATATTTCTGATAGGGCAAATGTTAATCGAGGAACAATCTATCTCCATTACATGGATAAATTTGACTTGCTAGATAAGATAATTGAAGAACATATAAACAATCTCCGTGAACTTTGCCACACAGCATCTGAAATGAGTTTCCAAGAAGGAAATTATGTCTGGTTCGAATACTTTGCAGACAATCATTTATTCTTTTCAACCATGCTAAACACGAAAAGTTCAGCTTATTTTCGTAGTCAATTTCTTGATTTAGTCGTCCAGGAGTACAAGGTTGAAGTCGATGTAACAGAAGGAATAAATCAAGGCTTAAGTGAAGATGTCATTCTTCAATTTTTTGGGGCCGCGGTCGTGGGGATCGTAGAATGGTGGTTTAAGAATGGAATGTCAGTCCCCCCTCGTGTCATGGCAGAACAAACTGGGATATTGTTAGACAGAAATTTTTAAATTGCATTCCCAACAAATCTAGTAAATCGAGTAATTTCTTGTACTGAGGTTATTTAAACAAAATTCTCATCCTAATTTCGTGATGAGGGTAGGGTTTTGAAAACTGTTCTCGCATTCGGGACTTGAACACTAGAGATAAGGCCCATACCCGGCACAGCACCGAAAACATGAAGCGGCATTCGCTCCATGTTTTCGTACTTAAACCCATAACTTTATTTCCTATTGAGAGCACGGTCCCGAATAACAAGAAAATGCTTACCACAAGAAGAACTTGCCTCATGTTAGTGAGAACAAGAGAATATATCGCATTTTAAATTAAGGGTCTTGTTTAGAAAAAGTTTGTAAGCGTCACATCTGGTCGACTGTGATTCCACCATCAACTAGCTATGTCTGTATAAACTTAGTCTAAATCTTCTCCATTGCTGTTAATTACTTTCTTATACCAATTAAAGGACTTTTTCCTACTACGGCTTAACGTACCATTTCCCTGGTCATCTTTATCCACGTAGATGAAACCATATCTTTTGCTCATTTCTCCAGAGCTTGAGCTTACTAAATCAATGCACCCCCAGGTTGTATATCCTAACAATTCTACGCCATCTTCTTTTACAGCAGTTTTAAATGCGCGGATATGTTCCCGAATATACTCGATTCTGTAATCATCCGAGATACATCCATTTTCATCAGGCTTGTCCGCAGCTCCCAACCCATTTTCGACAATAAATAATGGTTTTTGATAGCGATCATACAATGCATTTAATGTAATTCTCAACCCGAGTGGGTCAATTTGCCAGCCCCATTCACTTCTTTTTAAATGGGGATTTCGTAATGTCGGAAATAGATTGGCAGCGGTTTGAGTATTAACTGCTGGGTCAGCACTTGTTAATCGCGAACCATAGTAACTAAATGAAACGAAGTCAACTGTATTATTTTTCAGAAGCTCCTTATCACCATCTTGCATCTTCAGATGTATATTCATCCTTTCGAACATTTTTTTGGCATAATTCGGGTATTCACCACGAGATTGTACATCCACAAAGAAGTAATGCTCTCGATCCCTTGTCATGGCTTTCCATACGTCTTCAGGAGCGCAAGTATAGGGATAAGTGCTGGCACCCGCCAACATACATCCTATCTTGAATTCGGAATTTATTTTGCGTGCAATTTCAGTAGCTTTAGCACTCGCGACCAATTGGTGATGAGCTGCCTGATACTTCACAGCTTCTTCATCTTCATCTTCATCAAACACCAATCCTGAGCTCCCGAATGGTAGGTGTAATAACATATTGATTTCATTAAAGGTTAGCCAATACTTCACTTTATCTTTGTAGCGAGTGAATAGTGTTTCGCATAGTCTTTCATAATAATCAACCATTTTACGGCTTCTCCAAGAACCGATCGTTTTTACCAAATGCATCGGCACATCAAAATGAGTGATCGTTACTAAAGGCTCTATATTATATTTTAAACACTCATCAAAAACATCATCGTAGAACTTCAAACCTTCTTCGTTGGGTAATGTATCATCCCCATTTGGATAGATTCGTGTCCATGCAATAGATAAACGAAAGCATTTGAAACCCATTTCTGCAAATAAAGCAATGTCTTCCTTATAATTATGATAAAAGTCGATGGCTTCATGGCTCGGATAGAAATGCTCATCATCACATTTCATCATTTTCATCTTGCCTTTCATTACAGAAACGCGATCCTGTCCTGCGGGTATAACGTCGACGGTTGACAATCCCTTATTCCCTTCCAAATATCCACCTTCACATTGGTTTGCAGCAGTTGCTCCTCCCCATAAAAAGTCTTTGACTAAAGTCATTTATAATCCACTCCTTGAATTTTGATATGGTTACACTATTAGGACTAACAACTCATTGTTAAAATCAGTGACTGTACTACTGTTATTAGTTAGCACATCAGCATAACTGTAAGTATTCGTAACGATCACCGGGGTTTGGGTAACATATCCTTCCTCCCTGATTTTCTCCAAATCAAACGTGATTAGTGTCTGTCCCTTGGTAATTCTCTGACCTTCTTCAACATGAGCTTCAAAGTACTTCCCATTCAGTTTAACGGTGTTCAATCCTATATGGATGAGTATTTCAACCCCATCATCGGAGAGTAAACCGATTGCGTGCTTCTTGGGAAACAACGAAACAATTTTCCCATCAAAAGGAGCGACCACTTTTCCTTCGCTTGGCTCAATGGCAATTCCTTTTCCCATTGATTCTGTGGAGAAGGCCGCATCTTGAACATCCTTCAATGGAATCATTTCCCCTTTGATAGGACTTGTAATAACCGTATTTTTAAGTGTGATGATTTTATCGTTTGTGGTGACTTTATTCTGCTCAGACGTTTCTTTCTCATATTTTAAGGTTAAAAAATAGGTAAGCACTGCAGTTATAACCGTCGTAATTAATAATGCGATGAGTATATTATAGAAATTCCAAATGTTTTCTCCAATATAAAGCGGAATAGCTGGAAGCCCTGATGAACCTGTTGCATAACGTGAAACTTCCATAACCCCTGCGTAAACCCCGCCAGCAGCGGAGCCAATCATAGCCGCAACAAGAGGATATTTTTTAGGTAAATTAACACCGTAAAGTGCTGCTTCTGTAATTCCCATTAAACCTGTAATTCCACTTGTAGTGGAGATTTGCTTGGATACTGTATCCTTTGTTCTCCAACTGACAATCAACGCGGCTACACCTTGCGAAATATTGGATATCATGGCTCCAGGTCCAATGATATTTTCATATCCCAATGTCGTGATTTGAGCCAATGATAACGGAACGATACTGTGATGAAGTCCAAACATAACAAGGATTGGCCAGAAGGTTGCAATTATGAAAATGACCACCCATGCTCCGTGCGATCCCAAAAAATCAAACCCCATTGCCAAATATGTTCCGAAGAAAGAACCTAGCGGTCCTAGTGCAGTTAAGGAAATAAATCCAACAACCAGAATGGTAAACATCGGAACAAAAATAATTTTTACAGCGTTAGGAATGATTCTTTTAAAGAATGGTTCAATGTAGGATTGCGCCCACACGGTTAATAAAATCGGAACAACCGATGAACTATAAGCAACAAGTGTCAATGGAATATTGAAAACGCTAACATTATTACCCGCAGTTCTCAATAGATCCAGATTCGGATGAAGCAATACCCCAGCCAACACAAGTGCCAGTACAGGGCTGCATTTTAATTTGTTTGCAGCCGAATATGCTAATAAAAAGGGTAAGAAATAAAAAATGGCATCCGACATGAAATTGATTACATAGTAAGTTTGTGACGCTTTTGAAACTACATTAAATAAGATCAGCAAAGCCAATAGCGCTTTTATCATTCCCGCGCCTGCAATAGCCGGAACGATTGGACTGAATGTACCTGAAATAAAATCGATTAATTTGCCAAAAACGCTTACATTTTTTTCATTAGATAATTTATCATCTATATTTTCTGCATGTTTTATATATTTGACCACTTCCTCATATACTTCTTCAACATGGGTGCCAATAACCACTTGAAATTGGCCACCGCTTTCAATCGCATCAATTACGCCATCTAAAGCTTTAATAGCGTCTTGATCGGCTTCTTTATTTTGGTTTAGTGCGAATCTAAGCCTTGTCATACAATGAGTTAGTGTTGATACATTTTCACTACCACCAATCTTCTCTACAATATCCTGAGCTAATTTTTCATATTTTTTGCTCATTAGAAAATGCCCCCTCTTCTTGTTGTTGAACAATGAATTACGCCTTTTATTTATTAAACATAAACAACTTTACCCGCTAAATAAAAAAAGTTATTTATCAGTAATATTTAAAGGCTTCATTCAAGCTGCACCTTTAAGATATCACTAGATAAATAACCTTATCCAATACCTATAATCTATGTTTTATTATGCTTGTGAGGCATACTTGATTAATTGAATTAAGTGAGAAGTAGTCTGGTTAAAAATCTTGTGTTTCTTCCAAACAATAACACAACTAAATTTGAGTTCTGGAAAAAATGGTCTGAAGCAAAGATGTTTTGAACCTGTCATCGCAAGAGCACCTTCAATACAAATAGCAGTTCCCATACCATTATCTACAAAATTAACTATGTTAGAAATTAAGTTGTATGTGGCTAGAACATGTATATTTTCATATTCATCAGCAAACCAATTAGCAATTTCATTTTGTACTGTTGGACGACTAGAAAGAAGTAAAGGAACTCCAACAAGATCATTGGGAGTAACATATTCTTTTTGTGCAAGAGGGGATGAAGCCTGTGTTAGAATTCCCCATCGTTCTTTTTGAGGCAATCTGATGAAATCGTATTTTTCAATATTTATGGGCTCTAATAAAATCCCAACTTCAAGTAATCCTTTGTCTATTTTTTCCTTTATATCATCCCCTGTTCCGCTATAAATATAATAATTAACCTGTGGATACTCTTCATGAAAAGCTTTTAATGTTTGAAATAAATAATGCGATGTTAGTGATTCGACGCTTCCTATAGAGATAGTCCCTCCAACCAGATTATTTTGATCTTTGAATTCTCTCTCTGTTTTATCCGCAATCGTCAGGATTTCTTCTGCCCTTTGACGTAAAAGCATGCCAGCATCCGTTAATGACACCTTTTTTTTACCGCGAATAAGCAATTGAGTTCCTAAATTTTTTTCTAAGTCAGCCAATTGTCTGCTTAATGTCGGCTGTGTTACATGTAGTACATTTGCTGCATGCGTAATACTTTCCAAACGAGCGACTGTAAGAAAATAACGAAGCACTCTTAACTCCATGTTTCCCCCTGTTGACAATATGTGCTTAAGAATAGATTCAATATGTCCTAGTAATTAACTTACCATCTTAAATACAGTTCTTTCAGTTTACACTTTTCACATACTTCTCTGCCATTATAACCATTAATCAATTCTATATGCATATGTTTATATGTGGAATTGAATCGATATATGGGAAGGATTTGGGTACTGTTACGTGAACATAGTGTTGTTGGATTTGAGCATTTTGTGATAAGACCTCCCCAAAATTAGTAATAAAATTTCATATTGCTGAGCCGTTCAACGTTCTCAGGATCGTGAAGAGATAAAATTAAACTCTCTTTGGAATCCAACTTAGCAATCCTCTCCATATCGTCCCTGCTCAATTCGAAGTTGAAGATATTGAAATTTTCAATAATTCTTTCCTTATGAACAAACATTGGAAGCGCAACAATTCCTCTTTGTATCAACCAACGTAAAGCAACTTGAGCCACGGATTTATGATGTTTCTCAGCTAAAACCGAGTATCGGCATCTCGACACCATTGTTTAGTGTAACATTTTACATTTTAGATCCTACTTAATGTTCGCTAGCGATTGGTTAAGTATTGGATTCAAAGCTATTTTTGGTGCCGGATAATTTTTTTATCCCTTTAACCAGAATGATATAGGTAATTATAGATAATAAACTTGTAGAAAAAATAATAATTCCAAAAGGTATAGCAGAATTTTCGCCTGCAATTCCCACAAGAGGAGACGTAACGGCACCTAATGCAAATTGTAAGGTCCCGAGCACGGCAGACGCGCTCCCTGCAATATGCCCCTGGGAATCCATTGCTAATGTAAAAGAGATGGGGCCAATGATCCCAATGGATAAAGCGAATAAGAAGATCGAAATAAACATAGCTGATAATACTCCATGTACTAGTACTATAAATAAGACTGCTGCAGAAGATAAAAACGCTAGTATTATTCCGATCAAAAACAGCCGCCTTTCCGTAACCCGGCCTGCAAGCAGTTTGACGAATTGAGATCCCAAGATAATAGCAAGGCCATTCAACGCAAAGAGGATTGAAAACAGTTGCGGCGACACGCCGTATATGTTTTGATAAATAAAAGGGGTACCTGCAACATAGGCAAAAACACCTGCGAACAATATGCCATTGACTAGAGCATACCCCATAAAAGACCGCTTTCGGAATAAGCTATTATAATTTTTTATCAACGCACGGGGACTGCCTGAAATACGTTGTTGTACAGGTAAGCTTTCCTCTAACCCCCATATGGTAATCCCAGTTAACCCTATGCCTAGCACCCCTAAAAATATAAATACACCTGACCAAGAGCAGTATGACATAACCGTACTTCCAGCCGTAGGGGAAATTAATGGTGCCACATTGCTGATCATTGTCAGCAACGATATAAACTTAGTCATTTCAATCCCACTAAACCGATCTCGAACAATAGCGCGCGAAATAACGAGTCCAGCGGACGCAGCAACCCCTTGTATAAATCTTAAAGATATAAACCATCCTATGCTTGGAGCAAAAACGCATCCAATAGAGGAAAGGATATATAGTATCATGGAAATCAACAAAGGCTGGCGTCTTCCATAAATGTCGCTTAAAGGTCCCATTATCAACTGTCCTAGCCCTAATCCTAACAGACTAGTGGTTAAACTCGCTTGAACCGCAGTTGCGCTTGTTCCAAAAAAAACAGCGATTTGCGGAAGTGATGCAAGATACATATCGACGGTAAACGGCCCCAACGCCGAAAATATGGCCAATAATAGAGCAAAACCGAAAGAATTTTTTTGGGTCTTCATTCTTTTAACTCCTATGATTGTTTAAATGCTTTCTTTAAGCTAACGCATATGCTTTAGATGTTATGGGTTTGTTACTTCTGCCCCCATAGAATAAGCGAACCTAACAGCCATGTGTCCGAGTCCACCAAGTCCAACAACGGCTATATTTTTGCCGGAATCAACCCCCAATGGCGCAGCTGCGAAAACGTTGTGATCCCAGCACATAAGTGTTGGAGCGGCGACATCAAGATTAATGCCCTCTGGAATTCGAACCACGAAATCCTACGTTACAACGATATGGGTGGAATAACCTTCCTGCGTATATTGTCCATATCTATCGATGCCTCCGTAGGTACCCATATGTCCATTTAAACACCAAGTGAACACCCCTCTTTTTTAAATTTAAATTCCCCTTTTAGGTATGTATGCCACGGAGAGCAAATAAGCAAAACTGGTTGTTTTATCAACTTATGTCTATTATTATAAAAAAAGAAACCTAAGTTCAATGGTTAAAAAAGCGAAATTTGTTGAAATAGCAACATCATCAGGAAAAGTGTTCATTATTTTGTTGATCAGGGGGAAAAGACAAGATGATTAAAGTGGATCGGAGAATCCTAAAAACACAAGAAGCCTTAAAAAAAGCCGTTATTGAACTGATGGCTGTAAAAAACTTTGATGACATTACCATTCAAGACATTGCAAACAAGGCAAACGTAAACCGCGGTACAATTTATCTTCACTATCAGGACAAATATGATTTATTAGATCAAATCATGGAAACACACATTAATGAATTAAAAGAAATGGATACGTGGGCATGTCAGATGGAGTGGGCTGATGCTCTTGTTCCATATTTCGAGTACTTTGAGAAAAATTATTTACTTTTTTCAACCATGCTAGCTGGATCAAAAGGTACACCTTTATCTTTTAGAACGCGGCTACTTGCTTATTTCATGGAAGGGTTCAAAGGGGAGATTGACAAAGAAAGCGGAAAAAATGCGGAATTAACCGAAGATGTGATGTTACAATATGCTGGGACTGCTTATGTAGGGGTTATTGAATGGTGGATTCGAAATGGAATGCCCTATTCACCGCAAGTCATGGCCACGCAAGTTGGCACCTTGCTAGAAAGAAGTTTTTAATCGGTAATTATATTCTGTAAAGTAAATGGCATTTTCCCTTTTCAATAAAGGTCACAGTATACAACGAAACACTAAAACAACGGCAGCCGATCGGCTGCTGCTTCTGCATGTTTTTTTCATTTTTTGTTACTTGGCTGGAAGAGATCAGGTTATCTCCCATGTCGGAAGCAAACTGGAAACAGGAGAGAAAGCAGTTGCTTTCTCTCCTGTTTCCGGTAGATAGATTTCCTCACTACACTTGCATATACGCACCTGTATATACATTCATTCAAGTAGCCTCAATTGGTACCGGGCATAAGTCAAATTAATTCTTTTTCAAAAAGCTCCTCTGTGCTCCTTGTTGTAAGATATCTGTTGTCTTCAGATGCCCGAACAGTAATGGCGAATTCGGGTCCTGTAGCTTATAATTTTCAGATGCAGCTTTGGGACTCTTGTTTGCATAACAATATTTGCAGCCACTCACACATGTGTCATAAGCACCAATATCTCTACTCTCAATGCAGTTACATCCTGCTCTCATACCTTTATGTTTCAAATTACGGAATTCCGTCTCATTTGCATTTCCAAGAATCTCAAGCGTCATGCAACCTGAAGCATGAATACCGTAATTGCTATAATCTTCGCTCGGTCCGCAAGTTTGAGTGTAAATACCATATTTGGACGCTATAGCTCCAAACCGTTGTGCCAATTGATCCATATCTTCAGATGAGATGCGCTCCAGTTCAGGCATGTTTACTTCCAATTTTTTATACATTTCAACAAAACCAAAAATGCAACGATCAATATAAGGTGCAAGCTGACTAGCGAGACATTAAAGGTTTCAGGATGACGTTCTACCGTTTAATCTTGTGTAAGCAGAACAGGATCATACCGCCAAGCAACCTTTTTACTTCCTACAATTTTAGATAATTGGATGAGTGTTTCTACGCTATTTTCAATCGAAGGAACTCCTGGTTCAACATCTCTACTATAAGCAGTGATGGAGTAATAACAGTAGATATTAAATTTTTCCGCAATGCCACGAATGTGGGAAAGTATCGGTGTCTTGTTTTTGAGCAAAAAACTACGCAATCAACTGCCTCAGGTGTCAGTTCATAACGAGTCACTTTATTTGTAATGAGTGCCGTATCGGAAGGTACAGCTGGATCACCTCCTTTCTATGGAGTCCATTCTACCTGCAGGGCAGCGGGCATGAAATAAAGCACTTTCACTCGAAAGGTGGGGAATTCTTGAGAGAACATAACCCTCCTCAAACCCTTTTAATAACAAACCCGCCTTGACATAATTGCATTTTTTTCACTCCTTTAAAGTGTTATGCCTGCAAGAGCGTATGTTCTCATTGTAGTCTGCATTATAGTTGTATATAGTACTAATGTCAAATGAATAACATAGGTGGTTCTTTTGATCAAATCGGGTGCATTCTCTCAATCCTTATTTGTGATTTGGGTGAGGGGTGTGACTTGAATTCCCTTAAAAGCTCCATAAACCAGTGGAATTATGAATAATATAATAGTTATTTGTATGGAATGTTTTCAAACATTTAAGTATTTAAAAAACGCACTGACTTGGCGGCTTAAATAAGCTCATTGTATAAAGAAAATAAAAAACATCGAAAATTATTGTACTTATCCGAATCTCATGCTAAATCTGAACATCTCGATTTAATCGGAATGGTCTTAGTGGTCAAACGCTGATTCCTCCACCCGCGTAGCGGGTGGTTTTTGTTTCGCACGTTTCACGCACACAACTGGCTAAAGCCATAACAAAAAAGTCGCTAAAATAGCGACTTTCAATGGGACTATATTCTTTTCCCTCGACAACTATCTCATACAATCCTTGTGCAAGATCGTTTCGACCAACTGCTATGTATTACTATAGTTTCCTCTAGCTGATAGATTAGCTTCATTCCACTGCGAAGCCTTCGTTTCATTGCGTTTTTCCATAAGTTCGGTGACCTTCACAAGTGTATATAATTCGTCTCCCGGATATACAGATTTTATAAATCTGATATTGCTCATTGCTGTTTCTGCAATGACCCCATCACCATAATCACCTGTTTCAACCCACAGTTTGAACGAAAATGTTAGGGTTTGAATTCCTGATGCAATAATTCCGTTAAATCTTCCCTGTTACGCTTTGTCCTCGTTTAAGTACATATGTTGGGGATCAAATTCAGACGCGAATCTGATGATATCACCCTTGGTATCAATTTCCTTGCATTCTTCGGTACTCAATCGGAGGGAGACCATTGCGCTTTTTGAACGTTTTACTGAACTGGTATACGTCAGAATAGCCACAGGCTCTCGCGATATCTTTGACGGAATCGCTTGTGAACCGGAGCCGGCGAACGGCATGCTCATTACGAAGATGATTCAGGTACTCCTTAGGACTGCACCCGTACCGAGATGCAAAGGTTCTGCGTAAATAAACAGGTGAGAAACCCGTCTGCTCCGCCAATTCGGTAATCCGCAACTCGGTAGCAAATCCCGTATCTAACTTCTCTTTGAATTTACGAAGAGCCTCTACTATTCCGTTCCCATCGTTGTGCCTCCCTCCTGCTTCCGCTGCCTCGTGTACCTCTTGTACCAAACGATACCATACTGACTTTACTCTGGCCTCTTGCACAAGATCTCCAGGTACCCATTCCCTTTCCGCTTCCCGGAATTGTTCTCTAATCCGGCCCGTACGCTCACTCTGTAGAGGCATAAGAAATGGAAGCCGCAGCTGCTCAATCGGCTTTGGGGTACCCCATTCATTCTCATTTTTCATTAGCGAAGCGCAATCGAAGAGTAGCATCGTCATTCGGAGTGGATGTGCGTCAGAGGATTTCATATAAAGAGGCAGCCCAGGCCAAAGATACACCAATGTTCCCCCACCAACCTCTATATCCTTCTCCTCACAACGAAAAGTTCCCTTACCACTGTAAATGTAATAAAAGGTGTGCCCCGATACGGTTTGCCGAATATCTTCCCATCCTGGCAGGGGAGGCTTGGCAAGTACCCAATGGATGTGCACTACCATATTTCCCAAAGCATAGTCCATAGAAATCCCTCAATCCTTAATAGTATCATTTATGACAAATGATCAAGATTGTTTTTACCATTGTCGCTTTCTTGCTACCAATGCTACACTCCCAACATACAGACCATCAATGATGTTCTATTGCAAAAAGATAATGGAGATGATGAATATGATCCGAACGTTTCAGCAGCATCGACTTAGGAAATCCCAACAGCTTGACGGATTATGGGATTTTGTTTTTGACAAGAATAATGTTGGTTTATCTGAAAAATGGAGCACGCACTTCCCTTCCAACCCTGATCGTATACCCGTGCCAGCTTGTTGGAATAACGAGCTCGGAAAATACGACTACGAAGGCGTAGCATGGTACCGCACCTGGGTAACCCTTGACGATCGCAGCCATCTCCGGCTACTGTTCCACGCCGTGATGGGGCATGCCGATGTGTATTGGGATGGACAGCATCTAGGGTACCATTATGGTGGATTCACTCCTTTTGACTTTACCATTCCAGATGTCTCCTCCGGTGTTCACGAACTCATTGTCCGCACAGACAGCACACTGGGGACCAATACGTTACCATATCATATTGTAGACTGGTTTCATTACGGTGGAATCATCCGGCCCGTTGAGGTTCAACTTTTGCCTGATGTCTGGATTGAGGGGATGCGCATCACCTATGAAATGACCGGAGATTCCAGTGCAGATGCCCGAATCCTACTTAAGCTCCGCTCGATGTCGGATAAACCGGTCGAAGTACCTGTCTCTCTCTATCGAAACAATGAGATGTTTCAAAGTGATAGCGCTTACCTTTCTGCTAAGGGTAGCACGGAACTTGTGCTCGAACAAGCTTGGTCAGACCTCCAACGATGGGACACGAACGCTCCTGCCCTATACATGATCAGAGCAGTCGTGGGTCAAGACGACCGGGCAGATCGCATCGGGTTCCGTACCGTGGAGACGCGGAACAAGAAGTTTTTACTGAACGGCAAGGAACTTTATCTGCAAGGCGTTAATCGTCACGAAGAGCACCCGGAATGGGGCTTCGCTTTTCCCAACAAATTGATGACCAAGGAACTTGGTATTATCCGACATATGGGATGCAACACGGTACGCGGGTCACATTATCCCCAGAGTGAGTACTGGATCGACCTGCTTGATGAGCAAGGTATCCTCTTCTGGAGCGAAGTTCCGATTTGGGGCGCTGCTTTTCCCGCCAAGGAGACAGATGATCCCCTCTTCGTGGAACGAGCATTGACCATGATGGATGAGATGATCGAGCGAGATTTTCACCATCCTTCAATTCTGTTCTGGTCTGTACACAACGAGATTGATACACGTTCTCAGCAGGCTTATGATCTATCTGTCAAAATGACCGAGCTCGTTCGAAGCAAGGATCAATCCAGACTGGTCACTTTTGCCACGATGCATCCTATGACAGATATCTGTCTTGGACTATTCGATGTCATCGGGATTAACTATTATGGTGGATGGTACTTCGGACATGTCGAGTTTGAGGAGATGCTTGAAGTCTTTCATGAGCGTTGCAATGAGTATGGAGCCGAGTATACCCCGGTGCTCATGACCGAGTTTGGTGGAGCTGGTATATATGGAGATTCTGGCTGGGAACCGCGCTTATTCAGCGAGGATTATCAAGCTGATTTGCTCGGCAAGTCGCTGAAGCTCTTCCGAAGCGATCCGAAGATTAGCGGCACTTACGTATGGCAATTTGCAGATACACGGGGCCAACTTCTGAGCCATCAACCGCACTTCAGAGACCGGGCACGCTCCTTCAATAACAAGGGACTGGTTAACGAATATCGCAAACCCAAGCATGCCTATCGTGTGGTGAAAGGTATTTACACCGACCACAGTAATCCGTATGACTGGGGCTCTACACTGAAATGAGTTTGTAGAGATTCTATAAGCCTTTTTCGAACTCGCACTTATATGGTCAGAGGCAATCCTTTTGAGGATAGCCTCCAAATATAAAGCCGTTTTATAAACCGTCATTCCAACGATATGAACATCATTATGGATAATCAGGAGGGCGATTTGTTCATGTTCAAGCACACTAAAAGTTTTAAAAGGTATGCTGCTGTTTTAATCGTCTCGGTACTGTTCACAACGACATTAGCCGCTTGTAGTGGCCAACAAACCGAACCAACCGAGCAAGCAGATCCGCATCACCCCTTAACGAAACTGACGTATTGGGTCGATTTGTTTCCATAAACATATCCTCTAAAAGCTATCCAAGCAAATTGTCTTAAATTTTGTCGGCGTAACAGACTTTGATAGCCAGTTTGTGGAAGGTATGTCCACGGCGGGAGACTGCGCTCCCCAAATCGAAGCCGAAGCAAACGAAAAAGCTCGCAATGCTGCGAAGAATTTCTAAGAGTATTTCGATAGCGATTGGAGGTTAGTCAATATCGTGGCTATGGTTCGTTACATAACGTTAATCCGAATAAACTCGGCATCGCCGATTTGACCAAGGGGAAGAAAAATGAAAGTATCTTATCATGGACATTCGTTGTAAAAATCGAAACCCATGGCACAATTATTCTCATTGATCCTTTTATTACAGGCAACTCCAACACCGATCTGGAAGCAGCCAACGTGCAGGCTGATGTAATCCTTCTGACCCATGGACACGGGGATCATGTTGGAAATACCGTGAAATTGCAAAACGAAGTGGGGAGCTTATTAACTAAAAAATCAAAGCGGGCGCTCTCCTTTGTTGGACGGCACCCGTTTTTGTTTTTTTGGGATTTTAATGGTTAACTTAGGAGTTAACTGAGGTCGGCTTCAGCATCGCTAAGAGCATCTTTATGGTCGTTGTCTTTCCAGCGCCATTCAGTCCTAAAAATCCAAATATCTCTCCTCGGTTCACCTCCAGCGAAAGATTATTCAATGCGATATAGTCGCCAAATTTTTTGTGCAGTCCCTCAATTTGTATGGCGGACGTTACGCTAATTTTTTCCTTTGAGGAAATACTCACAGTCTTCAACTCTTCAATAAAGAGAGAGCTTATTCAGGATTCTAAGTAGGACACTCCTGAATAAGCTCATCAGAAATCTAAATCTTTCAATATATCGAATTTTGCTTTTTCATGATAGTACTTGGTGCCTCTGGCAACCGGAAGATCGAAGCTGCCAGCATCATCCGCAATGGGATCAATTCCGATGGTCCAAATTTACTTAAAATGACGTCCTGACAATCACTTAGGACGAGGTGCGGCTGGTCCAAGTCCAATTGAGCAGAGCCAATTCAGCACTACCTCATGCAGCACGTTGATGTTGTCTACCTGACAGTGTTCTAATCCCCCAAGTCGTCTATCCTCTATCGGGAAGAACGTCTTGTTTTTCGAACCCGCTTGCTCATAATTTTTCAAGGCTTGTGTCAGCGGATTTGGCTGAACCAATATCTCTTCCGCTCCGTGCATTACAAGAAGCGGACATTCTATCTGGTGAAGCACCCCCTCAAGATCATAGGCAAAACGCGGATTACCCGCAAAGTCCTCAATGCTTTTTGCCCCCAGAATTCTCATGCCATGTGCGGCCAGACTCGGTGGCATCCATTTAAGCATTGCATCCCAATCAAAGGCATGCGTACCGCCGTCGGAGATGACGGCAGCAATTCTGTGATCGAACGAAGCGAATCGCAAAGAGTCGTAAGCCGCAAAACTCTCACCGTGCACGATAATCTTGTCGGGATCGACTTCTGGCCGCGTTAGAAGAAAGTCGATTGCTCGGGAATGGAAAGCCTCACTGTCCGCTCGTCTTCCTTTTCCCTTTTCGTACAGCGAGAGGCCGGTGCCAGGCTGGTCATAGACCAGAAAGTTATATCCACACGAAATAAAAGCGGGACCTAGCCAGAAATAGTTTTCAATTGACCACTCGTCACCACCGTTGAGAGCAAAAAGGGTCGGCTTCGGACCTTTTATCCAGGAAGGGGAGAAGAAGTAACCATCCAGCTTGACATCTTCGTAATCGACTTGAATCTTCTCCGGTTGGACATCGAAGTACTTCCCGGCAGCTTCGAAGAGTTCATTTACTTTTTTAAATACACGGATTTTCTCGGTGTCATCATCCATCACCGTATATTCTGCAATTCTGTAGTAATTGCAGGCACGAATGTAGCAGTTTCGTGCTGTATACCAGTTTCCAGCTGTTTCGGCCTCCTTGCCGTGTCTTTCCAATGCCTGAGCCGTTATGAGCCATTCCCTGTGCCACGTGTCCTTGTCTTCGGGGTCGATTTTTTTGCAGGCCTCGTAGATCTCGGTGACGTCCGTAGCACCGAGGCTTGCCATACCTAAAGCTTTGGTGACTTGATATGACATCATGTAGTGATTGGGCCAACGGCTGAACTCAATTGACATTGTAACATCCTCCTTTTCCAGTTCTAGTTATTGTAGTTTTTTTACTACAAGTAATTTTTACAACACAAAGATAAAGCTTCTTTAAAAGAAAAATAAATGTTTATAAAGAGAATATAAAAAATTATAAAATACTAAAAAAACAGAAAATGGCTGCTGCCTGGGTGTTCACAGCTGGCAGCAGCCTTTAACTCCTGTAGTAAAAGAAAATGTGCAAAAAATAAAATCAGTGTTGTGTGGCCAAGGGAAGGCTGAATCTTATCCCCAAACCGCCATATTCGGAAGGGTAGGCGTCAATTTCGCCCCTATGATGTTCAATAATGGATTTACAGCTTGCAAGACCCAGCCCCAGCCCGCCCTTTTGGATTTGTCGCGATTTATCCACAGTGAAAAATTTGAGGAACAGAGAAGATATATCCTTATCCGGCACTCCAATTCCATTATCCTCGATTTGAAAAAAGGCATACTGTCCTAGCGGGTAACCGGTCATATACACTTTCAGCTTATTTTTCCCTCCATATCTTACAGCATTGCTAAAGAGGTTGCCGAAAACCCGACGTATCATCGGTTCATTGATCATCAGCAATATATTTTCCGTGAATGAATGGCGGCAAGTAAGCTCGTTGTCAAATCCCGCCAACTCATATTCATATTCAAGGGCAATGTTTTCAAATAATTTTGATGCTTTTACAGGTTTAGCTACCATAGATTCCAACTCCAGTTTTTCTTTGGTGAAGCTGGAGAAATCATTGATGAGTTCGACCATATATCCTGACTTCTTTTGAATCAAATCATAATATTCCTGCTTTTCAGTTTCTGGTAAATCCTTGTGCATAGCCAGCAGTTCAGTAAAGCCATTAATAGATGTCAAGGGAGTTTTCAAGTCGTGGGCAATTGCCGCGATCATATCGGTTTGCTCTTTGTGCGCGAGTTGAAGCCGATGCTCCATATTATTGAAGTGTTTATAAAGTTCTCCGATCTCGTCATTACTTCTTAGAGGTAGCGGAGGCAGTGGATGTACAATATTTACTTCTTCAAGCCTGGTATTCAGAAGCTGAATGGGTTTCTCTATGCAAAAATGAATATAGATAATTAGAATAATAAATATGATGCAGGCAATTGCAAATATGGGCAGGAGCAATGCTATATATCGCGAGTCCAGCAATGAACTGCGTATAGGAGAATATACTGCAAAGACAAGCTTCAGGTACATTCCAATCGAAAACATGAATATTATAAACATCAGCAGGAACAAAAGAGGAAGCTTTATTTTCAGTTTCATACTATTGCTCTCTTTCCGTGTATTTATATCCTATGCCCCATATTGTTTTAATAAAGTCATATTCAGGACCAAGTTTCTTACGGATATTTTTTATATGAACCGTTACGGTATTTATTTCTCCGTATTCGTCTCCCCAGACGTTTTCATATATCTGCTCACGAGTCAATACATTATTGGGGTGGCGCATGAGGATAGACAGAATCTGAAATTCCTTCGTTGACAAGTCGAGCTTCCTGCTATTCAGGAATGCTTCAAACGTCTTATCGTTCAGAATGAGCGGAGAATCCGCCTTTTCGTTACTGGGACTAAGTTCATCCCACTCTTTAAAAAGTCTGTCCATTTTTCTGAAATGAGCCTTTATCCTGGAGACAAGCTCCTGAATACTAAAAGGTTTGGTCATGTAATCGTCTGCTCCTATTTCGAGCCCAACGATTTTATCAATGTCCTTATCACGCGCACTTAAAAACAGAATTGGAACATTATAAGAATTTCGGATACTTCTGCAGACATCAAGTCCATCCATATCAGGCATCACTATATCAAGAACGATGAAATCAATATGATTTTCTTCTAATGCGGATAAGGCATATTTCCCAGAATATGCCGAAAGTGTTGCAAATTGCTCGTACTTTAAACTCTTTGTGATGAGTTTTACGATTTCTTCATCGTCGTCTACAACTAATATCGTTTTTAGCATATTTATACCTCCCAGCCGCTTTAAATGGACTGAATTTATAAAACAAAAGCCGCATGGACTTCTCGCTTTGAAAAAAGTCGCGCTCAAAGCGTCTCTCCAGTCCCGGATAAGCTGGAAAAAGAGCTTGAGCAACGACCTGGGCAATGCTGGCTTTAACAAACTGGCATGCTCTTCAATAGCGTTCGAGCTATGTACATATTCCAGCTTGAAGGCCTGCACATAGCTTTTGACGTAATGTCCGGGAGTGTGTCTAATCAAAAGACAGTGTGAAAAGGAGCAAGAAAACTATCACAAGTTTTGGTTTTCAGCCTTTTCCGATAAAGTCCATCCGAGCTACGCACTCCACATGACTTGAGTGTCGGTCACTTTGCAGTTATTAATAACTTCTTGCAAGTTTATCATACAGGAGAATTGAACACTAATTCATGCAGGAAATCACTTTTGGATGATACTACCGCTAGTTAGCGGAATCATGGTACTGACCTGTGGGATACGTGAAACGAATGCCAGGCCTGTATGTGTTGAATTAAATGCAGCGGCAAGCTTAAATGACCGCCGCTGCCTATAAATAACCCCCTTATTTATCCATTACAAAAATTCGATATACCCTTCTGTTCCATGCACGCGAATTCGTTGGCCATCTTTTATCAGTTTGGTCGCATTCTCCACTCCGACAACGGCTGGCAAGCCATATTCACGTGCGATAACGGCTCCATGCGTCATCAGTCCGCCCACCTCTGTAACCAAGCCTTTTATGGATAAAAACAATGGAGTCCAGCTGGGGTCGGTAAAGGCGGTGACTAGTATGTCGCCATCTTCCAGATCAGCCCCTTCTATATTCAGGATCACACGAGCTCGCCCCTCTACAACGCCCGAAGAAACAGCCAGGCCTACAATAGCTTCAGCGGGGATATTTTCTCGTTTGTATTGACCTGTAATGATTTCGCCATCAGATGTGATAACACGTGGGGGAGTTAATTTTTCATATAATCTGTACTCATTTTTTCGTTTGTCGATGACCTGGTAATCCAGTTTATTGGTGCGTATAGTTTCCTGCAATTCTTCAAAAGAGAGATAGTAAATATCTTCTTTTTCATGAAGAATGTTGGCTTGTACGAGTCGTTCCGCTTCCTTTAGTAAAGCCTGTTTATAAATGAAGTAGCGACTAACAATGTCGTATTTCGGATATTCACGATAACCGATGAAATTCCGGATCTGGTCGATAATTTGTTTTGTCTCTTCGGCTTTTTGTTCACCACCTGGTAATTGTTTCAATCGGGCTAATAAGTCCTGTTCTTTTTTCAAAGCCTCCTGTTGCCCTTGCTCAAATTTTCGTTTACTGGCGCCAGGCTCAAGGTTTTTGATGTTACTGAGGATCATAGGCACCAGTATACTTGGTTTTTCACTCCAGCGTGTTCTTGTAATATCGATCTCCCCGGCACATCGCATGCCATATTTGTCGAGATAAGTAGCGATAGCATCACGCACCTGCTGCCCACCTTCAAATTGAACCAGTTCATCTAAAAAATTATCATCCTTTACCTGTTGTAAATACTCAACTATTTTCGGATAGGGACGAATCACATCTGCAACATCCAGTAGCTCCATGCCCATTTCAGAAGTGACGTTATTAGGTACAGATAGGGAAAGTGTGTCTGCTACATTTTTTTCACCTAACCATTCATTCATTTTTTCATTGATCCATGCTGAAGCATGGATGGCGGACATAATTACACTCAAATTTTTCAGATCTGATGCACGCTGCCTCCGTTGCTGCATATCTTCCAGAATACAATCAAATACATCCAATCCTGATTTCGTTTGGATGTTACGTTTTAACGCTGATAACGATGTCTCACTACTCTTAATCAAATCAGCAACAATTGCCGGGTCATTTCCTGCCTCTTCCAGAATATCCGCAGACGACATACCCTTATGGCTTTTAACAGGCCCCGGTTCGCTTTTGTCAGATGGGTCCAATTTTATAAAATCTCCCCGCTCTATGATGGTAATAAGCGCGTCTTTTATGAGCGGATCGGAGTGTCCTAAAACATCCAATAAATTCTGCCTCCCATCCAGTGAAGATAGGCCCATCGTGATATCCACAAACAGCCTTCCACCACCAGTTTTAAACATGGGTGTAGCACCTGTTAACATCCAAACAGATATCCCCAGTGGTTTAATAGGATCAGTCATCATTTGCTGATGGCCGACAGATACATACACGTGATTCTCCTGGTCATTTGCTTCAGGAATGGGATATAAAGTGGTGATCGGCCGACTCTGAACAATATAAAATGTATCATCAGCCAAACACCATTCAATGTCTTGTGGGCAGCCGAAATGTTCTTCGATCTGTCTTCCAATGCGTGCCAGTTGTAAAATTTGTTGATCCGTAAGGGTTTGCGTCTTTTGCTGATCAGGACTGAGCTGCTTGGTCTCTGTTCCGCCTTCTTTTCGTCCATAAATAGCCATTTTCTTGGTTTCCACCCTCTTGTTGACGATTACCCCATCCTGTACTTGATAATAATCGGCAGATACCAAGCCGGAGACCAGCGCTTCTCCAAGTCCGAAACTAGCATCGATAGAGAGCAGCTTTCGGTTGCAATTGATGGGATCAGCGGTAAATAAAATCCCTGAAGCCTGTGGAAACACCATCCTTTGAACGATAACAGATAAATAAACTTGTCTGTGATCAAATCCATTCTGCATTCGGTAAATTACCGCGCGTTCTGTAAATAAAGAAGCCCAACATTTGCGGATATGCTCCAAGATGGATTCTTTGCCGATAATATTTAAATAGGTGTCTTGTTGACCAGCAAAAGAAGCATGCGGCAAATCCTCAGCAGTCGCACTAGAACGCACGGCATAAGCATATTCATTACCAAACTGGGAGAGATAGTGGGCAACTGCTTTCACAACATCGGAAGGAATGGCTACTTCCATAATGGCCTGTCGAATCTTTTTGCTGACTTCGTCAATTTGTTCTCGATCTTCGACTTTAAGCGTAGTTAGCTGATCCAACAAAGCATGAACCATTTCGTTTTGTTCGATGGCTTTTTGATATCCCACTGTTGTAACACAAAACCCTTCTGGCACTTGTATTCCTTCCATTTTGGCTAATGCCCCTAAGTGCAACCCTTTTCCACCAACAAGCAAAAGCTGAGTGTTATCCATTTCTTGAAAATCGAGAACCAGTGAATTCATTCAACATCTCTCCTAACCATTAATATAGAGAAAAAAGCGAACAATCATGATCATGTCTAGTCACCGCTGAAGTAAGTCGTCGTGTACTTCTTCTCAAAACCGCTTGAGGATGTACCCAGCCTGATCGCACATTCCACCATCCTTTTCTATTTTTTTGGGGGCAAAAAAAGCATTGACAAATCAAAGTTCTAGATGTATTATGAAAATAGGGATAATAAAATTATTGTTATTTATATGATTTGTCAGTAGCGTTATCGATTATATCATAGCGTTTATTCGTGTTCAATTGTTTTATATAAAAAGAGATGATCCTTGAATTTATTAGGGTTATCTCTTTTTGTGTTCAGTTGAACCATCATGTTAGTTTAGTTAGTCATTCTTGATGATTTATCGTCCCGCTGCCTCTTAGATCTATTATTGGCTTGTTAGTGATGATGCTTCCTTCCTAGGAACTGTTTCATTTCCTCTATTGACATGGAAGTTATAAGTTCGTTCTCAATCTCTTGTGTCAATCCGCTTGTCTGTTGCACCATCTCATTCTCTATATCTGTTAAATAAATTCCTTATTAGACTGAGCCTAGAAATTGAAACAGCGACAATCAAGGACGAGAAAATAAAGTCCTAGACTGTCGCTGTTCCATATCTGTAAACAACTGATTTCCACTCACCCGCCGCTTCCAAGCACCAAGATGTTTCTTCCGGGTTGCTCTTTTTTGATTCAAGAGATACCCAATCTATTCACGTATGGTTCTCACCTGTGACAAAACTGTCGGATGCTATTAGCTAGTTATAATGGGTGAATTCTTGCGAATATGCAAATCCTGTTAATGAAAGGGCAATCACCACTAGCCACTTAACCATAGATGGATATGATAACGCAAACTCAGTCACCACTTGCCCACCGATGGAATGTCCGACAATATACTTTTGTGGGATATTCATTTTCATTTATTGAGTGTATCGATAAGGTACATTCTCGCTTCATAAGGGCGCATTTCTACATCAGACATGTTATTCGGATAATTGGATATTAGCAGCTGTTTAGTCTCTGCCAGCTCTTTCTGAAGTGGGAGATCGGTTGTGTATTTTTGAAAATTACATACTACAAGTAGTTTAGCCCCTTTCAGCGTTCGAGTGTACGCGAACAAATCTTTATTCTCGGGATACATCAGCTCATAATCCCCATATATGATCACTTCATGATCTTTCCTTAATCGGATTAGTTTCTGATAATAATGGAATATGGACTCAGGGTTATTTAAACTTTCTTGTGCATGGATATCCTTATAATTCGGGTTTACTTTAATCCAAGGATTCCCTAATGTAAAACCAGCGTTGTCTGAAGCGTCCCACTGCATTGGTGTTCGAGCGTTATCACGACCCTTTGCAAAGATTGACTCCATAACTTTGTCTTCGGGGTATCCTTTCTCAATTCTATCTTTATAGAAATTTAGTAACTCAATATCCCGATAGTCTTCAATTGGATATTGAACATTCGTCATTCCTAATTCTTCCCCCTGATAAATGTATGGTGTGCCTCGCATGCCATGAAGAAGGGTTGCCAACATTTTAGCCGATTCTATCCTGTATTCTCCGTCATTTCCCCAACGAGAAACGATTCGGGGTAAGTCGTGATTATTCCAAAACAAACTGTTCCAGGCATCCCCCTTCAGCTCTGTCTGCCATTTGGACAACACTTTTTTTAATTCTAGAAAATCTAGAGGCTTAAGATCCCACTTCCCTTTTCCCTCTTGTTCATCCAAACTAATATGTTCAAATTGAAATACCATTGAAAACTCACTGCCGTCCGGGTTGCTATACAATTTGGCGATCTCTGGCGTAGCGCCCCATGTTTCTCCAACCGTCAGCAGGTCTCCAGCTTTTTGAAACGTCTCCTTGCTGAGTTCCCTGATATACTTATGCAGATTTGGCCCGTTGCTGGTAATTTTCAAATCTGGTTCTTTTCCGATTAAGTCAATTACGTCAAGCCGAAAACCGCCTACACCCTTGCTTATCCACCAATTGATCATTTCGTAAATCTCTTGTCGGACTTTTGGGTTTTCCCAGTTGAGATCCGGCTGTTTTACAGAAAAAAGATGTAAATAATATTGTCCTATTTCGGGTACCCATTCCCAAGCTGAACCACCAAAGGTGGAACCCAAGTCGTTTGGTGGCATTCCTTCAACGCCATCTTTCCAGACATAATAGTCATGGTACGGATTTTCTTTACTTTTTTTTGCTTCTTGAAACCAGGGATGCTCATCGGAAGTATGGTTCAATACCAAATCCATTATGATCCGAATGTCACGTTTCCCAGCTTCATGAATTAACATCTCCATATCATCCAAAGACCCGAACATCGGATCAATATCCCGATAGTCCGAAATATCATAACCATAATCATCCTGAGGGGATTTACAAACTGGTGATAGCCAAATTGCACCGACACCGAGTTGCTGCAAATAGTCCAGACGGGAAACAATTCCTTTCAAATCGCCGATTCCATCACCATTACTATCTTGAAAGCTCCGTGGATATATCTGGTATACAACAATTTCTTTCCACCAATTTTTATTTTCCATTGTTCATTACAACCTTTCCAATAGACGAATAGTGTTTTTATCTTAATCAAGTCACATCATACAATTACTCTTTTACCGATCCTACAACAATTCCAGTCACAAAATATTTTTGAAGCAGCGGATAAATCAGCAGCAGCGGGATGACAGCGACTACGATTTTGGCCGCATTTAGATTTTTGTTTGAAATTTCAGTCAAGTTGCTGAGTTGTGCTGAGTTGGTCCCGGATTGAAGAAGTTCCGCAATATTCACGTTAAGGGACTGAATATAAGTCATTAGTGGATAATTGCTGACTTGAGTCATATAGATCAAACCGCTGAAGAAATCATTCCACGTTCCCACGATACTGAATAGTGCTACCGTCGCCAGCGCAGGGATGGACACGGGAACATACACTTTGAACAGGACCTGCAGCGGACTCGCCCCATCGATGAATGCTGCTTCTTCTAGGGCCTTAGGTACAGCAGAGAAGAAGTTCATGACAAGGATGACACTGAATATAGGGACAGCTCCTGGTAGAACAAGCGACCAAATTGTATTGAGCATATTGAGGTTTTTGATCAATAGATAACTTGGAATCATCCCACCGCTGAACAGCATGGCAAAAATCATGACGTTCATATAAATGTTTCTGCCCCTGAATTCTCTTTTCGACTTGGAGAGCGGGTATGCCATTAGAACAATAAGAATCATGTTGAGAAGAAGTGTGAGCACAACACGTAGAACAGATATGCCAAAGGAACGCCAGAACTGAGCATCATCGATAATTTTCGTATACGCTGCGGTTGTAAAATTGACCGGTACGAGACCTACAGCATTAGCTGACACGGCCTCACTGCTGCTAAATGAAATCGCAACGATATTCCATAATGGAAGAAGGCAAATCAATGCCAGCAAAATGACGATGGCATAGATGATTAACCCGCCAATTCGACCTTTTTGGTTTACAAAATAGGACACAGGCTTGACCTCCTTAAAATATTTTTCGGTCAGTGTATTTTTTGGCCAATTGGTTGGCGGACAATAGCAAAACAATACCGATCACTGACTTGAACAGACCAACAGCCGTACCAAAGCTATATTGTCGCCCGACAAGTCCAATCCGATATACATAAGTATCCAGAATATCTCCCGACTCATAGACAACGGGGTTATACAGATTATAAATTTGATCGAAGCCGGCACTCAAAATATTGGTCAGACTCATCACTCCCATGAGCAGGATAATAGGCAGCATGCCTGGCAACGTAATATGCCATACTTTTCTCCACCAGCTGGCTCCATCCATTCCTGCCGCTTCATACAGGCCCGGATCAATCGAAGTAATTGCAGCCAAATAGACGATGGAACTGTAGCCGAACTCCTTCCACACGTCTGTCCCAATAATCAGCGGCTGGAACCAGGTGTTGCTGCCGAGAAAATTAATATTCTGCAGACCGAAAAAAGCCAAAATTTGATTCACAATTCCATCCAAACTGAACATGTTAACAACCACGGACGCTAGAACTACCCAGGATAGAAAGTGTGGCAGATAAACAATTGTCTGTACGGATTTTTTAACGAATTTGATGCGGATCTCATTTAACAAAATGGAAAAAATGATAGCCATGATTGTTCCCAATAGAATCTTGGCAATGGCAATCACCAACGTATTACTAAAAACCTGTGCGATGTCCGGCAGCTTAAACATATAAATAAAGTGCTTCAGCCCTACAAATTTGGAGCCTAACATTCCTTTGGCTGGTATATAATCCTGAAACGCCGTAATGACACCGACCATCGGAACATAGCTGAATACCAGCAAAAATAAAATACCCGGAAGCATCATCAGATGATATATGGCACCCGTACCGAACGGGCTCTTTGCTTTATCATTTCCCTGTTTCATGGATGGACCCCTTTCCTAAAAGCAGGGCTGCGTATCGCAGCCCTATAAACAGTTCAAGATTGTTTATTTTTTGGATGCAACCTCGTCTTTAATTTCCTGAATTACCTGATCACCGCCTTGCTTCTTCCAATTGCTAACGAATGTATCGAAGTAATTCAGAGGTTCAGCACCAGTCACAATTTTGATGAAAGATTCCTGCTCCATCTTGGTCAGATTAGCCCAGGTCTGTTTCATGCTTGGTGTAGTTCCAGAGTAAGCAGGTGTCATCCAAACGAATTTGTTTTCCCTTGTCAGTTTGTCAATAAGCCCCACTCCGTTGATACGCGAGTGATATTTCGACCAGGCTGTTACGTTATCCGTATCCATATCACTCAAGTAAGTTTGGATACTCTTAATATTGTTTTTTGATTCTGTTGTCCGGACCTGATCCAGACTAATCTCTCCTTTAATCCCGCGAACGATGTCAGAGTAGTCATCCAGTAACGAGGTCGCCGAGTTGACTTCAATATTAAACGGTCTGGTAGAACCGTCTACGCCGTTCTCTTGATACTTGGCAGCTTCTGGCATAGATGTTCCCACATTTTTATCATTCGCCAGTTTATCGTAGAAAAGGTTCACTATTTTAACGGCGAGTTCCGGGTGTTCATACCCTTTTCTCACAACGATAAACTGATTAGCTGGATTGGCGTGTGCCACGTTTACCTTTCCATCTGCATCCTCCAAAGTGTAAGCCGTGAATTTCGCATTCTTATCCTTCTGCTTCACGTTGCCCAGACCCCAGTCGGGAATATGCCATGGTCCAAAAGCAATGCCGCATTGGCCGTTGGTGTACAGTGCCGTGATGTCATCAAATGTGCGTGTTCCAAATTGCGGATCGATGATGCCTTTCTTGAACCAATCTGCCATGACGCCTAGCATCTGCTTGGTTTCCTTTGTTGTCGAGCCATAAACAATGCTACCGTCTTTACCCTTCATCCAGTACTGAGGGAATGAACCCTTTGTTGAGGCAACTCCGAGCATGGTATAGGCAGAACCATTATAGTCAGTTGTATTCAGGGTGTTCACAAAGGGTATGCCTACCGGTTTCCCGGTTTGACCCGGATCTCTTTTCAAGAATTCCTCGGCCGTTTTCTCCACATCGTCCAGCTTGATGGCACCATCTCCGTCTGCGTCAAGATGGATTCCCAGTAGATCCAGCCAATCCTGACGAACCCAGACCATGGTTGGTGCGGAATCTAGGGAAGTAGCCGGAAGCCCCATTAAACGTCCATCTATCGTCGCATTGTCTAATGCACGGCCTTCATAAGAGTCGTAAATATTCTTGATATTATCCGTGGCATACTGTTTGTAAATTTCCGTCATATCTTCAATCAGATCATTATCAACCAGTTCTTTGAGTTCATCCTTGGAATCGACACGCATCATGTCAGGCAGTTCTCCAGAGGCGATGGCGAGAGAAACCTGACGGCTGTAATCTTCTCCGTTGGCTTCAAATTGGTCTTTAATCTGAGCGTTAAACGCTTTTTTGACCAGTCGAGTATACGCATTGTTCTCATACGAATCTCCAGCCGGCAGTTTTGGGTTGGCTGTAGTCACACGCCCCATCGTGACCGTTATTTCGTCTTTATAGGCACTGAATGGGTCTCCCGGTGTTACCTCATATTTCCCCGCTTCCTTCGCAGTGGGAGGGTTGGATGAACCCCCACAGGCTGCAAGGGTTGAAATCATCAGGGCAGATATCGACAGTACAGCCAGACGTCTCGTTAACAGTTTGCTTTTTATGGACCATTTAGTTCTCATCACATTTCGATTCCCCTTTGTTGTGAATATTTCTTAATCATTGTTGTTTACGCTTTCATTATAAAACTCGATGAAGACAAATCGAGATAGGGATTTAACGTCTGTTTGGATAGAAAAATGTATGCGGTTTCATGTCAGACCATGAGGTCATAGTTAGCTTGTAATCATTTATCCTACCTATCGACATACATCTGTCTATCCATACTTACTAATCAAAGTGAAGAACAAAAAACCGGCAGATCCTGAAACAGAAATCTGTCGGCTTGATTAATGGAATTATAAAAGTGTCTTATAGAATTTATCGTATCACATTCATGATGGTCTTCAGCGATGATTATGGGGTACAGTCACCTCCACAGTCATTTGGTCGCCCCCTTGTTCCTTCCATTCCTCGACAAATTGATCAAATGAATCTATCGGTTCAGCGCCTAAAATAATTTTTAAAAATGTATCATGTTCCAGTTTTGATAGTTTACTCCACGCCTTCTCCATCGCTGGAGTTCGTATATAGGTAAGGCTTCGAACTTTATGAATGTTTGGATCAAAAAAATTTCTTCCACCTACAAGAAGCGAGTAACCCCGCATAAAGCTGTCGCTGTGTTTATTCCAATAGGAAATACCATATTGATCATAAGGCTTCAATTTGGTTTGTTTTATTGTCGAAACCAAGTGTTCCAGCAATTTGTATTCAGACTTGTCCTTGAAATCGGCGGGTGTTTTGGTTCCCATCAGAATGTCCTGCGCGGCCTTCGATTCATATCGTGCTTCATCTGCCGGAGCAAAGAAATTGCGGCCCAGCATAAAACGCGTACCGTACTTGAACTCATCACGAAGGTACAGATTGTTAATTTTAATAATCGCTTCGGGATGAGCATATCCTTTTCGTACCACCAAGAATGAACTTGACGGATTATCCACCTTCACATGGTATGCTCCGTTTGCATCCAGCGGGAGTGCGTATGCTTGCCAGTTCGCCTCCGGCTCGTTCTGCCAAGCGCTCGGAAGGGGCCAGTACCCAGCATAGAAACCTTGAAAGAACATCCCCGCCTGACCGTTAATAACTGTTTCTTCCGCTTCTTTACGGATACCCAGTTCTGGATCGAGAAGGCCTTTGGCGTACATTTCACGCAGTTTGACCAAGGCGTCCTTCGTTTCCGGTAGTATCGAACCGTATACAGGTTTTCCATCTTTGCTCAGCCAATATCCCGGGAAAGATCCATATGCTGCGAAGATTGGCGTTAGATCAAAAGAAAAAGCACTGTTGTTGAAATCGTTATACAGTCCAGTGCTTGAAGCAAGGCCAATCGTATCCCGCTTACTGTTTCCATCTGGGTCATTCTCCACAAAGGCCTTGGCGATAGCTTCCAGATCATCTACCGTTTTCGGCGGCTTCAGTCCAAGACGGTCCAGCCAATCCTGTCGAATCCAGAGCATGCTGAAGTCTTCCGCTGTCACAGAAGGAACAGCCATTATCTTACCAGCGAAGGTCACTTGTTCCATAGCCAATCCGTTTGTGCTATCGATAATTTTTTTTATTTCTGGTGATGCGCTATTATTGTATGCCTCGGTTAGATCTTCAATTTCTCCAGCCTTGACCATCTCGTTCAGCTGCAGCTGATTTACAATCATGGCATCCGGCAGATCATTGCTGGCGATAGCCAGATCGATTTTCTGACTCAGATTTTCCTTCGATACCTGCCATAATATTTGGATATCAATGTTAAGGTTTTGTTTAATCATCGTTTTCCATATATTCTTCTCAAGCGTTTCTCCTTCGGAGAGATCCGCGCCTGTTGGGTCTACCACATATCCCAGTCGGATGGAAACGGGATGTTCATATTTCCCCAATGGATCAGCAGCGGCAGTGTCCGAGATTGTTTTCGTTGGTCCCATTGGCGATTCACGGAAGTATGGCCTGCTGAAATATACGGTCACTGCAATTAAGCTGACGACAAGAACACATGCAGCCATCTTCTTAATCATCGCTTTCCCTTCTTTCGCCTGGTTTATTGGTCATCTGGGAAAGTACGCTATTTATCCCCTCTGCCAAGCTGTCGATATTCACTTGGCAACAGACCTGTCAATTCGCGAAAAATTCGGCTGAAATATTTTTCATCCGTATAACCCACTCGCTCCGCAATCCAGAAAATCGTGTTGTTTGTATTCAATAAATACTCTTTAGACTTCTCTATTCGTATAAATCGGGAGTACTCATTAAAGGTTTTCCCCATCAGATCCTTGAAGCATTGACTGAAATAGCTTCGGCTGATGTTCAGTTGCTGGGACAGACCAGAGGCTGTAAAAGCTTGGCTCAAATCATTTTGCATGATTATAATCGCTTTTTTCACGGCGTCTACAATTTCCTGTGAATACGAAGTCTGTTCATCTGACTTACGAATGCCCCCAGAGGTCTGCTTGATCCAATCTTCTACCTCGTACCAGGATTGAAAAGAATGGATCATTGAGATTCTACCCAGCGTAGTCTGGGCAAAAAGGTGATTCCATTCCATAACTATCGAGTATAGCAATCCCATCAGCTGGCCTTTATTCAGTCTTAGTGATTTGAGCTGTTCAATCATTTGGTTGTAATAACTGTCGTTGTGGGTCCATGGTGATAGGAACCAACTTTGCTTAATACGATCCATGTCTTCATCCTTCGGTTCTATTGGAAATGAGTCCTCCACATTCATCGAAACGGTAATAACAGGATCATAAGGGTTGTATGCATAGAATAACGACGTTTCTGTATAATTCATAATCCAGTTTTGGATTTGCGACCATGTTCGGCCTTGTACATCGGACATAACCAGCAAGGCGCCTTGGGGAACTTGATCTAGGGATTCCTTCAGTTTATGGAACAGCTGATCCTCTACGTCCATGGGTGCCGCCCACATCCAGCAGTTCCGTTCAACCTCCCATCGGATCTCGTCTACATTGAATGTCAGTTCAATCGGCCAGCTCTGTCCTGACTTGCGATCCAGTGATACAAGTGCATACACATGGCGATAATGGACATTGGTCTCACTTAGCAGTGGCAGCTTTGGTCTTGTATTCGCCAGTTCGTCAATCCGGGTATGTATTCGATGCAGCACATGTTCGAATTGCTCCTTCTCGAGCTGAACTTTGGCTATATAGTCGATGGCCCCAAGCCTGAGCGCTTCCTGGATATAATCGAAATCTTGATGCAGTGTTAATACGACAATATGTAGTTCTGGATAGAGCAGCCTTGCAGCTCGCATCAGTTCAACACCTGACATCACCGGCATCGCGAGATCCGTCAACATCAGATCGACCGGTTGGGATTTTAGAAAATCCAGTGCTTTCAACCCGTTACTTGCTTCTCCTACAACCTCCATATTGAACTCGTTCCACGGCATCGCGGAGCTTATTCCTTTTCGTACTAATTTATCGTCATCCACTATCAATACCTTAATCATCCTCAGACATCTTCTCCTTTGATCGGAAGTATGAGCAGTATACTTGTCCCTGTACCCAATTCACTTTCGATCACCAGTTGTGCTTGATCTCCGTACTGTGCCCTCAACATGCGGTGGACATAATTGAGTCCGATGCCCATCCCTACTTTTTTATGTTCAGTTATACGATTGTTCAGAAGTCTTTGAATCGCTTCCTCGGTCATGCCTGCTCCATTATCCTGTATTAAAATATTCAGCGTTTTGGCAAGTGTAACTTCAATTTGAATAAAACCTTCGTCACTCAGTCCATGATAAAGTGAATTTTCAACCAACGGTTGCAAAATAAAACGAGGCACAGGTATTTTAAGCACTTGATCATCCGCTGAAATACGTACGTCAAATTCAAAGTCATATCGAATTTGCTGCAGGA
This sequence comes from Paenibacillus sp. P2(2022), assembly GCF_029522175.1. Classification (NCBI taxonomy): domain Bacteria; kingdom Bacillati; phylum Bacillota; class Bacilli; order Caryophanales; family Paenibacillaceae; genus Paenibacillus; species Paenibacillus sp. P2(2022). The sequence continues at coordinate 1,470,323 of NZ_JAKWFI010000001.1, read as the reverse complement.
TTAGATACTGTCTTAGCGCATCAATTTCCTCTTCCATTGTGGATACTTGCCCTAATTTACCCAAGTTGTAATACAACAGCTTGTTCAAGGATTGCACCAACTTGTCAATCTCCCCTTGTCCGTTCATGACGGCCAGCCAGTGTACAGTATCCAGCGTATTCATCAGAAAGTGAGGATTGATCTGATATAACAATTTTTCCACTTCCAAATCTGCACGAATCTTCTCTTTCTGCTGCACTTCCTTGAACAGGTCGCCGATTTGATGCTGCATATTTGAGAATTCCCCCAACAGAAAGTCAAACTCAGGAATTTGAGTGCGGGTCTGGCTGCCTGCCTTTTGTGGATTCTGAGACATTCCGTTAATTTCCGAATGGAAAAGACCGAGTGGTTTGTAGACCATCTTCCACAGAAGCCAAGCAAGGAATACGGTAAAGCCGAGAAAAAATAAAGCGACCAGTAATATTTGAAGCAACCACTGGTTTTTCTCCTGTTGATACTTAGCCTGCGAAATTACCGATATGACGCTCCAATTCTGAGCGGAGTCCTCCTTAAACCAATGGTAATCACGGGCTATTCCATCTTTTGCAGCACTTTTTGATAAGCTGGAGAAATTCTCCCCGACTTTCATCACTTCTGGAATTTCACTGTACACAATTTTGCCCTCACCATTCAGGATCAAATGCGATAAAGCTCCTTGGTATTGATTGTAACCCAGTATATCCTGTGTAAGACGAAAGCCGGATTCGACGTAAATATATACATCGTCCCTTTGAGGCAGCTGTACCTTTCGCATAGCAGATAAAACAAGCTGATCATCAAATCGGTTCATACTCATATGGGGACCATAGTACGCAATGCCATATGATTTGGTAAGCACAGGCAAAGACTCAGGAGAAAAACGATCTTTGATGGGAAAGTTAGCGAACTGTGTAGTGCCTTCTTTCTGGAAATAGTACAAGGTTAGACCTATATTCGGATTAGTAAACGTTACGACATTTAACTCATTCTTTAATTCATCTCTAGCCTCAACCAATTCAAATATATTGGAGGAAGGCTTCAAAACTTCATCCAGTTTTTTTCCTAATGTACCACTATATGATAATTGCTGAGTAACATGATTCAGGTTGGTAATTGAATTTTCCAGTGATGAAGTTACCTGCTGTAGATTGCTCCTAATTCCATCATTGATTTTATTCGCAAAAATGGAATCAATGGTATAATAAGAAATTGTAAATATACTGATAAAGGGAATAAACGCGCTGAGAAAAAACAATAAAAAGATTCTTTTTTTTAGTGTCATTTCGACCATTCTCCTTAGGTAAATAAAACAGCAAGCCCCTGATTATGGAGCTTGCTGTTTATTGAACAACAGCTCTATCGATTATCGTATTCCTACCTATTTAAAAAAACAGGCAATATCTTCATCCGATTCAGACTGAGAAAAGTCAGGATTCTTCCCTCTCGGTGAGGTCCAAGTCTGTTCATAATTATAGATTGATATTCCAATATGTCAAACGCTTACATGGAATTTATTTTCCCTTCCTCTTTACATATATCGACTTGCCGTTTTTTAATTGCTGATTGTAGTCATTCCGTTCATCACGTACCCCAAAAAAGCGACATCGTTCAAAATTCTAACCAAGGTTTTTTCTTGTCTTTACGTGTTTTCTTCTGTTTCCGCTACCAAGCAAAGTCTTCAGCCAGTCCTAATGCCAACCACTTTTAACAGCACATCCACAAACCTCACCACTCTACCTGTTCACGTTTTGCGTCACAAACTCTTTGAATGGGTGAAACGCTGCGTCACTGTACATTTGTGTCCCATCCTCATATTATCCATTAGTTCAGAGGCCCTTGACTTCGTCTCTTCACATGTTAAAATTCTATTCATCAATTGATGTAGTGCCCTATTATGAGGAGAATGCTGGACTCAAAGGGTTTTTCAGTGTATAAATAAGTATTTTTGATTTGCCATATTGGTCAAAATATAAAGTGTAGAATCCTTAACATATGTCACCAAGTTGAAATGAGGTTATAAATGAATGGAAGATATGCTAAAGTGCGCAAAGCTTTTCAAAGAAGATCTATATAAGCAACTGGCTAGAATAGGTAAATGTCTATCAAGTGACAAACGTCTTGAAATCTTGAATGTACTATCACAAAGTCCCAGAACAGTGGAGAAATTAGCCGCATGTACGGATATGAATATAGCTAATGTTTCTCGTCATCTACAGGTGTTACTGGACGCTAAGCTTGTTAAGTTTACAAAGAAAGGAACTTACGCCATATACTCGCTAGCAGACCCGGAGATCATTGACTTTCTCTCTTCACTGTGGAAGATTAGTGAGAAACAAATTCCTGATATCGGGAAAATGAAAGATGACTTCTTAAACAACTTGAATGACATTCATACCCTATCCATGGATGAAGTAAAGAAAAAACTAGATGAAAACTCCATTATCTTAGTTGACTTGCGTCCCAAAGAAGAGTTTGAAACAGGACATATTCAAGGAGCCATTTCAATGCCTATGGAAGACCTAGACATATTAATGGGAGATTTACCAGAGGAAGCTGAAGTGGTCGCTTATTGTAGAGGGCCATTTTGCGTTTATTCGGCACTTGCTACGCAAAAATTGCAAGTTGAGGGATTTAAGGCGTATCGTATGGAAGACGGATTGAATGAGTGGCAGGAACATTTTCACTAACAGTAACAAATAAAAAAGACTTCGAAGCCCACATATTTGTGACTTTGAAGTCTTTTTGGTGATGCACATTAGGCCACTTCATTAGATTGAAAAATACTACTAAAAATTGGTGCTTAAACTTACCATTCCAATCCGTGTTCTGCAATATAGCTACTTGTAAGATCCTCTCCAGAATCAATGGTTACTTTTCCTTGAGTTCCTACGGAGACGCCGGCCTTTATTAGTAATTGACCAATATGGCAATTTTCTTCTGCTTTTTGTATAAAATCTTCTGTCATGCTTACGTCTTCATGGGTTGCTCCTGGATTCAGAACAACATGCGGGCGGTGGGTAATACTTAACTGATCACCTTGAGTTATGTTACCTTCTGTATCCATAAAGAATCCAGTCACAGGAAGTTTATTTTTGTCTAACATATATGCTAAGGTCATCGTGTAACAAGCCACCGCAGAAGAGATAAGAAGTTGTTGTGGTTCAGCCCCTTTACCACTTCCCCCTTTGGGGATTGGAATTGCAATTTGAGTTTGGAGATTGTCACTTTTAATGCGTCCATCGCCCTTTGCATCTTTGTACCAAACCGTATTCATGTTAATTATCCTTTCTGCCATATTAACATCCCCTTTTAGGTATTGTAAGTCCAAAACTTATAGTTTGCTCTATTTAACGAAAGAAACCGACATTACAGCTGTGCTCTGTCGGTTTCTTTCCTGATTTTAAACCTAATTGAAATAGTCAGAGTGTGCTAAATCAATTTCTAGAATGTGCTATAAATCCGGATTTCTGGCTCAGCTTGAAGCAGGTCTTTGAGTCCAACAACAACATCATTATTAAATAGATCACTTTCGAGATAAGCCTTGGCATCGCTTTCACTGTTAAAGCCATGCAAAACTTGGACATCCTCATCACGTACAAGCAATTCTTTAGAAACCGCACCGGGAATACCAGAGAGGAAAGGCTCTTTATAAGTTGTATAAACCTTTGCAGCTGCCTCACGTTCTGGTGCATTAATTTTCAATGTAATTTGAAGATATGCTTTTGCATCGTTTGTTTTTCATCGAAAAATTAAACTTCATCGGACAATAACTGTAATTGTTTTTTTAATTGTTCAAATTGAACAAAACGCCCTTCGCGTAGATATTCTCTCCCATCAAGAAAAACCAAGATTGTCGGTACAGAAAAAATCAAAAATCTTCCTGTGATTTCCTCCACTTGACTAGCATTAACACGAGCAAGAGCCAATTTAGGATATAGTTTAAGCATTGTTTTGAGCTTGGGGTAAATGGCATGGCATACGTTACAATCTTCTTGGGTTACATATAACATACTCAAAGGATTAATTTCGATAAAGGAATCTATTTCTTCTATTGATGTCAGTTCCACTACACTCATAATAAAACTGCTCCTCTCTTAAAGATACTTATGATCCTCACACACATTCCAATCATGAACTCCTTCTTCAATTCGATAAGCCATATACCCTTGCTTCAGCATATAATCAACCGCTTGAGATGCCAGCGAACAGTATGGGCCTCTACAGTATGCGGCAAGTTCTATAGTACTTTTATTAACTGTCTTCAGGTAATTCTCAAGTTGGTCTAATGGTATTGAAATGGCATCTGGAATATGAGAAGCATCATATTCATCTGTGGGACGAATATCTAGAAGAATAACAGTCTTTTTTTTCATTTTTTCTAACAAATCATGTTTGGTGATGGTTTGAACCTCTGGATATTGTAATTCCAACTCAGTTTTAATCTGCTTTATATCAGATAGTCGATCTTCACATATTCTCCACAAAGAAGATAGAAATTCAATTACTAAAGGGTCACCGATACTGTATATGACGTATGTCCCTTTTTTGTAGCACTTGACCAATTTAGCATCCAGTAAGATTTGTAGATGACGAGAGACATTTGCAACGTTCATACCCGTTTGTGTTGCTAAACCTTCAACTGATTTTGGACCATTGGACAAAATGTCCATGATCTCTAAGCGCTTGTCACTCGATAAACATTTCCCGATTCGAGAAAATTGTTGATATAATCGATCTTTGATATCTGTTTCTTTCATTTTGAAGCCCCCAAACTTTATCTGAAACACTTCATATTCAATAGCATGTTAAGTTAGCGAAGCATGACCGTTTTTTTACAACTATCTGTACTATGCTTCATCATATCGTTCTAAAAATCTTGCTACGATTCGATCAGCTGATTGAATCGCCCCTTCCAAATGTCCTCCCTGTTGATCAGCCGTCTCAGTGCCCGTAAAAAATATGCCCTCTCCCCAAGGATCTCCGTAAACAGGGCCATAATTTGGATAGTCACGAAGTGGTTCGGCGTCTTCCTCAACAGCTGTATCGGTGTCGCTTGACCAATCTTTAAATAGTAGTGTATTTACATTCTCGGCAGCAGGCCCATAAAGTCTAGCCAATTGTTCCAACACAAGCTGCATGAGTTTATCTTCGCCCAAAATCTTCCGCTTTTTTGCCTGTAAACCAAAAAATCCAAATAGCGCACCTGTTCCTGTACCTGGTGAAGCATCATGAATTTCTTGTAAAGGGCCCACCCAACTTGATGCAAAACCGGAGAGTCCAGCTTCACGCCAAAATGGTCGGTCGTAAATGGCAATCACTTTAGCTTGACCAGCCATCCATGTTGGTTTATCAATTAAAAAAGACTTCAGTTCATAAGGAAGTTCTGGCTCGAATTTAATATTTTTTTCAACCAGCCGTGGTGGAATAGCGATAATCACTGCAGTTGTGTAAAATTGTTTTCCATTGGCTTCTAAGGAGATTGTACCGTCTTCTTCTTGATGAATCGAAGTTACACGTGTATTGAGCTGGATTGCTCCTGACGGCAAAGTAGCACTAAGCGCCTCAATCAGAGACTGTACTCCACCAACAAATCTTAGCGAGGGCTCCATTGCCCCCTCTGGCAAAAGATGCTGTTGTGGTGTTTCATGTTGGGAGCGTTCTAGGAGCATTCGTCCTTCGTTAAATTGATTAAAAGTCTCCAAACCCAGTTCTTTCGTGAGCTGAGTAATAATTTTCTCAGAGCGTGGCCAGAACCATGTGGGTCCAAGATCGAATTTTCCGAGTTCAGGATTGTCTAAAACCTCTAAAGTCAAAACTCTACCACCAATACGATCTCTCGATTCTAAAACAATGCATTCTATACCGTGAGCGGTGAGTAACGATGCTGCGCGAAGTCCACTCAAACCTGCACCAACGATGATTACCGGAGCATTTTTTTTAACTTGGTTTCTCATTGTTTCTCTCCTTCTCCATGTTTCAGCAGGGAGTCACATATGTTAAAAGATTATCTTCTTTATATGATGATATTGAGTCACTCTCAAATTGTATCCGCTACGTTGAAAGGGGCGCTCTAAGAGCAAAAAATCGACAACATTATTTCATTATAATGTTGTCGATTTTCATATCAATTAGCCAATTTAAGAATTTTGTCCTTAAGAACATTTTTTTGATTCACACCAACCATGGTATCAACGAGCTTACCATCTTTAAACAGCAACAAAGTTGGAATACTTCGAATGCCAAATTGTGAAGCTAATTCGGTTTCTTCGTCGACATTAACTTTTGCCAACGTCGCCTGTCCTTTCAGTTCATCAGCTAATTCTTCCACAATAGGAAGCTGAATTTTACAAGGCCCACACCATGGAGCCCAAAAGTCTACCAAGGTCACACCGGACTGGATTTGATTTGAAAACGTATTTTTTGTCAATGCAGTTGCTCCCATTAGAAATACCTCCAATAAATATAATTTTCATCAATCATATATTATTCAATTGATTGATTGAATTATAAAACTGAAGTCTATATCTGTCAAGAATGAAGAGATTTGCGAAGGATTTATCATTTGGTCATGCTCAACACGGCACGGAATCGTGTCTTAGCCGACATCATTTTTTCATATGCTTCACTAGCTTGTTCCAACGGGAAAACTTCGATCATAGGTCGTACATCGGTCAGTACACTAAATCGAACTGCCGCATCAATTTCCTTCGATCGTCCTGTAAACGAACCCCGAACAGTATGGGGGCCCTTCAGAAAGTCCATGGCAGACAGTTCTAAACGTTCACCAGAACCGGCTACAATAATGAGCTCTCCATCTTTTCCTAACCCATCAATTAATGTGGAAATGACTTTTGCATTTGGTGCTGTAGCAAGAATAACTTTTGCTCCCCCTAGCGCTTGTAAAGCTTTAGCAGGATCTTCTTTTTCGGAATCAATATAATAATGTGCCCCAAGTTCCCGAGCAAGCTTCTCTTTATCACTACCACGAGATACTGCTATGGTCTGATACCCAGCTTTTTTTGCGTATTGTACAGCCAAGTGACCAAGTCCACCAATTCCGGAAATCGCAACGAGGTCCCCTGGTCGGGCTGAGCTATTTCGCAGTGCACTAAATGTAGTTTCTCCTGCGCACATCAAAGGAGCTGCTTCTTCAGAAGACACTTCATTAGGTATGTGGGTCAGACTATCTTCAAATGCTACCATGTATTCAGCATAGCCTCCATCCATAGTCAGGCCGGTAACATGATCATGTCCTCCATGCCATCCAATACCTACTCGTTGTCCGATTTCCCATCTGGTAGATCCAGATCCTAACTCCGTCACGATTCCGATCACTTCATGGCCTGGTATCCGCGGATATTCTGGGGAAGCACCACCAATGGCCATGGAATCACCGTTACATACGCCGCACGCTTCTATACGGAGAAGTACTTGCCCTTCTTCAGGTACGGGAATAGGAATTTCAACTAATTTCATGGATTCGCCTTTAGCAGGAACTTGTATCGCTCTCATCATAGTCATAAGATTGACCTCCTTAGATTCTGTTATAGAACTTTCTTAGTATATGATATAGTTTAATATTACTTAATTGTTTAATTGAATAATAAAATTATTTTGGTTGCATTCCGCTTATTTTTTGGGCAAAGCTGGTATAATATAAGGAACAAGATCCTGTCCTCAATATGGTTTAATAACTTTTTCCGTTGAAACAAAAAAGACGCTAAATAGCGCCTTTTCCTTGCAATAATATATGTGTAATTATTAATATATTATGAAAATGACAAAGTAAAAAGCTACAGTGCTGAAAAAATACGTACTGTTAGACCACCCGAATATCCCTCTAATGTTGCAGTCAAATCTGCATGATTCACTGTTGGCTTCCATTCCCCCTTCACACTCTGGTTAACAATATGTATATGGCACTTCTCACCTCCTGATGATTTGTGGCGTGAACACGCCTATTAAACGAATAACTCTAAAATGATGACTCCATAAGGCGGCATACTAACCTCGCCTTCTATCCATGTATCAGTCAAAAGATCTTTACTCGACTTCTTCATCGTGATGATGACCGATTCACCCGAGTAATTCAGCAAAAAGAGATAAGAGGTTCCGTTTGAAGCTCGAATCCCCACTTCAACTTCACTCGGTACATCTAGCCAGTCAGTAACCGGGGAAGTTAAGCCCAATTCATCTATAAGGGAATCAACTACCGGTTCGCTATAGGCAGCACCATAATACCATGCTTTTCCAAGACCGACTATGCGTCTTGTTAATGCAGGCTCACCTTTATAATATTCAGTTGAGTACGTTGCTACAATGTCCACTTCGGTTTTCTTTACGCTGAGAATTTCATTAAAACCAACAGCCTTTGTACCTAAAGGTAACCGGCTGCCCTCCCAATGCAACTCTGCTGGAAGAACGCTACCCTTGATTAAAGTGAAGTCTTCAACATTTATTCCGCAAAGCTCAGCCACAGGTCCTGGGAATGGTCGCATATAGCATTGTCCGCTCGTGTTCTTATAGCCGGTACGCGCGCAAAAGATTATGGTCCCGCCTTGTTCAACATATTTTGTGAGAAGGTCAGCTGTTTCATCAGTCATGATTGCTGGATGCGGATACACAATTACCTTATACTTGGTCAAATCCTCCATGATGGTCTCCTTGCGGAGTGTAATAAGATCCGCTGGAATATGACGGTATTGAAGCTGTTTATACCAAGATCGCTGACTCTGCCACTGAAGAGGTCCATGCCATTTGTCAAACTCTCCATCCCAGATATTATCATAATCCTGCATGATGGCGATTTCGGCTTGGTATGTTGTACCCGCGATCAAGGAGCCGATCTTGGCAAATTCCTCACCGACTTGAGCTACTTCACGCACTCTGCGATTTGGTTGATTGTGATAGTCGTTAATTCCATGCCAATAAATTTCGGTGCCCATTGTCGCTGTCCGCCAACGAAAGTAGACTAGTAAATCGGTTCCGTGCAATACCGACTGATACGACCACAGCCGGATTTGTCCCGGTCTAGGCGAACCCATCTCAATCCGATCAACCCATCCCCCCGGCCCAGCCTGCTGCTCCATGATGCAGAAATTCGACGAAATAGATCGGACGTTAGACAAGTTCATACTCCATGCACGGTCTGCAAGCGGGTCTTCGTCACCCCCAGGAAATATCGTCGAAAATTGAGGATAGGAATCGTATGAAAAGAAATCTAGAAGCTTATCCGTTAACTCGTGACTATCCAGATGTCCAAAAGTTCCGTTAGTAGTGATCCAATGGTGTGGCGCAAGTTTCCGAATGATTTCCGCTTGAATCTTAGCAAAAGAAATCGCATTTGCAGATATAAAACGTTTCTCGTCCAACGCAAGATGTGGATTAGGTGAACTGTTGACCATCGTCCGTGTTAGATATATCTGTTCCCAATCGGTATAAGTCTGGCTCCAAAATATTGTCCCCCAAGCCTTATTCAAATTGTCGAGTGAGCCATACCGTCCCTTTAACCACTCCCTGAACGCAATATGGTCTGCTTTGGAATAAAACACATTCATCTCGCAGTTCAGTTCATTATCAATCTGCCAACCAATGACTGCGGGGTGATCTTTGTAAGCTTCAACCATATTCCTCACGATGATTGAGCAGAAATCTCTGTACTTCTCACTACTGTAGTTGTAGTGCCGCCGCATACCGTGCCTATATAACACGCCATCCATGTTTGCGTTCAATACCTCAGGATACTTGTGTGTTAACCAAGCTGGCGGCGTGGCAGTCGGTGTCCCTAAAATAACCTTTAATCCATATTTATGTGCCAAGTCCATTACCCTGTGAAAAAAACTGAAATCAAATCGGCCTTCTTCAGGCTCAAGCATCGCCCAGGAGAATTCTGCCATGCGAATAACCGATATGTTCATCTCCCGCATTCGACGGAAGTCATCTGCCCATAACTTCTCCGGCCAATGCTCTGGATAATAACAAACGCCTAGTGTCAATTCATCCATTTGGATTGATTTCCTCATTTAATCTACCTCCTCTTATTTCATCATTTAACGAACAATTGTTTTTTTTGGATTGCTCTTGAATGCGCATATCTTTAGTCTGCACTGAAACTTGGTATTGGCCCTCCTTTTTTTCGATAGGCTATATTCTCTTCAAAAACTAGTTTAACAGCCTCTAGTTTTAATTTCTCCAAATAGTTTTGATCGATTCCCAGTTTTCTCTACAAAAAATCCCTCTCCGGCAATAGACACAAATTTTGACCTCGATTTGATCAAGAGCTTGTACCGTTAAAACAAAAAAAAGCCACAAAATAGCGACTTTTAATGTTCTCGTTCCTCGATAGTATTAGAGGTTAAATAGCTAAATGTGCCCTCAGTGTAGAACCTGCGTATTCGCTTCTGAACAAACCTCTTTCAACCAACTGCGGCATCAGTTTTTCAAAGAATATTTTCATAGATTCTTCTGAACCGCCCGGAAGAGCTATAAATCCGTCAATAGCCCCAGCCTCAAACCGCTGAATAATCTCGTTCAATACGTCATCAACCGTTCCAACGGAGACCCAATGTGCAGAACCAACGACCTCAGGTCTTGCCAATACCTCTTCCACTGTAGGCTCATACTTCGTAATATACCGGCGCAAAAGCTCAGCATGTGTCCGGCTGCGGACTGGCTGATTTGGATCGGGAAGCATATCGGCAGTTACGCAATGATCCAACTCAAAGCTGCTTAAATCAAGGCCAAGTACTGACTTGAGCGATGCATGTCTGCGCTCCACACTCAAATGAGCATGTGCAGACTTATGCAATTCATGCGCTTCCTCGCGAGTTTCAGCCAAGAAAAAATACAATCCTGGCAAAACTTTGATGGCGTTCGGATCGCGTCCATGTTCCTTGGCTCTTCTTCTCAGATCGGTTCGTAATTCCAGGCCGGACTCAAGATCCGGCATCGCCGCAAAGATAGCATCCGCTATTGAAGAGGCAAAATTTCGCCCTGTATCTGACGCGCCTGCTTGAAATAAAGGAATGGACCCTGATGTATGGGCAGGCAAAGTAAGCGGCCCCCGGACACTGAAAAAATCACCTGAATGATGGATTGAAGTAACCTTATCCTTATCAGAAAAAATGCCTGACTCCCGATCAATCACAATTGCTTCGTTCGGGAAACTTTCCCAGAGCTTGCGAAACGACGTCAGTAAATTCCATGGCTTTCGCATATCTTTCTTGCGGTGAAGGCATAGGCGAATCACCGAAACTTTCTGCCCCTTCAATCGAAGTCACGATATTCCAGCCAGCACGTCCGTTGCTGAGCCAGTGTAACGACTGAAGCTGCCTTGCGACAACATACGGCGGATTGAACGTAGTGGAAATTGTTGTCACTATCCAATTCGCTCGGTTTCACGAGCAATCGCCGCAAACATCATTGTAGGGTCAGGACTACCAAAAATACTATCAACCTTTCTCTATAGAAAAATAATGTTGCGCCTAGGAAATGTTCCGATCAGTGTATGCTCAAGTAGGCAAAGCCAACCGAGTTAACATCCAGGACGAATGCCTCTCCATAGCAACAAGCGCTCGGTGATCATAAAGTGACCTTTCAGTTAATCAATAATGATTCTCATTATCAATTATAGTGTATCAAGAACTACAAAAATTACAAATACACAAATTATGAATGTTATATGTATAAAGACAAAAGCCCTCGAACCTAGAGGGCTTTTGGGATAAATCAGCTATTCATTTGAGTCTAGTTTTGTTTCACTCATCTGCACCGATATTCACGGCCTTCCCTTTCACGCGAGGCTCCCCGTCGATATCCTCGGTTCCGATGATGGTGTTATCCGTTGATCCTGAATCGATCGCTGGTGACGAGGGCTGCAAATGGAAGTCGCCATTCGTGGCATTCACGAATTTAGGATCGACAAACAGAGAATGCGCATCGTTACCCGTTCCCGATTTGTACGTGGCGAATCCCGTATATTCTTTATCTTTCCAGGTCCAGTTGGCTCCCGAACTGCCACCAGGTGCAAAATATAAATTATAATCAACAACATTGCCGGAATTTTGGGTATATCCATTGTAGATCAACACATCAGTCGAACTCGCTACGAAAATATTGTTCTTAATCACGTTGTTTCGTGTATCATACTGAACTAAAAGCTGGCCGCTTCCATCGTCCAATGTATCGTTCTTGTACAGCGTATTGTTCACGATCTTGCTGTTTACCGTTGAGCCACGTTCGTCATCATAGGCGCCCATAGCAATGCCGGTCAATCGGTTGTTATATATCACGTTACTGCGGACCGTAATATTGCTGGTGGCTTTGCCGGCATGCTCGGAGGCTATTTCGACACCGATGTCATTGTTATAGCTGTAGTTCTGCTCAATAATGTTGTCCTTGCCCCCATCTACATAAATGCCGCCGGCCGAGTTGTCATCGCTCTTGTAGGATGGGTTATTTCGAACCGAATTATTGTACACTCGGTTGCCCTTTACCAACCCGTTTCGCACTTGATCGAAAGCAGTATTCGGTGCGGTTCCTTCAAAGCCGATCAGATCGATTCCTATGTTGTCGTTATCGTGAATGAGGTTGCTGGTCACTGCAAAGCCGTTCACATTACCGTTTAAAACAAGCGATTCGCTGGAGCCGAGCACGAGATTGTATAGTTCATTGCCGCTGATTGTAAGGTTGTGAATCGATGCAGGAGCTTTCGTGCCATAAACAGCGATGCCGTGAGCGTCCCGTCCCAGCCGGTCCTTTCCGGTTGGGGTGGCCGTGTTTTTGATGTCGTGGATTTTGTTATCGGACAGATTGATGAAGCTCCCTGCACCGTGAACGTAAATGCCTGTAGGCACTGCGTTCTTGGAAGCTGTGGTAAAATTGCGGATTTCAAACCCCTGGATGGTAACGTAATCGACATCGGCCAATTCGATTAACCCCTCGTTCCCGCTGACCGATAGGCCTGTTCCGTCAATAATGGCGGTTTCGTTGCCATAACTTGCGAACACGATGGGGCCTTGCGAGGCGGAGCCAGAGCGGGTGATTTTCAGTTTCTCCTTGTAAACACCGCCTCGGACATAGACCTTGCTGCCTGGGGAGACTGTGTCAGCCGCATGCTGGAGCGTTTTCCACGGCGCGTCGCTTGTTCCCGCGTTGGAATCGCTACCAATTGTCGACACATAATATTCGGTACCAGCGGCAGAGGCGGCAGGAGTCTGTAGATTACCGATTGCAAGGCCCAACCCCAAGCTTAAACCTACAAGCAAAAATTTACCGAGTTTCTTCAAGAATTTTCAACTCCCATCCTAATTTAGCTTTCGTCTAATTAACGTTATCATCAGTTTACGGCTTCTTGCAAGCGAAGAACGTCCTCTACCGTCCGTCGGTAAGCTTTCCGTAAAAGGGCCGACAGTACCCCACACGCATTGGTGAATTGCAGTAATTTTTCGCTTTGACAAAGAAAACCTAATAAAACACCCCTGAAAATATTATGTATATTTTCAGGGGTGAATAGCTAACTTAATGCCTCCAATAACACTGACCACTGAAATAAAACATATTGGATGCCGCCTGTATGAAGGGCCTTTATGATCACACACCATGGGAAGACTGCCGATAAATTTCATCGACAGCCCTTCTTTTCCAAGTAGTATACTCCTCAATCCTGTTCGCTGGACAATTCCTTGAGCGATTTGATTTTACCATGGGGATGCTGTTCTTGCTTTCGTGACTTCCATGCAGCTTCTTTCCTTCTCTTCTGGTGAGCCATAACAGATATCCTCCTTTGGAAATTGTGAATGTATACTACTTCCTTAAGTTGTCATTTCTCGTCTCTATTCATTCATAAAATTAAATTCGTTGGGTTTTGTTTTTAGTTAGCGGGCATCTCGTTAAAGAATGTGATGTCGTCTATCGGCAGCCGAGTTGTCTGATGACCCGGTTGTGCCGCTTTACCGAGTGCAATCAGCATGATTGGAATGTAGCGGTCTCTAATACCGAACGCTTGCTTAAGCTCGGCCGCATTATAGCCACCCATCGCGACCGTATCGTAGCCGTGAGCACGTGCAACCAGCATGAGCTGCTGGGATACAATACCACCATCGATATGAATGACTTTGTGAAGGCTTTCCTCTGGTAACGAAGCATACGTATGAATCGATCTTTCTACGAACGATTTAGCGGTATCTTCCGCTATATAGCCATGTTTTACTGCTTCGCCGAAAACTTCATCGAGCTTCTTATATCCTTCCGTATCACCAAGCACAACGATCACCGCTGCAGCCTCAGTAACCTGGGATTGATTATAGGCGATGGGCTGCAGTTTTGCTTTCAATTCCTCTGTTTCAATAACCAAGAAGCGCCAGGGCTGAACATTACTCGAAGAAGGTGCAAGCGACGCTTCTTTCAGAATATCCTTAATTTCCTCGTGAGATAGACGAACCGATTTGTCGTAATGACGCACAGAGCGGCGCTCGCGGATGACATCGGCGAACAAGGCGGAGCTCTGGCCAGTATGAATTGAAGTTGACATTATGAATCCTCCTTTTAAATAAATACTGTTTTTTATTCAGCACAGTTAAATTCAGACTTTGCGGCTAGTCAGAGCTTGAATTCCTACTAAAACGAAGTACCTTGAAAAATCCAAAATATTTACGCTTCTGCGCACAGACATAACTGTGTTCATTATCACACAGATAACCTTAAAAATTAACGCTGCGCGCGGCTTGCATTTAACTGTGGTTTATATTGCACAGTATAAAATCTAAGCAAGCCGCTGTCAACCGTCTTTTTCCAGGTCCATCTAAAGCTTGGCTTCCAGTTGGTTGGCGAGATCTGCAATTGTGTACTTGCTTAATACTCCGCGTATGCTGTCGTCCATTTCTTGAGTAATATCCTCAAGCGTAGATTTCATACATTTACCGAGCGGATGCGTGCCAGCTGTCTCGGTAATACCGAAGGAAAGCCTGCTGCCTGAACGAAATACATCATATACATCAACCAGTTGTATAGATTCTGCCGGTTTCCTAAGGTGGTACCCACCGTCACGGCCTTCCCGGGTCCCGATAAACCCTTCCTTTGCGAGAACGGAAAGTATGCGGCGCAGCAAAGAAGGCTCCGACTGAAGATATTTGGCGAGTTCAATACTTGGACAAGCTATGCTTTTGTCTTCCTGCGACAATATAACAAGCGCTTGAACAGCCAGTCCAAACCACTTTGGGTGCTGAGTCGGCGTACAATACTCCTGCTTCAACCTTTACTCTCTCCTTCCAGCTTACTCATAAGTAGTATGAGTAAATTCTACCGAATTCCCTAATATGCTGCAATAGACGAGCTTACATCCAATATATATTTAAATATGATATTGACCTTTAAATGCGAAAATCTCATTAACAGCTTGGTGATATCCACCAGTTTTTTGAAAAGATTCTCTCATATGTGCAACAGCTTTTTTGAATGGGAGGCTTAACACATGATCTGCGGCTTCACGCAATTGATTTGCAGTCAAGCTTTCCATTTGTAACTTAATACCTGCTCCCATATTGGCGACTTGTCCTGCGATGATCGGTTGATCCGCGCTTTGCGGGATTATAATCAGCGGAACCCCGTAATATAGACCTTCGTGGGTACTGTTCATTCCACCATGTGTAATAAATAATTTAGTGTGTTGCAAGATATCCGTTTGTGGTACATCATTTTTTACGATGAAGTTTTCAGGAACTTCCCCTAAATCGGAAACTTGGGTTCTATTCCCAATCGACATGACAATTGTATGATCCGTGTTCCCAAATGCCTCAATACAAATCTTATAGAAGTCAATTGCTCGGTTAAAGACTGTACCCAATGAGATGTAAATTGTTTTTTTTCCCTTGATTGCAGTAAAATCGAAGCTTTCTTGCGTTAATCGTGAAGAGATGGATGGACCTACAAATTTATAAGTTTGGTCGAATGCTTCTCCATAAGGTTGAAACTCTCTTGTTGTATATACGATTGTAAGTGGTGCAGGATTACAAAACACTTCGTAAGGTGAATGGATCTCCACTCCATATTTCTCCTTTACCATTGCCGTCAGGTTTTGAAATTTATCATTTATAGGTTTAACTATATCTTTAGGGACATTAATGGAGAATTGTTCCATAATATGATTGAATGATTCTTTTGTCTGGGCGAAAGAAGTACAAGAATTGATTGCAGGAAGCTTAAGAATTTGAGCAAGTATACGTCCACAGCCAAACATGGAATCATGGATGATATAATCAAAATGCTCTCCTTTGATCTGTTCGAGAACGCTTGGAATGATGATATCTGCCGTAAGTAAAAGACCGTTAATTCTTTCCAGCAAATAATCTCTTCCACCTGAGATAAAAGCTTTTATAAATTTTTGATCGTCAAATGTTCGTACTGAAGCTCCCGTCCTCTCGATACGCTCCCGAAAGGCTTCTATAGAAAAGTACACTACCTCTTCTCCGCGCGAAATAAGCTCCTGTACAACTCCAATGGTTGGATTGATATGTCCCTCTGATCCACCATTAATAAATAAAACACGCGCCATTTCAACCGCTCCTTAGTTCATTTTCTTCAGTAAAATTATCCGTTTCTGATTCTAACATGTTCTCTGAATTTCAGGGTGCTGCTTCTCTAATGAACATTGTAGCTGCTTTCTCAAGTTAATATACTTTCAATCGTCTCCGTCTCCATAACTTGTTTATTATTCTTTTAAGTTAGTAGGTTGTAAGACGACATTTGAATTAATTCGATGTATATTCTTACTCTGCAACAAAAAAAGCCGCCAAGTTGGCGGCTTTGCATACAGCAAAGACTTGTTTTCATGCTGGACACTGTTGGATAACGTTAAATACTCATGGTTTACTGGATGACTATTTGTTGGCTGAATCGCTATAAACCGTGCTTAATCTTGATGTCGCCCTAATACCATTAGGGCCTTCAATGATAATACGACCTTGTTCCGTAAGGCTGGATCCTTGCCAGTCAGTGGCCATATCCAGATAATCAAGACCCGGGCTGTTTCCTTTCCAAGACCATGCAAGATAACCTACGCCCTTTTGCTCAGCGTAACTCATAATGGTAGCCTCATCCACATCACCGCTTGTATGCTTAATACCAAATTCTCCAATCAGCAGAGCCAGGTTTTTATTCAGTACATTATCCATATTGCTCTTTACTGTGGCGGCATTTCCGCCGGCATATTCGTACATATGAATGGAGAACATCGTATTTTTAAGTGGATCTGCATTAAAGACTTCTGTTCCGTAGTCAAAAATGGATTGCGGGTACTGCCCCCATCCTGCACCGTCAACAATAATTGTATTTTTGATGCCAGCATTTCTGAGCTTAGGAATAACAGACTTATAACCTTGCGCCCATCCTCCTCCATCCCAGGTTCCATACCATTCGTTCGCGATATTGAGGATGACGGTGCTTTCTTTCCCAATGAGTGCGCTTTTCATTTCAATCCAGTAATTAGCGATATTATCCAATACAGCAGCGCTGTCAGACCCTGTGCCATCATGGACTTCAAGAACAACGACTAATTTGTTTTGCTCTGATAATGTGATTAAATTTTGTATCGCTGACAGATCATCTTTCGTCCATTGCTGACCATCTGACAGTACGATTCTAATAGTATTCGCTCCCGTTTTCGCAATGGCGGGGATCGCTACAGACTCTTGTCCCTTATACCAGGTATAAGCGTGATTGATTCCCCTCATCACAAACGGATTTCCCTTGGCATCGTAGAGCGTTGTTCCGTTAATATAAAAACCTGTATTCTCAGTTGTAGAATTCGTCGTAACTTTTATGATATTACTTGCTGCTGAAATATTTCCTGCTGCATCCCTGGCTTTTACAGTGAAGCTGTATGCTGTATTAGCGGTAAGTCCCGTCACCGTATAACTTGTCGTGGTTGTTGAATCGACTAAAGTTGTTCCATTATACACATCGTAGCTGGTAACATCTACATCGTCTGTGGATGCGGTCCATACAAGACTTACCGAAGTATTTGTTTTGGAGTAGCTTTTCAGATTTGTTGGTGTTGTTGGTGCCGTCGTATCAGGGGTTGAGTCAACAAGCGTAAACTTCCACTTCTGCTGATCATTTCCGTTATCCGTCCATTGCTGCACATTTGCCCCGTCATTAGTATAACCCCCGATTACATCCAGCGCTTTACCGCTAGATTGTACAAGCAGCTTATAATATCCATCGCCGACGTCAATCATTTTCCATTTTTGATTAGTTAAATCGCTGTCTGTCCATTGCTGTACACTAGCACCATCTTCTGAGGAGCCTCCGGCTACTGTTAATGCTTTACCGCTGGATTGTACAATCAATTTATAATATCCGTTGCCAACGTCAATGACTTTCCATCTCTGCCGAGCGCTGCCGCTGTCCGTCCACTGCTGCACCTTCGCTCCATCGGCAGTTGAGTCTCCTGCTTCCAGATTTTTGCCGCTATGCTGTGCCGTTAGTTTATATGTTTCACCTGAAACAATATTTGTGTTAGCTGTGGTGGTGGTAACATCAATCACATTGCTTGTATCTGACACGTTACCTGCGGCATCTCTAGCTTTCACGTAAAAGCTGTACGCCATGTTGGCTGTTAAGCCGGTAACGATGAAGGATGTCGACGCACTGGAACCTACGAGGTCTGATCCTTTGTAGATGTCGTAGCCTGAAACACCTACATTGTCTGTAGATTCCGTCCACTGCAAGCTTACTGTCGTATCCGATACAGAGGAACTGACCAGATTGGAGGGCACTGTTGGAGGTGAGTTATCCTCCGGCTGGTCAGCTGAATGCACTTCAAATTCCCAAAGGGAATATCCGTAGCTGGTAGCCCTTTCAATGCCACTCATTTTTACATATCTAGCGTCTGTTGCTTCGAAAGATATCTTATCGATTCCTCCATCTCCAGTCGTGGTGGAATAGACGGTAGTCCAATGATCATCATCCGTCGATGTCTGAACTTGGTAAGACTTCGCGTAAGCGGCTTCCCAGTTAAGCGTAACGCCATTGATTTTGGTGGTGCTACCGAGATCTACACTTATCCACTGCGGATCTGAATATTGTGAGGACCATCTAGTTAGCGGGTCACCGTCAATCGCAAAATCAGCCGCTTTACTCGCATCTTCGATGGAGCTTGCGGTTGCCAATTGGGTAAGCCTAGTATTATCGGAAGCGCTCACATTTTTGATCGGCAACATACTCATAAGCAGTCCAAACAAAATCAAGCATGTTATGGTTTTTTTCATTCCCAAACCTCCTATTGAGCATAATAAACAGCTAATTGGTTACCCCTGCGTCTCATAGATTTCAATTCCAATCTCTATCCCTGAGGCATGGCAAAGTCTTCTCCTTTCCGTTCATAATTGGGACAAAAATAAACAAACGTGGAACAACCCTTAAGTAAACGCTTTCTTTTACAACTAAAAAATTATTCGCTTTAATAGATTTTCTGTATCATTCCCAGCGATGAAATTTTATCAAAGCGACCTAAAGCATATATATTTTTGTTTTCCAGTACTATGCCTTGATGATTAAAAAGTTTTAAAATCTGTTTTCCTAACTCCATGGTATGGGTCCTAAAAGTGCAAAACAAGACAACTTTCTCTCAACAGTTGTCTTGTCTAGCTTTGTTATATTTATATAGTTGTCGATTAAACTCGATATTCTCAGGGTGGTAATCTTGTTTACCAGAAATATAAATCGCTCCCCTTGAGCTTGAACATAGCCTCTATGAAGAAATAGTCACCGTAAATGATGGAATGATGATGAGTGGCTGCATGATATGAGGCAGAGCCGTTCTTAAGGATACAGTCACAGCTAGTCGTCCAGTCGACATGTAGCGCCTGCAGCAGTTTTATCGCTGCTCGCAAATATATATCTTTCTCATGCAACCCGACCACTTTGGCAATCTCGATCAGACCACAGGCGGCAATGGCTGCAGCCGTCGAATCCTCAAGCGCCGGTTCTTTGGGCTGTCTGAAATCGACTGGAATAACCCCATTTTCAGGTATATTGGCGATAAAATAATGGGCAACCCTCTTGGCCGTATTCAAATACTCTTCTTTTTGCGTATGGTTATAGCTCATCATGAACCCATACAATGCCCAGCTTTGCCCCCGCGTCCATGAAGATCCTTCCTCGTACCCCTGTCCGCCATAGCTTTTTACCACTCCGCCTACAAATGGATCCAATTCGACAATATGGTTGACGGACCCATCTGCTCTCACAAAAGCATTCATGGTCATGTCTGCATGCTTCACAGCAATCTGCCGAAAACGAGGATCGCCGGTTTCTTCGGAAGCCCAGTACAAGAGCGGAATGTTCAACATGCAGTCAATGATGGCCCAGCCTCTGGTATCTTCGCCTTCTAGGTCGTTCCAGGCTCGGATGAATTCCCCTGCCAGATTGTAGCGACCTGCAAGTAGGTTTGCCGCGTGCATTGCCCGTTTGCGGGATACTGGATTCTGGGTGAGTTTAAAGTTAGCCACACTCGTGGGGAGCCACATGAAGCCTACATCATGATGCAGACCATAATAATTATGAAAGCAGGCATCCAGTTTCTGCTCAGAGATTTCAGCAACGTCCTTGTATTTCGGATTGCCTGTTGCATGATACATCTGCCACAGCATTCCCCCCCAGAATCCGTTGGTCCACCAATTTATTCCATCCGCTTCCGTACGGGTAGGATTACAGACCGATCGGTCATCATGTTCACCATCGATTGTTGTATACGGGATTTTGTTTCTTGATTTTTCGCTGAGCCAGTCCATCTTAGCGATGATTTGGTCTGCGATCTCGTTAACCCAAACGGTTGCGCTATCTAAAGTAAACATGAATTTCATCCCTTCTTTTTTCTCTAATATGAAGACAACCCCAGCCTGTCGCGAAAATAACCAAACGTGGGCGAAAATAGACGTAACCCTCTATTTCCCTTTCTGCGGAGAAGTATGGTCTACAAGACTTTCCAGAGGAAGGTATTCAAAATAGTCAAACCAGGCCTCCTTGCTCTGCCTATCCAGATCTTGGACACAGATTCCGACAAAAGCTCCTGTAAATCCGAGTTTGCCTCCATATTCGTCTGACAGTGTGCCAAAGTCCTGTGGATTACATACGGCAGTCCACTCCTGCCCGTCAGGAGATGCATAGAATATCAAATCCCGTCCATGAATTACGGCTTTCAAATAGTATTGCTTCCAATCTACTACTGAAAGCTGCATTGTCGAAATCTCATCATATTTGCCTGCCTTAGATAGGATTACACCTAGCGTAACTCCACGGATTTCGTCGCCAGTCACTCGTAAGTAGTAGTAATCTCCATCATCGTAGTAGCAAACCAAACCGGCCATTTCATAAAAGCTTTCCGGCTTAAATTCCATGCAGGTCTCCACCGAGCAATGGAAATGCTGGATTGGGCGGGCAACCATGCTTTGATCATGTAAAGACGCAAGCGATTCTCTTCCGCGTAAGCGCAAGAATCCGGGTCTGTCGGTCAGGCTAACCCATGAGGGATCGAATGGGACACGCAGACTTTGATACGCAAAGCCAATGTCCTCCCTGTCAAAGTGGTCTCTAGGTTCTTCTGCTGGAAAAGGATGGCTTGGCAGGTTCGGAGCTTCTGTCTCCAGAGCCGGTAATTTGCCGCCATGGCTCAGACGTAGCCAGCCATCTTCGGTCCATATACACTTCTGAATCGCTGTTTCCCTGCCGAGCGGATTCATTAAAGAAGTGTCAGAAAAAGGCCTGGTACACAAATGGGCCATATACCACTCCCCGTGCTGCGTTTCGACCAGCGTCCCATGACCCGCCTGCTGCAATGGGTATGTTGGATCGTGCGCCGTGGTCATGAGCGGAAAATGGGGGTCAGTTTCATAAGGTCCGGTCAGATTGCGGCTGCGCGCAAGAGTTACCATGTGCTGAACCCCTGTTCCGCCCTCTGCGGTTAATAAATAATAGAACGCTCCCCGTTTATACAGCTGGGGTCCTTCTGTAACGCCTACTGGCGTGCCCTTATAAATTTCGTGTATTGGTCCAATCAGGGATTGAGACTTTGCATCATATTCCTGCATGATAATACCTGAAAAGTTGTTGTGATTTTTTCTGAAGTCCCAACGCATATTGAGCAGCCACTTGCGTCCGTCATCGTCATGGAACAGAAATGGATCAAAACCGCTGCCATTCAGTCTTACCGGTTGGCTCCAAGGACCCTCAATGCTTTTCGAACAAATGATATAGTTATGCAGGTCCTTATACACTCTGCTGCGCGATTTTACATCCGTAAATAACAAATAAAATAAACCATCATCATAGGAAATTGCAGGCGCCCAGATTGATCCGGATGCGACATTGCCTCTTAAATTAACTTGAGAGGATTCTGTAAGAGCTCTGGCTGTCAGCCTCCAATGAATCAAGTCCCGAGAATGGTGGATTTCCACACCAGGAAACCACTCAAAAGTAGAAGTAGCCATATAGTAGTCATCCCCGACTCGGATCAGAGAGGGGTCAGGATGAAAGCCAACCAGAACAGGGTTAACAATTTTGTTCATGTCTAAGGAGAACCTCCTGTAGAGTAATTTGTTAAATGGAAGGAAGAAGGATTTTTCATCCTTTTGTGGCCCCTGACGAAATTCCTTTAATG
Source organism: Paenibacillus sp. P2(2022) (assembly GCF_029522175.1). Classification (NCBI taxonomy): domain Bacteria; kingdom Bacillati; phylum Bacillota; class Bacilli; order Caryophanales; family Paenibacillaceae; genus Paenibacillus; species Paenibacillus sp. P2(2022). The sequence goes on along the minus strand of NZ_JAKWFI010000001.1, from coordinate 1,447,651 downwards.
AAGAACTTTTGCATAAAAACGAATGCAATAAGCACAGGAACAACGGACAAGGCGGTTCCGGCAAAAATCATATCCCATCTTGACGAAAACTCCCCGATATATCGATAAATTTCTACAACCATCGTTTTGGGTTCACCGGATGGAAGTACTAGCATTGGCAAGAGAAAATCGTTCCAGATGCCAAGCCCGTTCAATACGACCATACTAGCCGTAACCGGACCTAACAACGGAAATACAATTCTCCAGAAAATAGTGTACCTGCTACAGCCGTCAATCTCTGCTGCTTCTTCAATTTCCTTAGGAATCCCTTTTACAAAGCTTGTGTAGAGCAAGCATCCGAAGCCCACAGCGCCTGCGATATAAATAAAAATCGGTCCTGCTAGACTTCCGTAAAGGCCAAGGATTTTAAGCTCTTTGAATAACGGAATCATGTAAGCCTGAAAAGGAATCATCATCCCGGCAAGAAAATAAAGGAACACGAAATGGGTCCATTTGGCGTTTCTTCTTTCAATCGCATACCCTGCCATCGGAATAATCAAGATTTGCATAACGATTGAAACAACGGTCAAGATCAAACTATTGACAATTGCTTTTGGGAACTCAGTCTCAGTCAACAAATATTTGAAATTGCCTAGATACAGTGAGGTCGGAAATGACAGAGCATCGCGCATAATTTCACCATTGCTTTTGAAGGCAGACATTAGGTTAAATAGAATCGGAAAAAAGAATACGACCGCTACTAGCAGAGTAACCACGAACAGGATCACTTCGCCTATTTTTTGGCGTGCTTGCATGCTCATATCAATACTGCACCTCCCTTTTTCGGAGAATTTTCACTTGAATAACGGTAATGATCAATATAATGACAAACAATACCATAGCAAGAGCAGTGCCGAAGCCCTGTCTCAATTCGCCAAAGCCTACCTTATAAATAATGTAGGTCAACGTTTCAGTCGCAAAGCCGGGTCCCCCATCCGTCATAACAGCAATTTGATCGAATATTTTTAGTGCACTGATCATGGAAAGCACCATACATACGGTCATAGAGCCAGCAAGCAGCGGAAAGGTAATATAACGGAACTGCTGCCAGCCATTCGCTCCATCAATGCTTGCGGCTTCAGACAAGTCTGCTGGGATTCCCTGTAGCCCTGCCAGATAGATGATCATGTAATAACCAGCACCTTTCCAGACCGTGGACAGAATGATGGACAGCATTGCGTATTTGGGGTCTCCCAACCAATCGACAGCCCAGCTTCCAAGTCCGACTGTGTCTAGGATTTGATTTACAACGCCAAAATTATAATTAAGGATCATCGCCCATACGAAGCCCATAACGATCCCGCTAAGCAAAGTGGGAAAGTAAAAAATACTGCGAAATAAATTTTTGAACCACCTTATCCTATCAACCATCAGGGCCATGGCAATCGCCGCTATGTTTTCCAGAATGACTAGACTTATGGTCATGATGAGTGTGTTCTTAAGCGCATTATGAACCCGGGGACTATTCCATATCTCAATAAAATTTGCGAAGCCAATAAATCGGATATCCTCGCTTATTCCATTCCAAGAGGTAAAGCTGAGATAAACACTGCCAAGGGTAGGAACGATAACAAACAAGGTGTACAGTATCAATGATGGAAGTATAAATATTATGGCAAAGGGGTGCTGCTTTTTCTTTTTTAGGTGAGCTGTCGCTGTAGCAATGCGCCCTCCTGTTGATGCTGTGGGTGCTCTCATACAATCCATTCCTTCCTATAAAGAGGAACCACTTAGGAGCTGATTCCTCCAAAGGTTTTATTTCACATCGAATTCGCCTTCACCTGATTGTCATATTCCGTGTCCACCTGCTGCATATAAGTCTTGACATCTCCGTCGTTCACGACCATCTCCTGCAGCTTTTTGTAGAACCAGTTGCGGAACTGAGGCTGTATCAAGTTTTCTCCCCACCAGTTATTAATAGCCAAAGACTTCGTAACATTCGGGTCGTTCATCAGATCAAGAGCCACCTGCATGGCTTCCCCGGTCTTATACTCGACTTTCTCTTTCGTTGACGGAATTCCGTTGATGCTCGCAAGATACTGCGAATATTGCTCCGGATCGAAGAAAAAACGAATGAATTTTTTGATCGCTTCCGTTTTCTCAGGGTCCTTGGCTACTTCAGCGGACAAGGACCATCCGGCAGGCGATGGAAGCCCTATAATATTCACTTTGCCCTTGCGATCAGGCACCGCATAGAAGCCGTATTCAAAGTTCGGGTCAGCTTCTTCGATTTGTGAAAACATCCAGGTCCCAGAGTATAGTTGAGCGGCTTTGCCTGTAATCAGAAAGGAAGCCGTTTGATTGTCAGGAGTACTAAGCCAACCTTTATCCACATAATTTTTGAACAGTTCTTTATAATCCGTCATCGCCTGTACGACATTTTCATCCGTAAAGCTGACTTTCTTGGCTGTTTTCTTGGAATTCCAGTTTGGATCTTTTGAATACACATCATCAATAAGAAACTTGTTTACCCAAAATCCCATATGAAAAATGTCTTTTCCACCAACCACAAGCGGAGTCATTCCGGAAGCCTTCAATTTTTCTTGGATGGCAATGAACTCGTCATACGTTTTAGGAAGCTCAGTGATCCCTGCATCCGCATATGCTTTCTTGCTGTAGATAATGCCTTGGGGTGCATTCATTGATAAAGGTGCATTCCACACTTTACCTTCTACTGCCGGAGGTGAATCTAGCAACTGCACTAAGTCTGAAGGCAGTTCAACGATTTTACCCGCATCAGCAAAGACCTCTGTATCCCGCATCTCTACCAGATCAGGAAACTCGCCAACCGCATCCTTCGTTTTCAGCCAATCGAGGTAGGAGCTGCTGGAGTTTTCACTGTAATCCTTTACTTTAATATCAGGATTGGCCTTCATGAATCTTTGGATGGTATCGGCTATCGCTTTTTTAGCAGCCGGATCTCCTGAGGCATATCCAATGGTAAAGCTCACTTTCTCTCCCTCATGATCAGACCTCGTTCCATTCGTATCGCTGTTGCTTCCACTACAAGCTCCCAAGAACATGGTCGTTGTAAGCACTAGTGCACTTAACGTAAATTTTGCCATTTTCAGCATAGCTACTGAAACCCCCTCTTTAATGTAATAAAAGCTGTTGAAAGCGGCTGTGTCACACAAGTAAGCGCTTTCGTTATTTAGAATAACATTAGCTGGTTTTTACTTGTATGAACTTTTTTAAGCCTCATATGGGGGGAATTTAAGAATGAAAAAAGAACGGACGAGTCATCCGCTCTTGATGCAGGCTTTACTTTTCAGGGATAGGAAAACAGAGCAGCACAGACGTTCCAATATTTTCATGACTGCTTACGGATAACCCATATTGTTCTCCGTACATGGAACGTATTCGCTCGTGCACATTTTTTAAACCAACAGATCTGCTGAGAGCATCAGGCTTATTCAGGATTTCAGTTATACGCGCCAAAGTCGCTTTATCCATGCCTACACCATCATCGTAAATCGTTATCGCCAGATTTGTTTCCCTCTTTTCCACAGTGATTGCGACAGTACCTCTTTTCTTCATTCGTAGCCCGTGCTGGATTGCGTTTTCTACGATTGGCTGCAAGGATAATTTTAAGATCGGCCAATCCATTTGAACATCCTGAGAAATATCACAGCGGAGTGTATATCTGTTCTCATAACGGACCGAAATAATATAGAAATAATCATGCAGGTGTTCAAGCTCTCTGGATAGAATTACACGGTCTTCACCGTAATCAATGACGTATTTCAATTGATTGGCCAAGGAGTGAATCATATCAGCGACCTCATCAGCCTCCTTATCCACTGCATTCATCCGTATAACTTCTAAAGTATTGTAGAGATAATGAGGTCTGATTTGGCTTTTTAGTGCATTCAGCTCAGTCTGTTTCTGCTTGATTTGAGCCACATAGGCCTCATCAATGTGTGCTTGAAGACGTTCGACCATCCGGTTAAAGCCTTGGGTCAATCTGCCCATTTCATCGTTGCTGTTCACTGGGAGGTTCATGTCCAATTTTCCAGATTCCACGACAGCCATTTGCTGTATCAGATTTTGGATGGGCGAAGCGAGACGGCGGGAGAACCAGGTACCCATAATAATCAGCACTAACGAGCAGATCAGAATCGCAATATACACGGTAGCCCTCGCGGAAAAAAGCTGATCAAACAACCCCTCGCGATGAATGCCAGCAATCAGCCTACCGTTTAGAAAGGGGATTTCCTCCTGCAACACAAGCATTTCATTTTTATTAGAATTCAATAATAATTTTTCATTCAACCTGACATCTAAATGACCGAAGTAAATATCATCCTTGCCATCAATCAGTACCAGTTCATCCTGGTCTCCAAGGTAAAGCTCACTTAGAAACCGATTAAACATAGACTTATCGATATCCAGAAACAGCGTACCCACCACTTTATGTTCATGCTTGAGCGGGCCTGAAGTATCGATCAAATTTCGCGCTATAGTGAAAACGTCACGCCTTGCACCGGTAAAATATTGGTCCTGATGTGTTGGGAAGATAGCCACCTTTGAAGGCTGGCTGCTCATTTTCTCTCTCCACTGACGGAAAGGGAGGAATTCGCTTCTAAGCCCCCTATTCTCCCTTTCTTGGTAATAGATTTTCTCGTCGGCTTCCCGTACAAAATAAGCCCCTGTAATATAAGGGTCGCTATATAGGACGGTTTTCAGAAATGAGTCGATAGGAGCCGAATTAATCTGCTCTAGTTCATTAACATTATAGGTTTGATTCCGACGTATATTTTCTGATAATCCCTCATAACGAACGTTATACATAAGCTTGGAAATATCATTGTACTGCTGGAAGGCAGAATTAATATTGTAGCTCATGTACATCACCATTTGCTGTAAGTTGCTGGTTGTATATCGCTCTACATAGCCTGAGAAAATCTGAACGGAAAAGAAACTAAGTGCGAATAAAGGAATAAGCCCAACCAAAATAAAAGAAGCAGAGAATTTAACGAATATACTTTTAGGTATCGGTATCCATGAACGCATGAAGGAGCACCTACTTCATTATGATTGTGGTTGGCGGAAGGATTGCCGATACTCTTGCGGCACCTTGCCGAACTTTTTTTTGAACATATCGCTGAAATGCCTCACATTGTTATATCCTACTTGCTCGGCAATTTCGTACACCATCAGATCACTCTCTATAAGCAGCTTGAGGGCATGTTTCATTCGCACATCAGTGACGTGGTTTTTAAAATTTTTGCCGGTATGCTTCTTGAAAAAGCTGCTAAAATAGTAAGAGTTCATATAAAAAAGAGCAGCCATGGACTCCAGCGTTATATTACTTGCATAATGCTCTTCAATATAGGTCTTAATCTTGATAAGCAATGCACTTTCTTTTCTTGTCAGCTTGCTTGCAAGCTGCTGCAGCATTTCCGATAAAATCTCCTCAACAACATGAGCAACATCGGCGTAGGAAGGACAAGGCGCCAGTCTTTCCAGTAGGGCTCCTTGCTTGCTACTAATGTATTCCATTCCTCCCCCGATCTCTGTAAGCTCCTGATTGATGGTCAAGATAGAGTTGTAAACCCCCGAAATGGCCAAGTTCTTATTCTCCCCGGTTTGAATCCTGATCTGCTCAAGTAACTGCTCTATCAGTAGTTGAAGCTGTTCCTTCTGCTGGTTAATCAGCGCTTTGACCAAATCAGATTGAAGCTCTGTAATGGTTCTATTCTCTGGCTGGACCCTCGTGAGCTCGTCTCCATACCGAATGACTTGATTCATTCCTATAAAATAATTTATTTTAAGCGCTTTCAAAGCAGAGCGATAGGATTTCGCTGTTTCTTCAATGCTCGTTACACTGAGCCCTATGCCGCACGAAATGCTCAGTTTTAAATAGCTGTTAATTTTATGGTGAAGGTCAGTGGCCAGTTGTAGGGGGTATTCTCTCTGTTCATGTTGGATTAGAAGTGCAAAGCCCCCTTCTTTCTGAACCAGCAATCCGTTGCCCGCGTTCAGTTCCTGATCTAATGTCTCTCTAATGATATTGGATAAGGCAAAGTTTACTAGATTGCGTTCCCGCTCCTCCCACTGTGAGCTGTTGGTATTCTCATCAATCTCCAGCACACACACGGTAGTCAATCGGCTTATCGCTATGGCTCCCATTTGTGTGAGTGCGGTGAGTGTCTTTTGTTCCCCATCCAACAACCCGTCAAGCAGCTGTTCTATTGTTGTCGAGCGATTCTTTTTTTCGTAATAAGTCAACATCTCTTTATTGCGCTCACCGTTGGATTCTTCCCGGAGGATTGAGGCTGCCTTTGCTATTACCTTTTCGAGCTGATTTTTATTTATAGGTTTTACCAGATAATCCAGCGCTCCTAACTGAATAGCTTGACGGGCATAGACAAATTCTTGAAAAGCGCTGATAAAAATAACTTTGGCATGGAATCCTTGTTCATTCAATTCTGAAATAATATCAATGCCGCTTCCACCTGGCATGCTAATATCGCTGATAATGAGGTGAGGTTCATGTATACGTATTAGATCGCGGAGTTCTTTCCCATCATTAGCTTCACCAACAATGGTAATCCCAAGCTCTTTCCAGGAAATCAGTTTTTTTAAGCCGCGTAATATGACAGGTTCATCGTCTGCAAGCAATAATTTAATAGTTTTCATGAATAAGTCCTCCTTGCTTGAGCTTATTACTTGTTTGTATGTTCTTAAACCCTATTTTTGTTTCATAAAATATCATGCGAATGAAAACATATAAATGAACTTATTGCATCTTTATGTGTGGTTTTTTTAACCAATTGTTTGAATATGCTGGCCTCTACTCCAGTTGTGGACTTCAGCCAATAGTTGCATGTGTTGTTGGAATTCACTAGTTTTTCTGCATATTTCTCTAAAAAAAACAGCATACCTCTCCTTCTCCATTCTGCTATTGTGTTTCTTGAATAAACAGCAAAGGAGGAGATTTTCTGAACAGAATGTATAAACTATACCAAATGAGTATGTGGAGACGAATGACAGCCCTTTTTTCTGCCCTAATTTTTGCCGCCATATGTATACCTTGGTCGCCAGCATCTGCTTCGTTGTCTACAATGGAACTGCCGAAGGCAACCGATGCTGTAGAAATTATGGAAACAACCAACAACGGATTTCTGCATCCCGGGATCGGAGTAACCAAGGACATTCTTGAAAACATGCGGGCACAAATTATGGCGAAGCAGGAACCCTGGTATTCGTATTATAAGGCCATGTTGGTATCGTCAACCACCTCAAAGTCGATTACATCAAGCAACCAAAATCCTATGGAACCAACGAAACCGGCCAGTGATGCTTTTAACAGCCAGAGTTTTAACTCGCGATTTATATCCGATGGTTTGAAAGCGTATACACAAGCGCTGCTATATTATATTTCAGGCGATGAAATCTACCGGGCTAATGCTATGCGCATTATTCGCATTTGGTCCCAAATGGACCCTGCGAAATACACCTATTTCACCGATGCTCACATTCATACTGGGATTCCGCTGAACCGGATGGTAACAGCCGCAGAGATATTGCGGTACTCCAGTTGCAAGACGGAATCCTTGAGGTGGACGGACCAGGATACGGCCAATTTCAGCAACAATCTCATTATTCCGGTTACGGAAACGTTTCTTCACGATAACAATCATTTCATGAACCAACACACTTATCCCCTGCTGGGAGCTATGGCAGGATATATTTTTACAGACAACACCGATAGATATGAAGAGGCTGTAGAATGGTTTACTGTGAACAAAACGGCAACAGATCAAGGAATTAACGGCTCAATTAAACAACTATTTCGTCTAGTTGACACCAATTCTGTAACGGGAGAGAAACTGGATAAACCGGTCATCCAGCACGTGGAAATGGGCAGGGACCAGGCTCACGGCGCGGGAGACATTACAAATGCAGCGATTATTTCCCGAATGCTTCTTGCCCAAGGTACAAAAATAGATCCGGTAAAAGGCACGGTCTCAAATGCTCCGAATGCGGTGGATATTTTTGATTTTCTGGATCACCGAATTCTGACGGCAGCCAATTATTTTTGGCAATACATGTTGGGATATGATACCCCTTGGACCCCAGTGGTTTATACCATGGATGCGAATGGTAACCCAATGGGCATCTATAGGACGATATCCGATTTTTATAGAGGTAGAATGAACACCGCCCAGTTTTGGGACATATACTACTATTATACTTACAGCAAAGGAGTCAATCTCTCAGAGAAGGCGCCATACTTTTATGAAGCGTTTAGAAAACGTATCCCACCAAATTATTATTACAAAGGTACACTATCCAAAGCATGGGAGAGTCCAGACGGAGGCGGTGATTTCTGGTTGTATATTCCTCCGGCAGCCGTTTTGGAGGGGTCAAATAATGTCCCGAAGGAAATGACAAGTGATGCTGTAGTAGAAATTGAAGACCGATACACGGCTCTTGACAGCCGTTCGACAACCAAGCAGGAAGGTACAATTTCCTATGTGGAAATTACAGCAACGGACGAGGGCAGCACTATTGTACCTTTGAATCTTTCCTTCGGTCAGCGAACCTCCACCAAACTCATCGGCTTGAAAATCAGGACCCAAGGAATCGCAACTCTTGAACTAAGTAAAGAAAAAAACTCTGTTCCTTTCCATACGATTTCGCTGCCGGATACAAAAGGACAATGGAGATATGTCACCTTTGATATGTCCATCGACAGAGTTTCATATGCTCAGATGGATGAAAACTATAGTCTTATGTATATGAAGGTAAAGGGAATCGGTGCCCAGGTAGACCTGGATCACTTCCATGTCCTGGCGGGTAGCCAGTTGTCCGTTCCAGCGTTTGCCTCCGGTTCATCCACACTGAACCTATTTACGTATACAGGCGGAACGATCAACGCAGATTTTTCGGCTACGGATTCGAGCGCTTCAGGTATCATTACCTATGAAATGGCAGATGGGCCTAAGGGCGCCATCTTGGATGCCCACACCGGCGCCTTCACTTGGACTCCTACGCAAATCGGAACAAGTTCTTTTACCGTCGTGGTCAGCGACGGAACCTCATTAGCTACGAAACATGTAAAAATTGAGGTGACAGCTGACCGACCATCTGCTGTTACTGCAGCTACCACCGGATATAATTCGGCTGAGAATTATGTGTCAGCCTCCCTTGCGACTTACACAAATGCATATACAGACGTTATCAATCATATTGCAACGGATACAGATGCAGCGTTTTATGCCAAATTGCAAACCGTTCGTGAGGCAGTAGAAGGATTAGAGCTTCTAAATATCAATTTGCAGGATGGAAGCCTCAACTTTGTGAAGATGCTATCTACGTCTTCCTTCGGCAATTATTTATCAAGTCTCACGGATCATAATGACAACAGTTATGTCGCTTACGGATTGGCTTCGAATCAGTACCATACCCTTGACTTTGGAAGTAAGTTTAAAATCAATGCGCATGTTTTCGAGGTCCAAGGCAGAAGAAGCTTTCCCGAACGGATCTCCGGTCTTGCCGTGTTTGGCTCGAATGATGAGAAGAATTGGACCCGTTTGACGGATCAGCTCACTGTACGAACCGAAGAAAAGCAACGGCTTTACGTGAGGGATGAGTATAAAAACACCCCTTTCCGCTTTTTCAAGCTGGCGATAATCGAGCCGCAAAGTACGATGTTTGAGATCAGTGAATTGCGAATTTACGGTCAACGTCATGAATTTTAAGTAAAGTGCCCCACACCAAACAAACAATCCTCTACCTATTTGGTAGAGGATTGATGCTTTCTTACGCTTCCTATTATGTATCTGTGCGCACATCATCCCAATTCTGTCCCATGTAACCAGTGAGCCATTTTAGCACACGATGACGTTCATACACTACACCATCATCCAGATTTCCAGGGGCTGGCTGTTTATGAATGCGGCTATCCACACACATCCAGTCGTAACGACAGATTAAATCGGCTTCATCTAAAATTTCCTTGCTACTGCGCAGCCTTGAGCTTGACAGAAAAGCCTCAAATGAGTCAAATTGCTGCAACTTTGAAACAGACAATGGCACGTCGCAAATACCAGTTGGGTCACCTAGCTTCTCAAGATGGCCCAAAGCCCATAACAGAGTCCAAAAGCCTTCATAACGCCAGGAGAACTGGACACCCTCTGACTCATCGTCATACTCATTGGATAGGAACCTCTTCTCTTCTGGTGAAAAGAAACGGTCCGCGCCATACTGATCAGTCACTTGATTTATCATTCGATTCGTATCATCCATGTTTTCGCCTGCACCGATACACTCGCCTTTCAGGGCTACAATACACAAAGCAACGGCACGGCCAGCCACTTCCTTAAGGGAACGGATGCTGTCTGCGGCTTCATCTCCTAGCCTTCCTGGGATCGGCGGCATTTGCGTAAAGCCTTGATCGAGCAATATCTTTTCTGACTGCAGCTTTCGCTCCATCCCGGATTCGCTAATTTGATCCTCTCCGTACAAATAACTAACATGAGCAGTCACTGTATAATCTTCCACTTCCGAACGTCCATTCACATCTAGTAGCAGACTTCCGTCAGGTGCAAGCAAATCACCGCCACCCCGGAACATCAGTCCATCCAGCGAATTTATGATAGCAAGTAATTCGGCAAAAAAAGCTTCAGATATATCCTCCTCAGTCTCCACACCAATCACCATATTCAGCGTACTCATTTTGATCAACAGCTTTTGCTGCAACTGTTCGTTTTCAGCAGGAATTTGACTAAAAAAGTTTATCATTCCGTTAAGCATGGAGGCAAACTCCTCCGGATTCGTTTTGCTGGTCATTATGTTAAATCCTTTGATCTTTCTACTAAACCAGCCCCGGCTTTTGACCTCAAACTTAGTTTTGCTTTCATTCACGTGTATCTTGTTGTTGGGATAAATCGACTTTAATAGTGTCTCAACCTGATCCTGATCAAAGGTTGAGCTGTAAAGCGCACAATTTCTCATGATGACCTCCTTATGAAAATACTACGAATAGCCGATGTTTGTTATGGGCACGATTCAACTAACTCTGCAAAATTCGATGCAGTAATGCCTCTCCCTCATTCTCAAACCTTCGCTGTTCCTTCAGAAATTCAGGAACATCTTGCAACCGGGAAGGTCTGTACCCAGGACCGCCACACCCACAGGAATGGTAAGAGTATCCGTTTCGATACAGAAGCTCTACCTTTTTCCACTGCTTGATATCCGTTTGCTTCGGGGCCTGAAAATCATGACCCATGTCATGCATGGGCGTCTGGCATTGCGGACAGATATGAACAAGCCGCTCATATTCATCCTTTGGCATCTCAAAGCGGGATGTTTGCTTATACACCTTCCTACAAGTAAAGCAGGCAAAGATATCTTTGTATGGACCGTACATTGCATATCTACACATATTTTCACCCTCTTCAAAAATTGAAATTGATCTGATATTTTTCTTGAATTATCAAGAATACATTCACAGCGCCACCGTATTAAGAATACATTGATGTCCAGCTGATGTTTCTTTTATATTAGAGCGAAATTACAGAACTAATCAAGCTAAAAGGTCCGTTCTAGCGCATTCCTCGTAGTAGTGATGTTATTGTTTTATAGCATAAAAATTTTGTTCAAGGCTCAAAATGATTGGAGCATGATGTCTTGAAAGTTAACTAAGAAGACTCCTAAGCCGCAGTCAAATCGGGGCTGGAGCCTTCTTTTTTAAGTAATAAATAGTCAAAGCAGAATGTGCAAATCCCAGACCGACTTTTGGGACAGCCCTCCAGTCTTATAATTCTTGTATGCTGCAGGTCAGCTTCAGACTGATACTCGTTTACACATCTAATGTATACAAGGGCAGGTTTTCCGGTAAAGCCGACGGGCGCTGACAGGTGCTCTGCATCGTATAAAAGGTCTCTTGATCGGAAGAGTCATGGAACGCCCACATCGCTTCCAGCACATGGTAGGCCAGTTCCCCGCTAGCGCGGTGAGGCCGTCCGCTACGGAGAGCATAGGCCATATCGGCAACACCGATACCCCGTGTATTCTCCTTGTATCCCGGCTGCAGCGGTGCCTCTGTCCATTCTTGCTCGCCTAACAGTCTATAGCGAACTGGTCCTCCGAACGTGTTCGGGTCAGGCACCTGTAGCGTGCCATGCGTTCCATATACCTCGATCGGTGGCAGAGTGCTTCCACCAAAGATGTCAAAGCTGGTAATCAGCGTGCCGACAGCCCCCTGCTTAAAGCGCAGCAATCCGGCTACATGGGTCGGAATATCGACTGGGATGGTCTGGCCTTTCTTTTTCTCGCTCGTAATTGTTCGCTGATCCATCGCCTTGCTGGTCATGCCCGAAATAGCAGTAATCGGTCCCAGCAGTTGTACCAGAGCCGTCAAGTAATAAGGGCCCATATCAAACATCGGCCCGCCCCCGACTGCATAATAAAATTCAGGATCGGGATGCCAATGTTCATGCCCACGGCTCATCATGAAAGCTGTAGCAGCTACTGGATTCCCAATGACACCGTCCTCAATCAGCTTCAATGATGTCTGTATACCGGAACCGAAGAAAGTTTCCGGTGCGCAGCCAACAAGTAGTCCTTTTTGACGAGCAAGATCCAAGACAGCCTGGCCCTGCTCACGGGTGACGGCAAGTGGCTTCTCCACATAGACATGCTTGCCAGCCGCAAGAGCTCTGAGACACACCTCGGCGTGAACGGCCGGAATGGTCAAATTAATGATAAGTTCGATCTGCGGATCAGCTAAAATCTCATCTACTGTATATACGTTCGGAACGTTGAACGCTATCGCCTGCTCCTCTGCTCGACTTTGGTCCAGATCCGCTACTGCGAACAGCTCCAGAATGTCGAAACGATGGCAATTTTCCATGTAAATTCCGCTAATTTTACCACATCCGATAATGCCTACTTTCATTTTGTTCATGCTGGACTCCCTTCTCCTTTAGAAAAAATGGATAATGGCGTTCTTTTATTACATCGGATACCATCCTGTTCGCGCTACTGCTGCTGGTTGTCTGCCATACCCGTGTATGCCTCTGCCAGCGAGCTACCGTAGCTGGTCGCTGCCTGTTTGCCTGCCGCGGTCCACAGGAACCCGCTGCGCATCATCTCGGTCACTTGAGGTATATCTATGATATCTGCGTGATGACCTAGCGAATTGTAGAATACGCGTCCGCTTCCCCACCGCTTTGTCCATACAACAGGCATATCCACCGGCCCATTAGCCGAATGAGGTCCCGGTACGACCGGGAAGCGTGTGGTTGCCAGCACCTCAACTGCAGGGTCTACATGGAGGTAGTACTGCTCGCTTTTGACCTGAAAATCCTCAATATGGTCCAGCAGCGGGCTGGAGCCACGCTTTATGTTCACCATATACTCCACTCCATCATTACCGGGATGAGCAACCCATTGCCCACCTGTCATGAACTGCCAGTCCACGTTGTTCCGAAAGGCATCACACATGCCACCGTGACAGCCTGCCAGACCTACACCGCTTTGAACCGCTGCTGAGACATTATTGACTAGTTCCTGCTCGATCTGGCCCATAGTCCACATTGGAATGATCAGGTCCAGGCCAAGCAGTTTCTCCGCATCCTGGTAGGCATCAAGGGTATTAGACACCTCCACCTCGAACTGTTCTTCCTTTAAAATGCGTTCAAAAATAGCCGCCACCTGCTCCGGCTCATGTCCGTTCCATCCACCCCATACAATCAGTGCCTTGCGCATCTATAATCCACTCACCTTTCGGAATGTGTTGTTATACTACATTTCTTCAATGGATACCCAGCGACGTTCCTTTATAGATCGTTCTACTGCTTCAAGCACAGCCTGACAAGCGACCCCGTCGTGGAAATTCGGCGAAGGTTGCCGTCCTTCGGAGATGGCACTCAACATCTCAAGCATCTCGTGGGTGAAGGTATGCTCAAATCCGATTGTATGTCCTGCAGGCCACCAGGCTTCGGAATACTTGTGTGCTGGATCGGTGGCGAGCACGCGGCGGAAGCCCTGAACGTCTTCCTCATCCTGTGTGAAATACACTTCCAGTTCATTCATCCGCTCAAAGTCAAACCGTACACTGCCTAGACTACCGTTGATTTCGAATGAATTTGTGCTCCGATGTCCGGCAGCAAAGCGTGTGGCCTCGAAGCTGCCCAGCGCACCTCCAGCAAAGCGTGCTAGGAACAGCGTGGCATCATCGACCGTCACTTCTCCCATTGGTGCATTGGCCTCGGTACTCCTTTTGGAGCTCAATCCGCTCATCTCCATAGCCAGCGGACGCTGTTTGATGAACGTCTCGCTCATGCCGATAACTTCGTCGAACTCGCCGACCAGAAACCGAGCGAGATCAATCAGATGGGCGCCAAGGTCTCCATGAGAGCCAGAACCGGCCACTTCTTTTTGCAACCGCCATACCAGCGGAAAGGACGGGTCCATGATCCAGTCTTGAAGGAAAAACGCACGGAAATGATAGATTTTGCCTAGGCGACCGCTTTCGACGAGCTGCTTCGCCAGCTGGACAGCCGGAGAAAAGCGGTAGTTGAAGCCAATCATATGGTTGACTCCTGCTTTCTCTGCTGCCTGCAACATGTCACGGGAATCTGCCAGTGAAAGCGCAAGCGGCTTCTCACAAAACAGATGCTTGCCATGGAGGGCAGCCTCGATAACAATTTCCTTATGAGCATTACTCGGGGCGTTAATGTCAATGAGATCAATATCGTTACGTTTCACTAGATCACGCCAATCCGTAACACTCTCGGTCCAGCCGAACTGGCGGGCAGCCGCCTGAACCCCCTGCTCGTTACGTCCACAGATGACGGACATCTCTGGCTGCAGCGGGGCATCTGGGAAGAACATAGGTAGACTACGGTAAGCGTTGCTGTGAGCCTTGCCCATAAATTTGTAGCCAACCATTCCAATACGAAGACGATTAGACATGTCGTGATCCTCCTTATAGGTATGAGTTTCAACGAATTATTGATGAATGGTGTTATTGACGAATGGATGACGCCCTGATAATCAGCTCTGTGGACAGAAGTTCTCTTATTGAGTCGCACCCAGTCGCAGTCAGTTCCAGAGCCGGAATGTGGTCCTGAGAATCGGGTATAAGCTTCGAGGCTGCAAGCTCCCCCATCTCATAAAAAGGAACACGAACACTGCTTAGTGGGGGAACAGCCATCTCAGCCGCATCCGAATCGTCATAGCCCACAAATGCTGGGAACTGGTCAATTGCCAGTCCGCGCTCACGGAGACCCTGCATTACGCCGAGGGCCATCCGGTCGTTCGCCGCAAATACGGCATCAATATCATCTAATTTGTCTGCGATGGTAGCCGACGCTTCCAGCCCGCTTCGACGACTGTAATTGCCTTGCAGAATCAGCTCATAGTCATATTCAATACCAGCCTCCTGAAGCGCGATGAGATAACCCTTCAAGCGCTCCGTACTGTTGGAATAGATATCCGGACCGTTGAGAAAGGCTATCCGCTTGCACCCCTGCTCAATGAGATGACTAACGGCCACCCGGCTTCCTTCTACATGGTCTGCATCCACTTCACAGAACGACTGCCCTTCGAAATGGTGATTCATGACACAGAACGGTCGCCCCTCTTGCTGAAGTCTCTTCAGAGCCTCCACCTCATCGTGGTCATCTCTTGCTCCAAGGATGATACAACTGTCCACCTTCTGCTGACGGAAAAGACTGCTGTAGTCCATCCGTTCCCCCGGTTTTCGGAATAATAGTAGTAGATCGAGCCCGCTGTCTCTGGCTTTATTGCCGATGCCGCTCAGCATCTCAGAGAAAAAATAAGCAGAGAACAGATGCGCCTTCGGGACATAGGGCATAACCACACCAAGATGGCCACTCTTGCTTCGGGCAAAGTTGCGGGCCAATGCACTGGGAACATATCCAAGTTGATTGGCAACGTCCAGGACCCTTTTCCGCGTATCTTCCTTAATAGGACCGGTCGCGTTCAATACTCGAGACACCGTCGCTTCAGACACGCCAGCGAGTTCTGCTACTTCCTTGCGCGAAACGATATTTCCCACCTCCAATCATTTTATGTACGCGCGTACATTTTCTCATGCTGCTATACCTCTGTCAATCCCGAAAAGCGTGCCCTATGGATATATAAGCTTTTTTCTCCACAAATTCTCTCTAGGGCTTAATCAGGCTGATCATTCCCACTCCTATCATCAGCACCGTAATTCCCACAAGTATAGCTATCCATTCCTGAGAGCTTTTCTTTTCCTTAAATATTAAAATGCTACCGACACAAGCAATCGCAATGCTCGCTTGAGAGATCGGAAAACTAGCCGCCATGCCGATCAAACCGTTGGAAATAAATAGTGCTAGATTAGCAATGCTCCAAACCAATCCTGTAGACAAATTGCGAAGTACTGGAGAGAATCGCAGCCGATGTTTGCCTTTCAGATTTATGACTATGGCCGAGCATAACATCCCGAGCGATTGCGGCAGAATGATGGACAGCTCCAATATATTAAAGTACTGATTGATAACTACATAACTGCTTAACGCTAACCCGGAGCAAACCAGCATCATAATAATTCGTAACGGCAAAGGCTTAGACAGCCCAGCAGACTTGCCCTGATAGCTGGTGAATAGAACTCCCGCCAAAATACATAGAAGAGAACCAACACCCATCCCATATTGGTAACCTGTTATCCATTCACCCAAGATAAGTGCGGCAAATAGCGTCGTCCCTATCAACTGTAGACCGCAAATTACAGGAATGGCAATGGATGCGCTTACTTTTTGGAAAGATCGAAACTGGAGCAATTGTCCAGCGGCCCAGAAAATACCGGATATAAAACTTATCACAAAAGGAATCGGTGCTAATGAAGCTGGCTGAATGATATACAAGCACAGGGCAAACAACACAGCACCAATAACAGTACCTGTCAGCTGTTCTCGGGGACTGGCTTTAGTCATATACGCCAATATCGGCATGACTCCCCAGCCGACAGCTGGAATAAAAGCAGTTAAGAAATCCACGCACGGTTCTCCTCCCGCAAAAGTACTCTTCCTACAATCGCTAAAAATACCATGCAGGAAAAAACCAACAATTTTACGATAGCAAAAAAAACCGCTTTCAAATACTAATATTTTTATAGATTTATATAGTAAAACCAAAGAAGTTGTTCCCTATATGTGCTTCTCCCACAATTATATAGAATCAGATCCAATATATTTTTAAGCTCTGAACTGGGATGTGTATCCAAATCCTGAAAATCATATTCTGGTCCATTCGCACCTTCCTCGTACTTTTCCCAACATAGAATCTATGTTTGTTAATTTATCACTATAGCATAAGTTAAGGATGACAAATAACAAGAAATAAGGTTGAACCTAACTATAAATCCCCTTTGGAAGATTCTTTGTTTTTCCCATAATACGCTTAAAAAAAGTAATGTATTTTCTATCCCTGGCTTTGTTATGCTGAGTTCAATAATAACGCTTTCAACAGGTCTGTTATATTTTGAAAGGAGCTATGTACATGGCTAGTATACAAGTTAACCCAAAGGAACGTACATTTCACTTAACGAACAAATACTGCAGTTATCTTTTCCGTGTCATGGAGAACGGGCAATTGGAGCATTTATATTATGGCAAAAAAATGGAGTACCTAGGTCAATATGACCGTTTTATTGAACGAAGCTACCGCTCTGTGTCTGTCGGTGAATTTGATGGCGACTTGGTAACATCATTGGAAAGCATTAAGCAGGAATTTCCTTCTTCGGGAAGTGGAGACTTTAGAGAACCAGCAGTTGAGATCATACAGGAGGATGGTTCTCATGTCATGGAGTTCATTTTTGACCGTTACGAGGTCATCACGGGGAAACCTAAAATCCCCCATCTCCCTGCTACGTTTTGTAAGGAAGCAGATGAAGCAGAGACACTCCTGATCACGCTGACCGATTCCCTTACAGGGGCGGTTGCCGTACTTGCTTACACCATCTTCAATGAACTGCCTGTAATCACGAGATCCGTATCCATAACGAACTCCGGAAATAGTACTCTGAGAGTCAACCGTCTAATGAGCATGAGCCTTGATCTTCCTGACTCCGAATATGAATTTATTCATTTGTCGGGGGCATGGGGTAGGGAACGACATGTGGAGCGTACACCACTCAGACCAGGTGTTCAGTCCATTGGGAGCACACGAGGAATTAGTAGTCATATTCACAATCCATTCATGGCGCTTGCCAAACCGGGGTCTCAGGAACACCAAGGAGAAGTATATGCAGTTAATCTCGTCTACAGTGGAAACTTTCTTGCCCAGGCGGAAGTGGACAGCTACTCAACTACCCGACTGAGCCTCGGTATTCATCCTGACAAATTCTGCTGGACTCTGAAGCCTGGAGAATGTTTTTATTCGCCTGAAGCAGTTATGGTCTACTCACAGAACGGTTTGAACGGAATGAGCCAGGCGTTCCATCGCCTATACAATAAACACTTAATTCGTAGTAGCTGGGCCGAACGGGAACGACCTGTATTAATCAATAACTGGGAGGGAACCTACTTTGATTTTACCGAGAAGAAAATAGTGGATATGGCTAAAAAAGCAAGTGAACTAGGGATTGAGCTCTTTGTCTTGGATGACGGTTGGTTCGGTCAAAGAAACAATGATACTTCCTCACTCGGTGACTGGTTTGAAAATCGTGAAAAGCTACCGAACGGAATCTCGAATTTGGCAAAGAAGATCAATGAGCTCGGTATGAAATTCGGTCTTTGGTTCGAGCCGGAAATGGTTAACTCCGACTCTCATATTATGAGGGAACATCCAGACTGGGTTGTGGGAACACCCGGGCGTAAACGCAAGCATGGACGGCATCAGTATGTTCTTGATTATTCCCAACCCCCTGTTGTGAATTACCTGTTTAAGTTAATGGATGACGTGCTCTCTTCTGCTCATATCGAATATGTAAAATGGGATATGAATCGCTGCATTTCAGAAGCCTATTCATTATCACTTGGCAAGGAAAGACAGGGCGAGTTTTTCCATCGTTACGTCCTAGGCGTGTATGCTTTATATGAGAAGCTGATTACCAAATACCCTGAGATTTTGTTTGAGTCCTGTGCTTCCGGTGGAGGACGGTTTGATCCAGGGATGCTTTATTATGCTCCGCAAACATGGACGAGCGACGATAGCGAAGCTATTGAACGTCTTAAGATTCAGTATGGCACTTCCATGGCTTATCCGCTTAGCAGCATGGGTGCTCATGTGTCAACCATTCCGAACCACCAGGTAGGCAGAACTGCACCACTACAAACCAGATCAAATGTCGCCTACTTCGGTGTATTCGGTTATGAACTTGATCCATTAGCTTTGACCGAGGAAGAGTGCAATATAATCAAAAAGCAAATACAATTGTATAAACGTCACCAACGATTAGTTACCCAGGGAACGTTTTATCGTCTGCTAAGTCCTTTTGAAAAAAATGAGACAGCTTGGATGACTATTGATGCAGAACGTGAGCATGCTCTCGTCGGCTGGTACCAGGTGCTCTCGCGCCCCAATGCAGCTTATTCAAGGCTAAAGCTCATCGGACTGGACGAAAAGGCAGTATATTTCGTGGAAGAACTGGACCGTCGTTTTACAGGCAGCGAGTTAATGAACATCGGACTTATACTCACCCCGCCTTATCAGGCTGACCAGGATTTTAATATTGCGGAGAAATGTGATTTTTCATCTCAATTATTCACTTTAACTAAAGAGACTTCCTCTTAAACATATCGTACCGGGTGAAATCATTTTCGTGTAAATTCGATGATTTTACCCGGTACAACTCTCTGAAAATAAGGGTTTCCTTCAATCCATACTGATAGCTACGAAAGACTTGAACAATTAAATCACAGACCTGTTCTTCTCTCCAACTCCTCTGTATATCTCGCGCCCATCAATGTGATTTGTGAAGCTGCGTTGCTAATGTTCCGCACATCTTCAGACGTAAGCTGAAGGGTCACGGCACCTAGATTTTCTTCCAAACGACTCAATTTCCGCGTGCCCGGAATCGGAACGATCCACGGCTTTTGGGCAAGCAGCCAGGCGAGTGCAACTTGGGCTGGTGTTGCCTTTAACTGCTCAGCCATCTCTTTAAGCAGGTCCACCAGCACCTGATTGGTCTCTAGCGCTTCTGAAGTAAAACGCGGAAGAATATTGCGCAAATCACCATGACTGAATGTCGTGTCTGCGTTAAAACTCCCCGTTAGGTAACCCTTGCCCAAAGGACTGAACGGAACGAAGCCAATGCCGAGCTCTTCAAGCGCAGGAAGGAGTTCCTCTTCTGGACGTCTCCACCACAGAGAATATTCACTCTGAATTGCAGTGAGCGACTGAACGGCGTGTGCTCGACGGATCGTCTGGACTCCTGCTTCAGATAATCCCCAGTGCTTCACCTTTCCTTCTCGGATCAGATCTTGCACGGCTCCCGCTACCTCTTCAATTGGCACATCTGGATCGACCCGGTGCTGATAATACAGATCGATGGCTTCAATCTTGAGACGTTTAAGCGATGCTTCGGCAACTTTCTTGATATGCTCAGGGCGACTGTTCATACCGAACTGCTTGCCATCCTGAATATGGAAGCCGAATTTCGTGGCAATCACGACTTGGTCGCGAACAGGAAGAAGCGCTTCGCCTAAAAGTTCCTCATTCGTATAAGGTCCGTATACTTCGGCGGTATCAAAGAAAGTTACGCCGCGCTCGACTGCTTCCCGAATGACTGAGATCATTTTCTTTGGATCAGAAGCTGGGCCATAACCGTAGCTCATTCCCATGCATCCAAGTCCCATCGCAGAAACTTCCAGACCGCTATTTCCCAATTTACGCTTTTGCATCATGAATTCCCCTTCCTTTAATACAATTTTATCTTTATCGAGCAAGTGAGTTGGTAATTATAGATGTTAATTATCTTTGTTTAGTTAATTGGCTTACGATTCTGTCAAGAGAACTATTATATAATTGTTTGAAACCTTCATGCTCTTCAAACTCTATTAATGTGATAAGCCTTTGAACCAATAAGTTCCTAAACCAACGATTCAAATGATTCATCTTCTCCCTCTGTTGAAAATTGTTCTTGTTAAATGCCGTTATCTTGAACCCACTTCCTATTCCGTTATCCACCTCCTTGCTTGATTCTGTGAGTTTAGTTTTATTATGCCAAACAGAAGAAGCAAAGCGTTATCTCATTTGTCTTAATTGATTGCCTGATCCTATCACCACTACTTTTGTTACAGGCAGTTGCGTTTTATAATGGAGCAAGACAAACTCGCAAGGAGGATTTGAATGTCGGCGAACATTCTTGAACAACAAAAAGAGCTCACCAGTTTGATCGAGCGTCACTCACTTCAAAATAGTTCGAGGGAAACAGCAATTCCTTCCCTTTTTTTCTATCAGCATTCCAGCAAAACCGAGCCTGTTTACCGGGTTTACAAACCTTCCTTTTGTTTTGTTGTTCAAGGTTTGAAAGAAATTTTGCTGGCACAGGAAAATTTCAAATATGGACCTTCCGATTATCTGATCGCGTCTATGAATCTGCCAGTGATCGGTCAAATTATAAAAGCTTCTCCAGGATCTCCTTACCTAAGTCTCAAGCTCGAATTTACCCATAATCAGATCCTTGAGGTACTGAACGATTCTAAAATCCAGGTCAAATTAAAAGAAAACGCCAAACGTGCCTTATTCGTCGGCCGAATGGAACCGTCTATTCAGGATGCTGTGCTTAGACTTGCCCGCCTGCTGGATACTCCAGAAGAAATCCCGTTTCTCGCCCCACTCTACACAAAAGAGATTCTGTACAGACTCCTTCAGGGCCCCTATGGAGCCGAATTGGCTCAGATTGCGGTCGAAGGAAGCAGCACCTATCGAATCCGGGAAGCTATCGACTATATTGTTCAACATTGGGATCAGTCTTTTCGGATCGAAGATCTTGCAGAGACCGCCAGTATGAGCATTTCCTCATTCCATCGGCATTTTAAAGAAGTAACCTCCATGAGCCCGATCCAGTTTCAGAAACAGCTGAGACTTCAGGAAGCCCGTCGTATCTTAATGGCTGAATCGGCGGATGCCGCGGATGTCGCTTACAGGATTGGTTACGAGAGTTCTTCCCAATTTAGCCGTGAATACTCTCGCATGTTCGGTGCTCCCCCAAGAGCGGACATCAAGCGATTGAGGGAAAAATACGACCAGGTCCTATGATTTGCTGGATAAGCTGATCGCCACACATATTGATGAACTCCGAAGATTGTGCAATGAATCGGCCCATTTGAGCTTTACAGAAGCCGAAATGATCTGGTTTGAATATTTTGAGGCTAATTATTTATTTTTCTCCACAATGCTGGTGAGTAAGGGCGCTCCTTACTTCCGCACTCAATTCCTTGAATTTATGATGGATGAACTTCGGGAAGAGGTCGACATGAATGAAGAGAGAAATCGAGGATTAAACAAAGAAGTAGTTGTCCGTTATGCAGCGTCCGCTGTAGTGGGGATCATGGAGTGGTGGTTTATGAACGAAAAACCTCTCCCACCGGACGAGATGGCCGAGCAAATTGGCATGCTTTTAGACCGGAAATTGTGAATCTGGGCGAAAAAAGAGTAGCAGACGTATCTATCTGCTACTCTCACATCCATGAGTCAGAAGCAGCTCAAGCGAGTTGCTTCTTCAATTTTAGGTACAAGTATTTTAAAGATTATGTTTATCAGGACCAAACACAAGATTCGCCGACTGTTTGGCCTCCTCAATGACATTCATAACCTTTTCGCTATGTTCAAGCATATCCGAGACCTTTTCCAAATCGTTGTCACGGATGATACGGTCGAATTCAACGAATTCGTCATACATACGATGCGAATGATCCTTCAGATCCACACGGATGGGCGTTTCCTTATTAGGAGTGTATTCAAAATAATCGCATATATTAGCTGAACTCGCCATGTGTATATAGCCTTTATTGCCTTGAATGTTCACTGCATTGGGTGCCGTACTGTCTTTTGAACCTATGCAAACACACTTAAAATTGCCGTAATCAAGTAGCAGTATGCCTGAAGTATCAATTCCACGTTCCATGTTCGCCAAATATTCTACCTTCTTAGGGCTCCCGAAAAGGCCAACAACAAAATGAATATTGTATAAATTGATATCCATCAAGGCTCCGCCAGACATTTCTGGATTAAACGCAGGCTGGATTACTCCCGATTTAAAAGCCTCATACCGAGATGAATATTGAGAATAGTTGCATTCAACTATTTTAATCTCACCAAGCTTAGGCAGATACTCCTTCATGGAAAAATAATTTTTCAAATATTGATTCGTAATGGCTTCCACCAATACCAGTTTTCTTTGCTGAGCAATTTCTTTTAGCTCTAGAAATTCATGCAAATTGGATGTGAACGGCTTCTCACAAATGACATGTTTACCACTCAGTAATGCTTCTTTGGCATATGAATAATGAAGATGATTAGGCAACCCAATATAGACAGTATCAACGTCATTATTCATCAGCATTTTGCTGTAATCCGAATAAATCTGAGAGATTCCATATCTACGTTGCCAATCTAGTAATTTCTCCTCATGGCTAGGTCTAGAACAAATGGCCTTTAATAAAATAGTCGGGATTTCCTGAATAAAGCTCAATAGATCCCCTACAATCATTCCTGCTCCGACAATTCCCAATTTCATTCTAGTTACACTCCTCTATACCCTTCTCAAGTATTTCCATTGAAGTTATTGTTTCTTCATCTGTAATCGCTTTTTCTTTGCCGTGTATGATCGAATGATAGAGATCGTCATATACTCGGGCATAATCTCCTTTTTCAGAAACAACTTTTTCTTCATGGTACTCTCCATCGTCATCCAGGTACGTTAAAATGCCATAATGCTCAGGCTGGTCGATGCCGAAATCGGCGTGTCCCTTAGGCAGATAGTATAATTTAAGATGCTCCTCCTGACGATCCTTTGTCTGCTTTATAAAAACGCCTTTTTTGCCGTATACTACAAAACTCGGCCGCTCTTTTAAACGAAAAAAGCTGGATTTGATGGATACCTTGAGTGAAGAATAATAAAAATCCAGATCAAAATAATCATTCATTCTTCCAGAACCGAGCAATTGGCGCACATCGTAATGGATCGTGTCAGGCTTCCCAAAATAGGAAAGAACCTGGTCAATGGTATGAGCGCCATGTCCATAAAGGTAACTGTTATATTTGGAAAAATGAGAGGTGGAGTTGGGGGTTTCAGGGCGATAATAATCGAAATGCATTTCCACCTCCAGCAAATCACCGAGTTTTCCTGATTCAATAACCTTCTTTGTAGTGAGGAAATCCGAATCGTAACGTCTATTCTGATAGCACTGTATAATCAGATTTTTCTCCTTGGCATATTGGAAGATGGACACAGCTTCTTCTTTCGTTAACATAAAGGGTTTCTCGACAAGTACATTTTTTCCGTGGTCGAGTGCCATTTTCGCATAAGTGTAGTGAGATTCTACAGGTGTACAGACAACAATCAACTGAATTTCCTTATCGTTCATTAGAGAATCAAGATGATCCGTATACTGAACGCCTGGGGTTTTCTCCCACTCCCCTTTATCTGGATTACGCGCGTAGATCGTCTTTACGTTCAAATGATCTCTGGTCAATGAAAAAGGAAGATGATACCGATTGGTACTTTTGCCATTCCCAATATAACCGATAGTAAGCATATTAATTCCCCCTAGGCTCTTTTTCATTTATTATAGTAGAAGAACGTCGATCGTAAAGAATTTGCCATCAAAATGGTACATTTAACCGAATATTTGTAAGCATGGCGGCTTGTTTTTAAACAAAATGTTTATTTGGTATCTTTTGTAAAACGTTAGTTCAATTGAACCGGGGGGAACATGTTGAAAATACTGATGCAATTATCTGAAATGCAAAACTTTACACCAAACGAAAAAAGCATTGCTTCCTATATTTTGGTCCACAAGGAAGCGATTCTGCACTTAAATATTCAGGAGCTTGCCAAAGCTACGTATACTTCGCATTCCGCCATTAATCGATTAATTCACAAACTTGGGCTATCCGGCTTCAAGGAGTTTATCATAAAACTCGCTCGGGAATTTCAGCAAGATACCCAGAATATATCCAATGTGGACCCTAACTATCCATTCGGGATTGATGAAACCCCACTTCAAGTGGCGAAAGAAATTGCAGAATTAATGAAGGAAACGATTGAAAAAAACTTTACATTCATGGATGATAACTTGCTGTCACAAACGGCTCAGTTGCTGGATCAAGCGAACAGGATCTTTATATATGCGTTAGGCGATTCACAAATCCGAGCGAAAAGTTTTCAGAATAAATTAGTAAAAATCAACAAATACGTGGTTATAGCCACAGAGCTGTCTGAATGGGCTTATCATACGGCTAATCTAACTACAGAGGATTGCGCTATTTTCTTAACTTACCACGGTAAGTCACCGATTTTTTTAAAAGCGGCACGACATTTTACGCGTGAGAATATCCCTTTTATCACCATTACAGCTACCAATCAAAGTGAGTTGGCCAAACGAAGTAGTATATGTATCCAGGTGCCTAATGACGAAGTAAAGCATGCTAAGATTGGTACATTTTCGTCGCAAATTGCCTTTGACTATGTATTAAACGTGATTTACTCCTGTATCTATAAAATTGACTACTTGAAAAATATGCAAACCCTAACACAATCGTTGGAGAATTCGCATCTCAATGACATGATGAATGACGTGTAGAGGGATTAGCTTCTCTCTAACTGCAAAATAAGTGGCAACTTATAAGTATATATGGTTGTTTTTCGGCAAATAAGGTCTAGTTAGTATTATGCTAACTAGACCTTTGTTTTTTGTTGCTTGCTAAGAATCTGCCATACTGGCGGCTTCTTATGCTTTTCAACTATTGTCCACATTCAAGGTCAATTTTCATCAATAGCGTTTCGAATATCGTAATCATCGATGTTAATATCCAAAGCCATCCCAAGTGCTAATCTTGCCAGTTGATCTCCAATGAAGGGACCCATGGTCAGCCCGGATGCTCCAAGCCCATTGGCAACGATAAGGCCGTTCCAGCCAGGGACAGCTCCAAGCACCGGTAGAAAACCGGGGGTAAACGGACGAAAACCGACTCTTACCTCCTGAAAAGTGCTATTTGCTAAATCAGGTGCTAACTCTAAACCTTTATTTAGGATTTCCTGCATCCCGCCTGCTGTTACTCTTGTATCGTAGCCTTCGATTTCATTCTCGTGAGTTGCCCCAATTACGATCTTCTGTTGTTCAAACGCCAACAAGTATTGATCAGTAGGCGGCATGATTACAGGCCAGGTGCCGGTATCTTGTTTGACAGGAACCTGCAAATGCATAATCTGTGCCTTTTGAAAACTAACCTTAAAGCGAATGCCTAACGGCAGCATCAGTTGATTGGCCCATGCACCTGCACAAACAATGACTTCGTCAGATGAGAAGCTGCTTGCGCCGACCGTTACTCCGGTTACATGGTCGGAATCATACTGAAGCACAGCATCCCCATGGATAAGGGTTGCCCCATTTCTTTGTGCTGAGCGGATCAACGCATCACGCAGCGCACGACCATCTATACGAGCGGCACCGCTAATATGAACAGAATGATAGTGATCTACTAACAAAGGAAAACGTTCATGGGTTTCCTTTTGATTTAGTTGCGTAATTTCGCCGATTTCTGGTGCATCTGTATGTCGTAAGTGTGCCCGTTCCTGCATTTTTTTAATTTTCTCCGAATCATCATGAATACTGAGAGCCCCGACTTGAGCATAGCCAGTTTCTGTTTCTCCCTCGCTTTTGAGTTCTTCAATCAACCCAGGGTAAAAACGTGCGCCCGCTTTGGCTAGCTGGTACCAAGCCTGATTGCGTCGCTGTGATAGCCAGGGACAGATAATGCCAGCAGCTGCATCTGTCGCCTGTCCTTTATCTTTGCGGTCTACAAGAATGACATCAGCGCCCATTTTTGCTAACTGGTATGCTGTCGATGCCCCCAGAATTCCTGCTCCGATTACGATAACCTTCTTCATGAATACATCCCTTTCCTAAATCACTGTATCCATTATAGCGAATACTGCATGAATGCATAAAGTTTGAAACATTAATATTTCAATCCTTATAAAGTTCTTAGAATTGATCTGTAAAGTAGTTGTCAGAACGAATGAAAAGGATGAACTGATATGGATAACATTATTTTACAGACTAAAAATCTCTGCAAAACCTTCAGACGACAACAGGCGGTGAACAACGTCACATTGTCTATTCAGGAGAATTCCGTGTATGGTCTGCTCGGCCCGAATGGGGCAGGAAAATCAACTACCTTAAAAATGTTAACCGGTATGCTACGCCCCACGGCCGGTGAGATTTTATTTCAAGGAAAACCCTGGTCCCGAAAAGATCTGGCTCAGATCGGTGCACTGATCGAAGCTCCTCCCCTCTATGAGAATTTGACAGCTAGAGAGAACCTGAAGGTTCGCACAACGTTGCTTGGACTACCTGACTCGCGGATTGATGAAGTGCTGAACATTGTTGATTTGACCCATACCGGGAAAAAGCGCTCGGGCCAGTTCTCGATGGGCATGAAACAGCGGCTAGGCATTGCGATTGCTCTCCTCAATCATCCCAAGCTATTGATCTTAGATGAGCCAACCAACGGACTAGACCCCATTGGTATTCAGGAGCAACGCGAGTTGATTCACTCCTTCCCGAAGCAAGGAATTACCGTAATTCTTTCCAGTCATATCCTATCCGAAGTCGAACAAATCGTTGACCATGTTGGGATCATTGCTGGCGGCGTATTAGCTTATCAAGAGGCGGTCACTTCAGGACAAAACCTGGAATCGTTGTTCATGCAGATTGCACAGGAATACCGAAAGGAAGGTGAGTAGCATGCAGAAAAACATAGCAGCCGAACATTTAAAATTAAAGCGCACCTTCACGAAAAAGCTAGTCTGGCTGGCTCCCATTGTTACTCTTCTTCTATGTACCGGGCTCATGGGAGGACATATGTTCCAAAGCGCCAGCTACAACTGGTGGTATATCATGCTGCTGCCAGGTGCTCTCACCTTAATGTGCTCAGGAGTCATCCAAAAGGATGGCAAGAAGCTGAAATACCGTGCTATCCTCGGCATGTCTGTGGATTTGGCCCAGGTATGGTACGGGAAAATCGGGGTTTGCGTAAGGCTCTTAATGGTTTCATCTATTATCCTATTTGTAGGAATAACTCTTGGCGGATTCGTATTCTCATCTTCCGTGACACTAGCAGGAAGCGTCGCTGCAACTCTGATACTTTTTGTTACCTTTTTGTGGCAAATTCCACTTTGCCTGTTCTTAACGGACCGAATAGGCATGTTTGCCACCCTAATCATCAACATGCTGGGCAATGTAGCCTGCACCATCTTGTTCGCAACGTCTTCTATATGGTGGGCGGTACCCTATGCTATTCCAGCGCGATTGATGTGCGCCGTTATTCAAGTGCTGCCTAATGGGCTCGCTGTTCCTTCAGAAGATCCACTTTTGGATAGAGGCGTAATTGTACCCGGCCTAGTGATCACAGTTGGTCTATTCATGATTCTGTCCGTCCTGACGGCCATGTCTTTCCGCAAGCGGGAGGCTAAGTAAGATGATATCCTTCTTCCGCAATCTGAAATCTGATGTGCTTAAACTTAGAAGGCAGCCCTTATTGCTGGTGCTGCTGCTTGTGCCACTCCTAGGCATAGCAATCTTTCTAGCCTATTATTCCTTTACTCCATACTCACCAATTTCGAAGGTAGACGGCTATTTGCAAGTCCTGGCTGTGGCTCTTCCTACCATGATTGGTATTGTATGCTCCATTGCTGTTGAGCAGGAGTCAGTCGCTGGAAATTTCCAACACCTCTTGACCTCGCCGGTGAAGCTGCTACCTTTTTTGAGCAAGCTTAGCCTGCTTCTGTGCTTGGGATTTGGTAGTGTGCTGCTTGCCTCAGGCGGCTTTGGGGCTGGTTATATATATCTGATGAAAGAGTCCCCGTATGGCTTGATGTTTTATGTGTTGGCTGCCTGCATTCTGTTTATGTCCAGTGTATTCCTTTATATTCTGCATTTTTTCATTAGCTTGAGATTCGGCAAAGGAGCTTCTATCGGTCTGGGCATCATGGAGAGTCTATTGTCTGCTTTGCTCCTTACAGGGCTGGGTGATCATAATTGGATATTCATCCCCCCTGCTTGGGCGGCCCGGTTCATCACGATCTGGGTACAATACGGCGTAAGCTCAGCAGATTCTATCCCTGAAACTATACAGCTTGATTGGGGAATCAGGTATTGCGTAGTAGGGACCTTCGTCATCATGGTATTATTAGGGTTATGGATTTGTCGTTGGGAAGGACAAAACTCATCGGAGTAAAGATTAGAGTAAAGAAAGCAAAGGGAAGTGAATTAAGCATGGCAAACTTGTTGGCCGTTGATGATGAACCTGCCGTTTTGGCACTCCTTCAAAATATTTTGCAAAAAGATGGCCATGTTGTCACGGTGGTCTCCGCCTCCCCACAGGTTCTCACCATGCAGCTTGGAGCCTTTGACCTCATCCTGCTTGACGTAATGATGCCAAGCATAGACGGATTCACCCTCTGTCGGGAAATTCGCAGCAAGGTGGACTGTCCGATACTGTTCCTCACAGCAAAATCCATGGAGAACGATGTGATGTTGGGCCTTGGGGAAGGGGCTGACGATTATATTGTCAAGCCGTTTGGGGCTGGAGAGCTGCGCGCTCGAATCAACGCCCATCTCAGACGGGAGCATCGTGAACGACGAAATGTATTCTGCATCGGGGAAGTTCATTTCAATCTGTCTGGTAAGGAAATCACCGTTCAGAATATTGTAATCCCGTTTACCAAAAGTGAATATGAAATATGTAAGTTTTTAGCTCTAAATTGGGGCCAGGTGTTCTCTAAAGAGCAGATTTATGAAGCCGTCTTTGGGTTTGATGGGGACAGCGATTCCGCTACCATCGTGGAGCATATCAAAAATATCCGGGCCAAGCTTGGCAAAGTAGAGGTTTCGCCAGTGGAGACAGTTTGGGGGATCGGGTACCGATGGAAGTAGCCAAAGTACAGCAAGCACGCAAGACAACCAAACTGCGAACCATTTTCCTGGGTTATTTAGTTATGTTCTGTATCGGGACGATTGCGCTCGCGCTGTTCCTGGTCCTCATCTTCTATGTCCTGATGTCTTGTGGAACCATTCTTCCCGCGAACTATGCTGAGAATCAAGTACGGGAGGATAAGGCATTCATTGAAGCTGGCAAAACCCTACAGCCAGATTCTCGGCAGAAACTATATAGATATGCGTTATTCACTTCGGAAGGCCGCCACATTGAGGGAAATCTTCCTGAAAAGCAGGCTCAAGCCGCTTGGAGTGTTACGCAGCAGAGCAATACTGCCTATCAATTTCCCTATAACTATGTAAAAGTTTCACATAATAATAAAGTTACTGTGATGCGCTACTCTGTCTCGGCACAGTTTGAACATCCTATTCTACGTCAATATCTGCCGAACGCGGAATTGTCCTTTTTTGCCGTGTTTTGTATCGCCTTCCTGGGGGGAGGAGCCCTACTCGCTTCCTCCTTCGGACGAAAGCTGACGCGCAAAATGAGTGGATTGCAGCAGGCTACAAAGCAAATTCAGGCACAGGATCTGGACTTCTCAATTCAGCTCAGTGGTGTGATGGAGATCGATCAGGTGCTCCATTCCATGGATAAAATGAAAGAAACGTTAAAGACTTCGCTTCAGAAGCAATGGAATCTCGAAAAATCACGCCGCGAGCAAATATCCGCGCTTGCACACGATGTTAAAACACCGCTCACTATCGTTCGCGGAAACGTAGAGCTGCTGTCCGAAACCGATCAATCGGAAGAGCAAAAGAACTATACCGATTATATAGCGGAGAGCACCAGGCAAATGGAACAGTATATCAAAACTCTTATTGAAATTTCAAAAGCAGAAACAGTAGCCACCCTACAGGCGGAAATGATAAATACGGACTACTATTTAACGAAGGTGAAAGATCAGGTAAAGGCCTTGGCTGCTGTCAAAAAAACATCCGTCGCATTTGCTGCATACAACCTCCCTAAGACGTTGTATGTAGACCCCGTTCTGCTTGAGCGAGCCATCATGAATGTTGCTTCTAATGCGGTAGATCAAGCACCAGAAAATAGCGAAATCCGGCTGACTGTAGAGTCTGTGGAAGAATGTATTCGATTCAGCATCGTAGACGAAGGCCCGGGCTTCTCTCCTGAAGGCCTCAAACAAGCAGCAGAGCAATTTTATATGGGTGATTCGTCCAGAAGATTAAGTGGACATTACGGTATGGGCCTATATATAACAAAATCCATTGTGAACCTACATGGCGGACAGTTGATCATCGCCAACTCTACCCAGACAGGCGGCGGACAAGTAAGCATTGAGATACCATCGGTGCATTGATGACCTAATGTTAAAACCACCAAAATAAGTAGTAGCTATTAGGTTGGATCGATTTCCTAAGTTCCCCCCTCTTCCTCGTTTGTTATTGAAACGATATAAAACGCTACTGACATACGAAGGTCAGTAGCGTTTTATCATTTTGCCATCGGAATGAAAACACTCCTGGCACAGGCTATGGCGATTATTATAAGGTACGTGGTTATTGGATTACTGTATGTGTTGCTAAACGAATGTTGCTTTTTTACGGAAAACTGAAAAATAAAGAATGGCAAATCCTATGATCCATATGCCCATAATCCAAAAAATAGAGCTGAACACACTTTGACTTTGTGCTCCTTGATCAAGTACGGATCCTAAAATAGACGTTCCGATAGCCCCCGCCATAAAGCTTCCCATCATATAGATACCCATACCAACTCCGGTTTGCTTACCGCTTAATGTTCGAGAAATGGTGTTTGCCATTGTAATCTGAGCGAACGTTAACCCAGTATTCGCTAGAATTAAAATGATCGCAATAACTGCTGGGGCCGCCTCTGTAAAAATACCTAATATAAGATATGCTATCACTTGGAATAGGAAAGCCAACGAGAATACAAAGCGGTTGCCCTTTGCATCCGCGATTTTCCCACCTACCAGCCCAAGCAATGCAGCAATCAAAGCACCGGGAAACATTACGAGCCCTATGTTTATAGAGGACAAGTGATGTAATGAACTCAGCACCTGCGGTATCAAATACGGAACACATAAATTAAGGGTAAGAACCATACAAGCGATAATCAACCCTATCGTATATCTTGTATTTTTAAAGAGTGTCGGTTCAATAAAGGGTTCACCTGTTTTGTTAATACGAATAATGAACAATACGAATATGAGGATCGTAGTCGCGAAATAGCTCCAACTGTGACCAGTAATGGAGAGCAGCAGCAGCGTAATGGAAGCGGCAAGCAAAATACCTCCTATGAGATCAGCTTTTCCTTTTGAAGGTGCTTCATTGATTAAATACCTTCTGAAAAGAGGAATGGTAACAATTATTAAAAATGAGATTAAAAATAGGTAACGCCAGCTTGCGAATCCAATAACAAAACCAGCAATAATTGGGCCTATTGCCGTCCCTAAAGCCATTCCGGCAGAAGTAATCCCCAAAGCCTTGCCACGATTTACGATTGATATATAGCGAATCGGGATCAACATGGATGAGGCCGGAACAACAGACGCCCCAATGGATTGGAATATTCTGCTCACAATAACCATCCAATAATTAGAAGAAAAAAAGCCGACTATAGATCCTAGCGCAAAGCAACATAATCCAAAGGTAATTAGGTTTTTCAACCTAAACATGTCCGCCAATTTTCCGTAAGCCACTGATCCAATAGCATAAATAATAATATATGCTGTTACAACCCAGCTTACTTGGGAAGAGGATAATTGAAATTCTTCGCGTAGTGAAGGTAGCGCGACATTAAACATGGTGGAATTCATCACTGAAATCACCATTGCAAATGCGAGTATCCAGATAATAGCATAGGACTCAGATTGTTTGGTGCGATTGTTAACTGACACTGCGTCCTCCCTACTTACGATCGAGCGGAGATTTAGCCACCACGTTCAGATCAAGTTCGTCGATAATAGCCATTACACGATCCATACGGAGCGGGCCTGGTTCTGTTGGAAAGGTGTATGTTTCGTGCGGTTCACCCAATGCCCGGAAGAAAGGTTCGAACAATCCAGACACCAACATACCTACGACTTTCGTATAATGAGAGTCCAGTCTATACGAATGAAGTGTTCCTGCAGGTACATGAAGAAAATCTCCAGGGAATAGTTTTACTTCTTCTCCGTTTGCCCACATCGTCATTTGTCCCTGCACACAGAAGAAAGTTTCCGTATGGTGGTTATGAAAATGTTCAACAATGGGGTCTCCTTTCGGGCCATCAGAAGCTACAAAAATGTATTCCCCGTTCGTATTTTCTTGAGTAGCTAGAATCCTGTGAAGCTGGTCTCCAGTGAGCAACCGGTCTCCCTCTCCATTTTCCAGAACATAAGGAGCTACGCTTCTTGGATTATGGCTTTCTTCAGGCGAGTTATACTCCCCCCATTGAACAGCATCTTGAAGGAATACAATGTCTGCTCTATTGGAAGCTTCCGTCAATTGATTCTCAGAATACGAATTCATCGCTGTGGTTGGATGTTCAAAGTAAGGATACGGCTCTCCTAAAAGCTCATATATTGCCGTGAGATTACCTTTAATCGAATAGGAAGCAAAGCGATTTCGATGCCCAGCCATTCGATACGCATGTGCGATTCCAGGAGGGATATGAACATAGTCTCCGGCAGTCAACAAATAGTTCACTCCATCGAGCATAAATTCGATTTTACCTTCCATTACATAGATAGATTCAAAAGCATCTTTATGTTTGTGTAGCGGAAAGGTCTCTCCTTTCCCACCTGAAATCGTCGTTAATTCGAGTACATCCCCAGTGCTTTTAAAATCGGCAATAACAGTAGCTATCTGTTGACCAAATACATACCTTCTTCCATCCCCGCTACGCAGCAAATATGGCTTTTTTTCTTCTGGAAGCTCTGTAGTTAAACTAACACTCATCATGTTATCCTCCTTTGTATTTATATTTAAAATTTTAATAGTTTCGATTTTTCACTTAAATGGTCATGAGCGACAGCTTATGGGCAATTACGACCTGTACCAATTGAATACATCTTAAAAATTGATATAATAAAATTTATGACTAAAAAATGGTGTGCTTTCTACCAACAAAGGAGGGGATCGCATTGGTTAGCGAAGAGGCATATTATCTAGACCATAATTTCACAAATGGGACTCCAATTTCTCTTTGTCCTATTCAAATAGAAGGAAATATTCAAAAACACGCTCATGATTTTTACGAAATATCTTATATCAAGGAAGGTAACGGTACACTAAAATTTTCTACACAAACGTTGCCCGTCTCCAAGGGAGATATTATTTTTATCCCTTATGGAAAAGAACATCTCTTTGTTCAGAGTAATACAACAGATCATACACCGCTTGAGGTTATGAACTGTCTTTTTGACAAGCAAATACTAACATTGCCCGGAGAGCCTGCTGATAGCCAAATTCAAGAGGATTTCTATCGTTTGGCTCTTCTTTTTCGGGAATGTACTGACTATATTCAAGTTCGTGAAAATGCAAAAGAATTTGCTAAAATTATGTACACTATTGAAATGGAGCAAAAATGTAAATCCACCGGATTTAGATATAAACTTTATTTATACTTAATCGATTTATTAGAACATATCAGCCACGCCATGCAACAAATAGCTCATGTTTCCAAGCCAATCATAACCGATCCCATTCAATATGCGATTGATGATATAACCAGAAATTATAAAAATCCGTTGTCTGTTGACCAAATTTGCAAGCAATTCTTAATTAGCTCACGGCAATTTCAACGCAAATTTAAACAAGCCAGCGGCATGACCTACACCAAAATGCTGCAGGATATTCGTATTCACGAGAGTTGTAGCTTACTATTAGATACTCATTGGAGCGTTCAAACGATCGCACTTGAAGTCGGTATTCATGATATGAAATATTTCTATCGAATCTTCAAGGAACGATGTGGATTAACCCCTCATGAATTTCGCTTTCATGCCTGTTCGAATATTCAGTAATGCGTAGATCTTACGGGCGTCTAAAAGCTCCCTTTTTCGCATGTTCATATACATTTCCTAACAAAAAGAGTTCTAAAGTTTTTACTTTAGAACTCTTTTTTCAGAAGTATTTATTTGGTAATCGTAATTTGTTTGGATGCAGTATTATAGTTTACCTGATAACCCGAAAGCTCGCTGATGACTCGTAATGGAACCAGCGTGTAGCCGTTAACAATAACTGGAGCAGTGATGCTCGTCGAATAATTCCGGGAGTTGTTTAACTCATATACAGCAAGTGTGGAATTCTTGACTTGAAGTACTATTTGTTTGCCGTCTGTAGGACGATTCAGAATGATCTTTTTGGTGCCTTTTTCATAATTTACATCGTAACCCACCCGTTCACTGATAAATCGTAACGGGACCATCGTTACGCCATTTATGATTTTCGGCGCCTGAGCTATCGTTGTAGCCCGACCATCCACATAAGCTGTTTTAGCTCCTGGTGTTAGGGTGAACGACGTTGAATAGGAAGCAACCGCACTGTTCGTGTAATTCGTCGTAGTGCCGGAAGTCGTTGTAGTTGAACTCGTCCCGGACGATGAACTGCCGGTGCCTAATGCCCTATTACGAATAGCCTCCAATCGATCCAGCAGATCGCTTTTACGTGTACCGGTTGGCAGATCACTAATCGCATCTCTGGCAGAACGCCAGTCGGACGCATTTAGACTGTTCTCCGCAATCCGCATTAAATCTCTCGCTTTCTCATAGTTCGATGAACTAGAGGACGAAGAGTAGTAACCATCCGAATTCGTGCGTTCCGATATCTTTACACCACTAGATTCCCTACCACTACTATTTACGGTTATGACCTTAATCTCATACCAGCGTCCCTCTCGTAAATCCGTAATTTTATAGGATTCTGAGCTTGTAGTTCCCTTATAATCGCCATCAACATATATTTTCACCTTCTCTGCTCTGCTCGGCATGTCATAGGTGATTTTGATCCAGGTGTCGCTTTTGCTATCGACTTCAAGATTGGACACTTCTGACGAATTGGAGGACGTACTGTCCGTTGTGGCAGTCAGTTTCACACCGGAAGACAACGCACCTGTGCTTCGCTTGGATTTTATCGTGAATGTGTATGTCTGGCTTGCCGATAGATTGTTAAATGTATAGGATGATCCTGTTGAATCCGTTACCAGCTGGCCATCCTTATACAGGCTGACTGTACTAATTCCGCTAGGTCTTGTCCAGGAAACAGTAACGCTATAGTTATTAACTGATGTCACTGAAGCACCTGTCACTTCGGGCACAATATCGGTAGAGACTGAAGACGTTGTAACGGGAATACTAACTCCCTGAGATAAGTTTCCGGATTTATCTATCGTTTTGACCGTTACAGTGTAGGCTGTAGCAGCATTCAAGACATTAAACGTGTAAGACGTGCCTGTGGTTCTCTGAATCTCAGTACCATTTAAATAAATAATCGCTTGGCTTAAGTCAGCATCCTTAGGCAATATGTAATTGATGGTAAATCCATTATATCCTACATTCGTCGCTGTCAGCCCGCTTACTTCTCCTGGGGGTGTCTTATCTACAGGACCATCAACGGAAGCCGTTTTAGCCTGTATTGTCGTACCTAGAGATTCATTTCCACTCTTATTCACCGTTTTCACGCGAAAGGTATATGTCGTGTTCGGCTGTAAACCGCTCATCATATAAGAGTTACTTCGAATGTTATCTACATATACATCGTTAGTGACATTAACCACTTTTACATGGTCAAAATTGATGTCCGACGGATTGATCCAAGACAAATTTACTTTTGTTGTTTCTGTAGGAACCGCAGTAAGACTGCTTACATCTGCTGGCGCAATATTCGAAGTAACCAGCTGGCTCGACATTACTTTTATCATTTGGTTAAGAGTGGTCTTCTGACCAGTTAACGAAGTCAATTTCGCGCCAGAAGTGAACGGCATTTGGCGCCCTTGAACGGTTGCTAATTTGGTATGTGATTGTGCACTATTCAAACCTGTCAGATTTGAGTTATGCCTTTCAGTCGGCAACGCGCTAGCCACTGCATCGGGTCCCAAAATGCCATATCCCGTATTCAAAATCAGTGTGGCCGTTGCGAACGGAGCCATCCATTGACGCAGACGTTTTTTATTCATATGCTATGCTCTCCTTGATACCAGTATGGAAATTTTATTTGTTAAAACGAATAAGTAAACGCACAAACCCTTCTGCTGCAATCCAGCTTTTAAAATATATACCATAACGTACAGACGTTCATTTAACTGTTATCGGAATTTCCATACCAAATGTTTAGACCTCATTTTTTTCTTACGTTAATCTAAACAACCCGGACGTTGTGACCCGAGTATCAAAGTAAATATTAAGAGTTAGCTGTAAATTTTCGATATATCGTAACTTTCTACCGTTTAATAACATTGCATTATAGGATATATTAAATTTTAAGTAACAGAAAAAGGAGGTCTATTATGTTCAAAAATGCTTTTAAAACGTTTGGTGCCATTGGTAATATTGAAGCGATTTCTTATTTGCTGCTTGTATGTATTGCCATGCCACTTAAATACGCAGCTGGAATGCCGCAAATGGTAAGCTGGGTGGGAATGATCCATGGGGTACTGTTTGTGGCTTATGTGGTTGCCACGTTAGTCATGTTGATATTGCGTAAAATTACGCTGCTGCAAGGGCTTGCAGCCTTGATTGCCTCGCTGTTGCCGTTCGGCCCCTTCATTTTCGATCGTAAGGTGCTTAAGAAAGCCGCAGCCCGCACCAATCATGCCAGCCCGATCAAAGCTACATAAACCTATACCAGGCCTAGGTCAACGCAGCCATGCGGTGTTCTCTTTACCACTTATATAGCAGAATATAAAAAAACAACCGATGGCTGTAAACCACTCGGTTGTTTTTTTATTCATGAATAATAATTATTAGTTCCTGACATTTTCCAAAAATTCATAATAGCCATCATTTGACGGATCATCCTGGTTATTACGTTTGAGATATCCTGCTATAGCTAGATAAGCAAAAAGTCCGAACATAGCAGCAGAAACAACTATATATACTTTAAAACCGAAAATCATTGAAAAGATGATCATAAAAATACCGATTGTAAGGGAGACGCCTAACTTTGACATTCTTTCATCCCTTTCTGTTATATTTATGTAATCACAACTAATCTCTCGGGTAATTTACACTCATGATATCCATAAAAGGAACTTTATCCGTTTCTCCATTGCTCTCTACATGAACCTTGCCTGTTCTCGGATCCATTTTAACGATTTGTCCGCGGGTTGCTTCTTCGCGTCCCCATACAGTCAATACAACTTCGGATTGCTCTTGTTGTGCTTCTACAAGCTGATTCCCGATTTCCTCAAGTACAAATTCATCCCGAGTAGGCCGTTTGGGTACCTTCGCTTTTGCCACTTGCATCACTCTTCCTTTCGCGCAAAATCAAATTCATTCCATTTTACCATACTTTTCATCATTTGGTGCTGGTAATGTGAGTAAAATTACATCCCAGGATGCACCAAAAAGCCGAGTTCTCAAAAATGAAAACATCGACTCTCTAAAGTCGCTTGTTGGAGCTCATTAGGGGCGCTTGAAACCCGAATAGCTAAGTCATTTGACCAATTGTGGAATGTAATCCACGATGTTATAAATAGGAGCACTGCTCTGTTGCGTAACGGCCAAAATTAATGCACCTTCGAGCATTGAAATGATCAGTACCGCCAGACTGTGTGCCTTTTCCTCATCCAAGCCCGATTCCTGAAGACGCTCCATATAAATGCGCTGCCAATCTGTAAACGTATTCACACAAGCATGACGTAGCGATTCGCTGATACAGGAAGTTTCCGCAGCAGCCCAGAAGCCAATCGGCATGAAGCTGTCAAAGCCGAGACGATCTGCCTCCTCAGCTGTATGACGAATAAAATCCTGAATGGCTACTACAGGATTTTCGTTTCCGCTCAGTGCCTGTTTTAATTTTTGCTTAATAAACTCATTCCCTCTTCTTATGCACTCCAAAGCCAACTCTTCTTTACCATGTGGAAAATAATAATAAAGTGATCCCTTCGGCGATCCACTCTCGGCAAGAATCTGATTCAGTCCGGTCGCATGATACCCCTGGTGAAAAAAGAGTCTTGACGCCGTTTGTACGATATTCTCATATGATTCGGGTTTAGCAGCCATATACAGCATCCTTCATTATATAATATTTGAAACTTTTATTTTGACAAAAAAATAATAGCATGTTTATTATATATAGACCGATCGTTATAATTCAATACCCATTAATTTATTGGAGGAACAAAAACAACATGAGTACAATGAGTCAAACAAGTTCACCCTCTGAACCCAAAACGTTCAAGGTGCTACCTATTATGATTGCCCTGCTCCTTAGTGGCTTTATTGGAATGTTCAGTGAAACGGCACTTAACATTGCGTTGAATGATTTGATGCAGATTTTGCATATTACAACTGCAACAGCTCAATGGCTGACTACCGCCTATCTGCTGACACTTGGTATTTTGGTGCCTGTATCGGGATTGCTGCTTCAAACCTTTACCACAAGACAGCTGTTTGTGACATCGTTGCTATTTTCAATAGCTGGTTGTCTCGTTGCAGCGCTTGCCCCTACCTTTTCAGTGTTATTGATCGCACGCATTTTGCAGGCTATGGGTACAGCGCTGTTATTGCCGTTGATGTTTAACACGATCTTAATTATCTTCCCAGCTGAAAAGAGAGGCGCGGCTATGGGAATCATCGGATTGGTTATTATGTTTGCACCTGCGGTAGGACCTACCATTGCAGGACTGGTACTTCAGAATTTATCTTGGCACTGGATCTTCTGGATCTCTCTTCCTTTCTTGGTCCTCTCGCTGATCTGCGGTATTTTGTTTATGCAGAACGTCTCAGAACCGACCAAACCCAAGATTGATCTTTTATCTATTATCCTGTCTTCCATTGGCTTCGGCGGTGTCGTGTTTGGTTTCAGTAAATCTGGTGAAGGTGGCGAAGGCTGGACCAGCCTGGTTGTTTTGCTTCCTGTGATCATCGGCGTGGTATCGTTGATTCTGTTCTCTGTACGACAGTTAAAAATGAAAGCACCTATGCTGAATTTGCGTGTATTTAAATATCCAATGTTTGTGATCGGCGTTATCATGGTGTTCTTATGTATGATGACGATCCTTTCTACGATGCTGATTCTTCCACTCTTTTTGCAAAAAGGGCTGGCCTTGTCCGCTCTAACAGCAGGTTTGGTGCTTCTGCCCGGTGGGATTATCAACGGTCTCTTGTCGCCTATTATGGGCTCCTTATTCGATAAATTCGGTCCCAAATGGCTTGTGATTCCAGGACTTGTAATCGTGGCTGCTGTGTTGTTTTTCCTGTCAGGCATTACAACGACATCCACGCTCGTACTCATTATTGTGCTGCATAGCTGCTTGATGATCGGCATTTCTATGATTATGATGCCAGCCCAAACTAACGGTCTAAACCAGCTCCCTATGGATCTATACCCAGACGGAACGGCTATTATGAGTACGCTCCAGCAAGTCGCTGGTGCAATCGGTACTGCCGTAGCGGTAAGTATTCTCTCCAAAGGCATGGACAGCTATTTGAGCCAATCCAGCATGCCTCAATCCGTAAATGAAATGGCTAAAGCCATGGTAGTCGGATCTCAGAATTCATTTTTCTTTGCAATGGTCATCAGCGTGATCGGTCTGATCCTTGCGTTTTTCATTCGCAGAGTTCATGTTGAACATGGCACTGCTAAAGCACCCATGCACTAATTAACCATTATTTTTATTCCAAACATAATACCTGAATAAATTTAAAGGCTGCTAACCATCTCATTTATGGTTAAGCAGCCTTTTTTTACGAATCTAGATAGGTATTCATATAATTACATATTTACAAATCCTCCTCATTTGGTTACGATATGACTCACGGAGTAAAGCGTAAAAATTACGATTACTATTAAGGAGGACTCCCTGTTGTTTAAACGTTCATATTTCAAACTATTTATACCCGCGGTAATGGCGGTGATGATGACAGCCTGTGCTTCATCTCCATCAACTACATCCACATCCTCTACGGCACCACAAGATAAGAGTGTCACCTTATTGTTCAACGTGCAAAGCCCTTCTATTGATCCTCATACAGATATTAATTACACAGCCGTTCGTGCTGGAGTAAATGAAACATTGATCAAAGTGAATAAGGATCTCAAGCTGGAAGCTTGGCTTGCAGAGAAATGGGATAGTAAGGACGGGCGACACTGGACCTTTAGCATCCGACCAGGCGTGAAATTCCATAGCGGTAAAGCCGTAGATGCGGCAGCTGTCAAAGCCTCTCTGGAAAGAGCGCTAAAGCTCAATCCATCGGTCAAAAATGCACTACATATCCGTGATATTCATGCAGAAGGGCAGACCTTGAGCATTACGACGGACAAGCCCTTC
This sequence comes from Paenibacillus sp. P2(2022), assembly GCF_029522175.1. Lineage (NCBI taxonomy): Bacteria > Bacillati > Bacillota > Bacilli > Caryophanales > Paenibacillaceae > Paenibacillus > Paenibacillus sp. P2(2022). The sequence continues at coordinate 1,405,981 of NZ_JAKWFI010000001.1, read as the reverse complement.
CCGGAATTTGTATCTGAGCTGGTTCATCCGAATACCGCAATTATGGACACCACAGCCACAGGTGACTTCCCATCGGGAACGGGGCCGTTCCAGGTTGCCAGTTTCCGTGCCGGAAGTGAACTGAATCTGGAGCGCAACGAGCACTATTGGAACGGTGAAGTAAAGCTGAAACATGCCAAGTTCATGTTTAACGAAGACGCCAATGCACGTCAGCTTGCATTTCAAGCTAAAACAGCCGATATTGTGTACCGTCCGCCCATTGAAAGTCTGGAACTCTTGAAAGCTGATTCTACCGTTAAAGTTGACTCTCTCCCCAGCCTGCGGACGCACCAACTTATTTACAATATGAACAATCATGATCTGAAAAAAACAGCTGTGCGCAAAGCATTTGATCATCTGATCAACCGAGATGAGATTGCGAGCGGTATCATGTCTGGTCAGGGAACCCCTGCGCAAGGTCCGTTCTTGCCGGATTTTCCTTTTTCACCGGAATATATTACGAAAAAGTTTGATTTGAATGCGGCGCGAGAAGGCTTCAAAGAGGCTGGATATACAGTGCAGAACGGCAAAATTACGAATCCTGATGGCTCCCCCCTTCATTTTACATTGTTAACCTACCAGTCGAGAGCAGAACTCCCACTCATTTCGCAGCTAATTCAGGCTAACGCTAAGGAGCTTGGCATCACGATTGATATCCGTCAGGTTGATAATATTGATGAATATCTGGCCGCTCATCAGGATTGGGATTTGGCGACTTACAGTAACATTACAGCCCCGCGCGGCGATGCAAGCTACTTCCTGAATGCGGCCTATATGCCGGAGGGAGCATTGAATTACGGTCGTATGCATATACCAGAACTCGAGCGTATGATTACACAACTGAACACAACTGTGAATGAGGAGCAGCACAACAAGCTGGCGCTGAAGGCTGTCACGCTGATTGACCAAGAAAATCTGCAATCCTTTCTAGTTCATCCAAACAACGTAGTGGCCTATCGTAATTACGTACATAACTGGGTAACCAGCCAAAGTGAATACTATCTGCTGACCCAGGACTTGGATGTGAACTAGCATGTTTCAATCCATTGCCAAAAAGTTTCTGACGTTTATGTTGTTTTTTCTTGTTCTTTCCTTTGTGAGCTTCTGTCTGCTTAAGCTTGTTCCGGGCGATCCCGTTCGGAGCATTCTTCGAGTAGATGATGTAGCTGTATCCAATCAGCAAATTGCAGATATGCGTAGCCAATTGGGGCTGGATCAGCCATTGCCTGTGCAATATGGTAAGTGGCTGGTTCAGTTGCTCCAGTTGGATTTTGGACAATCTTATTTAACCCATCGTCCAGTCTTGACAGAGTTTATAGAAAAGCTGCCTTATACACTTCTCCTGACTGGAGGCTCCCTGTTCATTATGCTGCTGATAGCTCTCCCGTTAGGCACATTGTCCGCGCTGTACCGTAACCGCTGGATTGACAGTGCCAGTCGTGTGTTTGCCTTAATTGGCTCCTCGATTCCCAGCTTTTGGTTAGGTCTTTTGTTTATCGAATGGTTTGCGGTTAAATTGCGTATTTTGCCGTCTATGGGTGATGGGACCATTTTCCATTTAGTCCTCCCTTCTCTTACCCTCGGATTGGCAATGGCGGCTGTTTATGTACGAATGATTCGCGCAAGTCTGATTGAAAGCTCGGGGCAGGATTTTATCAAAGCAGCGCAAGCGCGTGGAATCAGTCCGGTTCGCATTTTTTTTAGACACATGTTCCGTCACAGCTTAGTTCCACTTATTACGGTATTCAGCGAGAGCATAGGCAGCCTATTGGGAGGTACGGTGGTGATCGAAGTGCTATTCGCCTATCCGGGGCTTGGCAAATGGATTGTGGATGCAATTGCCGCGAGAGACTACCCCATTATACAGGGCTATACAATCTTTATGGCCGTATTCATTATATGTCTCAATATCTTGGTAGAGCTGTCCTACCGTTGGGTCAATCCTGAAATTGCTTTGAAGGAGAAACGTTTATCATGATAGAATCCGTACATGCGGAAAACAGGCAGTTCACCAGGGCACGATTGTCCAAAGCATGGATCGGATCACTTTCCATCCTGTTTATTCTTACAGCCATTACAGTCATACCCTTCTTAGCTCCGCAAGATCCGTATCATATCCAAATGGGAAGTCGACTTCAACCGATCAGTGCAATGCACTGGCTGGGAACCGATCATTTGGGTAGAGATGTGCTGTCGAGAGTCATAGCAGGACTACGGACGACAGTCGGAACCAGTTTGTTGATTTTGATCGTTTCACTGGTTGTCGGGGTTCCCCTCGGTCTGCTGTCAGGATTTATTGGAGGCTGGGTGGATCGTGTATTTCAACGTGTAGTCGATGCCTTCATGACTTTGCCTGATTATATTTTTGCCATTGTGCTAAGCGGCCTGCTTGGACCAGGCTTAGGGAATCTTATATTTGCGGTGTCTGCAGTAAAATGGGTTGGTTATGCCCGCCTGGTGCGCAGTACCGTTCTGGCTGAAAAGCAAAAGGATTACATTTCGCTATCGATACTTGCGGGTACCTCCTCCCTGCGAATTGTCATGCGGCATATTCTACCCCATGCCATTGGGAATGTACTGGTACTGGCTACGCTGGATATCGGCAAAATCATCTTAATGATCGCCTCTCTATCTTTTTTGGGCTTAGGTCCTCAACCGCCCATTCCCGAATGGGGAACGATGTTGAATGAAGGGCGTGCATATTTTCAAATGGCACCCCATTTAATGCTTGGTCCCGGCATAGCTGTCGTACTCACCGTGCTACTGGCGAACGTGTTTGGAGACAAGCTACGCGACCGATATGATGTTAGAACCCGGTCAGAGGAGTGAACTATACATGCTGACTATTGAAGGCTTAACGATTCGAACAAAAGCAAAAACGATTGTAGAACAACTGGAACTTGCCATTCATCCGGGAGAATGGTGTGCTCTGGCAGGCGAAAGCGGCAGCGGGAAAAGCATGACTGCGTTCGCTATTGGCGGTCTCCTCCCCGCTTCTGTTAGCGCTGAAGGAATCATCATGTGGAATGACGAGAATTTGCTTGCCCTACCTGTTAAACAAAGACGTTCCTTGCTTGGCAGTGAAATATCTTACATTTTTCAAGATTATCACGGGGCTTTTACACCTTTTTTACGTGTAGGCAGCCAACTCGACGAGCTGATGTGTGCTCACGGCAAGCAAGACCGTAAAGCGCGTAAACAGCGTTGTATCGAGGTGCTTGAGCACGTACAGCTTCCCGCCGAACGTGTGTACCGCAGCTATCCATTCGAGCTCAGCGGCGGTCAATTGCAGCGAGCGGCTATTGCAGCTGCACTGCTTCTAAAGCCAAAGCTGCTTATTGCCGACGAGCCCACAACTGCGCTGGATACGCTGACTGCACACCAAGTACTCCAGCTCATTGATCAAATCCGGATGGAAACGGGAATTTCCGTCTTGTGGATTACTCACGATCTACGGCATGTACGGAAGTATGCGGATCGAATTGCCGTAATGCGTACAGGTGTTTTGGTTGAAGCTGGCCAAACGCAAGCGGTGCTAGACCATCCAGTCCATCCCTATACGCGTCGCTTGCTGGCGGCTATTCCGCCGCTGTCTCCAGGCGCTCCTTCGCGTTTGCCATGCAATAGCACTGATGAACAGCTTGCACCGGGAAGGAGCATATTACATGAATAATCAAGCCGCCTGCGCTCAGTGGCAAGACAGCTCTAATCCTGTTGTTACCGTCTCCGGTTTGACGAAGGCTTACACTGGGGGCAAAACTGTGCTGCACGATGTTACTCTGTCGGTCTTGCCCGGAGAATGTCTGGGTGTTGTCGGAGAAAGCGGCAGTGGGAAAAGCACACTCGCTCGCTGTATTTTGACATTGGACCCGTTTGATCAAGGTGAGCTTAGATTGGGCGGACAGTCCATTCGAGGATTAAAGCGAAGTGAATTAAAACGGATTCGCAGCAGACTGGGGGCGGTATTTCAACATCCATCCGCAGCTTTGAACCCCAGACTAACCATTCTGCAATCACTGCTGGAGCCATTGGATCAGCTCAAGTGCTATGTTCCTTCCTTTATGGCGGGTTTGCCCTCCGGACGTCGGAATATAGCAGAACAACTGTTAGGTATGGTAAAGCTTCCGGCCAGCTATCTGGATAAGTTCCCACATCAGCTCAGTGGTGGGGAAAAGCAGCGTGTAACCATTGCACGTGCCATTAGCACAGAACCGGATTTTATCGTATTGGACGAGCCGACTGCAAGTTTGGATGTGACCACACAAGCCACGGTTTTGAATCTGCTTAAGGATTTGCAGGATGAGTTTGGACTGGCTTATCTGTTTATCTCGCATGATCTGGCGGCTGTGCACTTTATGAGTGATCGAATCATGGTTATGAAAGATGGCCGTGTGCTTGAACATTTTTCCAAGGAATCATTATTTCATTCGGATCGGCATCCCTATACACAATCGTTACTGGAGGTTTTTTCAACATGCTGCCTTCCCACCGAGCCTATCTTGCTTTAGCAATCCCTTTAATTATTTCGACGATTACAACCCCGCTACTCGGTGCGGTGGATACAGCAGTAATCGGTCATTTAAGCCACTCTGCCTATTTAGGCGGCGTGGCAGTCGGTACTCTTATTTTCAATACTTTATATTGGCTGTTTGGCTTTCTGCGAGTCAGTACGTCAGCTTTCACAGCACAAGCCGCAGGGGCACAAAATAACGATCAAGGCATAGCTGCTCTCATGCGCCCACTTGCCATAGCTCTACTCATTAGTGCAGTATTTATTGTATTGCAAAAGCCCATTTTGCTAGCTTCTCTCCAGCTCATCCATCCAGCTCAGGATGTGGCAGAGCAAGCAGCAATTTATTTTAACATCCGTATTTGGGGAGCACCCCTTACATTAGTGAACTATGTGCTGCTCGGATGGCTGATGGGATTGTCCCGCGTGAAAGCTACACTATTTTTACAAATATCCATGAATGTGATTAATATGCTATTAGCTATTGTATTTACACAGGTCATGCATTGGAATGTCGCTGGGGTCGCAAGCGCTACTCTGATTGCAGAAGCTCTTGCATGTGTATTGGGTCTTGTACTGGTGTTCCGTTCACCGATTTGGAGAGAATGGAAGCGCAGCGGACAGAGGAATTGGCGAGAATGGTTCGGTGCCTCAGGGTTAAAAAGTGTCATGGCGACGAACCTTGATCTCATGATTCGTACTGCCTGCCTGTTGACGATGTTTAATCTGTTTACGGCGCGCAGTGCGAGCTTTGGAACCGATCAGTTGGCGGCAAATGCTATTTTGTTGCAGATCCATTACATTATGGCTTACTTTTTTGACGGGTTCGCCAACGCCAGTAGCATCATGACGGGTCAGGCTCGTGGTGCCGGGGATCGTAAAATGCTGCAGAGAGTTATTCATTTGTCCTGGTTCTGGACATTGGTTACCAGTGTAGTGACGGGAGGATTGTATCTTGCACTGAAAGATCCGCTGATCTCGCTATTTACGGGGAATGCTACAGTGATTAGCCTGACGACTCCTTACAATGGGTGGCTGGTGGTCTTTCCCCTAGCAGCCGGGCTGGGACTGGTATTCTACGGTGTGTTTACAGGGATGACGGTAACGTATCCGATCCGTAATTCCATGCTGATTTCACTGGTCTGCTTTTTGATTGCTCTCTTCTGGTGCGTTCCTCATTATGGGAATCATGGACTTTGGTTATCCTTTATCATCTTTGCCCTGGGACGGTCACTGTTTCTGGTGGTTTACTTACCTCGGTTGAAGAGAATTTAGTAGCCCCTGCTTTACATGACTCTCAAAAACAAAGGATGTCCCCTCCACCATATATGTGGTGTGGGGACATCCTTTTATTATTTATTCATACGGCTTTCAGGTTAGGCGTTTGCCAATCCTTCTACTCGCCTTGTGGTACGGTCAAGCCCAGACCATCCGCTACACGACGCCCGTATTCAGGATCAGCTTTATAGAAATGACCGATCTGACGCAGTTTGATTTCATCACTTTCTACAGGCTTCATGGCATTTACAATGTTTCGGACCAGACGTGAGCGCTCCTCTTCACTCAGCAAGCGGTACAGGTCCCCTGGTTGTGTGTAGTGATCGTGATGATCATAGGCTACACTTTGTGCCTCGCCAGACACTTCAAAAGGAGCAATTTTGTGAGCAGATGATTCTTTCGGTCCGCCGAGACTATTCGGCTCGTAATAGACAGATCCCCCGCCATTACCGTCACTGCGCAATGCACCATCGCGTTGATAGTTGTGAACTTCCGCATGCGGCCGGTTGATTGGCAACGCATTATGGTTTGCACCGACACGGTAGCGATGTGCGTCACCATAGGCAAACAGGCGTCCTTGCAGCATCTTATCCGGGGAAGCCTCAATACCAGGAACAAATGAACCCGGCGAGAATGTCGCCTGCTCTACCTCAGCAAAGTAGTTCTCAGGATTGCGATTCAGCACCATGCGCCCTACCTCGATCAGCGGGTAATCCTTTTGAGACCATACTTTGGTCACATCAAATGGATCAAAACGGTACGTATCCGCATCTTCTATGGGCATAATCTGCACATAAAGTTTCCATGCCGGGAAATCGCCCTTTTTAATCGCATTAAACAAATCTTGTATATGATAATCAGGATTTTCACCGGCAATTTTCGCAGCTAAATCCACATCGAGATTTTGTATGCCTTGTTCTGTTTTAAAATGATATTTCACCCATACGGCCTGTCCCTCGGCGTTCACCCACTTGAACGTGTGGCTGCCAAAACCATGCATATGTCTAAGTGTAGCGGGAATACCGCGATCAGACATGAGAATACTTACCTGATGCAGCGATTCAGGAGACAAGGACCAGAAATCCCAGACCGCATTCGGGTTTTTCAAATGCGTTTGGGGGTGACGTTTTTGCGTATGAATAAAGTCAGGAAATTTAATGGCATCCCGAATAAAAAAGACAGGTGTATTATTGCCCACGAGATCATAGTTTCCTTCTTCTGTATAAAACTTTACCGCAAATCCACGTGGATCGCGTACAGTATCGGACGAGCCTAGCTCACCTGCCACAGTAGAAAACCGGATAAACATCGGTGTACGCTTACCCACTTCGGACAAAAAGCTTGCTTTTGTATATGAAGACAAATCATTAGTGACTTCAAAATATCCGTGTGCCCCCGCACCTTTGGCATGAACAACCCGTTCCGGCACACGCTCCCGGTTAAAATGCGCCAATTTTTCCAGCAGATGCACATCCTGAATTAGTACAGGCCCCCGTGAGCCTGCTGTAATCGAATTCTGATTATCTCCAACAGGAGCGCCCCAGCTTGTAGTCAGGTTCGTTGGTTGGTTACTCATAATTGAAATCACCTCTTGATTGAATTGGTTGACCTTGTGCCTTTCACTATAAATTGTGCACAAACAAAAATCAATACTTTTTTATAATAATTATAATTTAGGATTTAGAATTAGTTTAAAATCACAAATAAAAAAGCAAGCCCCTTAAGGCTTGCCGTAATATAGTGCTGTATTTATTTACAATAAAGTGACTTCAATTTCTATATTCTGAAATGATCGCATTGATCACTTCTTTAGGTTTTGCTATAGAGACTTTCAGACAATATTCATATAGAATTCATCATAAAATCATAATAAGAGCTGCTTTCTATCGAGAAAATCCAAAATATCCTGTACCGACTGCTTTACCTCCCGGCCTTCCGTAGATACGATTAAATCAGGTTCCAGCGGTACTTCATATGGAGCATCAATCCCTGTAAAATGTTGGATTTCTCCAGCTCTTGCTTTCTTGTACATGCCTTTTGGATCACGACGCTCGCATTCCTCTAGACTGCATCGGATATAAATCTCGTAACAGCCCTCCTGCTGTAAAATGTCCTTTACCATTTCACGATCCTCACGATAAGGCGAAATGGTGGCGCAAATCGTTAGAACACCCGCATGGGCCATTAGCTTGGACACTTCGGCTATACGACGAATATTTTCTTTGCGGTCAGCGGGCAGGAAACCCAAATTGCGATTCAAACCATGCCGAACATTATCCCCATCCAAAATAAATGTACGTATACCTCTTGCATATAACGCTTTTTCGAGTGTGGAGGATACCGTTGACTTTCCCGAGCCAGACAGCCCCGTAAACCAAAGCACCGGACTCTTATGTCCATTCAGAAGCTGTCGAGCTTGCTTATCCACTTCTGATACATGCCAGGTAATGTTGGAAGATGGGTTCATTCAGCACTCTCCTATTTCATCAGTATTAATGTTTAATCTGTCTCTAACATCAGGATAGAGCATTTTTAAAACTGTTTAAAGTACGCTGCTCTGCTTTGTGGTCCAATACCGCAAAGACAACCCGTTTAAACAGGAATCCATATCCTTCAGTTACAAGTACTTGCTTAAACCAACTGGCTACCTCCTCCGGCTTATTGCGGAATACTCCACAACCATAAGCACCAAGCACAAGATGTTCTACCCCGTTTTGCATGGCCATTCCCAAAATGTAACGAATGCGCTCCAACATAACTTCTCCAATCCGATTGACCTGCTCTGGCTCCCGTTCATGCACGACTCCAGCATTCACAGCAGGCGCGGTCAGGAAATCGACTAGATACGGCTCTTCCAGCAATGTTCCCTGATCATCCCGAAATACAGGAACTTGAGGAGAATAAATCATATAATCTGAATAAAAACAGCTCCGCAGCTTCCGATTATGTTGGTACATTTCCTCCATTTGTGAAATACAAGGATACAGTGCTGACGAACGAGCCAAGCTTTCCTCTTGAGCCTGACTGCCTCCAAGGAATCCGCCCCCGGGGTTTTTGGCTGATGCAAAATTCAAACAAGCTACGTGTTCCCGCTTCTCCTCGACCTGGAGTCTATGTGCGGCCTGCAACGTACTTTCTCCCGTTACTTCCATCTTTTTAATGATCGCCTGTTCGACTACATCGGAAGAAGCTCCTAATATACTTTTTATTCTTTGCTCTGCATCTTGCTTTATCACTACCAGTTGAGAAGGTCTATATAGCTTCGAGCCTGTGACCGCATTCCCTACCTCTTTTGCTATATTTACTTGTACCTGTTTGGTATTTGTATAATGCCCATTCTCTAAAATGGATAATGTTTCATGCGCCATATGTGACCTGGCATCCCGCTTACTTCGGGAATTCATTGTGTTTTTCATGGTGACTAATCCTCCTTTTGCAATAGATCTTCACGTAAATTCGTCAATATTTCCCCCAGCCAGTTCGTACCCCGCCATAGCTTCCGGTGCCGTATACGAGCATCATTTTCAGCTAAACCTACACCCCAAATGGTATCCGTAGGACTAGCCTCAACCAGAGTAGTTCCCTTCGTTTTAAGCAGGTGCTTGAGCAAATTCGTATTTTGGGTGAACTTGGCATAATTTCCGTCATACACAAATTGCTGGCAATTTGCTTCCCATAAGGATTGGTCAAATCCGCGCACACTGCGACCACGGGCTTTTTGCTCCCTTGGGGTAGGGGCTTGCATAATTTTCAGAGCTGCCTCTTCATCTCCGAAAAGCTGCGCTTTTTTTAGCATCATATATTGCTCAGCACAGTTAAACTCCAATCCATCTACGACAAATTCACAAGGGTACCATTGCGAAAATGGTGAATGACTGCGATAAAAAAATGTAAACTTCTCCATGACTAATCCTCATTTCTTCTTCCTTTTATGCTATATAAAACGTGACCGTGGCTTAAATCGGTATAGCTTGGACGGACGATGTCCGGCCGCCTTCCTGTATTCATTGGTTTCTTCCACGAGATCTGCTATTTTACGACGAAAAGCCGCGGCTAACAGCTCTTTACCTAAAATAATTTCATACACCTGTTGGAGTTCACTCAGTGTAAACAGAGCTGGCATCAGGTGAAACGCAATATCTGTGTATTCAATTTTGCTGCGTAGACGCTCAATACCGTACGCAATAATTTTGGCATGATCAAAAGCAATTCCCTGTGACTCCAGCACTTCTCGCTTGATTTCTATGGTTTTCCCCTTAAGAATTTCAGTTACTTTCACTTTGGCTGTTAAAAGGATGTCCGCATGCTTCAATGTAATGTCAATGTTTTGCTCCCACGTATAACCTTCCGGTTGATTCGTCCGCGTCTCCTGAGCCACACTGTAATCCAGCTCAAACCATTGAGCATCTGCGGCATCATCTCCTGCCTGTACCTCCAAGGATTCATGGTCTACTAACGCCATGTAAGCGCAGCTGATCACCCGCATACGCGGATCACGTGCTACATCTCCCCAAGTGTACAGCTGCTCCATATAAATCTGATCCACATTGGTTTCAGTTTTAAGCTCACGGCGTGCAGCCTCTTCCAGGCTTTCATTCATGCCTACAAAACCGCCGGGCAACGCCCATTGCCCTATAAAAGGATGCTCTCCTCTTTGGATCAAGAGGAGCTGAAGTGTTTTCTCCGGTAGCTTACGGTAATTCTGCTGGAGCTGATCCATTACAGTAAATAGCAGCATATCTACCGTTACGGATGGACGCTCATATTGATTAGCATCATAAAGGGCCAAAAATTGCTCCTCCGTCAAGCCACTGTCGTTGTATTTCGATCTATCTGTCACTTGTGTCACCTACCTGCTCATATTTGGGACATCATCGCTTTTCCTTCAAAAGCAACGAATGCTCTATGTAAATTTTAATTTAAATCATTTGATAAAAACAAAATGTTAATATCAATACATTAATATATAATTAGCGCTTCGTCAATAGGGTGTATAGACCTATTTTTGGTCATGTGATAGTACTATTAGACTGTTTACTGAATTTTACTTGTTGCTTATTGTCATATCATGTATGATGTTTTGGACAATATAGGAAACACAACATACTAAACACGTAAGGAGAAGATCCAATTGTCTAACCCGTCTAACCCGTTTAATCCGCAATACAATCAACAAGGAGCACCGTCCAGACCTGCCCCTGTTTACCCGCCACCTGTTTCATTCAAGGAGTGGATGATCAGCTTACTCCTGATGGCAATACCAGTAGTTGGAATTGTTATGCTGTTTGTGTGGGCTTTTAGCGGCTCGACAAATCCGAGCAAAGCGAACTACGCTAAGGCAGGCCTGCTATGGGCCGCTATTGTAATTGTTATCTATATCATTATGGCTGTTGCTCTATTGCCTGCGATCATAAGCTCATTAAATTCCAGCAGCTATTATTGATTTCTAGTACATAGCAAAATAACCTTCTGATGAATCCAATTGAATCATCAGAAGGTCTTTAAACTAAAACTGTCGACCCTGTCGGCAGTTTTTTTACTTCACCTTACTTCACTTTACTTGTACCAAAGGTCATCGGTTTCAAGCTCTTGTAGACTGTGCAAAAACGATTTTGAGTTATCGACATAAAGTTCGGTATCGATATAGTCAATGAGCATTCGACCATGATTCCAACGGGCTCGTCCTTATCTACACCTTTGACCCGCAAAGCATGTGCAAGCTGATTGGCCTGTTTGTTCAGATCAGCATACGTCAAGTGCTTGTCCCCAAGTACAACCGCCACATGGTCCGGTGTGCGCTCAACCTGCTCCTCAAACAACTGATGAATCGTTTTCTCTCGTGGGTAATCCACTAACATACCGTGTAACATGCTCAACTTCATCTCCTTCTCCTGTCAGCCATAATCCAGATATTACAATAGATTGGGGATTTAACTGGAGAAAAAGAAATGACATCAGAGCTTGTTTTTCGACTGAACATTTCTTTAAAATAAGTATATAGCTACTTCTTGCTCTACAATAAATACCACAGATTGGTTACTCGACTGGAGGAAAAGAAATGACATCGGAGTGGCAGAGACTACAGACCAAACTGCCGGAATGGGTAGAACAAAGCCGTCATGAGTATATTCATGGCAAGGTAGCAGCGTATATTCCCGAACTATCCAAGGCCCCGGCCGGCGCGCTGGGTATTGTGGTCATGAACGGTGCGGGTGAGACCGTGGTAGCCGGAAATACGGAAATCCAGTTTACGATGCAAAGCATCTCAAAGGTATTTACGCTCATTCTGGCCTTGATGGATAATGGAGAGGACGTTGTCTTCTCTAAGGTAGGTATGGAGCCTACCGGAGACCGTTTTAATTCCATGCTAAAGCTAGAACTAGTCGAGCCGGGGATTCCATTTAACCCACTGATTAATGCCGGAGCAATCGCGGTCTCCTCTCTGATTCGCGGAAACAGTCCAGAAGAGAGATTTGCCCGTGTTCTTCAATTTTTCCGTCTGCTTACTCATAATGACACATTGGAATATGATCAGGATGTCTACGATTCAGAATCAGCCACAGGCCATTTGAACCGTTCCCTTGCTTATTTTCTAATGGAAAAGGGGATTTTAAGAGGTCATGTGGAGGATGTGCTTGACGTCTATTTCAGACATTGTGCTGTCAAATTAAACTGTACAGATTTAGCACGTATGGGACTCATACTAGCCTACAACGGCCGTGATCCGGTCACAGGTATACCTTTAATCCCCCGTCGCTATGTACAGATCGCCAAAACATTTATGACAACATGCGGTATGTATGACGCCTCTGGTGAATTTGCCATTCAAGTCGGACTCCCTGCCAAAAGCGGCGTATCTGGCAGTATAATGACGATGGTACCTGGACGATACGGCATCGGGTTAGTGGGGCCTTCATTGAATCGTATGGGCAACAGTACAGCGGGGGTACACTTGCTGGAGACAATGTCCCGCGATTTGGATTGGAGTTTGTTTTAGGATATAAAAAAGGGTATTCCCAGCCAGTACGGCTCATAGGAATACCCTTTTCTGTTACGTTCTTGCTATGTTAAATGGTTTGACCCTGAACCAATTTGATTTGAATACGGAACGGGTCAGCCACATACAAGGCCCCATCACGTTCTTGTAATCGATAACCTGCCGCAGTCAAACGAGCAGTAATGGCATCCAATTCTTGTTGGTCTGGAACATTCAGTTCAAAATAATCCAATCCAGCAGCCTGCTCGGGAGCTGGTGGCGCTCCTTCACCTGCCCATATATTTAAGCCCATATGGTGGTGGTAACCACCTGCGGAAACGAACAAGGCTGAAGATCCATATCGGCATGTAATGTCAAAGCCAAGCACATCGCAATAAAATTGCTGTGCTGTGAGCAAATTAGACACATGGAAGTGAACATGCCCAATTACCGTTCCCTGTGGCAGTCCCTGCCAAGGTAAGTTTTCAGTAATGGCAATCAGGTCTTCTGCATCCACAGGTCCAGTTCCCATCATGTAAAATCCATTTGCATCTTTTTTCCATTGATTACGAGGACGATCCGCATAGATTTCAATTCCGTTATTATCGGGATCATGGATGTATAATGCTTCACTTACATCATGGTCTCCCTGTCCGATTTCAATCTCATGAGCCAGCAGATTACGCAAAGACAAACCCAGAGCTATACGATCTGGTAGAAGAATAGCAAAGTGATACAATCCGGCTGCAGACTGGCGCGGCAGAATAACTGCATTTTCAATATAGTTAAGAATCAGTAGCGCATGCTTTCCGTCAACAGTCAATTCAGCGGTATCCGCTGTTTGACGTAGAAGCTGTAAACCAATGACCTCAGTGTAAAATTGAATAGAGCGCTCCAAGTTACTAACTTTTAATGAAACCTGCCCGATTTTAGTGTTGTCATGAATATGTGCTGTCATGAGATTTCCCTCTTTCTACATGGATTGGAGGACTAAGGCTTAATCAAATTTATTGTTCTGTTGACCCACGACGGCTGAACAAAGAATCCAGAGACCAGCGAGTTGTCGGCGCAAATACGAGATGAAGAGCTACCAGAATAAAAGCAATATCCAGCTCATAGCCAGCGCCTTGACCATTCCCCATCAACCCGCCGGACAATTTGGCCGTGAAAATAGCGCCGATCAATACAATAACTAAAAGTCCGGATACATAGCGAGTAAGCAATCCAAGAATTAATGCAATCCCGCCGACCAACTCAATCACCGCAACGACATAACCTAAAAATCCTGGGACACCAATGCTGGAAAACCAGCCTGCAACATTACCCAATCCCATTTGGAATTTAGCAATTCCGTGCGCCAAAAACAAAATTCCGAGCGCCACCCGCATAATTGTAGAAACATTTCTGCTTGCTGAACTCATCTTTATCTCTCCATTCTGTTTGTTTTAATACACTCATACAAGCGTATATGAATAATTAATTTATATTACTAATAATTTAGCCAAAAAAATAATGACGTCCGAATCTATACTGCAACACATAAGTATGAATTACACTCAAATTATTAGTAATAGTAATAATTATTTTGTAATGTGAATTTAGCATAAGAAACTATAGTCTGTCAACAAATTATTTGGTATGATGAATAATAAATTAGTATATATTATATTTCCCTAAAAGGAGGAACGCTCTATGGGTATAGGATGCAACATTCGTGCGGCTCGTAAACGTAAAAATTTATCCATCCAGCAAATCTGCGAACGAACCGGTCTATCTCAAGGATTTATGAGTCAAGTCGAAAATAATAAAACCTCCCCTTCCATCGCTACATTGGACAGCATCGCTAATGCGCTGAACGTACCTCTCGCTTTTCTGCTTCTTAAAGAAGAGGAACGGATGCAAGTGATTCGTAAGGACGAGCGTCGTAAAACATTGTATGGTAAAAACAAACTCCAGGTCGATCATTTGGGTGGTCAGGGTAATGTCAAAATGATGCTGGTGGACATGCCGCCAGGCTCATCTACAGAAGAAGAACATGCTCATGCAGGGGATGAGATTCATTTTATTTTGGAGGGTACGGTATACGTGGAGCAGGGTGAGGATTCAGCTACTCTGGAAGCAGGAGATTCCTTTAGCTGGAGAGCAGCCATCCCCCACTATGCCAAAAATGTTGGAGAAAACAACGCGCGTATTCTGATCTCCGTGTTTCTCGAAGCAGAAAATGACGCCTAAACAAGATTTGAGCATATCACAATATTCATTACCCATTTCATTGTAAAAAGCGTGTACCGGGAAGTTAAATTAACTTCAACGATACACGCTTTTTTGTAGTAGCTACTCTGCTAAACTTATCCCATCGCCTGCTGGGCATCTGTACGTGATTCCCACGGCAGCTTAAAGGTTTTCATGATCTGCTTGGCATTGGCTGGGAGCCCGCTTACCGGATCACCCGTCGTACCCAACAACTCTTCTTTTTTATCCGTAGTAATACGCCCATAATAAGTAGAGCTGCTGTCCCCCCATCCTGTAGTATACTCGTAGATCAGCGGCTTATTTAATTTCGGATAGGTTCCCCACTGATCTTTGGCTTTATTAGCCAAAAACAGCTCCAGTGGATCGTATTCCATCGTAAAGGTTTTATCAAAGGGAGCTCCCACATACCCTTGATAGGTAACAATCGGAAAACCGTCCTTCACTTCAACCAGACTCAGCACATCCCCGTTCACTGTAAAATACCGCAATGCTTCGCCTTGGGGGAACATATAGACACTGGACAGCAGCTCAGTGTTAGGACGATGTTCTTCTATATAAGGATGGACAGAACGTCTTTCTAAGTGGATTAATGCTTCACGTGCTGCCACGAGATCTCCCTCATATATTTGTTCTTTTAGTTTACCGTGAATCGGTGGCTGGATCTGAATCTGTGTATTTGTCTTCTCTAACGTATAACCTAAATCAAGCGATACATCTCTAAGAGGCACATATACGTCTTTACCTACAACCTCAAATGTAAGCTGCTGCTTGCTCTTACGTAATCGCTCCTTAAGAACTAAGGGTTCTGCCCACTTTTGCAGCGTGACCTGCTTTTTTTTAGCATCCCAATGGTAGCTTGCACCTACAGCTTCAGCCAAAGGTTTAAGCGGTACCATGAGCTTACCGTCAATCAATAGAGATTTGGTCTTGTTGTTTAAGGGTTGACCGGCTATAACAATATCTGTTTGTGGTGTTGATTGAGGTGCTGTGGTTCCCTGTTCAGCCGCTTCGACTTCTCCTTGGTGCATTGTTGTCAAGAGCAATGGTAGCATCAGCAAGGCGACAAACAATCGCTGAAATCCTGTTCGATCTAGCTTCATTATGAGTCTCCGTTCACTTAATAGACTTGTTCATTCCGGCTCTATTTCTTTTTGGCTGCGTCAATGTCTCCAGGTCTCATCCCTGCCCAGATGTTCGGAATACTGACGGTCTCTGGATGCTCAAATACGAGAAACGCAGTCGGCAAATATCGTTCTCCGTATTCAGAGGAAGGCTTGTTGACAATGGTGTTATCCTTGACGAGCACCGTTGATGAACCTCCATCCAAATTAGCACCGATAACCGCTCCATGCTTAAGTAAAATATTTTGCATATCATACAAGTTGGCACCTATGCTGTACCCAGGCTGGCGACCGTCGACGGTTACGAAAAGGATTGCCCCGTCTGCTCTCTGTCCCATCGCGGTACGGGGAGCAATGCCCCATCCCTCGCTTGCATTGCGAATCAGACCTTTTCCATTCACAATTAGGCGTGGTTGGAAAGTAACCGCTTCTTGCACATTCATTTTGGACAACTCGGACAACGAATAGTGACCGGCTATCATTTTTCCCTGTTTATCAATACCTACGATTTGAACAGAGGCATTTTTACCCATATCGTTGTAGTATATCTGGCCCTGAGAAATGACAACACCAATCGGTTTAAAGCCATTTCCGTTCCAGTTGGGATCAGCGAATCCACCGCCGTTTACACCAGCAACGGCCCCCAAACGCTCGACCATACTAGATACATGTTCTCCCCGGCCGACTTTAGCAGGAACCCCGAGCCTAATTTTAGTGGGGTCATGCACCGTCATAACATAGCCATGATAGTTACGACCCGATACCTCTTCCACTTCAACCAACGGCGTCTGTTGTACTTTAGTAGGTATCAGATCAGGCAGATTGATTGTATGTCTATCCTTTTCCTCTCCCATCTCTTCGAACCGGGCCGAATATTCAGCCACGCGCTTCTTCGCCTCTGCTTCGCCGATAAAATATTTCGCCCAGTGACGATGCTGAGTCGTAATCAGCGTATCCGCAGCCAAATAGCGCATCTCCTTGCCAGAAGGGGTTAAAAACAACCATGCACCGCCCCCAATTCCTGCTAACAGGAATACAATAAAAAGTCGCAACATAAAGCGACCAAATTTTCCTTTTCGTTTCTTTTTCTTATTTTTCTGCCTGCGAGCTGCTGCACGCTGTGGCAAGACTTCCGGTTTCATTCATCATCTCTCCTGTTTGGTGACTTCTATCGTATTTCTTCACTATTGCCCATCAAATGATCAGTAGCGATAGGCTGCGACATCTAACGACAATATCATAAACTAATTTTGTAGAATGATAGTGTCAATTTTTTAACAGATTCATCCACTCTTAAAAAGAATACAGCAAAAAGCCCTTCACATAAATGTGAAGGGCTGTAAATAGGGGGATATCCTATTTACGGAGCAGCCTCCGGTTCGAGTAGCATGAACAGCTCTTTCATCTGCTGGCGCTTAAGTTTGGGACTAAGCACATACAAAGTATCGCCCGGTTCAATCACAGTTGTACCTCTCGGGGCAATAATTTGCTCGTTCCGAATAATGGCTGTGAATAAGATGTCTTCAGGCAGCTGTATATCCTGAATCGCCTTGCCGGCTATCGACATCCCCTTTTGTACCTGAATGTGGTTGATTTCCGAAGTGGTTTTTCCCAAAGAAACTAATTCCAACAGTGAAGGCGACGATGTCTCGTTAGGGTCCATCAAGCCAAGCTTCACCGCTAGCCACGAGATCGTGGTACCTTGAATAATCGCAGAGGTGAGCACAACGAAAAATACGACATTAAAAAACAAAGGTCCTACATCCATTTCGTCCAGTAATGGATAAGTTGCTAGTACAATGGGTACCGCTCCCCGCAGTCCTGCCCAGGATAACAGTGTCTTCTCGCGAACAGAGTACCTGGAAAAAAGCAAGCTTAGGAACACACCTATTGGACGAGCCACCAGCATGAGGATGAAGGAGAGCGCCAAACTTTGCCACGCAATGCCCAGCAATTGATCGGGAAAGACCAATAGGCCGAGCAAGACAAACATCATAATTTGCACCATCCAGGCGAAGCCATTGTTAAAATGGATAATGGATCGCTTGTAGGTCAAGTCGGAATTTCCCAATACAATGGCCATGACATATACCGCCAGCAATCCGCTCGCCTCCAGTAATGATGCCGCCGCATACGTCAAGACTGCAAATGCCAATGCCATTACAGGATACAAACCGGATGAATCAAAATTCATTTTATTAATCGCATATACACCTAAGCGTCCGAGTACAAAACCAACGGCTAGACCAAAACCCATTTCCCATAAAAACAACAAGATATGTATCCAAATGGATTGCTCAGGGTGATGTATCAGCTCAATCAATGTTACTGTGAGAAATACAGCCATCGGGTCATTACTGCCGGATTCCGCTTCAAGCGTCGAGGTAATTCGCTTTTTGATGTTTTTACCTCCTAAAACGGAAAACACAGCTGCCGCATCTGTCGATCCGACAATAGCGCCAAACAGCATGGATTCCATCCAGCTTACGCCTAAAATAAACTTGGCGCACACGCCAATGACTACAGTCGTGATGATGACCCCTAACGTTGATAATGACAACGCAGGTCGAATTACTGGCTTAACATCTGTAAACTTTGTCTGCATCCCGCCTTCAAACAAGATTACAATGAGCGCGAGAATGCCCACCAGCTGTGTGATAAAGGCATTATCAAAATAAATAAACTGACTGAGCACCATGCCTACAGCAATAAACAAAACGAGCGCAGGCATACCGAAACGGCTGGAAAATTTGGTAGTCAGCACACCGACCAGCAGCAAGCCGGACAGCAAAAGCACAATCAAATTAATCACGGTTGTCTGTTCCATACGGCTTCTCCTATCTTGAAAATAAATGTTCATTTTTTCGCCTTCTAACTATATACCCTCAAATCACACAGAATACTAATCATAAGTAAAAAAATATATGAGAAAATCAAAAAATCCAGCTCATGGTCTGTGCTAAATTCCGCACTCCACAAGCTGGTTTGTACATTTTTTTTAAATTTCTCAAGCTGTACCCGTTCGTCGTGCTTAGGCTTTGGGCTGAATCATATGTGCTGGTACAACATATTGGTCAAACTGCTCTTCCGTCAGCAGTCCACTGCGGAGTGCCGCTTCCTTTAGAGACAGCCCTTCTGCATGTGCAAGTTTGGCGATTTTAGCAGCATTTTCATATCCAATATGTGGATTCAATGCTGTCACCAACATTAGTGAATTATTCAAATTGTGCTCAATCTTGGCGAGATCGGGCTCGATGCCAACGGCACAGTTGTCATTAAAAGCAATGATGGAATCGGCCAGTAGATGAACTGATTGCAAAAAGTTGTATATGATTACTGGCTTAAACACATTCAGTTCAAAATTACCTTGACTTGCTGCAAATCCGATAGCTGCATCATTACCCATGACTTGCGTAACGACCATCGTCAGTGCTTCACTCTGGGTGGGATTTACCTTACCTGGCATAATGGAGCTACCCGGCTCGTTAGCAGGAATCGTGATTTCCCCCAAGCCGCTTCGCGGACCACTAGCCAGCCAGCGAACATCATTGGCGATTTTCATCAAATCCGCAGCTAGCGCTTTGATTGCTCCATGTACAGCCACCACTTCATCGTGACTGGTCAGCGCATGAAATTTATTAGGTGCAGAAGTGAACGTTTTGCCAGTGAAGCCGGAAATTTCCGCAGAGGTTCGGGAGCCAAACTCTGGATGAGCATTAATTCCTGTGCCCACTGCTGTTCCGCCAATCGCCAGCTCCTTCATATATTGAACCATGTCGACGATCATTCGCTTGCTTTTGTCCAGCATGGCATACCAGCCGCTAATTTCCTGACCCAGTGTAAGCGGTGTCGCATCCTGCAAATGGGTTCGACCAATTTTGATAATATCCTTGAACTGTTCTGACTTCTGTTGAAAAGTCTCTTTCAGCTTGTCAATGGCAGGCAACAAACGGTCCTCGACCGCAATGACACCCGCTACATGAAGCGCTGTAGGAAACGTATCATTTGAGCTTTGCGACATATTCACATCGTCATTCGGATGCAGCTTCGCATCTTTTCCCTGTTCTTGTAACCATTCGCTGCCTAGATGAGCAATCACTTCATTGACATTCATATTAGACTGCGTACCGCTCCCTGTCTGCCATACAACCAATGGGAAATGGTCATCAACTCGTCCAGCTAGAATTTCATCCGCTGCATAAATAATAGCATCCTGTTTTTCCTGAGATAGCTTACCCAACTTATAATTGCTGATCGCCGCACTTTTTTTGAGTACCGCGAACGCCTGAATGACCTCTAATGGCATTTTCTCCGAGCCAATCGGGAAATTTTCCTTACTGCGCTGTGTCTGCGCTCCCCACAAACGATCTGCCGGTACTTTGATTTCGCCCAACGTATCCTTTTCAATGCGGTAGTTCAACTCATTTCCTCCTCTTGGCCTATGTAATTCAGACAAAATATGGTGATCTTCTTTGCCTATTATACATTAAATTTCAAATGTTATCATATATTTTGCAAGCGCTTTTTTACGATAAGGTTAGAGGAGATAGAAGAAAAAATTCAGCTATGAGCTTGATTACCAGCCTCAGCTAATCGTGATGTTGCTTTTGGCATGCACTTCTTTTCTGCCCAGTAGCTTATTTAGTGCGTCGATATAAGCTTTAGCGCTAGCTTCCAAAATATCTGTACTAGTACCTCTTCCCAGTGCTGTGTACTCACCTTGCCTCAAAATAGCGTGAACTTCCCCCAACGCATCTTTGCCATACGTTACAGACTGGATGGAGTAATCCTCCAACTCCACCACTTCACCACTAGCCTTGTCAATCGCATGAAAAATCGCATCTACAGAACCATTACCCATCGCAACTTCATCAATTGATGTGCCATCTTGTTTATTCAACCGTATAGAGGCGACTGGAACCGACTGATTACCATAGGACACCTGAATAGAATTTAGTGTGTAAATTTGAGGTGAGGCATTGCGGCTTTCATCCATCAGGACAAGTAAATCCTCATCCAACACCTGTTTTTTCTTATCTGCCAAGGCTTTGAATTTGCGAAATGCAGCCTGAAGTTGTTCCTCTGTCAAAACATCAAACCCCATGTCCGCCAGTTTTTCCTTAAACGCATGACTTCCCGAATGCTTGCCTAATACAAGTTTACTGGTCTTCAAACCAATGCGCTCAGGGGACACGATCTCATATGTTGTACGCTCCTTCAGCATCCCGTCCTGGTGTATACCGGACTCATGTGCAAATGCGTTGGCCCCAACAATGGCCTTGTTCCCCGGTACCGACATTCCAGTACGCTTGCTTACCAATCGACTGGTAGCATACAGCTCCTCCAAAACCAGACTCGTTTGTGCACCATAGAGATCGGTTCTCGTGTCAAGGGCCAGTGCGACCTCCTCGATAGGTGTATTTCCGGCTCGCTCGCCAATACCATTAATGGTACCTTCAAATTGATCTACACCGTTACGGATAGCTGCCAGCGTATTAGCTGTTGCCATCCCAAGATCATCATGACAGTGTGTGCTAAGCTGTATTTT
This sequence comes from Paenibacillus sp. P2(2022), assembly GCF_029522175.1. Lineage (NCBI taxonomy): Bacteria > Bacillati > Bacillota > Bacilli > Caryophanales > Paenibacillaceae > Paenibacillus > Paenibacillus sp. P2(2022). The sequence continues at coordinate 1,384,256 of NZ_JAKWFI010000001.1, read as the reverse complement.
TTCAATACCTGGTACTTGTTGTTTTACGATTCTAAACATTTCTCCAAACTGATCTGGCGAGGCATAACCTACGGTATCCGGTAAATTGACGACGGTCGCTCCAGCGCGAATTGCCATATCTACAACTTCACAAATAAAGTCCAACTCGGTACGACTGGCATCCTCTGCCGAAAATTCTACCTTGCTGAAATACTTACGTCCATAACGAATGGCAGCAGCAGCGGTCTCTAATACCTTCGCTTTATCCATTCGTAGCTTATGCTGGCGATGAATAGGTGAGGTAGCCAGGAACAAGTGAAGACAAGCGTCCTCCGCTCCCCGTAGAGCTTCTCTGACCGCATCTATATCCTGCTCTTTCGAGCGTGCAAAACCAACCAGTGTTGCTTGGGTGACCTGTTTGGCAATCTCCTGCATGCTGATGATCTCACCAGGTGAGGTTGCCGGAAAGCCGGTCTCAATCCGATCTACGCCTAATTTTTGAAGCTGAAGAGCGATTTCCACCTTTTCTGTGCTGGTTAAGCTAACTCCTGGTGATTGTTCTCCATCTCTTAACGTTGTGTCCAACACCCATATTTTGCGCATACAGATACCACCTTTGGTTTGATTTTAGGAGATGCTCAAAGTAGAAGGTTTATACATCGTTTTATTCATCCGATCATCTGATGTTTAGGGTTAAAAAAATTAGGAACTTCCCATATGCTTTTGCAGCTCCAGCTTGGTGCCGTCCAAATGCTGAATACTATATAACTCTGCAGCCTTACCATCCTGATCCAAGATCGCTTCATAAATTTTTTCATGCTGAAGTGTAAAATGATTTGGCATCACCGGATCGGTAATCAGATTTCTCAGCGCCTTGCGAATAGCCTCTACAAAGCTGCGGTATACGTCCGTAAGCACCTTATTGCCTGTAGCTGCTGCAACAGCCAAGTGAAAAGTGATATCCGCATCCAAGTACCCATTCATATCTCCAGCGGCCAATGTCGCAGCTCGACGGTCCAGTGCCTCTCGCATCAAGCGTAAATCTTCGTCATTACGACGTAATGCAGCTAATCTGGCAATCTCCAGTTCCAGCACGCTCCGCACTTCATAAACTTCAATAATTTCAGCACGGCTTAGTCGGTAATCCAATGGTTCTTGAGAAGTCGTCGGTTGGCAGACAAAGGTCCCGTGTCCTTGCTTTTTCTCTAATAGACCGGCATGCACCAGTACGCTAACCGCCTCCCGAACTGTAGATCGCCCGACTCCAAATAGCTTCATAAGCTCGGGCTCGGTTGGAATCTTAGTGCCTACATTCCATTCACCAGCAGCAATTTTTCGTTGCAACTGCTCAGCCACTTCATCTGCAATTTGCTTGCGTTTAACAGCTTGAAAAGGCATCATTCCATGATTCATCTGATCATCTCCTGTTTCGTATCATACTATGACACATTGCTTTTCTGCAACCTTTTTTATAATCTTTCTTAGTGGTCTTGTAACTGCAGCCTTAGCAATCGAAAAAGCCTGCACCGTTCACCACGATGCAAGCTTATTTGGATAAAGAACATATTAAGATTTCGTTTTATTCGGAGTAACACAATACAGACGGCTGGTTGTTTCAAAAATATGTCCCGGAGCCAGTGCAATTAACCCGATGTCTTCCGCAGGCAAGTCTGGTCGATTCGGTGCATTGATCATGTTCATTTGCGGTTCAGGACAGATGAATTCCTGGTTCGCTTTGTTGTTCCAAATCATCCAGTGCTTATAAGCAGTGCCTACATCGTATACAAGGGTAGCACCTGTCTTACTGTGTGTGAGTTCCATGTAGTTACGTCCATTTTGCGGAGCCGCCGTATAATGATTATCCATAGAGGCAAAATAAGGGCTAACTCCTGTTGTCTTCATCAGTTCCTCTTCCGGGGATAAAGGTTGGAACTGTCCAGTGGCCAACAACCGATCTGTCAGCTCACGCCGCTCACCGATCGTAACCTTAATCTTGTAATCCTCAGGCGAGCTATCAGGTACAAACGGTACCCGAATGGCTGTGTGAAAGGCAAACAAGTTGGGAATCGGCTGATCCCCCTCGTTATGGATCACATAACGCTGATGCAGGCCAAATTCGTCAAGGCTGTACGTCAGCTTCATCGTAAAGGTGAAGGGTAGATAACGGAACATAGGATGCCCTTCCCTTACATGCTGATTCATTACCACATAACTACCTTGCTCCCCGGAACCGTAATCCTCAACCTCCCACCGAACGGTGTGTAAAAAGCCGTGCAAATGGTTATGGGTAGCCTCTTCATTAATTGGCAGCTCATATGTAACACCATTCCACAGGAATTTTCCATCCTCATATCGATTCGGAGGGAACAAGAAAGGAATTCCATAAACGGATGGGCTTTGCTTAAAAGCCTCTATGCTCTCAGCATCCGGCTCACGTAAAAAAGAATATCCCGTCTCATTGTCACGAAAAGAAATCAGATTTGCGCCGTTTCCTGGCAGGGCAACCGCTTCATATCGTCCAAATTTAAGACGAATCGCCGGTATTCCATAATAAAGATCACCAATTGCAGTATGCTGTTGTGTCATCAAAAATCCTCCTTGATGAAATGACGATGTTTAATGAAAGCGTTTAGCTTTTGGCTTGACTATACCATGTCCAGCAAAAAAATTCCACGTCCACGCAAAAAAACGATGCCCCGCAAGGCATCGTCCTTCACACATATTACACATAACGTCCCTGTTTGGGTACTGCCATGTGTTCAAAATTTCCAGCTAGCTGTTCCAACTGATCAGTCAGCTCGGTACCTTGCATGAAATGTCCATGCCCTGTAACTGCAATTGCAGGCTTTAAGCCTGCTAACATCTTCACTGACCGCTGTGCAGCTTGCCAATCTGTTGTAAAATACGCAGGCGGTCCGTGGATTTCTTTTTCCTGTAAAAGCACAGCCAAGGCCGATTCCTGCTTTACCGTGATAAAAGCGTCACCAGCTACCATTAAGCGTCTCCGCTCATGAAAAAGCGATACATGACCAGGCGTATGTCCTGGCGTATGCAGCCACTTCCAACCAGGGGCGCCGGGGACACTGCCATCTTGGGGCAAGGAGGTGATGCGATCATCGAGATCTATAGCATCATTGGGGTACAAGAAGGAAATTCCCGACATCAAGCCTCCCCCCACACTAGGGTCAGGTTTTTGATAATCTTTCATTCCCGTTAAATAAGGTAATTCCAAAGGGTGTGCATAAACAGGTGTACCCCAATGCTGAACCAACTCAATAACCGAACCTACATGGTCAAAATGACCGTGAGTAAGCACAATAGCAACCGGAGGACCCGTAAACCGTTCCTCAGCTAGGCGTATAATCGAGTCTGTGAATCCTGCCATCCCCGTATCCACCAGCACCCAGGATCGGCTTCCCGGCTCTCCGATAAAACACACATTTACAAACAGCGTCCGTAAGCTCAGGAGATCGGGAGCAGCCTCTTCATTTGCCGTCATTCCTTCGGTGAACAGATGATTTGCCAAAGCTTCACCCTCCTATTCACATGGAATTTCCTGTTATACTCGACCTTTAGGCTTCCCCCATGTCAGCAGATTATGCGGACACTGCTAAATATAATCCGCTTGTCACGAAAATAGACCATGTTTACATTACTCGGGTAATTTACTCCATGCCGCATCCAGCAAATAGTCGAAAAGATCATCGTTCTCTTCAATCCAGCTATCCATCTGTAGCATCTCTTCCTCCAAGCGTGGCTCTCCTGCAAAATGGAGACTATAATCCCACTCCTTTCCCTTTTTACTGTGGAAGGTGATTTCATATATAGAACTCTGTCCGTCTACTCCAAATACCACTTGGCCTAAATATGCACCGTTCTCATCTCTAGTCATTTGCGCCTGCTGAATATGTACTTCTTTCAATTCCTGAGAAGAATTTTGCTCCGTCATTTATTTATCCGCCCTTTCATTTTCACTAAAAAGTACCAAAACTGATTTGTGAACCTTTTCGTTACATTGTACAATATATAAGCTATGTGTGGAATTTGCAAAAAAACTGTGCGAATTACCCTATTCTTATTTGAGGCTTTTTCGTGAAATGGAGGAAAGTTACATGTCAGATTTTCAACAAAAATTGCAGAAATATGCGGAATTAGCCGTTCGAGTGGGCGCCAATGTCCAACCTGGGCAGACACTTATCGTTCATGCGCCAATCTTGTCCGCCGAACTCGTACGACTTATCGTTAAATCAGCGTATACTGTCGGAGCTAAGCTGGTAAAAGTAAAATGGAGTGATGAGACGGTTACCCGATTACAGTATGAACTAGCTCCTGATGAAACTTTTAATATTGCCCCCAAATGGTACGCAGCCGAAATGACAGAAGAAGTCGAAAATGGCGCTGCAGTGCTCCATGTCATTGCCGAGAATCCTGATTTGCTTCAAGGGATTCCGTCCAGCAGAATTACCGCTGCCCAGCGTGTGCGATCACATGAGTTACGTCAATACCGTGAATACCAAATGGCTGACAAGTTCAGCTGGTCTCTGATTGCTTATCCTTCAGCAGAATGGGCAGCCAAAGTATTCCCTGATCTGCCAGCTTCCGAGCAAATGGATAAACTGTGGGAAGCCATTTTCAGCACTGTACGTGTGGATCTGGACAACCCTGTGGAGGCGTGGAATGAGCATTTGAAAACCCTCTCCAGCAAAGCTGATATTTTAAATTCCAAACGCTATAAAAAGCTGCATTATCTGGCGCCAGGTACAGACCTCACTATCGAACTGGCAAAAGACCATCTATGGGTAGCAGCCGAAAGCGTCAACCAACAGGGACATACTTTTGTAGCCAACATGCCTACTGAAGAGGTATTTACTGCTCCACTTAAAACGGGAGTAAACGGTAAAGTCAGCAGCACCAAGCCACTCAGCTACAGTGGCAATATCATCGACAACTTCTCACTGACCTTTGAAAATGGACGTATTGTCGATGTACAGGCCGAGACTGGTCTGGAGACTCTCCAGCATCTCGTAGAAATGGACGAAGGTTCACACTACCTGGGCGAGGTTGCGCTCGTGCCTCATAAGTCACCGATCTCTGATAAAAACATTTTATTCTACAATACATTGTTTGATGAAAATGCCTCTAACCATCTGGCTATCGGTAATGCTTATGCATTCAATCTTAAAGGCGGTAAGGATATGACTCAAGAGGAGTTGGCTGCCAACGGTCTGAACTCCAGTCTGACTCACGTCGATTTTATGATTGGTTCAGGTGAAATGGACATCAACGGCGTTACCGAAGACGGTACTGAGGAACCGATCTTCCGTAAAGGAAATTGGGCGATTTAACACGGTAAAAAAGGCTCTCACCGCTTGATGCGAGAGAGCCTTCTTGCTTCATCTTTAAGTTATGTTACATACATTTACAGTGTATTAATCCAATAATTCGCTGCAAGTCCAAATACGATTTGTACTATGCTGATGATGAAAAAGACAATAAAGCAGCTTACAACTCTTCGATTAATGGTTTGATGTAAGGATAAAGATGATTTCACATAAAACATGCTGCCTAATATCCCCAAACACAGACCAAAGATACCTGCAAATAGCCACCCTATAACTAAGCTGACCACGACAAAAGCCCAGCTCCAGCCCGGAGCCTTACTTACTGGAACATAAGGTTGATTGGACCCAAGATATATACCGTCCACAGCTAAATCTGCTTTGTTGCCAATGACCACAACATTCACAGCTTTCTCCTTCAATCGAATTGGAAAATCAATCAAGTTCAAAAATGCGTTCTGGCTTTTCACCTTCTGCTCGCTACCATTCACAATAATTTTTCCTCCGGTAAAGCCACGCTTGTACTCAATACTATATTGAATACCTTGGTCTTCTACATTCCATTTGGCCATCGCTAAACCCCTCTCAAATTTTAGGTAATTTTCTAATTATGTACCATGAAAATCATACCATAAGCCGCAAGTTAAATAATGGAAAAAGGCCGCTTATCAGCGACCTTTGAATCTACTTATTTCGTATGTGATTAGTTTCTATGTCCAATTTTAGTCTTGTAGGCAACTGAATACTGATCAGCCGCTAAAATCGCATCAAGCACATCATCCGCTGTAACAGCAAATGGTAAATTGTGAGCGGTTTCGCCTTCTTTGGTAGCAGCCTGAGCTACTCGGTACAAATCCTCTCGGGAAGCATCTTGCAGCTTAATGTCTTCCAGCGTAACCGGCAGATCGAGTTTTAGGTAAAAATCAATATACCGCTCCACCTCAGTTAAAGGTCTTTTTTCCAAGGCAAGCTGTACTAAGGTGCCAAAAGCTACTTTTTGGCCATGCGTCAGGTGATGAATGTCTCCTTCGAGTACGGTAAAACCATTGTGAATGGCATGTGCACCTGCCAAGCCGCCACTTTCAAAGCCCAAACCGCTTAGCAATGTATTGGCTTCCACCACCGCTTCAAGCGCTGGTGTAACGACTTTGCGCTTCACAGATTCATAAGCTTGCAGTCCGTAATCGAAAAGAACCTCCTCGCACTTGGACGCAATGGCTTCTGCCGCCAAGGTTGGCAAGCCGCCAGCCATAGTTGTAGCACGAGCTTCAATGACTGCACGGGCTTCAATCCACGTTGCCATGGCATCCGCAATACCTGAGGAGAGGAACAAAGGCGGTGCCTGGGATATGACCTTCGTGTCAACCAGGATTAAGCTCGGGTTTTTACTGAAAAAGGTATACGTATCAAATGCACCCTCATCCGTGTACAAAACAGATAGAGCACTGGTAGGGGCATCTGTAGAGGCGGTTGTTGGAACAATCACCACCGAGGAACCGAGTAGCTCATTAACGGCTTTGGCGGTATCCAGTGTTTTACCGCCACCTACACCAATGACAATATCGACCTGGCCGCTTCGTCCCTCATCAGCAATACGGTTTACTTCATTTTTGGATGCTTCTCCTTGAAACTCAACCTTTATAGCAGTGATATCAGCCTGCTCCAGACTTTTGACCACTCGATCGGCTGCAATCTCCCAAACCAGCTTGTCCGCAATAACCAAAGCCGTATGGCCTAAAGGCTTAACATATTCACCTGTTTTATCAATCACATTTTTCCCTTGCACATATTTACCTGGACTAATAAATACTTTTTCGCTCATCATTCAACTCTCCCTTCCATGTTTGTACAATCTCTATTATACGGCTGAAAGGGCACACATCTCAATTTCAAAGCCAAAATCTTCTATCATTTGATGATCAGCGGTAACTTCTTGGCCTGCTGTCGTTAAATAATCTCCTACAAAAATCGAATTTGCTGCATAAAGGGCTAGCGGTTGTAATGAGCGTAAATTCAATTCCCTTCCGCCTGCGACGCGTATTTCTTTGGATGGACAGATGAACCGAAACAGTGCCAACACCTTTAAAGCTTGGATCGGCGAGATCCGCTGTGCTTCTCCCAAAGGGGTTCCGGGGATTGGATTCAGGAAATTAATCGGAATAGAGTCGGCATCCAACTCTCGTAAGGCATAAGCCATTTGAACGATTTCCTCATTCGTCTCCCCCATACCGATAATAACGCCAGAGCATGGAGACATTCCGTGTGATTGAGCCATTTTCACAGTTTCGATGCGTTGGTCATATGTATGTGTGGTCGTAATCGAGGGATAGTTGGCTTTGCTTGTATTTAAATTATGATTGTAACGGTGTACCCCAGCATCTGCCAATCGCTGTGCTTGATCTCCCTTGAGAATTCCCAAGCAAGCGCAAATTTTGAGCGGCATGGTACGATTAATTTCTTGTACAGCATCAATCACCTGATCCAGTTCCCGATCTGTCGGACCTTTGCCGGAAGCTACAATGCAATATGTCCCCGCATTTCGTGCTAGGGCTTCCCTTGCCCCAGCCAACAATGATTCCTTATCCAGCATACTATACTTGCTGACAGGTGCCGTAGAAACGATGGATTGTGAGCAATAACCACAATCCTCCGGGCACAGACCACTTTTGGCGTTCATGATCATATTGAGCTTTACTTTTTTTCCGTAAAAATGATGCCTTACCTGAAATGCAGCTTGCATAATCGGTAATATTTCCACATCGTCCGCTTCCAGTACCGCCGTGCCTTCTTCCAGCGTCAGATTGCTGAAATGTATTGCTTTTTCAGCTAATGAGTCCCAATTTACAGCCTTATTGAATAAATTCATACTTCATCCTCCCTCATTTAGATGGTTATGTAAGCAGATGAGATTTTTACCGTAAGGAAATCCGCTTTATTGTCAACTTAATAATTATATATTAGGTTGACAATAACACAGATATCATATCAATTCACATCCTTTATGTAAAGAAGACAAATTAAAAAGCGACCCCACATCATTAAAGGTCGCTTTCCATATTTATTCCATTATGAGACTCCTGCTTCCTCCACGATGATAGGCTGTTTGATTAGCCGAATACGTGAAATCCGCTTGTTTTCAACTTCTTCTACAATGAACATACATCCTTCAAACACTACAGACTGACCTGGCTGTGGAGGGATAACCTCTACATGTGAGTAGAGCCAGCCCCCTACTGTATCATAATCCTCATGATCAAGATCTAGCCCGAAACGATCGTTCACTTCATCAATTAATAACATACCGTCAATGGAAAATTCCTCGTCATTAATCTGCTCACAACTCGGACGTTCTTGGTCGAACTCATCCTGAATTTCACCGACGATTTCTTCCATAATATCTTCCAATGTTACCATACCCGATGTGCCACCGTATTCATCAATCAAAATTGCAATTTGCGTCTTGCTACGCTGCATGCGTTTGAGCAGATCACTAATTTGCGTTGATTCAGGAACAGCAAGAATCGGGCGAATCATCGTACGGGTATCCAGCGTGTTCGCACGTAGAAGATCTTTAATATGGATAAAGCCGATAATATGGTCCTTATCTTCGGCGCAGATTGGATAACGGGTTCTCATGCTTTCCGTTGCAATCGCGAGATTTTCTTCTGTGGACTCATTACTGTATAAACAGATCATCTCCGTGCGCGGAATCATGATTTCCCTGGCGGTCGTGTCGGCAAAATCAAATATATTATCAACAAGCGCCAATTCCGTATTATCAATTAGTCCGCTCTTATTGCTTTCTTTCATCAGAATGCGTATTTCATCCCCCGTATGCGCGGAATCATCATATTCGGATACCGGCTCCAGACGGAATAAACGCAACAGGCTGTTCGCCATTCCATTCAACGCCCATATGAATGGATACATCAACTTGTAAAACCAAGTCATCAGCATGGCCGAATACAGTGTAATAGTCTCAGATTTACGAATAGCTATCGTTTTGGGTGCCAATTCACCCAACACAATATGCAGAATCGTAATGACAATAAATGCAATCACCACGGCAGTACCGTGTACGTATACCGCTCCCAAGCCAACGGCAGTAAATATAGGCTCAATCAAATGTGCGATGGCCGGCTCTCCGATCCATCCCAGTCCCAACGATGCTAAGGTAATACCCAATTGGCAGGCAGACAAATAAGCGTCCAAATTGTGTATCATATTGGCGGCGTATACGGCCTTTTTATTGCCCGCCTCCACCAAGGTTTCGATACGGCTGCCCCTGACCTTCACCATGGCAAATTCCGCAGATACAAAAAATCCATTCAATAATACTAATGCAAAAACAATAATTAAGTTAAACATACTCGGTAAAGGGTCACTCAATATGCTCCCCATCAGCCGTCATTACGGCAGACAGGCGCACCTCCTTCGGATATTTTCATCATAGACAGAACGATAACACATCATAAGCAGCGTCAACTTCCCAACACATTCACCCCTTCCAGCTTCCATAAGCCATATTCCGCATAAATGTTTAAATCATTCATCAGCTTATATTTAATTATATAACTATACTCTATACAGTCAAACTACAAGCAATGTCAGAAAAATCAATCCCTCTATCATTTAGGTCGAAAAGCTCTCATTTTCGCCTCTTACCACCAAGAAAGCAACTATATTTGAGAAAGAATATAAACAAAATACATCCCCTGCCGTTTGGCAGAGGATGTAAACTCATATATATGAAGGCATCAGCGAACCGGAGATCCGCCCGGGTTCCCGATGACGCCGGGATATTGGTACAACAATGGCTCATCAAAAGTTGCATAATCCAGGTTTAACATCAGCAGAATAGTCCGTTTGCCTGTCGCCGGATCACTAATAATAATGTGGTCCCGACCTGCTGCTTCCAGAATGCCTTTGAATATTTTAGCATTCCATTCTCGGTTATTTTCATAGGTCATATAAAAGGTTCCCGTTTTGCCCAAGTTCAAGCGTAAAATATTCTCGATGTATGATTGCTCGTATTGAGGAGTCTGAACCTGCACTACCGTACCCGTTGGTGTCATAGGGCTGCCACTACTTACTTGAGGTGGAAAGCCAGTCATAGGTTGCATGGTTCCGGCTGGAGCCATTCCTCTTGGCCATTCGGGATATCCATTGCCGGAAGCATAAGATACGGGACGGTAAGCTTGCTGTGAAATCATTTAAATTCCTCCTAAAATGGTTTTAATTTTTAAATTCTTCAAGCCATCCTGAAAGGTGTCTAATATACATTAGGACAGTCCTGTGCAGTCGGGCTAAAAAAGCAATGGGCTTTAAAGCGTCCGGTATTGGTCTGGTTATACCAGGTACCCGGGCAGTCTCCAGCCGGTCTGAAAAACCATAATGCATTGGATGCTGGACGTATTTTTTCACCATTGATTACACGCTGGGCAAGTCGAATGTCCCGATCACGGGCCCTCTGATAAAAATACCCCTTCTGAGTAGCCTCAAAACCTCCGGGGCTTTGAAACACCATGTCATTCATGAGGCGTATCCCTTGGAAATCTAGGCAATTGGCTAAAATTCGGTTCACACCGACATTGCCAACCATGAGCATTCCCGACTCGCCTTCACCTTCAGCCTCAGCCCGCATCAGCCGGGCGAGGGTCCTCACATCCTCTGAGTTGGTCTTGATTACAGCCACCGCGTCCCCTCCTTGCTTCTCCTTCACATACCCTATCCTATGGTACAAATGCCCAATAGGTGACAGTCCAGAAAATAAAAAAATAGCCCCAAGAATGGGACTACTCATTTAGGCTTTTATCATGGCTCGTAGATCATCTTACGCGTCATGCCACCATCGACCACTAGATTCGTGCCTGTTACAAAATCATTGCCGGGTTGTGTTAAATACAGACAGGCTCGTGCGATGTCTTTAGGGGTCCCTACTCGCCCAGCCGGATGCTGTTGATGGTCTTCCGCACGCAATTGCTCGTAATCCCCGGTTTCAATCCATCCTGGACTAATACAATTGACCTGAATCCTATCCTTTCCTAGCGATATGGCCATCGCGTGTGTAAGGGCGGCTATGGCTCCTTTGGATGCTGCGTAGTTCTGTGTCCGGCTCTGACATGAAAGCTCGTGTAGAGGTCATATTAACCACTGAGCCCCCTTCTGCGTTTCGCTTCATTACCTTAGCCGCTTCTCTGGTTGCAATAAAACAACTGCGTACGTTTGTATTCAGAATGTCATCCCATTCTGCTACGGTTAACTCATATGGAGATTTCCATCTGGATACGCCTGCATTGTTAATCAACGTATGAATTGTACCGTATTCTTCTTCCGTGGCACGGATCAGCGCTACAATATCTGCTTCCTTACGCACATCACAAGGAATAAAAATAGCCTGATGACCCTCGTTCCGGGCTGCTGCAGCGGCTGCGGCGCCCTCTTCCTCATTGTAGTCAGCAAATACAACTTTGGCACCCTGAGCAGCATAGGCAAAAGCGACCTCTTTCCCGATGCCATGCGCCGCTCCTGTTACAATAACAACTTGTCCTTCAAATGACACGACTTATTCCTCCTCTGAACTACTCTGTTTTAGTATATATGTACCAAAATGTGCCGTACAAGAAACATTCACAGCCCCCTACCCTGGCTCCTCGCAGAAGGCTGTAAATGAGCATGAATGTTTTTGACTGAATCCTACATTTTAACCTGCTCCAAGCTATAACGATTAAGACGCTGAAACCCGATATACCTTGTACCTTGAAAAGTAAGCCGTCCCTCATCCCCTTCAGCACATTGACCATATTCTTCCCCAGATACCTTGAACTCCATCCGGTCGCCACTCTCCACTTCAAAAGTTACATAATAGAAAGTATAGGTACGACTCCCTTGTTCCTCTTGGCGCCTCTGTTGGAGATGTGTCCTTCTGGCCGTAATGCGGGAACCCACCGTCAACACAGGCTGCCGCTTGTTCCGGCTCCATTCCATGACTTCCCTGCCCGCAGACAACACGACAATACCCAACACAACTACGAAAAATACGGGCAATACCGTACCCAGCCAATCGAACATCCATAATGACTCAAATCCCATGCACCGCACTCCTCTCCGCCAGGCATTCCACAGGGAAACCACTGGGCATCCTGACCTGCCTCAAGCCTTCTATAACAGTATATGTATGTTGCTGCCCAAATTTGATAGCAACCCTCAAGAACGCCAAGAGCCTCCACGGATTAATCCGGGAGGCTCAAGATATGGCGATATCAGAATGGCTCATCGATTTACACATGTACAAGCTGGAGATAACGTTGTGTTTCATCCAGAACTTCATGATCTTCTTCTTCGGCGTAACGCTCTGCGCATTGCTTGCAGTCCTCTTCCGTCGTGCAACCGTAGGCATCCTGACAAGTGTAGCAAAATTGAAGGTAGTATTGGGTTAACATATGATCCTGATTCGCTCTCATGATTATCACTCCTATCGTTGTTTACAGGTTTAGTATAACAGTGGCTCATTTGTTAGTTTGTGATTTTTTTCACATGTTGTCGTATAAAATTTAAATTTTTTAAAAATAAAACGCCCTGGGAAGACATCCCAGGGCAATCACCTTTATCGTGATTATAAAATTCTCCAGTTTGCACCACCATCTGTTGTTTTTAACAGCAGTGATTTCTTGTCGTCGAGTCGTTCCAAAAGCAGCCAACCTACCGATGAAGAAGCAAAACGCAGCTTGACTGATCGTGGGTAGTCTTTTAGCTTCGAAGGCAGCACCTTGTTGCCTTTGAGACTTGTCCACGTCTTGCCTCCATCTATTGTACGGCTCATTCCGTTTACGGTTATAACCCATCCTTCTTTATCGCTTAGAAAGGTACGCCCAGGAGTTATAGAATTATTATTGCTACTCAGACCCAATGGCACATCATTCCATTGTGTTCCTGTATTATTCGTAAACAGCCCGTTATATTTGGTACCGTTATCCCCATAGCAGAAAACCGGAATCCAGTATGAGGAACTGTTACCTTTAAGAGACTGCTGAGCTTCTGCCTTAGCCTGAGGGCACCCTTGCATGCTGTTAGCGACTGGAGTCCACGTTTTCCCTTGATTCGAAGTTTTATACAACTTCACGCTATTGTCCACGTTAATCGCCACAAAACCCTGATTGTTGGAAGAAAAGCTCATTCCCGCCATACTGCCTTGATCGGGTAAACCTGAGCCTGATTTGTTGGAAGTCATACCAGAACTTTGCACAACTTTATTCCACGTGGCTCCTCCGTCCGTGGTGTGATACAACATTTTTTGTTGATCCTGCTCATTCAGTTTAGTATAAGCCATGATCCAGCCTGTGGTTGGATTTACATATTGAATCGAGCTTACATGGTCTCCGCTAGGTAGCGCTGAAACATCCCAGCTCTGCCCTCCATCTGCCGTTCTTAGAATGACTGTTGCTGTTTGGTCCAGATTTTGGCGGACGACCCAACCGTGACGTGAATCTGTGAAACTGATATCCTTGCCATATTCAAGCTTGTCTTGAAATTGGACGTTTTCAGAAGGAGAAATATTATTCCATGTTTTCCCACCATCATGGGTATCATAAAGTCGAAGCTCATTATGGGTAACTCCCCAAACCAACCCTTTATTGTTATCGATTAAATGAAAATCCGCGATTCGTGTCTGTACTACATATTTGGCGTTTGGATCGCCAGCCTTTGGGGTTACCGGCGGATTAATAGTTATCGTTTGTCCCTGGTCATCTGGTTCCTCAATCGGAGGTTTAGTTACAGTTTTTGGGGGTTCAGCAGAACAGGCAGTTAGCAGGATGCCCGTCAATAGCATTACTCCTCCCAAGAGCGCACGCCAGCGCAGTTTCATATCAAAATCCTCCCTCGATGGCATGCGGTAATCACGTGCCAAAAGCTTATCTGAATCAGAATTATACCATAAACACCCCTATGTGACACTTTTCGCGTAATGACAAAAAAAACCGGCTCCTTCACAAATTGAAGAATGCCGGCTTTTTTCAAATATTGTTTAGGATTTATGATTCAACAAACTTTTATGATATCCATAGAAGAAATAAATCAGTAATCCAAGCAGTAGCCACACGATAAATCCGATCCAGGTGCTGATATGAAGCTGAAGCATCAGACCGATGCAAACCAAAGCACTCAGTAGCGGAAGTAACGGAACCCATGGTACGGTAAACCCTCTTTTTAAATCTGGTCGTGTCTTCCGCAAAACGATGACCCCAACCGAAACTACAGCAAAAGCGAACAGAGTTCCAATACTCGTCAAGTTGGTCAGTGCATGTAACGGGAACAAACCACTTGCCAATGCGATAATGCTACCCACCAGCCATGTGCTTCGAATCGGTGTTTGAGTTTTGGCATTTATCTTAGAAAGAAAAACGGGTAAAAGACCATCTCGTGACATAGAAAAAATTAATCGTGTCTGGCCGTACAACAGCACCAGCAAAACGGTCGTCATCCCTGCAATCGCACCAACTGAAATTAATCCAGCTACAAAATCCTGATGAATAAAGCGGAGAGCAAACGCAACCGGATCACTAACGCCCAACTGCGTATAAGGTACCATTCCCGTTAACACAACTGAAACGGCAATATACAATATCGTGCAGATCGCTAAAGAGGAAATAATGCCGATGGGCATGTTCCGTTGCGGATTGCGTACCTCTTCAGCAGCAGTTGAGATAGCATCAAAGCCTAGATAAGCAAAAAATACGATTGCCGCAGCACTCAATACACCAGAAAATCCATAAGGCAAGAACGGTGTCCAGTTGGCAGGCTTAACATAAAAGATTCCAATTCCAATAAATAGCAGTACGACCCCGACTTTGACACAAACCATAATGAAATTGAATCGGACCGTTTCCTTGGCTCCGAGACTAAGCAACAGTGTGATGAGCATGATGATGCACACCGCTGGCAGATCAATAATGGTCCCCTTGGTCGAATCGAAGGCTGCGGTTAAAGCTAACGGTAGATGTATATCAAATCCGGCCAGCAAGCCTTGAAAGTAAGCAGACCAGCCACTACTCACAGAGGCGGCCGCCACTCCATATTCCAGAATCAAGTCCCAACCTAGTACCCAGGCCAGAACTTCTCCAAAAACAATATAACTATATGCATAAGCGCTCCCAGCCGCGGGAACTGTAGATGAAAGCTCTGCATAGCACAAGGCTGCCAATACGCAGGCAATCCCTGCAATAACAAAAGAAAGCATCAAGCCGGGACCTGCATTTTCTGCTGCTGCCTTGCCAGTAATAACAAAAATCCCTGTCCCGATGATACATCCTACTCCTAGCATGGTGAGATCAAAAGGCCCCATTGTTTTCTTTAAGCGACCTGTAGATCCGCTTTCCTCGTGCGAGAGCAGTCCTGTTTTTTTTCGAAATAAGTCCATATTCCTAATCCTCTTTCCATAATTTCTTACGTCAATATCGGTGCTGCAACGCTTTAGTGCATGTTCCTATCGTTCGATTAATTATTAGCGAGCTCGCCTTTGAAGTCAAGGAAAAATGTCATAATTCTTTACGGTGGGTAAATATATACGGTACACTGAGTTAGAAACATAAATTTTAAAGAAATACCCCAAAATGAAAAGGTATACAACCCGAGAAGGAGATGAGGATTTAATGAGCTTAAAACCTTACAAACGAAGTAGAGTGGCTATTGTCGGCATGGGAGCGGTCGGTACAACAACTGGCTATACCCTACTGCTGCGCCAACGCATGTCAGAACTTGTCTTTATTGATGTTAACGTCAAGAAGGCGAAAGGGGAAATGCTCGATATGAATCATGGGCTTCCCTTTCTCGGCGGTGTAAAAGTGTGGGCGGGTGATTATGAAGACTGTCGTGATGCAGATATCATCATTGTTACAGCAGGCGCTTCACAAAAACCTGGAGAAACGCGCATTGATCTGCTTAAACGTAATGCCGAAATTTTTGAAAGTATTATTGATAATATAGTCAAGGTCAATACCCATGGCATTTTGCTGATCGCAACCAACCCGGTGGACATTCTCTCCTACATCTCTTGGAAACGCAGTGGTTGGCCTTCAAGCAGAGTTATTGGATCGGGTACATTACTAGACAGCGCACGTTTCCGCTATCTGATCGGGAAGCAAAAGGGTATCGACCCACGAAGCATCCACGCCCATATTATTGGTGAACATGGTGACTCCGAATTACCTGTATGGAGCACAGCTAACGTTGCTGGAACACCTCTGGAACTGGGCGAAGAAACGAAAAATGAAATTTTTGAAAATACCAAAAATGCTGCCTATGAAATTATAGATGCCAAAGGCGCAACATCATATGCCATCGGACTGGCTCTCGACCGTATCGTAGCCGCTATTCTTGGAGATGAGGGGTCGGTACTTAATGTGTCCACCCTGCTGGAAGATTATAACGGTGTATCTGATGTTTATTTAGGTGTACCAAGTATCGTCGATCACAATGGAGTACGTGAAATTTTGGATCTTCCGCTCAATGACGAGGAACGTGCAAGGTTGATTCAATCTGCGGACAAGCTAAGAGATCAAATTAGTAAAGTGCATATGTAATTCAGTAAGTTAGGAACATAAAAGCTAAACAAAAACGGGCCTCCACAGCGGATACATCCGTTGTGAGGTCCGTTTTTTGATAATAAAATTCAGTTTGTCGCCCTGCTATACGTTCCAAATTACCAAGGTGGTGTATCGCCATCCATACCCTCATTTTCATGTTGCCGTTTCTCTTTGAGTCGCTCAGCCACCGTTTCAAAGGATTCAGGTTGTAGCAGCTCAATCGGAGAAAATCCCTTTTCAAACGTAAATGCATCACCTTCAATAATAAGTGCATATCTATCATGAAGTTTCGTGATATGCAGCTTGGCACCAAAGTCGGATAGTAACCCACGCACAGTCGTATCATCCAGTTTGAAACGAACTTCAATTTCCGGTTTTAGCTCGACAATATGCTGCGCAGCTTCTACGACCTGAAGAGGCTCCCATTTTCCTTGTAGATCCCGTTTTTCGCTGGCCGCCCACAGTTCCAGATCGCGCTCTTCCTGCTGTCTTTCCTCATTAGATGCATCCGGCCATTTGGTTTCTACATAGTTCTGAACAAAGCCCATGACATGTTCATTAACAATTTCCGGCATGGATTGCTCATAAGTGACGAATTTCAAAAAGTCTTCAAAATACCGCGCATGCGAAGACTGATGTATTTTAAGCTCCCACTCATCGTTCATACCCTCCTCCAGCATGTATGGATACATGATGGATTTCATATTACGGGCTGAAATGGCCATTTCGACCTCACTGACCAGGCTGCTTTCAGTAATTCGTGCAATTTTAGGTTCAAAATCACATTTGAGTACAAAAATAAACGGGTCGTCAGAGTGGGTATTTAATGTAGCCTGTACAATAATCAGTGCTCCACCTCGTACCGCGCTTGTATCCAGATACATCCGCACCAGGTCATCACATGCATTTTTAAAATCTTCCTTATCCTCTGCTGCTCGTAGTCGAGCGAACATATTGAAATTCGGATTACTGCTCAGCTCATGTTCCGGTTCGACGATAAAGCGGCCAATTTTGGTCGGTGCCTGCTCTGTGCTGGGATTTTTTTCAACCTTTCGCTTGCTAATGCGAGCAAATTCCCCGTCCAAAAATTTTTTGACATCACTCTCGTCGTAATCATAGTCATCCATTGTAGCATAATGCTTGTAGGACTTACCGCCTTGTCCTTCTTTCCCGTCTACCTGAATCACAAAAAAAGATAAAAAGTCCACTTGAAAGTTCATTTACGTTCTATACGCTCCTTTTCAGGCATGTACGCGTAATTATATCACTATGATTTTAAAAGGTACATCGGATTCAGATTCTGATAGATAATAGACACGTAATAGTTAACATAATATTTATTATGTAATTTTATTTCTTTATTTGGATATCCCATCCAATTTGTAAATATGTAGTGATCCACCCCTCTTCTATTCTAATCCGCTTTTTTTGCATGATTGGCTATTTCCTTTTCTATCCTCTATTTTATTCAGGGATTACAAAAAACATTTGACTAAATAGCAGTATATTTATTATATTATCTATTATTATATAGACAAACTATAATTTTGTTTATAAAAATATTCAAGGAAATACTCTGAAAATAAGAAAGGAGAGTTTGTTGTTGTTTAAAAATCCATATATAAGGACCATTATCGCCTCCAATGCGTTGCTAAATTTGGGCATCTGGGTGCGGAACTTTGCCATACTGTTGTATGTAACAGATCTGACCCATAATGATCCTGTATACGTATCGCTCATTTCGGTAGCTGAATTTGCGCCTATCTTTCTGTTTGCCATCATTGGAGGTACATTTGCAGATCGTTGGCGGCCTAAACGGACAATGGTTAGTTGCGATCTGCTGTCGGCCGCGTCTATTTTTATCGTGTTGCTCGCATTATGGTACGGGTCATGGCAGGTGCTCTTGCTATCCACTTTCTTCTCGGCCATTCTATCTCAATTTTCTCAGCCATCTGCGATGAAAATATTAAAGCAGCATGTAGCACCAGAACAGCTTCAGGGAGTGATGGCTCTTTTTCAGTCTCTCATGGCATTATTTATGGTTATCGGTCCTGTCGTCGGTACATTTATTTACCAACACTTTGGAATTTTCTCTTCATTGTCTATAACCGGAATGTTGTTTCTTATCTCTGCGCTTGTTCTAACTCGTATCCCACAAGATGAGCAAGTAATTGAGATAGATCGACCAACACATTTCATTGAAGAGCTTAAAGAAGGAATACGTTATGTATGGAATAACCGTACACTTCGCACGCTTGGAGGAACATTTACCATAATTGGGCTAGCGGTCGGACTTATTCAACCATTAATGGTTTTTGTCGCCATCGAGAACCTTGGGCAAAACAAGGAATTTTTACAATGGCCGTTAATGGCGAACGGAGCGGCTATGCTGTTGGGCGGCGGTCTGATTATGGGGGTTGCCAAAAAAGTTCAGCCGCAATTGCTGCTGGCGACTGGACTTCTGGTCAGCACACTGACAACCTTTGGAGTCGGATGGTCGCACAATATTGTGCTGACAATGGCATTGCAAGTACTCAGCGGTCTATTTTATCCTTGCATTCATATTGGTATCAACACGATGATGATGAAAAATGCCGAAGCTGCTTTTATCGGCCGCGTCGGTGGTGCCCTCTCTCCCCTGTTCTCGGGGATGATGGTCGTGGGTATGAGCATCGGCGGTACACTCAAACGCGAATCCTCCCTGAACACCGTATATACCGTGAGTGCCGGTTTATTTTTACTGGGAGCGATGCTGTTGTTACCATTGCTACGTGACAGGCAGCCTGTACAAGCTGTCATAGCCGATGATTCTGAATAACACCACAAGAAACCGCCCTTGGTAGATATGACATCTCCCGGGGCGGTTTCTTAATGTTTGTATCCTGAGTTCATACAGACTATTACTCTCTTACCTCATGCTGTCTGTTCCACAATCGTGCATATAGGCCGTTGTTACCCAACAGTTCATCATGTCTTCCCTGCTCCACGACCCTTCCTTTGTCCAACACTACAATACGGTCTGCGTTTCGAATCGTTTTGAGCCGATGAGCAATCGCAATAACTGTTCGACCTTGTACAAGACGATTAATAGCCTGCTGAATATCCCTTTCATTCTCAGGGTCCAGCGAAGACGTAGCTTCATCTAGCAAAACAATCGGCGAATTTTTAAGTATAGCGCGGGCAATGGATATCCTCTGTTTCTCACCGCCCGATAACGTACTGCCTCCCTCACCTACCCGGGTATCATATCCCTTGGGTAGCCTGGATATAAAATCATGGCAACAAGCTTGGCGAGCAGCAGCTTCGATTTCTTCCTGTGTAGCATCGCTTTTGCCAAATCGAATATTGTTCGCAATGGTATCTTGAAACAGATATACATCCTGGAACACCATAGATATCTTGCGCAATAGCGCTTCCGTATTCATCTGTTGTATGTTGTTTCCACCTAATAGCACGCTGCCCTGATCCGGGTCGTAAAAGCGGGCAATCATCCGCAATACCGTACTTTTTCCGCTGCCGGAGGGTCCTACTAGTGCTGTGAAAGAACGAAACGGTATAGACATACTCACATTCCGCAATACTGGCTGATCACCATATCCAAAACTTACGTTTCTTAGTTCAATATCGTGTCTCTCCGAAGGCAACTGGTCACCCGGCATCACTGGCTCGTTCAGCAATTGGACGATACGTTCACCTGCCTGCTCGTGGTATCTAAATTCAGCGAAGTTTACAAGTGCAGTGGTTAGGGGATCATAAATACGTGTTCCTACAATCAGAAAAGAAACAAACACAATAACATCCATCTGACCCGCCAGCAGTAGATATACACCGATCATAACCATCCACGTCAAGCCAGACCGCATGAAAGCAATAGCAGCCAATACAATCGGTCCTAACAACCCTTCAATACGGATGCTGTGCCGCATCAGTTCTCTAAACGCAAGCTCCAGCCGGACAAAACGCTCACCAGTTAGCTGGTAGGCTTTAATCACCCGAATACCATTTAAATACTCCTGTAGACGATTCGCAGCATTGATTTTGGCACGCATATGATTGGCCCCCAGCCGCCGCTGGATACGGGAAGTAAGCAATACCAACAAAATGGCCACCGGAAAAGCAGCAAACAATGCCAGCGCCATCCGCCAATCTAAAAAGGATAATCCAATTAATGCCAGAAGCGGCATCGTCACCGCCCCGATCATCTGCGGCACCAAATGGGAAATCCCATGTTCCACCATTGTAAAATCACCCATCATCATATTGGCTAGGTCACCGGGATCGCGTTTGTTCAGAAATCCCAGAGATAGTCTACGCAAATGCTCAGCTAGACGCGACCTCCCGGTTACCGAGGCATCATAGGCTCCACGGTATTGGGAACGATAGGCCGGAATCTCACACAGAAACAGCAGAAGTAGTGACAGGAGCAGACCTCCACTAATCCACCATAAGCCAGCAGATTGGAGCGAAGCTCCCGGATGGATGAAAGGCTCGAAAATCAGACGGGCCGCCCCTACCAGCAAGGCAAAAGGAACCAACCCTGCGATATTGGCTAAGGTTGTGTATAATACCGGTTTTAACAGTACCCTTGGATTTCCAGCCGTGATACTTTGCAACATTCTCATCATTGAGCCGCCTCCTCTTCCCGTGCCCCAATCTGCCATTGTCCGACATCCGTATAGGCCTGCCATAAGTGGGCATACAGGCCGTTTACTTCCAGCAACTCACTGTGCTGACCCCGTTCAGCAATACGTCCTTCCTGAAGCACCAGAATCTGATCCGCATGCTGAATAGTAGACAAACGGTGTGCAATAACAATAACCGTCTTGTTTTTCATTAGTTCTTTTAATGCCAGCTGCATTTCATATTCATTTTCAGGATCAGCAAATGCCGTAGCTTCATCCAATACGAGAATAGGTGCATTTTTGAGAATGGCACGTGCTACCGCAAGTCGCTGCTCTTCTCCGCCCGATAGGTATACCCCTCCAGCTCCGATGAGCGTATCATAGCCGTTCGGCAGCTTACAAATGAACTCATGACACTGTGCTGCCTTTGCAGCCGCTATAACCTGCTCCATAGAAGCCTTCGCATCACCTACGGCAATATTGTTAAATACGGAGTCATAAAACAAAAAAGTTTCCTGAAATACAAAAGCAACCGTATCCATCAGGTTAGATGTGCTCATCAGGCGGATATCGGCCCCACCAATGCGGACTGCACCTTTCTGTACATCCCAAAAACGCGGCACCAAATTGGCGATCGTCGATTTACCGGAACCAGACGGGCCGACTAAAGCGGTCATTTTCCCTTGTCTTGCCGTAAAAGTGATATTAGACAGCACATAGGTCGATGGATTGTCATCTCCGTCCTCATGCTTGTTAACCTCTTCTGTGTTTCCATAGGAAAAGAAAACTTGCTCGAACTGCACATCATAAGTAGTCGGCTTTTGCGGATGTGCTGGCTCTTGTATTGCAGGTTCTTTAAAAATACGGTCAATCCGATCAACGCCTTCATTAATATCACGCATTGAAGACATGAGATGCATAATTTTAAACATGGGTGCTGACACCCCGGGGGCCATTACCAGAAAAAATAGTAACACCGAGGCAAATGCAACATTCTGCGGGTTACCACTCAACAGGTATACACCGACAGGAAGTACAAAAGCAGCGAATGAGCCAATAATTACCTTAAAGACGAGAAAACCAGTTTCAAATTGGTCAGTGAATCTCATGCAATATTCACGATAATGCACCATATCGGAATAAAACTTACGAAACGAATGCACCGTCTGTCCAAACACCTTGATTGCGGGTATACCACGGACATACTGCACAGCCGATCCGTTTAGACGTTCCAGTGAGTTGTAATATTCCTTGATGTTATCCTGTGTTTTGGAGCCACCGATCAGCGTCATTTGAACGGTGAAAGCAAGCAGAATCGGCACGATACAAGCAAACGCCAACCATATATTCAAGCTAAACATGGTGACAATCATCACTACTGCTGTCACGATAACCTGCACCAGATCCGGTAATTGGTGAGCGACAAACATCTCTACTTTTTCCACATTTTGCTCCAAAGTCTTTTTGACAGCCCCCGTGGAAGTGCCATTAAGCCATCCTAAGGGGAGTTTACCGATGTGCGCAGACAGCTTGACGCGTAAGCCGTATAAAATACGGAAAGCCGCAATATGTGAGATAAGCCCGCCGATGTACATTGTAATAAGGCTGGCTAATAAACCTGCTAAAGCAATCAGTCCCCATTGAATCATCAATGGCCCGTCTGCTGTTGTAGGTTGTGCAGCGTGCTCAAGTAGCTCCTTGAGTACAAAATAAACTGAAGCATAAGGCACCAGCATGAAAATGGCACTTAAACCGGAAAATAAAGCGGAAACAGCAAGTAATCCGCGTTTTTCCCCAGCGATTTGAAGTAATCGGGCAATGCCCGTTTTTGGTTGCATGAATCATTTCTCCTTTCCAAATACGGCAGTTGCAGAATGCTTGAGCCTGTGTCTATTGTAGGCCCACATTCTGCTTCCTACCGCCAATTCCGGGAGAAACATCACCACTGGAAGGAGAGTTTTATAAAGATGAAGGTTTTATAAGGAGCATAAATTCTTATTTTTTCGGTAGGCACTTGGATTGTAGCCATATGTTTTACGGAATAGTGCGGCAAAATGACTAAAGTTACTATAGCCGACTATCGCTGACGCTTCACTGACTGAAATCTGCTCCTGTTCTAGCAGTTGCTTGGCTTTTTCCAGTCTCTGCTGGCGCACAAAGCCAAATACTGTTGTGCCGAATAGCTCTTTAAAGCCATTTTTCAGTTTTTGCTCATTAATATGTACCATCTGTGCCAACCGAATCAGACTGGGAGGCTGCACCAGTGTACGGAGTAAAATGTCTCGCGCCTCGTGAATACATTGCACATCAGTGGGTTTAATTGTCATAGAAAGTTTAGGTGGAGAAGTGCGTATTTCTTGCAAAAACAGAGCCATCAATTCCAGCGTCTT
This sequence comes from Paenibacillus sp. P2(2022), assembly GCF_029522175.1. NCBI lineage: Bacteria > Bacillati > Bacillota > Bacilli > Caryophanales > Paenibacillaceae > Paenibacillus > Paenibacillus sp. P2(2022). Next base: position 1,360,344 of record NZ_JAKWFI010000001.1, on the reverse strand, counting down.
GCTCTCCAAGAAAAGCTGACGGGTTATGCCCTCATAAGAATGAGATGACAATTCCTGAGCAATAGCCCGCATATCAGGAGTAATCAACGCTTCTATGCAAGCAAAAGACTGCTCCAAACGAATACCCAGTTCCTGTAGTAACTCTTGCCATAGCAATGGATTAAAACGCAGCTCTAGATGATTCATCACATTACTAGCTGCTATCTCTGCGTGAATCTTCACATCATTCATGTAGACGAGCTGTACATGTCCCCCGTGCTCACGATCTGAACGAAAATCATCCACAGACCAAGTGGCGGAATAATCGATGTTTAGTGCCAACTCCAGATAAGGCTTATCAATTCTTCTTGATATCTGGACTGGCTCATGAAATAACATTTTGCTTTGTGATAGCTCAAGGCCATTGCGCAAAAAATGTGTTCGATGTATTCCGTCTCCCCACTTTTCGGGTATCTGATAAAAATGTTCGTGCTGTATTCCTGCTGGAGTGGAGCTATTTTCATGAATCATTAAGTTGGAATCGATTATCTGATTAAAATATTCATTAAAAGTAGACGGTGAAGTTTGTGTCTTCATCTTGTCATCACTTCCTTCTTATAGCTGGATTCGCAGTACATACGAGTTTCATTCACCATTACAATTATAATGATTATCATTCTCAATTAAAGATGATAATCATTCATCGAGTAGTTAGTTTACATAATATATATTACATAAACCCTTTATCCTCATGGTCACTTTTACATCGAATTGAAGAAGTCGCCCTTGACTTCGTTACCTGTCTGATCGTATATTATGGATAGATCTTCAATTAAGGGAGAGATTTTAATGTCGGTGAACGTTCTTAACTAAGCAATTGCATATTCAGGGAAGACCATCAGGCGCTTGTACCCTTTAGGGACAGGTTTGTTTCTTGCTGAGTTTTTACCCTGGTATTAGTTAAGAACATGCGGATATCATAAATCGCCTTAGGGATTATTTTCATCTAGGCCTTATTCCGTGCTGTGTTCAGCACGGTTTTTTTGTTTCCAACTTTTGTGAACTCCTTTTACACGTTTTTCTATTCATAAGCCAATGAACTGATATGTTGGTTGGCCTGTGGATTAAAACGCAGAATTGATGAGAGCACATGCTGGATTATAGGCTTATTTGATGATACACTCCCTCTCCCTTAAAGGGCGGAGAATGAACGTTTTGTTCATTCTCCGCCCTTTTTTTGTTTTTCAGAAAGGTTTTAAAAAAATCCTGTCAATACACAACTAAAGGAGAGATTTATCCATGAATGAAACTACAATGTTGCGTTTGGAATATGATCAGATTAAAACAAGAGTGTCTGAATGTGCTTTTTCATACCTAGGTAAGCAGCATGCCGCTTCCATGCAGCCAATTACAGATATCCGTACAATCAAAATTCGTCTTAACGAAACGAGCGAAGCTTTACAGCTCATTCGCCACGGAGCTAGCGTACCTGTTCCTTCATTGGAAGGAATGGAGCACATTCTGCACCTCTTGGGAACTGGCTATATGTTCAGCGAGCGTGATTTTTCTCATTTGGCCCAATTCATCAGAAGCTGCATGCAGCTGATGAAATATATGCATGCCAAGGCGGATTCAGCTCCAACCGTCAGTGCTTATGCCTCTTCCATGTATGGCATGGAGTCACTCCTATCCGAAATCGAGAGATGCATTTACTCGGGTCGAGTAACGGATAATGCCAGTAAAGAACTAGCTAAAATTCGCAAAAAAATTGCAGTTACTGAAGAACGTATCAAGAGGAAACTAGATTCTCTTATCAGCCGTCACCGATCCATCATGCAGGAAAATATGATCAGTCAGCGCAATGGCCGTTACGTCCTTCCGATCAAAAAAGAATTCCGCAAACAGGTGAAAGGCAATGTACTGGATGAGTCAGGTAGCGGTCAGACCGTCTATGTGGAACCTGCCGAGATCATAAATCTGCAATTCGAACAGAGCGCAAATATGGCAGAAGAATCAAAAGAGGAAATGAAAGTGCTAGGAGACCTGACCGCAATGGCTGAGTCATACAATCGTGAACTAAGCATTAATACAGAGACGGTAGGCATACTGGATTTTTTATTAGCTAAAGCCAAATACGCTATGACTCTGGATGCTGTCTCTGTCGAGCTTAACGATGATGGGATAATAGATATCTATGGTGCACGTCACCCATTGATGGCCCATACTATGGTGCCGCTTGATTTCTCAATTGGTGAAGGTTATTCTTCACTTATTATTACCGGGCCGAATACAGGCGGAAAAACGATGGCTCTCAAAAGCGTAGGTTTGTTAACACTCATGGTGCAATCCGGCCTGCTGGTACCTGTTTTGCAAGGTAGCCGAATGGCTGTATTCGAGGACATTGTGGTAGACATCGGGGATGGCCAAAGCATTGAACATGCTTTGAGCACCTTTTCTGCTCATATTCGCAATATGATTGGCATTTTGGAAACGGCAGGCAGCTCTACTCTGATCCTGATCGACGAAATGGCCTCTGGCACTGATCCGGGAGAAGGCGTAGGCCTATCTATCGCGCTGCTGGAAGAATTTCATCGTCGCCGTGCGACAGTAGTGGCTACCACGCACTTTAGCGAAATCAAGCATTTTGCTGAAAACACACCGGGGTTCCAAAATGCTCGTATGGAGTTTGATACCGAAACGTTGCAACCCTTGTACCGACTTCGCATCGGCGAGGCCGGGGAAAGCTACGCATACGCAATTGCTTTGAAGCTAGGCATGTGGACTCGCATTATCGAGCGTTCTGAGGCCATTTCTGCTGGAAGAACGTCTCAGGATGCACAGGAGTTTTTGGTTATTCCCCCTTCTTTTGATGATAAAAAGTCTGACGATGTATTTAAACCTGCCTCTAAAAAAGCATCTACAGACCGCACAGTCGCAAAACAGGGAAAACAAGAGCACCCGCTCATAACCAAGCCATTTGCTCTTGGAGATAGTGTTTATGCCAGCTACCTAGATCGAACCGGTATTGTTTACAAAACCGAGGATGAACGAGGCAATGTTGGAATTTTGATTCAAGGACAAAAACTGATCATAAACAAAAAGAGGCTCACTCTTCACATCGCTGCAACAGAATTGTATCCTGACGACTATGATTTAGATATTGTTTTAGAAACAAAGGAAAACCGCAAAAAACGGAAGCTTCTAACGCGCAAGCATGTTCAGGGGCTGATAATTGAATCTCCCCCGGAAAATGAAAAATAAGTTGCTTTGAAATGTTATACGTATCAAACAAATAAACATAATATATATTATGTAAACTAACAAAAGAAAAAAGGCGTGTCTTAAGTTCAAGGCACGCTCTTTTGCTTTTATTTTATCTTATACCTCAAGATGGTGTGACTGCATGTAGTTGTATATAGCACCTAGCAAATTCGCTTCATTGCCTAACTTACTTTGTTCAATATCTGCACGCACAAAATTTAAGATCGAATGCAGGTAAAGTTTCTCTAATTCTTCTTTAATGGTAGCAACCAGCAAAGGATTGGCAGATATGCCTCCCCCGATCACAAACTTTTGAGGGTCAAGAATTGTTTGTAAATTAATAATTTGTGTTGCGATGTTCCTACAGTATTCTTGAAAAATCTTTTGTACCGTGTGATCACCTTCTTCAATAAGCTTGAATACTTTTTCACCTGTTATAGCATCTTCAGGAAGTCCTTTAGCCTTGGCAACAGTTTTAGCTAAAACAGAACTACTCCCTTGCATACCAAGCAGATAATCAACATTGTCTGCATGCTCATTGTTAGTTCTGATGAAGGAGAATTCCCCAGCCGATAAATGATGGCCTTTTAGCAATTTCCCTTGAGAGATGATTCCACCGCCCATTCCTGTTCCAACTACCAAAACAACACCATCAGCGATCCCCTGTAGTGAGCCGCGCCATACTTCTCCAAGAGCTGCACACTTCCCATCATTTTCAATAGCTACAGGCAAATGAAACGCTTTCTTGAAAACTTCGATCATATTGATATCGTTTATATACCTTAACGAACCACCATGCACCATATGACCAGTGACCGAGTCCACAATACCTGGCATGCTGACGGCTACTCCTTCACATTCATCTATAAACTGATTATGAATTTGCTTCAAGACTATAAGCAGATTCTCTAGTGAATCTAATGGTGTAGCAACTTTACCTTTCGTCATAAATTTATCTTGAAAATATAAACTGAATTTAATAAAAGATCCACCAATATCAAAAACCAGTATTTTATTTTTCATGCTGCTTATAGTCCTCTCATTGGGTAGTGTGAAATCTCTTAATAACGATAATTAATATTAATGCTTTTGTAAATCCATCATTTTCTTTATCGTTAATAACACACCGTTCTCTTCATTGGATTTGGTGATAAAACTTGCTGCATTTTTAGTATTCTCACAAGCATTTTTTACAGCAAAACTGTATTTGGCAATACTCATAAGCTCCACGTCATTTTCACCATCTCCAAAAGACATGGTTTCGTCCATAGTAACACCCAATATCTCTTGGAGTTTTCTTACCGTCTCCCCTTTATGGGTATGAAGGGCTGTAATATCCAGCCAATTTGCTTCAGAATCTACAATATAAATTTGGTCTAGCAGCGTCTTTTCAACATGTTTTCTTAAAATGGAACTTCTACCTGATGGATCGTAAACAGTTATTTTAAGAAAGTTGCTATTTATTTGATCAAACGAATCAATCTTCAGCACTTCCTTGTAGGAGCCCTTCACAATCTTGTAATATTCCTCTTGAATTTGAGAGTGGACATAGGCTGCTTCAGTTGTACATGCGATGATAATAAAATCCTTAGCGAAAGCTTCAATTTGACTGATCGCTTGTAATGCCAAATTACGTTCAATTGTAAACTCTTTTACAACAACTCCATCCCTTTTAATACGAGTAGCACTGTCTCCCAAAATCCAGATTCCTTTTCCGGGCTCATCAAACAACTCTTCTACTCTTTCACATTGCTTACCTGTACAAGCAACAAAGGCGATATTATTTTCTTTCATCTCTCCGTACACCTGATTAAATAATTCAACATCAAAAGTACCACTATTGTTTAGAAAAGTACCATCCAAATCACTTACTACCAGTTTAAACATAAATAAGCCTCCCTTAATTGTTAGAGTTTCCTACCTGTCAGTTCATACTTACGGTTTTTTATGTTCTTTCCAGGGCTCAATATCAAAGTCTCTATTAACCTAAGACATTTTCAATCCCCACATTGTCCCACTCCCTTGTATTCGTATCTCGACCTTTAGCAAAACCTATCCAATGTAATGGGCTCGAAACAGATTCGATTCACTTCATAAATCACTTAATTAAACATGTTAATAAAGGGAGTAAAAAAAGCATCTTTATTAAGTGGATACAAAGCTACTCGAAAAAATCATCGATGGAGCGGTAAGGCTTTACTTCTATAGGATCTCTTGATAACACTAAACAACAATACGTTCCCCCCCATATAACTAAACATAATAAAATGAGTGAGATCATAGGGTACTCTCCTTTCTCTTTTAGGTTATATATTTACTTTAGCCGATGAAACGCGTTTCAGGTCAAGTTGTAATTTGTCTTAACTCTTCAAAATTTTCTTCTTCAGTATCCGATTCACTTGTTCTGAACTGAGTAGCATAAAAAGAAGGAACACAACGACTGCAACTGGGAAAAAATGAATACTTACCTGTGAAGCTATAATCCCAAAAATGGGCGGGAGCAAAGTCGTTCCTGTATAAGCAACTGCCATTTGATACCCCATGAGTTTAGCGGAATTTTCCTTACCAAACCGTGTTGGTGTTTCATGAAGAAGTCCAGGGTAAATCGGCGCAAGCCCTAAACCAATAAGAATAAAACCGGGTAATAAAAAGGCAACAGGCAAAGGAAGCAACAAAATGAGTCCTCCTGCAACAGCAGTAAGTTGGCCAATTCGGATTAGCATACCATTATTTATTTTTATAGTTACAAACCCCGTAATAAGCCTGCCAACCGTGATTCCACCATAGTATAAAGATATCCAACCAGCAGCAGTGTCGGCTGTGATGTTCCTTGCGCTTACCAAATAGCTGGCTCCCCATAAGCCCACCGTGGCTTCCACACCACAATAAAACAAAAAAGCAATGAGCGTGTTCTTAACTCCTTTCATTCGAATTGGATTTTGTTTGGGTATGTTCTCAACTTGTACGATATTGTCATCCATCTGTGAGTAGTCTGATGGGGATTCAGAAATAATGGGATTTTGTATCGCGGTAACACGTTTCCATAATGGCAGTGTAATGAGCAAAATAATAACAAGGCCCCACTGAATCATGGATACGGCTGTGTAGCCACTTCTCCATGAATTGTAGTTCGAAATGTAGAAAGACATAATTATCGGCCCCATGGTAGCTCCAACTCCCCAAAAGCAATGCAGCCAACTCATATGATGTGCCTTATAATGAGTAGCCACATACTGATTGAGTGCTGCATCAACAGCTCCCCCGCCAAGACCAAGAGGAATTGCTAATAGTACAAGCCAAAATAATGAAGGCGCAAAAGAAAATCCAAGTAACGCTCCTGCAGTCAAAAAGCAGCTCATTAGAGTAATCTTACCTGTGCCTATTTTTTCAATGATACTTCCGCTAGCTAGACTTGATACAATGGTTCCGCCTGCAACGACCATGGATACTATTCCAGCTGACCCAAAAGCTGCCCCAAGTTCCGGCCACATCACAGGCCATGCTGCCCCAAACAGGGAATCCGGGATTCCCAAGCTAATAAACGCTAGATAAATAATAATCAGAAACCAGGTTGCCAACATTCCTTTCCTCCTCTGCTCAATACGATGATGTCATTATTTAAAGACAATAATAGGACGTTCTAATTCTTTTAGAGTTAACCCTCTCAACCCTGTTTTAAAATCTTCATAAAATAAATCTGAGAGAACAATGTCAGGATACAAAGGCATCTCATGCTTAGCTTTGTAGGCTTCCAAAAAATGATAGAAAGCCTCTTCTTCTATATTCTCTCTATAGACCACAATTTGATTAGGATCGAATACAGACTGTAATATTTGAATAATTTCACATACACTTTTGAAAAAAACTTCTCTTCCCTTGCTTTCATCCCAAACTATAGACGGAAGGAATTTGATTTCACCAGCCAATCCATGCTTGCCCTTTAAAACCCCATTACGCAAATAAATTCCCATCCCCGGTGGTGAATTTTCAGGAAAATAGACAGCCAGCACACATTGATCTTCATCGATCTGTTCTCTGTAAACGTATCCACATACAGCCGCATTTACATCATTCTCCACAATAACTGGTAAACCAAATTGGCTCTGCACATCCTCTGCCAGCCGAATTCCATTCAACCTTTCATGACTGCTGACTGTAATCTCTCCATCTACAGATTGTCCCGGGATTCCAATACCAATAACTTTAATGGAGGGATAAAGAGAAATGATATCTTGAATTATGGAATAAAATTGTGTAGCATCAAAAATTTGAAAGGGATGTTCTTCTTTCATGAGGACGTTCTCGTTTAAATTAACTACCGTGGTCGATACTACATCCATTCCTTGTTTTTCATTAATGTGTATAATCAGTGCCAGACTATACTCATAATTAAAACGATAGGTTAACGCATGTCTACCACCATTTGAAGGAACGATTTCATCTTCAAAAATTTCTCCATTATTAAGCAATTCCTGCATAAGAGTGTTGATAGTCACCACACTTAAATCAGTCAATGCGGCCAGTTGGGGCTTTGTGGCCTTGCTAACCTGCTTCAATACTTTGCGAACCAGATTCAAGTTTATTTCTTTAATTAAATTTGTATTGGCTTTCCCCATACAGTGCTCCTTTGTTTACAAAATTAGTGAGACCACTTCATAAACCATATTTATAAAGTGATCTCACTAATCTTGTAGCAAAATATTACCTTTGTCAAGACCATAGGATACTGGCTATTAAATAAGAACGTAAAATCATGGTTACAATTTACAATTCAAGTTTTAATTCTTCTAACTGATTTACATAATAATATTTATGTAAACTCAATTTATTTCATTATACAATACACTCGTGAAACATACTTACAATCCCGTTATTGGGATCTGAATATCCAGCTTATCCATCGCTTTTTCTTTTTCTCGATCTGTAACATGAGTATATACCGTTGTCGTTTGGATGGATGAGTGCCCTAATAGCTCCTGTACGGTACGTAGGTCTGCTCCTTTACGTAATAGCATCGTCGCAAATGTATGTCGCAGCTTATGGCTGGAATAAGCCTCCCGACGTTCTATACCCTTTTCTTGCTGGAATCGTTCAAACGTTTCTGTAGCAATCTGTTGAATAGAACGCACTGCCAGACGTCGGCCTTTTTGGGATACGAACATCGCGTCTTCTTTACCTCTCCACGGCGTCAATCTTTCCTCCAACGCTTGCTCTATAAAATCACATACAGCCGTTGGTACTGGCAGGGTACGCCATTTACGCCCTTTACCGAACACATCTAATGTGCGTCTTTCTCGGCTGTAATCCGAGACATTCAAAGAATGGACCTCCCCCACCCGCAATCCCATGTAGACCATGAGCAGAAAAATAGCCATATTACGATTTGCATATTTCCCTTCCACCGCAAGCAAAAATGGCTGAATGTCCTTCTCATCCAGATAAACGGGCATACGATTCTTTTCAGTCTTTGCTTTTTTAATTCCCGCTGCCGGATTGGTGCTGCATAATTCAAATTCCTGTAGCGCTCTAAAAAAACTATTCACCGCAGCATGCTTCCGGTTCCGCGTACTATCTCCGGCGCCTCCCTCCCGCGCTTTAGATAAATATGACATCACATGAATCTTTTTCACCTGGTCGAGTGGTTTATCACGCAATGTACGTAAAAACTGTTTTACATCCCCTGTGTAATTCTTTTGCGTATGTATCGTATATCCGGCATCCTTCATCCAGATCAAAAATGCTTCCAGCTCCTCATTATACACTTCATCAATTTCGTCTATAGTATCCAGATCCATATGACGCAGTTCTTTTTTCATCGTGCTTGCCTCCATTCAGTTCAAAATCCGAAAAATGCTGTAAAACGATCATTTTCGTCTGATTTTTATCGACAATTCAATCGACATCTTATGCAGGAGAGCATCTAAAAGTCGTTTTAAACCTAAACTGCGTATAATTTATATTATACGCAGTTTTTTTGAGCTCTTTTTAAGTATAAATAAAGCGTGTCTCTCTTGTCCAGTCTATGTAGTTACCCTTTTTTATTCATCCGATTATACAGCAGGCCGAACTGGTCTGCCTGATGACAAATTTCTGCTGGACGCCTACATGTCTTATCATTTAAACTATTAAAAATTAATTTTTGAAAGAGCGGCATTACAGCGAAAACATGGGGCTCCATCGCCCCATCTTACAATGAAGTACAAGCATCATTTTCTGCCAGCTATAATTTCGTTTATATACTACATAATAATTATTATGTAAACTAATACTGGAGGATGATTGTATGATTAACAAATTGCACTGGTTGCCGGTCGGTCAGCTTGATATTGATCGCTCCTCGCTCAACCATCATGCACAGCCCGGTGAACTGGTGCGTCTGCAAATCTGGTCGTATCTGCTGGAGACAGATCACGGTCCGATCCTCATAGATACCGGTATGCCAGATTCGTTTATCGACAACCCAGATTATTTTAAAAATACACCGTTTGAAGGACGCTTCATCCCCCGTATGACAGCCGATGATAGTATCGTGGCAGTACTGGATCGGATCGGATCGGCTATCAACCAGACGATATTCATGCCATCGTTATCTCCCATATGCATATGGATCATGCCGGAGGCAATCCGCATTTTCCGAATACACCGATTTATGTGCAGCAGACCGAAGCAGACGCTGCGATCGGTAATCTAGAGTATGCGCCGCCGGAATTCAGCCGGTATATCCACAATATAAATAATGATAAATGTTGTAGCCTCTTATTCTTTTCTTCTCATTAGGTAGTTGTAACCTTTGCAGTTTTGATTGGCTCCTCACCACAGCTTCCAGCAAATTGATAAGTGATTCCATATATATGAAGCTAATTGTCCCTAATCTCCTGTTATCGCCAGCATAAGGAAGTATATCTAAGAACTCATGGGGTGAGTAGCTGTCGACACGGTATGGATGATGAGGATAAGTATTTTGCTGTCTCGTTCCGTTTTCCCTTGATCATCCAGCACGATATACTTAAAGAAGTCGAAAGGCAACCTTATATTCAGTCTATGCTTATTTCTAAAATGTAGATTTATTCATGACAAAGGGAGTGTTCATTTATTTATGAGTACCGAAATGCTGGAACGTCGAAGTGAGATTTTAAAACGAAACATTCATCAGCTGCTGGTTCAGGAAAATCAACACGGTGTGACACGGCAGGAAAATTACACGTTGCATAAAATGATCAGAGAGTTACATCAAACCTCTCATGCCTTGAATACTTCCCGTTGAGATGAAAGGCTGCTACAAAAAATAAAAAAATAACCTTCAGTTCCACTTGCCTAGTGGTGTTGAAGGTTATTTTTTATTTTTTATCCTTTTGAGCGACTCAGCAGATATAAGAAGTATGGCGCACCTATGATGGCAACAATTAATCCTGTCGGAATTTCTTTCTGTAAAGGTAAGGCTCGTGTGATCGTATCCGCTACGAGTACCAGAAGTGCTCCGACTAAAGCACACGTTACAAGCAACATTTTATGCTTCGGACCCACCAGCTTTCTTGCCAAATGTGGAGCTACCAAACCGACAAAACCGATCCCACCACTAACCGACACACTTGAACTAGCCAGTCCGACCGCAGCCGCGAGGAGAAGAATACGTTCCTTTTCGATAGGTGTACCTAACCCGGATGCCGTCTGATCCCCCAAATTAAGCACATTCATAACATTTGCTTTATAGTATGCGAAAGGAAGCAATACAATTAGCCAAGGCAGCAGAGCCATTACGAATTTCCAATTTGAACCCCATATGCTTCCTGCCAACCAATTAGCTACAAACGTGTAGCTTTCAGGTGTTAACTTAAGAGTCATAATGATCATGGCAGCACTGATACCCGCCGCTACCCCAATTCCGCTCAGCAATAGCCTTGTCGGAGAAATACCTTCGCCTTTTTTGTAAGAAAGAGCATAAATCAGAATAGCAGCCGCTCCCGATCCAATGAGTGCAAGAGCGGGAAGTAAAAATAATGAATTCATCGTTTGCATCGATGGGAAAAGCAGTACAAACAGCATAACCATCAGCCCGGCACCTGCATTAATCCCCAGAATACCAGGGTCCGCTAGGCTGTTACGCGATACCCCCTGCATGATGCAACCGGAAACAGCCAAACCTGCGCCGATCAGAATGGAAATAACCATTCGCGGCAACCGGAATTCAAAGAGAATTAATTCCTGCTGTGGAGTCCCTTGTCCGAACAAGGTTCTAAAAAGCTCCATTGGCGAAAGCCGGATCGTTCCCGTATTCGCGCTTATGGTGAATGCAGCAACGAGCAATACAAGCAAAATGATAACAACGACCCAATCATGGATTTTTTTACGGTGACTTGCTTTGGCAATAGCGCCATTCGTAACGTTACTCATCTTACAGTGCCCTCCTTTCTTTACGTGCCAGATAAAGGAAGAATGGAACACCAATTAAGGCAATAAGTACGCCCACTGGTGTTTCCTCAGGTGCGTTAATCATACGGGCCGCCAGATCGGCAAAAACGATAAGTAAAGCTCCCATAATAGCCGAACAAGGAATAATCCAGCGATAATCGACCCCAACCAGTTTGCGCGTGATGTGGGGAATAATCAACCCTACGAACCCTATGGAACCAACCAACGATACCGCGGCACCCGCCAGGATCAATACGAGAATCATACCGGCAACCTTTACCATCCCAGTTCGCTGACCAAGACTCAATGCAATTTCGTCTCCTAGGCTAAGTAACGTAATGGAGCGTGATAACATGAGAGCACCGATAAAAGCTGCCACAACCCATGGAACAACAATGCCTAGCTGAACCCACTTGGTCCCACTAAGTCCTCCAGCGTACCAAAAGGCCAAATCCTGTCCAACATTAAAGTATAAACTGATCGTATCACCTAAGGCAGACAGCAATGCCGTGACAGCTGCACCCGCCAATACAAGACGAACTGGTGTAATACCTGATTTGGAAATAGCGCTTGTACCATAGACCATCACAACCGCCAAGGCTGCACCTACAAAAGAATACAACATTAACTGCAAAAAGGAAGTACCCGGAAAAAGAGCAAAGCAAATCGCCATCGTCAAACTGGCGCCCGAATTCAGCCCAAGCAAGCCAGAGTCCGCAAGCGGATTGCGGGTCATTCCCTGCATAATGGCCCCTGCTACGGCAAAACAAACTCCGATTAACACACCACCCAGAATTCGAGGTAGACGGATTTCCCATATAATTTGATGGTTTTGCAGCTCTGGATTAAAATGAAAGACGGCGTTCCAGACCTCTTCCAGTTTGATTGAGGCTGCACCAAATGATAAAGAAAGAGCGATACCGAACGCTAACAGTGCTAATCCGGCTGTCAGGATAAGCGAAGCCGCCCATGGCCGCGAGTGGAATTGAGTCGGCGGCTGATTGTGATTACTTTGAGCAGGACTATCCGAAGATTCTGATAATTTCATAACTATGGTTCACCCTTACTGTTGAATAGTATGTAGGCTATCACGAAAACCTGTAGTGGAGATGATGTTTGATAATGAGAATTATTATCATGCAATCTTTACTATTGTAAATTAATGTGGCAACGGCTTCAATAGCAAAATTTCGACGATTCTCTAATGCCCTGCTATTTTGTGAAAAAACAAAGCCCTCCGGCAAAAATACCAAAGGGCTGCCAACATTACCGAAACCATTACTTCTGTGAGGCGTTTTCTTTATTCCGCTGGACGATCATATCTGCCAATTCTTCAGCTTGTCCCATAATAGCGATAGGATCGAAGTACCAGTATCGATCCTCCTGAAGCTCAAAAACCTTCCCATTCCGGACTGCACTTAGTGATTTCCATATGCTGTCTCCTTCATAACCGCTCAAATCCTTGTTAACCGTCAGAAAAATGTAAGAGCCAGCATATTGATTAATAACTTCCTTGGAAATTGACTTCCATTGAGTCTCGCCTAATAGTTCTTTTTGGACAAGTGGTGGAGGTGTCAAATTCAATCCTCTATAAACCGCCTGTCCTCCTCTGCCAAAATTATCACCGTATACATAGTATTCTTTATCTGTGGCTTCCATTACTGTGAAAGTATCCCCGGGTTGAACAATTCCCTTTAATTTGTCACGTGCAGCTTGCAATCGCTGGTCGTATTGGGCAAGCCATGTTTTGGCTTCCTGTTCTTTTCCCAGCAGCTCACCAAAAGCTGTCAGTTCCTCATGCACATTCTTGTATGTTCCATAAGGGATGACTATCGTCGGAGCAATTTTACTATATTTTTCATATTCAGAAGCATCCTTGGAACCAATCAGAATCATATCCGGCTGTAGAGCCAATACTTTTTCAATGGATACACTACCGCGGTCTCCAATGCTTGCAATGCCTTGTACAAGATCCTTTGAAAACGGATTATCCAGATAATATTTAACACTTCCCACAGGTTTAATTCCTAATGCTAATAAATCATTCTGGTACATATCTACTACAATCTTCTGAGGATGAATCGGAATCTGAATATCCCCATGAATCGTCTTAACTGTTTTCGTTGCAGCTGACTTTGATTCACCAGAAGCTTGATTTTGCTTTTCGTCTGGCTGATTTACCTTTCCACTACAGGCGCTAAGAATGACAATGACTGACAAAAGCATCGTCACAATCCACATTTTCTTTGTCAAACTCATTCATTCCTCTCTCTATTTACGAAGTCGCAATTGACTCTTACGTTCCATACTGAGCTTGGTGCAGGCGGCTATATGCACCTTTTACAGCCATTAATTCTTCATGTTTTCCTTGCTCGACAATCCCCTGATCTGCAACTACAATAATACGGTCAGCATTTTTGATCGTTGCCAGACGATGGGCGATCACGAGTGTCGTGCGACCTTGAGATAGCTCTGTCAGGGCTTGCTGAATTGCAGCTTCTGTCTCTGTATCCAATGCCGATGTCGCTTCATCCAAAATGAGAATTGGCGGATTTTTCAGAAACATCCGGGCAATGGATAAACGTTGCTTTTGACCACCGGACAGCTTTACGCCTCGCTCACCGATCATCGTATCCAGCCCCTCTGGATAGGATCGAACAAGTTCTTCAATCTGGGCTCGACGGGCAGCATCCCAGATTTCGTCTTCTGAAGCATCAAGTTTGCCGTAAGCGATATTTTCACGAATCGTTCCATCAAAAAGGAATACATCCTGCTGTACGATTCCAATCATGGACCGCAGCGAATCCAGTTTCATTTCACGGATATCCATGCCATCAATCTTAATGCTGCCTTCCTCGACATCATAGAAGCGTGGCAGCAAGCTGCAAAGTGTCGTTTTGCCTGCTCCTGAAGGACCCACAAGAGCTACAGTTTCTCCCGCATGAATAGCAAGGTCCACTTTGCGCAGTACCTTGTCTTTGTTTTCATAGCCAAACGTTACACCTTCAAATTGAATATCTCCGTTGAGATGCTTAACGGTCTTCGCACCTGGAAGATCCTCTACGTCAGATTCACTTTCCAGCAAATCCAAGTAACGTCGGAAGCCGGCAATTCCTTTGGGATACGTTTCAATGACAGAGTTAATTTGTTTGATGGGTGCGAGGAATACATTGGACAGCATTACAAATGCGATAAATTCCCCATAGGACATCTGCCCCTTAATAACAAACCATGTTCCACATACAAGCACAAACAAAGAGACCAGTTTCATCAGAATAAAGCTAATTGAAGAATTCCACGCCATAATGCGATATGCGATCAGCTTTGTTTTACGAAACCGTCCATTATTCTCAGCAAAACGATCCATTTCATGTGCTTCGTTGGAAAACGCTTGAACAACACGAATACCGCTAACGTTATTTTCAATCCGGGCGTTGTAATCCGCAATATCAGAAAACATACGATGGAATGCAGCATTCATTTTGCGACTAAAATACAAAGACAGGTAGATCATCAGTGGAACAATAATGAATGTCAGCACAGCCAGCTTCCAGTTAATGCTGAGCATGATACCGAAAGCCCCGCCCAGAGTCATCAGTGCAATGAACAAATCTTCTGGTCCGTGGTGGGCAATCTCTCCAATATCCATCAGATCGTTGGTCATACGGGAGACCAGATGGCCTGTTTTGTTATTGTCAAAAAAGCGAAAGGATTGCTTTTGTACTCGATCAAACAGCTTTTTACGCATATCTGACTCAATGTTAATCCCCAGCTTGTGTCCCCAATAGGTAACGACATAATTCAATCCGGCGCTTACGACATAAATCCCAAGCAAAGATAAACAGGCAAATAAAATCCATTTCCAATTTCCACTGGGTAGCAAATCATCAACTACCCGATTGACTGCAAGTGGAAAAGCCAGTTCCAGCAGTGCAGCTAGTAT
Organism: Paenibacillus sp. P2(2022); assembly: GCF_029522175.1. NCBI lineage: Bacteria > Bacillati > Bacillota > Bacilli > Caryophanales > Paenibacillaceae > Paenibacillus > Paenibacillus sp. P2(2022). Next base: position 1,344,752 of record NZ_JAKWFI010000001.1, on the reverse strand, counting down.
GGCGCAAGTAAAATCAATGATAAACAAAGTCCGGTAGGGACGGTAATATTCAAAAAATCGTCTTAGCATAAGACTTCTCCCTTCCTATTTAAATGAGCTGATTATTTAGGTTCGACGGAAAACATGTTAACGGCCTCACCCAGTGATTGATCGATAGCCAGTGGTGAGTAGGTAAACCAAGGATCGGCCTTGATGAAATACACTTTGTGGTTTTTGACAGCCGGGAGATTTCTCCACAGCGCACTTTGTTCAATTTCCTTCAACATTCCGTCCTTAGTCGCTTCATCGTAAACCAGCATAATAATACGATCTCCTGACAGTTCAGGCAGTTTTTCCATCGAAATGCTATCGTATACAAAGTTATACTTCGGGTCCTTTGCGAGCTTCTGACGTATGTACTCTGGAGGATTCAATTCCAGTGAACGGTAGATGACATGTCCTACATTTCGCGCCCCGTACACTCTCAGCACGTCCTTACCGTAGGTCATATAAATGGTAATCGTTTCATCTTTCTTGAATTTTCCAGCCATCTTTTTTCGACCTTCTTCAGCCTTTTTGTCAAAACTAGCAATCCACTGATCGGCTTCCTTGTCCTTACCTAGTACGGCTGCGACATCCCGCAGCTGCTTAAATACATCTCCATCTCCAAAAGAAACGGCTACGGTTGGAGCAATCTTCTCCAGCTGCTCCCTCACTTCTGGCGAGGTATCTTCTGTTGCTATAATCAGATCAGGTTGTAGCTCTAATACCTTTTCCACATTTGTCGGATTCCCAATATCAGCAATCCCGTCAATCTTACCTTTCAAATAGTCGCCTTCTAACACATGAGAAGCAGCCCCTACTGGTTTAACACCTAAAGCCAGCATCGCATCCAAATATTGTGTCGTGACAACCCGCTGTGGATTTGCAGGGATACTGATCTTTTTGCCAGTGGCATCAACATATTCTCGCGTGGCAACTGATTTGGATTGCCCGTTAAGGGCATCCGTTCCACTCTTGTCATTGGTCTGGTTACTACTTGCTGCATTTCCGCATGCAGCCAATACAACCATCAAAAAAACGGCAAAATCAAGCATAATTCCTCTTTTTAATCTGTTCTTTTGTTGCACAATATACGTCCTCCTTAGATATATGCCTTCATAAAATGATAGTGATTCTCATTATCATACAAGTGTTATTCTATCTTTTACCGTCTCTTCTTACAATACAAAAATTAAAAACTTCCATTTATGTGTATATATCGTCTTGGCAAAATATCCAAAAAAAAGAACTGATGCGTTATTCTTTGCATCAGTTCGAATGCTTCATAGGTTGGTTCCCATGCCCATTCCTATTTGGATTGATCCACTAACTCCAGTTTGGCGGGAATCGATGTTTTCACGGTTTTACCTTGAAGTACATCCTTGGCTGCTTGCACTGCCAATTGTCCAATCAACTCAGGTTGCTGAGCCACGGTGGCTGTTAGTTTCCCTTCCTTAATTGATTTAAGCGCATCCTCGTTACCATCAAAACCGATGACTGGAATTTTCTTACCAGAGCTTTGAATGGCTTCAATCGCTCCCAACGCCATTTCATCATTGTGGGCAAATACCGCCTGAACATCCGGGTTGCCTTGCAGCAGGTTTTCCATCACATTCAAACCTTTGGTCCGATCAAAATCAGCCGACTGCTTGGCGATGACCTTCAGGTCCTTATCTGCCACTTCATGGAAGCCTTTCCCACGTTCACGGGTAGCCGATGCGCCTGGAACGCCTTCCAACTCAATAACCTTGGCACCTTTTCCGACTTGATCAATCACGTATCTGGCAGCCATCCGTCCTCCCTCGACGTTGTCTGAAGCGACTAGCGCTTTCACATCACCTTTGTCAGCGGAACGGTCCAGCGTAATTACAGGAATGTTCAAAGCATTCGCTGACTGTACCACAGTGGAGATAGCCGACGAATCTGTCGGATTAATGAGTAACGCATTTACTCCCTGTTGGATCAGATCATCCACATCATTACTTTGCTTCGCAGAATCATTTTGTGCATCGACCACAATAACCTGCAATCCTTGTTTTTTGGCCTCTGCAACAACTCCGTCTTTGAGGGAAACGAAGAATGGATTATTCAATGTTGAGATCGACAAGCCGATTTTAATGTCCTTCAGGTCTGCAGCCGCTTTAGGCTTCGCCCATTCGGGCGGTTCCAGGGAACACCCTGTCATGAGCAGGAGCAGCAAGGCCGTCATGATTAATGTAAGCTTTTTCATATTTGTGTGTCTCCTTCTATGCAGATTAGGTGTATTATGCGGATTTTTTACGATCAATCAATACAGCAATAGCAATGACAATTCCTTTTACGACCATTTGGTAAAAAGAGTTAACCCCCAGCAAATTCAAGCCGTTGTTTAGTGTCCCGATGATTAGCACACCAATTAATGTACCTACAATCCGTCCGCGTCCTCCCGAAAGGCTTGTTCCACCTAGTACGACAGCCGCAATGGCATCCAGTTCATAAGAAGCACCTGCTGTCGGCTGCGCTGAATTCAAGCGTGAGGTCAAGATAGCACCCGCCAATGCGGAAAGCATTCCCGCCAAAGAGTAAATCCAGATTTTTACACGTGGTACTTTAATACCTGAAACAATCGAAGCTTTCTCGTTGCCGCCGATGGCATACGTTTTGCGTCCGAAAGGTGTTTTATGCAGAATGATCCACAGAGCAGCAAAGGTAATGAGCATCGTAATCGCCGGGACCGGAATACCAAACTGATAACCACGACCGAATAATTGAAATACCAGACTATCTCCGAGCCCCGTAATAGGGTTACCGTTGGTATAAACTAATGTTAATCCTCTAAAAATAGTCATGGTTGCGAGTGTGGCGATAAACGGAGCCATTTTACCTTTCGTAATCATCAAGCCGTTGACCATTCCCATCACGCCACCCAATGCACAGCCAATGATAATCGCCAAAATCGGATCGAAGCCGGCCAACATCATATTTGCGACAAACGCACTGGATAGTGCTAATATAGAGCCAACGGACAAATCGATTCCGCCTGTAAGAATAACGAAGGTCATACCGAACGCAATCAACGCATTAATAGATACCTGGCGCAACAAATTCAAAATATTAAGCGGTTCCAAAAAGCTGGGATTTAAGGCCGATACAATGATCACCAAAATAATGAGCCCCAACAATGGGCCAAGCTTCTGTGTGATTTGTGATATTTGGATGCCTTTGCTACCTTTTGCTTCATTCATAGTTGTCATATTACTGTCCTCCTGTAGCTAGCGTCATAATATTTTCTTGTGTGGCTTCTTCCCTGCTTAGCTCTCCGCTGATCTTTCCCTCGTGCACCACGACAATACGATCACTCATGCCAAGTACCTCGGGAAGCTCTGAGGATACCATGATAATTGCGACTCCACGTTCGGTCAGTTCGTTCATCAACTGGTAGATTTCCCGTTTGGCTCCTACATCCACGCCTCTCGTCGGTTCGTCAAGAATGAGCACATTGGGACCGATACCTACCCATTTGGCAATAACCACCTTTTGCTGATTGCCACCTGACAAACTGCCAACCGTCGCTTCGGCTGATTGGGTTTTTATTTGTAAGCGCTTAATTAATGTATTAACAAAATCCATCTCTTTTTTGCCTGATATAAATCCTTTTGATGTAAAACTGAACAGATTCGTCAGCACCATGTTTTCCCGAATGGAAAAATCCAGCACTAAGCCCTCATCTTTTCGATCTTCTGTAATGAAGCCAATCCCTAGTTTCACTGCATCATCCGGCTTGCGAATAGACACCTTTTTCCCACGTACGTGTATCTCACCACGATCCAAAGTATCCAGTCCAAATAACGACCGCATGATCTCGGTCCGTCCCGAGCCCATCAAGCCCGAAAAACCTACAATTTCCCCAGAGCGCACTGTAAAATTCACATTTTCAAATAGACCTTTATGTGATGCGTTTTTGACCTCTAGCACCACTTCTCCCAAAGCAGGCGTTCTTACCGGGTAGCGTTCAGTCAGCTCTCTGCCAACCATTTTCCGTACAACCTCGTCAAAATTCGTATCGGGGATCGCTTGAGTATCTACGGTTTTTCCGTCACGCATAATGGTAATCCGATCACAGATCGCGAATATCTCCTCCATCCGGTGAGAAATATACACAATTGAAACACCATCTTTTTTCAAGGAAGTAATAACCTCAAACAGCTTTTGTATTTCCCGTTCGGTTAAGGCTGCTGTCGGCTCATCCATTACGATCACTTTGGCATCCGTTATGAGTGCTTTGGCTATTTCAATCATTTGTTGTTGACCCACTGAACACTCGCCTGCTTCACCGTTCAAAGGAAGGTTTACTGAAAGCTTGCTAAATTGTTCATTTGCTAGCGCTTTCATTTTAGAGCTATCTAGTAATCCCCACTTGGAAGTCATTTCCTTGCCGATAAATAGATTTTCCAGTACCGTCATCTCTGGCCATACATTCAGTTCCTGGTGAATAAAAGCAATTCCTTTTTGCTCCGCTTCCTTGGGGTTGGCAAAATAGGTTTCCTGACCGTCAATGATGATCGTTCCCTCATCGCGTCGATGCAGTCCGATTAAAATATTCATCAGCGTTGATTTGCCTGCACCATTTTCACCCATGAGGGCATGTACTTCTCCTTCACGGAGATCAAAGTCAACACCACTTAGTACCTGATTGGTTCCAAAGGCTTTGTGAATTCCTTTCATTTGAATCTGCATGCTATTCCCCCCTTTTTTATTCAACACTAATTTATCCAAAAAGAACTCCTGCCTGTAAAATACAATTGGCAAACGGCGTAGCCTCTCCTGTACGGATGACAGCTTTGGCTTGCCGAGTTAATATCTTAAATTGTTCATGTGAGCAAAACTCAATGACGGCAGTCGGCTGAATAATCTGCGAATGCTCTAGTTGCTCTCCTGCAAAGGTGCGCATAATATACTGGAGTGCTTGTTCATTTTCTTGTTTGATTTCTTCGGCCAGTGTTACTTTTTCAATCATCATATCTGCGGCAATGACATCAACAACGTCCTGAAAGGACGGAATACCCAGTTTCAATGCCAAATCAATTTTGGTAACGCCTTCAGGAACTGGTAAGCCGGCATCAGCCACGACAATAAAGTCCGTGTGGCCGAGATCCGTTAATATTTTGGATATATGACTGTTTAGAATTCCATGTTTCTTCATTATAATTGCTCCTCTACTTCACGACGGGTTGGCATTCCACCTTGCGCTCCAAATTTGGTAACAGACAATGACGCAGCACGATTAGCAAATTTCACACTGTCTGCCAGCGATTTTCCTTCAGCCAGTGCCACCGCAAAAGCAGCGTTGAACGTATCTCCTGCACCTGTTGTATCCACGGCTTCGACCTTGTAAGTAGGAACTACAACTTCCTGTTCTCCGTCGAAAAACCGTACACCGTTGCTGCCTTCCGTTACAAACAACTTGTTCGGATATTTGCGCAGCGCTTCTTGAAGACTCATATCCTTAAACATGATGGCGGCTTCATGCTCATTTGGCGTAATGTAGGCTGCATTGGCAATTACGCTTTCTTCCACCTCACGAGCCGGGGCTGGATTCAGCAGCAAGGGTACCTGATACTTCGCACAAATTTCGCTTACATAAACAATCGTCTCCGCCGGTATTTCCTGTTGAATTAATACAATATCCGAACTTCGAATAACATCAAGCGCTTCTTCCACGTAAGCGGGTGTAACTTCATTATTCGCTGCTTTTACCACGACAATACTGTTATCACCCTCGGCTAGTACAATGTGTGCTGTACCGCTTTCCATATGTGTAACCGGTTTCACATAGTTAATATGAACATGATTTTCTTCAAAATTGCGTAAAATCTGTTGTCCCAAATGGTCGTCTCCTACACGTCCAATCATCGTAACGTCCGCCCCGAGTCGTGCTGCAGCTACTGCCTGATTGGCTCCTTTACCGCCAGGTACGGTTGTAAAGCTTTCTCCCAATACGGTTTCACCAGCACCAGGGCGTTTGGAAGAAGTAACTACGAGGTCCATCGAACTGCTTCCGATAACCGAAATTTTAGCCATGATGATCCACCTTTCTCGTTGTTTCCCGTTCGATAAATTTGACGGGCAATTGTATGCTTGAATAGGTAAGTACTTTCGAATGTAGATTAGGTACACTTGACTTCGTTGCTTGCGACTGCTCAATCAATTGAATGAGCAGACCTGCCGCTTCCCAGCCCATTTCATAAGCAGGCTGCCGGATTGTTGATAATGGCGGAAATAACAAGCTGCTTAATGGTATATCATCAAACCCGATAATTTGAACATCTTCCGGGATTTTCTTTCCTAATCTATGTGCTTCATGCATCACCGCGGTAGCTACAATATCGTTACTGGCAATAACTCCGTCCGTATCCGGATACTTGCTGAACAGCTCTTTGGCCCATAACTCAGCTTCCTTGAACGAAAAGGACGTTGTCTCGACGATATGGTAAGCAATACCAGAATGCTGAAGCTCTTCCACTGCCCCGCGAAAACGATCTTGTGCTGGACGAATATGAGCAGGACCCTGCATGACTGTAATTTGTCTGCTGCCACGGGCAACCATAGCCTGTGCAGCCAAGCGACCGCCATGAGCTCCATCCGCATAAACGGAGAGACTGTCACTGGAAGTCCGATCGAGAAAAACGACTGGTATTTTCAGTTTGGCGTAACAGTCGGCAGCAGGGTCATTGGTAGATGAAATAACCCCAACAACATTATTCTGAACAAAAGTATCCATGTAATCTAATTCTTTTTGGCGATCCTCATCACTATTACCGAAAATAATACGAAAATCATTTTCCTGCATTCGATCCTCCACCCCACGAGCCAACAAGGGAAAGTAAGGGTTTGTAATATCCGGCAGCAACAGGCCGATTAATCTGGATTTCTTTTTATACAGAGAACGTGCAACTTCATTAGGCTTGTAATTTAGCTGCTTCACCGCAGCTTCAACTTTTCGCCGTGTATCCTCGTGGACATAGCCGGTTTCATTAATAACTCGGGATACGGTCGCCACGGAAACACCTGCAAAACTTGCTACTTGCTTAATTGTTGTCATAATGTAGGTTCAACTCCAATTGTGTAACCGGTTACAGATATAAAATATCATAGCATTTATTTTTTGACAAGCATTAATTATTTGCACATCGAAAGCAATAGCCGTATAATCTTTTTGTAACTGATGAAGTTTCACCTTTTCGCTTATACTAAAGTATGCTGATTCACTCTCAGTTGCTTAATAAAATATATATATGGAGGCATTTCCTGATGAATATCGAAGTTTGGTCTGATTATATGTGTCCGTTCTGTTATATTGGCAAACGCCGTTTGGAGCAAGTCTTGCAGCAGTTCCCACATCGCGATGAGGTTCAATTGACATTCAAGAGTTTTGAATTGAATCCGAATGCTGTGAAAGATAGTGGTAAGACGATTAATGAAGAACTATCAGCAAAATATGGCGTTAGTCTGCAAGAGGCTCATGCCATGAATGATCGCATGACCGAAAACGCACGTTCTACAGGTCTGGAGTACAATATTCATGCCATGGTGCCGACAAACTCTTTCGATGCTCACCGTCTAACGCATTGGGCTCACACACAAGGCAAAATGCTGGAATTGAGCGAGCGTTTATTTCAGGCTGTCTTCATGGAAGGCAAGCATACTGGGGATCATGAAGTACTGGCAGCGTTGGCAGCCGAAGTTGGTTTGGATCATAACGAAGCCGCTGCCATATTAGCCGGTGACCGCTTTACCGACGAAGTTAGAGCTGATGAAACTGAAGGTGCTAAGTTAGGCGTTCAGGGTGTTCCATTCTTTGTATTTGATCGAAAATTTGCTGTTTCTGGTGCTCAGCCTGAGGAGGTATTTCACGATGCGCTTCAAAAAGCATGGGATGAACGTTCTCCTTTCACTATGATTAGCGGCAGCTTGTCCAAACAGGATGAAACTAGTGTATGTACCGATGACGGGTGCGAACTTCCAAGCCGCGAGAACTGATCAGTCAATGAACTAAACCTCTTTTTAGATAACTTATGAAAAAGCGTGCCTGCAGCAATTAAGCCTGATGCGGCACGCTTCTTTAATTTTTTATAATGATTTAATCATTCCGCCATCCACAAGAATGGTGCTGCCGGTCAAATAGGATGAAGCCGATGACGCCAGAAAAGCAACGACTTTACCGAACTCTTCAGGCTCACCGTACCGTCCCAACGGAATGCCCTCTTCTGCTTGTTTGCGAACTTGATCCGTCGTTTGGTGGGATTTTTCGGCTCGATGCTCGTCCAAGCTACGTACGCGATCGGTTGCAATTCTCCCTGGTGCTACAGTATGTACCAGAATATTATATGGGGCTAATTCCATAGACAATGTTTTCGCCAATCCGGCAACTCCAGTACGTAGTGTATTGGAAATAATCAGGCCCGGAATCGGCTGCTTCACTGATGATGAGGCGATATTTAAAATTCTACCACTTTGTTGTTTTTTCATATAGGGTAACGCCTCACGGATCAACCGGATATGACTAAGTAAATTTTGCTCAAAGGCCTGCATCCATACTTCGTCTGTAAAATCATCAAAGGTGCCCGCAGGAGGGCCGCCCGCATTGTTAACCAAAATATCGACGGTGCCAAACCAATCAACTGTACGGCGAATGGCCTGGGAGATATGTTCAGGTTTGGTTACATCACAAACTACATATTCAACGCGACCACTCGCTGTTTCCTGTAATTCGGCCTGAGTCCGCTGAAGCTCTGCTTCATTTCGTCCAGAAATAACAACATTCGCACCCTCACGTGCCAGCTCCCTTGCGCTTGCCTTGCCGAGTCCTTTACTGGAACCTGCAACAAAGGCTGCTTTCCCCGTTAATCCTAAATCCATCTATGACACTCCCTTTTCTCAGTGTTCTTTAATTGTACACATGACCAGCACATAATGCTAATAGCTAGGTACAAAGTAGCAAGGCAACACAAAAAAGGACCTGACATTTAGTCAGGCGCCCTTTCTGTTATACACTATTTTCTTGGTTTATAGCACTATAATGCTTCAGATATTGTTGACTGCTCATATACAACAACGGACTGGCTCTCAGGCTCCCATTTAACATTTGCTCCCAAAGCCTCTCCGATTACCCTTACAGGTACCATTGTAGTTCCATCCACTATGGATGCTGGCTGCTCGATAGAATACGGCTGGCCGTTAATATATGCTTTGGCGCTATTCACGAATAATTTGACGGACACGCCGTTGCGACTGACAGTAACAGCCTTTTCTTTCGGATCCCAGGAAACTTTGGCATTAAGGGCTTCGGAAGCTGTTCTAAAAGGAACAAGTGTGGTGCCATTGCGGTTAATCGGTTCGGCATCATATTTTTCACCATTCACGAACAGCTTCATACCTGATGACCTTCCAGCCTTCCTTGAGAATACATCCAGCTTTTTGTAGCTATCCAGATTGGACACATCAGCCAATACTGCCTCCTCCTGCATGTAAACGGCATCTGTTACATTTCCGTTTTCATCCAGTAGCTCAGCAGCCTTAGTTAATGCTTTGTCAGAATTTCGGATCAATTCAAGTTCAGTTACCTGCTCCGGGGTCAAACGTTCCGGGTATTTTGTAAGCAGCAGATTCGCAATAACCGCTCCTGCCGGCTTATCTTTTGTATTTTCTACTGCTTGTAGCAGACCGTTATCTCCGTTGTGTCCCTTGCGACCTTTTTGGTCCTTGGACTCCCCGTATGTATCATCCGTTACTGCAACAGGGGTGTTCTTTTTGATTTCGTCGTGTTTATCTTTTTTGCTGCTCTTTTCATTCCGGTCTTTATCAGACGCCTTTGCTTCCTGTTTGTTCTCCTGACCATTTCCGCGCCCCTGTTTGGCTTCGGCTGTTCCTGCTGCCAGTCCCAAGACCAGTATACACGCTAATAATGCTGTCCAAGTGTTTCTCATGATGCGCTTCCTCCTTATAGTAAAAGACCAGGTTTAAATGTAACCTACATATATTAACGGCTACTATAAGCTGAATATGAAGCCCTTTTTTACTAGTGCTGCATTTGTAGGGGCTGATGGCAGAATCATTATAATAAATTTTATTATGCGTCAACCTATTTCCACAGTATAATGGGAAATGCACATGCAATTTTAGGATTAACGTTTACATTCGTATAATAAAAAGAAGAGGAGACAGACATGTTCGGCACCATTCTTTTAGACGTTGTTTTACCTATCTTTGTCCTTATCGGTTTTGGCTGTATCATGCAGTATTATTTTCGATTGGATTTGTATACCCTAGCTAAAATTAATTTTTATTATATCACCCCTGCAGTTGTGTTTACCGGTCTTTATAACTCTGAAATTTCTTTAATTCTCATGGGTGAGGTTTCACTTTTTTATGCCCTGTACATAGCTATTCTGTACGTAATCAGTACTACTGTTGCCAGATCTCTGAAATACAGCCCCGGAATGCGTGGAGCTTTTACAAACAGTGTCATGCTAGATAATTCAGGGAATTATGGTCTACCAATTAATCAGTTGGTGTTTAAAGGTGATCCGCTGGCTATTTCTGTCCAAGCTCTGATTATGACTTTTCAAAGCTTTGTTACATTTACATATGGTACTTTTGTTGTACAGAACGGTAAGGCCAATACACGAAAAATTTTAATTAATTTTTTAAAAATGCCTGTCCCCTACGCGCTTGTGCTGGGCCTGCTCCTGAATCTACTGCACAGTCCATTGCCTAATTTGCTGGCTGAGCCTCTAAATTATATTAGCCATTCGATGGTCGCAGTGGCTCTGCTTACTTTGGGAGCACAAATTGTGCAGTATCCTTTTCATTTGCGCCGGACAGCCGTGTATATCAGTATGGTATTACGCCTAATTGCAGGTCCAATAGTTGGCTTTATGCTCGTGTTTTTTCTAGATCTTAAGGGGATTCCCGCTCAAGCATTGCTCATTGCATCAGGTATGCCTACCGGTGTTAACACGAGTATTTTGGCAGAAGAATATAAAAATGAACCTGACTTTGCGGCACAGACAGTATTACTTTCTACGATTGTGAATGTCATTACGATGACCTTATTAATTTCAATATCCCGTCATCTTACTTGAGGTGTATGATAAATATAAAGCTTGATTTGTAACGCTTTTTGTCTGACGACAGGAGCGTTTCTTTTTCAATTAAAATAGGAACACATGTTCGTTATTGTACCTCTTTTTCTGTTTATAGTGGTGTGTTTGTTTGACGATGATGGTATGCGAGAAGGAATTTTTTCTATTATGAATTTTTCATATAGTGAAATAGTTATATTTTTGAATTTAAACCTCTGATTCCTCCAAAAATAAAGCCAGCTCGCTCATTAGAGTGGCTGACTTAAAATTATTTTTATGAAGATTTAAGGCTCAATTCCCCATTGCTTGATCCCAGACAGGTAAGCGGTTATTTTAGTGGAATCTTGTAAGCTATTTGCTGTGGGATTAAAGGAATAATCATCAGTTTGTGTATAATTGCTCCAATCCGCTTTGGATATCCGGGTTTGTAGCTCAACACTCTGACCAGGCTCTAAAAAACCTGCTGCCGACTTAAAACCAATTTCTGCATAAGAATCTGCACCTGGCTTCGTATTAGTTAATGTTTTGAAGTTAGCAATGACATTCTCTGTACCGATGCTAGACCAATCCGTAAAGAAGTTTTGTGATTTCTCCCCGTTAACGGTGTAATAATAACGCAATGTCACATCTGCTAGGGAAACGGGTGAGCTTCCTGTATTGGTTATTTTAAACTTGGAACTGATCGTATTACTTGTTGCAGATACATTCCCATTGAAGGATTGCACCTTCAGAGCACCCTCGCCTGTTCCCGGCTCACTTGGCGTATCCCCTTTCACCGTAATCGTGAACAACGCATCATTGCCTGTACTAAAATGGAAGTTGAGCGTTGTCTCTCCTTTAGGAAGTTTAGATAAATACTTGTTGGTAAGAATAACTGTTTCTTCACTAACCGTATAATCTTCACCTTTGTTCAGTGCCACACTCCCCTGCTTGATCGCTTCTAGTGTATTACCGTTAAGAGTAAGCTTGACAGTAATATCGGTATTACTGTTAGCCACTTCATAGGTTGCAGCCGTCGGCGTAATACTTGCTTGCCCGGTAGATGGCTGGTCACCACCCACACGATCTGCCACCAGAATGCCGCGGCCATTCGTTCCCAGATAAGCGCGTCCGTAAACCCGAGGGTCCCCAATAATGGTGGTCACTCGAGCATATTGATGCTTGTCATCATTAATGCGCACCCAGTTTGCTCCAGCATCGTCCGAACGATAAAATCCACGAGTTCCGTCAATCTTACCAACGATAAACACTGCTGCATTGGTGCGATTGGGTGCTGCTTTGCCAAAGCCTACAAAATCCGCCTCCTGCACATGATCAAGCTTGGTGAATGTAATACCTGAATCCTTGGAATGCCATAAGCCGTATGGCCCTCCGTCCTCGGAGCCTCCAGCAAACCACACATCTCCTTCCGCTCCTCGTACAGCACCAATATCTGCATTCCCTACACTTGGCAAACCAGTAACTGTGGATGGTGTGAAGGATGCGCCTCCATCAACACTTACATATATTTTCCCAGCAGCAAACGCGTAGTATTTGTTAGGATTTACTCGGTCAGAGGCGATCTTTGCATTAGCTGGAACTCCGGTGCTTGCTGTCCATGAGTTTCCTCCGGTTTTGGAATAAAATACACCTTTGTCCGATGTACTCCACAGCAATCCATTACCATTTGCCGCTACAGCGATGCTGCCTCCTCCTGCTGTACCGGAAGGCTCGCTATTAGCTTTGTACCAGTTCGCTCCGCCATCATTGGATAATCCGATAGATTTGGCGTTTGGATCTTTTTTATAGTCCGCTTTACCTACCCGAGCCATAAAAGAAGGGCTTAACTCGGCATAATCAATGCTTTCGCTGCTTGTAAAGGTTGGATTATCCAGCATTTTAGCAGGAGCCTTGAACAGGTCATCATGTCTGAATCCGGAGACATCACCCACTGCACTCACCAGAGGAGCTCCAGTTGGAGGGCTCACCAAATCCAAAATCGCCGTTTCTTCTACCCCTTTAGCGGCTACCGAAATGTCCAGCTTACCTCCCTTGTCCCAATTGGTCAGATTTTTAGAGCCATAAATCGTAGCTCCTGTGCCGTACAGCATATGATCTGAATTAAATGGATCTATTTCCAGATCTCCAATCATCCAGCCCAGCTTGGGCGATACTTCCGGCGGTGCAGGATTGGCATTGAAAGTCAGCCAAGGCGCACCGGATATATCCAGATTGTACTTCAGCTTACGAGCTGGATAACCATCAAATTCCCAAATAGGGCTCCAGGTTGCCCCACGATCAGTACTGCGGTAAATCGTTTCATCCGGCCACCAGGCATTCAACGTTGCAACCATAAGTGTACCTGGCTTCTGGGCGTCCACTGTCAGTCCGCCATATCCAAAATGATTGTCTGCGCTGCTGCTGGCAACGGGGCTAATGTTAGTCCACTGTCCACTGGCTGTATTCAGTTTCCACAGCTCACCCTTTGTTCCATCATACGGTCCAGCTCCATCGCTGTAAGAAATATACAGGTCGCCATCTGGCGATAAAACGCCGTGATGTGGCAAATAGCCTGTAGGCTGGCCCGCTATAGCAGACCAGGTTGTCCCGCCATCAGTACTGCGATAGACACTTTGCTTTTTATCTGCGACACCCACATAGATGGTCTGTGTTGCTTTACTGGAAGAGCCCGTTTTTTTGTCAAAAGTGATCCAGGCTAAACCGACAATATCACTGGTGTATTCATTGGAAGGGTCCTGTACATACGTCCCCGGATTCGGAAAACTACTCACCTTGCTCCAGGTCGCCCCGTAATCGGAGCTTTTCCACAATCCATTACCACTTCGAGCTCCGAAGAATAATATATTGTTTTTATTCGGATCAATTGTCAGACGTTCACCCATCGAGCGTCCCGGCATATTGCCTCCTACCTTGAAGGGGAGCTTCGTCGTCTGCCACGTATTCCCCTTGTCGGTAGAGCGCATAATTTGCCCGTTTTGTTTATCCCAGGAATTAGTATACGTGCCTGTAGCTATATATACACGATTCGGATCCACAGGGTCGGTGGCTAGTGCATCGACACCATTTTTGTTCCAATCTTCCCAGCCCACAGAATCCGTCAGCGGAATCCAGCTTTCACTCGCAGGATTCCAGCGGTAAGCTCCTCCAATATCTGTACGGGCATAGATCAGATCTTTTTCCGTTTCATTAAAAATAATACCAGGTACAAAACCACCTCCACCGCCTGTAACGACACTTTTCCAAGTATAATCGTCACTTGGAGCAGCATGGGTGGGTGCTATCATGCCTGTCCAGGAAGCACCCGCTACTATAAGCGCCAAACATACAATTCTCAACCTGCTTTTTGCCTTAGTCAATGAATTCAACCTCCTTCTCCGTAATCATTTAAAAATGCAAGTCATTTCGAGCTAAAAGTAAGCAGTCAATTGCGGATTCGTTCCTATCGTTATTATTCCATTCATCAATCAAACAAGCGTTCTCTCAAGCTCACCTCCAGTAATCCAATAGATTTGCAATCTCTTTTGTTAGCGCTTACATCGGTGTCTGCTCAAAAGATTCGTCATCTTTTTCTCATTTCCTTGTGTGAAAAATCAAGATAATGTAATAGTATCTTCTGCTTGATAACTTGTAATAAAAGAGTTGGCTTCCACTTACAGTTGATACCTCTTATAAATTACTAATATGAATTTTTCATATAATGAATTATTTTCTTTAAATTTCATTCGAACGAGGTAGCAAAATACTTTGATTTACAGCAAAAAACCGCGCTATGCGCGGTTCGGGCTTCCGTAATGCTATGGCTATTCATTAATAGGTTGAAATTACTGCAAATATTCAAGCGCCAGCGCTAAAAAAATATGTCCTGAGATGAGTAACGCACGCTCATCAAAATCAAAGCGAGGATGGTGGTGAGCAAAATGGGTTCGTTCATCCTCATTACGAGCGCCCACAATAATAAAAGCTCCAGGTCGTTGTTCTAGATAATAGGCAAAATCCTCTGCTCCCATGGCCGGTTTTAAGTCCATAAAAGCATCTACTCCATACAGCCTACTGACTAGCTCACGTACCCGTTCTGTTTCGGCCTCGGCATTCACCAGAGCAGGATAACCATTCAAATAATCAATTTCGTATCCCGCATGATAAGCATCCGTTAGACCTTTTACGATACTACGAATTTCGTTTTCGACTTCCTTGCGTATATCCTTATTAAACGTACGTACGGTCCCTTCAATTTTGGCTTTATCTGCAATTACATTAAAGGCAGTTCCTGCTTGAAATACCCCAATCGTTAACACTGCTGATTCCGTAGGGTCCACTCTGCGACTCACGACCTGTTGTAGTCCGTTCACAATTTGACTTCCAATAACAATGGAATCCACTGTCTGATGCGGTCTGGCGCCATGTCCGCCCTTGCCGTTGATTTCAATTGAAAAGGCATCGGCAGCAGCCATTGCCGGCCCACTCTTTAAGCCGATTTTGCCCAGTGGAATTTCCGAGGAAAGGTGAATACCATATACTGCTTCCACCCCATCCAGACAACCATCCTCAATCATGAATTTGGCTCCGCCAGGCGGTTTTTCTTCGGCATGTTGAAAAATAAACACAAGCTTTCCCTTCAGTGTCTCACGGTGATGGCTTAACACTCGTGCCACTCCTAGCAACGCAGCTGTATGACCATCATGTCCACAAGCATGCATAACACCGGGAACGGTCGATTTATAAGGCGCATCCTTTTCATCCTGAATAGGAAGTGCATCAAAATCAGCACGAAATGCAATCGTTCTACCTGGCTGCCCGCCTTCTAAAAAACCGAGCACACCGTTTCCCCCAACATTCGTTCTTACTTCAATACCAAAAGAGCGTAATTGGTCTGCGATAAATGCAGATGTATTCGTTTCCTCAAAAGAAAGCTCTGGATGCTGATGCAAATATCTTCTCCACGCAATCAGTTCTTGTTCACCATCTTTTAGTTCCTGAACCCATTTCTCCAGCATATTACCCTCTTTTCCTATTGAATTTATATACTTCTATCCTTATCTTACCATAAATGATTCCAATAAGTTATATATGAATTACCAAATAACTGTATACCTGCGTTTTTACCAATGTCAATGCAAGTTCTAATTGGAACGATCCATGAACAGAAGGCTTGAAATGACAACAAAAAAGCCGACAAAATATTCTCCTCGGCTTTTTTCTGGTGGTTTTCTATTATGAATTTTTCATGTATTGAAAAACTGACTTATATTCCCTCGTACTGGATGTGTTTGCTCCCTATACTCACCATTCGTATAGCTTCCAATGACCTTGCGCCAAAAGGATTGGGCTGGTCTATTCGTGCTCATCTGAGTCACCTTCCATCGCCCATTAAAACGTCCAAACAGCTCATGAGCCGCCCAAGTGCCCACGCCATTGTGTCGATAAGGACGAAGTACAAAGAACTCAGCCATGTAATAGTCAGCTTCTCGATTGCTAGACATTCGGTCAACGAGTGCAAAGCCCACAGGAATATCCTGTCTCCAGATCAAAAAAGGCAGCTTTTGTTCGCCGCTCGTCCAGTATTGATACAAGTCTGGATAAGCCGGGAATGTCCCCTTCTCAGTGACATCAATTCGCAGATAGGCTGTAAAATCGTATAAGTAAAATTGCATGAGCTGGACAATAATGTCCTTCTGCGACTCTGGTACACTCTTTATGGACAGCTTCAATTCTGATTTGATATTATATCCCATACTTTCACCTCTCTTGGCGGTCAGCTTGTTCTTTACTTTGATTACTCCCATCCAGTGCTGTTCAAAATATGCTAAAATACATGTATTATGACCGGACGAGGTGAACCCTATGAACATACAAAAGATCATCGACCGGCGCAAACTGGATGAAAAGTTGCCGGATTTGCCATGGTACGTACAGCAATTTATGGATTACAAGCTTCCCGACCTATCCCCCTCTACTTTGCTGGAATATGTGCGGGATTACGAAGCTTTTTTTTCATGGCTTCGCTCGGAAGGCTTGTCTGCCGGAGAAACGAATGCCCAAGTGACACTGGAAGAATTAGAGACACTCCATATGGATAGCATTACAGGTTTTCGTTTGTTCCTGTCTACCAAACGCGAAGGCTCCAATTCCCGCATCACCATTTCACGTAAGCTATCGTCCTTGCGTTCACTCTTTCATTATTTGAGCCAAATCGCTGAGGATGAAAACTTTTATCCGTTGCTCAAGCGCAATATTATGGCCAAAGTCGAAATTAAGCGCGTACATAAACCCAAGGATACGGCCGCCAAGCTCAAAGGGAAAATACTGGAAGAGGAAGAACTGCTTGAATTTATCGGCTATATTTATGAAGGCTATGGACAAGATTTGGCTGATAACAAGCAAGCCCTATACTCCTATGAATTGAACAAGGAGCGAGATGCCTGTATCGCAAGTCTTATTCTGAACTCGGGACTGCGTGTATCCGAAATCGTCAACTTGAACATGGACGATCTCGATATAAACAATAAATTGCTGTATGTGTACCGTAAAGGAAATAACGATGAAACTTTTAAAACGCCAGTATATTTCCGCGAGCAATCCAAAGATGATCTCGCACTTTATTTATCCTTAAGACATACCCGTTATCGCGCTCCAAAAAAAGAAAAAGCTCTTTTTGTCGCGCGACCCAACGGCAGGGCTGAGGGCAAACGGATGACTAAAAGAGCGATTCAAGCAATGATCATCAAATACGCCAAGCGGTTCGGCAAGCCCTATTTGACCGTTCACAAGCTCCGTCATTCTTTTGCTACTGACTATTATTTACAAAATGATATTTACAAAACCAAGGAACAGCTGGGTCACGCTTCGACAGAAACAACGGAAGTCTATGCCCACCTGACTGACAAAACGATGTCTCAGGCGATCGAACGACGGATAGAGACTCAGACTGACTCCGCTAATTAGTGGCCCTCTCATCCCTGCTCTGTCTGGAATCCCATTTTGTGCCTCTGAATCTGTTCGAGTAGCCAGCAGCCTGCCGGTTCGCTGGCATCGGCAGGAAATATTTGCACCGTTTGTTCATCTGAGTAGTAGTCCTGAGCCCAATCCATGTGGTACTCCCAAACTACTACTCCCTGTACATTTGTCAGTTCCTGAACAAGCTGCGCATCCGATTGTTCCCGCACCATGATCAGCTTCGGATATTTTTCCTGCTTGAAACCTTCCAGCAACACACAGTCATAGGCCTGAAAATGCCGGATGAGTCCGATCACAGGCCGACTATGTTCCTCTAAAATGGCAGTTCTTCCTGCCGAAACAATCGCTACGCCTTCGGCACCCGCCTGTCGGTGCTTATACGTATCTGTCCCCTCATGATCCATCTCAAATTCATGACCATCATGCTTGATCACAGCTACACGCAGTCCTGACTGCTGCGCATAACGAATCAAACCTCCGAGGAAGGTTGTTTTTCCTGTATTTTTGAATCCGACGATTTGACATACAAATGGATATTTCGTTTTCACGTCACCTGTCCGCCTTGAAGCACCAGTACGTGCACCTCTTCACCTTCGTGCAAGCCTTCTGTTGTGGGAGGAACTACGATCAGACAATCGCTGTCCTTAATCGTAACCATAGCACTGGATTCATCTACTCGCGCAGGAATCGCATATACTTGCCCACTACGTATCTCCAGAGAACTGCGTACAAAGCGGGTATAGTTGTTTACCTTCGTATAATCTGCTCCTAGCTTCGCCGTCCAGGTTTGCAAATACGGATGTGCCGAAGATAACATCATTTGAATAGTTGGTCGTACAAACAGCTCACAGCCTACAAAGCATGCACCGGGATTGCCAGAGAGCGCAAATAACAGCTTACCGTCTATCACTGCGGCTGTGGTTACACTACCTGGACGCATCGTAACCTTGTTGAACAGCATATTCACATCTTTCTGTCGTACGAGGTCACCCATAATATCAAAATCACCCACCGACACTCCACCACTCGTAACCACAATATCATAGGCAGCTATCGCTTCTCGGACAGAAGCACGAGCAAGGTTCAAATCATCATGAATGGCTTGCAGAATGAACGGCTCTCCTCCTGCCTCTCTAATTTGAGAAGCCAGCATATATGTATTACTGTTTCGAATTTTCCCCGGTTGTAACGGCTCATCCACTGCGAGCAATTCTGATCCAGTGGAAAAGACAGCCACCCTTGGCTTCTTGTAAACAGGCACCCGATGTACACCAAAAGTAGCCAGTACCGAGACATGCCCCGCTCCCACGCAAGTTCCCTTACTGAGCAAAAGCTGACCTTCCTTAATCTCATGACCAATTTGTGTCACATTTTTGCCAACTTCCATACGCTTCTTCAAGCCAACATATGTCTGTCCATTTTCCTCACGCAGCTGTGTCGCCTCCAGCATCACCACCGTGTCCGCTCCTTCAGGTAGTTGTGCTCCTGTCATGATGCGGACTGCCATTCCCGTCTCCACCCGCTTGTCCGATACGGTGCCACAAGGAATTTCATCAATCACGTGTAGCCAGATTTCCTGACCGGTCGAACAGACTTCAGTGTCCGAGGCAAGGATCGCATAGCCGTCCATACCAGAACGACGAAAGCGGGGATACGGATGTGGCGCAGTCAAATCCATCGCCAGATAGCGACCATGTGCTTGCTCGAGCCCTACGTCCTCCCTTTCACCCTGTTGAACATAGCTAGCTATCCTGCTTTGTGCTTCTTCCACCTTAACTGCTTTACGTTGGAATTTTTCTGTGTTTAATGGCGTCTGATTCATGTTCTCACTCCGTTCTCCTAAAATACCCTCTTTCTGTTATAACGCTAAAACCGTTATCTGGCAAATCCGAACGGTGTTTATTGGATACTGCAAGTCTCTATCCGCCAAAAAACAGCCTGAATATCATATCGCGGCTGTTTTTGGTAGATTTTGCTTTTTTGTTTTGCATGTCATTACGTCAGTTTTCTACGTATATTAAGTTAGATTATTTTTACCGAAATAGATTGAATCTATTGAAACCTCATACAACGAGGACATTTGCTGCGCTCGAGCTATTGTTAAATCCGATGAATCTTCCTCTATATGTTTTAATTCATTCATTGACATACCAAGTATATTGCAAGCTATTAACTCACTATAACCTGAAGCGAGTCGTGCCATCTTTATTGTATAAAAGCTAGTGCAAGTTACATTTTCATTTTTATCTGCAACCATCCAATCAACTCCACAATATAATTGATAAAAAAGTAATTTACCTGTATACTCTGAACGAAACACTTTTCCCCTGTTAGGAGCAAGTAAGGTGCAAAAACTTACTCGGGGGAAATGCCTTTTGAAAGAGGAGCTCAAATCTCATGGACGCACTCAATCATGGCTCGCCCGACGAACTGGATATTCGCGGCAACAAATATCCAACTGGATCGCGGGACGTGACAAAATGTCATTCGAGGCGGCAGTCCTCATTTCTAGGATATTAGAGTGTAAAGCTGAGGACTTATATGAGTGGGAACTTGCCTGACAAACAGGCATTTCCTTCGGGCCGTTTGTACATGCCGGCATTTACATTATATATCCCGCTTTCACCCTCCTTTTCTTATATGTAGATTGTTTTTACCTTAATTTAAAAGATTGTTATTTTTTTCATAATCAAATTTTATCACATAGAAAATGATTAAAAACGGGAAATATGTCGAATTAAATCGAACCCGTCCGGCTTATCCTAGTCTAACTGATTATTGACTTATTCATTTAAATCTGGTAACAAAAATGACCCCTGAATTTTCATGGGTCATTTCCACAATTTTTTAAGTGCTTTAAGTTTATTATGAGACATCGAGCAAGTGAAGTCTGATCCTTCGAATCGTACCAAACCTCCAAATGCGTTAGACTCAATCTCACAAACCAATTCTAGGTTTATCAGGGTGTCTTTATAAGCAGGATATAGATACGGAAAAGCTTCCCTGCAAGCTTGTGCGGTTAGCCCGATTGAATAAGAGCGATCTCCAGAGTGAAAACGCGGGACATAATAATTTTTTTTTGGTTCCCACATATCCACACTAAGCATATTCCCTACTTTAAAAAAACCGCTCACTGCCGCTTTACCCACTACCTTAATTTCCGATCCGAAAATATAACGAATTTCTCTATCGGCATTCATTGCATTCTCATATATTTGTTTCCATCGAGATAAATTTGCTGAATTTATACTTTCTTTAATGTCTTGATTTTTAAAAACAACCTGCCCCCCTCCATAATCTCCCGTAACGATCTTGTCCACTTGTGTGATGTTAACCAAATTAGATCCGTCCAAATTGCAAAAAGTGGGTAAGCCTACGGAACATTCATGGAGGGTGGTGGGAACTGTAAATCTTCCATGAGAAGTATGAAAAAGCGGGATGTGATAATTGCTTTTGGGCTTCCACAATTCAATCGCAACTAGGTGATTCTCACAAAAAAAAGAGCAATCTCCAAGTGAATTGTCATCAAGCAATGGAGTAGCTAGGATTCGCTTTCCCTCTTCCATTAAATTCAGTTCTTTTCTGTTTTCTTCAGCTCAGCTGGTACAGGTTTAGCGCCAAAAATTGTTTTTTCTTTTTTGGTAGACTCGTTAGCGTAATTACCAAGGCTTATACTTAAAGCTCTCGCCAATTTCTTATCCATTTTCGCTCACCTCCTTTCCATAAAGGAAGAATACTGAATGCTTGTATAATTAAAGATAAACATATTATGTGAGATTGTATAAAAAAATTTAATATGCAAACCAAAATACATATCGTTTTATAATATTTGTGATGTTTGGTCTTGTTAATATAGATAAAATGATTGGGAGCATATACTACAAACATTAATAATGAACAAGTGTTAATTATCAAAATCGTTGATAAACTTAAAGAGACGAAAGGTATAGTTACACATATGGCCGTTGTAAAACAGACACAAAGGGTAAGGTTGCTGAAGTGTACCCCTCCTGAAAATCTCCTTACAAACATGATCGTAGCTAGGGCTAGTAATGCCCCCAAAAAATGTCCTGTTATCCAGGCCATAACTGCGACCATAAGTACTGCCGAGATTTCGGTAATTTTCACACCAATCGCATACTCCATCACTTCTACACTTGTAGGTCCATCAGGATCAGCTTTCTTTATTTCTGATGCGATGTGCCTCGATAGCGTTTCTAGCATCCTCGTAATCTCCTTTCTCTGATAAGAAGTACGAAATTCCAAAAGTCAGCAATGAGATGGAAAGTAGTCCTATCGTATTGGAGTTATAGAGCATATACAAAGTAACAAGAATCGTGACAAATGATATTAAGGAGCCTATAATGAACATTTTATTAAGGGGTGATAGGTAATTTTCACCTTTCAAAAAATCATGTGGGGGCTGAATGATAAATGAGAAACCAAAGTTGTATTTCCCCATGACAAAAGAAATAAAGTACGCAGTAAAAATAGAAGCTAGCTGTATAACGTAAATGGAAGAGCCAGCTGTATCACTTATAACACCTGGTTGTGCTACTCCGAAAAAGTTTGCAAAGATATATACAAATAACTGTAGATTAATGTAAGCTGTAAGACCGGAACCAGCAGAAAAAGCCGCAAGATATGTTTTGATTCCTAAACCAAATCTTAAAAAGAGAACCATTAATAAATACTGGAGCGGAAAATCAAATTTAGGCATGCCTATAACTTCTCTCATGAGAAAGGAAAACAAGGCTATGCCCATTGCATAGAAAATTATTTTTCTTCGATTTTCCCACACGGGAAGCATATAAAGCTTCAAGACCAAAGTAACTGCCGCTAAAGCATCGAAAAAACCAAGTATAATATATAAGAAAGCAGATAACACAGTTACATCATCCTCCTATTTCGCCTGATGTAATTGTATATTTTACTAATAGATGTGGCAATGAAATAATCTAGTAAACTGGAATTTTTTGTATGACTATAAGATGAAATTTTCTTCCCCTGGCTTTCTTTTTCAAACTCGACATCCATTCGTGGTAATATAAAAAGTCACCCCAAGTGAGCGACGTTGCTTTTGCCAATGTATTATGTTGGTTTTTTTTCGATATCAAGGTTATAATCTACTTAATTTGGGGTGGAGGGATTATTGTGGCTTTAAGTGACAATTTCAAAAAATTACGTATAAAATATCATTTGACTCAACAAGAGCTTGCTGAGATCGCTGGGGTTACCAATAAAGCAATTTCAGCTTGGGAGAGCGGACTTTCTGAACCACGGATGGGTGCTATAGAAAAGATAGCTCGTCATCTCCATATCAAAAAAAGCAGTATCATTGAAGAAGATGGCATTGAGCACATAAGCCCTGATCGCAGGTCAAAGTAGACGGCAATAAAATCGAAGTGAGGGAGCATCCATTCAATTTACATTAGTAAATGTTAAACAACAAAAAAAGGAACTGTGCAAGACAGTTCCACAGTTCCGCAAACAACTTTAGAAGAAAATAAAATATTACCCATCATCGTCGACTTCGCCGGCTAATTTTACCTGAGCCGCTGCGTGTTTTAGGCTTACTATAAGATTTGCGCGGTGAATCAAATATGCTGGAACCACCGCTGCTGCCTCGGTCACGTGAAATCGAGCCTCTGCTCGGTGAACTGCTGGAGCCTCGATCGAATAGACTTCCGCTTGATCCAACGCTGGAATCCGAATTTTTTCCTCTACGGGTAACTGAACCTTTTCGTTCCACCGTTATCGGCGGGATCGCTTTTTTCTCCTGTGCTGTTGGAGCACGATATTGCCCTTGTGAAGGTCGGTATACATCTCTGCTCGAATAACCTCGATAGGAGCCAGACCCCCGCAATGAATCGAACAGAGCATCCAGCACAGTTGCAGTTAAGTATCCTTTTAGAAAGCTGGAACTGTAATTTTGCTCGACATACTTTTTACTGTCGATTTCAATGAGTGTATCTTCCTTCTTAGCTGGATCTTGCTGCAAATGGTACCATTCATCGCTGTATACCAGAAACATCCGCTCATTGCTCTGAGGCGATATTTGTTCCGGTGTACGCTGTTCTTTCAATTCCTCCGCTACTTCGGGAACCGTTTTGCCTGCCGCCCGATATACGTACGAGGTCGAGTTTCCGCTACCACTAACGGATTCCAGCGGATACGTATCTTTCACATTTGGCGCCCCGCAGCCGCTTAGCACGGATACGAACAAGCTCAGCGCCACAATGACCTTTAATGCATATTGCCAGGTGCGTTTGCCCATGTGTAACCCTCTCCTAGCTAGCCCGAATAACCTTGACGTCTCCGGTAATCACTTCTTCTCCTTCATAAAGCATAAAGCGACCGTCCTGCCACTCTACCCGCAGTAGATGGTAATCATCAGACTGGTACTGCCAAACATGTTGCTCTCCCCCCTGCCGGAAAGGAGCACGGCCCATAACGGTAACATGCCCAAAATACTGTTCTTCCAAATGATACGTTGTATCATCCAGTTCTAAAATGGTCGGTACTTCCTCCGGGTTGTCTAGTCTGCCATCGATGGCCTGATATAGTCCGAATTGCAGTGTTTCCCGTTCCTCAATATGAAGATAACTCACTTGATTACCATCCTGAAGCGTCAAAACAACGGCATTCCGAGCACGATTATGTACACGACCTACCACTTCATAGGTGACAAGCGACACTTCACAAATATCACCAGGATTTAAGTGAAGCATGCTTTTTTCCGCTTTCGGCGGTTCAGGCTTGGCAAATAGATTTGAAATTCGTTTCCATACACTCATGGTCATATTCCCTCCTTACTTTGCCTAGAAGCATGCTGTAATGATCAAGGCACCCACCAAATGCAGCGCTCCTGAGAACAAGCCGAAACCAATTTTACCTTCTTGGGTACCTTTATCCAAATCAAACTGTGCCCAATACCGCAACAGCAGACGCACAATCACTTCCAAAACAAGCAAGATGATAAAGGCAATCACAGAATACACAAGCGCTTCGAGCAAATTATTAGCTGTAGCAATTGAACCCGATAAAATGTATCCTTGTGCAATCAGCTTCATAATCATCCGGACTGTTACAGCCATATTTCCGGCTTTTACTTCGGCAAAATCCTTATACTTTGTAAATAAAGAATCGACATACATTAATACGAACAGCAAAATAGCACCTGCGCCCGTCCATACCAGCATCGCTTTCATCGTTTCTAAAAAATGCATTTGCTACCATCCTCCACATCTTCTTGACTACATATATTGATTTACGCCCCCAGGCAGGGAAAAGCGAAGGAGATAACGTTTCTCCTTCGCTTACTGAGCCATCACACTAGCGGCAATGCTTAAAAGTTCTTATTTATTTTCGTATTGTTTCAGCAAAGCAGCAAGTTCGTCGTCCACAGCACTTTTCTTATCCAGCTCTTTGAACTCTTCATCCAGCGATTTTTCCTTGGAAGCCATTTCGTTGCTCGCTTCAGCACGTGCTTCTGCTTGCAGCATTTTTTCCTCCATACGCTTTAATCCAGCAGTTGCCGTATCCGAGCTAAAACCATTCATCGCTTTGTTAATTTCGGTTTGCGCTTTAGCTGCATTATAACGGGCAACCAGTGTCTCGCGCTTGTTTTTCATTTCAGTCAGCTGTCTGCGCATTTCATCCAGCTTACCACGCAGGTTGTCAGCTGCAGCTTTGTTTTGCTCATAACCAGCTTGGAACTCGTTCATTTTTTGTTCGGCAGATTTCTTTTCTTCCAGCGCACGACGAGCAAGATCCACATTTTGTGCTTTTGCAGCCGTATGAGCCTGTTCTTCGCGTTTTTTCACCAAAGCTGCCTGTTCTTCGTATTGCTGTTTAAATCTCTTTTCAATAGCAATTTGAGCGGCTACCGCTTTCTCTGCATCTTCCAGATCCTCTTGCATATCACGAATGTATTGATCCGTCATTTTAACTGGATCTTCTGCCTTGTCGATAATGGCGTTAATGTTAGACATCGTAAGATCTCTTAATCGTTTGAAAATAGACATGTGAAGTTCCTCCTAGAATTGAATGCTTAAATTTTAAGCTCTGTACACATGTTTACGCAAGCTTTGCAAAGAGGTTTCAAAAATATCTAAAAACCGCGTAGATAAGGCTCTGGAATATCCGCCTGTACTTTTAGCGCCCGTGATGCATGCAGCGCCCAATAGGGATCACGCAGCATGGCACGCCCTATGGCCACCAGATCAGCTTCATTGTGCTGCACGACTCGGCGGGCATCCTCATAATCATCCAATAAGCCGACAGCAATGACAGGCACATTCAATTTCTCACGGATGGTATGAGCCAAATCCACCTGATAACCAGCACGCGCAGACGGACCTCCGCTGGAACCAATCGGACCCTCACCACCAGAAGAAATATGGAAAATGTCTACACCCGCATCACGATATCGTTCCCCTATGGCTGCTATGTATTCAACATCATATCCGTCTTGGACATATTCTTTGGCAGATATCCGCATTAGCACAGGCATATCAGCAGGAAGTACCTCTTTAACAGCACGTATCACCTCAACACCAAACAGTGATAAATCCTGCCCATACTCATCTTCTCGGGTATTGGTTAAAGGAGAATGAAATTGATGGATTAGATAGCCGTGAGCGCCATGAATCTCTACCGTGTCAAAACCAGCTTCTACCGCCCGACGCGCCCCCTCTTTGTAGGCAAGAACCAGTTCCTTGACTTCTGCTCGCGTCAAAGCGTGCGGCTCTTTAAATCGTTCACTAAAGGGGATCGAGGACGGGCCTACAGGTGGCTCAGCATCTTCAGCCTTGCGTCCGGCATGGCCTAATTGAATGGCAATTTTGGCACCATACTTGTGGACTTCCTCTACCATTTTACGATATGCAGGAATATGTTCATCACTCCAAATGCCCAAATCACGATCCGTAATGCGCCCATCCGGATGAACCGCTGTCATTTCCACAATTATGAGTCCAGTCCCTCCTACCGCGCGACTCACATAATGGACATAATGCCAATCCGTCGGTTTGCCGTCCTTGGCCTCCACGCTGTATTGGCACATTGGGGGCATGACAATCCGATTTCTTAAAGAAAGCCCCTTTAATTGATAAGGAGTAAACAAGTCGGTCACTTTTATCCATCCTTCCCTCAATTCCAAGTCTGTAGCATTATGAATAGCATCCCCATTATACACCAGCTGTCACGGTATACCGAATCCTTTGTAAGGCTAAAACTTACGAAAATGCTCCAGTTTTCGTTCATGTTTAAGAGAATATGCGCGTTTACTTCGTCATCTTCACGGATATCCGCTTCATGATGTGCTTCTCTTCAGTCGTGTAGGACTTCACTCAATCACCAGCATAATTTTAATAGGACAGGTACATAATAGCTGAGAGCACCACTAGGTACCACTGCACGGAAAGGGGGAATACAAATGCGGTACAGGGGAGTGTTGCCATGTTTAGCACTGTTACTAGCATTTTCAAGTTTTCCCGTTCACGCTGACACGCCTCCCAACATCGGAACGCCCCATCCCAAGGAAGCTACTGTCGCTACTTCGGTATATCAAAGTAAAGATCGAGCTACTCCAACATTAGCGATGCTACGAAAAAAGCATGCGGACATTTTTAAAATGTGCGGCCCGCACACCCGCCAAATTGCCTTAACCTTTGATGATGTGCCCGATTCAAGGTATACGCCGCAGGTTTTGGACGTATTACACGCAAACGGTATCAAAGCTACGTTTTTTATCGTCGGCCATCGTGCGGAAAAGCATCCGGGGATCATACGCCGCATCATCCGCGAGGGTCATGCTATAGGAAACCATTCCTATACTCATCCGGATTTCAGGAAGGCCACACCAGAACGCTTTCGCCACCAGATTACAAAAACAGAACGCATTTTAGAAGCCAGCGCAGGTTTTCAGCCCAGATTAATACGACCACCCTATGGTGAAATCACGGAGCCTCAAATTCAGTGGGCGCGTCGTCATGGGTACATGATCGTCAATTGGAATGTGGACTCTCTAGACTGGAAGGGATTAAGCAAAACACAGATTCAGCGTAACGTGATCCCGGCTACCAGACCTGGCTCCATTATTTTAATGCATGCAGGTGGAGGTCAAAGTTCCAACTTGCAAGGTACTGTCCAAGCTTTGCCGGGTCTAATCCACTCTTTAAAAGCTAAGGGCTACAAGTTTGTCACAGTCCCCCGGCTACTTCACACATCGGAACGAAAATAACAGTATGTCTAAGCCTCGTATATACCAACAACGTAAAAAGGCTGCCTTGACGAGCAGAATGCTTCTGCTTGTAAGACAGCCTTTTTTAGCGATAAACGACCGTACTGATAAGAAGTCGTCCCAGTTATATGTTGTGTGCTATAATATTAAGTTTACATAATATATATTATGTTTAATGAAATCAAATATATGCACAATGCTATTTATCAATAACGTACAGTTTCACATTTTGGAAGCCGAAGTCGTTCACGAATGATTTGTTGCCAGGGATAAAGATATCAATCCGCTTTCCGGTAATAGCGCTGCCCTGATCACGGGCAACGGCTACAAAAGAATGGTCTGGCAAGCCGGGATGGGAATAGCCTGTAACTAGCACCTTTGTTCCCATAGGAATGACTTTCGGGTCTACTGCAATTGTACCCAGTTTAAGCGGATTACCGTAGTAATCGACTGCACCCCATTTGCCATTTTCATCAGCTGCGGCTGAATATGCTGTTGCTTTAACATCAACAACTTTACTGTAATTGAATGTTTTGCCCCATGCTTCAATTGTTGGCCTCTCATTCGCTGGTGCTTTCTCCGTAAGAAGCTGTGGTTTCGAATCCGAAGCCGTCTTCACACTTTTTTCGTCTGGCACTTTAATTTGTAGACCTGCATATATGTTGTTGGACGCAATATCCGGGTTAGCCTTCGTCAAGTCATCTACCGATACCCCATAACGTTGAGCAAGCAAAAAGAAAGTATCGCCTTCTTTGGCAGTATGAAGCGAAGCAGCATTTGCTACTCCTGCTGTCTGTGCCAATCCTGCAATCGCTGCGGCAAGCACCGCAAATTTCATGGTTTTTCCAATATGTTTTAAGTGTTTCAAAGATATGTACCTCCTCTGTTATGCCTGCGAAGTTAGCTGTCGGATTCGGACTCAGGAGAAGCCCTATGCTTGTGCAATTCACCCCTAGGCATATTCCACAACATCTATATGACGCATTGGAATAATTGCCGTTGTTACGTCCCCCGCACTTCCCATGGTTTGAGCCCAGCACCTGAGTAATTGTTATCATTGCTGCTGCCCCGGTAAGTTTTGGCTTACTGCATAATATCACAATTTTGTAACCTTATCTGCATGAAAATGTTGGGAACCTTGAACATCATACTATATCCATTACAATTTTGTCATCAAAAATCGGTTTTTTGTTACGAAAATATGGAGATATGGTGACAAAAGGAGAAAAGCCCTCCGTGAAATATCATCACGAGAGGGCTTTGTCAATAATTCATAAAAGCATTTTCTTACAGCACTTTAGCCAGAAAATCACGGGTACGATCATGGCTTGGAGTTCCGAAAACTTGCTCCGGCGTACCTTGCTCTATAATTTGACCGTTGTCCATAAAGATGATTCGGTCTCCTACCTCACGAGCAAAGCCCATTTCATGCGTCACGATCACCATCGTCATGCCGCCTTCAGCGAGCTTCTTCATCACATCCAGAACCTCTCCAACCATTTCAGGGTCCAGGGCAGAGGTAGGTTCATCAAACAGCATTACGTGCGGCTGCATGGCGAGAGCACGTGCTATCGCTATACGTTGCTTTTGACCGCCAGATAACTGGTTCGGGTAGGTATTCTTCTTATCCTCAAGACCCACGGTCCGCAGGAGCTCCAACGCAATTTTCTCCGCTTCTTTCCCCGATTGCTTCTTCACCTTCGTTGGTGCAAGCGTCAGATTCTGCAGTATTGTTTTATGCGGAAACAGATTAAAATGTTGGAAAACCATCCCCATCTTCTCTCGAGTCGCATTAATATTATGACCACGGGCCGTAATCGGCTCACCCTCAAACAAGATTTCCCCTTCTGTTGGCTGTTCCAACAGATTCATACAACGCAAAAACGTACTTTTCCCCGAACCACTCGGGCCGATAATGACGACTACTTCACCTTTGGCGATATCTATATCAATGCCTTTTAAAATTTCATTCTTACCGAATGATTTACGCAGTTGTTTAACGGTGATCACTGGCTCTCAACTTCCTTTCCCATAAACCCAACAGCTTAGATAAGCTAAATGTCATTACAAAATAAATAGCGGCTGCGATTACGAACGGACTTAAGCCTTCGTAGGTAATATTCTTAATGACCTGGGCTTGATACATAATGTCCACCATCCCAATGGTCGAAATAATAGAAGATTCTTTAATGATCGTAATGAACTCATTACCAATAGCAGGCAATATAGATTTAAATGCTTGCGGTAAAATAACGTGACGCATCGCTTTGCCTCGTCCCATCCCGAGCGAGCGGGCAGCTTCCATCTGTCCACGGTCTACGGCCTGAATACCAGCACGGAAAATTTCAGCCAAATATGCCGAACTATTCAGAGACAACGTAATTATACCGGA
The DNA here is from genome assembly GCF_029522175.1 of Paenibacillus sp. P2(2022). Taxonomy (NCBI): domain Bacteria; kingdom Bacillati; phylum Bacillota; class Bacilli; order Caryophanales; family Paenibacillaceae; genus Paenibacillus; species Paenibacillus sp. P2(2022). Next base: position 1,314,016 of record NZ_JAKWFI010000001.1, on the reverse strand, counting down.
CTGGAGTGGCGTAAAATTAACACCTAACGTCAAAGCAACTCCGTAATGAATGATCATAAGCTGCACCAGCATAGGTGTGCCGCGCAGTATCTCTACATATGCGGTACCTAGCCACTCGATAATACGAATACCACTCATCCGTAGCAATGATATGATCAGGCCAATAATGAATCCGAACAGTACTCCGAGCGCAGACAGCAATAGAGTGTAGCCGATACCCGTAGCGTAGAAACTGCGATATTTCAAAAATATATCTACAATGCTATTCGAAGAAACCTGTCTGTCAGCAGACAGTGCACTCGCTTCTGTAGAAAACTTCTCAATCGAACCGTCCGCTTTCAGGCGAGCCAACGTTTTATTTACTGAAGCAAGCAATTCCGCATTTCCTTTACGGATGCCTACAGCAGTTTCTGCTCCTTCATCTTCAGGTACTGCTTTGGCAAGTGTTACGGTACCGTCTAGCGTGTATCCTTTAGCAACGGTATCTTCGATTACAACCGCGTTGATACGCTTGGTCCGAAGCTGGAGTACCAGATCGGATATTTTATCCAATGAGGTTACCGAAGCATTAGGTACTTTTTGCGCAATTTCTTCCTGGATACTCCCCTTCTGCGCACCGAGCTTCTCTCCTTTTAGAGCAGCCATCGTTGAATATTTGTCTTTGTCCTCTGGACGAACCATAATGACTTGCTTGGAACGATAGTATACATCCGAAAAATCAATGCTCTTTCTGCGTTCATCTGTCGGTGTCATACCAGACAGCACCAAGTCTACGCGACCACTTTGCAGAGCAGGCAGCAAAGAGTCAAAACTCATGTCCTCTGGGACCATCTCTGCATCCAGATCCTTGGCGATTTCCTTGGCAATTTCAACATCAAACCCGACAATGGTATCCTGACCGTTAATAACTTTGTGAAACTCATACGGCGGGAAGTCAGCACTCATACCCACTACAAGTTTTTTCTGTGGCTTTCCTTCCGATCCGTATGCAGTGAGCATAGGAAGACCAGCCAACAGCAAGATAACCGCCGTCAAAACCAGGGCGGTAAAACGATATGCCTTTTTCAATCTTTTTTTCTCTCCTTAAATTCTTTATAATAAATAAGATTGTGTCATTATAAATGAATATGCATGATTATGCAATGAATGTTATAGTACAATTTTAGTATATCTATCGCAGTACCTACATTACAGCATATATAAAGGAGTTTTCAGCATGAATTTTAAACAGACCATTCAACACACCATTGAACAGCATGCCGAGCGATTTAAGGACATTTCGTTGTATATAGGCGCAAACCCTGAACTTGGAAACGAGGAATTCCTGGCCTCTGCCCGTCTAAAAGAAGAACTTGCCTTTCACGGTTTTGAAGTTCAGGCACCCATATTGGGTATAGAAACGGCCTTTATTGCTACTTACAAAGCAGTCAAGCCTGGACCAGTTGTTGCTTTTCTGGCAGAATATGACGCCCTGAAAGGTTTAGGGCACGCCTGTGGACACCATTTGATATGCATGATGAGTACAGGCGCTGCCGTCGGTCTCAAATCGATCATCGACGAGACTGGTGGAGAAGTACGTGTTTACGGCACACCTGCCGAAGAAACACGCGGTGCAAAAGTTCCGATGGCGGCGGCTGGATTGTTTGATGATTGCGACATAGCCATGATGACACATCCCTTCGATCGCTACGAAAAATCAGGAAAATCGCTGGCGATTGATGCTGTACAGTTCGAATTTTTTGGTCAATCCGCTCATGCTGCGGCCAGTCCGCACGAAGGGATTAATGCCTTGGACGCTGTGATTCAAACGTTTAATGGGATCAACGCATTTCGGCAACAGGTGAAAAGTACAGTGCGTATCCATGGCATCATTAATCAGGGTGGGCAGGCTGCCAATATTATTCCTGATTACGCCTCAGCTCAATTTTACGTGAGAGCCGCGACACGCCAAGAACTGAACCCGCTTACCCGTCGTGTTATTCAAATTGCTGAAGGAGCTGCTTTACAAGCCGGGTGTCGTTTGGAAACCTCCAATTATGAGACTTCTTATGATGAAATGGTGACTAACGGTGTACTCTCCGACACCTTTACTGCAAATTTGGTGCAGGCTGGTATTGCGCAAGAAGATATTACGGAAGGCGAAGATCATGGCTCTATGGATATCGGAAATGTATCACTTCATTGCCCTGCGATCCATCCGTACATTCAAGTTATTGACGAGAAGCATGCCTTGCATACACCAGAATTCCGCGATTTGGCGATGCAGGACCGCGCAATGGAAGGAATGCTCTTGGCCGCGAGGACCTTGGCATGGACAGCTTGCGATGTAATCACAAGTTCTGAGCTGCTGGCACAGATTAAAGAAGAATTCGCTCTACTGAATAGCAAAAGTTAAAATCGGAAATGCCGTCTTCTTGGAGAAAGGAGTGCCTTTATGAATAGTATGAGTAGCTTTTGGACGTTGTTTATTGTGGTTGACCTCATCATTTTTTGGTTTATATTCCGAGCAATACGCAGGAATCGTGGAAACAGAAGCACGCGCCGACGGAATGCATTTTTCCTTAGTTCCCCGTCTCCTTCGTCACTCACGCAAGAGCGTCATCCAGAAATTACGGAGCTGAAGGAGCTGCTGGAGCGATCCATTCCAGCCTCCTATGCTCACAACGTAAAGCAACGTGTCATGGAAGCCCACCCTAATCTGACGGAACAAGAATATGACTGGCGCTGGCATGAGCTAAAACGATACTTCATGCTATGCGCGATTATGAATCGAGTGCCTATGTTCAGTAGTGATGTGGATGAACTATGGCACGAAATGTTAATGTTTACGCGCGAATACCAGCAGTTCTCGGGAGCTTTTTTTGGTCGTATGCTTCACCATGCTCCCCATTCGGGCGGCTCTCAGCTGATGCCAGAGGAGCGGGCGTGGTTTGACTGGTTGTATGTGGAATGCTTTGGCTGGAATCGCTATAGCGCCAGTTTGTGGGGAACTTTTTTTAATCATCCATTACCGAATGATGAGCTTTCACACTATTACAACCTGACAGCTTCAGCGCAGCCAGTAGGTGACCGATGGAATATAAGTGAAAATATAGGCATTTCAAAGCAGACACAACAAGCGGTTCATAAGATAGTCCAACACCTCCGTGAGCGGGTAAATAAAGCTGTAAATGATCCTGAGGGCAAGCAGCTCCCCAAGATCAACTATTTGCAGGTTGACTATTTGCTACTGGCTGTTGTGTGGTATTCATGGTATCGGCCTGATGAATTTGCCATACACATGCACCCAGACTCTACAAGCAGTGTCGCCCTAGCCAGCTCATCCGGCTGTAGCTCTGCAAGCGGCTGCTCAAACTGGGATACACACCACTCGCACCATCATTCCTCCCATGACAGTTCTCATGGTGGAGGCTCTTCTCACCACGATTCAGGCGATTCTGGGAGTCATTCCTCTTGTAGCAGCGGATCTTCGTGTGGAAGCAGTTGTGGTGGCGGGGGCGACTGACCGCAGCAAAAAAGGGAATTCCTCAGCCAGACACTGGCTAAAGGGATTCCCTTTTTTATTAGCACAAATATGGTATCCTACTCTGTTCCATCAATCTTTGCTAGCGAACGGTAAATATCCATATAAGCCTCGGCCGATACATCCCAACTGTACTCTCCTGCAAAGGCCGTCTGTATAAGCTTGTTCCAATGCTCAGGTTGGCGATAGTAATCAACAGCACGACGAATGGTGTGCAGCATGTCATGTGCATTATAGTTCGTGAAACTAAAACCGTTACCTTCACCTGTAGATTCATTGTAAGCCTGTACAGTATCGTTCAGCCCTCCAGTTTCTCGCACTATAGGGATACTTCCATAACGAAGCGCCAGCAGTTGACTAATCCCACAAGGCTCAAACCTCGATGGCATAAGATACATGTCACTTGCCGCATATATTTTTCGTGACAGTGGCTCGCTAAAAGTAAGCTGCGCCGACATTTTCAGAGGATACCGTCCCGCTGCTTCCTGGAACCAGTGCTCAAAAGCAGGGTCCCCTGTTCCCAGCACGACAAACTGAATATCGTCATAATACAAGATTTCGTCAAGCACTCTCGTAACCAGATCTAGCCCCTTCATATCCACAAGTCTAGTTACCATTGCTATCATAGGTACGTCTGGACGCACCGGCAGACCTAGCTCCTTTTGCAAGGCAATTTTATTTTCCTTTTTCTTTGCCAGACTTGTGCGGTACTTTGTATAAATACGGTTGTCTGTGGCAGGATTGTAGCTTTGGGTATCAATTCCATTCACAATCCCCGTTAAGCGTCCCTGCTCTCCTAATTTACGAAGTAAACCCTCCAGTCCGTATCCGTAAAATTCAGTTTGAATCTCCTCTGCATAGGTTGGACTCACGGTCGTGACATGATCGGAGTAAGTAAGCCCACCTTTCATAAAATTCAGTCTGCCATAATATTCCACACCTTCGGAAGTAAAATAGCTTCCATCCAAGTTAAGCAGCTCCGTTAAGACCTCATATGGAAAATCACCCTGATACAACAGATTATGTATCGTAAACACCGTGCGAATATCGTTGTAAAAGGGCAAATGTCGATAATCGGCATTCAGAAGCAGCGGAACCATTGCCGTATGCCAGTCATGACAATGCACAATATCCGGCCGAAAATTCAGTTCAGGCAGCACTTCCAAAATCGCCCGGTTAAAGAAGGAGAAGCGTTCGCCATCATCCATGTAACCGTAAATACCGTCACGACCGAAGTAATATTCATTATCTATAAAATAAACCCTGATCCCGTCCAACGTCAGCTCCTCTACTCCACAATACTGATCACGCCAGCCTACAGCTACATGCTTGACCGTTACCGGACGCAGAGACTTCTTATAGGTATCGGGAATGCCCGCATATTTAGGTAAGATGATTCGGACGTCGCATCCTGCCTGATGAAGTGCCTTTGGCAGTGCGCCAATAACATCAGCCAACCCGCCTGTTTTAATAAATGGATGTGCTTCTGCTGCCGCAAACAAAATGTTCATATGTGCTTCCTCCTTATGTGGTTAATCTACTTTTTTAGACCTACGTGGTGGTGTTTTCTTGAGTATAACGATGCCTAGGGGTGGAATCGTCACCTCCAAGCTGTGAAGCTGGCCGTGGTAAGGGATTTTGGAAGTACGTATCACCCCAGAGTTAAGCTGACCACTCCCCCCAAAGTCCTTATGATCGCTGTTCAGTAATTCCATATAGCTTCCTGCCTTTTGCAACCCAATTCGATAATTTTCTCTTGGCACAGGTTGAAAATTAATGAGGACAACCAGCGTATCTCCTGCTTTTTTGCCTTTACGTAAATACGTAATCACACTCTGTCCGCGGTCTTCAGCTTCAATCCATTGATAGCCGTCCCACGAATGGTCCAATTCCCATAATGCCTTCTCCTGAAGATATAAATGATTCAGTGCTTTCGAGTATGCGTGCAGAGACCGATGACTGTCATAGTCCAGCAAAAACCAGTCAAGCTGATCCTCATCCTTCCACTCAATAAATTGACCAAATTCCCCTCCCATGAATAAAAGCTTTTTACCTGGTGAGGTCATTTGGTAGCCAAGAAGTGCCCGTAGTCCGGCAAATTTTTGTTCATAGGTGCCCGGCATTTTATCAAGCAGCGACTTTTTACCATGCACAACCTCATCATGTGACAATGGCAGTGTAAAATTTTCGCTGTACGCATAGGCTATGGGGAATGTCAGCAAATTATGGCGATCGGGTCGTTGATCAAACTCTGATTCCATATAATCAAGTGTATCGTTCATCCAACCCATATTCCATTTGTAATTAAAACCGAGTCCTCCATCGCTTACTGGGGAGGTCACCATCGGCCAAGCGCTGGACTCCTCTGCCATCATGAGTGCGTATGGATAATAGCGGAATACCGTCTCATTCAGCTGTTGAAGGAAGGCGATAGCCTCCTCATTTTCAATCCCTCCCTTGGAATTGAGACAATATTGTCCATCCTGCTTTTCAAAATCAAGCCGTAACATGCTCGTCACTGCATCTACACGCAGACCATCAATATGGTACACATCCATCCAGAACAATGCATTGGAGATCAGAAAAGAACGTACTTCTGGCTTGCTATAATCGAATGTCAGGGTTCCCCAGCCGGGCTTTTCCGCAATTAGCGGGTCCGCGTATTCGAACAGCGGCGATCCGTCAAACCGTCTCAATCCATGAGCATCCTTGGCAAAATGAGCTGGAACCCAATCCATAATCACTCCAATTCCCGCCTGATGGCAACGATCCACCAAATACATAAAATCATGTGGTTCACCATAACGGCTTGTGAGTGCAAAATACCCGGTGAGTTGGTAGCCCCAGGAAAGATCATACGGATGCTCACTCAGCGGCATCAGCTCAATATGTGTATACCCCATATCTGTTACATAAGGCACAAGAAGCTCAGCCATCTCCCTGTATGTATAAAACGTACCATCTGCTTTTTGCTTCCAAGTGCCTAGATGAAGCTCATATATATGTAGAGGTTTACCATATGGTGCTCTACGTTTACGGCGCCAAGCTGCATCATTCCAAACATAACCATCCAATGAAGCTACCACTGACGCCGTAGCCGGTCTTACTTCAGCACGTACGGCGTAAGGATCTGCTTTCAGAAATCGTTCACCATTTGGACCTGTAATGTCGTATTTGTAAAATGTTCCTTGGGATATCCCCGGAAAAAAACGACTCCAAAAACCGGATTTGGGAACCCTATATAAGGAATCCTGTTCCCCATTCCAGTTGTTGCGATCTGTAGCAAGCCCGACATGGAGAGCATGAGGAGCCCAGACCGTAAAACGAACGCCCTGTTCTCCGTTCTCCACAGTAAGGTGGGAACCCAAAGATCGGTAGCTGTGATAAAGCGTTCCTTCATGAAACAAATAAATATCTTCCGATGATATCGTCTGTTGCGGAAGAATTTGGTCTGTCATCACGTCACCACCCTTTTATGTTTTGTGAGTAAAAATGTATGAGTCGGTAATGCATTCGCTTTTGGGTCAAAGCTGACCTGAGTTATTACCCCATTCTAGCCACAATGAACAGAAAAATGACTAGGAAAAAAATAAACCTTAGTTTTTGGGGAATCTTATATACCTGATGGTTTCAAGAGTACCCCATACCGTTTATGTATGTACTACAACAGACAACTAAACCGGGAGGGAAACGAAATGTTTAATAAAGAATGCATTGCCATGCTGCTGGCAGGCGGAGAGGGACGCCGTCTTGCTCCCCTTACTTCAACGATTGCAAAACCCGCCGTACCTTTTGGCGGTCATTACCGGATCATCGATTTTCCTCTCAGTAATTGCGTAAATTCAAACATTGATACTGTAGGTGTACTGACGCAATATGAGGCGGAATCCTTGCACGAACATATTGGGGATGGGACTCCATGGGGCCTTACAAAAACGGATGACAAAGGAATTACCCTGCTTCCATCTTATAATACAGGTAACGCTGAATACTTAGGAACGGCAGATGCTATTCATAAGAATATCGAATATATTGACAGCCAAAATCCAGAGCATGTGCTTATTTTATCCGGTGATCATATTTACTATATGAATTATCGCGAGATGCTGAACTACCATAAGGAAAAAGGAGCTGCGGCAACCATTTCTGTCATGGAGGTTCCTTGGGATGAAGCACACCGTTTTGGTGTTATGAGCGCCGATGAAGATCTGCGTGTCACTGAATTTGCAGAGAAGCCGGAGAAACCCGAAAGTAATTTGGCCTCTATGGGGATTTATCTTTTCAAATGGGATTACTTAAGAAATTACCTGTTGGAAGACGCACAGGATCCTCAATCCAGTCATGATTTTGGCAAAGATATCATACCTAAAATGCTGGCGGACCAAGAATCTCTATACGTTTATGAATTCCAGGGCTACTGGAAAGACGTAGGTACAGTTAAAAGCCTATGGGACTCCCACATGGACCTGCTCCATGAAAATTGCGCAATTGACCTTCAGCGTCAAGACTGGCCGATGTATACACGTGAACGCCGCACAAGGCTGAGCGCGCAAAAGGTGCCTGGTCGTAAAATGCAGTCATTGGACAGCCTCCTGCATGATTCCTGCCAAGTAGAAGGCCAAATTGAGCGCTCTGTAGTGTTTAGTGGCGTCGAGGTGGGAAAAGGCTCATCCATCAAGGAAAGTATCGTTATGCCCGACACACGTATTGGGCGCAACGTGCATATTGAGCATGCCATTATCGGTGAAGGTGCTGTGATTCGTGATGGTGCTGTGATTAAAGGTAATCCGAGCGAAATTATGGTTATCGGACCCAATGAAACAGTATTTGGTAAAATGGCAGTACGGCCGCAAACTACACGTATGCTAAAAGAAGCCTATGAGCGTAACACACGCTTGCGTGCAGAAGGCTTTACTTCATAACTCTCCCTAAAATTTCAAACAGCCAGCCCTCCAATATAGTGAGGACTGGCTGTTTTTTATTACCTCTTACAACTGACTTTAAATTTGCCCTTCCGAGAGTTGTGGTAGTTCCACGGATGACTCTGCTTGCAGAGCAGGCAATGAAACCGTAATGGTGGTTCCAGCTCCCAATTCACTTCTGATGAGCATCTGACCGTGATGACGCTCAACAAACTGTTGCGATATTGCCAATCCCAGACCCGTCCCCCCATTTTGGTGGTCTACCTGGAAAAAGCGATCCCTTACTCTGGCAAGGTTTTCTTCACTAATCCCAATCCCTGTATCCTGTACCGATATCTCGATATTACCCTTAATGCGTTGAAGAGACAGATAAATAATCGAGCTTTCATGCGAAAACTTGATAGCATTATCTACAATGTTCAAAAATACCTGCTTCAGACGGTTACCGTCTCCATGAACGAGATAAGCCGTTTCCTCGGAATCCAGTTGAAGCTTGATCTGCTTCATTTCCGCCTTTGCCCATACGTTCAGCATAATTTCCTGCAAAAGCTCTCGAAGATCAACTGTTCCCATCACGAGCTTCATGGCATTTTGCTCCAGTTTGGAAAAATCGAGAATTTCCTCCACTAAGCCAATCAGTCGATCCGTTTCCTTGGAAATAATCTGCATCCCAATTTTCGTCTCTTCCGGGTCATATCCGCCAGAATTTAACGTTTCACTCCAGCCCTTAATCGAAGTAAGCGGAGTACGCAACTCATGAGAAATGGAAGAAATAAAATCATCCTTGATTTGATTGGTTCGGACAATCTCCTGTGCCATGTAGTTCAACGTCGATGCCAATTCACCCAGTTCATAGCGATAATCGCCTTTAATACGTGCATCAAATCGTCCCTGTGCCATCTGAGCAGATACATCGCGAATGTTGTTAATCGGTCTGACAATGGAATTGGCAAGCCCTGTGCTTACTATAAATACAATAATCAGTACAGCTGCCATGATTCCCACCGAAAATAATGTAATGATGAATAATTTATCATTTACTAATTCCAACGAAGTCGTATACCGGATAATATACACCTGATCTCCGACGATATTGTCCAGTTTCTGAGATACCGCCATCACCTGCTGTCCCGTGCCGGGTTGCTTTCCGATCCATTTGCCCGTATCTCCAGCTAAGGCTTGTGTCACATCACTGGTTTGCACACTTAGATCCGCAGCAAAATTTGTCGAGTTATCAATTACATTTCCCTGTTCATCAAGCAATTGTAATTCAGTGAAGGGCAGAGAAAATGTATTCAACAAATACGATTGCAAAGACTGTTCTGGCTCTTTGAATTTGGATGCAAATTCACTTACCGATTCGATACGGCTTTCGATGTGTTTGTAAATGGAGTCGTAATAATACGACCGGAGTGCAAACATAAAAATGACTTCTACTAACAGAAGCGCCAAGAACACTACGAAAAAATAGTGAAGCACAATCTGTCGGCGAATTCCCTTTTTGATCATTGAGACTGACCTTTCCATTTATATCCATGTCCCCACACGGTTTGTAAGAAAGCCGGCTCGGATGGATTGTTTTCAATTTTCTGCCGCAGACGTCGGATATTCACATCTACAATTTTCGGATCGCCCATATATTCCTTGCCCCATACGTGGTCAAGTAGCACATCTCGGCTAAGCGGCGTATTTTCTTTCTCCAGAAAAAACTGAATCAGCGAAAACTCTGTCGGTGTCAGTTCGATCAGCTGTCCGTTTTTCTTAAATTGCTTAGCTATCAAATCCAGCGTGAACGGACCGGACTGGAAAGACACCTTGGCTGCTGTTTCACGATGTACATTTACCCGACGCAATAACGATTGGATACGTGCAATCAGCTCTGTCGGGCTGAAAGGCTTGCTCACATGATCATCAGCCCCTACAGACAAGGCATACACCTTATCCTGTTCCTGTACCTTGGCTGTCAGAAAGATAATGCCAATACGCTCATTCGTTTCCCGAATTCTCCGACAAACCTCAAAACCATCCATCCCAGGCACCATCACGTCAAGCAGCGCGATATCAATATCCCGCACCGTGTTCAAAATATTCAGAGCCTCATGCCCATCTGCCGCCTCCAGCACCTCAAAACCGTTACGTTTCAAGTTAATAACGATAAAGCTACGGATCGATTCCTCGTCTTCCATGATTAAAACTTTACTCACTCTATTCTACCTGCCTTTCCCCCATCTTGTTTTTAATGGTTTTACGTGGTTCCAGCTCGCTGGATCGCTTAATGCCAATTACCTGTGCGTTCGTTCGCCACAATTGGCTATAGCCTTCATTGTTTCGCTCCCATTGTGACAATGAGAAAAATTTAATTTCCGCTATTGTTTTGTCTGTATCATCCAGAATAAACCGCAAATAGCTGTCTTTCCTGGAAACCTTCGGATCAATAGTCACCTTGCCATGCAGCTCTTTCGGCAGTCTGAAGTAGACCTGTTCATTAGAATCACGATACTGTTGCTGCTTGAAAATTGTCCCTTTGGCCCCATCCCACTGATAGAACGATACAAAATAAGGAACTTCATCCAGCGGCCTGTTGCTCCAACCTTTAGGCTTCTCTAAATTCCCAAATTCGAGAATACCGTCACCATCCACATCACCACTGGCGATGGTAGCATCCTTAAAGGTAACATCCATAAGATTGAGCTTTCTGAGTTTGCCGTGATCCATCACGATAACATTGGAAACCGTAGTTGTCTCGGCAATCTTTGTATCAATAATGATCCCTTGCCTACCTTGGGCTACCTTACCAGCGACGACATTGTAGACGCCTAAAGCCTGACTGTCCAATTCCAACGATCCGATCTCCTTAAAGGTCCCTCCGCTGAACTGGAATGTTTTCACGGTAAAAAATTCATTACGACGGAGCAAGATAATCGTCAAGTCATTCAGATTGTCCCCGTTCAAATCCATCTTCTTATGGTTAAAATCGTCTACAACGAAGTCCGTATAGCCCGTTGCATATATTTTTTCCAACGTTCCTCCAGTATAAGAGTATACGATGAGGCCCTTCTGGTCCCCGTTCTCACTACTGTCTCCGCTCGAAAAACCTGCTACAATATCAAGCGTACCGTCATTGGTTAAATCCACAAGCTTAAATGATTCCAACACCGTGCCTTCCCCATCAAATGTAAGCTTCTTTACCCACGTGCCGCCCTGATCTTCAAACAAGGCACCATGTATCTTTACGCTCTCATCTGGTGTTTCATAAAAGAGCACCGCTTCATCTATACCATCATTATTCAAATCTCCCGTCCGAATTGGCGTAGGATCATCCGGATCATTCGGCCTTAAAGGTTGTACCGCCCCTAATTGCGTATTCACTGCTCCATTCAGCTGTTGTTTCTCATCAGACATCGTTGGTGTCTGCATCAGCGAAATCGGATCGCTAATCACATTACAGCCGCTTAAAAATCCGGCAAGGAGCAGCAAGGAACAGCAGCACGCCACCATTTTCAACAGCATTTTTTTCACTTCTCTTGCCGTCCCCTTCACAATTTGTTCTTTTCTGCCTGTGTCAATCGTCTTCCCTGGATATCAAACACCAGCTCGCCCTCATTCAGCCCCCAGATTCGGGAAGCAAAACGTTCAGCCATTTCCAGCGGCAGTACAGTAATGATTGTTACTCGCTCGTCAGAACACAGCTTGCGAAAGGTTTCCAGTACATGCGTTGCTGAGGCAGGATCAAGTCCATTTACAGGCTCATCAGCTAAAATAACCTTAGCTCCGTGAACGAGAGCACGCGCTGTGGCTACCCGCTGCCGTTCGCCGCCGCTGAGCTTGTCGCATTTATCATGCGCCTTATCCAGCAGACCCAGATCCTCCAGAACGTCCATCGCTCCCATATAATCGTCGGAACGCACCATACCAGTAACCATTCTCCACCAGGGGGTCTGACCCGATCTGCCAATGAGCACATTTTTAAGAGCGGTCCGATTCATATTAAGATGCGGATTTTGCTCCAGATATGCCCATTCCCGCTTTAATTTCATCTTGCCTGTCCACCCGGATTTCAGTACATCATTGCCTCCTACAATTAAACTGCCTTCTTCCCAAGATTCATGTAAAGCAAGACAGCGAAGAAGTGTCGTTTTACCGCTTCCGCTTGGCCCCACTATAGCAATGAATTCACCCTGATGAATTTCAGCATCAATTCCTCGAAGCAACGGGGTACGTACAGGCCCCACGTGCTTGGTCAGCTTCCGAATTTTAATCATCTATGATTCCCCTTTGTCCGCCATCAATACATGTTTATATTTTATAGTAATTGTGAAACAAATACCATGCAAACCGCAGTTTTAAACCGCCGGTACTCTTTTTCGGGAAAACAGACCCAACAATCCAAAAACAATGTAACTACCTCCAAGGACTAGAAACATGCTGCCTTGAGTTCCAATGTCCAGCAACCCTCCGCTAATATTAGGTCCGACCACACTTCCCAGATTAAAATGAAAGGATGCCAGCACATTTGCAGCCGCCAAAAATGATTTGGGTAACAGGTCAGCTGCATAGGCCAAACCAAGTGAGAAAAAGGAGCCTACCAATCCACCTGCGATGGTCAGCAATACCAAAGTGAACATAAAATGATTACCACTCCAGGGTAGCAACATAAAGGTCAATCCTCCCGCTATACCTACGCTCATTAGCACTTTTTTACGTCCCCAACGGTCACTTAATATACCCAAAGGCAGTTGCAACACTAAGCCTCCCAAACTAACGAAAGGCAGCAAAGCAGCAATTTCATCGGTATGGAAGCCAATACGCAGGCCATAGACTGGAAAATTACTGTTCAGGCTCGCTTCCATATAACCGTATAGAAATGCAGGCAACAGAGCATACCATGCCCAGCTATAGCTGCGTCGGAATCTTTGTGCGGGACGCGCCTCAGTTTCCTGCTTCTCCGGTCTGGAGTCAGGTAGCTTGATTAACACTAACAGCAACACAAGCAAGCACAAAAAAGCCAACGCAGCAAATGGAACCAGCATTCCATAATCGAGTAGCCATAATCCCAATGGGCCTAATGCAAAACCCAGACCGTAAGACATACCATAAAAGGAAATGTTGCGGCCTCGATTCTCTGGTGGAGTTACTAGCAATATCCACAACTGCGCAGAATAGTGCAACGCACTGTCTCCAATACCTACGAGCAGACGCAGTACGAACCAAATCCGAATATCAGGAATTAGCGGGAACAGCAGCAGCGTAATGAGCACAAGCACAAGACCACCGGCCATCAGCTTTTTGAACCCCAGCCATCCCAAAGTCCGTTCAGCCACCAGTGTCATTGCAAATGAACCAATATACAGTGCAGCCGCGTTCATTCCGTTTAGCGAAGACGAAACACCCATTTGTTCCAAAGAAATCGACAAAATAGGTAATAGCAAACCCTGACATAATCCAGCAACAATAATAACTGCAATTAAAATAAAATAATGAACACGTAACGACGACGACATCCTAGCTCCTCCTGCCCGAACAATTAAATTATTAACATCATAAAATGAATGCTTAGAAATGATTTGCATTTGATACCATAATCAATAATAATTCTTATCACGATGTATACCATGACCATCTGAAAAATCGGTATATTACATATTAAGATGTTTTTAGCGTTAATTTTAGTGTATTAAAGAGAAAAAGAAAAAAATCGCCATCTGAGATGACGATTTTACGGATAGAGCTAGTCTGGTATGTATCCGACTCCATTTGGTGAAGAGCCTCGTATGTTCAATCCGACCAAGTTCACGTCACAACGCACTATTTCATATTATAGTGGACAATGCCCGGCAGAACAAGCCATAATAAATAAGTGGGCAATTTCAAAATGCTCATGTTTTGCTTATGGACGGGCTTTATTTACGTTCACCGCTCTGGGCTAGAAGACAGAATAGGAGGCATTTGGTTCCATGAGTTATCAAATTAAAATAGACACTTCTCCAATTTATGAATTGCTCGGCAGCTTTATGGCCTATGTAACTAAAAAGTGGGTCCAAGATATGGACTTGGGCCATGAATGGATCGACAAGGTGGATGCACGACTACAACAAGAAGTTCGTACTGAGCTTGCTACAGCTCAGGATTGCCCTTTTAGCGATTATGACGCACTCTATGCCTGGGCGTTGCTTCGACCGGAATCAGATGAAATATCCGACTATATTTCTTACTTGGATCACGGACCGGACAAGGATATGTTTGAGCTGCTTGTTCCGCATATTCCTTTTTTAACCTTTGAAGAATCTTTACGCATTCGTAAGGTATATGCACCACTCCTCAGATTGTGGGATCGTGATTATTTTCGGACCTTGGAAGGCGAACTGCGTGTGTTGGCAGAAGAAGACGCTGCGGAAAAGCGCATGCTGTTAAGTAAAATGGAACCGGAAGCACTTGTTGAATATGCAACAGCCGGGCTAGTCGTCCCACATATGGAAGATCTCGATACAGTGGTGCTGTTTCCGGTCGTCCATAATCGCCCAATTAATTCATATTGCTTTTATACCCGTACACTGCTGATCCAGTATCCGGTAGATATTCCCGAGGAGAGTGAGGAAGAACCGCCTACGCTTCTACTACGGCTTACTCGTGCTGTCAATGATCCGCAACGACTGCGCATTTTGCGTTATGTAGCTCAAGGTCCTAAGTCTCTTGAAGACATGCGTCATGATTTGAGACGATTGGAAGATACACTTATGTCTGATATGATGATTTTGCGTGTGGCTGGCTTGCTCCGCATCCACATTGGACGCTATCACAAGGAAAAATTCAGCATCCGTCCCGACGGTGCGGCTGATTTGCAGGTATTTTTGGAATCCTATATTGGATTGTAATTTGAATCGCAACTTTAGTTATAAACCGAACACCGTTAAAGCTTTGGCTTGGAAGGAGTATGCACCATGTCGTATCCGAAGCAGCACATTTTATTTGATCTTGATGACACTTTGGTCCACTGCAACAAGTATTTCGATCTTATTCTCAACCACTTTTTCGATTTGCTTCAGGAATGGTTTGCAGCTCATAACCTAACGAGAAATTCGATCCGTGAAAAACAAATCGAAATTGATGTGGCTGGAGTTCATCAGGTGGGTTTTGCCAGCGAGCATTTTCCACAATCCCTAATAGATACGTACCAGTTTTTCTCGAAACAATTTGGACGCCGTACGGATTCTCGGGAAGAGCAGGAGCTTCGCTCGCTTGGCCGAAGTGTGTACGAGCAGGAAATCGAACCGTATCCAGGTATGGCCGAAACGTTAAATTCACTCCAAAAAGCAGGGCATTCCCTTCATCTTTACACTGGGGGTGAGCAGGTCATTCAAGAAAGAAAGATTGAACAAATGAAGCTGGCTACTTACTTTGATGACCGTATCTACATTCGCCAGCATAAAAATGTAGATGCACTGGAAGAAATCATCCAAATGAATCGCTTGGACCGAAGCATCACCTGGATGATTGGGAATTCTTTACGCACCGACGTATCTCCAGCCCTTGCGGCAGGTATTCACGCTGTGTATCTTAAGCAGCCCAAAGAATGGATTTACAATATGGTTGAATTGCAAAAAAGCGTGAACTCTGTGATGTATACTATACAAAAGCTAACAGAAGTGCCACGGGTGATCCACGAAAGCATACAATTGCATCAACAAAAAAGGACCCTCGGATAGGGTCCTTTTTTGTTGATGCTCCTATCTCAGACATCCTCACGAACGCTAAGTTGTCCTGTTCCTGGCACATCCAGAACAATCCGCGCTTTGACGGTCGATCCATCTTTACGTTTAAAAGACAACAATTGCGTCTGCCCCTTGGCGAGCAGAGACTTGAGCATCGTTTCGGTAATCTGCTTGCCCGCATATTCCTTCCAAATGACAAAACCACAGCCCTGCTTAAAGTGGCTACACCCATATCCTTTGCGGCCTTCAATAATGCTTCCACCGCAATTGGAGCACGGGCAGCTGCCTAACGCCTGCCTTTGGCTTGCTGAAGTATCTGACTGTCCATCAGATGAGCTCCGCACTGCTTTTGTAGTCGAACTGCGACTTATTGGCGCCGATGCTTGCTTTAGCGCAGCACTTCCTGCACTGCTACCGCCTCCTGATGCTGTGCGGTCTCTTCCTTTGGCGGTGGTGGCACTTTCACTCGTACCTACGCCGCGGGCGTTCGTCTTTCCTCCCGAGCGATTACTCCTTGCCTCCTCGCCAAAGGCATTTGCGGGAGCAGGTGGCTGCTGCCTTACCTTATCAATGATGGACAACGTAAATCTTTTAACGTTATCCATAAACTTCTCCTGAGCTGCCTCACCCTTGGAAATTTGATGAAGACGGCGTTCCCATTGACCTGTCATCTCCGGTGAAGCTAATAGATCTACCCCGGCATGACGGATCAGGTCAATAGCCATCTTTCCCTTATCTGTAATCAGAATCTTTTTGCCCTTCATCTCAATGTAGCCGACTTTCTTTAATCGTTCAATTGTGGCGGCCCGTGTCGCAGGTGTACCTAATCCAGCATCCTTCATAACCTCGCGTAATTCCTCATTCTCCATCTGCTTGCCCGCGCTTTCCATCGCTTTAAGCAATGTGCCCTCCGTGTAGCTTTTAGGAGGCTGAGTCGCCTTTTCTTTCATCTCAGCGCGAACACAATCTACCGGACGCCCTGCATCAATTTCAAACTTCTTGTCCGTCCACTCGTCCGTTTCCTCTTCATCCTCTTTTTTGGATGTTTTGCTCTTTTTACCTTTATCCTGATCAGCCTTGCTCAAAACCACTTTCCATCCCAAGGACAGAAGCTCCTTAATATTAGTTTTAAACAGATGCTTGTCCACCTGCGTCATTACGGTATGCATTTTATATTCAGCCGGCGGAAAAAAATGCGACAGAAACCTACGAATAACCAGGTCATATACATTTTGTTCCTCCTTGCTTAGCGTTCCCGGCCTTTTTAACGTCGGCAAAATAGCATGGTGATCCTCAACACGAGACGGATTGCAGACCGATTTATTCTGTTTATGGACCAAATTAGGGTTTGCTTGTTGTACCAGATCAGCATAAGGGCCTGTCCCCAGCATCCGTAATGCCTTATGCATGCCGTCTATATTCTGCTCTGTCACATAATTAGAGTTGGTCCGCGGATAGGAAATGACCTTGTGACGCTCATAAAGCGCTTGTGCCACATCCAGCGTTTTTTTAGCCGAATAACCGTACTTGGCATTCGCCTCGCGTTGAAGCAGCGTCAAATCGTATAATTTAAAAGGATACTCCTTTGTCTGCTTCGTATCATATTTGGTAATTTCACCCTCTTTTCCGCGTACCGCCGCAGCGATCCCCTCAGCTTCTTCCGGATTCGTCAGCCGATCACCCTGCCATGCCCCTTTGTACTTAATCTGATCTTGCTTGAACTCAGCCCATACGTCATAGAAGGTTTGAGACTGAAATGCTTCAATTTCCTTTTCTCGATCATGAATTAGTGCCAACACGGGAGTCTGCACCCGTCCTACCGACAGCAAGGTGTTATGTCGTGTTGTGAACGCTCTGGAGGCGTTCATGCCAATCAGCCAGTCCGCTTCACTTCGTGCCCGCGCAGCTTGAGTCAGGAATTCAAACTCCGAGGCATCTCGCAATCGTTCAAAGCCAGTCGCAATACTTTCCGCCGTCAAGTCCGAGATCCACAATCGCTTAACCGGCTGTCGTAGATTTAACTGCTGCTGAATTAACGCAAAAATATATTGCCCCTCCCGTCCAGCATCACAAGCATTCACGATGGCATTGCAGCGTTTGGCCAGCTCACCAATCATTTTTAGCTGATCTTTTGTTTTCGGATTAGGTACGATTTTGAATTGTTCAGGGATAATCGGAAGATCTTGAATATTCCATCGTTTGTACTTAGCATCGTAAGCATCCGGCTCAGCCAGACCCAACAAATGACCGATCGCCCAGGTTACAATGTATTTCTCCCCTTCCAAATAGGTACGGTTATTTTTAGCACGCGGCTCCATAACAGCGGCAATTGTCCGCCCCATATCTGGTTTCTCAGCAATAATCAACGTCTTCATTCATTCCATTCCTTCCTGACGGCCTTCTGTTTCTCCTCCATGAATCATAGATATACATGGAACGCAAATGAAAACACAGGTTCCCGGCCTCATGCAAAAGGAGCCTTCTCCCGGCGAAAGCTCCTTTGTAAATTCATTTAGTCTAGCGCTTCAACAATGTACGTCTATTATACCATAGATATCATGATTCTCTCAGGTCATGATTTTATGTAACCTTGGAAAAGATCATGTCATCTTCCTTTTAAAGCAATATAAATATAGAAAACCCAAAATAAAACTGCACTATTAGCAAACTTGTGTAATATTAATGTTAATTTATATTACACAATTTAAGTTTTTATCTAATTATTTTGTAAAATAAATGTATTTTTCTTTGAAAAGGCTACACACACCGTCCTTATTTATGTTATGATCACTATAGATAACAAATACATGATTAAAAAGTTAATTTAAAGTTAATTTAGAGTTATTTTATATAACATTTAATTTACAACGATTTGTATACCTCACTAGAAAATTGGTTTCAACAACTACTAGTGATAAAGTTTTAAACACAAATAAAGCCCCATCCTAAGATGGAGCCTTTACTTGATTCGTAACGGTAACATAAAAATTTATAATTATACCAAAACAGTAGCACCCATGAGGTATTTATCAACTTCACGTGCTGCTTCTCGGCCTTCATTAATAGCCCACACGACAAGACTCTGCCCGCGGCGCATGTCACCTGCAGCAAAAACCTTATCCACATTCGTCACATATTCCCCATAACGTGCCTTAACATTGGAACGGCGGTCTGTTTCCAAACCTATTTCCTTCGCAATCGTTTGCTCAGGCCCATCAAATCCAATTGCAATCAGCGCAATTTGTGCCGGAAATACGCGTTCCGTACCTGGAATCGGTTGATAGATTTTACGTCCTGTTTCATCGACAATACGTTGAATTTGAATGGTGTGCAGTTCTTTCAGATTGCCATTCTCATCACCCACAAATTTGGTTGTCATGATAGAGAACTCACGCGGGTCTTCTCCGAACAACGCTTTCGCTTCTTCCTGTGCATAATCGAGAGAGTACACATTCGGAAACTGCGGCCAAGGATTCGCAATCGGATCACGTTCCAGCGGAGCTTTGGTGTGTGTGCCAAATTGAGTGACACTCCGGCAACCATGCCGCAAAGAAGTAGCTACACAGTCCGAACCTGTATCACCACCACCGATAACAATAACGTCCTTACCTTTGGAGGACAAATAGTTGCCATCTTCGAGGTTGGAATCCAGATAACTCTTGATGGTGCCATTCAAATAATCCATAGCATAATGAACACCATTCAAATCGCTGCCTTCAATATTGAATTCTCTCGGCTTTGTAGATCCACCGCATAGCACAACTGCATCATAGTCGGCAACCAACTGCTCAGTAGGGATATCCTTGCCAATTTCCGTATTCGTGATGAATTGGATACCTTCAGCCTCCAGCAAATCTACACGGCGCTGTACAACCTTCTTATCCAGCTTCATGGATGGAATTCCGTACATCAGCAACCCACCTACACGATCTGCACGCTCATACACAGTCACGCTGTGCCCTGCCTTGTTAAGCTGTGCCGCCGCAGCCAATCCCGCAGGACCCGAGCCAACAATAGCCACTCGTTTGCCTGTACGTTTTTCCGGCGGGTTAGGAACGACCCAACCTTCCTCAAAGCCTTTTTCGATAATCGCTTCCTCAATTGTCTTAATGGTAACAGACTCCCCAATAAGGCCAACTGTACATGAACCTTCACATGGCGCAGGACAGACACGACCCGTAAATTCTGGAAAGTTATTCGTTTTGTGCAGCCGATCTAACGCTTCCTTCCACAAACCACGATATACGAGATTGTTCCATTCCGGAATAAGATTATGAACTGGGCAGCCTAAAGTTGCTCCCATGAGATCCATCCCCGTATGACAATAAGGAGTTCCGCAGTCCATACAACGCGCCCCTTGGGTACGCAGCTCTTCTTCAGACATATGCTTATGGAATTCTTCCCAATCCTTTATACGCTCTGCCGGGTCCCGGTCTGTAGGAAGCTGTCGTGTGTATTCCATAAATCCAGTTGGTGTAGACATGTTACGTTCCCCCATCTCTTCGCTTATGAACCCCGATCATCCATTCAGAATTCTAATCAAATTCGAACTTGTCTGTTTGTGTTATGAAAGGGTCTGTTCTCATTGAATTTGATTTATTGTATCACAATACAGCGTAAAAGTAATGAAAACTTATGCAACTTTCTGCATCTACAGCCAAAAGGATTTTTTATATGGTTTATTAATTTTTCAAATGAGCTAGGTTGAATTCCTGTATGTTATTCTGTTCTCTCGTAAACAACAAAACGGTAGTCATACAAGTTTTTGTCGTCCTTGATACCCGGCGTCTCACTGACTATAGTCCAGCCGCTCCAATCCAGCTCAGGAAACGTCGTATCGCCTTCAAAAGTCCCCTCAATTCGAGTCACAATCAGTCGATCCGCATGTGGCCAAAACAGTGAATAAATCTCCGCTCCGCCAATGACCATTAGCTCTTCTTGCTGTGCAAGTTGGAGCCCCTCCTCCAGTGTATGGATCACTTCTGCACCTTCCGCCTGATAGCTCTCATCTCGAGTCAAAACGACGTTGCGGCGGTTTGGTAGGCTTCTCCCGCCAAAGGATTCCCACGTCTTGCGTCCCATGAGTACTGTTTTATTAATCGTCTGCTCTTTGAAGAAGGCCATATCTCTGGGAAGGCGCCAAGGAAGACTGTTATCCCGACCAATCACACCATTTTGTGCCATAGCCCATATCATCGAAATGCTCATCTTTCCACCTCCTCTAATCAGATGGCGACAGGCGCCTTAATCCCTGGATGATGCTCGTAATTCTCAAAAACAAAATCCTCGTAAGTGTAATCAAAAATGGATTCAGGCTTGCGCAGAATTTTCAACTGTGGCAAGGGATAAGGATCACGCTCCAACTGCGTATGCACTTGTTGTATATGGTTTGAATAAATATGCACATCGCCACCTGACCAAATAAACTCTCCAGGCTCCAAACCACACTGCTGTGCAACCATATGCGTCAGCAATGCATAACTAGCGATGTTGAACGGCAGTCCAAGGAAGGTATCCACTGAACGCATCGTCAGCATACAGGATAGCTTTCCCCCAGCTACGTAGAACTGGAATACAAAATGACATGGCGGCAATTTCATCGATTCAATTTCAGCCACGTTCCAAGCACTGACAATATGTCGACGTGAATCCGGATTGTTTTTGATAGCTTCAATGACATTCGCAATTTGATCAATATGTTGTCCGTCCGTTGTTTCCCATGCGCGCCATTGCGATCCATATACAGGTCCCAGATTCCCCTGTTCATCTGCCCATTCATCCCAAATGCTAACTCCGTTCTCCTTGAGATAAGCAATATTGGTATCACCTCGCAAAAACCATAACAGCTCATGTATAACCGATTTCAAATGTACTCTTTTAGTGGTCACTAACGGGAAGCCCTTGGCCAGATCAAAACGAAGTTGCCTTCCGAAAACAGATAATGTTCCCGTCCCTGTCCGATCCTCTTTTTTTACCCCGTTCTCTAAAATATCCTCCAGCAATTCCAAGTAGTTGCGCACGTTGTTTCTCTCCTTTGAGCATGAATAAAAAACAGCATCGTCCATTTTTAATTTTGAAAACTCTCGATCTACACCATTAATCTATATTTAGTTTATCATGTAGGGTACTTTTTTGACCATGTACTGTGTGAATTTTCATGATAGTCCAATAATCTTAAAGTTTGAAAAAAGAGACAAAGAGCGCACATATAGCGCTCCTTGCCTCTTTTTTCATGTATGAATCCAAAAACAAGATAATGAAATGGAATTAGCGACGTGGCGCCAATGCGTGGATCGGATGACCCATTACGACTTCTGCTGCTTCCATCACAAGTTCGCCCAGTGTAGGGTGAGCATGGATAGTCAGGGAGATATCTTCAAGTGTAGCACCCATTTCAATCGCCAGACCCAGCTCAGCAATCAGGTTGGAAGCTTCCAGACCTACGATTTGCGTACCCAGTACCAGACCTGTATCTGCGTCAGCTACGATTTTCACAAAGCCTTCAGCAGCGTTCAGGGAAACAGCACGACCGTTTGCTCCGTAAGAGAACTTACCAACTTTGACATTGTAGCCTTTTTCTTTAGCTTGTGTCTCTGTGTAGCCTACGCTAGAGCATTCTGGATCTGTGAACACAACAGCCGGAATACATTTGTAGTCTACAACAGATGGTTGGCCGGCAATTACTTCAGCAGCTACTTTACCTTCGTAAGAAGCTTTGTGAGCCAGAGCAAGACCAGGAACAATATCACCGATTGCGAAGATGTGAGGAATGCTTGTGCGTCCTTGGTGGTCAACTTTCACCATTCCGCGGTCATCCAGTTCTACACCGATCAAATCCAGACCCAGTTCACCGTCTGTATTTGGACGACGTCCAACAGTTACAAGCAGGTACTCAGCAGTTACTTCTTTGCTTTCACCGTTAACAGAGAATTTCACTGTTACATCTTTATCAGTTTGTTCCGCACTTTCCGCTTTAGCGCCAGTGAAGATTTCGATACCTGTTTTCTTCATGCTTTTCGAAACGATGGAAGTCATATCTTTATCGAAGCCAGGAAGAACAGTATCCATACCTTCAATGATCGTTACTTTGGAACCGAATTTGGAATACATTTGTCCAAGCTCTGCACCAATGTATCCACCACCGATAACGATCAGGCTTTTCGGAATTTCAGGCAGGTTCAATGCTTCTGTAGAAGACAGAATGCGTCCGCCAAACGGGAATGGCTTCAATTCGATAGGACGGGAGCCTGTTGCGATAATCGCATTTTTAAAACGGTAACGTGGTGATTCATGTTCGTTGAATACACGCGCTTCGTTTTCGTTGATGAACATGCACTCACCGTTGAAAACTTCGACTTTGTTGCCTTTGAGCAAGCCGCTTACGCCGCCAGTCATTTTCTTAACAACACCGTTTTTGAATTCTTGCGTTTTAGCAAAATCTACTTTTACATTTTCAGCCGTAATACCGAAAGTTTCGCCATGTTTAGCTGCTTCGTATTGATGAGCTGCAGAGATCAAAGCTTTGGATGGAATACATCCACGGTTCAGACAGACACCGCCCAGCTCAGATTTGTCAACGATCAATACGCTTTGTCCCAATTGTGCGGCACGGATGGCAGCTACATAGCCGCCAGGACCCGCACCGATAACCAACGTGTCAATATCCAGAGAAGCGTCTCCTACTACCATTGATTACACCTCCATTACAAGCAGCTCAGGGTTAGCGAGCAGCTGTTTGATATAGTTCATGAAGTTTTGAGCAGTTGCACCGTCAATAATACGGTGGTCAAAGCTCAGGGAAAGAGCCATTACTGGAGCGGCAACAATTTCACCGTTTTTCACGACTGCTTTTTCACTGATGCGGCCAGTACCCAAAATTGCAACTTCAGGGAAGTTGATGATTGGAGTAAAGAACATACCGCCTGCGGAACCAATGTTCGTGATGGAAATTGTGCTTCCTCTCATTTCATTGGCAGCCAATTTACCATCACGACCGCGTACAGCCAGATCACGAATGGAATCAGCAATCATCCAGATACTTTTACGATCAGCATCTTTGATAACAGGAACGATCAAGCCGTTGTCTGTATCTGTAGCGATACCGATGTTGTAGTATTTTTTGTAGACAATTTCGTTAGCTTCTTCGTCGATCGAGGCATTCAGAGCCGGGAATTGACGGGAAGCAGCAACCAAAGCTTTTACGATGAACGGCAGGTAAGTTACTTTTGTGCCTTTCTTCTCTGCAATTGGTTTGATACGAGTACGGAAAGCAACCAGCTCTGTTACATCCACTTCATCCATAATTGTAACGTGTGGAGCCGTGTAAGCCGACTTAACCATAGCATTGGAAATTGCTTTACGGATACCTTTAAATGGTACGCGTTCTTCCTCAGCACGCGGATCTGCAGCTGGTGCGGATGGTGCTGCAGCTTTCGCTTCTTTCTTAGCTGGCTCTTGCGCTTTTGCAGCTTCTTTCGCTGCTGGTGCAGCCGCTTGGCCTCCGCCATTTTTGAAAGCTTCTACATCTTCTTTAGTGATTTTACCGTTTTTGCCGGAACCACTCACTTGAGCGAGGTTAACACCTTGCTCACGTGCAAATTTGCGGACGCTAGGTGTAGCCAGTACGTCTTTATTCGAAGCAGCAGGTGTTGCACCTGGTTGCGTGTTCGCTCCGCCTTTTGCAGCATCCTCTTCTTGTTTAACAGCAGCTGGTGCTTCTTCTTGCTCAGGAAGTTCACCCTCAGCAGCGATGACAGCCACAACTTGACCTACGTTAAAGATATCTCCGTCTTTGGCAAATACTTCTTGAACCGTACCATTAACCGGACATGGAACTTCAACTACAGCCTTGTCGTTTTGTACTTCCATGATGATATCATCATCAGTTACTTTGTCGCCAGGTTTGATGTGCATCTTGATGATTTCACCTTCGTGCAGACCTTCACCCAGCTCTGGGAATTTATATTCAAATCTAGCTGCACCTGCAGCTCCGCCTTGTGCAGCAGCAACTGGCTCAGGGCTAGCTGCTGGTGCTTCCGGTGCATCTTCTTGTTCAGGAAGTTCACCTTCTGCGTCGATGACAGCTACAACTTGACCTACGTTAAAGACGTCTCCGTCTTTGGCAAATACTTCTTGAACCGTACCATTAACCGGACATGGAACTTCAACTACAGCCTTGTCGTTTTGTACTTCCATGATGATATCATCATCAGTTACTTTGTCGCCGGGCTTGATGTGCATCTTGATGATTTCGCCTTCGTGAAGACCTTCACCCAGCTCCGGGAATTTATATTCAAATTTTGCCACGTTTAAAACCTCCCAAATTTACGGTGTGCTTTAATTAAAATTCCAATACTTTATTAACCGCATCAATGATACGTGTTGGCGTTGGCAACCAAGTATCTTCAATTTGAGCAAATGGATAAACGGTATCCGGACCTGCTACACGCAGAACTGGTGCTTCCAGATGCAGGATTGCTTTTTCGTTAATTTGTGCAATAACTTCAGCAGCAACACCGGCACTCTTTTGCGCTTCTTGAACAACGATGGCACGATTTGTTTTTTGAACGGAAGCAACAATGGTATCAATGTCAATCGGGCTGATTGTACGCAAATCAATGATTTCCACTTTAATACCTTTTGTTTTTTCCAGCTCTTCAGCAGCCTTAACTGAAGTGTGTACCATCATACCGTAAGTAATGATCGTTACATCAGAACCTTCACGAACTACATTAGCCTTGCCCAGTTCAACTGTGTAATCATTCTCAGGAACTTCAGCACGGAATGCATGGTACAGGTTCAAATGCTCCATGAAAAATACTGGATCGTTATCGCGAATAGACGCGATCATAAGACCTTTTGCATCGTAAGGGTTGGAAGGAACAACAACCTTAATACCTGGTGTTTGAGTCAAAAGACCTTCCAAGGAATCAGTATGCAGCTCGGCTGCCTTAACACCGCCACCAAAAGGTGTACGGAATACGATTGGAGAATTGTAACGTCCACCGGAACGGTAACGCATACGGGATGCTTGAATTGCCATTTGATCGAGTGCTTCAAAGATAAAGCCTACGAACTGGATTTCAGCTACAGGGCGGAATCCTTGGATACCCAGACCGACAGCAAGACCCCCGATTGCGGATTCCGCCAGCGGAGTATCGAATACACGTTCTTCGCCAAATTCTTTTTGCAAACCTTCTGTAGCGCGGAATACGCCACCTACATGACCTACGTCTTCACCGAAAAGCAGGACGTTAGGGTCGCGTTTCAACTCTACGCGCAGTGCGTCACGAATCGCTTCTTTCATGTTCATTTGTGCCATTTGCTTCATTTCCTCCTTAAACATTGACAGATCAATTTCAGTTCAGGTCAATCGAAAAGCAGACCGGATCGGGTTCCCGCCCGGTCTCTTTCAAGTTCAATTATTTAAAATCAGCTTTTTGTTCTTCCAAATGCTTAGGCGTAGTTTCGAACATGCTATCGATCAGGCCAGAAATTGTCATTTTTTCTGTTTTCTCGGCTTTTTTGATCTCTTCGTTCACTTTTGCCTTAGCTTCTTCTTTTACGCGAGCTGTATCTTCTTCAGTCCAAAGACCTTTTTTCTCAAGATATTTCGCAAAGCGGGCAATTGGATCTTTTGCATTCCATTCGCCTTCTTCTTCTTTAGAACGATATTTCGTCGCATCATCAGAAAGGGAATGCGGACGAAAACGGTAAGTAACGGCTTCAATCAATGTTGCGCCTTCGCCATTACGTCCACGCTCTGCAGCTTCTTGAACGGCTTTAATAACTGCAAGCACGTCCATACCGTCAATTTTAACACCTTTAATACCAGCAGCTACTGCTTTATGAGCGATCGAAAGAGCAGCTGTTTGTTTTGAGAATGGCGTTGTGATCGCGTAACCATTATTTTGCACAAAGAAAATAACTGGCAACTTGTACACACCAGCATAGTTCAGACCTTCGTAGAAATCACCTTCGGAAGAACCGCCGTCGCCTGTATATGTAATGACGACTTGTTTTTGTTTTTTCAGTTTGTAGCCCATTGCAATACCCATAGCGTGCAGAATTTGCGCACCAATGATAATTTGCGGCATCAATACGTTAACGCCGTCCGGAATTTGACCACCGTGTTGATGACCACGGGAATATAAGAAAGCTTGATATAATGGCAGGCCATGCCAAACGAGTTGCGGAATATCTCGGTAGCCTGGTGCAATAAAGTCTTCTTTTTGGAGCGCAAATTCACTACCAACCATTGTTGCTTCTTGTCCGGATACCGGAGCGTAGAAGCCGAGACGTCCTTGACGGCCCAAGTTAACAGCACGGTCATCCCAAGTACGTGTAAATACCATACGATACATAATTTCTTTCAATTGATCATCTGTAAGTTTAGGCAATTTATCTTTATTGATAATTTCACCATCCGGAGAAAGCACGGACAGAGCCTCAACTTCCTCTGTGTAAACTTCATAAGGAACCTTGCTCATTTTCTTCACCTCAACAAAAAAATTTGAATATCAAGTTCCGCTGTTATAGGATTATTATACACCTGTTATATCGCTCGCGTCAAAGATTTAGTTATTTTTTTTGAGTTTGCCACATTTTTGTGTATGTAACAGGGTGTGTTTTTTACTATAACAGCTTAGTACATGATTGAAATTTTAAACATCTATTGCAATCAGGGTAATCTTAACTTATTGTGATCCTTAATGCAAAATAATACCCAAGAAAGGTGACGAAAAATGACGGATTCTAGGTATTTAAAACGAACTATCCTTAAAGACGAAGTAGACAGCCGCTTACTTGGCGAAACCCGAATTCTTCGGATTTATTTGCCGCCCGGCTATAATGAAATATTGAGCTACCCTGTCGTCTACTGTCAGGATGGAGAGGAGTTCTTCAACTTTGGACGCATTGCAACACACGCCAACCGTCTCATACTGGATGAAGGCGTGGAACCCTTCATTATTGTAGGTGTAGAAGTGAACACCAAAATCAGAACTCAGGAGTACGCTCCCTTCGGCAATCGTTTTGAGGCATACACTGCCTGTTTTGCAGAAGAGATTATTCCCTATGTGGAACAAAAGTATCCTATAAGAAAAGATGCAGCTTCCCGCATTCTTGCTGGAGATTCACTGGGAGGCAGTGTGTCTTTGCATTTGGCGCTATTGTATCCTGAGCTGTTTAATCGTATTATCAGCCTCTCAGGTGCCTACTATGAAGCTTCGCAAGAAATTATTGCCCGTGAGAAAGAACTGTCGCATCTAAATGTTTGGATGACAGTTGGCCTTCAGGAAGATGCTTTTGAGAGTGATACCGGCATATACAACTTTGTAGAGCTGAACCGTCAATGCGCTGATTTACTGCGCGAGCGGAACGCCGAAGTTTCTTACCGTGAAAAGGATGGCAAACATTTGTGGGGCTTTTGGCAAAACGAGTTGCCTGACGCGCTAATGTATTTTTTGGATCGTGCCTGAGTAAAAAACATCCCAGCATGATGAGGAATGGAGCATTGACCTAGGAGGTCATAAGGCTCCTTCCTCTTTTTTATGATTTGGTTGCGCTTTCAAAAATGTATAACGAAAAACGGCAACGATTGCCGTCATCTGTCGTTCACATTATAGCTTTTCTTCTATGATCTTGTCCAGCAAGGCTTCGCATCCCGCGTCCAATAATCGATAGGTCTCTTCAAAATTTCCGGTAAAATATGGGTCGGGTACTTCTCTTAACTTTTCTTGGGGAAGCAAATCCATAAATTTTAGAATATCAGCATCAGCTCCACCTGCAAGTTTACGCATATTTCGTTCATTAGAGTCATCCATGCACACAATATAATCAAACGCGTCAAAATCACGATCCGTTATTTGCCGTGCCTGTATGCCTTGTTCGCTGATTCCGTGCAGTTTAAGCTGCTTTAGCGTTCCCTCATGCGGAGGATTTCCAATGTGCCAGTCGCCTGTTCCTGCCGAGTCCACCCGGATTTCTGCGTCTAATCCCCGTTCCTTTGCTTTATGTCTCAGTATTGCCTCCCCCATGGGAGAGCGGCAAATATTGCCCAAACACACAAACAACACGTTAATCATTTCGTTCCCCTTCCTATTCACGTCACACTTTTTTTTCTGTTCCATTGTAGCCAGGTCCTCCAAAATTGTGCAAGCCATATTTATCGCGGTATACTTAAAATGATCGTATATATGGGACCGTATACAGAAAGAAAGGATGTTGGATATGACGAAAAAACGAGCCATTGTATTTTCAGGCGGTCGTCTTAATGAAGAAGATTTACAACAAATACAACCCGATGATTTTATTATAGGTGCAGATAAAGGTGCCCTTTTCCTGATAGAACACGGTATTACGCCTCATGTCTCTGTAGGAGATTTTGATTCGATTACTTCGGAGGAAAAAGAAAGGGTGAAATCAGCAAGCCAACGTATGCTTGCGTGTGATCCAGTACTTAAGGACCTAACAGATACAGAACTCGCTTTAGAAATCGCTATGGACGAACAAGCAGATCATGTACTCATGCTCGGTGTGACTGGTACTCGGATGGATCACACATTAGCCAATGTTCAAATATTAGTACGGGCCATGCAGCATCATATTAGTTGCGCTATCATGGACGCACATAATTATATCGAGCTGACCGGATCAACGCTCGAGATCCAGCCTATGGGCTATACATATATATCGCTGATTCCAATGACCGCCGAAGTAACAGGTATACAACTGGAAGGATTTATGTATCCACTTCATAATGCAACCCTTAAAATGGGACAATCACGTGGTGTTAGCAATAAGCTAACGGCTGCAAAAGGTACAATTTCTATTAAAAGCGGTCTACTACTCGTTATTCAAAGCAAGGATTAATTATGACATTGTTGTAACTATTCCAAAAGTTGTTCCCCCACTCAAAACCCTTGATTAACAAGGGTTTTTCCGTTTTCACAGGTTCTAGAATCATTTTATTTTTTACAAATTGTAATTTTTAATCGTTTTTTAATAATTACGACGTAAGTCTTGTCCCTCAAGCATTTGAGAGTAGTTTTCCAACTATTAGGTGGCTTCAAAACTGTTATACTCAACGCTGTCAGTTAGTTAGCAACTCAGCAAATTATTGCACAAATCAATTTTCGGAGGTATTTACAACATGAATATGCATAAAATCATAAAAAAGGTAATTATCGCAGGAGTCGCTGCCACGATCGGCTTTGGTACTTTTGCCATTGAGGGAACAAATACAGCACAAGCTGCTACTGCTACTACTACCGTAGGTCAAAAAGTAATTAACTACGGCAAAAAATATATGGGTACTCCTTATAAGTTTGGAGCTTCCACAAGCACCACACGCAATTTTGACTGTTCTTCTTTCATGAAGCACATATTCAAGAAATACGGAGTCGATTTGCCGCGTACTTCTGTTCAACAATCTAAAGTCGGACATGCCGTATCCAAGGCCAATTTGAAAAAAGGGGACTTAGTGTTCTTTTCAAGCGGTAGCCGTGCCACAGGACGTAACATTACTCACGTAGCAGTATATATGGGCGGAGGTAAAATTTTACACACTTACGGCGGACCTGGGGTGACCATCTCTGATTTAAACTCTGGCAACTGGAAAAGAACATACATTAAAGCACGTCGCGTGCTGTAATGTAACACTCATTTGAAATAGGTAAGCCGGGACGAACAGTTCCGGCTTTTTTTATATAACTTATGCTATTTTGCTTCGGTTGGCGTTCTGAGTGAATAGCCAATACCTCGTTCCGTTCGAATCATTTTAAACTTTTGTCCTCTATCTACTTTAACCCTTAAATGCCTGATGTACACATCTACTACGTTCGTATCAGCGATATAATCATGTTTCCAAACATCCTTTAAAATTTGCTGCCTGCTGCAAACTTGGTTAAGATGTATTGCCAGATGTAGCAAAAGATCGAATTCTTTCGGAGTTAATTCCAGTTTTCGCTCCCCTCTGCTCACCATTCTGCTTGCAGTGTCTATATGTATATCCCCCGCTTCGATTGCCCTTTTCACATCACGTTCAACACCAAAAATTCGTAATAAATTAGCCACTCTAGCCTGAAGAACTCTAGGATAAAAGGGCACTACCATTACATCATGAGCTCCTTGTTCAAAGCAGGAAACCATATGTGCCTCTTCATCTGATGAAATCATTGCAAGTATCGGGACATGAGGATGGTTCTGCTGCAAAATGCGAATCAAGCCTTGAGTGCCCGCCTGTTCATCTTTAATGTTTAGGAGTAGCAAACTCACAGGATGCTGAGCTATATAAGAGCGTACATCCGACGTATTACGAACATGAACCACCTGATAACCTGCCTGCTCCAATGGACGAACGAATACAGCGGGCGCTTCATTTTCATCCACAAGTACAATTAACGGGCTCATCTTTTTCACCCACCTGGTTTGGACATCGCATTACATATTGGATACGAACAACAAGTTTGTTATAAGCCATTAAACATATTTGTATTAGTGTAACAAAAAAGCAGAAAATCATTCTCTGAAGAATGGCTTTCTGCTTTAAGGTTTATGGTTTTTAGCCCAAATAACGATGATATAGACTTCTTGCTTTGGCCACGTCCTTTGTCCCATGGATCAGCGCTCTGCCATCTGCAAAAACCACCAAGCGATGCTCTCCCACACTAAAGGAAACCAGATACGAATTCCACTCTACGTTTCCCTCGCCTAATGCTGCAAATCTATCTGCTATCTCTGCGAGATTCAGATATATCCGGTTGGCAGGTCTTATTTGAACGGTATCCCTACCGCACAAAACATCTGTTTTCTGCCGATGAGCGGTCGATAAATAGGGATACGTCGGTTGGCTACCGCAAGAAGGACAATTCGACTTTTTGAGACGATCCACTGCTATTGCTACATATTCATTTTTCCACAAATCAAACGAAAGCAATTTTCCTCTCAAGTCCTCGGGATATCCACCAAGAAGTTTGAAAGCTTCTGTAGTCTGATTAGCGGTGACCATTTGTACTGCCTGCGGAATAATGCCGGCTGTATCACATGTTTCTCCTCCAAACGGTACAGTTCCCATCAGACAGTGTAGACAAGGTGTTTGACCCGGTAAAAAAGTGTAAGTTACACCGTAGCTACCCACACATCCTCCATAAATCCAAGGAATATGATGCTTGAGAGCCATGTCGTTCATAAGAAGCCGAGTATCGAAGTTATCGGTTGCATCCATCATGAGATCCACCCCCTGGATCAACTCTTCCAGCTCTTCTACCCCAACATCCAAAACATGTGCATGGATGACTGTTTGCGAATTAATATCCTTTAATCTTCGCTGGGCCGCTATTGCTTTGGGACACCTTTGCGCTGCATCACTTTCCTGAAAAAGCTGCTGGCGCTGCAAATTGCTCCATTCCACATAATCCCGGTCTACGAGACTTACCGTACCTACGCCTCCACGAACTAGCGTTTCTGCAATGCCTGTACCCAGCGCTCCAACACCTATGATTAGTACGTGAGAAGAAGCAAGCCGACGTTGGCCTGCAGGCCCAAAGGGTGCAAACCTTTCCTGTCTGGAATAACGATCAATTTGTGGTGTTCCAGCACCGGATTTTTCAGATATCCTCATCCTTGAACCATGCCTTCTGTTGGGCTGCTCGCTGAAGCATATCGTTTTACAGGTATCATCCCTGCCTCAAAACCATATCTGCCTGCACGCACAGCCAGCTTCATGGCCTCAGCCATTTTCACAGGGTTCTTCGCTCCCGCCACAGCTGTATTTAGCAGAACACCATCTGCTCCCAACTGCATCGCCATTGCTGCGTCACCAGGTGAGCGAATACCTGCATCGACGATAACCGGAACTTCTGCTTGCTCAATAATTAACTCTAATGAAAACGGATTGAGCAAACCATGTCCTGTACCAATCGGTGAGGCACCAGGCATAATGGCATGTACTCCAAGCTCTTGCAGCCTCTTTGCTAGTATCACATCATCCGATATGTAGGGCAGTACGACAAAGCCTTCCTCTAGCAGTTTTTCACTAGCCTTCAACGTTTCAAAAGGGTCAGGCAACAGCGTTTTGCTATCCCCAATGACTTCCACCTTAATCATGTCGCACAAGCCAGAGGCTTTTGCCAACTTGGCAATACGGATTGCCTCTTCTGCTGTTGTTGCTCCTGCTGTGTTGGGAAGAAGTGTATACCGGCTCAAATCTAGCGTATCAAGAAAATGTTGCTTATCCCGTTCCTCCAAATTCAGTCTGCGCACAGCGAACGTTAATATTTCCGTCTCAGCAGCCTCTACAGCCTGGGATTGGATATTCAGATCCGAAAATTTCCCTGTTCCCAGCAACAGCCTTGAGGTAAAAGATGCTTTTCCAATGGTTAACATGATCAACCGCCTCCTACAAAATGTACGATTTCTAGGCAATCTCCATCCTTAAGTACCGTCTCATGATGATCTTCACGGGTCAATATATGCCGATTCAGCTCTACCACTACGGTTTTCACCTTTAAATCAAGTTCATGCAGCAATTGATCCACATGAGTGATTCGATTAGAAATGGTCATGTTCTGTCCGTTAATGATCAGCTTCATAAGCTTTCCTCCTTGAGGAGTTCAGAAGAAAATTTGCTTATTCCAAGTCCAGCCGCATCAGCCCCTTTAAGCATAGCTGCCATCGCTCGCCCAGTCGCATCACTAAGCAAGACACCGTTACGATAATGCCCGACTGCAGCATAGACGCCCTCTACTCCAGGAACAGGGCCAATGAAAGGACGCTCCGCAGCTGCCTGTGGACGTAAGCCCGCCCAAGCACGTATAAAAGAAGCTTCTTGTACACGCGGCAACCAGGCAGATGCACGTGCTAACAGTCCTTTTAAGCCTCCTACGGTCACCTCTTTGTCATATTGATGTGGAAGACTCGTAGCCCCAATCCAAAGCTCGTTATTCTGTTTAGGCACGAGGTAAACATCGTCGGCATAAATGGTATAATCCAACGGATGGTCCTTCAAGGAGACTGCTACCACTTCACCCTTGACTGGATAAAGAGGATAATCAAATCCAATTTGTACTAGCAATTTCAAGCTGTCCAAGCCTGCGGCAATCACGACCTGATCGCAGGAAAAAAATCCACTATCCGTTCGCACACCGCAAACTCGGCCGTCCTGTATGATCAGTTCCTCGGCATGAGTTCCAGACCATATTGTTGCTCCCAGCACCGCAGCTGCCCCTGCATAAGCACGGCAAAGCTGAACAGGGGCCACTTGTGTCTCCTTTGATCGGTATATAGCCCCAATTACTTGATCTGCCAAGCCCGGAATCCGTCGAGCCAATTCCCTGGCATCCCACCAAATAGGGCTATCATCCTCTCGGATATTCGCAGCATTCCAGCGCCTTTGGCCCTCTGTTTCTGAACGAAAAGGGGTCACAAAACCTTCGGTACGAAAATTCACTGAAATACCCGATAAACGCTCCAAATCACAGACAAGGTCAGGGAATGCATCTCGACTTGCGCGAGCAAATCGTGCCAGCTCAAGGTCTGAGAACTCTTCACTTTCCGCTGCCAGCATTCCCGCCGCTGCTCCTGATGCTCCCTCACCGGGGATACATCGTTCCAGCATAATTGTACTTCGTCCCTCCTTAGCCACATGATAAGCAATGGCACTGCCGATCACACCCCCGCCTATGACCAAGCATTCTGCGTGTCCTATTGCTTTTTTCTCTGTATGTGTCTTTGACATATGTTCCGTGTCTCCTCTCCGGTGAGCATTCTGCTTTCCCTTCGTCTCGTTTTCTTGCTACAGGTCGTGAACTACAAGATCTACCATTCGCCTATATTCCATCGCTGCTGCAACGGGTGACTCTGCTTCCCATATACCAGACATCACCGCAATTCCGCTTGCTCCGGCATGATAGAGCTCTGGAACATGATGAGGTTGTATGCCTCCCAACGCTATCACCGGAATGGCCGACAATCTGCAAATGCGTTCAAGCTGTGCTACACCCCGCGGTACAAGACCGGCCTTACAATAGGTCTCATATACATGACCAAATAGTACATAGTCTGCTCCCCCCTGCTCAGCGGTCTGCACCTCCTCCAAGGAATGTACAGACACTCCACAGCGTGTACCCACTGGAAGCAGACTTTTCGCATCCATCACAGATAACCCATTAGCAGGTAGCTGGACAGCTCTTGCCAAGGTAAGTAAAGCTACGTCCATACGGTCATTTACTACAATTTGCTGCAAAGGAACTTCCTGCTCGATCATGCTACGAGTCAAAGAAAGCAAAGCAGAGGCACCCTTCTGTTTCGAACGTGCGTGTACATAATGAATATAAGGACAAATAGCGGCAGCCACTTTGGGTACATCCACACAGGAGACACTTTCCATCGTAATTACGTGTAATTCGATCTCATTTTCACCTCACTTGGACTAAAAAATATAAAATAATCGTATAAGCTGAACTATATTGTTGCAGCTCCCTATTGGGTAATATCATACGGAGCCAGCCACATGTAACAGCAATAATGAAAGGAGATCATTTGTAAATCCGTCTACGGAAGCTCGAACAAATGAAGATGAACGAAACGCAAAAAGCCACTTCCCAGAGGAAGTGGCTTGACAAACGTTCAAAATCGAACGGACTATTATATCCGTAAACGTATATCGTTCCCTGTGCAAACAAAAGTAAAGAGCTACTACCTTGTTTGTACAGTACTCACTTCCCTACGCTGGCATAACCCAGATCAGGTACAAAGGGTCCGAAATCCATTTATTTCGTCTCAGCCGCATGGGCGGCTCCCCTAGTGTAACTATTTTATTGTATCAGCTAAAGATAGCTTAGCATATTTTCCTAATTCTGCAAACCCCACCTTGTGTTAAATCTGTCAGAACTGGATTTTAGTTAACTTTACTAGACCACTCTTCTACATTCCACGTTTTGGTTACCCAATCCTCGTAAAAGTCCGGTTCGTGGGATACAAGCAATACGGTCCCTTTGTATTCCTTCAAAGCGCGTTTGAGTTCATCCTTTGCTTTGACATCCAAGTGGTTGGTAGGCTCATCAAACAGTACCCAGTTGCTCTCACGCATTAACAGTTTACAAAGGCGGACTTTAGCCTGTTCTCCACCACTAAGCGCAGACAAAGGCCGGGTGATATGCTCATTCTTCAAACCACAGCGCGCCAAATGCGCTCGTACTTCATGCTGATTCAAATGCGGAAATTCATTCCATACATCGTCAATCGGTGTAATTTTCTCCGCCTTTACTTCCTGTTCAAAATAAGCAGGCTGCAAGAAATCCCCTTGATAGGTTTTTCCGCTGATTGGAGGTATTTTCCCGAGAATGGTTTTGAGCAACGTAGACTTACCAACACCATTGCAGCCAACAATTGCGATCTTTTCGCCACGTTCGATCGTCATGGACATTTTAGGCAAAAGGGCATGAGTGTAGCCAATTTCAAAATCAATACCCTCAAAAACCGTTTTCCCGCTCGCACGGGCTTCTTTGAACTGAAAGGTTGGCTTTACAGCTTCTTCAGGCTTATCAATACGTTCGATCCGATCAAGCTGCTTTTCACGGCTTTTTGCACGGCCTGATGTAGATGCGCGCGCTTTATTGCGCTGAATAAAATCTTCCTGTTTCTTAATATATTCCTGCTGCTTCTCATATGCATCAATATGCTGTGCTTTGTTCAGATCCGCCATTTCAAGAAACTTTTCATAGTTAGCTGAATAGCGGGTCATCTTAGCAAATTCAAGATGGTAGATTACATTAACGACTTGGTTCATAAATTCAGTATCATGTGAGATGAGGATAAAAGCATAGGGATAATCCTTCAAATATCGCGTAAGCCATTCAATATGCTCCACATCCAAATAGTTGGTAGGCTCATCCAGCAGCAATACATTTGGCTTTTCCAACAGCAACTTAGCAAGAAGCACCTTTGTCCGTTGCCCACCACTAAGTGCTGCTACATCCCGATCCAGTCCGATGGCAGAGAGACCTAATCCATTCGCCATTTCTTCAACCTTCACATCAATGAGGTAAAAATCCCCCATATCCAATTGCTCTTGAATTTCTCCCATCTGTTCCAGCAAAACTTCCAACTCTTCGGGAGAAGCCTCTCCCATTTTGTCTGTAATTTGCATCATTTCCTTTTCTAGTTCCAACAAAGGAAGAAAAGCGTCTTTTAATACATCACGTACTGTTTTGCCCGGCGTCAGCTTGGTGTGCTGATCCAGATAGCCATAACGTACACGTGGAGTCCATTCCACTTTGCCTTCATCTTTAAGCAATTTTCCAGTCAGAATGTTCATGAGTGTCGATTTACCAACACCATTAGCTCCTACCAATCCTACACGTTCCCCCGCAAGTAATCGAAAGGAAACATTTTTAAATAATGCACGGTCCCCAAAGTTGTGGGATACATTTTCTACAGTCAATAAACTCATAAGCTGTTTTTGGCTCCTTATTGTCATCGGCACTGCCGAGTGTTCTTATTTCATCAATCTTTCGTTTCTTTCAAAGCCTTATTGTAGCACATTCGGCACCCTTATCGGAACATTGAAAACAGCGAATTTTAAGGTTTTCAGATGGATAGGCCTAAAAAAAGAAAGCCAGCTGATGTTAGTCAAGGGTTCCACCAACATTTTAATGAAAATATACGCTAAGGACATGGCTTATTTTTTTGCCCTCCTTGCCCTTATTAAAACGGATTTGAAAGTAGTAGAAATCGACATCGGCCAACTTGATATTGGTCAACTCGCTTCCCAAAAGTCGGTAAATAGCAACGTATTCACAATCAATATGTCTTGAAGGTTTTTCGCTTGCTAAATCATATCGAAGTAGCGCTTAATCTCCTCTTCGGTAGGTACATAAGGAGTTTCTTTGCTTCTTTTGGCAATTTAAGCTTCAAGCTTAGTTCTAAAATGTTGGAACAGCGTTGAAGTTAGTATACATAAGCTTACAATTCCAAATAATGAATACCTTAATAATTGATAAGTTCTAATAACAATTAAAAAACAGAACTCTATGTAGACAGTCCTCATGAGTATCGAAGGAATAATAAAATGGAGAAAATGTAATTATCCCGGCCTGGGTTCCGGACCGGGAAGAAATAAAATATAATTGGATTTATTTATCTTTCAGCAGACATGGCAATTTCTTTTGATTCATGAACTGTTCCAAATGGATGCTCAGGCGGTGCATAGATAACGTATATCTTAAGGGGCATATTTCCTGTATTAATTACATTGTGCCATTTTCCAGCAGGTATCATAATTGCATAGCCATCATAGGCCATCACTTGAAAATCTAATTGGTCTTTCCTATCCCCCATTTGAACAAGTCCCTGACCTTCTTCAATACGTATGAATTGATCAGTTGTTGGATGAGCTTCTAAACCGATATCATCGCCAACATTAATACTCATCAGAGTCACTTGTAAATGTTTTCCTGTCCATATAGCGGTACGATAATTTTTGTTTTGTTTTGCAGCCTGGTCAATATTCACTACAAATGGACTTTGTCCATAATCTCTTAATATTGTCTTTTCATAGAGATTACTGTCGTTATTATACCAATTGTAGTATTGAGGATCATAACTCCTATAATTGTAATTACAGCTGTTATACATAGGAATATGCCATGGAAAGTGATGGCATGATTTCTGGTACATACTCATTCTCCTTTATTTGATTTAGTGTTTACTTATCATATGCGGCTGCCTATATAAAGGACTAAAAAACCTTCAACAATAGGCAAAAGCCTAATTGATGCCAAGACAAAAATATTCACAAGCGTTTTCGTCCTTCACTTCAAAAGACGTTATTACTTAAAGTTACATTTAATACCATATAATTCCAATTTGTATCATCTTCTTTGGAACTCCCCCGGTAAGTCGAGTATTAAATTCCATTTATTTGACTCACTCTTTAAAAAAGCAGTGACCATAAAGGCAAAAGACTAGGCTGGCACTGCTTCTATGGTGCTATCGGCTTGGCTTGGAGATTCGTCTATTTCTCTGCCCATTTCAAAACAAAGTTCTTCCCGACTAACGTCAGATTAAACTCCTATTAAAACAGGCCAACCTTTTGGTTGACCTAATAATACGAAACCCACCCCGGAGGGTGATTATTTTAAGCTGTTATGATATTGGTACTCAAAATAACCAGCAGCTGCCGCAGATTTTTCATCCGTAAAACGCTCAGTCGCTTGAAAAGGGGTTGGATATGAATCTCTATAAAAATATTTCATTCCAGTACCCGGTTCTATGCCACCAATAATAGATTGCTTTCGGACGACTCTTCCACCACCAAACCCATAGTTATTGTAATACCTGTCTCCAACTGGAATACCTTGGATAAACGCGATCATACCCACATCATCTATTGTGTTATACCACTCCTCTTGTGAAATGAGTGGTAGGGTGAACGTATAGGAAATGCCATTCCGTGCTGCTTTTTCGTTATGGACATTAATCAGTCGAGCCATATCTTCCTGAATGGTGCGAACAATGGTGGAACGGCGTATTTGCTCAAAGGTTAATGAATTGTTCAGTAACGAAATGGGGGTCTGACCCTCAAGCTCTTTTTGAAACCCCTCCACCCATCTGTGATTCTGCGCATCATAGGCATGTAGATAATTATCCAGGGTGAATCCCACACTATTGCCTGCGGAATCAACATAGGCATAAGGCTTTTTTTCGCTCCACTTGGGGCCTATAACCGCTTGTCCATACGCATCTTTATAGGATGATGAAGCGAACGTATAATAACCATCATAATCCAGTATCACAATAGCTGGTATGTAATTCAATAACGCACGTTGTGCTGCTGTATCCCCATCAATGTCCATATTAAGGAAGAA
The DNA here is from genome assembly GCF_029522175.1 of Paenibacillus sp. P2(2022). Classification (NCBI taxonomy): domain Bacteria; kingdom Bacillati; phylum Bacillota; class Bacilli; order Caryophanales; family Paenibacillaceae; genus Paenibacillus; species Paenibacillus sp. P2(2022). The sequence continues at coordinate 1,273,995 of NZ_JAKWFI010000001.1, read as the reverse complement.
AGTGTGCAAGAACGTGGCCAGCGCTTCTTCTTTATCTACACGAAAAAACTTATCTGATCCGTATCCGGCCTCGCGTTCCTGACGTTCATTCTGTGAGAGCACAACACCTGCATCCTGAACTGCGGTACGGAGAGCAGACGTATATTTCATTTCTAGCTGCTGTACTTCACGCTGATTCTGCACTCGTAAATCACTAACCACACCAAAGGGCAAAAAGAGTAGGATAAATATAACTGCAAAATCAGTAATCTTCATTCAAAACCATGCCCCCGTAAGAAGCTGAAACTGCCGGCTTATCGTTATCTATTCCACCCAGAAGCCATGATTTGTATAAATCCGCAGGAGTCCGATTCGTATTATATAATCGTACTGTAAAATAATCACCGGCCATCAAGGTATACCGACGTATCTGTTCCGACTTGGGCTGCGAATGATCAGGAAACAGTACAGGTAAGATTTGCGGGTTATAGTAACTATCGTATACAACTTCATAATTACCCAGAAAACTGTCTGGCTTCGCCGCATCTGCATAATTCGGTACATATTTTTTGTGCATATGCTCCAAATCAACTTCGTACGTATTGCCTGTCAGCTCCAGATCACGTATAAAATCGTTATACATCGTCGGTGTAATGTAACCTTTGGTTCTTACCATATCAACAAAATGTACAGTCGAATGATATGTATTTAACCCGGATATATCATCCTGCCGTTCAGCAGCTTGAGCTGCGGGTACGATGTACAAAAGTAATACAGCTAGCAGTGCTCCCAACAGCTTAGATATTGTTTGAACCACTTCAGTCCTCCCCCAATTTCCCCCCAATTTCTCAAAACGTACAGATGTTATGTCTCCATTCCCATTACGCTGTGAGTACATGGCATATATAGAGGAAGCATCCAAGGTAGATACATCAGGCTCAAACGGTTCAGAATATACATCGTACTCTGAACCGTCAACTTGAACCGAAATCCCCTCCTGCAAGTTCAAGCGAATGGTCTGAATGACTTGAGTCCCTTTAATCCGTTGCGGTGTCTCCACCCCTATAGTACGGGAGATCCGTCCCTCAGATTGCTCCTCCTGCTGCGACCTTAATTCCAGTGCGCTATCCAGTTGACTGGACAAGTTTGCTGCTGCTGCACATGCGGTTACAAATAGAATAACTGACACACCAAGCCGCAGCATACTTGAAGCGTGATCAGACATACTCACGACTCCCTTATAACTATTATTCTTGCTGTACTACTTAAGACTGGGTAAACAACAACCCACGTACCACGTTAGATTTGTCTTTAACGATTTCAGCCTTGAATTTACCACTTGGATTTACATATTCATTCTCCTTTTCATTCAGTGTATTCGCGATTTTTCCTGTCTTATCACTGCCGCCATTCACAGCGCCATACTGCTCACTGTCTGGACTAATGTTCAGAGCATTTCCGTACCACTGTCCTGACATGTTTTTTCCAGTTTTAATCTGAATACCAAACTGGTCCTTTCCCTGAAACTTCCGCAGCGCATTGGTTACCTGTGAGCCGCTAATCGTTGTGCCGTCGTATACCGTAAAAGAGGCTTGAGACAATTCGGTCTGGATATCGGCGAAATTGTTTTGTGCCGTTTTAGTGGCTTCCTGAGCTGAGATAAACAGTATAACTACAATCGTGATTAGTGCGATGGTCAAAAAAATCCCAGCGGCTACCTTTAATGCCGTTGATGCATTATTCATCTTTTTCTCTCCTCAACTTGTAATATTGGTTAAGCATTATTGAACTTACTTACTGAATTTTTTGTATTTGCTCATAATAGCTATCCATTTGAACAAAGCTCATTCCAATCAGTGGAATTACCAAATATAAAAAGATAAGACCATACATTGGGGCAAAACCAATCATCCTCCCCCAGATCGCCTTGCTGTCTATTATTTTTTCATACTCCTGTTTTCTTTGTTCAAAATAGTAGGACATATGGGATTCCAAATCATCAAATGCCTCTCTAATGGTAATTTTACCCAAAGATAAATGGAGCTTGTCCACCAGACGTTGAAATTCCGGCAAAGGTGCTTCTTCTTTCAACAAATCGAGAGCTGCCTCTGGCCCATGTTCATAATGAAGCAGACATTTTTGCAGAGGTCTTTTGAAGATTACTGAAAATCTATTCAGCCACTCCAATATTTCCTCGACAGACATTCGTTCCATAACCCGTAAAATGGAAATAACCGTTTGAAACTGATAGACCTCATGCTTCATGTCCAAATGACGCATTTTCCGTTGCAAATATAATAAAAGTATGGGCATTTGGTAGGCTACATACCCAGCAATCATACTAATCAGTACTTCCCACCACTTTATATATTCTTCATTCCAATCTTTCAGCTTTTGGAGGATTCGATGAGTATTCCTGGATAGCTGCTCTGGAGTAGCTGTGCCATTAGCATAATGTTCTAAAGCAGCGTACGTTCGCTCGTATGTGCTGTCCGCTTTCATGTTCAACATTTGCATGATTTTGCGGTCAATCTCACTCTGCTTCAAAGCTTCCTTTTCCTCTGTCGGACTTAAACGTCCAAACATTTGCCCCGATTGTACTGGCGCGTGAAGGATATGCCTTTTTTCAGCTCCATGTAAAACAAATATAGTACTAATACTAAGCACTAATCCTAAGATAAAAAGAGCAATTCTGCGTATGTAGAGCCACTCGAGCTTTACCTCCGCACCACTTTCCTTTAAGAGTCGGGTTATCTGGAAATAAGATGACATATGCTGCCGAGGAATTAGAGATTCCACCATATTACGAATGATGGGCATACGATATAACCTCTGCTCCCACACCCTCCGCCCTTTACCCGCACGATATCCTGTCTCGTCGGACTGTTGCAGTTTCTGTAACAGAAAGTAGGATAGGATGATAACAATGTAAACGGTCAATTTTGTGATATAACCCAATTTCCCCTGATAAAACTCATCCATGGATGGAAAGCTGGATCTCGCCCATCCCTCGATTGGGGTAGTAAAGAAAACAGGGGCCAGAGCGATCACGTTTAAACTTTTTAGCAGGTAGTCCAGTTTATTTCTCCTCAGCAACTCCAACTGGATTTCGCGTGCAAGACTGCTTAGCCCCTTTAAATAAATGGAACCACCATCCTCAACCCGATCACCAAACTCCATGACCATATACGAGATACCAGCAAAGGCTTTTAAAAACCGATTTGGAGCTGATTCATAATATCTTTCGAGGGCCCCGTGGGGATCAGCATCTGTCAGCGCCTCATGGATGAGCCGTGCATGTCTTCCAGCCTCTGCCTCTGCTAAATCGGCTGCTTCGGATATGGCTTCTTCCACCATACCGTGCTGATGATAGTGATGACGTACATTGGCGAACAATTCGATCATTTGCCCAAGTAGCCTTTTTTCCATTTGGCTAGTGGTCACGTCTATAATAAGGCTGTTGATTACCACTCCGCATAAAATGGCCAATACAGCAAACTCTATTCCTGGTTTCATCATCAACAGCACAACGCCGCTGCAAGCAAAAGCCCCCCAAATGAACAGTATCATCTTCATGGTCTGCAGACGAAGCTTATACTCATCGTATGCATGCTGACCAGCTAGTCGCTTACGAACACTTGTGATGTATCCAGCTGTGATAGGGACCCTCATACACAACGTATACAATTTATGCATTAAAGTTTGAAGTTCCCGTTGAAGTACCGCTTTTCCCTTTCGTGCTTCCTGTACAGAATAAATTTTACCTCTGCGAACTGCATAGCTCTTATGCTTATGCAACCCATACAAAGCTGTATATAGAACTGCAAATCCCCCACCTGATATAAGAAAAACCCACAATAAAATTTCTTTAAGACTCATAGTCTTCCTCCCAATAGCGGGTCAAAAAACTGCGGAAATCTGCCGCATCGTTTGCATTCATCTGCTCACACATTTCTTCTACACTTTTAGCTGTTAAGGGCTCCATTGGTATATAGCTTCCATTTCGATATTCCATAACATGGCGGTAGCTATAGCTCGATGAAGCATTGGGACCTACATTCGTATGCTCTGGGTTACGCGGTACACATTCTGTGATCCGTTCGATATAACGCCGCCCTTGCGCATCACGCTTGAGATGAACATCAAAGTTAATGACATGCACTACCTGTTCTTCAGCAATACCTTCATGCTGAAATACTCCTGTTTTGAGCAGTGAATTACGAAGTGAAAATACAAGATCACGAAATGTTTTAGCATGGTGAGTAAAAATAGTGAACAAACTAGCAACCTGCGACATTTGAATCATCCAAGCAGCTACTTCATCACTCGCTACTTCGCCTAGAATATTAACGGTTCCATCTGTTTTTTTCTGCAAGTCAAGACCTTGTTGCCCTGAAATATGATCTGTTTCTCGAAAAGTAAGAATATTACGGCGACTGTAAATGCTGCGTAGATGCAGTTCAAAGGCCATTTCCTGAACGCGAAGCGTATACGAAGCGTAAATATGCTTGACCATCGCCATTAACAATGTTGTCTTACCTGAACCCTGCGCACCTGTAATTGCAGTAATCCGACTGCCTTTCATTAGATATGATAGTAGCTGGATTGGAACATCAGCGTTTTGTCCCCTAATTAACTGTTCGAGCGAAGCGCTTTGAATATCAAATTTACGAACAAAGAAAGCCCATGATTCAGAGAAAGGCGGCCGTACTACTACTACCCGTGATCCATCCTTCATTTCATTGACCTTATAACCATTCGCTTCAGAAAGCTGTCCTGGGTAATTGTATTTGTAAATATTTTGACATACCCTTTTAAGCTCACGTTCCGATCCAAAGGAGAGGAATGAAAGGTGGATAGTTTTACCTTTGTAGAAAATCCATACACTCTCATATCCATTCATTATGGGCGCAGAGGTTTGTTCAAATGCATACCTATCTGAAGGCCACTGTGGTGATGAAGAAATACTCCCTTCCGGCACACCACTTACACCCCCACTTACACCATCGATCCTCTGGTCACGAATATCATCAATGACAGAAAAGCCTTTGTAATGTTGATAAATCCGCTGCACAATAATATCCACTTTCTCCATAAAGGAAAGGGGACGGTATTCACAGTCATAGATATAGCGGATATCCTCTGTCGTTACGAAATAGCTTCCATCCTCTTCACCTTGCTGTGAATACCTCATTTCGGCTAAGTCATAAGTATCCAGCAAACGTGATAGTGCATCCGCGCCAAATTTCTGCTGATATTGGTAAAAAATAATTTCGAATTGATCTTGTGTGCTAAACAACTCAGGTCTGGAGAATGGCATAACAGTATCGGCGATTTTCTCGTTCAATCCGTAACCGTTAATCAGAAGCTCACTCATCAGATTTTTAACAAAACGTTTATCTCCACTGCTGCCATTGGCACAGTCCTTTAACGCCCTTCGTAGTTCTGCCCTTTGATGGATACGCCGCCTATATTCCTCTTCATGTAATCCGGCATCCGCCATCTGGCTATGACTTAGTTCATGAAGCGCATTTTTGATATACTCTATCAATGTTTCGAATGTGGCATCTTCGCTCTTTGGTTCTACCCGAAGAGCTGAATGTTGCGAGTGAAGATTTCCTCGATATTTAAAAATAATCAGTACGATGCACAGTAGCACAATGCAGGTAATAATTAATCCGTTGATCATATGAGCGGACAGCATTAAGCGCCCCTCTCCAAAGCCTTGAGCCGAAGATCGGACTCTGCCGCCTCCAGAATAGCTTTGCTAATCTGCCGTATGCTCTGCGCCCATCCTACAGACATAAAAGGCTTACGTTGCTGCTCTTTTCCACTTCGCACCTCGCGTTGCACATGACCAATCACATCCCTGCGGTTCCATGCATCCATAAAGTCGGTGCTGTAAGGGACTGTAAGCAAAGTACCCTTGTAGCCATATCTCCTGCGGATATTCGCTTCATTCGCTTGTGAATGCACATCATATTTTCCAAGGACAACTATTATGGGTAATGACGAATATGTGGATAATGGAGACACAGATTCAAAATAAGCGTCCAACTCACGCATATTCTGAGTGAGCGAAAGAACGGCTAGTTTGGCACGTGCACATGCTTCATGCTGTACAGCCCCCCAGCCTACTCCACTCCCTGCATCAATCAGCGTTAAATCATAATATTGATTTGCTGTATCAATTACCACTTTTACAAGATCAGGGGAAAGTAGCGGCGGTGCAGCTCCAAAACCAGAGGTTCCCTCAAGTACATCCAGAGTGTGTTCTAGTACAGGTGTCGTATAGTTACGAATATTTTCTCTAGACAGCGTCCCTCTCAGAACTAAACGTGAAACAGCATCCCAGCCCCCTTCCTGAATCTGTAGACTTGGATCGTCCATGCCATACTCCTGTATAGGAAATCCTGATTCAATACCGGTATGCCTACGGCCCAAATGAGTCAACAAAAGTCTTCCTCTATATAAATTACCTATGGTAATTGCTATTGCTGCCGCTAATGAGCTACTTCCACTCGCTCCCTTAGTGGGGCTCCAAAACAAAATGGTGCTCATGCTCTCCTCCTTTCCGCACGCTTTAGCGCACGACGACTTTCTTTTATCTCCCAACTCATCCATTCTCCAATACAACGGCACAATTCTCTCTTATATATTCTGGATAGAGGTTTTAACAGAAGCTGTTTTTTATGCTCATTTTCCAGCTTTAGAGCAAGCTGTCCTTCATCCCATGGCAGTACATACGGCTCTGGTTGCCATAAGGCAGGAAAGCGATTCATGTATTCCCACAAATACGCCTCCTCCACACCGCAATCCACTGCCTGTATAAATAGCTTGTGAAATACAAGATCTTTGGGAAATCCAGGTTGGCCAAACAAATGCTCAAGCCAATTCTGTCCGCTGTGCATTAGCATGTGGCTATAATCACTGACCCAAACTCGGAGTTCCGAAGTTTTCCAAACAGAAATTGGACAAAAATCAGGTAGCTCTACATCCAAAATAACAATGTCATAAGTCTGTTCTGCCTTTTGATCAGCCAGCATACCGATATGCAGATCTTCCCATGCTGTAAATCCAATCGCCACATCGAATCCACAAAACTGTGTAATGGGTAGTGGTTTATCGAGCATTCCTATGCTATACCGATATTGTTCCCGCAGTGTAGCGTCCACAAGCAGTACCTGTTGGCCTGAAGCTGCCAATACGCTGCTGATGTATAATAAAGTATCGCTTTTGTCACAAAGACCGGCAAATATCCATGTTTTCATACTTCCGTTCCTTTTCTCTCATTTATTTGGCATACGGATCAGAGCTACCACCCTGCGTTAGAATCTTCGTTTGTTCTTCGTGGTCCTGTTCCTCACTCCCTGTATCATCAATTCCACTTACTGCATCTTCAATAGTTGTGCCTGCATGCTGAGCTGCAACCTCCTCACTTAGACCTTTTTCCACAGGTGTTGAAATCACACTGTTTGATGAATTAATTGCATTTTCTAGAGAATTTCGTAGCTGCTTTGACAGTTTTTGTTCAGCAACACGGACTAAATTCGGATCACTATTCATTAACGCTAACACCTGTGCATTAGGCGGATAGGTCGGTATAGCCTTGGGCTGAAATTGGGGATCTACATATGTCAGAGCATAGATGGATGCTTTATGCAGATAGGCATCTACAATAGCACTCGAAAGGGATAGTATTTCCTGCTCATTCATAGTAACCCATACGGTTGGGCCTTCTAGCCGAGAAATCTTCTTTTTGGATAATAGAATGTAATCCTGACCTGTTGGAAATTGAATGCGAATATCTACCTCGTCCCCTGGCTTCAGACTGCTGGGCAGTACCACCACTTTTAACTCACGGTTGCGTAGATCCTTAGGTGTGGGTTCATCAGCAGTAATCATAGCTGATGTAAGCACAGCTCCTTTTTTTAATTCTATCTTAGCTGTAGTGCGAGAAACTTCACTTTTATTTGTCAACAAATTAGACGGGGCTTGAGAACCAGGAACCTTAATTCCCTTCAAATCATTAGATGTAATCTGCTCGCCCGGTGAAATGTCACGAACAACCGCCCAGCCTGTTTTCGCAGTCCGTTGCTCTTGTTCATACAGTTTCCATTTCTGCTCTGCCTCCACCTTTGCCTGCTTCCTGATCTCACTCATTTGATGGATATTCACCATAAGGTAGCCCACAAAGATCATGCCTACAATACCCGCGCCAACACAACCTGCGTATATTTTTTGTTTGCTGCTTTTTCTTAGCTTGGACACACAGCTTCTCCCCTACCTCTTTAGATCTATACCTGCCTATTTAGTGCTGCTGTTTAAGGAATCTGAAACGTCTTTTCCGAGTGTCTGTAATGACTCCACGAAAAAGCTCGTCCAATACCTGATCCATTTCATCATCCCGTTCGAAAGGATCTGAATGGAACGGCAGCGCAAATACTTTATCGTGATCTAGCTCCTTTCGTAACCTGCGGACAGCTCCCGAGGGTGCCAATGGCAAGCAGTAATTCCATTTGTGTTGCGGATGACGCTGAAAAGATCGGGCTAGACCCGTTATATCCTGAACTCTCCATTCGGCCCCTGAGCCGACAACTAGCGGATAATCGGCTCTCAAAAATTCTTCCAGTCGTTCATTGTCCTGCCCATTCCCCAAGTCCAGTACGATAAATCTGTAGGATCCTCCCAGCAAGGAAATGACATCTGCACGAGATGTTTGCCGCCAATAATGAACTCCATCGACTTCAAAACGCCGACTTGAACTTGCTTGTCCAACAGGTATGCCTTCCACGACTTCTTGCAGTCGGGCAAATGCCTTAGCTGTACTATGCAGCTCAACCAAGGCTACGGAGTGGGTCTTTCGAGCCAAGTAGTGGCTCACTGCAATTGCTGTGTGCGTAGCACCGGAGCCGGAAGACACACCCAACACTGCCACTACCCTTGTTCCAGCATAATCCGATGAAGCATTACTAACAGATTTCCCTGGTTGAGCAGACTGAAAATTAGCACTGCGCCTCAGTTCTCCAATGACCTCCTCAGCAGACTGAAATCGTTCCTCAGGATGATGCCGCAGCAGCTTTCGAATTATCGGAATCAAATGTCGAGGCAATTCCCCGCGAATATACCCTTCAACTCCTGCTGTCCACTCGCTATATTTACCACCTGTACATAGATACAATAGTAACGCCCCTAGACTGTACAGGTCCGAGCGAGCATCCGTCTGTCCTGTTCCATATTGCTCTGGGGCAGCAAAGCCCACTGTGCCCAGCTTTATCGTATCCTGATCCAGCTCGGACTTATAGCTCCTCGCTATCCCAAAATCGATTAGCTTAAATTCCATTTCCGGTGTCAGCATAATATTCGCCGGCTTGAGGTCCCGATAAATGACTGGCAATTGGCGGGTATGCAAATAATCAAGTACATCCAGTACCTGCAGAGCGAATGGAATGATTTGCTCCTGTGGAATACAGCCTTGGTATCCCCTCATGTATGCTTCCAGTGTAATTCCTTCGATGTAGTCCATAACCAGATATACCGCACCAGATGGAGGATATTCAAAAAAATCAACAATCCTCGGTAAACGTGGATGGCTTAGCGAAATCAACATTTCGGCTTCCGTACGTACAATCTTCATTATTTTTGGGTCGGCAATCGACTCCTTCACTGCCCAATGCTTGCCCGGCAGCTTTAAATCTTCGGCCATGAACACGCGGCTCATGCCTCCCGAACCTAACGTACGAATAATTCGGTAACGTTCACCGACAATTGACCCGAACTCTAATTGTGATGGTTGATTCATCATTCTCTTACCTCCCTTCTACAAGCAGACAACGCAAAAAGGGGAAAGCCACCGCAAAATGAAGTCTTCATAATGACATGAAAACAATTTTCGCGGGATGCTTTCCCTTGATTTAATATAAATATTTTTTAAAGGAACAATTTGGATTTATTATATAGCACACTGCATCTATTGTAAAGAATTATTTTCCATACTTGATCATATACAGGGTAATCTCATCTCGGTTATGGAAAAGCTGTTTGGCTCGCTGAATCTGCATGCCGGACTCCTCAAAGGAAGCAATCACATCATGAATAAGCGCCAAGGGCTTTTTATGCATTAGCTTGACTGTTACGATAGCCGTACCACCACTCCGCAAACTATACAGTAAATCAGTAACGAGCCTTGCCATCTGTTTTGGACTCCAACTCATATCACAAACCAGCAGATCGAACGAATTCTCTTTAAATTTGACTTCACTTGCATTTTTACGCAAAAATGTCAGATTTGCGTACTTCATCAGCGAGGGCTCCATCTTGGCCGGATCAACCGCTGTAACTTTCAGTCCACGCTCCAGCAAGAAGGAAGTCCATCCACCCGGTGCTGCCCCAATATCCAGTCCCTGATGGAAAGCGCTAAAATCAATGCCGAACGTTGCTTCTGCTTCCAGTAGCTTGAATTTGGCACGCGAGATCTGTCCGTCTTCCTTCTGAAAACGAACTGCACCTCCGCTCCAATCTGATAGGTTGTCCTGAGGATGTGATACGCCTGCGTACCACGTATCTGTATCTGCAAAAACGGACACAATAACATCGGCGCCATGTACTACCAATTCCATAGGTAGATCACTTAATTGTTCACTCAAAGCCAGCTTGAGCGCACCTGCGCTTTCAGCCCAACTGCTATTAGATCCTTTGCGTACTTGCAAAGAAACACGTTGATCTATCAATTCCCTGCGGTTACGGATAAATGCAACCAGACGCTCTTGCACTTGAACCAGATCCGTACCTTCCTCCTGAAAATGAACAGGAAACAAGTGACGCAGAAACATCGGTGGCTGACCTGTAATCGTCTTCACTGCCTCAATTTCTTGCGCAGGTAATGTTGCTAGAAAAATTTCACCAGGTAGAAGCATCGTGCTTTTCACAGAGCCAAATAATCTTCTAAGCTCCTCCTGAGCATAGGGTGCAAAACCATGGTTGGCCGTACAAACAAATCTCGATGTCGACAAAGTGGACTCACTCTGTTCATCTGTATTCACGTATAGTTCCTCCAAAATAACGTTACCCTCCAGCGCACACCCGAATCCAAGGACGTTCTCCATCCCATTCCAGCTCAACTGGAACTTCATAAGTGTGCATAATCAATTCTTTCGTTAAAACTTCTTTTTTCAATCCAGCAGCTGCGACCTTGCCATCCCGAATCAACGCAACATGCGTAAAGAGAGGGACAATCTCCTCAATGTGATGAGTTACATAGACCACTGATAAGTCTCGCTTGCGAAGCCGATCAATCTCGACCAACATCTTTTCCCGTTCAAATAAATCCAATCCGGCACAAGGCTCGTCCATTATCAGTAGGCGAGGTTCAGCCATCAGCGAGCGGGCCAGCATTACCTTTTTACGTTCTCCTTGAGATAAGGTACCTAACGGGTGATGAATCAGATCGCCTAAATTCATACCCTCCAAAAGAGATACGGCTTTTTCTTTTGCCTCCGTCGGAATCTCCTGATAAAAACGCAAAAAAGCATACGCACCTGTAGCTACCACTTCCCAAACGGGATCTTTTAGCGCCAGCTTTTCCAGTAATGTCTGGCTAATGTATCCGATCTGCTTGCGAACTTCCCGCACATCACATTGACCATACGTTTGCCCAAGCACCTCAATCGTACCACGACTTGGAAACATATACCCTGTCATCATTTCCAACAATGTTGTTTTGCCGGAACCATTTCGACCCAGAATAGCCCAATGTTCACCTTCTCGTATTTCTAGGCTTACATCGTCCAAGATACGTCTTTCTTCCCGCTGTAATGTAATGTTCTTCATGGATATCATTCCATCACGCTCCTTATCCTGCTCAGCAAGTGTTCTACAGATTCCATTTTGTAGATGATTTCAGGATTTTTGTTTTCACCATTATATATAAGAAGCGCGGGGACACTGGAAATCCGATACTCCTGAACCAGTTCAGGAATATAGTTAATGTTGCTCTGCACCACTGCTCCTTCGGGGAGCAAATGCTCTGCTACCTCTAACATTCTACGGGCAGCCGCGCATGTTCCGCACATGGGAGTGTATACAAACAAAGCCAGCTTGCATCCCTCCCATATGGCACGGCGTGCTTCTTTTTGTCCGATCTCTTTCATCGCTTAGACTCGTTTATGATCTCTTGCATACGCACCTCAGGAATCGGCCCGTTATGCACAGTGACTCCCTCCGGCTTATTCGCATAAAGCAGTTCATACATGGCTCGGCGCCCCTGCGGACTGGAGGAATGCAAGTAAATTTCACGCGGATATAACTGTTTACTTGCAATAGCAGCAGCTACATCCTTTCCCGTCGGTTGACCCGGACCCAAATCATAATCTAACGATAGTATCGAAATTGGGTATTCATGAAGCAGAAGCAGACACTCATCCGCGTCCCTTGCCAGCTTAAAACCTGGAGGACAAGGTCGATAATCGTCCATAAACAAATACACCAACTTCTCCTCCTTCTTCCCAAAAAAGTAAGCTTACATAAGCCTCTAAGATAACTATTATTTATTTAAAATAATTTACTCCCAGCTTTGAATCATTCGAATGTCCTCCTGATGTGTCCCATCAGGTCCCGCCTCACTCTCCAAAACGACGGGAATACCTCTTACAGCTTCTTGTTCTGTTATCCAGCGTATGCCTTCAATACCAATGTAACCTTGCCCTACGCGCGCATGTCTGTCTTTTTTAGAGCCGTACGGGTGTTTGGAATCATTCAAATGAACTCCGTACAGCGCTGACCAATAACCGAGACGGTCCCCTTTTTCAAACAAAGCCTCGTCCACTCCACCGTTCCACAATCCTGCTGCATACGCATGACAAGTATCCAGGCAAAATCCGATGCTGCCAGGATCTCGACACAATTGGCGAATTTGGACCATTTCCTCGAGCGTGGTTCCCATGGGACCGTGATCCCCAGCCTGATTCTCAATTAATATTTTAGCATTTCCCTGCCAGCCTTCCAGCACATCATTCAGACAGTTAATAATATTATGATAGCCCTCCAGCGGGTCAGACGAATGCATATGCCCAAAATGAACAACTATCCCCTTCGATCCACAGGCTTCAGCAATATCCAAATCGTTGCGTAATGAAGCAACCATCAACTCATAAAGTTCCTGACCACGTTCGCGACCATGAGCTGGATTAACGGGATATGGCGAATGAGCAATAGATTGAAGCTGGTGCTCTGAGCAGTAATCTTTACAAGCAGCAGCATCTATGGAGTTCCATTCCTTCAGCTTGAGACTACGAGGATTTTTCGGAAAATATTGAAATGAACGTCCTCCCTGCTCTCGTGCACGTATAGCAGCTTTGGAAAAGCCACCCCGCGTACTCACGTGAGAGCCGATAAGCAATTTAGGCATCATGCTGCTGCACCGGGCAATAAAATGCTTTTTTCCCCGCCAGCTCGACTCTTACAATTTTCCCACCGCTTGGAGATTCTTCTCCTTCACGGTCATATACTCGACACTGATGATCAAAGCCACCTGTGAGCGTGTCTCCCTCCATTAGAGGCATTTCCATATAACCGCCCTCCGCAGTAGCTTCACGAAGTACGGATTGAGTAGCATGATATAGCTTTTCCACTTTTTCTGGAGACTGTACAATGTTTTGCACCTTGGAACCCGGTGTAAATCCGGCGATATATGCAATTTCGTCTGAATAGCAATTGCCAATCCCCGAAAAAACCTGCTGGTTTACCAGTGTTGTTTTCAAAATTCCCCGTCGTCCTTTTAGACGTGCTGTAAAATTTTCCAATGTCATACGACGGTCTAACGGATCAGGTCCCAGGTCTGACAAAGCTTCATCTGTTTCTTTAGCCGTCAGCAAGTGCAGATAACCTAAGCGCAGTCCGATAAAATAAAGCTTCGCTCCGCTAAAATCCAATTCGATCTGAACCGTACGGTCTGGACGTTGCTCCTCCGTTCCCAGATACAACAATCCTCCCAACATGAGATGAAGCACAAGCCGTTTACCCGTATTTAAATGAAAAATCAAATGCTTGCCCCGACGCTCTAAATATACAACGGTCGCACCCAACAATTGCTTCTTAAAGGTTTCCACTTCAGTATTAATGGACTTTTCACGGCTAACCGCCACTCCAGTAATTGGAATGTCCAAAATTTGTTTTGATAATAAGATTCTGTAGTTTTCCATTTCAGGAAGTTCCGGCATATCAACATCTTTCCTTTCGTAGCTCATAGCTTTGAATTCTCATATATTTCTAAGTCATATCCTTTTATGATTTCAGCTCTTTTTGCATCCATTCCTGCAGTTCGTCTAAACTTTCAAACATCAGGTCAGGTTTTACTCCAACGGCACGAATATGTTCATCCATATTAGCGCGAGTCGTCACACCCGTCAGAATCAGAGCTGTTTTACAACCTGCTGCTGCACCTGCCGCAATATCTGTAAGCATATTATCGCCCACAACCAGAGCTTCATCCGCTCTAATGCTCAAGCGATTTAGTGCATAATTCATTAGCACGCTTGAAGGCTTGCCGATGACGACCGGTTTGACCTGTGAAGCAGCTTCAATGGCAGCTCCAATGGTACCTGCACCTGGTGTAAGCCCGTCATGCGAAGGCAATTGTAGATCCGGATTTGTCAAAATAAATGTAGCTCCCTCACGAATCCAACGCATGGCAGCTGCCAGCGTTTCATATGTAAATTGACGATCTATCCCCTGTACCACATAATCAGGATGATTCTGAACAAGCTGCAAGCCAGCCCCTGTGAGTGCCTCGCGTAATCCCGTTTCACCAATACAATATACATGAGCTCCAGGGCTTTGCTGTGCAACATATTGTGCAGCTGCTAACGCTGAAGTATATACTTCATGACTAGCTGCTTCAATTCCCATACCAATCAAATGCTCGGCCACCGATTCGGGTGTGCGTGAAGCATTGTTGGTGACATATGCATAAGGTATATGCTCTGAACGCAATCGCGAAATGAACAGATCCGCACCCTTGATCATCCGATTTCCATGATAAAGTGTTCCATCCAGATCAATAAGTAACGATTTTATCGCAATCCCCTCCCCCGCTTCATTTCATACATCATAACATTGAAAATAATAATTCACCCCATGAATGGTATTCTCCTTTTTATTTAACCACCTGAATGACTTAGGGCATTAAATAATCGGTCATTTCCATTCCTCTCATCTATCTTAAGTCAAAAATGCTTATGAAGTCCATGTATTGCTGGTAAACCATCCAAAATAGCGTCATCCCTCGCTAAAAGCCGTCGCTTCCACATAGCATAAGATCATTTCTTCGTCGAATCTCATCGAAGATGCTACGTCCTCAAAGGAAATTCCCTGTATTTCCTGGGCGTACTCAAGCAACTAAATCCTTTAAATTCGATATATAGAAGCTCCAATATGACATGCCTCCATATGTGGTAGAACATTTTCGTTCATCCCATACTAATGCCCGTCTCACCTCTTGTCGCATCCTGCGCTTTCCCGGAAAATAATTTCTAGGAAAAAGAAAAGCACCGGAGCAAGCCCCGGCACCTATGCACATATCTTCTCTCCAATCATTTATTGACCGATATCAGGTACCGGTAACAACACATGCTGCTCCGCAAGCAATGAATTGGGGAATAGGCTTCGCGCTTCCTCCAGCAAAGGCTGAAGCTGCTCTTGATCTTTATACCTAGAACTAAAATGCGTCATAATTAACTGTCCCGCGCCTGCGGCTTTGGCAGCTTCCGCTGCCTGAAGTGCCGTACTATGATGATACTCGTACGCCGTATCCGCCAGATCATGCAGAAATGTGGCTTCATGAACGACGACAGTTGCATCTCGTGCCAGCACTACTGTATTCGGGCAAGGTCTCGTGTCACCTAAAATAGTGACGATCCGCCCTTTTTTAGGTGAACCCAATACATCCTGAGGATGCAGAATAACTCCACCCTCTACTTCCACACTTTCTCCACGCTTTAATTTACCGTACACTGGGCCAGGCTTGATCCCGTATCGCTCCAACAGTTCTTGGTTAAGCTTACCGGGCTTATCCATCTCTACAATTCGGTAGCCATAACTGTCGATCCGATGATCCAACAAAGCTGACTCCACCCGAAATTGACCGTCATCGAACAGAACCCCGCCCGTATGCTCCACAATATGTAGTGGGTAATTGATACGAGATTGGCTGATCCCTAAAGATAGCTCAATATATTGCTGAAGACCAGGCGGTCCATATACCGTCAGAGGTGCCGTACCTCCCTGATATGCCCTGCTCGACAAAAGACCCGGCAGACCAAAAAGATGATCCCCATGCAAATGAGTGATAAATATTTTTTCAAGTCTGCTCAGCTTGAGCGGCGAACGCAACACTTCCTGTTGAGTGCCTTCACCGCAGTCAAACAACCACATGCTTCTTCGTTCCTCCAGTAAACGAAGAGCAATGGACGTTACATTTCGCTGAATTGTAGGTACCCCTGCATTTGTACCGAGAAAATATAATTCCATGACATTTACCTTCTTCCTGCTGACCAGCAAAAAACCTCCGAAGCTCGGAGGGTTTTTGCTATCCCATCTGATAAAGGTGTTAAACCTTTTCGACGTTAAAATACTGCGCCTGAGGGTGGCTGAACACCATGGCTGATACTGAAGCCTCCGGTTCCATCATAAACCCTTCCGTTAGCTCAACGCCAATGTCCTCAGGTTTTAACAATTGGAACAACGGTCCCTGATCCTCCAGATCCGGACATGCCGGATAGCCAAAGGATACCCGTATACCTTGATATCTGGCGCCGTGCCGCTGTTTCATCGTCATATCGGCAGGGTCCGGGAAACCCCAGCTATCCCTGATAATATGGTGAAGCCGTTCTGCTAACCCTTCTGCCACTTCGAGCGCTACCGCTTGAAGTGCATGTGAGCGCAGATAATCTCCGTTGTCTTTCCATTGGGTAGATAGCTTCTGAATGCCATGACCAGCGGTAACAACCATAAAACCTACATAGTCCATAACCTCTGATTCCACTGATTTCAAAAAATCAGCCAGACATAGATAAGGCTCTACCTGCTGACGTGGAAACGTAAATGTGTGCAGTACCTTGCTTACATCCGATGGATCATAGATTAGAATTTGGTTCCCTTGGGACTGAGCTGGGAAGAACCGATACATAGCACTCGCCTGAATAATTCCGTCTGTAACAGCTTCAAACATGATGCTGTCTACGGTTTCCTTCAACTGAATCGCTTTCGGATCCCCCGAAGCTAGCAGTTGCTCAACATTGCCTTTTAAGCCAAGATGATGCCCCATTAGCATCTGCATATTCACATAAGGCAGAATATAATTCAGTGGGTAGTTACGCAGTACATGGCGATCCGTATCCGGCGGGATATAGACGGGCAAATCCTGAGCAATGTTAGAACGTACAGCCCGAGTTAGCTTAGGGAGCGGCTTGACCTCCACGACCGTTGCCGCTTCCGCCTCCTGCTCAGCCTTCATGTCCTCGGCCATTTTTTTACGGGACTCAGGGTCCATAAGCTTATTGGCAATATCCAGTCCATCCATAGCATCTTTCGCATAGGCTACCAGCCCATCATACTCAGGACGAATACGATTTTTAGTAAACTTACGCGTTAAGGCAGCTCCACCAACCATTATTGGAATATCAATGTTCGCATTTTTCAAATCCTGCGCGGTTAGCACCATTTGTTGTGCCGATTTAACAAGCAGACCGGACAGGCCGATCATGTCAGCCTTTTCTTCACGATAAGCTTCAATGATGCGTTCTGGTGGTACTTTTATACCCAGATTTACAATATGGTAACCATTGTTGGATAGAATAATCTCCACCAAATTCTTACCTATATCATGCACATCACCTTTAACCGTAGCCAACAAAATCTTACCTTTTACTGAGGACTCATTCTTCTCCATGAACGGCTCTAAATAAGCCACGGATGCTTTCATTACTTCAGCGCTTTGTAGAACCTCCGCAACAATCAGTTCGTTGTTGTTAAACAAACGTCCTACTTCTTCCATCCCTTTCATTAGCGGTCCGTTAATAATCTCCAGAGAAGAATATTTAGCGAGCGCTTGCTCCAGATCCTGGATCAGTCCCTCCTTACTTCCCTCCACTACATAGGAAGCCAGCCGTTCTTCGAGCGAAAGGTTTGATATCTTCTCTTTTTTCTCCACTTTCTTGTTACGGAAAGCTGCTACAAATGCAGATAACGTATCGTCATTTGTTTTATAGATCAGGTCTTCCGCCAATTTCCGTTCATGCTCGGGGATCGATGCATAGCGTTCAAGCTTCTCCGTATTTACAATTGCATAATCCAGTCCCGCTTTGGTGCATTCGTACAAATAGACAGAATTGAGCACTTCACGACCCGCTTCCGGTAAACCAAAGGATACGTTACTGATGCCCAATATGGTATGAACCCCGGGAAGTGCTTCTTTAATGATACGTATGCCCTCAATCGTTTCCTTAGCCGAACCGATATATTGCTCATCCCCTGTTCCTACTGGGAATACGAGCGTATCAAAAATTATATCCTCCGCTGCCAAACCGTAACGGTTCACCAACAGATCATAAGAACGCTTAGCTACCTCGAGCTTATCCTCACGCCCAATTGCCTGTCCACGTTCATCAATCGTTCCGACAACAACAGCAGCGCCGTATTTATGAATAATAGGAGCCATTTTCTCAAATTTCTCTTCACCATCCTCCAAATTAATGGAGTTAATAATTGCCTTACCTTGCGAATATTGAAGTGCTTTATCGATAACTTTAATATCCGTGGTATCAATCACCAATGGTACTTTCACCTTGTTTACAACCAGTTTCAAGAACGCTTCCATATCTATCATTTCATCACGGTCCGGATCTTGCACACAAATATCAATGACATGTGCTCCGCTTTTTACCTGAGCGCGGGCAATTTCAGACGCCTCTTCATATTTGCCTTCCACGATCAAACGCTTGAATTTCCGGGAACCCAGAACATTCGTTCGCTCACCAACCATATACGGACGATTATCCTGTTCAATATACACAGGCTCAATGCCTGATACGGCAGGAGGATGATGACCTACGAGCTGACGAGGCTCAAACTGCGCCATACTTTCACTCATTACTCTTATATGCTCTGGAGTAGTACCGCAACAGCCTCCCGCAATATTCAACCAGCCTTTTTCAGCGAAAGCAGCCATTTTACGAGCTAATGAATCCGGCGATTCATGGTATTGACCATTTTCATCGGGCAAGCCCGCATTTGGATAACAGCTAATAGCTGCAGAGGACATTTCAGACAAAGAACGAATATGATCACGCATAAACTCTGGACCTGTAGCACAATTCAGTCCAATCGAGATTGGATGTAAATGTTCGAGTGATATGCAGAAGGATTCGATGTTTTGTCCGGCCAACGTTGTTCCCATCGGCTCAATCGTGCCAGAAATCATTAATGGAAGCTCAATTTCTGTCTGCTCAAAAGCCTGACGAATTCCAATGCTACCTGCCTTAACGTTAAGCGTATCCTGTGAGGTCTCCAACAGAAGAACATCTACCCCACCTTCAATAAGCGCCAAAGCCTGCTCCTGATAGCTTTCAATCAGCTCTACAAATGTAACACCGCCTGTGACAGACAAGGTTTTTGTAGTTGGACCCATAGCTCCTACAACAAAACGAGGCTTGTCCGCAGTGCTGTACTTATCCACCGCGTTACGCGCCAGTTTGGCCGCCACCAGATTAATTTCACGGGCACGTTCTGGTATATCGTAATCCGCCAAAACGACGGATGTCGCTCCAAATGTATTCGTTTCAATCAGGTCTGCTCCGGCCTCCAAGTATGCTTCATGAATCCCTTGAATGACATCCGGTCTTGTTAAGACCAACATCTCGTTGCAGCCTTCTAACTCTTCCCCACCAAAATCAGCGGCAGAAAGGTCTTCCTGCTGAATCATAGTGCCCATAGCCCCATCAAGAAGGAGTATTCTTCGTTGTAACGCATCCTGCAAGCTAACTTTATCCAAAATTTCTTCACCCCCGCAAAACGTTAAATCCTAGTTTAGCAGAAACCGTATCATTTAGATAGATTGAAGTAAAAACATACGTTTTATGCAGGCTATTCTTCTTTACAAACGACTTAGCTGATCTATTTTTGTAGTATGCATCGTTATAGACGAACGTCTTTAAACTGTATCGTATTACTATAGTCGTTCCCACATAAATGCTTCAGCCTGTATTGTACAACTGGTTAAGACATGGTATTCTTTATACAACATTAATCCAAGTGGAAAAGAGGGATTTGTGCATGGCAGAAATTTTTATACGCAATACGAATGAGCGAATTAGCGGTGAAGAGCGAGTACGTGAATTTTTGGAGAGCTACCAGGTATTGTATGAACACTGGGATGCTTCCAAGCTGCCAGGGGAGCTGCAAGAAAACTTTACTTTGACAGATGATCAAAAAGCCGCTGTTCTTAAAACATTTGAACCTGAAATCAAAGATTTAGCCGCACGTCGCGGATATAAAATCTGGGACGTCATCACTTTATCTGAAGCAACGCCGAATTTGGAGGAGCTGCTGGTCAAATTCGAGCAAATTCACACCCATACCGAGGATGAAATCCGCGCCATTGTTGCTGGTAAAGGGATTTTTATCATTAAAGGCTCTGAAGAGATCGGCTATTTTAATGTAGAGCTTTCACCAGGCGACGTTATTTCTGTTCCTGAAAATACACCGCACTTCTTCACTTTAATGGAAGATCAAAAGATCGTCGCAGTCCGCTTGTTCATCGAAGAAAATGGATGGATTGCTGAACCGTTCGAAGATCCAACATTCACTACAGCATAATTACGATGTATTGTGTCAA
The DNA here is from genome assembly GCF_029522175.1 of Paenibacillus sp. P2(2022). Classification (NCBI taxonomy): domain Bacteria; kingdom Bacillati; phylum Bacillota; class Bacilli; order Caryophanales; family Paenibacillaceae; genus Paenibacillus; species Paenibacillus sp. P2(2022). The sequence continues at coordinate 1,253,129 of NZ_JAKWFI010000001.1, read as the reverse complement.
TAAGAAAACTCCCTCTGCTCTGTAGCATATCGAGCGAAGGGAGTTTTCTTTATACTTGTTTAGAAGACTGTAGATTATTTACTTTAAAGATTGAATAATTCCATGCAACTCAGACAAATGCTTGATTTGGAACTTCGGCTTGATCTCTGTAGTATTGGTTTTATCGTTCCGATTCAACCACACCGAATGTACACCAGCTGACAAAGCCCCTTGAATATCAGTCGTCAGCTTATCTCCTACCATTAAAGCTTGTCCAGGTTCAATTCCTAGAAGTCCCAAAGCATGCTGGAATATAGAAGGATCAGGCTTGCCCCGACCAAAAGAACCTGAAATGACAACATGATCAAAAAAAGGAGCCAATTGAGGAACTCCATCCAGCTTCTCCTGTTGTAGATCAGGGGAACCATTTGTCAGCAATAGCAGCTTGTATTGTCCCTTCAATTGATCCAGAATTTCAAACGTTTCTTCATATACATGTGGACGTGCACGTCTTTCCGAAGCAAATTGGGCAGCCAACTTTTCCGCCAACTCCTCATTATCTATCCCCAGTTGCTGAAGCCCTCTGCGCCATGATTCCTTACGATAAACAGGAGCCAACTGTTCCAATTGGCGGAATTCAGGTTGCTCACCTGCTGTAAAATTCGCCCACAGTCCTTCAAACGGATTAATGCCAATCATTTGAGTAAAACTAAAGGTTTCATAGGATTCATACAAAGCGCGCGCTTCCTTGCGTACGGCTTCTTCCAGCGTTTTCGGATCAGCGCCTGTTTCTCGGGAGCCTGTTTGACATGCTGCATCAAATGCCTCTTCTACACTACGTTCATCCCACAGAAGGGTATCATCAAGATCAAACATTATCGCCTGAATCGTCATACGAATTATCCACTCTCTTTCCACTGTATATGTAAGCTTGTCTGTTTGGTCACGAATCAGATCATTATGTGTGCCCATATTAAGCAAGTGGCCGCACCATGTTATATGAAAAATAACATCATACGGCCTTACTTACAGAGCTACAGGCTAAATCGGTTATTTCTTATCTACCTGTATCTGATTGGATAGTGCAAATTTTTCAAGGCGCTCTGCGATGGCATTTGTATCATAGCGTCCCAGTGATTTTGTGAAAATAAAATTACCGCCCTTCCCTTTTCTTTCAACGGTAACGTAACCCTTTTCAATTTTGATGGCTTTCATGTCCCCTGCCGTCATCGGCCGTTCTCTGCCACCTTTTAACATATAAAGGGTATCTTTTCCCACTTTTAAATAAGGACGGCGAATGAAGAAGATAACAGCCAGCATCAAGTACAAGCCAAATACCAGCCAATCCATTCCCCGCATGCCGGTCTTAGTCAAAAAGTAACTCATAAGCATGTACAATACAGCAAGACCAGCCAGCATGATTGGCACAGTAATATTACGGCCACGGAAAATGTCCATTGCTGAACCTGCGCCGTTAATGGTTTGAATGCCTTGTTTCTTGCGCGTTTTATTTAAATGCGCTGTGTTTTTACGTACTTTTCTTTCAAATGATCGGGCCATCTCTCAATTCCCTTCCCAATAAATATTACATTAAAACAATTGCCTTAAAGCTGATCTATATAGATACCAAGAAAGATACCTAATAACAAAAGGCAAATGATGCAGGCTTTAGCAACATTAATGCTTCAGCCCGCCATTTCCCTTCGACGTATCATCGTCCACAAATTCAATGGTTTCAAGTTGCTGCCGAAAATTACGGCGAATGTTGCCCAAATAAATTTCCCGAAGGTTGGCGCGCTCCGTGGTTTCCTCTTCCGTCAATCCTTCGGCTTTTGCTTTGCGCGCTAATTCATTAATGCGCTGTACCAAACTGTCTATATCCAAATTGTGTCCCCTCCATAAAAGCAAAGATATAATACACTTTGACATGTAGAAAAGAGCTTGTCAAGGCTCCCTCATTGCGCTCCTTGACAAGCTCTATAGTCTTATAGATCAGAAGGGTGGGAGCTTAAGTACCTGACCTGCCTGCACCCCCCGATCCTCCAAATCGTTAATACGTACAATTCCTTCAATATATACCCGTGTATCCATTCGTTTCGGTTTATGATTCACGGCAATCTTCCATAACGTATCTCCAGGTTGTACAGTCAGCTTAATCATTTCTTCATTGGAAACTGGAGGTGCTGCAAAAACCGTAAGTACACCTGCCCCTGCAACCCAAACGATAATTACTAGAATAAGAAGCTTGAGTAAAAGAGTATTGGTAAGAGCCTGTAACAAACGTACCTTACCCTCTTTTCGGGTCTCCTGTAAATTCTCTAAATTCATCGGAAAAATACTTTGATAAGTGCTATATTTCATAATTGGCCGCGTCCTCCAAACGTTTGTTCTTATGTTTTTCACAATATAACACGAACGTTTGTTTTGTTCAATAGAAAAGAGAACAAAAGTTCGTGAATATTTTTAGGGATTATTTAGAACTTATGTTTGTACGAACGGAGGTTCTATGCTATAATTTTCCCAAACGTTACTAAATGGGGTTGATACGGTATGTCTAAGATTTCGAGCCGCCAGCAGGCCATTCTTGAATTTATCCGCAATGAAGTGCGTCTAAAGGGATACCCCCCTTCTGTGCGCGAAATAGGCGAGGCAGTCGGATTGGCCTCCAGTTCTACGGTTCACGGTCATTTGGATCGTTTGGAGAAAAAAGGACTCATTCGCCGCGATCCTACGAAACCACGGGCTATTGAATTACTCGGTCAAGACGAATCGGATAACAGCAACTTGATTAATTACTCCATTAGTCGTGTTCCCGTCGTCGGCAAAGTAACCGCTGGTCTTCCTATTACGGCGACAGAAAATATTGAAGATTACTTTCCTCTTCCCCAACACTTTGTTGGTGAGGATAAAATATTCATGTTATCTGTTGTAGGCGAAAGCATGATTGAAGCTGGTATTGCTAACGGAGACTATGTAATCGTACGTCAGCAGCAGACTGCTGATAACGGAGACATTGTAGTAGCTATGACAGATGAAGACGAGGCTACAGTTAAAACCTTTTACAAAGAAAAAGATCATATCCGGCTTCAACCTGAAAATCCAGCCTTTGAGCCACTTCGACTGACACACGTCAGCATATTGGGCAAGGTTGTTGGACTCTTCCGGGACTTCCACTGATTTATCGTGCTTTCTTCCCCGTTATACTACCACGAATATAAAACCGGCCGCCTAGGCGAGCCGGTTTTATATTTTTGTTATATTTACTATGTATGTGTCTCCAACTATTCTTTCCTTTTCAGCAACCTATATTGTCTCTACTATTATATCCGCCCCATATCCGAGATAGTTCCACTCTGATCTTAAACTGTTTACTTTTATTAGCTAAACAAATGGAAATTTGACACATATGAACCTACGGTGGCCTTCCTCTATAACGTAAAGTTGGGAAGGCGAACGCAGGCTAGCATGAGCTTTTTTTGTTAAACATTTAGGAACATAGGTACTAGCTTCTTTTTGTCTTTAGTAGATTTATGCTGATACATTACTAGCACAATTGACATATGTATATAGCAGACCTAAAGCAAAGGAGTTATGCAGATGATCAGAAATAGAGTTAAAACGTATAAGCATCGCATCGGGAAAAACAGATATCTGGTCGTTAAAGTCTTTCAAGCCGCAGCTGCTAAAACAGGAAGCGGAAATGCACTCGCAACTAACGCATTAAATATCAAAATTTCCAAGCGTAAGCATAAACATCATTAAGATTTAACCGTACCTTCATTTCTTTGAAGGGAGGTGATATTATGAGCAGAAGACACAGCAACCGTGAATTGAGAAGAAGAAGATTAAACATCCGTTCCAACCAAAGAGCCAATGCGCGTGCAAGAGGTAACGCACTGGCTGTTAATCTGTTTAGCGTGAATGATGGACAACGCAGACGTTAATAATTATTTTCAAGCAAAAAGCAGGAAGAATTCTTCCTGCTTTTTTTGTGTTAAATAATACACCAAACTACCAATCCCGCCAGTTATAGCTTCCTCAAACTTGTATCCGATTTTCATAACTTAAACATTTCTAGCTGTAAAACCATTCATTAGCTTAACATTGCTGCAATGGATTTGCTCTATTATTTAATTTAATACTTTTTTATAAGGTCCCACTTGCCCGCTTTTCTTTATAAATTTTATAAACAAGGCTCGAACAACAGGACCCATAACCAATAATTGTAATGGATAGGCCACAACAAAGTTCTTTATAAAAATTTCTAAATAGGCTTCAAATAATGAATGATCGCCAATACCCTGACTTAGAATTGAAGTTAATAAACCGTAGAAAGACATAGAACAGGCCATTCCGAACACCATACATGTTGAAATCGTGATAATTAAAAATATTTTTTTGGATTTATCAAAAGGTAGACTTAAAGCAACTTTTTTTGCTACAGGACCCACGATATATAAATCTAAAATGAGCGCTATAATAAATCCAATTAGAAATTCAACAGCAATGGTAATCAAGCTAATTTTTCCAATCAATCCGTTAATCAAAAGATTATAGAAGGTCATAATAACGACCATTCCAAAACACATAATAACCCCAAAGTAAAAGCTTTCCTTTTTAGTTGTTGGCATTTAATTCAACCTTTCATTTTTGGATGTGATTATTTTAGCTGCAACCAAATTTTCATGTAAGTGAACTTTTTATGAACATATCGTAACAAACAAAGACAAGTAAGGAATATTCTTTGAACTATGTACAAAATCATTACACATTTATAACATTAAGTACAAATAATAAAAAATATCTCTATTACTTTGTATGGCTCAAATGGAGATTATGCTACCGCTACACTCAATGAAAGTTTTGAAGGCCCTACCCGTTGGCTTAGGGATGGCGGTTCTCCAGATTTCGAAACACTTTTCCCTTCTTAAGAGCACCACTTTCAACAATTTTCTAAAAGACTCTGTCAATAGTTGATGATGTCTTATTTTATATTGAAAAATCCCCACTACCTTAGCTGGTCGGCGGGGATTTCGCTTATTTATAGTATTTACTTATACTACACATTCTAATATTTGATTATAGCTGATCCTGCTTTAACCCACTCTTTGGATTCTAGTTGAATCCATCCATATACAGGTGAGTCAGAGTTGATTTTTTGTTTTATCAGTGAAAGGTTTTCATAGTTGCTGGAACTGTAAAGCGACCCTGTCTTTGGCGCAACTTTTACTGTCAGAATATTTTTTATATTTGGTTCTTCATCAGTACTAGTCCAGACTAATCGATTGTAATAATTAGTGTTAAACGGGTTTTCTAAACCACTAATCGAAAATTTCACTCTTTTCCCGACAATAGATACATCTGTATATGCTGTGTCATCTTTAAAAATTACTAATTGAGATGAAACTAATTCCTGATTTAAAGAGTTTGTATAGGTGTCATGGGTGACGCTTGCTACATCTGCCGAGGCTGATAGCGGGGACAAAACTGAAAATAAGAGAGCAATTGTGGAGAAACATAAAGTAGTTTTCCTTCCTAATTTCATACTCATTATTTTCATCCTTTCCTTCCTATTTATCATCATCCATAAACATACTGCTTATTGATTGTCAAAGTAAGGGGAGCTTTGTCTGACATAAAAAATACACATTCGGGTAGATTTCATTATCCACTTCTACTCTATATCCAAGCTGCTTATGAAAAAATAAAAGCCGATATCTTAAAGTGACGATATTGTTTGCAAGTGTTTACATGCGGGTCACTTCTTAAGGTTGTGTTCCGTGGCGATGGAGTCCATTAAATTGCCTAAGCATTTGGTTAAAATTATGAAGCTCAGCATCTTCCCAGTCCGAAATTCGTTCATAGAAAACGGACTCTTTCTCCTTAAGCGCATCAATTAATTTTTGCTGTCCATGCTCAGTAAGAGATAATACAATTCCTCGTCCATCACTTCGGGAGGCCTCTCTGTTCAAATACCCCAAAGACTCAAGCTGTTTGACAAGACGACTCACTGAACTTCGATCCATCGCAGTTGATTCCGCTAAAGTGGCGGCATTTGTTGGGCCATAAGAATACAGCCAACGAACAATATGGAAGGCGGCAGGTTGTAAGGAGGAGTCAAATTTCGCAGCAGCTCTGACATTCAGGGCGTGTGAAGCGCTGATAAGTGCGTTAAGCTGCTCGCCCAACTCAATCTCCAATTTCTCCCTTGGTTCATTTTTAACTTCATTATATTTCATCTTCAATCACCTTTCTCTCGTTAAAAAAACCACAAGTCGAATTTGATTGACATATATCAACCAAATTATTATAGTGGACATATGTCAACCAAATGTACTAACTCACCGAATTGGCTACTCCAATAAAATTGTAACACATGAAGGAGAAATGACGAATGTCTAAAAATACTACCGTTGTCATAACAGGTGCCACCAGTGGTCTTGGACAACTAGTCGCAGTTGAATTGGGAAAACGCGGCTGCTTTGACCTTGTTTTGACTGCCAGGAGTAGGGAACGTGCTGAAGCTACAAGAAAACAGATTGAGCTGGTTAGCCCATCAGCGAAGGTTGACTTTTTTTATGGAGATTTATCGGTACTGAAGGATGTTAAACGAATCGGGGATGAGATAGCCGCCGCATACTCTAATATTGATGTGCTGTTAAACAATGCGGGTATCCATGCTTTTGAGCAACGCGTCACTCCCGAGGGGTTTCCTGAAATGGTTGCCATAAATTATTTATCGCCGTGGCTGTTAACATATACACTAAAACCGTGCCTGCAGAACGTAGGCAAGGCCAGAGTTGTCAATGTTGCCTCCGAAGCTTCACGCCGCCATGGAGTTTTGAAGCTCCCCGAGGATTTAACGGATACAACTGCCTTTACCGCTTGTGGCTCATCGCCCATCTATGGAAAGACCAAATTATTGAATATTATGTTCACTGCTGAACTGGCAAGACGATGGTCGGATACGGGAATCAGCGTAAATGCACTAAATCCAGGATTCAATGTTACCGGATTGGGACGAGAACTTTGGTTTGCCCCTCTATTAGAACGATTGTTGAAAATCCTTCATCTTGGAGATCCGCGAAGAGGAGCAGATATCATCACCCGATTAATTGTAGATCCGGAATATCATAAAAAAACAGGTGGATACTTTAACGTCGGAACTGGGAAATCTATTCAACCAGTCTCACCTGGAGGAGATCCCAAGATGCAGCAAAAACTGTGGAAGGTCACAGAGGATTTGCTGGAACAGAAGGGATTCCTTCCATAAGAAATGATTGATGAAGGGATAAGACGGCAATGAATGAAGCAATAATCATCAATAATGCCAACCCCGCACTACATACAAGCATATCTTCAATCATTTGCTAAATCAATGAACGGAATGAGTCACCAAAAAGCAGCAGCGAACCCATTCAGCTTTGTGATTTCGTTCTTTATAACGTTGATAGCCCACGCGTTATCAGTCACACTGATAAGTTCGTAAATTGGTACACATGAAAATAAGCCTCAGCTTAATCTGAGGCTCAGTGTTCCATACAGTACCTATTTACACTCCAGGCGGCGTAACACGATCTTTTGGGTCACGGCCCCAGCTTCACTATGATTACGGTATGCCTTGTGTCACTCTTGTCGCTTCATACAATATATTAATTTCTCTATAGTAATCTATTGTTTGTCGTCTATTCTCCCGTATGCTTCTGCAGTTTCATCACCAGTAATAACTACGTAAAAATAACCTCCACTAGGTACGTCGACATAATCAGTAAATGTTCTCCCGCTCATAAAAGTATCAAAACTATATGTACCGATTGGGCCATACCTAGATGTGCCGTCAACAGAATACATAAACATTATTGTAGCTTTACCTAGACCAGTATAACCACCACGCAATCTAACTTTTCCACCATTTGTATGAATACTGTCACTTTGGGCGTAGGTTTCGTTTTTCCACTTAGTTGTGGTTACGTAGCTGGAAGCTGAAACGCTTGTAGCAAACATTAGAAAAGCAGCAATCATGACTAGCAACATCGGTTTGAACTTCTTCATTGAGTATCCCCTCTCAGAATATTGGTATGATTAATCATTAAAAAACCTCATTTCATAGGAAGATATAATTTGTCATAACTTTGTGCCATCAAAATATTTATATGTATGCTTCAAAACTGATCACTTCAGCGACTCATTCGGCGCATAGTGTAACAATTCCTTTAACTAAAAAACTCTGCTAACCATAAGGCTAGCAGAGTTTTGTGCTTAAGCACCTCCAATTTGTACAAGGATCTGAATATGTTGCGTCAGGACGGGACCAGTTATAAAAAATAAAAAGCTACTCGCAACGATTAACAGTGCCATTTTTTTCAACATTGTCTAACCACACCTTTTCTAATAGTTTAAAATACTCTTCTCTGGTCTCTGGAGACGCATATGCTTGGAAATGTGCAAAGAGACCTGTACAGTTTATGAAATATGTTTCATTGTTTAGTATATGTGCTTTTACCATTGCACATAATAATTGTTTAAAACCATCACTGTACTTCTTCCTATTTAAATTATAATAGGCCATTTCATAACAAAACAATGCAATATAGTCAGGTACCACTTGTTGGGTGTACATATCAGTAGATGTCGGGAGTTGAGTAGAGGCATCAATGTCTATTTTAAATTTTGTAAGTACACCATCTATATCCAAATTGTATCGGTTAGCTACTATAATAATGTTCAACAACTTTGAGAGCTTCTCACTTTCATTGGCGGTTGTTCCTATATATTCAACAAAGTCTAGAAGCACACTAGTGTTTCCGGACATAAGTTTATTAACATAAGTATTACCTTCTGCCCAATGCTGAAACAAGCTAATCCAGTATTGGGTATCTTCGTCAGTCTCTTTGACCCAATCCAAACCTGTGTAGGCGTATGTATATTGTAAAGCTTGTTGATAGTCGCCTCGGGCTTCACAGACACTTGCACACAATAAATCGGCATAGGTAATGTACACAAACATGGGGCGAGTTAGCTTCTTAGTAGACTCAGTGCGTTCTCGGCTGCTCTGGTGATGTTTCAAAGTGTATTGGATTTCCGCTTTAGCTCTCATTTTTCTCGCTATTTCATCAACCTTATCCCATTTACGCAAAGACCTATACACATTAGCTAAGTCCTTCAATGCATCAAGTTGTTCTATTTCGTCTAGGCGCTCGACATAAGGCTCAAAAAGTATGGCTGCCCTAAGATTGCGGCTTTGATCGTCATCAATCTGAATCGTGAAAATCCGATATTGACAGATGGCCAAACGTTCAGAATGTTGATATTTCTCCACTTCTGCTACACTCTCATAGAGCAATAGTGCAGCATCATGTCGTTCCTGCGCTAATAATTCTTCTGCAATGTCAAATAGTTTGGGTGAGTAGAGTAGATTGTCCATGATAGCTCCCACCACTCGACGGATCGCATCCAGCTTGTCCAACTCTGCACAGCGATACAAAAATGGTTCGATTCTCCTCATATTGGGGGGAATGTCGATGATATAGTTTTCTACATATAAGTCGTAAAAATAGCCTTCTGGTAAACCCATAGCCTCTGTAATTCTATCAATTTGGTTAACAGACATAGAACTATTGCCTGTTACAATGCCACTAACTATTCCCCTATTAATGCCTGCAATATGCCCGAATTGCGTTAGGTTCAGACCCTCTTGTTTTAGGTATCTTTCTAGTTCCGCCCGAATCGTAGGTGTATGCTTCATGCCATATCCACCCTTCATATAAAAATTCCAAAATTTTTATATTGTTGTAGTCTATTTTTCTCTAAAATTGACCATATGTCAATATATTATGCGAATAATGTAAGATTTCAATGTATAATCCATGCTGATCATTGACAGCAGAACCCAATAAGCACAACAACCTATTATGGCAGGGTCTCCTAAGTACGCTGTAAAAACTTAGTTAACCAAAAGGAAGAGATTACTATGGCTACTGCCAAATAACCTATGCGCCATTGGGTTCAACTTTTACCATCTAAAAAAAGTGAAGTGTGTTGCCTAACAGTTTTTTCATAAAATTAAATCCAAAATGCTTTAGTAATTATAACCAAGAGGATAAAAAGCACCAAAATTGCCGCTGTAGAAGTCCACATATTGTAGCCGCCTTCACATGCACCCATGGTTTTAACCTCCTTCGATTGTTGTACTTCTAATATATGTATAGCTGCGTTTTGTGACAGGGCATACAGACAAACAAAACAAAGGCTCAACCAGCTAAACCGGCAGAGCCTAATCACCTTTTTGCAAAAACTTCAAAAGCTTGTGCTATTAGAGTATCTTCTTTCCAACCGGATCACTTGCTTAACTCTCTGTTAATAAGGAATATGGGATATGCACCGTGAAAACGCCATGTTTAATAGTTCCTGGTTATAAACTAAATACTTACTGTTTTGGTCCAGCACCCAGTTGGCAAAACCTAAAGCTCTGGTGTAACTATCATAATCGTAGGGATTAATTTTAAACTCAAGAATATCCAGCATAATCTGGTTCTCTTCATCTGATAATTCCAAGCCTAACTTACTAAACTGTCTTTGACGAATTCTCCGAGCAGTAGCATCTTGTATAGCTCTATGCTGATTGGACACTTGTCCATTATGTTGACGATAATACAATACGTTTATGGGGATGTTCGCCATTTGTACTTGGAAAGCTAGTCGGTTCCACAACTCGTAATCTTCGGCATGGGGATAATTACTATCATATTGAATGCCAAGCCGACGGATCATGCTATTGCGCATGATTATAGCAGGATGGCAGATACAACAATGAAATAACAACCATGTTTTTATTTCGTCATGACTGGCCGGATTTACCTTTATTGATCCCCCACTAGATGAAGTAAAAGCAGCACCGCATACATCAATCAATGGATTTTGATCCATAAATGCGGTTTGTACAGCTAGTCGATCTGGCGTAGAAATATCATCGCTATCCATACGAACGATATATTCACCATTGGCCTTTTTTAATCCTTCGTTTAAAGAAGCGATCAACCCTCGATTGGTATTATGGAAGATTTTTATCACTCTAGGGTCTGATATTTGTGAAATAAGAAAGGTAGATCCATCTGTCGAACCATCATCAATAACAATTAATTCAAAATCCGTATAAGTTTGAGCTAAAATACTGTGTATTGCCTCCAAGACAAAAGCTGCATTATTGTAAACTGGCAGTATGACCGAAGCTCGTGGCACAATATTCCCTCCATTTCATATTTTTCAAATGGAATCAGTATTAAAATCACAAAGCAGCTTCCCTATTTTTTTGATAATGGTTCCTTCTATATTCTCATGTTCTAAGATATGTTCTGAAATATATTTCGAAGCGGCTTCCCGGTAATATAATATGCCCTTTTGAAAATTTAGAAGCTTCCAGTCCTAGAAGCTAGTGCCATCAAAGATTGATTGGTTTGAATATCCCTGCTTCAAAGTCGGGCTAATTACTTCTTAGACGAAGTTGACAATATAAGTAATAAATTTGTACAATTAGGAAAAATATTTCACTTAGATTCCATTCTTCATCGGTAACAAACATATATATCTAAGTGGAAAACGGACTGTGAGATTCAGCCTAAGATAATATCTGCATCTTAAAAAGGGAGATAGAATGATGGAACGAAATGTAACATCCGTAGAACACTACACTCCAATTTTGATTGTTGGTACGGGTATCTCGGGGCTTGCTGTTGCTTATTATTTGTCAAAAAACAATATCAAGTACACGATTACAACAAAAAAGAATGCGCCCAAACAGAGCAACTCCTTTCTTGCAGCCGCAAATACACGTGTTCCATCAGAGAATGATATTAATAATATTATTAATCTTACGATTGATAAATGTGGAGCAGATCGATCGGTTATTGAAACGCTATATAGAAACTCCAACATAGTTATAAATTTTTTCGAGGAATTAGGAATCTCTTATGAGAAAACATCCTTTGGTATCATGCCTGAATGTTTGATTAAATCACAGGGAGGAAAGAAATTAATTAATTGTTTGTTACAACATATTGAACAACCGCTGTGTAATAAAATTTTGATTCATTTGGAAAAGTATAATGATGGAATTATCGCATTATTTTACGACATCCAATTAGATCAATTTATCAGGATATATACTAATTATTTGGTATTAGCTACGGGAGGATATGCGGGGCAATTTAACTACAATGATAATTCACCAGGTTCGACTGGAGAAACGCTTATCTTAGCTAAAAAAATAGGTGCAAGATTAAAGGGAATGTCTACAGTAATGTCTCATCCTTGGTCAATATACAATGGAAGACAAATTTTATTGGGCGGAGTTGTATCTTTAAGTCAAGGGAAAATAGTAGATGAGGAAGGAATTCAACTATTAAAAGATGAGTATATTTGTGATGCCATTGCTCGAGATGATTACCATGAAATGATTGACGAGATTTTACATTTTGAACTCGATTGCATCAAGCAAAAAAAGGATATGTACTTGGATATGAGCCATGCTGATGAAAATATATTGAATGAAAGATTTAAAAAATATGGATTTAGCACTAATGTGGTTAAAAATAAAAGAATCAAAATTACACCAACAATGCACTATTCTTCAGGAGGAATCGAAATCAATGCTAATGCTGAAGTTATAAACTTGAATCGTGTTTTTGCTACTGGAGAAGCTCAATTTAATGGTGTTCTTGGTATGGGAAGAATCCCTGGGCAAGCATTTGCAGCGGGTATCGTTTTCGGTAAATTAATTGCTGACAAAATAGCTAATGAAGGTGTCTTCAATACTCAATACCCGATTACATTTAAAGATCCACCTGAAACTATGCAGCTGTACTCAAAAGAAAATAATGACTTTCCAATTGAAGAGTTTCAGAAAAAGTTGTCCACTCTAATGGTGGATCTGATCGCTCCCGATTCATCTGTGGTTTCTCGATCACTCCATAAAAGAGAAATACAAGAAAGTCAAAACATAATATTAAGTAGAGCAAGAGGATCAGGAAAACGATATGAGGATATTTTAACATTATTTTTTGGATATTTTGTTGCGTTAGAAATTATAGAAGATCTTGAAGAAAAGGCATTCGGTATAGGCTAATAAACCCTTCAATGAGACATTCTCCCTTCCGACAAAACCCAATAAGCGCAAAACTATTATGGCAGAAATTCAGCGAGCACCCACCAAAAGAACAGCGAATGCTGTGGCTATTGCCAAATAGTTTATGCGCTTATTGGGATCAACCTTTTACAATCCATGAGTGAAGTGAAATTACCCAGCAGTTCTTTTCACAAATTAAACCCAAAGTGATTTAGTGATGATAACTAAGAGAATAAAGAGCACTAGAATTGCCGCTGTAGAAGTCCATACACCGCCGCCGCCATTACCTTCATATGCACCCATGCCTTTTAACCTCCTTTATCTGTCGTCACTTTAATATATGTAAAAATACATTCTGTGGTAGGGCATACTGGTAAATAAAAAACACCACACTAGCAGGACCTGCTAGGAGCTAGGGAAGGAAAGCATTGCTAGTTCACAGAAACATTTTTCCCCTATTTTGAATATATCCACTCTTATTCCCGTTTTCATTAATATTGGACGCAACCTCTCCGTTAGAGCAGGCACCAATGAGAATAGGTGCTTTATCCGGCTCGGTCGCTGCCTACTGTAGTTCCAATCCCCATAACGATCGTACCAATTAAAATCTTATGGACAACTTTAATTTTAAGACTCAGCATTCTGTGACTAAATTTCCACATACCCAACATCAATTAACCCCTCATTTTAAAATATTAGATTGCACTATACTTTGGTAATTGTAACTAGAATATAAAGTGGATATCATAGCGCATCTGAGTTGTTAAAGCTAGTCGAGAAGATGTTCAAATAAAACAAGCTCTACTGACCTTAATCGGTCGGCAGAGCTTGTTATCTAATCTGATTTCGGGCAGATTACTATAGAAATAAGGGCATTGAACTTGAATGATGGGGTCTATATAATTTTCTTCGCAATATTAAACCCAGCACGATTTAAGGATGATAACCAAAAGGATATAGAGCACCAAAATTGCCGCTGTAGAAGTCCACACACCACCTGCACATCCACTCATAGCTTAGCCCTCCTTTAATTGTTTTCACCTTAATATATGTATAGCTACGACTCTGTGACCGGGCATTCAGTTAAACAGAAAATATACCCAACCAGGAGAATCCAGTGAAAATGAAGTTGTAGACTAGGCATCGGCGTCAAAGTAACTGGCAAGTTAGTGGGTGAATTGTAAATTGACTCACGTTACATCGCGTGGTAGTATAATTTTAGCCAATAACTGAATAAAAACGTTTTCTAGGGTTCCGCAATCACAAGATTGGTCTGGTCCGAGAGAAAACGCACAGCCATATGGCTGTGACACGGAGGGATAAAAGCCTGGGAGATAAACGCATTGTGCGGTTTATTTCCCAGGCTTTTATCTTTTTTCTTTTATGGCCCAATTTTTAATAAAAAGTTTAAGGAGGAGTGTGTTATGAACAAAACATGGATTTCAGTCATTGTGGCGGCTATATTCGAGGTTGCTTGGGTTAGTGGGTTAAAGCATGCGGATAGTTTTTGGGAATGGAGTGGTACAGTAGTCGCTATTTACATCAGCTTTTATTTGATGATCAAGGCGGCTCGTTCATTAGCGGTTGGAACTGTATACGCTGTATTTGTCGGACTAGGGACGGCAGGAACTGTAGTAGCTGAAATCCTATTGTTTGGCGCAGACATAAGTGTTTCGAAAGTAGCTTTGATCGGGCTGCTACTTATTGGAGTGATTGGTCTGAAAATGCTTAGTAAGAAGAAAGAGGAGGTAAATGGACTATGAATTGGGTGTATTTGATCTTAGCGGGGATTTTTGAAATGATCGGGGTTTTGCTTATAAACAAGCTCAATCAGACCCGCAATTGGAAATCGCTGACTCTTTTGATTACTGGTTTTGGCCTAAGTTTTATATTTTTGTCGTTGGCAATGCAAACACTCCCGATGGGAACAGCTTACGCTGTATGGACTGGAATTGGCGCTTCTGGAGGTGCTATCCTCGGCATGATCTTTTATAACGAGCCTCGCGGATTAATGCGTATTTTGTGTATAGGGTTGGTCCTTAGCTCTGCTGTAGGGCTGAAACTAGCCAGTTAAAAATATATATTGGTGTAGCTCTAAAGGTCGTTTCCTGAGCAAACTAACGATGAATGTTAACTTTAAAAAAGCTACGGCAGTCTGGGACTTTATTTCCTTGTCCATGGCTGCCGTTGAAATAAAATTCTACCATATTTGCTTATGCTCCCCTCTACTTTTCCATTAATTTATTGAATATCTCTCTATCTTTGGAAGTAAATTCGGAAATCCATTGCTTTTGCTCATACGTGTTGGTACTTGAATCCAATTTAATGAAGCTATTTTCACCAACCACATATACAATATTTTTTCTATTTTATAAGACCGAACGTTATCAACAGTATTTTCCAGTGGGTCCCATAATCCATTACCTTCGAGTCTTATTGACATGACATGTATGTAGCCTCCTGATGTGTTATGCGGAAATTATATTTTGAGTACAAAAAATAAACTCTGGATCATTGGAGGTTTAATTCCGTATAATGCCTATTTTCAGACGAGGAAATGTAATGATCTTTTGGTCACCATCCCAGCCCTCCATGATTACAATATAGAGCGTATCCGTCTTCGTTGGTTGTAGCGTTCGATATCAGGTAACAAAACATTCAACTTCTTCTGTTACCCGCGTTTCCGTATACTATACAGATCAGAACAATGAACGACGAAAGCGGACACAACTATTATGCAGCAATAGCGGAATAGAGAGTTGCCAAAGTTACACTAAACTTTTGCAGAAGTTTACGATGGCGCACGATAAGCCATGGAAAGAATATGGGGGCGATATTCCTGAGCCAGTAGAATAAGACAAGAACAGCAGTAAATTTAATGTGTGTATTCCTAAAAGCCTACGTCGTCATTGCCAAAAGAAATTACCGAAAATTCTCTCTTGAACCAGGATTACCAGTTCGATCCCCCCATTAACCCAGCCTAAACAGACGCATCGCAGTTCGCTCCAACCTCAAACGGCAGGTCATTCACCGCATTGGTGCCCAGATGCCAAAGGCTGAGAGTAGCTGCGAGTTCCCAAAAAAACAGTTATCAATAAAGCGTACAATCGCAACACGTTAGATCCATTTAAACTAATCAGGAAATTATCCAAGTAGGAGGAAATAACCATGGCATTTGAAGGTTATGGAGAAGACAAGCGAGAACATTGGTTTGACTGGCCGTTCCCCTTATCGGTATCAATACTGTATGTGGATGCAGATGTAGATGAAACAGAAACGAAATGGTATCTGATTGACGAACAAGAAAAACACTTGATCCGAATTAGGGATGAAAAGCAAATTGAACTGCTTCATCATTGCATGTATGGAGTCTTGTTAAATGACGAGAAGATCAACTGGATTATTAATAAAAATGGCGGTAGATTTACCTATCACGATAGTGTGCAAGATTTTATCAAATTCCAGAAAGACTACCTTGATACACTATAAGAGGCGTGAACAGTTAAAGCTCTACCGACCCATTAAGGTTAGCAGAGCTTTCTTTTACTTTAGAATCCACCTATTTGTACAAAGGTCTGAATAAGCTGATCATGATTGTGAGCGGGTACGGTTATAAAAAACAAAAAGCTACTCGCAACGATTAACAATGCCATTCTTTTCAGGCAGCCCGCTGTTAAACCCATAGCCTCAGTCATTAGGTCAAGCTGATTAACAGATATAGACTTATTACCTGTCACAATGGCACTTACTATTCCCCTATTAATGCCTGCGATATGCCCAAATTGCGCTATGCTCAAACCTTCTTGTTGCAGGTATCTGTCTAATTCCGCCCGAATCGTAGGTGTATGCTTCATGCCATAGCCACCCTTCGCTTGAATATTCCATATTTTTTAAAAACATACTTCATTTTTCACCATAATTAACCATATGTCAATATATTATTCGACTAATATAAACTTTCAATTTTTCGCATGAAATGAAATAAAAAACTCATCGCATGTCTCAAATACTAGCATTCCACCAACTATAGATGAGAATAATTAGCATATTAACAGATGGAATTAAATCAAAAGCCACAATAATATCTCACTAAACGTAAAAGTACCCCACTGGCTTTGGCTAGTAGGGTTTCACCGATACTTTCGGATTGCACAACGGGATTCTGTAAATACAATACATTAAATTATCATGATGCATTAGAATTTTGAATAGAAAAATACCGCATTTTCATCTTTGTATTTTGAGTTTGAATAAAGCATAGTGTCCACTGCTCCAATATCAAACCCATTTTTCAAATAAAATCGGCAAGCGAGTAAATTAATATCCTGCGTCTCAAGCGTAAATCCCTGCATTCCTTTTTGTAATGCCCACTCTCTTGCCTTGTTTAACAAGGCAGTTCCAATTCCTTTTCCTCTGCTACTTTCTAATACAATAAGCCTGTCAATAGAAGCAAATTTAGTTTCCTCTACTGTCCCCAGTCTTATATGTCCCAAGCATTTCCTTCCGGAATAGTATAAGAAAGCAATACTGTCATTGCTATTAATATATTCATCAAGATCTTCGTGTTCCGGGTATTTTGACTCATAAGGTTGCTCATAAAGTTCTTCATGATAACTCCATATGCCATTTTCTAGTTTGGGGATAAGTCTCCCTATGACCATAAAAGGTTGATCTTTGCATTCGTAATCATCCTTGTTATCGAATGTCATTTCAACAATTTCAATTCCTCTAATTTGCTCCAAAATATCTCTCCTTAATGCTGGACTTTAATACTTGATTGGATTCAATTATAGCATGTCTGTCTCGAATATAATTTCAGTTTACTTCATTCCATTCGCCTATTCATATTCCCTCCTGCTAGACATATATGTATACTTCCCCAAACGCAAAAAACACTCACTCGCTTGAGCCATAGGGTGTCATCGATGCTGTCGGGGTTGCTCTGTATCCGTCGCGTCAAGTATAATCCGATTGGACTATTTTGTGAATATTAATAGAAGATCTTCTCCTGGTCATATGTACTTTTGATAAATTCACTGATTGCCTGCTAATTGAGTTTGAAGTTTTCTACAAGGAAACAGAATTACTACCTGGTCACAAAGTCCAGACATTTGAATTCCGTGATCATGGTTTACTATTTGAATAGGCTAAAACGAAAACCATCCAGCTTAACAAAAAAGGAGCGATGATTATGAATTTAGAAAGATTCCTAGAAATACATCGCAGGAACATACAAGACAAATTACAAGAGGAACGGCCACGAACTGATGAACAAAAGCAAATAGTGGTAGCATTGTATATCGCCGAAGCGCTGAATCACCTTCGTAATAACCTGACAATGGAAGAAGTCTTGGGACTAACGGAGATATATAGAGATTACCGCCAAACCAGTGCAATGAAGTGATAACATTAAAAAGCTCTGCTAACCTTAATGGGTCGGCAGAGCTTTTAATTTATTTAGAGTATTCACTTACTTCAAACATTAGGATACGATCATACAACATGTAGTCCTTACGGCTACTGAATGGACCTTTATTGTTATCATGTTTATTGATTGCATAGGATGCTGATCCAGAACCAGCTTGTTTGCCTTCGTACCATGCAATAAAGTCATTGACCTCTTGCATACTCAAATCGAATTCTTTCTCCAAGCCAGTTGTCATGGTGACAACAAGGATTGCACGGTCCCCGTTTGGAGTCGGTTCCTCTGTTCCTGGGTTAGGAGTGGAACTTGATACTTTAGACATCATCTCTAATTCGCCAAGAGTTATATACTGACTTCCATTGTTCGCTGTAATATTAATTCTATAGTCCTTGTATGAATTAGAGTTAGAAAAAGTGAATTTTTTTGGAGTGCTATCTACCCATTCAGTGATATTTGATTGAGTGTCTAGCACGTTCCAAGTAATCCCATCATTTGAGCCTTCAAAAGTCCAATCTTTAGGAGCTCGGTCGGTTGCCGTTGTCTGTGGATATATAACGTATTGTTCAATAACTTCAGGTTTAAGAAAGTCATATCTTAACCATGCAGTAGTTTCATTAGATCCCCAAGCACTAGAGATAGTAGCAAAATCTCCGTCAAAAGATCTATATGCGTATGAAAATTCATTGCTCGCACTAGCTACTCCAGATGGCAAAGTGTTAGATGTCATTTTGGGAATTAAATTTTCTGAATACTCTACTTCAGCTGCAAAGACATTTGACAAGGGAAGCGATAAAAGAACTAAAAATAGAATTGTTATACATGCTTTCTTCATTAAATAATCCTCCAATATGTTTAATAGAACTAAGAATAATTTAATTGAGGAAATGTGTCTAAACATAAACTTGCTTATCTATAAATATGTTCTATATTTTTGCATATTTTTTTTTTATTGGGTATTAAAAAAACTCATGCCAGTGCTATACTGGTTGAGTCCTTGTTTTTATTTCACGATAAACCTTACTTTAGTTCCATCAGCACCTGCGTCACCTTCTGCACACATGCCATTGGCGATACTTTCCTACTGTTTAGATACATTGGCTTCGCTAAGGAACGAACTTACTCTAAGCACTTTGGAAGAGAATATTTTATTAGTATCTAGGCTAAATAGTAAAAAAAAGAATACTGGATGCCCGTATTCAAGAAGTACTCGATATCCTTGTAGAACAGTACACTGAGGATTACCAAATCAAGGATTTGGCTCGTGGAGTCCGCCTTTCCCTTTCAAGAATTCCCCATCTATTTAAGCAACAATCTGGAAAACTTCTGCAATATACTTTTCGCCCCATCACTGAAATTCCACTTGATGTGGGTTTCCAGTCCTCTAATTTTTTTTCAAAACAGTTTGCATCTTTTTATGATCTATCTCTTTCAAATTACCGCAAATTGCATCGGGATAACTACTAATCTTCGTGCAATTCTTTCACACAGTAAATAAAGATACACCCCTTAGAGTGGAGATTAGAAGCATCATTGCTCACTCTAAGAGATGTGGAATACATGATGGGCTCACTTGAAGAAGGCGGAATATAAATTTAGTTTCACCCTAGTCAGTCCATTTCATATTTATTTAGTAACAATAGGAGTTCCAGTCCTACTGCTCATTTTTTTAAATAGTAAGATGGCAAGAAGTAAAGCAATGCTTACAGCGGCAAAACCCAGCCAATTCAAAAACAGGACAGATATACGACTAATGACAATCCCGCCTAATCCAGATCCCAGTGCAAAACCAAATTGGATGAACGAAGTATTTACGCTAAGGGTAATGTCCGGATTTCGAGGCGCTAGAGTAACTAGATATAGTTGCTGGGCGGGGGAAATACTCCACGTTGCTAACATAAAAATCATTAAAACCAAGATTAATACCAAGATATTGACACCCGCTAGAGCGAATAAAAGAAGAGTCGCCCCTTGTAACAGGAGTCCGAAACAAATTGTAAATTTCGATCCTTTTGCATCTGCCAATTGTCCGCCCACTCTTGATCCAACAAAGCTGCAAATTCCCGCCAGGAATAGAACACCGCTAATTTCGGTTATGGAAAGAGAGGATGTGGCTTGCAAGAAAGGCGTAATATAGGTGAACAGTGTAGAATAGCCGCCGATATAAAGTAAAGTAATAACCAAAGCAGTCAGAATTGTTGAATTCCTTAAAATGGAGAGCTGCATTCTGAGGGTAACCTTTTCTTTTTCTTTGATTGCCGGCACCTTTTTATAGATGATAAGTAAAGGAAGAACACTTAACAAACCGATTAAAATAAATAGAACTCTCCATCCAAACATCTCACTAAAAAATGTGCCAATGGGAACCCCGAGCACTAGCGAACTGCTAAGCCCCATCAAAATGATACCGATGGCATTCCCCCTTTTTTCTTTTTCAACGAGTCGTGTCGCTACTGCCATGGCTACCACCGTAGTAATTCCTCCGCTAGCTCCTTGAATCATTCGTACCCATAGTACTGTTTCGTAAGCAAGATCTACAAACATAAGTCCGTTGCTGGCAATAAACACACTAAGGGTGGCCATCAGTAGCTTCTTGCGATCTGCATTTATCGTTAATGCAATCAAAATCGGAGCGATAGCTGCTGCGAGAGCAAACACAGTCACCAGTAACCCAGCTTCGGAAGTAGATACTCCTAAGTCCATAGCAATCATTTCAATGACTCCTGTGATAATGTATTCAATGGTTCCGATCAGAAAAACAGCCAGTGCCAGGACATAGATGATCAGTTTATTTTTCAATTCACTCCACTCCTTCTCCAGTTATTTATTTATAATTGGAATTTGTATTTCCATGAATTGTGCATCTTGTTCTGGAGATAATGGTAAATATATTTCCCTACCAGATTCGTTTTCCTTGATCTGATAGTTATTTTTCTCAATCCACGTAGCTAAATGGACACAGGCTGTACAAGCAAAGTTAGAATTTGAACGAAAAGCCATTGTGGCCATCATCGGCTCAGGAGGAAGAGTCCGTAGCCGAAATGGGTCTGGAGATAATAGCAACTCACAGGTTAAAAAGTAACCGACTTCAAACTCGAACTCATCCTCTTTTCCGTCTATTTCTTTCCACAAAACAACCTGCGGACCTTGAGTCAACTGGCGAATTTCCTTTGTTAATAACTGATTAAATTTACGAAACAGGTCTGGAATGTCCTCTTCTCTCCCGCATGCTTTCTGAAAAAGAAACTGCCTGGCACCTTCTGCTTTGACTCTGATTTCTTGCCCTGTTTCGACTTGCCCCTCTTTTTCTATAAGCTGCATACGTTCCTCAATCCTGACAAGTTTGGCTTGTTCCGTATCGATGATTTGCTGGATTTCGCTTCTTTTCAGCTTAAACATCCCTTGAATATTCTCCAATGTAATATCTTCGTGGAGCAACTGTGTAATTTGTGGCAAAGTGAAACCCAATTCCTTATAGAATAGGATTCGGTTGAGCTCAAGAAGCTGATCTGCGGAATAGAAACGGTAGCCAGTATCGCGATCCACCTTTCTCGGCTTCAGTATGCCAATCTGGTCATAATAGCGAAGAGTTTTTAAAGAGACCTTGCTTAGCCTGGAAAACTCACTGATTTTAAACAAAATATCATCTCCAATCTATAACATAATGGGAGTATACAGTTTCCCGTGCAGGGGAAAGTCAAGGGTGTGAATGTTTCTCCTTTTCATATCTAAGATCGATTGCCTTCCTTGTCTCAACCTATGTTGGTGTAAAAGGTCGGAACCACCGTGGACCTGCACCACCTGAAAACCTTTTATACACTTGCTTCCACTCTTTTAAAAATACAATTAATCCTCTTGCGATTTCTTTTATCATACGATACCTTCATAGTATTTAAACACAACACCTGATCCATCAACAAAGCCCGATCCGTCTACAACACCTGGATCATCGGATACAGATAGATCATCGCAACCAACTGGTGATCGCGCTATTTTGACTGTAACAATGGATAATGGATTTGATAAAGAATTCGATTTGAGTAAAAAAGAATTGAACGCCTTCATCGCTTGGTATGACGCTAAAGATGCAGGTAGAGGCCCTTCATTCTTTGCCATTGATAAGCACAATAATAACAAAGGACTCCATACTGGTTACATACCAGCGGAATCCTTTCTCACATTTGCTCTAAATTCAAATTGATTAACGAAAAAAGCTCTCCCACCAATTAAGGGGATTAATTCACTTGCTGGCTTGAACAAACACATATTTAACTTTCCGCATCAAATGGCCAGAAGGACAAGTTGTATTCCTAGAGTAATTTAGAGGTTTCCAGGCTGTGAATCAGCTACTCCCCATGTTTCTCCGTCAACTTTATAATCGCTGCCTCTCCACTGAAGTATGTAGTCTCCAGAACGCAATCCGTCGCTAAAACCTTGGTCTGTAGATTTCCAAGTCACTGTGTCGTGAGGAACGATTATTAAACTTTCAATATATAGTTTGTTTGAACCGCTGTGAGTTAAACTTACTCTTACTGGATGATCAGAGTGATTCTTCATACAAAGTTTAACATGCCCCCATCCTTTAGGGACACTAAAGGCTTCTTTTACAGTTGCGCTTCCACCCGATCTTTGAGAAATTATATTGTTTCCACTAGTTTTACTGGGTGAAGCTGGAACTGCACCTACCGTAGTTGCTATAGATAAAGATAAAATCAAGAACTGAAATATTCTTTTTTTCATCATTTTCCCCTCCTATTTTTGATATGCTCTACCTTAAAGTGACACCATCTACAATCTGGTAGGTCCTTTCACTTCTACTCTAAATTCAAACTATTACGAAAGAAACACAATCCATTAATCTTAACCGACTCCAGTGTAAACTTCTCCACCGTAGTCCACAATATTTATCAAACCCTCTCCCAACGGCTGTACTACATATACTCTTACTATCCTAATGCAGCTGTAAATAGTTCTATACCCGGCTTTAACATTTTATATGTATGGTTCATACTGATCACCTCAGATAGTTATTCTGCCGTATGTGTGGTAATTCCTGCACTAAAGAAAGCTCTACCAACCATAAGGTTAGCAGAGCTTTAGCTTTAAAATCCTCCAATGGTAACGTTAGGCTGAATACTATGGTGATGGTTAAAGGCTTGATCCGGCACAGTAACAATCAACAAAAAGCTAGCCGCAATGATTAGAAGTACCACTTTTTTGAACATTGTTTTCCCACACCCTTTCAATAAGATTGAAATACTCAGCTTTAGTTTCAGGAACCGCATGGGCTTGAAAACGAACAAACAACCCCATGCAGTTTATAAAGTAAGTTTCATTATTTATTATATGTGACTTTACCATTGCATTCATCAAATATTTAAAGCCATCAATGTACTTCCCTCGATGTAAAAAATAAAAACCTAACTCATAACCAAACCACGCGATATAATCCGGTATCACTTGTCTGGTGTACATATCATCTGATGATAGTTGTTGTGAAAAAGTCCCGATAAGGGTTTCAAATCGTTTTAGTATATCGTCTACATCTATGCTATATTGGTTTGCGGCAATTATAACATTAAGCAGTTTTGATATCTTTTCATTTTCGTTAGTCTCTGATGTCGCTACAATATATTCAACATAATCATGCAGTACATTTATATCTCCAGATAAAAGCTTATATACGTAAGTATTACCTTCTGCCCACTGACTGAACAAGTTCATCCAGTGCTTAGTATCCTCGTCGTCCTCTTTAACCCAGTCTAAATCAGCATAGGCATATGTATATTGTAAAGCTTGCTGATAATCGCCCCGGGCTTCACAAACACTGGCACACAATAGATCAGCATAAGCAATGTATCCAAATAACGGTCCTCTTGTTTTCTTTTCTAGCGTTCCATCTTTGTGTTGCTCGTTATGGACAAACGAGTATTGGATTACAGCTTTAGCTCTCATTTGCCTTGCCATTTCGTCTACCTTGTCCCATTTACGCAAAGACCTGTACACGTTAGCTAAATCCTTCAGCGCGTCAAGCTGTTCTATTTCATCTAAGCGTTCGACAAAAGCCTCAAAAACGGCTGCTACCCTAACATTTTGGCTTTGATCGTCCCCAATCTGAATCGTGAATATACGATATTGGCAGACTGCCAAACGTTCAGAATGTTGATATCTCTCCGCTTCAGCTACCCCTTCATAGAGCAGCAATGCAGCCTTATGTCGTCCCTGTACCAATAATTCCTCTGCAATTTCAAATAGCTTGGGTGAATAAAGTAGATTGTCCATGATGGCTCCCACCACTCGACGGATCGCATCCAACTTGTCCAACTCCGCACAACGAAACAAAAACGGTTCGATTCGCCTCATATTGGGTGGATGGTCGATGATGTAGTTTTCTATAAATAGATCATAAAAGTGACCTTCTGGTAAACCCATAGCCTCAGTGATTAAGTCAAGCTGGTTAACAGACATAGACTTATTCCCTGAAACAATGGCGCTTACCGCTCCCCTATTCATGCCTGCTATATGTCCAAACTCCGTCATGCTCAAACCTTCTTGTTGTAGGTATCTGTCTAATTCTGCTCTAATCGTAGGTGTATGCTTCATGTCATATCCACCCTTCATACAGAAATTCCAAAACTTATATATTATTGCATTCTATTGTTGTTCATAATTTAACAGTTGTCAATAAGTTTTGAAATATTTGTCATGCAATACTTAAAAGAATTATATATTTTCGAATATTAATTTTTTTACCATTTTGTTAATGAAAATGTACATTTTATTCCTTTTTATGTGCTATGATTGGTCAGTAGTACAAATTATACCATTCGGGAGGACGGTTTTTGATGAAGCTTAAAAACACAGCAATCATTCTTACAGGTCTATTGGCTCTTACGGCAGTAGCTCCGCTGGCTGCTTCCGCCACACCAGTTATGGGGGTTGAATTATCAAAGAGGCATGGAGGTATAGTTATCCAGTCAACTGGTCAAGAAGTACATGAGGTTCTTGGCGGGACAAGTCCGACGATGGAGTTTACTGTCAAAAAAGGTTATGGACATGTAAAGATTAAAGTGAAGAATACAGGAAGCAACACAATTTCGTGGAGCTTGCAGGGTAACGGGAGGGAATACCTTAATAAAACTGTTGGCAGAGGTGATACATTAACGTGGACTAGTCTTAATTCATACCCTAACGGGATGCCATCAGGGGAATACGTAATTCAATTCCGAGCTGGCGGTAACAGAGTTGAAGGCGAAGCTTGGGGTACTACCGGTCAGTATCCATCAGACATTAACTAACCAACCTCAAGCAGGTGAGTATCTTGGAGTTATATCCGAGACACTTTTTGAATTCAATTTTGCTATACTTAGTGTCTACTAAGCCCAGCTAACCTTAATAGGTCGGCCGGGCTTTTTACTATTTAACGATAAATTCAACTTTTGTTCCGTTAGCATAGTCGTCCAGCTTGTGACCGACCCACGATTCTGCTCCACGATTATCCTTTGGACTTATGTACTTAATGTCTGCACCCTCTCCACCTTCGGCGCATAAGGCCATAGGCCACTCGTCTCTATCCTTGCCCTTTTTAGTCGGCACGCCTTTAAGGGACAGCTCGCGGTTATGATCGGCTCCTGCTCGTTCGATGGTGCATACCGATGATTTTCCGGCTGCTATGGTCTCTTTTATGTGCTATGCTGTCTCAGGATAGCGCTCTGACGGAAACTCCAGTTTGACCGTGTCAGCCGATACCTGGGTTACTGGAACGGCTACAGGGTCGCTCTTAGTAGTCTTTACAACGTCTTGTTGTACGCTGCATCCAGCTAATAGGATTGTTATTAACACGGTAAAAATCCATTTAACATATGTATTCCTCCCCCTATAAAGCAGAAAAACACCCCACCGGCTTGAGCCAGCGGAGTGCTACCGATGCTTTCGGATTTATATAGAAAGTATATACCGCTTGGTTGATTCTGTAAATATCCTGATGACCTTACGTTACTACGCGTTCTACCCAGTCCCAAGTACCTTGACTTGTTACTTTTATTTTATCTCCTACAACAAAAAGACCGTATTTATCTTCCCTAACTATAATTTCTTTTCGCTCATTGTTTTCAAACTCGCAGGTTATGTAGAATGTTTTTGAGGACGATCCTTCGGTCCAATTAACTCGTTTATCAACCACTTCTCCTATCCGTTCTATTTTCGGTTGTTTACGATTTTTTCTGGCTGTAATATCTGCACCTATGATCGCTGAAAGAATAAGTCCCACGACCAAAGCTGAAAGAATCCAAAAGCCCATCTATAATCCTCCTAAATATTCATTCGTTGGTAATTATAATATCGGCTTTTCAACTGATTATTTTGATATCCAATGAAAATTAATAGAAAAACACCCCACCAGCGTATGCCAGCAGGGTATCACCGATATTTTCGCATCTAAGATGGACAATATGTTGTTAGAAGCAAGTCATGATCAAAATACAAGTTATAAAAAGGATAATAACCATTCCTATTCGAGTTTACAAATCTCAAAACATTTTATTTATATCTGAAGTTCAGATTTAACACGTGTAATAATTTCATCACCTATATAATTTCTGAATTCTTCCTTAGCTTGCTCGTTCCATTTATTATTTGTGATAGCTTGCTGATAAGCTTGGAAAAGAGCTGGTAGGACTTCGGTATACATCAGAATTGATAAAAGGACTTTTCTTTTCTCATCTTGATAGGCATTAGCAAACATTCCCTCATATTCGTAATCATGGATCGAGAGACTTCCATTTGCCCATAAATGCACAGGTATTCTTTCATTTTCGTATTGAATACTTAGGCTTAGTGATTTAAATGGGTCATCCATAAACAAGAATGCCAAAGTTCCAAGAATAGCCGATATATGTTCTCCTTCGCCCATTAATTTATGAACAGTATCTTGTGTAGTTCCATGAAAACCTGTCCAAGAACGAATTCGTATTGAAGGGTTAAATGAAACAAGTTTGTTATTTCTCGTAAATACATTAAGCAACCAATAAAAAAAGTCTTTACTTAACTTATAATCAGAAGGCTCTTTTTGATGTGCCTCCATATCTCAGTTGGTAGCAAATCACTACAATATGTATTCAAATTTGCACTAAATGGCATCAATGGAGCTATATACACAGCTTGTTGATACTCAAAAAAAATGGAACTGTATTTGACAACATTTATGCGATCTTCTTTTGGAACCAATTCCTCACCTTCAAACCAACTCTCCTTTCTTTTATATCTCTCATTGTGTCCTTCAGCAAGTAAAAAGCGAACAGGAACTCGTGTCCCAGAAACTAATTCATTAATTCCAAGGTCAAATCCTGACACCTGATTCAGCGTTTTGTCAATGGTTCGTGTGCCGGCCACAGCTCATCATTTACTACCTCGTCTAATATAGACGATTCCTCAAGTAAACGTGCTGCTTCTTCTAAACTCCTTACCCCATCAAAACGTAGTATTTGCACTGCAAACATAACGTTCACTCCCTTAGTAAAATGACATCAATTTTTTGCTCTTTTTTGTCTATCCACATGTAGGTCAATAGAATCATAACATAATTCAATACAAAATTACTATGAAATCTCAATTCAGGGACTATAGACCCATTTCTTCTTAATGTATTGTTTATAGTGAAATAGAAAGGTATATCGAATTTCGCCTGATAATCATAATTTCCAAGCGAAATAGGAGCAGACCATTTATTTACCGATGTAGCTCCACCTATACTATTTGAGATTTCTTCATCTATCTCAAATGTAAACCAATTATTCCAGTGTACTTCAATATAATGTTCTGATCCTAACCTTGATAAAAATTTCAAGAAATTATTCTTATAATCGACTGATACTTTTATCTTCATTTTCTTCAAACCAGTTGAGGAGTCATATTTCACAGTAAGATCACCTTCAGGGTCTTTAGGATCTTCAATGGAAAACTTTATTGAAACAGGCTTTTTAAATTTTGAAAACACTTTACCCAATATATTGTACAATAATACTAAAATCGCTAAATCAATTGCAGCTGTTGTCGTTTCAACATTAGTGGCATTGAGTGTCCATCCTGTTATTTCTAGTATTTTTTTGAAGGGTCTTATATTAAAAATCAACAGAAGGAGGAGAGAAACGGGGGTTGCAGAAACAGTAAATAAATATTTGAATGCATTCCAAAAATATCTCAAAATCCCCCACCCTTTAGAGTAGTTAGAAAGGGATTAAGCTCGCCTACATCCTCTTCTTCCTCAATTGAAATTACGCCATTATTAAACAAAGAATAATAGTTACCATTCTTGCTCATAAATGAAAGTTTCTTCGGTATTGAATCTTGCTCTGAATTATAAAAACTAATTTCATCATGTATCTTTATAAAGTTTTCTTCTATAATGCCTTCAACTAATGTTTTATTAATTGAAAGTTGATCCTCCTGGTTTAGCGGAGGGTCAAATTCAATATTTTTAACTTTAAAATTTAGTTCAGAAAGATTTTTTATAACTTTTGAAAATCTGTTGGGGGGAAAAATTAATTGTCTTAATCCATTAGCATTAGCATCATTCAGTACACTCAAATACGAGTTAGATTTTTTATAATCATAGAAAATGATTACTAAATTTTCATTTTCATGCACTTTATTTTTTTCTTTAATTGGGCGAGGTGTTTGTCCAGTTAGTCCAGAGAAAATCTTACCTATTGAACTCATCTTTATCATCCCCTCCCTTATATTAGTTATACGATATTATACACATGTTTACAATAATATGGTATGTATTTTCGACTTTATTATGTATCAATCATACCAGAACACACGTTCTTTTTACGGTAAAAAATACCCCATCAGCACTGCTGGTAGGGTATTTTCTTCATTCTTTATTCCGTAGTTACAGTCGTCTGCGTAGGTTCTACTGGTGCCGGAATAGGCTCAGGTTCAACCTGCACCTGAGCAGAAGCAGTGAGTACGGCTTCTGCAGTAGCCTGTGCCAAGAATTCATTGAGCTTTGCAGCCAGACCCGATACAGCTTCCTTAGCTGCGGCCTGTGCTACCTCCTCGTTTGGCTGTGCTTCAGTAGCAAGTACTGCCTTCGTCTTTGCCTTATACTCATGATATGCCTTCTCAATTGCGATCCTAACTCTAGTTGAGATACTACAATACCTTGACTGAAAAGAGTAAGTGAAGCATACTGCAAAGCCTCCTGAAGCTTACGTTCTCCCCCTTTAAATGATGTTTGAGCAACGTATCGTTGTCCCTGACTTGCTTTAATGAAGGCAAATGCAATACCTTACTTTTCAAAACTTCTACGGCCTATCGGGCCACGAGAGGGATAGGTGCGCCGAGTCTGCCACCATTGCAAAAATAAATACTTTTCGAGCGATGCCGACGAAGACCAATCTTACTTTTTAAATTTGGTTCGGTTCCCTTCTCACCACCTTCTGCACCAGCAGCAAATAATCCAATCACATAATCAATAATAACCAGAGTAAACACCGCCCCCAATACTCCCGACCACCCACCGTAAAAATACGTCACAACGCTAACTAAAGTGGCACTGAATTTAAAAATCTTCCACTTATCCAACCTTCTTCCACCATCTCAGCTCAGGAAAATTATCCTGACCCCTCTTCGTTTGGTTTCTTTCCCTTCAATTACTGTTCATTTATCTCTGCTAATGCATTTCCTACCGTGATATCCAAACCTATAGGTATTTCTTTCTGGCGTGCTGGTTGCAAAGCAATGACAGCAGAAGATTGTTGAATAACAGTAATCAATCTAAATAGCATGTCGATCTACGCAAGGCTTCAGCCTAAACGGAACTAACACAGGTTGTAGTTAAATTACTATTGTGATAAACTGGATGTAATTTGATGATGGGAGTTGAACGGATACATGTAGAACTTTCTTGCTTCGAGATCACGAAGAGAACGGACGCAGCGATTGGCTGTGGTCGTTTTATTTCATCTCTGCAAGAAAGGTCTGCATTTCGTTTGCGCTCCCTCTCCGGACAGTCATACGGCCCTTTAGAATAGGGTCTTATTTCCTCGTATGGATTAGAGCCGCAAGAAAGCACCTTTCTTGCGGCTCTTTTTATTTCCAAACGAAAGGATGATTGCCATGCCCGCCATTCAGGTAACCAATCTTACTTTTGCCTATCCAGGCAGCTATGACCCTATATTCGAAAATGTTCATTTTCAAATTGATACAGACTGGAAGCTGGGCTTTACGGGGCGAAACGGTCGAGGTAAAACGACGTTCTTAAACCTGCTGCAGGGGAAGTACGAATACAACGGTACGATCTCCACACCAGTTGCCTTTGATTATTTTCCATTTCCCGTCGAACACCCGGAGTATTTGACCTTAGATGTCGTCGAAGAGATCGTACCAAGCTTTGAGAACTGGAAGCTGATGCGTGAACTGAACCTGCTTAAGGTTTCAGAAGACGTGTTGTACCGACCATTCGAATCGCTGTCCCAAGGAGAACAGACGAAGGTATTACTAGCCGTGCTCTTCATCCAAGACAATCGATTTCTGCTCATCGACGAGCCGACCAATCATCTCGACTTGCACGCACGCAAGCTTGTTGCCGATTATCTGAATACGAAGCGCGGTTTCATTCTTGTTTCACACGACCGGGCTTTTCTCGACCGCTGTGTGGATCATATTCTAGCGATCAACAAAACGAATATCGAAATCCAAAAAGGCAACTTCTCCAGCTGGTGGACGAACAAAACTCGCCAAGATACATTCGAAATGGCACAAAACGAAAAGTTGTACAAAGACATACAGCGTTTATCAGCTTCCGCTAAACGTACTAGTAGCTGGTCTTTCGAGACCGAAAAATCGAAAAACGGCACACGAAATTCCGGTTCCAAACTTGACAAGGGGTACGTCGGGCATAAGGCAGCCAAAATGATGAAACGCTCAAAATCCATTGAACAGCGGCAACACACTGCTTTAGAGGAAAAATCAAAACTGCTCCGAAATATCGAACAGTCAGAAAGCCTTGCGATCTCTCAGCTCGTGTATCCCAAATCGGAACTGGCGATGCTGGATCACGTCACGATTTACTACGGGGAAAGAGCAGTTTGCAAGAACGTTAGTCTGACGATTGAACCAGGAGATCGGATTGCAATTTCAGGCCCAAATGGTTCAGGTAAGTCTAGCTTGCTTCACCTGCTCAACGCTGAGGAACTGCACTATACAGGTACGTTTCAACGGGATCCGCAGCTTCGTGTTTCCTATGTATCCCAGAATACTTCTCATTTGCGAGGTACGCTTTCCGATTATGCAGCAGAGCACAGAATTGACGAAAGCTTATTTAAAGCCGTGTTGCGTAAGCTAGATTTCGCCCGCATCCAATTCGAGAAGGATATATCTGCATTTAGCGGCGGGCAGAAAAAGAAGGTTCTGATCGCGAGAAGCCTATGTGAGGAGGCTCATCTGCATATTTGGGACGAACCGCTCAACTTTGTCGACGTGATTTCCCGGATGCAAATTGAGGAGCTGCTGCTTGAATACACGCCAACCATTGTATTCGTGGAGCATGATCGGGAATTTCATGACCGTGTCGCCACGAAAACGATTGAACTCGGTGGGGATTAGAATTTTACAAAGTGACTTGGAGTAAGACATAATTTTAATGGCAGAAAGCTTAGCACCATAACTTTTATAAAAAGAGAAAAGATTGAACTAAAGGCACGCAATAGTTAAATCAAACATCGGCAGTCTAGGATTTTATTTTTTCGTCCACGGCTGCCGATGTTTTTATTGAAGACAGTTTAATAGTTATCTTACTAAGACTGAGAGGCTTATATTATTCTACAGCGGACTCGCTTCTTCTGCTCTACTCTCCCTGTCAATCCTATAAGATTGTTAAGACATCCACTTATCTCTTTTATTATATTAGTTTGACAATTTGGTTGGGTTAATCTCTTGTGGGAAAGTATCTTCAAAACAATCCTTTTTCTCATATAAATTGTACCAAGCCTCAGCAATAAGATCTGGATCTCCAGCCGTACCTGCTTGTATGACAGTGCCAATTGAAAGATGACCGACATATATGCCTTTTTCTTTCAACTCAAAATGCAAATTTGTAGCATAATTACGAACACCACTCATTACCATACCAACATTTCCAACAGACGGGTAGGAAACCATTGCAGATATTCCGGTGGTCAATAGAATTGCACCCGAAGCATTATTTATCATATCTGGTATTACTTCATTCACAGAAAGAACGGCAGGGAGTAAGTAACCTTTTACCTGTTCTAACACATCTTCTGCTGTTGTTTCTAACACATGCTTGAAATGCGTAGGTCCTGCATAGGGGCTGAATTCCAAAACATCAATATGACCAAAGTCTTGTTTAACAGCATCTAATGCTTGTTTTAGTGCTGGCAAATCCCTGACATCCGCTACATAAGATTTCGCTTCAATATTTAGCTTCTTTAGTTCGTTCACGATTATGGCCAATTTCTTAGGGTTACGCGAAATGACAGCAACCCTAAATCCTTTCTCCCCAAATTTTTTTGCAAGGGACAACCCCAATCCAGGTCCTGCACCAATAATTGCAATAGTCTTCATTTTATACAAACTCCTTTTTTTGTGGTATACATATAACAACACGTGTTGTTTTAACATCTTAAATTCAATACACAAAACGAACAACCAACAATATAGTTACCAATGTTGCTATAGCAACAATATTAAAGAATTATTGGGTTAGGAGTGAATCAATTGGGGACAAAAGTAAGAAATTTACGAACAACTTACACTAAGGAATCTTTAGTTAACGCTTTTTTTAATTTAGCAAATAAGAAGGATTTTGAAAAAATAACAGTGGCAGATTTAACAGAGGGAGCGCAAGTAAATCGAGCTACTTTCTACGCACATTTTAACGATAAGTACGATTTATTGAATTACATTATGGGAAATTCCGCTTCAAATGCTATTGCAAAACGGACAACAGGATCAATAAAATTGGATCAAGAAAGTATAAGCCAACTTGTTTTAGCTGTTTGTGATTTTTACCAACAACCGAGATTACAATGTCGCCAAAGTAATATAAGTTTAGTAATACCCCAATTAAAAGAAAAAATATTGAGTGAATTGAAATTGTATTTGCTTAAGAGCATAGAAAACTTATATACAGATATGGAAAAAGATCTATTCGTATCTATTTATGCGAATGTAATTCATGAGGCTGGTTTTTTATGGGCTTCCGGAAAAGTAAAATTGGACAAAGAAGAAATTGCTAAGAAAATTTCGTTATTCGTATTAGGTGGGCAGAACTCTCTTTAAAGCTAGTTTTTGCTCATTTTCTTGATATTGTTCACCCTCCCTCCCAACAATAAGAAGCAATAAAAAACACAAGCACTGCGCTTGTGTTTTTTTGATGCAGCCCATATCAGATTACTCGAATTTTCGTAGCAATTTTCATCAATTCGTCAAAAGTGGTTTTTAAACTGCGCTCTTCATCCACTGTTGTTTTATGCGAGCTCCCTGCGCTAAAATTGAGTACATTCCTCGTTAATCGAGTTATGCTGGTTAAGCGCTGTCCGCGATCAGGCGAAAACGCCTTTGAATGGTGTGCGTAGCCTGTGATGAAAGTTGAGTTAATAGTGATTAGGGTTTAAGCCTGCTCTAATCACTTAATTTTCTTATTAAATATATACGGTAGCACCTCTAGCAACCGTCCTCGTGTAATGGGATCATCATAATTCCATGTAGTATCCACAAAATGAGTGTTACCGTTACTTAAATCGGCTAAAGCCGCGATATGTGAACAGTGAGCAACCGTTTGCAATTCCTGTCGAGAAGCCAAGACGAAATTGCGATCTCCAGCATAGTAATTCATTTGATGCTGCTGAATTTCTATCCATGCTTGCCCTTGCTCGATTAGGTGCATCACATTGGCAGAAGGACGAAAGGCAAGAGATTCGTACAAGGTGGCAGCCAATCCGCTTTGGCCCATAATATAAAGTTTTGCACCGACCTTGAGATAAACAGCAGCCGTCTCTCCAGCAACATAAGCATCTGCTAATTGCCTTCGTACCCATCTTACTTTGTTCTCATATCTAGTAATCCACTTCTCCGCAGCGTTACTACGTTCAACCAGTTTAGCAATATACCGTAACCGCTCAAATAGTCTAAACTTACTGTTAAGTATAACAGTAGGAGCGATCGCATCTAGTTTCTGCAAATCTTGTTCAGGATGAACATAGCTAAGCAATAATAACTCCGGCTGTAGTTGTGCAATTTTATCTGGATCTGCCCAATGCCCAATATTATGAATATTTCGCAACTTATTGTGATAAATCACGTTATCTTTCATGATCGAGAGGGCCGCTCCTACAGGGGGGATAGCTAAAACGAGTAATTCTCCAAGCGTAAATTTGCCATCAGTCACGATACGTGTTGTATCTTTAGGAACTTGAATTTTTCTGCCAAATGAATCGATAATGGTTCTCTGCCCAGTACGAAAATGAATATTAGAATACTCACGCGGAGTGTGTCCAGTTAATTTATGAAAGCGCCGGCTGAAATAATATTCATCCTTAAACCCAATTTGTCGAGATATTTTGCCCAATGTCTCGGTGGAATTACACAGAAGTTCTTTTGCACGGTTTATACGTAATTGGACCAAATAATCATTTGGCTTTTTGCCAGTCATTATTTTAAACTTTTGACTATATTGCCATCTGACCATTCTAGCCATGTTAGCAAGTTTTTCAACGGTTAAGTCCTCATCATAATGCTGTTCCATATACTGTACGGTTTGTTGAACCAAGTTTATCTTATCATTGTTCTGCAACTGGGAAACTTGCTCATCGAACTGAACCATCAACCCCAGAATGAGCTGAAGTCTACCTTGCATCATAGCCATTTCTGATGTGGATGGAGAGGAACAGCATTGGTTACTTATCCGTGCTTCTTTTCCTAATACTCGATTGACTTGAGAAATCAACAGATTATAGGGGGAACCACAAAGCAAAGGTGGATGAGCAACCGGATTCAAAGTCATTCCTTCTACTTTAAAGGTTTCAAAGGTAAAGCGTACAAGCTGTGCCTCTTTGTTGCTTGATTCCATAGTATAGCGCTGTACAGGCAAAATCAGAATGCAGCTTCCTTGTCGCAGATCGATTGCAATGTTGTCTACATACAGCCGTATGCCGTGACTGAGTGCTATCAATAATGTGCATAAATTTGTTTCATTGTCATTCATTCCCTCATTGTGGCCGCTCGCTGGAATTATCTGGTCAAATTGAAACCTATCATAGTGTTGCAGCCTAATATACAGGGGTGCTAGATTCATAAGCAACTCTCCAACAATTGAAAATGAGAATCATTATCGTTATTGTAACATATAAAGACCTGCTTTCAACTATAAACTATAGTTCAGCTTTTAACAGTTGGAGTATGTACTATTTTAGAAAACTAGCGATATAAAGAACTGAATGTGCCAAAATAATTTCTTACTGTTGGTCCATCCATTGTGGCATCTGTTTAAACAATTGCTCCAAAGCTAACAAATTATCTGTATTCCATTCACTAGGAATAACATGAACATTTCCCTTTTGAACTGCAGGCAAAGTTGCCCATATCGGTCTTTGGAGCAGTCGGTCAGCTTCTGTTTTACTTTCACCATCATCTTGTACGACTACAAACAAATGATCACCAGCAAATTCTGAAAGCACTTCTTCTGAAATATTAACGAAAGACACGCCTTCTTTATCAAGAATATTCTTCTGTACAGCTGGTGGGACGGCAAAACCGTTCTCCCCATAAATAATAGCACCCAGGCTACGATCGCCCATAACATAAAGTGTTTTACCCAACTGGTAGAAAATTGTCGCTGTCTCCCCGTCTGCTAATTGAAACTTATCAAACATTTCTTTCGACTGTTCTTTGTACTTAGCAATCAATTGAGCTGCCTCTTCCTGTTTGCCAAAGATATTTCCCATCTCCTTTACACGTTCTGTATAAGGAAGAGCAGGGTTAAAGGGGATAGTAGTAGCAATTTTCGACAATGCCTCATTATGATCTGCTTCTGCTTTGTAATAACCATTAATAATCAGATCGGGTTTTAAACTCAGAATCGTCTCTAAGTCACCCGGATTTCCAACATCAACGATTCCTTCAAGTCTACCTTCATAGTAACTAGGAATATCTTGGGGAAGGTTATTACCAACAACCGGAATGCCCATCGCTAAGAAATCACCAATTGTCTGGCCAATATAAACCACTCGTTTGGGATCTCCAGGTATTTCAACCTGTTTACCTGTTATCGTTGTATATTGAACAGTTTTCTCACTTTCCTCTTTCTGTTCATCAGACACGCTGCTATTAGCATTAGAAGTACTGCATGCCGATATTATCAACAACAGGAGGAAACTCCCTACCCAGAGTATAATTTGCTTTCCACGTTGTTTCTTCACACTTGTTGCCCCTTTCCTTCTCTCTAATAATTGAAAATGATTATCATTTAAGGCATTATTATAGGTTGTGTGAAAAGGGGAATCAATGAAAAAAACGCAACGGTTTATTTGGAAAAATGTCAATGATCGTCCCACACAAAACATCTGTTCTTGTATTTCATTTATAACTAAACAGATACGAATGAGATATATTTTAACAAATCCTCATGGTTTAGTTTATTGAGCTACCTCAACAAAGCCTCTTCTTTTGCTTCCCGTTTTACGGTAACTTTCCCCTCTAAGCCTTCCTCATCATGGTCCGTTCCTCTTCCAACATGAGATCCTTTCTAAAGGAAGTCTTTATGCATAGGTATACTCCGGTCCCAATCGTTCGATAACTCGATCCAACTGTCTGGTTAAATAAGGCGAAACGTCACCAATGCCAGCTACTGCTTCTAACAAGGGAAAGGGTTGTCCACCCCACGGGCCTTGTGGATCAAAGACTTGTCTACCGATTTGCAAGCCTCCTGTTTCCTTGAAGATGTTCAATCGTTCCAATCCTTCAATAAGCAGCCCGACCGGCAGCGTTTTGTTCCTACGTTGGGACCATTCTGCCAAGAAGGACATACCGCGTAATATATCATATTCAAAAAACCTCGGAAAGCAAGGCTTCAGCCATTCCATATCGATGACGCTTCTATTTTGTTTAGAACATACAAGACGATGCTCAATTAAATAACGTGCTCCTTCATCTAAGAAAACGGCTTCCTGTTCAGTAAATTCACGATCTGTATGCCATAAGATAGCTTCAAGCGGAGGAAGTGTTGAAACAATAGAGCTCTTTTTAGAATGAGTATAAGCTTCAGGGTCGCAGTTCAGCCCGCCATCAGGTAACTGATGCTTTAAGAGCCATTCGCGAATCCAAGGCAGTTCCTTGTCCAAATCACAGCCATACGCCATTAGAATCATATAGTATACGGCAAGTTCACAATGGCAGCAATCCAACTTCATCTTATCACTTTCACTTGTTGGATGGTCATCGGCGGATATGATGAAGGTCGGCCAGACCTGAGTTTCGAGTAAATATTTTGCTCCGACAATAGCAGACTCGGGAATTAGTTTCACCTCTCCCATTTCATAAAGAGCAGCCATATGCCACCAAGCTCCATCCCATTTTCGACGGCTGCACTCGCCGTGAGTCATCCCCAAATGCGAAGTAGATTCAAGGAACTGTATAGATTCTTCGATTGCTAAACGAATATTTTGATTTGTTTCCATCTGGGTATCTCCTTTTTGATTATCTCTACTTCACGCTTCAGTTAAGCAACGCCTCACTTCGTATAACCTTCCACTTTTAAAAAATTCGATATGTTATTAAACTATCCTGCCCGTTAGCTTAATGAAGCATCGTCAGACTATTACTTTGTTTTACAGTCTAGAACTTTAGACAATACAAATATGACCGCAAAGGCTTAAGCCCTTACGGTCTTATTTACTTCTGCATTCTTAGTCCAATTTCATTTTCCTCGTTTCGTCCCCGTCCATAGTCGGTCGTGACAAAATCTAAGGTGCAATTGATCTTCAAACTGTTTGCTATGTTCGCAATTGCTCTGCGCCGCTTATCCGCGAATGTAGTAGCTGAAATACCCGGTATGTCTTTAGCGCTGGTCTTTAACTAGAGCGGTGTTGGCTGTCACATCTGCTGTCAGTTCTTGACCAGAAACTCGTTTGACAACCGATCCTTCCGTCAAAAGTAAATCATACGCAGCCATTCGGTTTTCCAACTGTTGAAGTGAGTATTCGTAATTTTTTATTACACCAATTAAGTCAGTATACTGTCAT
Source organism: Paenibacillus sp. P2(2022) (assembly GCF_029522175.1). Classification (NCBI taxonomy): domain Bacteria; kingdom Bacillati; phylum Bacillota; class Bacilli; order Caryophanales; family Paenibacillaceae; genus Paenibacillus; species Paenibacillus sp. P2(2022). Next base: position 1,214,341 of record NZ_JAKWFI010000001.1, on the reverse strand, counting down.
TCATCATTTATCATTCCTTTATATGATGTGATTATTTGGTGAAATCGTTATTTTTGGTAGATAAATGTAAATCGAAACACTATAATTACCTTACACCATAGTTTGCATACGAAGATAAACAAACTAAGGAGGCTTTACTTTTGAAAAAATCTATTATCGCTTTGGCTGCTGGCACCGTTCTTCTTGGAGCATTGTCTGTACCGTCTTTAAGTTTTGCAGAACCAGTCCCAAATTCAGCAAATATTTCTTCTGAGTCACCATATACTCCGCCTCAAGGGAACAAAAAATGGGTAAGTGGCATCAGAGGTGCAACGGTTAAAGAGGATATGAAATCGACAGTTCCAACTCAAAAATTTTACATGACAGGAGGCTTTGGAGGGAACATTTCTTTATATAAATGGCAACAAAAAGGCAACAATAAAGTATGCCCATTATATCAAGGCTACATTTACAAAATGTTCCCTTAATAATAAAATTAAACCTAAAGTAAGCACTTTTTTTCATAGGTGCTTACTTTTTTTATCGTTGTTATCTGCCATATTTAATCCTCACCTATCTATACTGACTACACCAACATATAACAATACAGCGCATAGTATAGAGGTATAGGCTCTTATCATGGGGTGCCCTCCGCTATCTTTTGGAGTTGATTTACGTACACTTTATAAGTCTCGTCACTATAAGCAAGCACGGCAACTCTACCAACACGATGAATCTCAATATGATTAACTTTCATAAAAACGGAAACTCTGTTCTGTCATTGATGTTTCTCCTTAGAGATCAAAAACCAGAAGTTTAGGAAATTCTCTGCCATCGTTGATTAACTCACGGTATGTTTTATAGACATGGTCATCCAGCTACTCGCACTCATCGCATCCATCTTAACAGCACGGTACAGTTTCGTAATCAATCTCATTTTCCAAATGCTTGTAATAGGCTTGCTCCAGATTTTCAGTAGCATTGTAATTCCGTCCAATCCTGTAGCATATTGAATGGTCGTTGCTCCCCATCTTAATTTACATGTTTTTCCACACTAATCCGCCATCTTGGCTCCATCCACTCTTTGCAGCATAAAAGAACATTTTACGGGCGTATACAATTAAAAATTCCTTTCCGCACTACTGTAAGTAGGGTGCCCGAATGCGTACCCGCCTTTTTTTTCATCCGTGGAGTATTTTTAAAATCGAAATCAACATTTTCACAGAGGAAGAAACCTTTGTATCCGGCAGCATTACAACGATTGTTTCAATGAACATTGTATAAGGCTGTTTTCTCCTTCTTTACTCCCTATAGGCTAAAATATGTTTATCTCTCACTGCCCTCAACAATGAATATGTTCTGCATAAACTATCAAAAAGGAGATGAGAACATGACTAGATTCTTAGATGCTCGAACATCTCAAAACGCAAGTTACGGTAATACGATCTCAATTCCCTTGCCAGCCAATACTGCTGTTGCCATCGCGGAGCTTGGTTTAGAAGTAACGGGTGCAGGGGATAACATGCGTGTACAATTATCAGGGATAGCCGAGCTTGCATTTCCTACCACTCCACCATTTGACTCCGTTATTTCTTTTTCCATTGTTAGAGGCGATGTCGATTCGCTCGTTGCTTACGCCCTTTACTCCGTGAGTGTCTCCGAAGTAAACCCAAACGCTGTACAAGTCGTCACCATCAATGCATCCGATTACAATATCCCTCTACCACCATCCAATGAATTGGTATATACCTTATATATATTTTGCACAGCAGATGCTACCCGAATAGGAATGGAAAGCTTTAATGCTGTTGCTTATTCAGATTAAAATACTACCGTAACATGGAGGGCAAAGCCCTCTTATTTTTGTTTCATCTGCTCTTGGGGACAATGCTTTCTATCTGTCGTTCATTTTTGGTATAATTTACTTAAAGGGGGTGATCAAATGGGGATCATGCTTATTCTTATTGCTATTATTTTTTTCTCGCTTGGTATTTTAAGTAAACGGAATCCCACTTGGGGATGGCGTGCAAACGAAGCCTGGAAGATCAAAGGTGACTCAGAACCAAGCGATGCTTACATTGATGACATGAAATTTAGGGGCTCTGTATCTATTCTCTTTGGGTTCTTTTTCTTAGCATGTGGACTTTTGGTTATCTTACTGTAATCGCACTTCCTTAAACTTCAAAGCTCGACCAGCCAATGTAGTAGCAGTTCCATAACTGGCTTCATAGATTTCATACTTTTCTTTTTTTGTTTCTAAACACTTCTTCGCGCCCTGCTCGCGTTTGTATTCTTCCCAGTCTACTTTGTATTGTGGGGAGTACTACGTAGCCCAAGAAAATGATCCATTATCCTCATACAAAAAATCCCTCAACGCTTAGAGCGCCAAGGGATTCCTCATTTTAGTAAAGCGTCAGATATTGATCACGTTCCCATTGATGTACTTGGGTGCGATTTATGTACGAATTTATCACTTCATCTTTTCCTTTATTAGGATAACGATTTATAGAACATTTCATCAGAAACGTTGTTCGTATTCTATCATAACTTTTCATGAATTGGGGGACGTTTGGGGGACGCTTAGGGGGACGATTTTAACCAATGAAGGGCAGATGGGAGTGAACCATTCTACCCTGTTTACATACTACTTTACGAAAGTGAATTCATGAATCCACGAAGGAGCTTCTACTATTACAACGACCGGCAGGGCAATCCCAAATACTTGAAGCATGGATAAGGTATAAATTTCTGCATTCTCTTTTTTTATGTCCCATTTAATCTTTAATCTGTGTATTTGCATTGATGCACGTCCTTTGTCGTATTTACTGGAGTGCCTCTCAGTGATATAATTTGCAACGAATAGATACCTACTGGAGGATCTTTGATTGAAAATCTCCCGTGGGAGATGCCGATTAAAGGAACTACTCGAAGAACGTCGTATAAAACAAATCGATCTTGCTAGACGCACTGGCTATAGCAGACATTTGATCTCCAATTGGGCCAACAATCAGGATAAAATGTCTGCTGATGTTATGATTAACGTAGCCTATGCCCTCGATTGTAAAATGGAAGACTTATACGAACTGATCTTTGAGTGAGCCTGTTGGCTCTCCCTCGGATAAAAGTATGGTTAAACCATACTTTTTGCAGATAACTCTGCCCTCCTCCCTTTTTTCATTTTCCAAAACAATTATGTCTATAATCGGACATATCAATTTTTGACATAACTATACTACTATTTAATCCCAATATTAGGGTCTTGGCAACAAAAATTCGGGCGCTGAATGTCTCTTAATATTCGACATTATAAGACACTTATTTTCGACAAAAAAAGAGTCGCTATTTTGTAGCAACTCCAGTGAAGATTATTTTCGAATTAATAAAACCCATTTCTTCAACAACCTCGTCAAATCGATGGTAAGCAATTGGACACCTTTTTGATGTTTTTGTTACTTCATCTTCAAAGTAAGCATCTTTGAAGATACCATTAACAATCTTTACTTTTTCTACATTAAGAGTGTTACTTCTATCCACATTCAAAAAACGATATCCGTTACTATTCAAAAAATTCTCCCAATGTCTCAAGGTTCCTACCATATAGTATGTTCTATCAAATGTATGAACCAGTATCTGGTCTCGCTTTCTCCCCTTAGAGATGAAAAGGACTTTGTCTACTAAAACATTTTCTCCTCTTTCTATACCTCCAGGATCTGCCGATACGGTTAAACTTAGCATTTAACATTCCCCGCTTACTTTAACAATTCTTTCGGTGGTTCGGGACTGTGAATCCATGACAGACTTGCCGTGCTCACTGATGCAACTGCAAGTGTTGTCAACATTGCAGCAATATTGTAATACATACTAGCCTTCACTTTACTCGGTTTGGTTTTCTTCATTTCTCACACCTCCTTCTATTAGTGTTAAACTCTGAACAAGAAAACTGGCAGCTACTACCGGAAAAGCCAACCACAGATTTAGAATAACAATTGCAACACCGATAAACTTTAACAACGGATAATGCTGCTTTGATATACGCGTCTTCCCCTCTACCCTTGATGGCGCGTAAACCAAGATAAGCACAATACTTATTATCGACGTAATAACGATCCAATTGTAATTAAAACTCGCGAAAGATAAAGCAGTAAGTAGAACTGTAGATACAACAATACACATTATATTGCTCTTTAAATGTAGCCCTCCTACAATTTGGCGCAACATTGAAAAAGATATCATCACTAGCAAAGCTTCCTGCATCCTATCCGTAAAAAATGAGATACCGATAGTCAGTAAAATAATTGAAAATGTATTGATCGCAACGGCTATCCCATGTTTTAGAACATCTATAGATGAAGGATGATCAGGTACAACTGTTTTGATGTGAGTCGCAATATTAAGAGCGATGGAGTCAAGATTTTTTATAGTAATCACGCTCCGTTTTTAATGAATAATACAAAAACATGGCAGATGCTAAGGCAATAAATAGAATACTCAAAAAGAAATTATTGACGTAAAACATAAATGCACAAGCTGCCAATACTCCTACTATTAAGATAATAACGAGTATATACTCCCACTTAAAACGTAGATTTTCATAATCTGCTGTAAAGCCTATTTTGAATTTATACAGGAACCACGAAATAGCTAACACCCATGCACTGGTTACCGCTTGCGCTAACGATCCTTCTGCTGAGGTCTGCATCTCTGTTGTCAAGGTACCAAAAAGGATTAATATAATCGCCGCTTGGAATAACGTATACAAAAATGTACCTGTAATGGATATGATGGCTGCCCAAATAATCGGCATCCTAACAACAGTGGTTATCAATAACGTGAACAATATGATGTTTATGGTTGGAGCAAAGAAAGCCAAAGAAGTTTCTTCCCTTAAAATGAAACTTTGCAAATTCATTATCAATCCAATAAATAATGCAGGCCATACATAGTCTAAAGCCCTGACTCTAAAAATAGTTAACATTAAAACGAACGCTGCAAATGTTTCTACAGTCGAGAAAAGCAAGAACCTAATAGGCTCCCACATAACACATAACCCCTTCACATAATTGGTAACAAATATGCTTTAATTCTATATTTGTTACTTGTTAGAGGCAATCCAATTACCATGTTAAATGGAAGTATTTATGTATTATGTGAGGTAATTATTTTCAGCGTGCTGATATAATATCCTCAAGCTTAATCCAGCTAAAATCATCCTCACCGCGAAACAGTTTTACTTCTCTACGCGCTGTGTTAATTGACGTAACTACACCAGTCATTACCTCATCATCAAACGGGCTAAATACGGTCACAGTGACGGCATTGCGTGAGTTGTAAGAGTCTATTAGCGCCTGTTCGATCAATTGTACCTCTTGATCGTCTAGCTCTGGCTTTCCTCTCCGTTGTCGGTCCTTCATGAGCTTCAGATAAGCCTCTTTATGTTCTGGTATGATAATCCGGCTGCTTTCCCACAACCCGTTACCTTCTAATTTTTTAGACATGTTTGTAGCCTCCTGATGTATTATGTAGAAATTATATTACGAACATACGTTCTAGACAAGACTTTTTGCCTTCTGAATCTAGAACTTTTCTACTAGAAAAATATTCCTAGGTCTGATAGACTATACGAAAATACAAAATCAGGGGGATAATATGAAATTTGTAACAGGTATATTGGTGGCTGCCGCATTTATAACGCTTGCAGCTTGCTCACCTAAGCAATCTGCCACAACAAATGACACCAAACAAGCTGCTACTACGGCAACGACTTCTACTATACCAGCAGAACCAGTGGAACAAAAGCAAGAAGATACGGTTACACCTATTAAAAAGGGCGAGACAGTTACAATACAAGATTTCGCTGATATAACAGTAACGGGAAATAAGATTTCGAAAAAAATCGAACCCTCTAAACCGGGAGACTTCCACACACTATACGAATCCAAAGAAACAGACTCCACCTTCTTTGCTCTAATCATTAAAGCCAAAAATCTTGGGGCAGAAGGAATTAAGGCGGATAAAATAGCGGAAGTAAACCTAAAATTCGATAACAAATATGATTATGATACATTCAGCACTATTGAGGAACGTGGCGGTGAAGACTTTACTTACACCAACATAACCAGCGTTGACCCACTTAAAACGGGAACACTGTACTATCTTTCAGAGATACCCAATGAGGTGGCTAAAAGTGAGAAGCCATTAAAAGCAGAGATAAAGATTCAGGATAAAGTTTACGAATATACGATCAGATAAAAAAAAACAGCCCCGGGGCAATCCGGGGTTTTAATATTTCTATAACCATTATGACTTTTGTCAACAAAGGTAATTCCATTGCCTGTATAAAATGAATATGATAACATAAGAATAGAAAAAGGGAACGGCTACCACCGCTCCCCTGTACGACTTACCGCTATAAGAGCGGTCAGCAATTGAGGTTTGATCCAGAAATAGACCGTATCCTCGCCAGGGCGGTCTATTTCCATTTATGGAAAGAAAGTATCAGAATCACCAACGTTGCGAATTGAATCATCAACATCAGTGTGTCTTTAACTTCCATGGCGTCACCTCCCTTCCGGGAGATTAGCCGACCGTCCTTTATAGCCGTTTTGTCGCACAATCCAGATTATACCACAAAAAAGTCCTAGGTAGGTTCGGAGACTTGCTTTTATTTTTCCATTAATCTATTAAATATCTCTCTATCTTTGGAAGTGAAGTCGGTAATCCGTTTCTTTTGCTCGTACGTGTTGGTACTTGAATCCAATTTAATGAAGCCATTTTCACCAACCAAATATACGATATTTTTTTTTATCTTATAGGACACAATATTATCAACAGCTTTTTCCAGTGGATCAGCAAGATGATTATAAAGTATTAAAGGGTCATGCGGCCCTCCTCTAAAAATTTGAAAAGTCCCGTCACCAAAATATTCCACGGTATCTTTGCCTGATGGGTATTTATACTTCGTATTATCTCCAAAACTCACCAGGAAAATTAGAGTAGTAATTGTAACTAGTATAGCAATCAAGATAATGATGTATCTACGCTTCATCTGCAATACATACCTCACTTCCAAGCTTTTCTTATATCAGTTACTGTAACATAAGATGTATACTCATTGAGCGTTCCCCATGATTCCATTAAATTTGTTAGATTGGCCGCAGCCCAACCAAGTTTGTTATCCCCAGTAAACATTTGTTTAAAATTATATTCGAAATTATATACATCATAATATATTGCAGTAATTTTCCATTGCCCGTCAACGTAATCTCCATTTATTTTATAATACATGTTGTGAAAAGCATTATATAAATCTCTATCACTTTCTAGCCCCTCAGATCCATTATATGAAAAACTTTTAACTTTATTAGCGTTAGCTTTTTTGACTGCGGCATCAACTATTGCAATGTGCTCTTTAGATTTTTTAACTTGCTGCGCCTCATATGACCATTCGTTAAAGTTTAAATTTACTGGTTTGTAATCAAGTGAATGTTTAAGTAAATTTGCTGTGATGTCTCCGTACTTCTTTCGAGCTATAGGAACAGCTACTAATATAAATGCTTTACGATCAGGATAATGTATTACAGCATCTGTTGAATTCTTTACCTTCTCTACGCCTCGCACCCAAGTTTTTTCTAGTTCTACCATCGGATTTTCAAACGGAAAAGTATTATTTCCTGCATACACTAACATATTCTTACTATATGCACCTTCCAGTACTTTTTGCGAGACATCAGACTGATCATTTTCTCTTGTTTCCTTAGGTTCTAACTGAGGACTGTATTGAATTTTTCCCAATTTATCTTCTTTTTGTTTTAAAACAAGTTCAAACTCAAGGATCTCTTTGCTGGTATCAATCTGTTCTTGATACTTATCTACATAAGCGTGTGTTAACGTAATATCTCGGATAGTGTTTTCATTTCTAACGATTTGGATATTACATTTGCGATAGTAATCCTCACTATCAGGTTTATATTCTGTCTTTGCCCATGTATACAGCATGTTGGATTTATCCGCATTGTCTATAACTGAAGGAAGCGAATGAAGCGGAATTTTGCTTCGGATATGTAGCGAATGAGTTAAGTTTGGAGACTTAGCTGAAAGGTTTATGGAACTATTATTCTTATAAGTAAAGCCAATGACCTCACCTTTTACAAACTCGATTGGTTCACCACCGGATTTGCGTTCTATTCTTAATAAAATGCTCATTGTAATAATCTCCTCTGTTAATTCAATCTAGTTTTGCAGGAAATATTTGTGAAAAACTAATTTCCAAATATTAATATATACGAAAAATATTAAATAGTAAACATATTTTCAACATGGTAAAGGACGACAATAGAGTTTCGTAACCTCGGCAAATTATATGAAGAAGCTAAAACGAAATATAAACCAGCTAACACAGACCTGTTAAAAATGATAAAAGCTCTGCCGACCAATTAAGGTTAGCAGAGCTTTTCAATTTATTTAGAATATTCATTTACTTCAAACGTTAGGATACGATCATACAGCATGTAGTCCTTACGGCTGCTGAACGGCCCTTTATTGTTATCATGTTTATTGATTGCATATGAAGCCGATCCAGAACCAGCCTGCTTGCTTTCATACCAAGAGATGAAATCATTGACCTCTTTCATGCTTAGGTCGAATTCCTTTTCCAAACCAGTTGTCATGGTGACTACCAGAATAGCACGGTTACCTGAAGGTGATTGAGGATTAGTAGGCTCACCAGTCGATGGTTCATCAGGATTTGTTGTACCAGGTTCGCTTGGATTAGTCGGTTCTTCTGGAGATGGATTGTCAGGAGTTGTCGGCTCAGTCGTTGAAGGCCCCGTTGGTGTAACTGAAGCTTCATTGGAAATCGATGTCTCAACACCATTGAAAATAGCAACTATTTGAAAATAATAAGTTGTTCCATTTATCAAATTAGGAATCACATAGTTACCAGCCGCGTCTTTTTCTACAGAAATTGAATCTGTATATTTATTAGGTTGTGTACCGTAATTAATTTTATAATTAGTAGCATCCTTGATTGTATTCCAACTTAATTTAGCAGATGAGTTCTGTGGTTGCCCCTTAAGATCAATTGCTTCCACCATGCCAATGGTTATCTCGTTAAATGCTAACCATGACGAACCTCCGTTAGCATCAATTTTTATACCATCATAGGTTCCAAGCTTCACCTTATCGGGTTGTGACGTTGTATATTTAGCAGTTAAAGAATGAGTTATTTGCTCACTTATTGGTGCCCACTTTCCACCTTCTAATCCATAAATGGTGTATGAAATCTCTCTCGGTGGCGTAGCAGCAGTGGTAATATGAACGAAATTCATTTCGATTGGGCTAGGAAAAATTAATTCAATATCCCCTTTGAATGTACTGGCATTCCAATACGTTCCGATGTCTCCGTCTATTGAATTTCCCGCCACATAGTTGCTATAAATACTGCTGGCTTTTGCAGTAGTTCCTTCTGGAGGTGAGAATCCAAGCATTCCTTTTACTGTTTTATTTAGTGCAGCTGCATGTGTTACAGACGGTAGTAACATAATGCTTACTAGTAAAAAAGTTAAAATCGTAGCCATAAATTTCTTCGACATGATTATTAGCCCCCTATGAATATCTTCTATATCCATAAAGATAGGTTAACACTCTCATATTGTCTAAACATAAACTTGCTGATCTATAAATATAATCTAAATATTTGCATATTTATTTTTTATTGGGTATGAAAAAGGACTCTATCAGCCAATACCCTGTAGAGTCCCTCACACTTATTTCACTATAAATTTTACCTTTGTTCCATCAGCATACTTATCTAGCTGATGACTTACCCATGATCCTGCTCCCCTGTTATCACTAGGGGTTATGTATCGAATATCAGCACCTGCGCCACCTTCAGCACACATTGCCATTGGCCACTCGTCACGGTCATATCCTTTTTTAGTCGGATAACCCTTGAGTGACTCCTTCCTGTTTTCCTCGGCTCCATCTCTGTCAATCGTGCAAACGGAGGAATGTCCGGCTGCTATTGCATCTCTAATGTGCGCCCCGGTTTCAGGGTAACGTGAACTAGGGAACTCCAACGTATACCCAGCTGCTGCTTGTTGGTTGGTTGCTGCCAGTTCTGCATAGACACCTTGAACGGAAAAAATAGCAGCTAATAAAAATACGATTAATCCTCTTGCGATCCCTTTTATCATATGACACCTCCATAGTATTTAAATCTTCTCTATACTAATTGGAGAGCCATATCGAAGTATCGCATAACTTGTCGCAAAACAAAAAAAAGACATTTCAGTTATAGTGAACTAGAGAGAGTAAAAATTAAAACCTACCATTAAACTTTATTTTGAATATTTAGACATAATTGTTTAGACATTCCTTTTTGTTATTTGTATGCTTACTAAGCAAATAAACAAAAAGGGGATTTATACATGAAAAGAAAGCTCAATTTAATTTTATGCTTCACTTTACTTATTACCATTTTCCTCCCATTGTCATCAGTGAGTGCCTACACTGGTGGTTATGCCAACGGAAAAAGTGTTGATGCAATGATTCCTGATATATATTTTATAGGGAGATCCCATGCAAGCACAACGAGTACAACGCTTATTACAGATAACAATGAAGAAACAAGTTACTTACTTCCTAAAGATAAGATGATTATGATTGATTTAGGTACAGATAGAACTATTGATTCATATAAGCTTAAAGGCGATTTAAAGCCTATGAGAATAAACTTTTATAATCGAAGTACAGGTTATGAAGATGCATTTGAAGCCAATGTAGGTGATGGAAATCTCAAAACGCTTCCTAAGGAAAAAATAGTACGTAATGTAAGATTCATCACTTTATACACTATGAGTGGTGAAGACATAAATATAAGCGAACTCGACTTTTTTAACAGTAACGACATAGTACCAGCGCCCGAACCTTCTCCAACACCAGATCCTAAACCGACACCTGAACCAACGCCGACACCAAATCCAACACCAAGTCCTGAGCCTAATCCTTCTGACCCTACGGAGCCAACTGAACCATACGAACCATCACAACCTACTGGTGACCGTGCTATTCTGACAGTAACGATGGACAATGGATTTGATAAAGAATTCGATCTAAGTAAAAAAGAACTCAATGCATTCATCGCTTGGTATGACGCTAAAGATGCTGGCAGAGGCCCATCATTCTTTGCCATTGATAAGCACAATAATAACAAAGGTCCATTCAGTACCCGTAAGGACTATGTAATATTCAATAAAATCCTTACGTTTGAAGTAAGCGAGTATTCAACTAAATAAACTACAAAGGACTCCATACTGGTTACATACCAGCGGAGTCTTTTTTCACATCTACTCTAAATTCAAACTGATTACGAAAGAAATAAGTTCCGTTAATTTTAATCGACTCCGGTGTGTATTTTTCGACCGGTCCGCCGTAGTCCACGATATCTATCAAATCCTCATCCAACGACTGAACAACGTACACTCTTGCTAGACTTAATGCAGCTGCAAATAGTTCTATATCCGACTTTAACACTTTATATGTATAGTTCATGCTGATCACCTCAGATAGTTATTCTGTTGTATGTGTGGTAATTCCTGCACTAAAGAAAGCCCTACCAACTATAAGGTTGGCAGAGCTTAAGCTTTAAAATCCTCCAATGGTAACGTTAGGCTGAATACTATGGTGGTGGTTAAAGGCTTGATCCGCCCCAGTAAAAATAAACAAAAAGCTAACCGCGATGGTCAGAAGTACAATTTTTCTCAACATTGGTCATCCACTCCTCAAACAGGGTTCAGGCCCCACCAATTGGATCATAGTATGGAGTAACCTGATGGCTATTCGACTGAACAGGTACAGTAACAATAAACAAAAAACTAGCTGCAATGATTAGCAGTACCATTTTTTTTAACATTGTCTAACCACACCTTCTCAATGAATTTTGAGTATTTTTCCTTTGTTTCGGGAATTGCATGAGTGCGGAAATGCTCAAACATTCCTACACAGTTTAAATAATAAGTCTCATTATTCAATGTATGAAAATTTTCCAAAGAATACATCAAATATTTAAAACCATCTTCGTAAGAACCTTGATGTAAATAATAGTAAGCCAGCTCATAACCCAAACGCGCATACTGCTCTGGTATAACTTGTTTCGTATACATATCCGTTGATGGCTGTTGCACAAAAGAAGCAATAACCGTTTCAAACCGTTTAATTATATCATTAACGTCTAACTTATATTGGTTAGCTGCAAACATTACGTTCAAAAGCTTTACAATCATTTCCTTATCGACTTTATCACTTGATGCAATAATATATTGAACATAATCGTTTAGCACGCTTATATCTCCAGATAAAAGCTTATATACGTACGTGTTACCTTCTGCCCAGTTTTGGAACAAACCTATCCAGTGTTGGGTGTACTCGTCCTTCTCCAAAACCCAATCTAAACTAGCGTAGGCGTATGTATACTGGAGAGCTTGGTGGTAATCGCCTTTAGCTTCGCAAGAACCTGAACACAACAAATCAGCATAAGCAATGTACACAAACAGTGGACGACTTAGTTTCTTGGAAGACTCATCACACATTCGACTCTGGTGTTGATGTTTCATCGAATATTGGATTTCCGCCTTAGCTCTCATTTTTCGAGCTACTTCCTCAACCTTGTCCCATTTACGCAATGACCTGTACACGTTAGCTAAATCCTTCAGCGCGTCAAGCTGTTCCATTTCATCCAGACGTTCCACAAAGGGTTCAAGTAGCGTTGCTGCCTCGAGATTACGGCTTTGATCCTCTCCAACTTGAATTGTGAATATACGATATTGGCAGATTGCCAAACGTTCAGAATGTTGATATCTCTCTGTTTCAGCCACCCCCTCATAGAGCACCAATGCTGCCGCATTTTTTCCCTGCGCCAACAATCCTTCTGCAATTTCAAATAGCTTGGGTGAATACAGTAGATTGTCCATGATGGCTCCCACCACTCGACGGATTGCATCCAACCTGTCTAACTCCGCACAGCGAAACAAAAACGGCTCGATTCGCCTCATATTTGGAGGATGATCGATGATGTAGTTTTCTATAAACAGATCGTAAAACTCCCCTTCTGGTAAACCCATAGCCTCAGTGATTAAGTCAAGTTGGTTAACAGACATAGACTTATTCCCTGACACAATAGCACTTATTATTCCCCTATTCATGCCTGCAAGTTGTCCAAATTGCGCTAAGCTCAAACCCTTTTGTTCTAAATATCTGTCTAATTCTGCTCTAATCGTAGGTGTATGCTTCATATCATATCCACCTTCCACACAGAAATTCCAAAACTTTTTATTATTGCATTCTATTGTTGTCCATAATTTAACAGTTGTCAATAAGTTTTGAAATTTTTGTCATTCGATATTTGACTAAATTATATTTTTTGAATATTGTCGACTACTGTAAGACAAATAGTTCTATAGTGTCATTTTCCATTTAATTATTTAAAACACACAAATTATTCCTTATTTTGTGGTACACTGGATTGGTAGTTCAAAATAATACTATTTCGAGAGGACGGTTTTGGATGAAGTTAAAGAACACAGCAATCATTCTTTCAGGTGTATTGGCTCTTACAGCAGTTGCTCCAATTGCAGCATCTGCTGAATCATCCACAGAACAAATCACACAAAATTCAAGTTCAAGTGTAACTCAAAAGAGTGCAGTTGAGGCAGTAAAACCCTATGTACAAGTTAAGGATGGGGTATTATCCCTAAAAGACGTTCCTGAAAGTATTTATAACCAGTATAATTTATCGGATTTGCAAAAGCATTTTGATGAATTAAATGAGTTATCAAAATCAGGTAAAATTACTGTTAATAGCGATTTAAGCATAAAGGACAATACCATCTCGCTTAATGCAGAATACGGATCCTGGACCTACCATTGGTGGGGATATGATCGGAAATTCACTGACTCTCAAACTAAACAAGCGATAGATTACTATAATAGTGTGGCAGGTGGCGGCGCACTCGTTTCAGGGGCAACTGCTTGGTATCCTCCTGTTTCAGGTATTTCAGGATCAGTCGCAGGATACTTTGCATTGTTTGCAGCACGTATGAGCGCTAATAACAATGGTAACGGAGTTTATGTTTCTGTTTCATGGGCGGCAGTGTTTGATGTTGAACCTTTGTAATACGACACAGTAAGGAGACTCTATGACCAGTATTTTAGCTGTTTTAGTGATTATTTGGGGAATAAGTTATATGGCTGTCTACTACATTAAGAAGAAAAAAAATACACACGGACAACCTGGTTATAAAATATTCTTTATGGTTATTCTTGTTATTTTAGCAATCGCTTTGGTTAGTTCATATTTATAATCAAACAATTTTATGATTTTTATAGCCTTCCTTTAATGGAGGGCTTTTATATTACATACCAAATCTTTTGGTGTAAATCCCATATTAGTAATGACAAAAAGACTCCCCGCCGACCGATTAAGGTTAGCGGAGAGTTTCTATTTCACGATAAATTCAACTTTTGTCCCATCTGCGTAGTCATCCAGCTTGTGACCTACCCACGATCCAGCTCCACGATTATCCTTTGGACTTATGTACTTAATGTCTGCACCGTCTCCACCTTCGGAGCACATCGCCATAGGCCACTCGTCACGGTCTTTGCCTTTTTTAGTGGGTACACCTTTCAGAGATAGTTCACGGTTATGGTCTGCCCCTTCACGGTCAATGGTGCATACTGATGACTTTCCGGCTGCAATGGCCTCCTTGATGTGTTGTGCTGTTTCGGTGTAACGGTCTGACGGGAATTCCAGCTTGACCGTATCGGCAGATACCTGTGTTACAGCTACGGGTACCGATTCGTGTTTTGTTGTCTTCGTCTTAGCTGTCTCTTGTACACTGCATCCAGCTAATAGGATTGTTATTAACACGGTAAAAATCCATTTAAACATATGTATTCCCCCCCTATAAAACAGAAAAACACCCCACCGGCTTGAGCCAGCGGAGTGCTACCGATGCTTTCGGATTTATATAGAAAGTATATACCGCTTGGTTGATTCTGTAAATATCCTGATGACCTTACGCTACTACGCGTTCTACCCAGTCCCAAGTACCTTGGCTTGTTACTTTGATTTTATCCCCTACGACAAAAAGGCCGTATTTATCGTCCCTAACTATAATTTCTTTGCGCTCATTATTTTCGAACTCGCAGGTTATATAGAATGTTTTTGAAGACGATCCTTCGGTCCAATTAACTCGTTTATCAACCACTTCACCTATCCGTTCTATTTTCGGTTGTTTACGATTTTTTCTGGCTGTAATATCTGCACCTATGACCACTGAAAGAATAAGTCCCACTACCAAAGCTGAAAGAATCCAAAAGACCATCTATAATCCTCCTAAATATTCATTCGTTGGTAATTATGATATCGGCTTTTCAACTGTTTATTTTGATAGCCAATGAAAATCAATAAAAAAATACCCCACCAGCTATGCCAGCAGGGTATCACCGATGCTTTCGGATTGCACAACGGTGCTTCCGTATGTGTTGTTAACAGTATTGACAAAATTATTCAAACACTACATTGCTTTAATACATCATCACTAATTAAGCAGTGTTCTAAACATTTTTTTTCTAGTTCTTCTAAATCACTATCCCAGATTCCCTTATAGATCATATGTTTCTTGATATCGTAGTAATTTTCATCACTAAACAGGGCATAAGAGCATGTAGCACTATACTCTGATTCTGATTGGCAAGAATTTAATAGGTTATGCACCTTACATATCAATTCATTCTGATCTTCAATTGCCTGAGTTCCATTTGTCTTCTCAATCCATTTCACCAGTATATCCAAGGTTTCGGACACTTGATTACCTATTTTGAATCTAGGCAACATAAGACGTTCAGAATCATTTAACTGTAAAATCCGAACAGTTCTCTTTCCAATTTCGTCCTTGCTAAAAAAACGATAATTTTTGATAAATAAGTGCTGGCTTGGTTCATCGATTGTAGGATTTATGATTGGTTCGTGTTTCGTATCGTGATCTCTCTTTAAACCGTTACATCGTTTACATATTGGTAGAAGATTGAGCCAATCTACAACTTCATATGGGTATAAGGACTTGGGATGAAAATGTTCTACCTCAATATATTTACTTTCTTCGCCCAGTTTGCATTCACAAAAAATACACTTATCATGGCTCATTGCTAATAATGCTTTTTTAATATAATCTTGATTCCAAACATTTCTTTTAGTTTTCAAATATTCTTCGGTTAGTTCTTTTACTTTTTCATTAGTCATTTGATGTGGAGGAAAAGTTCTTGTAATTTTTATCATAATTCACCCTAAGGAACCCAATTGGAGTTCATATACCTTCCTCATTGGACTTCGTGGATGTAGCATTTTATTTAAAACATCGAATAACTCCCTTGCTTGTTCAATATCTTCATTATCTAGAGCATGTTCAAATTTATTTTTAATTTCCAAATATTTATTTGACCTTGTTTCCTTCAAACCCATAACATCTTCCAATATTTCTTCGACTGTCCAGCCTTTAAATCCATACTCAGATTTAAATAGATCCAGTTTAAATACCTCACCTTCTTCATCAATGCCAAGAGCAATAAGTTCTTCAGTATTTGCCTCCTGAATCATATGTGGACTATGAGTAGTAATAATAATTTGTGCATTTGTGAACGTATTTCTAAGTGCATCAACAAATGGTCCTTGCCAGTAAGGATGCAAATGGGCATCTGCTTCATCGATTAGAATGATACCATCGAAATCCGAAACTCTAACTTTGGGCGTCATATTGAATTCGATTTCTTTAATTAGACCCAATAAAATAAATAAGGTTGACTTAAAGCCAGAGGATAAATATTCAAAATAAACTTTACCTCTCGGTGTGTTTACTATGGTGTCTAGTGTTGAATGATCTATATGAGAGTATGTAACATTTTGATCAAGTAATGAAAAACATTTCTTAGCAGAAGATAAGTTAAATAATTCCGCTTCAGAAAGATGTCCTTGTGGCTCGAACAAAATTCTGTTACTTAACCAAGTCTTTATCGTCTCTCCCCGCATCCCATTTATGAAATTACGTTGGTAAATTCTTGAATCTCTTTCCTCATCTGAACGTATTCCATCCACTTTTTGATATTCGAGTTGTCTTTGGTCTTTTATATAGATCACTTTCAAAGCCTCTTCAAAAATTAAACTATAGACTATTTGCGACTCATTAGGCATAAATGACTCAGTATTGAAAACATTTTCTTCCCCATCAATTTTCACTTTCCATACACCTTTATCAACCCTAGAATTACGTTTCAATTTTCCAGAATTCCCAAAACTAAATGCATGGACAATACATTCCAAAATAGTACTCTTTCCTACCCCATTCATTCCACAAATAATATTTAATCTATCATTAAAAGAGACATCAAGTTCTTTTATACCACCTATATTTTTAATAGATACTGAATCAACCTTCATAATAGTTCCTCCCTTGTTTAAAAGGATTATACCACAAAATCCCACTCTGCTATCCCAAAACATAAGTTTCAAGCAGTTCATTCTTAGACATAATCTTACAGCGATTTATCCATCCTTCATCAGTATCTTTTTCCATTGGACCAATAAGTATTGTATCTCCGTTTGAACTAACTGCATACAAAATTTTTCTCTTTCCAGTTCTTTTATGCACCACAATGACATTTGGAACTGAGTAGGATACAATTAATTTTTCTAATTCATTCAAATTCATCGCCTCCATTAATAAAGTGTATTTTTTGGAGCATAAAAAATGACAAGCCCAAATACGAGTGGACTTGCCATTCTATAATTATAATTGGGATAAGCATATTTATTGTGGGTTTTCGGGATGATTTTAGAACGGACTCGGGATAGTTTAAGAAATCCCCTAACAATTCTAGTACCATTTAAACTTTAATCCCTTGGCCTATACCTAGCTTCAAAAACAGCATGCGTACCTTGCTAACAGCGCGGGCAGCCATCTATATCTCATATATAGCATCTCTATTAAGTGAGTACAGGCGTTTGAGCCACTATGTTTGGAACTTTTACTGGTTCAGTTGCCCCACTTGCCACGGTATCTCCTTCAGTAGCTTGAGAAAGAATAGCCGTAACTTGTGCAGCTAAAGAAGAGACAGCTTCCTTAGCTGCGGCCTGTGTCGCCTCTTCACTTGGCTGAGCTTCGGTAGTCAGCACTGTCTTTGTCTTAGCCTTATACTCCAGATATGCCTTCTCAATTGCAGACCTTAACTCTACTTGGGAAACTGTAATGCCCTGACTGGTAAGAGTAAGTGAAGCATACTGCAAAGCCTCCTGAAGCTTACGCTCTCCCCCTGCCTGCTTAAAAGCTGTCTGAGCAAAAGCAAATCCTTCCCCAGCGATCTTATGAATTACTTCCCTCTGTGCTGCCGTTGTACGCGCTTCTAGCCACACGTTAACTTTAGTCTTGAGTTTGTTCAGACCTCCTAAAACAAACGCTGTAAGCACACCCGCAGCGGCTGTGACAATGGTATTTACATAAGGCTGTACAGTTTCGATAATGGTTTGCATGATTATTTATCCCCTTTCGTTTTCAACGATGCGATTTTATTTTTTGAATCCCAGGACACTACAGCGCCGTATGCCTCCGCAACGGGTCTTAGCTGCACATATGCCACTCCTTCGACCAGTTGGATAAATTGCAGCTTGGCTCCATTTAAAAAAGCGACCTTGAGACTGGTGTCCCAATGACACGATAAGCCCAACACAGTAGCAAGCACACGCAGCGGAACATACGTCCTGCCACTAAAGAGCAACGTCTTCCCTACCTGTTTGCCATTTGCGATGAACGTACCGGACGTGACTGTCTCCGGCTGCTCAGGGCGCTTTGTGAAACGTTCACGCAGCTCGTCCGCCGTACCATCATACTCATTCATATCCACGTTCCCTTTTATCCCTGCTACCTTGCCGCTATCGCTATATTGCCAAATATCCCAACGTTTCCACGTCACTGTATCGCTTGGGACGCGAGTATCACTATACCGGGCTATCCATAGTGGGTAACCGCCCAATGAGGCGTTAAAATTAGCTGCGAATGCATTGCCTGTATAGATAATGGGCTTGCGTCCTGTAAGTCTCTCCAGCTCAAGCAGGAAGGCCAAAGCTACAGCACTAATAAGTGTTTTGGACAAGTTGCCGGGATTGTTTTCATAGTCCATCACCGGAGGAAGGTCCAACGCTTTAGCGCCTCCAACCTGGTCCAACACATCAGCAAAATGCTTTGCTTCTACTTTTGCTGCGTCAACGTTGGTTGCATCTAGGAAATGGTATGCTCCCAGCAATACACCTGCTTCCTTGGCCCTTTTGGCATTTGTAATGAATGTCGGATCAACATAACGTTGCCCCTGGCTGGCCTTGATGAAGGCAAATGAAACACCATCTGCCTTAACCGCCTTCCAATCAATCTTACCTTGATATCTGGATACGTCGATCCCTCTTGCATTACGGCTGTTTCGTCGTTGCATCTTCTTTCTCTCCTTCCTTACCACTCTTACTTTTCAAAACTTCTACGGCCTGTCGGATCACTGGCGGGATAGGTGCGCCGAGTCTGCCGCCATTCTCCAAAATGGACAAAAGCTCATTTGCCATATAAAAATAGGCGACCGCATCCCGGAATAGGTGCGAATCGCCTAAGACTCCATCAATTAGATGGGATACTGCTACCATCGTAAAAATAAATACCTTTCGAGCGATACCAATAAGACCGATCTTACTTTTTAAACCAGGTCCGGTACCCTTCTTACCTTCTGCGCCAGCCGCAAATAATCCGGTCACATAATCAATAACGACTAGAGCAAGTAACACCCCCAATACTCCCGACCACCCACCGTAAAAATACGTCACAGCGCTACTTCCTAAAGCAGTGCTGAACTTAAAAACCTCCCACTTATCCACCTTGCTTCCCCCGTCTCTTCGTTCAGGAAACTTTTCCTGAGCTATCATCGTCTGTTTTCTGTTCATTTTCTTCCTGGGCCTGCATCTCTGCTAATGCATTTCCTACTGCCATATCCAAACCTATAAGTATTTCTTTCCGTCGTGCTGGCTGTGAAGCAATTACAGCAGAAATGACCTCAGTCAAATCCTCAACAGGTCTGGTTAGATCCAGTTGTATATCCAATGTGGATTTTATCTTTGCCATGGGTTTTATCACCTCCCTCAGACACAAAAAAAGACACCTTTAGTTTGCAGATGCCTGTAATTGTTCCTTATTATAAATTCTCACAAGCCATTCACGGCCTAATTGAGTAAATCTACGGTGATAGATCACTTTTCCGTTATCAAGAACTTCTTGTTTGATTTCAACATATCCGCAATCCGCATATCGGCTATAAAGCAGCCAAGTGTCATTTTGTCTGAATTGAATCTTACGACTCCCTAAATCATTATTCAGAGCAATTGCCGACTTGAATCCAAGTTCCTTTGCAATCTCCGTAGCAGTATAGGTCTTGTTAACGTGCATCAGAATTGCATTTGTTCTTTCAGCCTCTACTCTGGCAGCGCGCTCCTCTTTGAGTTTAGTCAAGAGTTCAATTCCGAAGTCAGGATTGTTTAGTATTTTATCCATTACGTCATCCGTTGCATAAACACCATGTTTTTGGATCGAAGGAAGGATATCTTCATATAACCAATCTTGGAACGTCTCAGCCTTGGATTGACCAGATTGTCCAAGTACACGATTCAAAGCAAAACTTGTAATAAAAGCCTCTCCTGCATTATTCATTTTTCGGACATTCCGATTCAGAATGTCCGAATTCTTCACTCGATATATATGAGATTCTTTACAGAATTTCAATACATTATTAGTCGCTTTTTCTCCTCGGTACTCTAGGATTGTAGCAACGTCTTTTGCACTTATTAAAAAATCACCTTTGAATTCAATTCCTACATCCTCCCTTGTCAGTATTGTCACTTCATGCTGATTTTCAAAAACAGCTAAACCATTATTCATGCTTTATCACTCCTATAATTTATTTGAGACGCAAAATAAGCCCCTGAGTTATCAGAGGCTTTCATACTTATATCTTAAATTGGTTCTGCTGCTATAACGCTGCGGATTTTAGAAGGAATTATTGATCGGTAAATATAAAGTTGTAGACAGACAATGCGATTAGTTAATGGGCAGGATAGTTGAGTAATGAGTTAGTTAAATGATTTGAGTATACGAATGGTACAACTGTAAATGTGACCTTACTTTGGTAACCAACATTAAAAGGCTCTTGAAAGCCTTTTAATGTACAAAGGATTTTATTCTTTTCATAATATTATCACCATTAGTAGTAAACAAAATGTAAGTTTGAGAACTGGTTTTTATAACAACACGATCGGTGGTTCCGTAAGGAGTGCCTATTCTTATGGCGTTTCTTACCTCTCCCCCGTAAGTATTATCATTAGAAACGTCTTTAATATCAGATAGCGGAATTACCGTTTTAGATAACTGCCAAGTTATTACTAATTTTTCTTCTATTTCTTTTACATCAATTCCTAACATCGTTCAACCTCCCGATTTGAGATGATGTGCAAGTATGATTATATAATATATGGTTAATCCGTACAATATTACAAGTTAGTATTTACAGAACTAACGGGACACGATTATTAAATATCACACTCGTTGAGCAGGCACATAAGTCTGCTCTTTGAGGTAGTAGACGCTAATTTGATTATTTTTAAAATTGAGTTGTTTATCATTTTAAAGCATTATAAGATGATTTCAGACATCGATGTACTTTAAAAAGAAAGAGAAGAGAATATGAAGGCTGAAATTGAAAAAATACCGTCTTGTAAAATTTCATACATGAGACAGATTGGTCCTTATGGAATTGCCAATTCACAACTAATGGAGAAATTTAAATATTGGGTTAAATCGAATAATTTATTTAATAATACATCTATTATCCTTGGTATTGCCCAAGATAATCCTGCATTTGTGAAGCCGGAAAATTGTCGCTACGATGCATGTTTGGTTCTTCCTGATGGTTACTGTGTTAATACTGATGAAGTAAACTTGAGCAACATTAGTGGAGGAAGATACGCTGTTTTTAAAATAAATCATACAGCAGAAGCTATTCAGAAGGCTTGGACTGAAATATTCCTGGAGTTGGAAAATCAAAGGTTTAGCTTAGATGAAACCCGACCTATCTTGGAACGATATACAGTTGAACTTATTAATAATCATTATTGCGAAATTTGCGTTCCGATTTAATAAACGTATTAAGGCATAGGAGTGTTTCTATTATTAAAGGCAGTCTAATATCATTCTCTTATATAAGAGTAAAAGCCCTCTGTTTAAGAGGGCTTTTGTGTATACAGTATATAATTTGTTTGTTGCAGGATAACTACGGATATAATTTAAGGGAAGCTATAGCTTTATTTATTTCTTCTAGTTCAGTCTTATATTTAGCTATAGCGCTCTCAGTACTGTCTAATTCCTTCTTTGTTTTAGCCACATTCGATTCTCTAATGGCTAATGTTGAAGAACTTACTGATGTTTTCGACAATTTATCAGCAATCTCTAGTTCATGATTTAGTTTATCTTTACTGCTTTCAGATTCTGAAATGTATTTTTCTAAATCAGATTTCCTTTGTTCCAATTTCACTTTGCTCCAACCCGCATACTGTTCTTCTTTTTTTATCAACCCATCAGTTTCTGACAAGGAAGTTGCTTTTGTATCAGCAGAAGAATCTGTACTTATTTGAATTGTTTTTCCGTCCAATTTTAGATTCGCCCCTAATGAGTCGGTTACAGCTCGTAAAGGTACATGTGCTTTTCCGTCTACCACAATGGCACTTTCGGAAAGAGAATTTCCATTTACCTTGACTGAATATTCCCCCGCTACCTTTTCACCGACTAAAGATTTGATTTGATCTGCAAATGCACTACCAGCCGTAGCAACAACTGCTCCGATCAACACACCACTAAGTAAATAAGACCATTTTTTCATTATCCGTGCCTCCTACATAGTATATATGTCCTAATATTACCATCGGTAGGAGGTGCAGTAAACATTATGTTGTCGAACTAGTACCAGCAGGAATTTTAACAGTCGCAACTGTCCTTGTTCGACTAAACAGCTTCAAATTTCTTGATGATGGATCAAATGTAGCGTTCACGATCACATCATCGTACATATCACCTCTCAATGAAGCAGTATCGTTCCTCAATTCTCTAATTGTATCCCCAAGATTTTCAATATTTTCAACTCCAAGCTTAAGCCCGCTAACAGTAGCGTCAGTAAAATTAATCTCATTCTGAAAATAAACCATATCATCAGTAGACTTAATATATACCCCACCCATATTGCCTACATGAAATCCGTTCGAGTCTCCAAAAATACTTCCTCTTGGACTTCCATTATCCATAAACAGCAGCCCGCCACCATCATTATACTG
Source organism: Paenibacillus sp. P2(2022) (assembly GCF_029522175.1). NCBI lineage: Bacteria > Bacillati > Bacillota > Bacilli > Caryophanales > Paenibacillaceae > Paenibacillus > Paenibacillus sp. P2(2022). The sequence continues at coordinate 1,190,907 of NZ_JAKWFI010000001.1, read as the reverse complement.
TCCCAAAGAAATAGACTCCCCACCCCTTGAGTTATAAGCAGTCAAGCCATTGGAGTTTATCTCTATTCGTCTGCCTTCCTTGGCTGTACGAAACAAAGCCCCTGTAATAATACCGCCTTCTATTTCATTGCCGATCAGTTTACTACCACGTATTGTACTTGCATTAACTGTACTTGCCCTAATATCTGAAGCATTCATTTCTGAGTTATCAATTTGGCCCGTAAGCTTGATTGACCTGGCAACAACATTCCCCTGCATGTCTACCCGGAATGGCGCAATGGTATAGTCGTCATTCCCTGCACTAATTCCGTCGGTATTGATTTTAGTTACGTTATTGCCACTACCAATAACCAAGGATACAAAGTTTCCGAGCTGCCCGACAATCTGTTCAGCAACAACGCCACGTGCTGTAATTGCTGTTCTTGCTGTTTTACCTCCGTCCGTTGTTAAAACAACCCCGTTTGAAGTCATAATAACTTGGTTCTGAGCATTGGCCTTGTCCTGTAGGATTATGCCACGTTGATCGTACTTGATTTCCGTTTTGGAATTATCAATGTCGATCACGGCTTGCTTGGCAAAAGACTCAAATACTTCCGTTCGGATCTTCCCGTTACTGAACAGATTATTGATAATATTCTTGTTCCGCTCCAGGTCAGAAATGATATCTGCATAGTCCCGTAAATTGACATTTGATATGGTAGGCTCACTGTGTTTGTCACGGCTATATGGATACTCTGTAAGCTCTGTTATTCGGGCTTTGAGTTGGTTCATATCCATAGCCGGATCAATACACATTACCGTGTCACCTAAATGCGGTTCTGGTTCTGTATTGTCAATTTTAAATAGGTCAGCCGTTGATACGGTAACTTCTATTGTTACGTTCTCTTGCTCCCTGAGAGCCTTTCGAGTAGCCTTAAGCAAATCTTCAGGTTCTTCAATATCCTGCTCTATGATTTCACCATCATAAAATGGTACAGAAGCACTGGACCAATATTGAGCATAAGGAGAAATTAAGTAGTTAACTGCCAGCTTCCCGTTTACGATCGTTCCCGGCACACCGGAAAGTAAACTCTGCTCCTCGTCCGTCAGTTTAGATGCATCCATTCCAATAAAGGTTCGTCCATCCTTCATTTGCGAAAACATGCGGGTTACAAGGGATTCCCCTTTATCTTTGAAGGAGCTAGAAACGATATTCTTTTTGAGTCTGTATTGTAGCCCATTATCAGCCCCGATCTTTTTTCTCAAATTGATCACAAAATTATCTGGCTCCACTTCACATTCATACATTTGAACGATCTTGTTGAGAGCTTCCAAGCAGGTCCCACGCCCGAAGTCTTTGACATCATGCAAATCAAATGTGTCGTGAATAACGAACTTAAATCGCCCGCCTGTAGCAACTGTAATCAGGTCTGTGAGTTGATTGATATGAATACCGTAGGCTTCTGCAATGTATGAAGCATATGGAAACTTGTAATCATTAAGTTTGAACATGATGTGATTACAGTAGATATTTGCAGTCAGCTTTTTTCCCTCTCGTGATCGGCTACGAGACTGAATAACATAAAATTGGCCACGCTCATCCAGAACGTGGCCCTTGATTGCTATCTTCTCCCTATAGTCTTCGCTGGTCATTGGGACCATAAAGGTTAATTCGTAGTCACTGTTAATCCTGCGCCGCCGTTGAATGTCATAAGAGTCCACCAGCGTCCCAACGCGCCTCATGTTTTTATCAAACACTTGCATAGTTGGAGTAGGCATAGTCCACCTCTCTTAATATAAGAATTTATCTCGGTGTGTAATACGGAACAAAACTGTCCGGCCTGTCTCTGGATCTGTCCAGGTAAGATTGTTATTGCCGAGATTTAAGTCAAAGAAATCACCATTATACAAGTGAGAAACGTTCTGCCCATTGCGAGTGATCTTGAACTTACCTGAGTCAATCACAATAACTTCTCCCGGCCTGAACACATCTGTAAACTCAATGTAGTCGGTATGGAATTTTGACAGCTCCGCTGATATCCTTCCTTCCCCAGACATGGGTACTGCTTGCATCAGAATTTCTCGAACGTATTCTGCGTTAGTTATGCGTCCCTCGCCAGACATAGGAACGGCTTCCAAGGCATACTCACGGACAAAATCAGCCTGCGCCTGACCTTCACCGGACAACTCCGCAGCGGCAGTCATATCCAAAACAAATTCCAAAATGTATTCCGTTACGGTACCAGGTTCGTCCACATTAAAAGCCATAAGATTGAACGCATTATCGCTTTCGGTTCCAGCTGTCTCCACCTTCCGTGAGTACATTTGCCCGGAACCAGAAAGAGATGCAGAAAGGTCAATAATATTCCCTTCTACATCTCCTGTATTAAAACCAAGGCTATTAAATCCACCATTAAACATAGCTTCCTCCTATCAGGCAAGGAAAATTTTCCTTACTGGAAGTCCACGCCTGTAATGGTCTTGTATTCTTCCGGTGTGATTTCTCCGAAACGGTTTGTCTCCGTGATTACTGCGCCCTTCAATTGCTCTGCCGTTACCCAGTTCCACTTAAAAGCAAGAGTCCAAAATGTCATGATTGATTAGCCCCTTTCAGATTGATTAGTTCCAATTTTGTAGTTGCTAGTTCAGCGCCCATGCTGGCTAACAGTTGAGTTTGCTGCATGGTTTGAATCTTCATTTCTGCGAGTTGCTGTCCAAGAAGTTCATGTCTGGTCGGCTGTGCAGAACCCTTTACAACCAGACCGCCATCCGGTGCAACTTCAATTTCCTGTTCTTCGATAGTTGCCCCTTCAGGTAAAGGATTCATGGTCTGTTCTTCGTACACGGCTTCCTTCGTGATCATTCCCTCGTCGTTATACTCTGCTGGTGACTTCAGGACTTGCTGGCGCTTATAATCCCACGGTCCGATGTTTATTACCTCGTCATTTAACACTACACATTCTTTTATCATTTAACAGCCCTCCATCCCGTGTTTCCTGTTCCAGATTCTTTGATATACAGAGTCTCCCCTGCATATCCATCCAGCCTTCGATATAGCGATCCTACTGGAGCAGACACGGCTCCTTCAGGACTTCCGTTCCCACTGAAAAGATTTGCAGAGGAAGCTTTTAGACTGTTCAGGTCCCCGCCTTGCCAGCCTATATTACCCTCTTCTATCCATAACCCATTACCAAAATTCCAGTCAGTACCATCTATCGTGTTAGATGGAGATATATATACTCGGCCATTATCCGATTTGTGTAATGCCCATGATTTATACCCTGGACGATAGATAGCTAACGGAATGGCGTTCTTGCTATCTATCGTTCCCCACACAGAACCGCCGCGAGTCATGAAAATTTCCGTCCACTCTCTCCAGTCAGCACCAGCAAAAGCAATTCGTGTATAGACACGGCCTGGATTATCATGTGAAAAGTACATTTGAACAATAGCACCGCTGTCGTAATTCACCACAAGTTTGCCATAGGTATAGGCTCCAGGTGGATAGTTCGAAAAACCTGTCCATGCAGAAAGAGCCACATTGTAGTTACCTGATAAGGTTGCATCATTCCAGTTTGTTGGTACATTACCTCGATAGCGATATGCGCTATTTGCCAAGTCATACGCAGCCTTTACAGCAGACGCTGCAGCAACTTGGGTTGAGCTTGTGTTGTTTGTGGCTGTGCTGATAGGTAGTTGAGCGGCAGGCACCTTTGAATCCTTGTCCAGCGTAGCCACCCCGCTGGCCGCCCCTTTTTGTACTGCGGGGATGGCCGCAGCAGCCACAGCAGCAGCATCTGCAACTCCCTCGCCTAGCTCCTCAATGTTTCCTTTAAAAGCAACATGATCATAGGCTGTAAAGTTCCGGGCAACCCGTGTACCAACAGGCCAAGCACGTGCCACTCCTTCAAAACCGCGTATGCAGCCTTTAAGTACGTTTTCCTCCACAGATGTATATGTGATCGTTTCTGCAACATCTCCATTACCCAAAACGGCAATTCCTTCGCCTTGTAGTAGCACGGACGCATTAGCAACCGTAATTTCTGTTTGCGTGTCCGTGATCAGTTCCGCAAGCTCGGTTTTAGGACTGTTTACAACTGGTGGATACATTTTTTCCACACTTCACACCTACCCTTCGTCTACTTTTATTTGCCCGGCAAGAAACCGAAGTGTGTCATTCGTCTGGACCGTGCGCGGTGTTTTGACTGCACCGTGATAGACAAGATTGCCCCCGGTTGCTGCTGTCCGAATGCCTATGTGTGTTATCAATCCCCAATCTGCTCCAGCGATAGGAAAAGAGACATCCCCCACGCTGGACGTAACAGCTCTACGATCCGCTATAACTGGTTCTGAGAACGCCACAGCACGGCGCGTATAGCCTCCACCGCTTACTTCCTGCCCTGTATCCGCATCTGTAGGGCTGCTGGTGTATAGGGCAATGTAAAGCGCTTGAGGAGAAGCAAAGTTAATCCCCCGCAAGGCCGCATTAATACAGGCTGTTTTCCACCAGTTCGATTTACTAAGCAATATATCTGCCAATATAAAGACCTCCTATTCTACTTGATACTCATTTGCGATACGGAAATTCCGTATGTCGTTATTACCGATGTTAGTCAAGACGATAATAGGACTGGCTCTTTCATCTCCTGTAGAAATGACCGACACTGTTTGTGGCGATTGAGTAATGATAACTTCTTTGATATTCTCATCGCTTTCCGGGAACGGATGCTCCCCCATTTTGATTGGTATGGTAAGCTCCCCATCCCAAAGTATCTTTTCAATATCCAAAGTTCCTGCGTACCGTCCTATATACCTTCTTCCCGGCAAATCAGAAAATGTAAATACGATATCCCCTTTCTTGGCATTAAAAAGAGCCGCCACTTGGGCGACTCTCCTATGGTAATCAAGGGTTGTATCATCAGCCATTAGGACGCATTCGAGATTGATTGTTCGCGCTCCATAGGTGCTGCCAAAATCCAGTTCTCCATCCCTCTCAGCTATCTCAAGGCTGTGGTCTTTTGTCGGCGGTAACACAGGTATGTTGTGCTTTTTAAGCCCTAATCCAATGGATTTAAAAGACTTTCCATCTGCCGTTGCGTCGATCATTAAGACTTACCTCCCCTCGCTTGCAACCTCCGCACTAGGTTATCTCGTTCGCTCCAGAAAACCTTTGCTGCGGATTCATCTTCAATATAAGTATCGCCTGATTTTATTACGAACTGGTTGCTGATTTGCTGCGGATTTGAACCGCCCGAAGCCATTGGCATAGAGAAGTCTGGCATGGAGAAATTAAGTTTCGGCATCTTAAAATTGATAATTTTCCACAAGTTACTCTGTTGTTGACCATTCAAATACATTTCCCCTTCTCGGGCAATGACGGGTACCTCTGCTCCCTTCTGGCCTTGAACTATCCCACCAGAATGGAATTTTTGAAGTTTCCCTGTATCCTTCTTAATGCCATACTTATTCCGCAGAGCAGCATTTTCCTCGTGCAGTTTAGCCTTCTCGGCAGCGCCTGCTGAATACCATTTGTCAATATTAGAATTGTATCTCGCCAAATCGCTGTCCTTTTCTGATATTGAGGAACCTGTATCAAAGGATGCAGACAATGAGGTAGCATTGATTTCAGCCATTTTCATTTGATAGTCTAAGATGAATTGATCCAACTGACGCAAGATTTCTGCGTTTTTCTCAGATTCCTTTGAAATCTGAGTATTTTTCAAATCTTCAGCTTTAGATTCAACTCCGTCTGAGTACTCATCATATTTCTCGGCTAGCTGATCATAATGCTGTTTGGCAGCTTCAATCTGGTCATTGTAGTCCTTTTCCCGTTCAGTCTTCTCGTCTTGGAGTTTCTTCTTCTGATCCTCCAATCCACGCTTAGCAAGCGTCCGGTTATGTTCACGTTGCATATCTTCAATATCTTTTTCTGTCTGTTTCCGTTCGGCAATACCTTCGGGACCGACAGCAGATTGTAGTAGAGCAAGGCGCGCTTGTTTCTCCGCCATTGCACGTTCATAATCCTCGTCTTCGTTAGCTGTCTGCATTTTGGCAAGCAAGTCGTCTATGGCCTTAATTTTAGAGTCCTGAGCCTCGATAAAAGCATCCCGTTCCGCCTCAATCCGCTTTACTTCCTCATCCCGAGTCTTTTCAAGTGCTTCCTTTTCCTTCTTGGCAGCTTCGGTAGCAGCCTTCTTCTGATCCTCCAAAAGTTGCTTCTTCAAATCATGGACCTGTACATCAATTTCCATCCGTTGTTCTGATCCTTCTTTATAAAGAGCCTGCATTTTTGTCCATAAATTGAGCTGATCGGAAACAGATACGGCTTCCATACTCTTTTGGTAATTGATTCGTTTTTGGAAATCGGACAGGAACTCATCTTCCAGCGCTTTACGTTTCTCATAAATCTTCTGTTGCAACTCAAAACTTTGTTCGGCAGTACGATCCTTTGCCTTACTCATACGCATATAAGCGTCATATTCCATTTTGAGGATAGCAATTTGGGTTTGCCCTGCCATCTCCATTTTGGAAGTCTCTTTATCAATCCACTTCTCACTGTTTTGATAGCGAAGCTCATTGTATTTGACGGTTAAATCATAGATTTGTTTGGCAATCTCTCTACGGTTAGCAGGAAGCAGATAATTTTTACTTTGCTCCTTCTTATAGAAATCCAGACTGGTTTTTACCATCTCAATTTCTTGTTTGTTGGCCTGCCGCATACGCTCGGTTCTTCGCTCAAGATTCAACACGTCTTCCTGAAATCTTGAATCATTCAGTTTCTGAACATCGCGGCTCCATTGCTTCATTGCATCCTTATCTTCCGATAGGTACTGCTTATGTCGTTGAGCCAGTCGTTTGTATCCTGCAATCTGCTGGTTTATAGACCATTCATTTCGTTCAGCGATATACTTAAAGTTATCAAGATCGTCATCATAACTATCTTTTCGTGCCGCAGATGCGTCCTTGACTGCTTTTTCAGCTGCACGTTCCGCATCGCTCTTGCCTTTTTTGCCCCCGCTTCCCTTCGATTTTTTCGAACCAGAAGAACTCACACCAAATTTAGGATCGTTATATAGCTTGGTTAAAGCATTAATCTGAGTGTCATACTGCTTCATATCTTTCTCGTATCCGCTATATATTTCGCCTATATCTTTTTTGCTTTGCTCCATGTTTTTCTTGTCTTGGTTTAACTGGTTCTGAAAAGGAGCATTTAGGAAAGATTTCACTCCGGTCATGTTGTTTAGTTCTTTTTGTTTATTAAAAACTTCTAATGAACTTTGAGCCATAACTCCATTCAATCTAGCTTTTAACTCAGCAAGACTCTTAATCGCTCCAGCCTCTTTAATGTAGACTGCGATACGATCATCAGACTCAAGTTTTGTACTTAAACTGGACGCTTTTTCTGACTTTAGATCATCTATAGCCTTTTGTATTTTAGCTTTACGAACAACTTCGAGAGCATTCTTTTCGAAAGCCCATCCCTCAGATGTTTTGTAAATCTCCGAAGCTAATTGAGGGTATTTGAGAATTAATTCTGCCGCAGCTTCTGCGTTCATGGACTGTTTATTGGCAAGATCATTTAAAACAGTATTCATCTCAGAAATAGCCTTGCCGTTACCCTGAATCTGCTCTCTTAAATCGGCAAGAGCTTCCTCCTGTGATTTAACACTTTCGGTTGCTGTTCCAGCCGTCCCAGAAAATTGGTCAGCTTCTACAGTTGCTTGACCTAAAGCTACTCCTACTTCTGTTACAGATAAAGTGAGCTTGTTATTTTCTTGTTCTAACGTTTTGATTTTTTCTTCTAACTTCGCAGCATCTTCCTTAAATTCGCCTGTTCCTAAAAAATTTCCAATTGGATTAGCAATGATCTTTTTTACTCGTTCCAGTTCTTTTGTAGCTTCTGTGATTTCATTTATTTTTTGTTTTTGTTGTTCGATTAATTGCGCTTGCTGATCTTTCAATACATTTTTCCGGGCTTCATTCTGCTTCTCGATGAGTTTGTTCAACGCAGCAACTTGCACCTGCACAGCTTCATCGGTATAACCAGCAGCTTCAAGTTGCTTGGCCCCTTCTTTTCCAAGAGTGATGACCAGCGCTTTAGAAACCTCTTCGAGTTGTTTTTTTACTTTTGTTTCCTTTTCTACTGAACCACTGCTTTGTTTTAATGACTGTTCAAGAGAACGATGTGCATTAACCAATTTTGGCAACAATTCTATCTGTCGTTGGTACTGACTAACCATTTGTTGTGATGCTGAGTCTTGATCCTTTAAGTTTTGAATCCGATCCCTCGCAGCTTTTTCTTCCTTACCACTATTCATCGCTACAAGTGCTATTGCGCCAACAAGTAAGCTCAATCCTGCTGTAGCGGCTGCTGTTGTGACGGTTGCCGTTGCTTGGGCAACAGACAATGATTTCGTAGCAACTGTAGCCCCCTCGGTTGCTACGGTTAAAGCTCCTTGTGCTACTGTAGCTCCTTCGGTAGCGGCAACTCTCTGAACTGTTGAAAGAGTTGCCCCTTGTGAAGAAACGATATTAACATTATTAGCTACCGTATTAGCGCCAATAGCGGCAGTTTCCGCAGCCTTTGCAGTCGTCAATACTTTTACAGCAGCAATTACATTCATGATTGGACCGCTTAGAGCTTTATAGGCAAAAAGTAGCCCGCCGATAGCCGCCGTTCCTTCAAACACACCAGAAGGTACTTTTGTAAGCCCAATTAGCAATTGGTCAATAGCGTCCAGAACATCCTTGATCGTACGCCGCAGCCCATCATCTCCAGCATTATTGAATATTTCCAATAACGAAGCCTTCGTTTGAGCTGCCTTACGCTGAATCGTATCCATCTGGACTTTAAGATACTCCATTGTCGATCCGGTTGAACCGATAGAGGCCGCAGTACCCAACAAAATGCCCCCAGCATTCAGTGAAGCAGCTAATTTTGCGTATTGATATACGCCACGCGATATATCAGCGTAGGATTTCGTAAGGTCATAGTTTTTGTCGATTACTTTGGTCGATAATTCTAACAGGATGTCTTCTGCCTTTTTCCACTGCTCTGTACCATTTACAACTTCTTTTGTATGAACTCCTAATCTCTCAATCTCTGCAACAGCTTTATCTGTACGGATCGTACCCAAGACTGTTTTCCACATGTTACCCAGGTTTTCCCCACTCAGCGCCGTGTTACGTATACCGGCTGAAATCAAGCCATTCATAAAGTCAAATGAAACACCAGTTTCCGCCGCTATCTTACCTGTCCGTTCAAAGGCAGCTCCCAAGTCTCTAGCCGGGGCCATCGTATCATGGGCAACCTTGGACCAAGAATCCAGAACGCGTCCACCAAGCACCATAGCGTCATTACTGTCCTTGATTTGTACACCGTATTGAGCAAAGGTAGACTCCATAGACTTGGTCGCATCTTCCAAGGATACAAGGTCAACGGTACTGAGCATTGTTGACTTGCGTACCATCTCCTGAACAACGCCTGCATCCTTATACATCCGGCCCCATAAACGTGCTGATTCGGTAACGTCCATGATTTCAGAACCAAGATCATGAGCCGTCCTGATAAAATTGGTTGTCTCGTCGTGCAACTTCTCAGTGTTCATCACCATTTCCTTAGTACCCTCGTTGTACTCAAGGAAATAATGCTCATTCGTCTGGACATAGCCAGCCATATTAGATTCAATGCCGACTATGCCCTCTCTTAAGGCTTCCTGTACCTTGTGCATAGCGGCATATGCCGTGTGGAATACAGCGGCATGGGTAGCCATATCCCCAAGCTTGCCTATCCAACTTGGCGTAATGTTAAAGGTTTGCTTCATCTGCGTTTCGGTTTGACTTAATGAACGCCTGATTTTCTGTTCTTCCTGAAGGACCTTCTCTCGGACTTGTGCCTCCTTCTGCTCCCTGGTCCGTAAAGCATTAATCCAGAACTTCTCATAATCTTGAGCGTTTTTCCTTGCTTGCTGTGCTTCCTTATCAGCCATTTGCTGTAACTTCATACGGATAGCCTGTTCTTGCATGAGGACACGTTCTCGCGTCTTATCATCCGTTCCTGCCCCTGAAATTTTAGCAGCTCTCTGCCCGGTTGATGTCGCCTTATTTTGAAGGGCTTCCATCCGTTTTAGATGCTCTCGTTCCTGCTGTTCAATTGCATCCTCACGCTTTTTTACAATGGCCTGCTGTGCTTTTAGTTTCTCATCTGTAATTTTGTTAGCTTGGTCTAGTTGGTTCTTTCGTGCAGTATTTAATTCAGCCTGTGCAGTGCGTTGCTTAACAAGAGCTTCGGATTCAGCAAGGATCTTCTTTCTTCTATCCTCTGCTGAAAGAGCAAACTTGTCTGCACTGCTGGCAAGAGACTTGAAATTCTTCTCACTTAGCCCGAGTTCAGAATTTAGAACCTTAAAGGATTCAGCATTCGTCCTTGCTCCGTTGTCTATCAATTTGAAAGCGGGTAGTATCTTAGTTGTATCCAAGCTTATACGCGCACCTACTACATCTTTACTTAAATCCGCCACTTTGCTCACCTCTTCATAAGGTTCAGGAAACTTTTCCTGCCCTGAATACAGAAAAAGAGGCATCCTGCATGATTGCGGATGCCTCTTAATTTACTTGGCGAAGAAACCAAGATCAGATAGTGACTTGACCTTCTTCGGTTTTTTATTCTCTACATTGCCACCGTGAAGAATGATTTCAAATTCCCGGTTTCTGTTCTTGGCCTTCATGAGCGCTCTAATTTTTGGAATAGTCATATTAGGCCACTCCGAATCAGAAATACCATTGCTCACACATAAAGCCCAAAGTTCTAACCAGTCCGTTTCATGCTCATCCTCGACAGGGTTAGACTCCTCCTGTTCATCTTCCTCATCTGACTCTTCATCTAGAGGAAACGACTCAGAATAGAAATCGGTCTAACAAATCATCCAGTACTGCAATACCGTCCTGGTCAATCAGTTCGTACTCTTTTTCCGTTATTTCCTCAACCAGCACGAGATTAAACACCTTTTTGTACATTTCCTCCACTTTAGGCCAGTCAACTGCTTCCCGGTCTTCGGTAGCCTCCCATTTTTTCCGGCCTATCGAAAAGGAAAACTTGTGTACTACACCATCCATTTCTTCACGAACCTGACGGATCAATGCAATAGTCCCGATCTTCACATGCTTTTTGATGCCCTCTGCCAACCGAATTTCTGAACCTATATTAAGAGTTTTATCCAACTGTTTGTCTGTACTCATTAAATTTCCTCCTCAATGTATGTAACCCCCTATCGCTCAGGTAGGGGGTTGGGTTAGTAATTGATTAGATACCGAAAATGATTTCTACTGCATATCCATTAGGATTCTCTGGCGTGATATCCGGCTCCATAATCTCCAGCGCCAATGTATTGGTGGTTGGCTTTTTGCGCTCTTGGGACACGTCCAAAGTCCCGCCCCCGAGAGCCTTCCAAATAGTGAGCTGGCAAGGGACTTCTTTACCGTTCCGATCATCAGTTAATGAAAAGCGATGTACCAGTTTAAATGGCTTCGGACGGCGTTTACCACTTAAGCTACTTCTTGTAGCATTCTCTTTTGACCATTTGAACGTAACCGTGATTAATTTCCCTTCGTTTGCAACATCAGATGTGATTTTCCCATCAGCAGTAATTACGTACTGCTCTGCTGTTGGGGCAGATGCAACACGAGTCAACTCAGCTAGTTCACCTGTGTCAGTATCTTTTAAATAAACCCGGTCACTCTTATTTACAAAGGTTCCGTTATACTTCGTTGGAGCCTTTAACTTGTAGCCATCAGTTGCATTTAAAAACCCTTGTTCTACTTCATCGAATTGAACTGTTCCTTTTTCCGATTCAGCCCCTTGAGACAATTCGGCTAAAATATCAGAGTAGCGCGGAACCTCCATTGAAGCTTTATCCCCTAAGTCCTTAGCAGTGTAGTGGAATGCGTAGCCGCTATCGCCGCCCATTACTTTGTCCCAATCAAATTGCAATTGCAAAGTTACTTTAGTGATTTTATCATCAAGAAACTTGAGCCTTCCGCCTTCTTCATAGACTTGCGCTGACCCTACGCCATCAAATACTAAAGGTTGCATATAGTTTCATCCTCCTTATATGTGAACACAAAAAACTGGTCAGCTTATTTGACCAGTTCCCATAGACGCTTATCAATTTCTGCAATGCGACTGTAATCTTTTGTTAGCTTGTAACCCTGTTTTGGATTCCAGATCCCCATGATACCCAATCCTTTAGCAAGCGCGATTTTTTCAGCAATCAGCGTTTCCCACTCGGTAGGTTCTGGTTTAGGAGGATTAGGTTGAGTCCAATTCAATTCGGCTTCATAAGTTGTACCAGCAAGAGTAACAACATTAAATTTGTACTTCTTGGTTGCATTTGCTTCACTAAACCATAGAGTTTCCTGATCATCCGGTTCAATTTTAACCCCATCTTTTTCAATACTGGATACGTTGGTTTTAGCCAAAGAAACTCGCTTTTGTGCTGAATCCAGCAGCTCATATTCAACGTGGTTAACACCATTGTGATCACCGGATCTCCCGGTTGCTTTCCATACAGCTGCTTCTGCCATTCTGCTCACCTCAATTCATTCTCAAGTAATCAACATCGAAAATTGCTTTGTACCCCTTAACCCCTTGGATGCCAGTAGCAAAATCTGAGTCATAGGACAGCACACAAAGATAGGACATAAACCCCTGTGCAAACAACCTTTTTTCGTGCAAGGTTTTGAATGCTCTTTCAAATAGAAGCTTTGCTTCATATGCTGTCTTACCGTAAAAGTCGATACAGAACTTGCCTTCGAACACCAGTGGATTAGTGGCATATCGTCCCGGCATGACATATTGGCAGATATGTGGAACTGTATCCTTAGAAACCGTTATCTCAGGTTCCATACCTTTCGTAAATCGCTTTACCACATCAGCAGAGGATGATGAAGGAGTAAGCTTCAGCATGTTCATAAGTTCCGAATCTGCTTTTAAAACGCTCTGAACAGCATCAATAAGTTGTAGGCTCACTCCCGCACCTCCTTGAAGTATCTGTGATATGGAAACTCAGTTATTACACGGCTAATGCCATCCAGAATACGTTTCCGGTTAGACTGAATTGCAATACGCAAAAAGTAGGTTGGTGGTGTGGCCCTGAATGAAGGATCAATGTCACCGCGCTCCGCAAGCTCCTCCAAGTCCACCCCAGCATAGCCCCCACCTGATTCCTTCATGGTCCCGTCAATCGCCCGGTACTTTCCACGAGAACGACCTACAATAATACGATCACCTTTGGACCTCAGTCGGTTCCATGCTTCACTGTTCATATAAGTTATCAGTCCGGAGTTTTGGCTGCTGTCTGCCATCTTGGAGCCTTTACCGAATTGCTCAAGCCATGCTTGCCAGTAATCTGCTGTGATGTCGCCTGAAATCATCTGATTAGCAAGTACAAACATGTGCATTTCCAAGTGGTCCCGAACAGCCGGATAGTACCGTATTCCGCTTTTAGCTGTAAGCATAATCAGTTTTGTTAGTCCTGTAATTTCGACAGCCAATTTATTCTCCAGATCCTTTGCGGCCCGCGCTGCATCATAGCCAGTAATCATATCCGATCCTCAGAAATTTGAACATGCAGCAAATTAGGATACTTCACCCTATCAACTACATCTACCCGATATGTTTTTCCACTCATCACAATCCGGTCAGGAATAGCTGTATTCGTCTCCTCCGGCCGTTTAATATCAACATTAGTCTGTAACTGCAAAACAAAGACGGTACTTGGCAACAAGCCCGGCTCTTGCTGTCTCAATTGAGCGGTTACATACTGAGTGAAACAAACTACATCGACAGCTATTGGAACAAACTCAGGATCACCTATCGGGTTGTCGTTTGAGTCATAGGACTGCCGATAGCGCTGAACTTCAATTGAAGCATTGGTTTTAATCAGAGAGCAGTATTTGTCCTTTTCAGTTGTTGTACGTAGAGTCTGTACCAAGAACGATGATTCGTTCTGAACTATATCTCCTGGCTTTACAGGTGATTTCGAAGAAAACAAACCATTGTACATATATTCTTTGCCGATAATCGTTGTAGCTTTCGTTTCCCGAGACAGTATAACAACGTCTGGCTCACCGTTGACAGTACAAGGTGAGTGCCTATGAGCAAAGTCTTTAAACATCAGTAACGCCGCCTCTCTTTTGCACGGGTTGGCCCCGCTACACCGAACACCGGAACGGTTGTTTCTTGCTCCGCCGTCGATATCAAGTCAATGTACTGGTACGCCTCATCAACGAGCTGAACAGCGTATTTCTTCCAATCAACAACCTGATTTTCAAAGGAGAAGTCGAAGTCCTTTTTGGACTTCTTGATTCTTGCTGTCATGGACGGAGCTAGTATAGCAGCGACCATACAAACGGCTGCTGCATACACATAGGTCTGATCGTCACCAGTCAACACAGCATAATCAGGAACAGCCTTTACTATCCTTGATTCACCAATGGACAAAACAGAAAGAGCGTCTATGTCAGCATCGGATATTACATCCTCACCAACGCCTAGACGCCCTCTAATTTCCTCGTGATATGTTACTGTAGTAAGTATCTTATTAGTCGCCATCTGCTGCACTGATAGCCTGTTTCAATTCTTCAATACTCATTTTGGTGTATCCGGGTATTTTCAATTCCTTAGCTGAAGCTTTCAATTCTTTCAACTCACCATCGGACTGAAGAATATCAATTTGCTCAAGCAATTCTGTTTCTCGCGCTTTGGACTGTTCTAATTCGGCCTGAAGCTGCAACTCCCGTTCTGAAGGAGAACCATCCACAATTCCGTTACCATCCACAATCTCCGCAAGTAATTGTCCGGTTGCGGCATTACGAATTTCTTTCTTTGCGATATCTACAAGGCCATCTGGGGCATCTGTTACGATGTCCCCGGCATTGTATTGTCCAACAGCATCAACCAATACTTTTACAGTTGTCATAAATTCGGTCTCCTCCCTTACGCCACTGTTGCGAAGATATGCCAGTTAACGTATTTCAGACGCGGTAACACTGTTGCACCATTGATGGCTTGCCATTGATCGGGGTCTCCTTGGATCAACTTAGTCAGTGCAAACTTTCCTGTATGACCGGTGAAAATGTCTTCATAGTTATTCGGGCCGGTCACAAGATCCATAATTGAGCCTGTCATACCTTGGCCGATTATGATTACTGCATTATCTGGAATGAACGGATAGAATACGCCAGAGTCATCAATGTAACCACCATCGTAAACTTCATACTTAAGACCATTCAAATTTTGGCTGACAATTTCAGCAAGCGAACCGTCAGTGACAACATCTTTACCAAAAGTATACTTGATCAATTCACGGATTTTAGCATTCTGCTTCAAATAGATATCGACTTTCTTATTAACAATAATTTTAACAGGCCGAGCCCCACTTCCTCGGAATCGAAGTGACCAGCCATCCAAGTCAGCCAATGGATCTGCTGTTTCGGTATTACTCCACAATACGGATGCTGTTGGCTTGTTATTAGCTGGAACACCATAGTCAATCGTTCTGGCTGGTTTGGTGGATGTGGCTGGTACAATAAGTTTTCCTGTTAATGACTGCCATCTCATCCACTCAAACCGAGTTTCGAGGCGAAGGTTCAGACCAACCATTTTCTCAATCATGTATTCTTCGCCCCACTTTTGCTCAAGACTGTTGCCGGGCTTTCTCAAAGTAGCAATCTTTTCACGGTCGATAACAACCTTTTCTCTCCATTCTTGGTTCGTAAAGTTCATGTGTTTCACCACAGGTGGAGTATGAATAGGTGAAGGATCATTCAATCCTGTAGGTGGCGTCATACCCGTGTCGTCATAGGTGATATCGTATTCAATAGTGAGTCCAAGTTCCGGTTTGAAGTCAACTCCATTGGTTAGCAGTTGAGCCCCTCGAAAGCTGTTAATATCTGTTCGGATGTTCTGAACGACTTCCGTAAGGAAATATGGATCAAGTACGTTTGCCATGTGTGTTTATCCCCCTTATACAAAGTAGCAAAGCTTCAGCGCTGTTTTAGCTGCTGTATCTAAGCCAGTCAATTTGGATGAATCAAAAATACCTGCAATCCACGCAGATGCCCCAATATCAGAAAGTGTTGTGTCATGATCATTATCAAGGATACACAGTGCCACTTCGGAGCCGTTGGTTGCTGCGGAACTATAAGCTACCGCTTTATCCTTATCCGCTCCTGCTGCTGTGATCTTACCTATAATCGTCCCTTTTTTCAGGATTCCTTGCCCTTGTTTCAGCAAGACTCCTCCCGGTAGTTTAGCCTGAAGGTCAGTAGACGCTAGAACCTCCGTAAACTCTTGAGTAATAACCTGACCGGGACCAGGAGCGCCATTATACTGAGATTGCATCATAATTATTTATCCTCCTTCAGCAGATTACCTCTGCCTGTGTTCTTAAGTGCCGCCCGAGCTTCTTCACGAGCTAATGCTTTAAGTTGTTCTGGCGTTTTCTCGCCACCATCATTTTGTGAGTTAGTTGGCGGCGCTCCATTCAGAGCTCCTTCAGGAAGGTTTACATCTTCTCCTTGTGTATGGCGACCACCTCCGCCTAAGGCGGCTTGTGCCTGCGCCTCATACGTTGCACCGATCTTTTCAATTTCAGATACTGGCAAATGAGATAATGCCGTTTTCATAGCTTCTACATTAAAGGCCTCACCAAGAGCACGGACGCCAGCTCCGCATGCTTGTTCAGTGACCTTCACCTTGTACATTGCTCCATCAGTAGCTTGAACACTCAGCGCCGTAAGCTTCGCCGGGATTTCTGCGTCACTCTCAACGCCCAATGCAGCCCGTACTTGTCCAAGCACGCCATTAGCCGCTGCCAGTGCAGTTGCTTGGGTTTGCGCTGCTGCCAAAGCAGCTTTTTGTTCTTCATTCATAGTGTCATCTCCTTGGGCCAGTGTCTCAGCCTGTTCTTTTGTTTGATGCTGTTTAGGTACAAAAGCAGACATGCCGCCTTTGTTACTGAAAAAATAAAAGACGCGTCCATCGCCATCAAGCGACTTCGCATCTAATGGTAACGGTTCGTATTCAGTTTGTTTCGGCTGTTCATATTCACCATGTTGTTTCATTGAGAGAGATTCACGTGTAATTCCGGCGCCTTCGTAACCGCCATCAAACACGATAGAATTTTCCATGATGTATCCATCATCCGCGAGAACAAGACATTCTTTGTCATCGTACGTTTGTCCACGAATGTGCGAACATGCCGAGGAACCATAATAATCGCCGCCACAAATGCTACATGTATGCTTGGTAGTGACAAACCCTGCCGAGGTATCAAAGATAGTTCCTGAATCAATACCAGTAGCCAGTTGATCTGTTGAGATTCCATCAGCCTCTAGCCCTTTTGCCATGTAATGATCACCGTAGAGTTCCAGTTCCCCTCCCTCTTCGATAATTCGACTGTCAAAAGTTCTGCCATACGGGAAAGATAAGGCTTCCCACTTCTGCCACGGATGGTCAACCAGCAAGGCGACTCCCTCTTTAACCTGATCTGCCATTTTGCGTAGGAAGTTTGGGGTAATCTTCATTTTGTACTTATCAATACGCTTGGTTCCAATGATTCTCGCTTGAAACACATGAGTTTGTTCATCGGTTAAAGGGACCAATGCTTTTTGATTGATCTTCGCCAATTGTTCGGATGTAGGTTTAGCCATATTGTTTATTCACCTCCCTCCGGTGGAGTATTTTCTTCATTTAAATTAGATTCATGCTTTTGTACAAGCAAAGGAAGTAATTCAGCAGGAATTTTGGCATTAATACCAAGTGTCCAACGTATTTCCTCAGCAGCTTCCAACGGTGTGATGTAGAAATTCTTCTCCGCTGTGATATAGTTGTCGATCTTTGAACGTCGGTCACGTTCAATCTCATTTTCAGAACGTAAATCAATGGGGAGGTAGTCAGCTTCAACTTTTGTTTGAGTCCCCTTTACTCTTGCAGACAACGAAAAAGCCCGCTGCCAGAAACGTTTGGTTACGCTCCGCGCGGACTCTACATTTTTGATATATATTTGAGTGTCAATTGAACTGTACGTTTCTGTTGACCCTTGATGTCTAGAAAGGATAGTAAGCAGTGTCTTGAGTGAAGTAGCCATTTGGGTATCAATGATATCAATCAGCTTCTTAATATCAATCATCGGTCCAGAATTGCCGCCTTTGAGATATTCCACCTTTACACTATCCCAGTGGACAAGAGCATCATCTGGATTGAGTGAGTTGAAATGGTTTAGCATCTCATCCATTCGCTCTTTGAGCCATTTTTGTTGACCATCGGGATTACTCTTTAAGTTGTTTGGCATATTCTTCAGCATGATTTCTTCCAGCATCGAAATATCGAGCCTTGGATACCCCTGGTTATGAACTACTGCTTTTAGATCTGCCAACACCTGAAGATGAAAGAATACTACTTGCAGTACCGGAAGCATAGGCGTTCGTCCATAAGGATCATCAACCATAGGATCAAACTCTTCATAGATGAATGTTGGTGTGTCAATCTTTTTGTAATTGCCAAACCATTCTTCATTTGCGCCCCTTCTTGGGTTCTTTACATACTGCCACGGTGTAAGTCGATTAGTATCTGGCTCCCTACGGAACCAAATTAAAGCCGGATCAACTGGAACAATATCAATGACATCATTACACTGCTCATTCAGGACGATTTCCCCGGCACAAGCCCCACGGACCATAATCATCATCCGCTGAATTGTGTCTAGTTTATCTAATGAGCGTCCGTGCTGGTATCCCGGCGAAGGTAGCGGTGTATTAAGCATAGCTTTGAGTTCATCCAGTACCCGTTGTCCGCTCTTATCTGCATTCCCATTCGGCTTCTTAGCTGTAAACGTTAAATCGGTATCTCCCATACGCAAGTATGTGTATAAGGCATAGGATACGTCGGGATGAACGGATATCAGAAGTTCCAGTAATTCCTCAGCTGTATAGCTCTGTAACTTGGTAAGGTCAATATTGTGAGCCTGCTGATGTTTCTTGGGTAGCCAATTAAATATGCCCCACGGGTTAGCATTATTAGGTACTGTTGCTCTGCCTATACCCATCATCTGACGCTTTACCGCTGTTGGAAGAACAGCATTAGCAAATGAATATACAGCTCTATGATACCATTTCAAGATTTCACCGCCTTTCTTTGCAAACTTCTATAAATAAAGGATAACATCTTTTTTATTCGAATTTACTGCTGATTTTTGCCCAAAAAAAGTACTTCTTCCTCCATAAGATTCGATTTTTGAAGGCCTTCTGGAATCTGTAATAAAAAAAGAAGACAGGAAAACTTTCCTGACCTTCTGTATTTGTTCATACTTCTATGTTTAATTAATATCTTGGGTTATGTATACAATCCCTATCCCAAGTTTAATAAATCCAGTTATCAAATTTAATTTGTTTTTATGGAACGGTTGCGATACCTCGACACATACAATATGCTCAGAACACCAACTACATCTGTCAACTAAGATGGTCATCCAAAGACCATTATTACAATTTAATTACAAAGGTGGTTCAATATCATTAGTATTGTTTTGAGAATTCACAAGTTTCTCAATAAACGGCGGTATAGGCAATCCTGTCACCTTCATATTATCAACGGTTCCTTTAAGCTCGCCCCATACTAGCCATACCAATAGCAGAGAATAAAATGTGTTGTCTGGCAAGCCATCAAATGAAACGAATTTACTCAATACGTTACCTATAAATAACCAAAAGTATGGGAGAATGAATATTTGAACTGTCCGATTGAATTTTATATAGTCATTTGGCGTATGATATCTATTTGCCCATACACGAGAAATAAAATGGGCTACTGTTAAAGAAACAAAAACCCAGTTCAGAGTAGTAAACTGTCCAAATAGCAGCGTTATAACTGCACCGAGTAAAACAAAGAATAACTTAATGCTTGGGACAGCAACAAAGTCGGAGAAATATCTGCTTAATTCACTCATACCTACAAAAGGAAAGAAAGAGGCTATATTTCTCATTAATTTCTCACCCCTTACCATGGGATGCTTATAAATATGCTTTTCCTTTGTTTTTATTACTTTCTGTTCTTCAATAAGTTTATTTGTACTCTCAATAAAATTTGATGCAATCTTTAGCATTTCCTCATGCTCATACTTTATCTTGCTTTGATCACTAGCATTTAGTACTTGCCAATAGACAGAGCGTGTTTCATTCAATACATATTCTATCTTTTTTTCAATTCTTTTAAGTTCCTCGTTTGACTTATCATTTTCTCTGAAAGATTGTATTTCTAAGAAAATATTGCTTCTTTCTTGGTACAAATCATTCTTCATACGTATCGCCAGCCTTATGCGCCAAAAAGGACAAATTCCCCTTCGTTTGCAAAGATAAATACTTATTCATTTCAGATAATGATTGTATACATAGAGAATCAAGGTTACTGTATAAATCTTGAGAGTTTATCAATTTCTTATCTGTTTCAATTTCTGAAAAAACAATATTAGGCTGTTCATCTCTATTACTTTCATCGAATATTCTTATTCTTGTTGTAGTATCATTAGCATTTTTTACTGTAAATTGAACATCTACAGATAAAATATCCTCTTCTTCTAAACTTAAACCAAGCAGTTTTTTATTATCTTTTATCATAAACCCACCTATATGAACAACTTTTTTTATGACAAGTTTGTCAAAATCAATTTCTTTAACAAGCACATCTATAAATTCTTTAAATTTTTTTGTCCAATCCTTAACAATAGCAATTGTAATATCAATACTCTTTGATCTAAACTCACATTTCATTATAGGAAAACATTCGATAAGTTGTACATGATCCGGTGAAATCTCTACTTTTTTGAATTTGAAATTTTTTTTAATTATCTCCAACCATTTTAATTCAACCTCTTGAATATTTAGGTCCAAATAACTAAGTTCAAGTTCAACTACCATAGGTTTAAAAGTATCAGCTTCCTGTAAGTTAGATGAAAACACAAATTGTTCCTCCTACTATAAATAAAAAATCATTCTCTTATAGATTTAATATCTCATTATCACCAGAAAGTGTCAATATCGAATGGACAAATATAAACATTTTATGTATTAAACTTCAATCCATATAGGTCTTAATACCTGTTTTAATGAACTGAGCGCTTATTTAAAACCCGAAAAAAGAAACAGCGATAGGGTCTACTCCCGCAAGCGGGATGCAAAACGCTACGCTGTTGCATAAAAGCATTGTACTTAGTAACTAGAGAGGAAGAATAACACCATTTTACATATTGCTAAAAATGTCCGTCAAAGAACAAAAACCGGACAATACCGGAAAATGGGTAATTAAACCATTATAAGCTGGCTTTTGCTCACTTTCTCGATATTACTCGTCCTAAACGATTCTCTCACCCAGTTTATCCTCATCACCGGAAGCCATTACATTACATCCCAACTTGAATCACAAAAGAATGCGCCCATTGTTGTATGTTCGAGCTCGGGTTGGTCGACCTCTTCAATGCATACTTTATGATAAGATTATTGCAATTCTCCTTTAGCATTGGCTATGCGAACTGAAAGGCCGCCCTTCATAACACCGCCGGGTGAAGTAAGGTTTACATAGAAACTACCAACAGGCCAAGTACTTTCGTTGATTTCATCAAATACTTTACCTGGGGTTTATTTTTCCTTTCATCTTAACTGGACCACTAGCAGACTCCTGAGTTACTGTTATATTAATCGGGGCTTTCCCATCATTATACACATACACTCTAGCATATCCGTATCCCGGATCAATGTAGAAACGCTCTGACATGTCAGTATTCCCAAGAGACTTGTTGAGTACCTTTTTCGTGTCTTGAGGAGTAATAACATGATCCCCCAGTTTTGATGTATTCACCTCAATAGATTCATTTGCAGCTTGAACTACTGGCGCTGAGTCCACAGTAGCTGAATTTATACCACTGATAACTGAAGAAGTACAACTAGTTAACGATAATACAGCAGCTAAAGACAATACAGCAAAGAAAGGAGTCATTCCACTATTTTTCATATTATAAACCCACTTTTTTCAATTTAAAAGATTAATTTCTTATAATAATATTATAAGGTTTATTTTGTAATTCTCAAAGAAGGATTGGCGATCCCCTTAAATTCAATCTTCTTTTAGATGCCGTGGCCTCTCACCGGAAAGGCTTCCCCTCTAGAAGAGCACGCAGCGGAATTGAACCGCGCAAGGGTTCTGACCAGGCTGTTTCATGTTTCCGCTGGTTAACTGGTTCCTTGCCGCCTGCGCGTGCCATGAATAATGTAGGCGGGGGCCACTCTTCCCCCGTATGAAATGACTTACCGTTTAACCGCAATCTGCAAACTGTGTCGATCTACCGCTGTGCGTTACGGGTGCCAAGGATCTACCCTTGTTCGCGGCCACATAATCGGGCCTTCCCTTGCGCGCACTGGTCTATGCCGCTGAGCAGTATGTCCCTCTATCCCCTTGCAGGAGTCACTGAGGCTATTTAACTGTCATCTGCAGGTGTCATCCTACGTTGTAGCGTCTCTCTTCCGCCACCACATTCAAAAACTACAGGAGCTCTGCTGCGAGTTGCTTGAGCACCAACGGTGTTGGGATGAGTTGGCCATCTTTCTTGTTACCCTTAACATAAGCCTTGTCCTCACGAGCATAATAGACAACGCCTTGGCCCTCGACGATCGGAAATGCCGCTTTCATCATCCGTCAGGGATGTTTGTCGTGCTTACCATGTTGAGCAGCATGTTCTTCATCGTGTAAGTGTAAAATACCGTCAGAGCTGAGAAATGCAAAGCGTGGTTGTGTAGTAGACATGATCAAATGTCCTCCTAATATGTTTTGTAGAAAAACCAAAAAGGCTGGCACGTTGTCCGACCTGAGTCACCGAAGCTTGAAAGCTGCAGTTTCGTTCCTTATTTGATTTTCCATGATACAAATTTACGTCATTAAAAGTCCAACCGTGAAACATAAGAGGCCATTTCCCCAAAAAAAATACTATTCCCATTGGCCAATCGTGAAATTACTTCTCCAAGTCCACAAATCTCCTAATCCAGTACCAGTAATACTCACAGAGCCTAAAGATAAAGCAAAGGGCACCTCAGTGTATGAATGAGCATAACTATTAGCAAAGCTTCCTGTACCACCACCATGCGCTGCTGGTATTCTTACTTCAGTATATAAAGTTCCGTATTGTTCTTTGATAGGTATTAAACGGACCGAACCAATAGTTCCCGAAACTTGTGATTGGTCAATATTACTGAATTCACCATCATGCCAGTTTCCATTTGCTGTACGATAAAAGAAATCCGCTTTTGACCCAACGGCTGAAGTATGGGATTGGAAAGCATGCGCTACCCTATCAGATAAGGTAATCCAAGGGATGTTGCTCCAGTTAAAATGTGTTCGGTATGAGTACTTGTACTCTCTACCATTAGCCGTTTTCCCCATATAATGAATTGAAGAAGTGCCTGAAAAAGTACCGTCGTTAACAGATCCCATTGCAGATGTGCTAATTTTATCACCTTTTATTTTCTTTAAATCAGCTTCTTTGATTTTGTTAATTTCAGCTTCATTTTCTGGTGTAATTATATGCTCCTTACCACTAAGATCAAAGTATTTGTGGACCATTTCACTTTGGGTTACATTAACTTTTACTCCACCCTCAGTAATGAGGTAAACTTTTTCCGACTCAGAGAGTTCTTCACTTTCTTTTTCAGTATAGCCCATTTCGCTTAAGATCTCATTTTGTTGTTTCTCCGTCAAAGCCTTTGCATTCTCAATCGGCTCAATACGGCCATCAGAAAATTTTTTAACCGTTAGATTGTTGTCAATTTTCAGGGGAGTATAGTCCATTACTTTCATTTCTGCCGAACTAGACGCGCTAACTGAGCCTTGAGAAAACGCAAGGAGTCCAACTACCACAAGCGAGAGTAACCCTGTCTTCTTTTTCATTCTCTACCTCCAAAGTGGAATAATATTGTAATTCTATTACCAATATTATCATAGATATAGTATAATGATCAAATATTGGAGGTGTATTCAAATGTTAGTGACAAAAAACAAAAATGCAATATTTATTTTAAAAATTGCATTTTTGTTACTAATCATTGGCTGTATTTATTATTTTTCTGGATCTCATTCTAGTGAAAACGCTAAATTAATTGAAGTTAAAGATGATTACTTAGTCATCCAGAGCAATGCGTCTAACGGAGGCAAGATTAAAAAATTATATATTTCTTCAAAGTCCGTTATCCCTCCTCTTGTTGTGGGGAAGGAATATTACTTCGTGTCTGACCAAAGATATTTCCAACGTCCATATATCCGTTTTGTAGAAGACTAAAGTAGCAAAAGTCGAAGAAAATGAACTTCGACTTTTGTTTTATATACAATTTGGATGTTTATATATATATTTTTTAACATTAAGATTCAATATAATCCCCACTATGTTTATAGCTGCAATTTTTATCACAAAATGTGCTGTCACTAGTCCCTAGCTCACCACACCTGATATAATCGTGACTTCTCAGAACTCCCCCACGTTGCACATACTGGAAAACTTACTCATCGTCAGTTCCAACAAACTATCCTTTGCCTCAAGCTCTATCTCCTTATCAATATTATATTATGGAGCAATTTCCTCCCTCACTTTGCTGGCCTCATTAGTAGATTGATGCTCTCTAAATAAACAGTTCTGAGAAATCTCCACCTCATGCAATATATTATCTATTCTCACCGTAATTTATCTTTTTACAGTTACACTACCTATTGAAGGAAGCATAATATGTGTATCTGGTTCCATTAAATATTCCCCAAATGTCAAAACAAAAGCGTCAGCTCGGTCTGGCGACTTGAGCCCACGCTTTTTCATATCCTTCTTACTTTCAAGTAGCATTTTACCCTTACTGGTCATGTTCCATTTACGTGCTGTAAGTTGGGTTATAAGAACATCGTCATCGGGCAATTGCAGAACGCTCACATCTCCATTTATAAAATTGCTCATATTCTGTTCTAATTGTTTCTTAATGGATGCCCACATTTCAGTAACTAGATTTCCATAGTGTTCATCTAATGAAGAGGAGCCGTTGTTAATTGGAATGATTTCATATGGTAGCCCTTCTTCAGCTACGATTTCATTTAGTCGATCGGTTACTCCTCCACCTACACCACTATCATCAACTCTTATTCTGATTCGGTTTAAATATGGATGCTCTTCATTTAGTTCTTTAGCCAGGCTGATCACCCAACCAGCAGTAGCCATTGTGTCTTTCTTGAAATGATGGTGTTCCCCTACAATTCTTGGTCCTATACCAGCAAACATTGAGGTTTCATCATCACCAAATCGTGCAACGTCAACGCCTATGGTTAGCATATCTCCAGTAGGTTCCAGTTTCACTTCTTTAGCTGCAAATTCTGCTACTTCCAACGAGATAAAGGTATCCGATTCTCCACGGGGGAATTCACCTTCAACCCGGACTCTCCATACATCGCTACCTTCACCATACTTACGCTTGAGCATAGCGATATTATCCTTACTGGTTCTTGGGCTGTCTAAGCATGACACCTTGCGTGTTTTATAATCCGCTCTGTCCTTATTGTGTGAATCATAAAAAACACCCGACGTTTTTGTCGGGTTGCCGCACATCAATATTTTATTGAACTCACCCGACAACGTACCTAAAATGGCTTCCATGATTGGATCAGCAACACCTGAAGCTTCATCCACAATGAAAAGCATGTAGTCCTCATGGAAGCCCTGCATATTCTCAGGCTTGGTTGCTGTCCGAGCTGTAGCGAACCAGCGTTCCTCATAGTTCTTCATGTAGATTTTGGTTTTAGTCCATTTAAGGATTCTTTTCAGCACTGGGCTTTTGGACTGCCATTTATTTATCTCAGCCCATAACACGTCATGTAACTGCTGTCTTGTAGGAGCTGTACAAATCACTTTTGGATAAGGGAAACAGGATAGAAACCAAAGGGCTGTTGCAGCTTCTAGTCCGGTTTTTCCTACACCCTGACCTGAACGGACTGAAACACGAGGATCATTTGCTAAATCCATAAGAGTGCTTGCCTGCCAATCATCAGGATAGAATTTAAGCATCTCTTGGCAGAATAATGTAGGATTCTTACGATATTCAGGAATCCGTTTCTTGAATGCTTGAAGCCTCCGTTTCGTCTCCGGTGAGTCTTTCGTCTTCATTACCTACCACCGCCTCTACCCAATCATCAATTAGATCGTCTTCTGTATTGCCTTCACCCGTGACTTTTGCCCTTTCGAGCTCAAGTTTCTCACGCTGCATCTTAAGTTTCTCGTCTTCAACCATCCGTTTATGTTTGTCTGGAAGCAGATCCATGTATTTAGTTAGCACGTCTAATGCCTTGGTTTTGTCGTGTAGCTTTACACTCACTCCGTCCTTACCCTGCTTGACTTCTGAAACCAGAGTTCCATCAATTTCATCACTGTTTTTAAAAGAGACATAATTATATCTGTACTTCTTCGTTTCTCCAGTCTCAGAATCAAAGACAGGGTCTCCATCTAAACCAAGAACGTCCTCTTCCTTTTGACCAAATTCCACGTAATCCGTAATGTCTGCAAAAGCTATCTTCATGTACTCCATCAGTACGCGCTGAGCGTTCAATCCTATCTCATCAATCATAGATTCTTTGTGCTGCCGAATAATGTTTTGAATTTCAACTTTCTTCAACAGAGCGAATCCAATCTGATAGGCAGTTTTCTTACTGTATCCCGCCGCAATGGCTGACCTGGTAGCGTTGAAGTCTCGAAGGTATTCATAAGTGAATATCCTTTGCTTAGGCGTTAATCCATCCTCATCAGGAATTTCAGGTTCAGGTTCTTCAACAACCACTGGAGCGCTCTGTACTTTTTTAGAACGTTCCATATTACTGGAGCGTTCCGATACCTTTTTCGGAGCGCTCCGTATTTCTGGTATAGCAACTTTTAGCTCTTTAGCAAGTGCGTCAACTGTAAGCGGGGTAGCATATACCTCTCTTGGCTTATCATCTCTATATGTACCAATGAGTCTGCGCCGCTCCAGTTCATCAATCAGTCTGGCTGCTCTGCTATAGCCTATCCTCATCCTTCTCTGTAATAAAGAAACCGAGGCTTGTTTGGCCTCGGCTACAATTTGGACAGCTTTTAGAAAAAGCTCATCAGGATATGATGTTGGGTCTTCATCTTCATCTGGAGCTTCTTTATTATAAGGCGCTCCATTTTCATCAGAACGTTCCGTATCCTTCACTTCTCCAGCAATTAAACTCTCCCACTTATCTTTAGCCTTCCATCCTCTTACCGTACCTTCAGATACACTAAGTTGAGAGGCTATATCTGTGAGACGTATGTTGCCGGAACTGGTTTTGTATAAATCGAATGCTTCATCCCGTTTTGGATCTCTTTTTCGTCCCATAATCTTATTATTCCCCCTTTTCGATAATGTATCTGAAGCTAAGGGAAAGTTTCCTGTACAAAAATAAAAAGCTTCTAATTCAGTGACTCTTCATTCTAATACACGTTGTACTTTTTGCCTTATCAAATAGTACAATCAAATCTACACAATCTTAATAATATAGTAATTATAAAGGAGGTGTAAAATCAATGAATGCAAAATCGCCAGTTAACCAAAAGAAAATATTAAAGCCAAAAAAGAAACAAGTTGCTCGCAAATTTAAGCGTGTTGCCCTAAGACACAAAGATGCAAATGCCACTATTTTCCTGGCAAACAATTTTTATAGAGATGATTTCATAAGATTTATTCCGGCAAATACAAGATATACTTTCACCTTTATAGCTAATAACGTCAAAACAATAAGCGCTGGTTGGGATAATGATAGACACCTACCAGGTGTTGTTTTGAGCTATCCACAAGGTAACAACTGGGTAGTTGTTATTCAAACCCCTACCAACCAATCTTTCACTGCAACATTCTCTTTCGTATATACATCTTAATGTCTTAGTTGTTCAGCTGAGTAGCTTGTTGTCTACTCAGCTTTTTTTGAGATAATACGTACTAGTTCAGTAAACATATGATACTCAATATATAAGCTGTTCTATTATTAATACAAGCACGCTTGATACCACTTTTTTGGCAAGCTTTGCATAAATCAAATACTTCGTCCCGTTTCGGGTCTCTCTTTCGTCCCATGCCTTGTTATTCACCCCTTTTGATAATGTATCTGAAGCTAAGGAAAAGTTTCCTGACATACAAAAGAAGCCGCCTATTGGCGACCACGAAATTTTTCATTTTCAGGCGGCTTGGGCTTGAGCCATTCACCTTGTTCATTGATGAACGCATCTTTGTAGCGGCCTGATTCCAACTGTCTTATTATATCCTCTTCTTTAGCCACCAGTATTTTAGCAAGCTGAGCAACAGTATAGTAATCACTGCTTTTGTAGTCTAACTGTATTGGAACCGCCATGTCGTACAGCACGTCCAGAAATTCAGCAAACGTCAACTTGCCCATGTTACTTATCCCCGAATAATAAGACGGTTTATAGTTAGCAAACTCTAGAAATGATTTTCCTTGAAACTCTTTTGCTAGGGCGTTACTAAGCCGTACGCTCATTAGATTATCGAACCGTGTCTTGAAGTCCATTTCTTCTATTTTTGCGTATTTTGCTTTGAATGCGATTATTTTTACAAGAGGCAAGTCTTTGCGATTCCCTTCTTTCAAACGCATTCTAAATTGTTCACGATCCATTATCATCGGCTGTACCATCCTCTAAGGTGTGTTTAACGGACATTTTACAGCACGTTTCTTATAATCGTAAACATCTATTAAGACACACAGCGGAATCGAACCGCTGTTTTCCTGTATGTGTCTTATATCCCAGACTAAGCGGGGAAAAGTTTGCTACTGACGTGGCGGCCAGTTCCATTGTTCTGACCCATTTCCTTGACGAACGTTCAATGCGTTGAACTGCTTACCAAATTCATTCCACACGGCCAAGTTCACCATTCCGGTTGTATCAGGATTTACGTGAACCACTACCGCAGCAAGTGTCTTACCCTCCGTGTCCTTGTAGTGAACATTGCGTCCTACTGTTGGTTTCATTCGACAACCTCCCAATCCTCGGCCAGCATATCAGCTTGTGAAGCAAGCCAACCCGGTTGCCATTGTTTTGCAGCAGTCCACATGGCAATGTACGGTTGGGAATCCAGTGGTGTGTCTACGCCAATATGCTTCGCTGTGCGGTCGTTTACTTTCGGTCCAGGTTTCTGTGTGGAGTGTGGCGGTAACTGCAAGGATGGCAATAGCACAACCCACATACCTTTACCATTCCATCCAGCACGTGCTACCTTCTTCCCTTCCTTCAACGCTTCAATCGCTTGCCCGAAATTCAGCATTTATCTTCCTCCTCATCTCTATAAAACAAAAAGAGCAACGGTTACCCATTACCCTATCTGTACAGATATCATTTTTGATGTGGACAGGATTCGAACCTGCATTACGCCAGTCCTCCGCTTTGTGCCATTTGCGTCTGGCTTTGCCCTTTGACTTTCAGCGTCTCCCGCCATTATTGGCACTTTTCCGCCACCACATCATTATTGTTTGCGCCCTAACCCTCCGTCATGCGCTTGCCACTGCCGCTCCCCTTATACATGCGGTATGGTTCCCAACGGGAATTATTTCACAGCGATTACCGTCAATCGCTATAGTCCGCATTACGTGCGGAACAATCTGCCGCCCTTATTGATGGGGTATTATGACCCTCTTTACGGCTGTCTCGAATTAGTTGTAGTTAGTTTCGATGTGGGCGAGGCGTGTATCGGGCCTTGCGTCTATTCCGCCACCACATTTAAATCTTAATGATTACTGAAGTTGACTAGCTAGTGATTTAAGGCCACTTGGTACAGCAATTTGTTTTCCATCATGTTCATTTCCGTTTACATAAGCTGTGTCTTTGTCTACATAGTAGACTACACCTTCGCCGCCGATAACCGGAAAGCCGCTTTCGTCGTAATCCAGATTTGTACCTACATACTTGCCATGCTTGGCTGCTTCACTTTCCAAGGAATGAAGGTGTAAAATCCCCGTGTTGTCTAAAAATGCATAACTTTGTGCCATGTTTGTTGCCTCCTAGAATAGATTTAATTTGTTCCTGAATAAAGTGTAAATCCTTTCTACTACGCGCCTACTACGGATTTGTCTTACCCCACATAACAAATAAAGACCGCAAAGGCTTAAGCCCTTACGGTCTAATTTACTTCTGGCATCCTCAGTCCAATTTCTCCTTCTTGGTTTCGTCCCCGACCATAGTCGATGGTGACAAAATCCAATGTACGGTTTGTTTTTAGGCTGTTTGCTATGTTGACAATAACCCTACGCCGTTTATCTGCAAATGTAGTCGCTGAGATAGGAGGTATGTCCTTGCGATAACCTTTTTCCAAATATTGTTGAGCTTTGAGATATTTCATACCATCCAAAAATAACAGCTTTGCTATCAATCCCTCGTGCTTATCACGCATATTATTTATTGCAAACTTAATGTTATTCGTGAGAAATTGATAAAATTTATAATTTACATGTCGCTGGTCTTTGAGTAGCACGGCATTTGCTGTCACATCTGCTGTCAGTTCTTGCCCCGAGACTCGCTTAGCAACCGATCCCTCTGCCGAAAGCAAATCATATGCAGCCATGCCGTTTTCCAATTGTTGAAGTGAGTATTCATAGTTTTTGATTACATCAATTAAGTCAGTATATTTGTTTAGCAGCCATTTTGTTTTTCTTATATCTACTACATCTACATCGTCAAAGAAGTTTACTTGGATTATCTTCTGTGTATCAGTAGCATCCTCTTCTTTGTTACGTATAACTACAGAATGTCCGTTTACCATAAATGTTCACTCCTTGTATAGCTGAGTGTATCAGGCGTAATATGTCCAATAAGCATGAATCTATCTACTTGCACAATCCCCACATATAACAGTAATGCGCATAATATAGAGGTATAGGCTCTTATCATGGGGTGTCTCCTTTATCTTGCAGGAGAGCTTGAAAGTCAAATTCGTTCAGGATTTTTACCAAGCGCTCTACCTTTGGCGCTCTCCATGCTGTCATAGCATAGGTGTGAGCTTCATCCGTATAGTGGTAATGATTCATTTCAATGTGCTGTTTAGCTTCTGCCTTTGTTAAAAACATGGTATTTTCCCTTATAAAATGTTCTTTTTTCGTAGGTATAAGGTATGCCTCCTCATCCCGATATTTCTGTATCCACTCTATTGCAGAAATTTCGCAATCTATTTCATTGAACTCTGTTTGCTCATCGGCTTCGAATTCTTCATCCTCTTTGATATCCAGTAAATAACTATCAATTTCATAAGATTCGCCTGCACTTGGTAAATAAACATAATAACGCTCTGCATTGTCTTCAAGGCATTCGACCCATTTATAGTCACCAACTGTCCAAAAGCGCGGGGAAGCTTGGCAATCGTTCGCTTGACTGTTAAGTTCTTTCTGTAGTTCAATCAGGAATTTAATATCCTCTTGCCAGTTACGTTCCCCTACCTGTATATCTGGCTGCTGTGGTGGGTCTGGATCAAATAATCCTGATGATATTGCATCAGTTAAACTATTGAATGAGTTTACGCACGTTGATCCTTCCAAAAAACCGTCTGAGTCTGGAGAATGCGCAAACCACTTGATTAGCTTATCTGCATCTATTAAGCGTGGTTTATCTGTCATTTTTGTTCCTCCCCGATAACCTCAAATTCTTCATTGCGAATAAGGAAAAGTCCTGTTTCTCCGAATGCTACCATTACTCCTTGTTTATTTTTCTCTTTCACATCGAAGACTTCCCCAATCAGACGATTTATGTCACTTTCGTTTTTTCTTGGCTTGCTATCGACAACTCGTATTTTCACGACTATATATCCTCCCTTAGTGGGTGTAGGTCCTACACCCTGTAGCGTATTTTTAACTCTCCAAGCAAGTCCCACGACATTTACTCTTAGAAAGAGAGCATTTATAATGGGTTCACACCGCTTTCCTATGGAGTGGTGGTTCATATCTCTCCCTCCATATTTAACGTTCCTAGCGACAATATGGGGGGCCTCTATCTACACCCTGTATTGGTTTAACACTGACTGGATAATGTCATATAAGCAGCCTCTGCCCTCTGTCTCGGTGTGGCTGTTAACACTAATGTAGCTATCCAATATGGATCGTTTTCTGGCACTTCTATTTCAAAAGAGTCAGTCAAAATCTTTGTAAGACACATGGTGTATTCCTTGCCTGCCGTCATCAAAGCCTTTGCCTGTACCTCCAGAGAGGCGGCAGCATCATTGCAGTAGTTTGGTGTTAATTTATCAGCAGGAAAGCCTGTAAGCTCCGCTAAAGCTACGTTTATCTGCTGGTCTGTCATATCCAACATATCTATCATCCTTCCTTGTGTGGTTTAATCCTCAAGTGCATTTTGTTGAGCCTTAAAATAAGCTCTGTCTTTTCCTGTATCTCTTTCTAAATCCCGAATACAAGCAATAATGTGGCTTCTTTCGTGAGGTTGTTCAGTCATTTCGTCCAGAATCCTATATAAGTTTTCTAACGTTATTTCAGCTTCAACCATTCGACCTTGGTCATAGGCTTTTTTCTCTTTTGCATTCACATCTATCATCCTTCCAACGCTCCTACACTCTGACGGAGCGTATTGTATTGGTTTAATCCTCTGATTTCTCCGCCTTAATCGCCAACACTCTAAAATAATGAGCTAGATTTTTGAATTTTGCTCCATCAATCAATTTGTCTATTCTGTCCCACTCTTCTTGTGGCAGAGTTATGGACACCTTTCGAACAACTGGTTTTTCGCCTATAGGCTTCCTTCCTGCACCCTTGCGTTTACCGCCGCGACGACTTATCTCTTCTTTGATTTCTGGTTCATTTATCAAATGATTTTCTTTGGCTTTAGGTGATGGAAATAGTGTGTATAACTCTCTGTCGGGCCAAGTAGATATTTCAACTTCAAATGCATTTACAATTGTTTCGCCATCTGCAATAGCTTTTTCGCATCTCTTGATATAGTTTATATATTTCATACGCCCTTGCCCTTTTCGAAGGCGTACAATTTCATCCATTAGCTTATCCACTCGTTGTTTTTGGAAAAATTGTTTTGTCGCATTGGAAATCCTTGACATATACGAGTATGTCTTTAGTAATTTGGTGTTAAGTTCTTCCACAATCAATCGCCCCTTTGAATTATGCTCTATAATTCAATTATAACATTGGCAAATTGATTTATGCACCATTTTTCTATTGGCGTATTGTATTGGTGGTTACTCCCTACCTAATGCCTCTCGTGCTGCAACCCGGCAAAACACGCCTGACATGTCTTTTTTGCTGTCGGCTATTTCTTCCAGTGCCTTACGCAGCTTGCTGTTTTCATTGACTACTCTATGGGCTTCCTTATTCCAATGTTCAAAGGAAGTTTTGAACATATCGCGCTCAGCAATTGCTTTAGCGGATATCCCAACCTCGTCGGTAATTTGCTTTGTGAGCAGGTCTATTGTCCGGTCCCTCTCTGCAACCTCCTTGCTCAACAACGAGCGGTTGTGTTCTACGTCTTTAAGAGTGTGATCTTTTAATTCTAGTCGCTGCTGGAGTGAGTCTGCCAGGGCAAGCAGGTCTTCTACCTCTCTAACTGGTAACAGGATATTTTTCTTTGCTTCATTCTTTGCTGACTGCAAATCTGTACGGATTAAATCTACTGTCCGTTCACTCATGACTGTTCTTCCTCCCCTAATCGTTTGCCGCATTTACCACAATACTCATAATCAAGAAGGGCTGATTCATTGATGTATAAGTATTTTTGTTCAGTCGTATCTTTTGGGTGCGGACACTGTTTTTGCAATTCATACAGGTTCTGTCGTTCACTCACCTTTACCGCCTCCATCCTCGTCCTCAAAATACCAGGTGAATTGTTCGCCTATCTCCTGCCATACCCAGTCTGTATAGGCTTCGGTTATGTCCGCCTCTGTTGCATCATCATCAAAGTTCACAACTTCCTTATACGGCTGACTGCCGGGGCCGGGGTTGCGGTAAAATACTACTCGTTTCATTTTTGACTACCTCCTTGGGGCTGTAGCAACTCCGGGTTATATAGCTCCGTCATCACATGCGGTATGCCTCGTGCCTTGTTTTTAACAAATCGGTCACCCGTATCTAAATTGATAATCCGGTACGGTCTGTGCATGTCTACGTACCACCACAGGACGTATGAGACGTGTTCCAACGTGCCCCATACCGTAGCTTTATCTGTGCTGTCTACGTCTTCATAAGGATGGTCTAAGTCGCTTCCATTGTGCTGTAGATATTTATTATTCTGAACGTCCTGAATAACGAATCTTCCTGGCGTTTCTTGTTTAGGTAACATATATATTCACTCTCCTTATAAGGAAACTCCCCGATTAATATGGCTCAATCCATCTGCGGCGACCTACTGGACATTCACGTACAAGTTTCTCAGCAGTCCGCTTGCTGACGTTTTTACGAATGGTCCAACGCCAGCGAAAAAATTCTTCCCATACGGTGTACATGCTTATCGCTCCTTATATATAGGGGTTCAAAAAAATCTAATATTATACTCAGACTCACGAATCCTCTTTATTTGCCGATTACCATTTCGATCAGCGGTCACCAAAGTAACAATTCCCTGTCCGTGTTGTAAAACTGTACCGGATACAACTTTGATTTTTCCGTTCTTGAGCTGTTTCGTGCATGCAGCATTCATCGTTCTTCGCTCCTTATATAGGGGTATAGGGTAAGAGGCTGTTATGCCTCTCCCGGTAGATTTATTAATACCCAATGAGTTATGCTCTCGTTATCCAATGGACTTAAGTCTGACGGATACCATTTGCACTCATAGTCTTCGATATCATCGTTATAGGTAAGCATGTAATCAGCCACATCTACGTTGTTGCCATCGGACACAAGGTACTTTCCTTCCTCTTCTGGTTTCTTTACGGTAAATTCGATCCATTCAATCATGTGTTATCTCTCCTTTGGTATAGGTAGTAGGGGGTGTATCCCCCTTAAAATAGGGTTAATTGACGGTTGTCAAAGTTCATAAGCAGCATTTCCTCAGTGTCGATATCCGCACCAGAGCCGCCTACCACCTGTTTATGTGCGTCAAATGGATCTCGAGTGAAGTCGGGGTAAAGCTCTTTTATAAGCGGATCGTCGTAGTAAGAAAGAACAACTTTCCCCTGTACTCTATGAAGCAAGTCCGCCAGGTCGC
Organism: Paenibacillus sp. P2(2022); assembly: GCF_029522175.1. Taxonomy (NCBI): domain Bacteria; kingdom Bacillati; phylum Bacillota; class Bacilli; order Caryophanales; family Paenibacillaceae; genus Paenibacillus; species Paenibacillus sp. P2(2022). The sequence goes on along the minus strand of NZ_JAKWFI010000001.1, from coordinate 1,155,649 downwards.
GATGGTCACGCTCTGTGAAACTGCCGGCATAATATTTCTCCCTGCCCACGTAAGGCGGATCCACGTAGAACAGGGTATGAGGATCATCGTATTTCTCAATAATCGTCCGAAAGTCTGTATGCTCGATCATTACGCCTTTCATCCGCTCTGCGAAGTCCGGCAGCAGCTTACAGGCGCTAAGGTATCCGTTCGCCGGGCTTTGGCCAGAAACTGTACTGTGCCGCCAGCCTGTTTGCGGAACCTCTTCCGCATTCCCCTTGCCTATGGCTGACCGATTTAGATAAAAGAAACGTACAGCTCTTTCAAATTCATCCTCCGGCATCGCTTCACGTTTCCACCGTTCATAGAGTTGCCGACTATACGGAAGTGACTCACAAGCTTGCCGAAGCCGTTCAGGATCCGTTCTGTTAACCAATAGAAAGTTAACAACCAGTCCGTCAATATCGTTGTATACCTCGTGCGTTATGCGCGGTTTCTGAGCAATTACATGAGCTGCGCCACCAAACGGCTCTACATACTTCCGATGAGCTGGGAAACGGCTTATGATATGCTGCGCGTATTTGCTCTTACCGCCGAACCAGATTAATGGGCTTCGTACTCCTTGCATGGTGTATCCCCCTTAAAGACTGTCATTTATGGCTTTTATAGCTGCCAACACCGGGTAAACCTGATGTGGATTAACTGCATTGCCCAGCGCCTTAAGCCGACCCACACGGTCTTTAATTCCAGTGGCTACCCGTGGCGGCTCCCAATTGTACTGCTCCTGCCCTAATGCTGCCGGCCATCTATGTTCGTCCAGTTTTCTGGAAAGCCCATTAAGCATTCCACCCAGTCCGGATTGAGCTGCCCACTCTGCTCCGATACGGTCATGGACAGGTTCACTTGTTTTCCCTGCTCCACTCTCCGTTTGATTGCTGGGTTCGATAAATTCCCTCGATCCCGATTGTCCGATGCTTGAGGGGTAGGCCACATTTTCACTGCGGCGTGCAAATCTGGTGTTCTCCGCTGCCGCTCCGATGGACAATCTCCTCGAAGACTCGCCTTTGGTGTAGGCCAAAGCCCTTTCTTCCAGTTGGATATATCCGTTCGTAGCGACTTGCTTTGACCTCCCCCGTGGCTGCCCACTGCATCCGCTGCGCTCGGTGTCCCCCACATCGTCTGTACAAGAGGCGATAAATACTCTGTCTCTCCTATGCGGGGCGCCGACGGCACAAGCCGGAATAACAAACGTTTGCGTGGTGTAGCCGAACCTTTCCAAGTCAGAAAGCACAGTGTCGAGCCCCATGCTGATGTGTCCAGCAACATTCTCGCCAAGGAACCAACGGGGTCGGACTTCCTGTAAAACTCTAGCAACTTCTGGCCAGAGCCAACGGTCATCTTCCGTGCCTCTTCGCTTCCCGGCAAGACTTTCAGGCTGGCATGGGTATCCAGCGGAAACAAGGTCAATTGCTCTACCTGGTCCAATTACTCCATCCTCCTTTAGCCGATCGGCTGTTAATGTACATACATCGTCATATATGGGCACGTCAGGCCAGTGCTTACGTAACACAGCCTGCGGAAACGGCTCACGTTCGCAAAATGCTACCGTCTCCATGCCTGCCCAATGAGCTGCTAAATCAATTCCGCCGATCCCAGAGAACAGGCTTAATTTACGCATATGTCTATCCCCCTTATGGAGGGCTGTTCCCTCCTTATTCACATAGTCCGTACTGGCTGGAGCAAACAGGTACATCATCGAATGCCAGAGTCTTGAACAAATCTATTTGCTTCCCCCCGTGAACCGTCTTCGACCATTCGACCTTATCCCAAATTTGTTCCCCATCCGAACTTGCGAAGAATGATGCACCATGTCGCTTGGAAGCCAGCTTTACGATTTCCTCCCACTGGGCGATCCGCTCCACTTCTTCCGGGAAGCGACGGGCTATTTCAAACAGCTCCATTTTGCCTGCGTTTATACATGGCATACACCCCACACGACCCATTCCCAGCTTGTACAACGGGTTTGGCTCAATGTTGTGTTTGGCGTGCATTGCAAATACGTCTTCGACTGTCCAATTTATAAGCGGACGGTATATCTCATATCCTTCCGGTGTTTCCTCCCGTTCTGGCATTTGGGATCGCGCAAGACTTTCCTGTGCTCGTATACCTTGCCAGCTCACAATGCGCTTTCCTTGCTCCAGGAGAGGCAAATATACTTGGTCGAAGAAAGGTCTTACCTTCAACTCCACAGTGCAGAAACGTGCTTTTGTGCTGGGGAACCTTCCTTTCCAAATGCACATATCCAAGAACGGATTGCCTGTTGGATGCAGTACAGACAAAGCCTGCTCAATGATTGTTTCGGATATCCCCTCTTCACGCCATTTCGTCTGCACCCATTCTCGCTTACGGGTTATTTGCGCGCTGAAATTTGCCTTGATGCGGCGGATCGGGCCAATCTCTCTTTCCAGATAATCAATATATTCATAGGTTTGTTGATGCTCATTGCCAGTATCTGCGAAGACTGCAATATGCGGTTCAAGTCTTTGGCAAGCAAGCAACCATAGCGCCGTGCTGTCTTTGCCTCCTGACAGAGAAATTATGTTAACTGGATCTTCCAATGTGCTGTTCCCTCCTTCTTATCCCCAAAGGTGTGTTATGTCCTCTCTGCCCTTGGGGGCTATACTTTCCATCGTTATTTTTTGGTATAATTTATTAAAGGAGTTGATAAAATGCTTGGTTTCGTACTTATACTTTTTGCAATTATTTTTTTCGCGCTTGGTATTTTAAGTAAACGAAATCCCACTTGGGGATGGCGTGCAAACGAAGCCTGGAAGATCAAAGGTGACTCAGAACCAAGTGATGCATACATTAATGACATGAAATTTAGAGGCTCTGTATCTATTCTCTTTGGTTCCTTCTTTTTAGTGTGTGGACTTTTGGTTATATTCCTGTAAGATCCAATACCCTTTATTAATCATCAAAATACCCATATCCAAATGGCACTTGCTGTTTAGCTGAAGCCCCTAAAATATCGTTTATCATGTTTTCGAAAACAGAAATCTGTTTTTCATCCATAGCTTCCAGCAAGTGTACTTCCTTAACCTTCAAAGATCGGCCTGCCGCTGTAGTAAGTAGTTCCATAACTGGTTTTATAGATTCCAGATGTTCCTTTTTCTCGGCTTCTACGCGCTTACTCGCCGCCTGTTTGCGGTTGCACTCTTCCCAATCCTGTTCATCGAACCAAAAGTAATCACCGTATTTATCACGGAATGCAGATATCCAAAATTGAAGAAGTTCTTCATTTATTTGTATTCGATCATGGCAAGGCCAGCAGAGCCGCAGACCGTTTGTCTTGACTCCTCGTCCTTTTCTCCCGCGCGGATAAACGTGATGAGTAGTCGTGGCTTCGGCGGCTTTGCAACATTCACAGATTCCGTTTGAATCAGCAATCAGTTCCGCAATTACATCTTTCGGGAATTCTCCACGCTCCTTGGTATTAGGCCGTGACCGGTGATGAGAGAGAATATCTTTCTTCCATTCAGGAACAGGTTTTTTATCCTTTTTCCGTTGTCCAAGGCTTCTATACGATTTCTTCTCTTTGACTTTTTTCTCCGGTTTCCAGAATGTTTGATGAGACATTCTCCCTCGCCACCTTTCCAACAGATTGATTCGTATTTCCTGTGCTTATGCTTATATTTTGAGCCTAAACCGCTATGGCTCCACTACGGATTTTAGGGGTTCAAGCAAGCCAGCTTCCTCTAAAATGGAATAATATTTATACCTTTCTTTCGTTGTTATGCGCACTTTATTTATTGTATGTGATGCGTAGAAGGCCACGGCCTGCTGTACTTCAATAGGTTCTTCATCAAGCTTGTTCAAGTCGAGCTTTTTCACGAACTACTCTCCCTTGCAAGGCGATTATATTTTTCTTCAAAATTATGTTTTATCTCAGGTGGTAAGGTATCAATAGCCTCATTCCATATGTTTAATAATTCACTGTTACACGAAGCGAACTTTTGTATATCCACGTAACGTTCTACCAATGCTGTAGTGAACTCATCCATTTCTTGTTCTGTCATACACCATGCCTCCATTACGTTTTTGGTTCCAGTACAATGTTGCTCTTTTGGGTACAGTGTTGCGTAATCGAATCATTCAGCGTAGGAAAAGTTTCCTGAACTGATCTTGGCTTGTGCCAACCTCACCGGATAATCCCGGCGAACGCTCTGAGCTTAATGACCTGTTTATACTCGCTCAGACGAGTTTTTAAGTCTTTGATCCAAATTGTAAGTAGGACGAAACTCCATTCGAATTCCCAAAAACCATCTTGCCAGAACACCCATTGCTTGTATGTCTTTCTCATAAAAATATACCTCCGTAAATTCGATATCGTATTTCGAATATTTATTGATTGTCCTAATAATATACGATATCGAATATTAAGTCAACATGCCTTGCTAAAAATTATTCGCTATCGTATAATTCGGCTGAGAGGTGAAGTACATTGTTTAAAGTGAAACCGAATCTGACACCCTTGTTAAAAAAGAAAGGTATCATTCAAACGGAATTGTCTGAAATGACTGGAATTCCACAAGGTTCAATTAGTAGATTTGATAAAAACAGCCGCCATGAAGCCTGGCATTTATTCGCTATCGCTAAAGCGCTAGATGTTGCGATTGAAGATTTGTTTATTACTGAGGAGCAAGAGGATTAATTAAGAACCCTCTATGCTCCTTTTGTTTTGCCTAGATCGGATTAAGAAGTCTTTCAAGCCGTATAACCTCTTTCTGGAGGTACTGAATTAAATCAGCTGCCTCCTCCAGCGCCATGAGCTTCCAGTCATAGGCCATATCTGATACCTGGTCTATTGTGGTTCCATACTTCTTTAGACCTTTCTCGTTCTGCTTATCCAACAGTTCTATAATTCGTCTGGTTACCTCTGGCCGATCCACGTTACCTCTGAGCCGAAAAATTTCGAGCGCCCTTTCCTCTGCTTCCGTCAAACCATCAAATTTCCGATCAGTCGCTCTAATATTGTTTGTTTGCTCCATCTTAAATGTCACCCTCCGTTTCTGGCAGCAGCAATGTATCTCCTTTAAACTGCATTTCAGCCTGATTAGGATCGCTGACTGATCCCCAATGGTTATTAGCTTGCATGATGCGCACAATATCAGCCGCATATGTTTCGTCGGTGTTAACTACCAGATAGGTATTTAAAGCTGGCTTCCCATTCAGATGCCTAAACTCTTGGATTTTCCATAGAATGCGGGATAACTCACTTTTATCCCGATCATCAAGATAATTCTCAGCATCCTCATTTTTGATTACGGTGAATTTGACTTTCATTCCGGCCAATTCTGACATTTTTAATCTCTCCTTCGGCTCGTTTTACTAATTTATTGATTGCTCGTTTTCGATCTGCCCGTTCTTTCTTGGCCTGCCGTGTAGGGATAAATTCGCCACGCCGTTTACGAGTATTTCAATTTGTAAAGTCGGGTATTTTCGTTGGAAAAGCTTCAGTTTAACTCTAAAGGTAGCAGTTTCAACTCCCTTTATGTCAATTACTCGCTGGCTCCCATCAAGATCAGTAACAAGGAAATCTGCAATGTAGGTCACCTTCGGGCTTTCCTGTAAGATGTATTTGGGCTGACAGACAAAATCCTTTATTTCCCCTAGCTGCTTTAGCAAGAGCAATTCCTGATAGTACTCTCCTTCCATTTTGCTATCGAAGCGAATACCAGTTACATCAAGGTTATATTTCTTTACCAACCATTCCTCGAATAATGTTCCATCGGCTGTAACAATCACTTTTTTGGCATTGTATTTACTCATTTCCGATTTCTCAACATATCAACTATTTTCTTATCTTCCTTTGATGTATCCCTGACCGGAAGAAGAATTAAATCTCCGTTAGCAAAATAAACGGGTACGGTAGCAATGTTTTTTTCAACCTTCGGGTTTTTATCCTTAGTCATTTTCATATATTTTTCATTAATATACGATTCATGACCAGGGAATTTAATCACCCTCAATAGAAGTTTTTCATCAAATTCCTTAAGGTACTTCGTAACTTCACCTTCGATTGATTGTTGTTCTGGTTTGTAGATTGAAGCCACATTAAGAGGCGTTCCTTTTTCATCTACCTCTCCATAAACCGACTGTAATGTCTGTCCTACCTCGGGTAACTTAAAGAATATAGAGAATAAGGATACTAAAACATCCTTAGGTAATTCATCAAAACGAATCAGGAAGTGCCTATTGGACACAAAGTGTTGATTAGTTTCGCGTGACCAGATAATGCATCCGTTATTTCCAGATGACTTAATTTGCTTGCAAATTTCTTTCGTATTGAGTTCCTTATTCAATGCTAACCCTCCGTCCTATATGGCAATACAATGAATACGCTGTTTGCATCGTCAATTCCAGTAATAAATATCGGCTGCGATTTCCCTGTGAAAATTAAAGTAACATGCTCTGAGTTCAGAGATTTTAGAGCGTCCAATGCATATCTAGCATTAAGAGAAATTTTAAATTCTTCTCCTTCAAAGCCAGTCGGTTCAATGCTCTCATTGGCCTTGCCCGTTTCCTTCCCTCTACCTCGTATATTGAGTTCTCGCTTGGTTGCCGTGAATTGGATCGCGTTATTCTTCTCCTCTTTAGCGAGAGTGTAGATCAGCTCAATGGATTCAATGAGTTCCTTTTTTGAAACTGTTATCCTTGTGACTTCATTAAAAATTTTCGTCATTCTCTCCGTATCTGGATAAATTCCTTCTAATACGCGAGAGTAAAATACGAATCTTTCGGTCCGCGCAAAAGCATAAATGACAGCTCCGTTATTGGATTTAGAAAAACCGAATTCAACTTCATCCTTATCCAAAATGATCTTCTGCAATTCGATAAGACCTCTAGCCTCGATTACAGCGCTCCCAATCTCTGATGCTTCTATTTCTTTTTCAATCTGCGAGAGCCTATGACGATTTGTTGCTACCATTTCAATTTTCTGATTTTTCAAAGACACGTTTACCCCCGTGATAATTGGCATCGACTTACCGTCAATATCTGCTGCAAAGACCACTTTTTTTATCAATTCTTTTAAATCTTTTCCAACGATTTGTATAAATTCATTTTGATTTATTTCTGGAGGAGAAGGGTACTCATCGGGGTCAATGCCGGACATTTCGATTTCTTTATTGCGCGATCTAATAACTGCCTGGCATCCATCTCTGACCTCAATGCGAATTTCTCCATTTATCTTTTTAATAATTTCCAATAGAACTTTCGGTAGTACAACACTGCCTTGCTCTTTTACCTGTATATTTTCCTCAATGAAGGATTGGATAGTGGCTCTGTCATCCGTACCAGTTACAATAAGCCTGTCCTCAGTTGCCTCGATAAAAAAGCAACTCATTATAGGTATTATCGCTTTTGCTGAAATCGCCTTACTTGCGTCCTCTAAAGCTTCAGCTAGTAATGCGCTGTCTACTACTATATTCATAAGGTTTGACCTCCATTTCGCTATCCTTTCTGGCATTTGGGTTGCATTCCGGGCATGGTCCCGTCATCAACATTGAGCCACGAAACTGGTACGCCACCTTGCCACCTCCGCATGTTCTGCACATATGCTTACCCCCTACGTCTATTCCGTCCGCCTACTGGCAGTATTTTTACAAAAGGCTCAATCCGTTCAATAATCCGCTCCGCCTTCTTCTCATGCTGCTTCCTGTCCATCTCCTTGGCATCCTTTACATTCGACAAGTGCTGTTTTAACTCAACCATGGTTAGGTTTGACGTATAAATCGTCGGCAACCTCTCCATGCGCCGCTGGAGTATAGGCCCCAACACCTCATCCCTCGTCCAGGTGGTAAGCGTTTCAGCTCCAATGTCGTCAAGTATGAGTACAGGCGCTGTTCTGAGAGCATCCAGTTTGCTCTCCACCGTTTCCGTCTTGGAACCGATAGCTTCCTTGACTTCCAACAAAAAGTCGGGCACGTAGACCATGAGTACATCTACATCACATTTTGCAAGCTCTTGAGCAATTGCTCCGGCAATCCTGCTCTTGCCCACACCCATTTGCCCATAAAGATATAATCCTTCAACCGTTTCATCTGGAACGAACGTACTACAGAATATTACTGCTGCCGTGATCGCAACCAGCCTCTGCGGATCTGGCTCTATGTCATCAAAGGTAGCTTCCAGAATGTGTGATGGTATATAGTGGCTCTTGATCCTCTGTCCAATGCCCTGCTGCTTCTCATACTGCTTCAGCAAATCACATTTCCGAAACCGAAATACCAACTCGTCCGATTGGGTTGGACTTGGTTCCTCAACGCTCATGTGCCCTTTTTGTTCGTTTTGGCATGCTTTTAAACCGGGGCAAGCGTCGCATGCATCGCAGTATGAAAGATGCTGTGATACATCCCTGTAGTGCCTTGGACTTGTTAAATCTGCTGTCCTATCAGGGTATTTCTGTTTTAGTCGTTGGATCTCAGGGTGGTTCTCTATGCGCTGAATGGCAGCAGCCTGGCGTTCGTAAAATTGTGAAGGCACTAAAGCCTTTAATTCTTCTTGGAAGCTCCCCACATTGTCAACCTCCCTGCTTTGCTCTTAACTCAGCCAGCATTTTTTGTAAATTATCCGTGTTGTATTGCTCGTCCGATTGAAGCACGGAATCACTTTCCTGTTCGCGCTCCACTGTAACAGCATTTTGATCAGCAGTTTGGCGAGATGCATGCAGTGAATAAATGACCGTTGCACAGTAGCTTACACTTCTAATCTCATCACGCTTGTGCCTCGGTTTGAAATTGTCAAAAGCCTGGTCAATGCCATCTAAAACAGTTTGAAGTGGTACACCTTCCTTGATTAGCTCGTCTATCGCTTGATCATCAGCAATCGTTATTTCTAGGCCCTTCCCACGACGACGAAGATATTTATCAGCTACAGCATGCCGATAATCAATATCTGAAGATGATATTTCATTCTGTTCAGAGTCAGTATCTGTTTCAGAAGTGGCAGGAACGGTACCTTGCCGGGAAGACGGTATCCCCTCATCTTTGGAATTGATTTCATTCTCAGCCGTTAAACAACAACTACTGTCTTTAATATTGTCTTTAAACATGTCTTTAGGAGTGCCTTCGTCCTTACTCCCACAAGGGTTTTCATCCTCTTTGACTTCCACTTTTCGTAAGTCGCCACTTACACTTTTCGTAACTCCTGACTTACACTTTTCGTAACTTTCCACTTTATCACCCGCCTGTTTACTTACACTTTTCGTAACTTTATATACGGCAAGATTTATTGAAATAAGTTCCTTGAATTTTTTCTCGTTCCATTCTTTAACGAGACTTACACGCCATTCATCATAATTCTTATTTAAGGAATAAATTTGCTTGCCGTCCCACTCTATTACTTTGCACTGCTTCAGATAGGTAATTTCCTTCTTAGCGTCCTGTATACGTACACCACACAGTTCAAAATTAGTCAGTAGAGGGATTGTTGCACTTTTCTTCTGGCATCCGTAGGAAAGCCGCAAAATGAGTTTTAATATCTTTTGCTGCCTCTCAGTAAACTTACGGCTTATGATCTCATCCCAAATGCTGTTGGCTATTCCTATGAACCCGTCTTTTAATTGGGGACTTACCACTCACCTCACCCCGGTACTTTCTGAATACTATCTAGTTCCGCTGGCGTTGTTTCCAAACTCCGCTAGCAGAACCTTGAGGCTATATTTTAAAGAGTTTATTACCTGGTCATTACTTTCTACAGCATTACTCCAGCGGACCTTATCAGCTTCAGCATCTGCTTCTTGGTTGCGAAGTTCAATTACCGCTAATTCCGCTCGCTGCTCCCTCAGGTTTTCTGCCGCTATATATGCTTCGGCATAAACGCGTTTCCTCTTGGCATAGATCCGCTTATATTCCCTTACGGCCTCAGCTGCCTTACGCCCCAGGAGAATCTGGACTTCGGTCAGCAATTCAATCTTACGTGCCAGTGTAGCAGGGTAATCATGGCTGCATTGATCCGCAAGACTATAAAGCTCTCCGAGCGTATATTGTTTTTGTAGAGACAATGCAGCCACTCCTTTTTTATACATGCGCTCCTATATGGAGTAATCGTTCTCGAACCTCAGGCCAAAGGTAGGCTTGTCCACCTTCTCCGTTTCCATCCCGGCAGAACCATTTTGAGATAGTTGGCTTACCACCTGTAACATAATCCCTTAAGCCTTTAACCCAGGACGATTCTGTACCAGACATAGCCAATGAACGAGTGTAGAGAGGCATAATTCGAGGCGGATCATACTTTTTCTCACCCAGTCTGTGGCCCAAGAAATATGGGTTCCCTTCGGTTTCCATCAGACCAAGTCGGCCATTATCTTTTTTTAAGAACTGGAATTTACGAGAGGTCCAGTTGATTTCATATAAGTAATCCAGCACACTATTCGCTAGCTTAATCCTTCCGTCTTTTCCGGCTTTTTTAGCCGCTGTACTCCACTCCTTTAAATTAGCCTCACTAGGAATGAATCTGGATTTTGGGTTGTGATGACCTGATCTCTTCGTCAGTTTTCTAAGTCTGTTTTCGGGTTTTGTAGCAAGGTCAAACAATTCGAAACTTGCCAAGTTGGTATAGTAATCTTTATTAACTATGACCCACCACATATTATTGATATTGTGGTAGACGGTCCCGCGCATCAACGTTCCCTTTCTACCTCTGAAATATTTCACTTCGCCGTTATTTATCCGTATCCCATCTTTATCGAGAGCGTTATAATCAGGAAGATTTTCTGAACTCCAGTGTCTGCTTGGCGAATTAAGCTTATGAAATACCTTATCGTATGACGTTTTTAGTACTGGTTCAGAGTCACAAGTAAATCCTTCCTTCAGTAAAAATTGTTCCATATACCTGACTTCAACTAGAAACCGCTTTTGGAGTAGATAAGGCATCTTTTCAAATTTGTTAAAGTCATATCTACCGCCGTTTGGGTTCTCTACATTAATTTCTTGATAGAATTCAAGTTTTGCACCACAATTATATTTTTCACCAACAAACAGAAGCTCTCCCTTGTTGCCAGCAAAACGGTCCTTCGAAAGGATAGGATAGTCACGGTCTATTCGTGGATCAGATCCAATGACAAAACCTCTATTCCTCATCATGTCTAACATCCGTAAAAAGGTAGGATGGGATATTTCTTTATCGCCTCTTACAGCTATGCTTGTATTCCAAATGCTAAAATCCTTGTCTCCTCTCACAAGACAGGCCTCCTGTTTTCATTTTCAAAATCTTGTGTTATACTTCCGTTGAATTGTTTCTTAAATGATCGTGTTGGTAGCACGATTGTTTTTCTGGACTTTTCTGTCTTTTCTTTTGCGGTATAACTTACGGCAATAGTAATTACAGAAAAGTCCTTCTTCTTTTGGATTGGGAATTTTTTGTCCTTCAAAGACTTCTTTTTCACAATGCTTGCAGCATCCTATTTTTTTACCAGATATCTTGTATCCTGATGACTTAGGAGCCTCTAGCCCTTCATATTCTTCATTTTTAAATTCCTCAAGTTCACTTAATTCAGCAGTAAGCAAATCTATTTGAGCATGAATTTCGTCAGTCGGTAATCCGAATTTGACAGCGTCAATGCTGTCCTCATATAATTCACGTAATTGCGCTCTAAGCACCCTAGATTGTTTATGATCGTCCAACTCTCTCAGCTCCATATCTCCGCCTCAAGTTCGGATATTTTAGCCTTCAATTGCCTTTCTTGTTCCTTCAAAGGTTTCATCTTCTGAATACATACGTGATTAGGCCATGGACTATCTGTAATAGCATATTGAGTTTTATAAATGGCCTGAAGCTTTTGTTCAGTAAGTTCTTTTTCCTTTTGAAGAGAAAGCTTTTTCTTATCCTGCTCTGTCAGCTGTAGCATCTCAATATCTACCGAATGTTGACAATTCAACCAACAATGCATGAGTAATACAGCGGCTATAAGCGAGTCTGCTGGTTGATCCAATGTAAATTTGAAGCCTTCATCATCCACAATAGGAATAGAGTAAATGGTTTGCATTTTGCTACTCATTTTGACTTGCTCTTGCGTTGTATATTACGAACGATAATGGCATGCTGTAATTCGTTTTCGAACCAGATACGAGCCAATTCCGGTAGAGTCATAATCATTCACCCCTTAGATATAGTCTTCTGGACGAAAGTCTTTAACGAAGTAAATGGAATCATCAAAATCAATGCGCCGGATGTGACTGTACTTCGCGACTGAGAACAAAACTTTCAACTTACTCCAAATTATGCGGCGATATTTTCCGACCGTTTCGTTAAATTTTCCATCTGTCTCCTTGTAACGATCTTTTGTGAGAGTAATGGACCTAATTCTTACTGCATCCTGTAACTGATAGCATTCAGCATCCGTCAGCGTTACACTGTCTCGAACCTCTTGAACCATCATCTGAACTTCTTCCACTTTTTCAGTTACATCCAAATGCATTTGCTTAATACCGTCTATAAGACCGCGAATCGCCATGCCTTGAGCCTCTGTTAGTTGCATTTGCTTTTCAACTACAGACAAGAAATCTGGCTGCTGATTAGGATTCATTAGTGTCATTTTTCTACCACCTTTCTGCTGTTTACAGCTGGACGAATCTGTTCAATAAAGGCTTCCAACATGTCCAAACTTTCAGACAACCGTTTCTTTTCAGAACTACTTGCACTGCCTATTGCCCCCAACATGAACGAAGTAATTCCAACCTTTTGCAGAAACTGTTTCACATGGATACTTACCTGGATCGTGTTGCTGTCCGCTTCAAAGCGAAGCTTCTTCATTTGAGCAGCGGCCTCATGTTCGTTGAAGTCATCTGGCTGCTGGAGTTTGATAGTCTCCAGTTCTTCTTTAGCTCTTTGGTAGCCACTCTTCAATTGTTCAACTTTTAAACGTTCTTTTTCCAAATCATCATTGAGTTTGTTTTTCCAATATTCATCGCGTTGTTTGAGCTGCGCTTCCGCCTCTTTTTCCTTTTGGCGAATGAAAATGCCTGTTTCTTCCTCATGACGCTCTACAGCCGCAGATACAGCATCCTCAAGTTGATCCGCAGGAATGGCATCTTTGTACTGTCTCTGTAACTCAAGCTTGTCCCGCTCTGCCTGCTCTGCTCTTTCCTCTGCCTCACGGACAGCCTCTTCGAGCCGAGCTTTGGTTTCTACAAATGCCTTGTGAGTGCTGATCAAGCCTTCATCAAGCTGCTGAATGATTTCGGGAGTAGCATTTTCCGCAATAAACTTCGCTTTGTCGTACTGCCTGCCAGAGCCAAAGCCTGCCTGATCCGCTACAATATCCCGAACTTGTCCGGTAGGTTGGTCAGGAAAATTTTCCGTACCTCCAGCCATGCGCTCTTTTGCCTTCAAGCGTTCGACCTCTTCAAGTCGCCGTGCCCATTCTACTCGCTCGGAAAAAGTGAACTCCTTACGATGTTCATTCTCGGAAATCTCAAGCTGAAGTTGATGCTCAAAATCCTTGATTTCCATAACTCTTACCGTCACTTCTGAGCGTCCAAGGAACTGGTGCGCTCTCAAGCGCCGCTCTCCAGCAATTAACTGATAATCTGGTGTTACTACAATAGGGTTAATAAGTCCGTTTTGTTCTATATCCTGTGCCAGTTCTTCGATGCCACCGAAGTCCTTACGGATACGATCACTGACTTTGATTTTGCTGATACCAATTTGCAAGTTGATTCTCCTTTCTTTACATCCCCTCTGTGATAAAATGTAAGTTGTTGTAGCTTTATCAATTCATCAAAGAAAAGAGATGCTATCTTGTAAAGATACTCTCGCTATTTTTTAATAGAGTAGAATGCTTACATTCTTTAAATCATGCAGTCAGTTATCCAGTTGTTCTATATTGGGTGTAGTCATTTAGTTTTGTTCTCCTTTCTTTAATAAGATTGTTCCAATAACCAATTTTCCAAGAACTCACGCGTTTCTCTCGCAGGAAAATACCATTTGCTCCCTACTTTCCGTTTCGGAAATCCTGGATGATAGAAAAATTGTTCTTGTATAAAGTTCCAACTCATACATGTACGACGCTTTAATTCAGCCGCATCCCAAAATACGTACTCCACATCAGCTTCTTTTAAAACCTCCGCTATCTTCGATTTGACCAGTTGAAAGGCTTCCTTTTCGTCAACGCTGACTGACAACATGTTTATCCCTCCTTAATTGTTGTTTTCTTTTAATTTCTTAGGAACCAGCTTGATCTCTAATCCCAAAGCATCGCAGGCTTTTCTAAGCGTGGTTTCGTTCCACCGACGACTTCCATTTAGCAAATTGTGCATGTACTGCGGGGAACACCCAACTAAATGAGCTAAATCAGAAGGATTTAATCCTTTTTCATTTATAAGTGGCCTCATTTGTTCAGAAACCTTCATTTCATCACCTCCGTTGAAATAATATTAATCTATTTGATTAATTAAATCAAACGTAAAATTAATCAAATAGATTCAAATAAAAGCATTTTAGATTATTATCCATATAGTTTAATATATATGCTCAATTTTTCGCCTATTTGCTTCTTTTTAATCTATTTGCTGTTTGTATTTTAATCTATTTGTTGATATCATTAATTCATCAATTAGTTTAAAAGGAGCGGTCACAGGACATGTCTAGTTATCCTAACCGGATAAGAGAGATTAGAAAATCACAAAAGAAATCAGGAGTACAAGTAGCTGAATTTTTAGGAATTACCCCTCAATTTCTATACAATATCGAAAAAGGAAGCCGAACTTTAAATACTGAGGTGGCTTCAAAATTAGCCGAGTATTTTGATGTAACCGTAGATTACCTTCTTGGCCGTACAGAAGCCGAAAAAGATGATCGCCAATATCCAGAGTGGGCCACGTCAAAGGACATTCGGGATTTTAAAACAATACTTGAAGAAGATGCGCCGGTAATGTTCGATGGCGTACCAATCTCAGAAGACGACAAAGAAAAAATTAAACGGGTCATGGAAGCTATGTTCTGGGATGCTAAAAAGAACAAAAAAGATTAATTGTTTTGAATGAAATAGCTTTCCTAAATATTCACTTTGCGCTTTCACCGCTGCGAGGCGGTTTCACATACACAAAAAACGGAACATTTGTTCTATTGGAGGAATAATCATGGCAAACTTTAAAAGATTAAAGAGTGGTTGGCGGTATCGGTTAAAGTACACCGATCCGTTTACACAGCAACAAAAGGAGAAGTCAGAACGGGGATTCCGTACAAAACCGGAAGCAGAGTTAGCTGCAGCAGAATTTTTAAAGAGAATAAAACAAGGTTACGAACAGATTGACATGCCTCTCGTCGATTATATAGAAAGTTGGATCATCAACTATAAAAAAGGAGATGTTAGAAAAAACACACTTAAACAACATATGAACAATCTAAAAACACACATTAAGCCTTATTTTAAACAATTAATGATAAAAGATTTAAAACCAGATATGTACCAAAAATTTTTAGATGCTTGTTTAGAAAAAGGCTTAAGCCGAAGAACAGTCGAAATAATTAACTCAACAGTTTACAGTGCTTTAGAACTCGCAGTAATTCAAGGAAAGTTAGAACGTAATCCTTGCATAGGATCAATTATTAAGGGAGAGAGGAAACAAAAAACTATTGATTTCATTGATTCTGAGGATATTCCTCGTTTTCTTTATACAGCAAGAGGATATGGTTATATATACTGGATATTTTTCAAGGTGCTGTTGGAGACTGGCATGCGTAAAGGTGAAGCCGCTGCTTTAAAGTGGTCTGATATTAATTTTAAGGAGAAAAAAATTCACATTAATGAAACTTTGGATTTCCAACCTGATAACGAGGACGAGCTATTCGGGGAAACAAAAACCTTCAAATCAAAACGAACAATCAGTGTAAGTACATCTCTAATCAACGATCTAAAGTATCATGCTAGTTGGCAGAACCAGAATAAAATTAATCTCGGAGAAACAATGTACCGACATGATTTAAATCTCGTTCTATGTAGAAATGACGGACGTCCTATGCCGAAGTCAACACTATTTAACGCATTTAAGCGTATCTTGAAGCGCGCTAGTCTCGATGGAGTTTTGCGTATCCATTCTCTTCGTCACACTTACGCAGTGCTCATGCTTGAAGCTGGAGCCGATATAAAGTTTGTCCAGGAGCAGCTTGGTCATGGTAGTGTGCAGATTACATCTGATGTATACGCACACATTTCTAAAAAGTTAGAGAAACGTAACATAGACAGATATGAGGAATACACAAGCAAAATTCTCGGCTCAAACAATTTTAAGTCGGGGGACGTTTGGGGGACACCCCAGAAGAATTAATAAACTCCTCTGAAACGTCCCCCATTACAACTCCCAAAAAAACCGCATACTCACAGGTTTTTATCTATTAATAAAGCGTCAGATATTGATCACGTTCCCATTGATGTACTTGGGTGCGATACATATCCCATTCAATTTCCTTAAGCTCATAGAAGTAAGCCAGAGCATGATCACCCAGTGCATCAGAGATAACTTCGCTCCGAATAAGCTCAGACAAAGCTTCTTTCAGGTCTGCAGGCAGACTTGGAATGCCTTCTTCAATTCGCTCTTCCTCGGACATCACGTAGATGTTGCGATCAATTGGGGCTGGCAGAGCCATCTGACGTTTAATACCATCCAAACCTGCTCTCAGCATTACGGCCAGGGCTAGATAAGGATTCGCTGCCGGGTCAGGGTTCCGAACTTCAACGCGAGTGCTCAGGCCACGAGATGCGGGGATCCGAATCATCGGACTCCGATTGCTTGCAGACCAAGCGACATAACAAGGCGCTTCATAACCTGGTACGAGACGTTTGTAGGAATTTACTGTTGGATTCGTGATCGCTGCCATTGCACGTGCATGTTTAAGAATACCTGCCATATAGTGGCGAGCTGTCTGGCTTAATCCGAGTTCATCCGTCTCATCATAAAATACGTTTTCATTGTCCTTAAACAACGATTGGTTGCAGTGCATACCGGAACCATTCACGCCGAACAAAGGTTTTGGCATAAAGGTTGCATGCAAACCATGCTGACGAGCAATTGTCTTAACAACAAGCTTGAATGTTTGAATTTGATCGGCAGCCTTAACTGCATCTGCATATTTAAAGTCAATCTCATGCTGACCAGGTGCAACTTCATGGTGGGATGCTTCAATTTCGAAGCCCATCTCTTCAAGCTTAAGAACAATTTCACGACGACAGTTCTCACCCAGATCCATTGGAGCCAAGTCAAAATATCCGCCTTGGTCATTCAGTTCTGTGGTTGGATCGCCTTTTTCATCGGTTTTGAACAAGAAAAATTCAGGCTCTGGTCCAACATTCATCGAAGTGTATCCCAGTTCTTCGGCTTCCTTAAGTACACGTTTCAAGATCCCCCGCGGGTCACCTGCAAATGGAGAGCCGTCTGGCTTGTAAATATCGCAGATCAAACGAGCTACACGATCCGAGGTTACCCAAGGAAATACAACCCAAGTGTCCAAATCTGGATATAAGTACATGTCAGATTCTTCGATACGTACATAGCCTTCTATGGAAGAACCGTCAAACATCATTTTGTTATCCAATGCTTTTTCCAACTGGCTAACCGGAATTTCAACGTTCTTAATGGTACCCAGCAAATCTGTGAACTGCAAACGAATAAAACGAACATTTTCTTCTTCCGCAATCCTAATGATATCTTCTCTGGTATAACTCACACTAACCTCTCCCTTTCTGTAACGACTATATGCAAATCGGCTGTATCATAAATGACATAAAAGACTTAAATGATGAGACCGTTTTTTAAGTAAAATAACCTTATGCCAAAAGGTAAGTCCAAGCATTATCTATTGTTGAAAAATCGTGATAATTCGCCTTGGATCAAAGATACCTGTCCTGGTCTTTTGCCTGCAACAAGTTGTTGTTTCAATAAACGATGAAGCTGAGTATCGGACATTTCACGGCGTTTGACTTCCGTATCTGCAGTAATAACTGTAGCTTCCTCCGATTCCTTGGTAACCGGATTCATGACTTGTTTAATTCCTGCAATGTTAACACCCTTTTCGATCAACGCCTTAATTTCAAGCAGACGCTCTACGTCATTGAATGAAAAAAGACGTTGGTTACCTGATGTACGGGCAGGAACTATCAAATTATGCTGCTCATAATAACGAATCTGACGTGCTGACAAGTCCGTTAGCTTCATGACAATACCTATTGGAAATAAGGCCATATTTCTGCGAATTTCGTCGCCCATTTGTCATCAACCTTCCAGTGATCTATTATTCACCTTATTGTACATTTAGCTGATGCAAAGTGTCAATGATATGTTAGAAAAACTCACAATAATTTACGTTCTTTCATCGTTTGCAGAGCCATAAGTACTCCATATTTGACATGAGAGTAGGTTAAGCCCCCTTGCATGTAACCAATATAAGGCTCCCGAATCGGAGCATCTGCGGATAGTTCCAAGCTTCCACCTTGTATAAACGTACCTGCGGCCATAATAACCGGATGCTCATAACCCGGCATATCCCACGGCTCTGGCACCACATGGCTATCCACGGCGGCTGCGCGCTGAATGCCCTGTACAAAAGCAATTAGATGTTCTGGTCCGCTAAAAGAAATGGCCTGAATCAAATCCGTACGCTCTTCATGCCAAGCAGGTTTGGTCTCAAACCCCATTTCTTCAAAGACTGCAGCAGCGAATATGCTTCCTTTAACCGCTTGCCCCACCAATGTAGGAGCAAGGAATAGCCCCTGGTATATGCCCCGTGTAGTGCCTAGCATGGCTCCTACTTCTCCACCAATACCAGGTGCTGTTAATCGGTAGGATGCCAGCTCTACATATTGATGTTTACCGCAGATATATCCACCCGTTTCTGCAATACCTCCACCAGGATTTTTAATCAACGAACCTGCCATCAAATCGACACCGACCTGGGTAGGTTCCAGCTTCTCAGTAAATTCCCCGTAGCAATTGTCCACAAAGACAATAACATCAGGCTTTATCTTCTTCACTCGTGCCGTCATTTCTTCAATATCTGCCACACTAAAGGAAGCTCTCCAATCATAGCCGCGTGAGCGCTGGATACCGATCACTTTGGTGTTCGCATGGATTGCGGACTCCACCGCTTTCCAGTCCACCTTACCTTCTGCTGTCAGCGCTGTCTCTCCATAAGTAACACCAAAGTCCTGCAATGATCCTGTTCCATCGCCAGGCTTACCAATCACTTTGTGTAAGGTATCATAAGGTCGCCCTGTAATGTATAACAACTCATCCCCTGGACGCAGCAGACCAAATAAAGCCGTAGCGATGGTATGCGTTCCCGAGGCAAAATGCGGACGCACCAACGCTGCCTCCGCACCGAACACATCTGCATAGACCTCTTCCAGCACTTCACGCCCCCGGTCATTGTAAGCATATCCCGTTGAACCTGCAAAATGAAAATCGCTCACTTGCTTGCGCTGGAAGGCCTGAATGACCTTCCACTGATTTGCATCCACAATATGATCTATGTGCTGGATACGTTCTTGTATTTTAAGTTCTACTAATTCCTGAATTTGCTGAATTTCCGGACTAAAAACTACCATTTACCTTCTTGACCCTCTCTCTTCCGCAGCCTTAGGCTAATCATGTTATATTGTTATTCAATTCGAACGATGAGCATTATCATCTTATGGACCCAAAAACATCATTAGATGTTAACTTTCTGTGAACTCACTAAGCGCATGACCATACTTTTCGTATTCTCCTCTTTGAATTTCTACCTCATAAATGACATCATTGCCATCATACTCTGTCAGCAGTACATCTCCAATTCGATAAAGCACCGATGTTAAATCCCCACGTTCCGCAGGAATACGAAATCTCAGTGTGTCACCGCTCAGATGCTCCTGAACCAGTTCGCGAATGCGTAGCAAATCTGCTTCATCAAAAGCACTGATTTTCAAATAGCCTTCCCCAGAAGGGAGCATTTCCAATTGCTCAGGGGTGCAAGCATCTTTTTTGTTAAACAATACGATCTGAGGCTTGTCCGCAGCCCCAAGCTGTTGCAGGATTGACTCTACAACTTTCATTTGTTCGTCACGCATGTCTGAGGAGGCGTCCACGACATGTAAAATGAGATGAGCCTCATTGGCCTCCTCCAAAGTGGCCCGGAAAGAGGCAACCAAATCATGAGGCAGATTTTGAATAAATCCTACTGTATCTGTGAGAATAACTTCTTTGCCACTCGGCAGTTCCATTGTTCTAGAGGTAGGATCAAGCGTCGCAAATAGTTGGTTCTCAATATATACATCGGCAGCTGTCAGTTGCTTCAACAGTGTTGATTTGCCGGCATTTGTATAGCCAACGAGTGCCACCTGGACGATGCCGGCCTTTTGTCTACGCTCCCTGTGTAAATACCGATGACGCGTCACTTCCTCAAGTTGGCGTTTCAGATCACTGATTCGGTCACGAATGTGACGACGGTCCGTCTCTAGCTTGCTTTCACCAGGACCACGTGTTCCGATTCCGCCACCGAGCCGCGAAAGATTTTTACCATGTCCAGACAGTCGAGGGAGTAAGTATGACAACTGCGCCAGTTCAACCTGGATAATACCTTCCCGTGTCTTTGCACGCTGAGCAAAAATATCCAGAATTAACTGTGTCCGGTCAATTATTTTGAGATCCAGGCTCTCTTCAAGATTTCGTACTTGAGCTCCCGAGAGCTCCTGGTCAAAAATAGCTGTATTCGCTCCCAATTCTTCAGCAACTGCACGCAATTCATCTACTTTTCCTTTGCCAATAAACCATTTTGAGTCCTTGGATTCCCTATTTTGTGTGAGGACGCTCAGCACTTCAACTCCCGCTGTTTCAGCCAGCTTCACCAGTTCTTCCAACGAATATTCCGTATTGATGCCAGATCGTTTGACTTCATCTGTAATTAGACTGACCAGTACCGCCTTATCCTGCATTTCGGTTTGTGTATCATGAGTGGAGTTCGCCATATTGTTTGCTCCTTTATTTTCATGTCAACTCTCGAACAGAAACCGACCTGATGTCAGGCCGGCCCTCGTTCGATGTCATACAATTCGATATGATTCAGATTCCTATTATCGCCTATCTTTTGTCCATTTTCAAATCCTCTGGTCGCAACGTCATCAATTCCTGCTTGCCGGGTTGCCCGCTCCTGTACTGATTAAGCAGCCTGACGGCTTGGTGCCGAATCGCTTTTTCGATCACATTACGAACATAACGTGCATTACTAAATGCATGGAGACTGTCATTCCGCTCATTTAGCAAATG
The DNA here is from genome assembly GCF_029522175.1 of Paenibacillus sp. P2(2022). NCBI lineage: Bacteria > Bacillati > Bacillota > Bacilli > Caryophanales > Paenibacillaceae > Paenibacillus > Paenibacillus sp. P2(2022). The sequence continues at coordinate 1,134,371 of NZ_JAKWFI010000001.1, read as the reverse complement.
CTCCTTCATTTTGAGTATAGACTGAGGCATGAGAATATAATCCCGTTCCTTAGCCATCATCTCCGAAATTTGAATGAGTTGATCCACAGTGTAGTCAGGAAAATCCAATTGAATTGGAAAACGAGAAGGAAGACCAGGATTTGTCCGTAAAAAAAAGTCCATTTCTCCCGAATACCCTGCGAGGATCAAAATAAATTGATTTTTTTGGTCTTCCATGGCCTTCACCAAGGTATCAATCGCTTCTTTTCCGAAATCCTTTTCCCCTCCACGTGCTAAACTGTAAGCCTCATCAATGAACAACACGCCGCCAAGAGACTTCTTTACCAGGTCCCGCGTTTTTTGTGCGGTGTGGCCGATATACTCACCTACCAGATCAGCTCTCTCCACCTCAATCAGATGGCCCTTGCTCAGTACCCCCATTTTTTGCAACATTTTAGCGATAATGCGGGCTACTGTCGTTTTCCCCGTACCTGGATTTCCTTTAAAAATCATGTGATATACGTGTGCGTTGCTCAACAGACCCGCATCAGTGCGCATATGAGCGATTTGCAAAAAGGCATATACCTCAAATACCAGTTCTTTGATGTTATCCAAGCCGACGAGATGATCGAGTTCTTTCTGAATTTCCTGATAAAGACTGAGATACTGCGGTAGCGCCTGCGACTTGGTCGAAGCCACTGCTTCCGTCTCGTCCACAGTCACCGAAGCGATCGGCTCCGGGCTACGCAGCACGACATTGATTTGTCTGGAAGGTCTCTCCTCCGACCGCTTGCCCGCGGCGATTCCCCGTCCGTTCATGCATCCATCACCTCAACATTTCTTCAGGCACAGCTTACCCTATTAATGTATTCGGTCCAGCATGTCCTTATTAGCATAAAAGCAACGAGAACGCGTACAAAGCCTTCCCTCAATTCAGGCAATCCAAATTTGAGCACTGATCCACCACCGTTGTAGCGTCCATTTTGCGTAAGCCAATACTTCTCTTGATTGATGAATTGGCATATTCAGCACTTTGGATTCGGTCAGAGCCAGCTGGGGATGATCGAAACTCAAAAATTGAGCAATCTCCAACGCGCGAGGACCGTGATAGCTATGTGTGATGATTACGGTGGAGTTCCAGCCATATTCCTTCATGATACGCTGGCTGTAGAGCAAATTTTCGTAAGTACTGGTTGCCTGGTTTTCTAACACAATATGCTGCACAGGGACTCCTTTATCTACCAAGTAGCGTTGCATCCCCTCGGCCTCCGTATACGGAAAATCAGGTTGATCCAGTCCTCCACTTACAATTAGTCGCTGCACCATCCCGTTACGATATAACCGCAAGGCTTCTTCTAATCTTTCTTTTAAACCAGGACTGGGCTCAGCTCCCCACATAGAGGCACCTAGTACGATACCAATTTGTGCATGCTGAAGCGGAGTGGTAGAGGCAGCTGTATTCATATTCCATACTCGGATACCTGCCCATACCAATCCGACCAAAATGAAAATCATCAAACCAATTATGAGACGCTTTGATACCATAAATATTTTCCCATTGCGACTTTGCCTGCTTTTTGGCTCATGGCGTTGGGGCCTAGTGCTTTTAATCCACTGCAAAAATTTCACCGTTCTCTCTTGAAATCACCGTTATGAAACCATTCTGCCCGGTGTTTCAGCGACATTTTAAAATAGGGGAACATGTGAGCATCGATCTGATGTAGCAGGTCAGCCGCTGTTCGGTTAGCCAATTCTGCTTCTTGCGTAGAAATATGCCCCCGTTGTAGCGCCTCCTCCAGTTCATCCTCATCCACCAGAAAGATTTCACCGTTTTTAAGCACGACCACATCCAAATACAAATCATCAAACCAAGGAACTCCTTGATCGGTTACTCCTTGATTTCGGCAGGTATCAATGTACCATTCGACGATTTGCTCTCGATTGTCAAACATAGCAGTCACCACATAATGCTTACCTTTGGGATAATATTGCAACCAGGAATAACCTTTATCGGCTATGCAAAACGTATGACCACCATAACTTTTCCATAATGGCTCCTTGAGACTCAAAATAGTATACAGGGTCACATATCCTGTAAACGCATCACTTTCTACATACCGGCAAGCAAACTTGCGATTGGTGATTCTTCGCCAGTTGGCCCGGTCTCCGAATTTGCGCTTCATAAATGATGTTCCTCTCCAACATTGGTAAAACCAGCTTACCATATTTAAACTATACACTCAAAAATAACCCTTGTATTACAGCAAAAAAGGTATTTTCAGACTGTCAAAACAGTCCGAAAATACCTTTGATTTAAAACCAATATCATCTTACATAAAACATATTTGCTAATCCCGGTTGTGACGTCCACGATTGGAGTTGGAATGACCGTTGGATTTGCCTTCCTGATTTCCATCCACTATAGCACCTGTGGTAGATGCATCTGTATTTTCTGGATTGGTCATAGTATTTTCATCAGTTATACCTGAATCCGGTGTAGTCGTCTGACCATTCCCCTGATTTGTATCGTTTCCGTTACCAAAATTGTCGTTACTGTTTCCTGTACCTCCAGTACCATTTCCATTGTTAACTCCAGGAGACGTTGGAACTTGTTCAGAACCAGTACCGTTATCGGTGCCTCCAGGAAGTGTATTCCCCTGGTCCGTGCCATTCTGACCGTCTATATTCTCGCCATTATCCGGTACGGTTCCATCCTGATTAGGATCGTTTCCTGGCTGCGGATCTATCGGAGTAGTTTCTGCTGGAATTTCTACGCTAATCGTGTTGGAAGCTGCGGATTCTTTACCATCCGCTCCATAAGCTACGACATAGTATTGATACGTCTTTCCAGCTACAGGAGACGTATCTTCACCACTCGTGCCTCTCATCGCCTCCATAATCGTCCGGAAGCTTCCTTCGGAAGACTCTTTACGATAAACACGGTATTGTACATTGTCTCCCTCTGCCGCATTCCAAGACAACGATACAATTTGGGTATCCTGACTATACGACCCGCTCAGTCCGCTTGGAGCGGTGGCCTGAACCGGCTCTTCTGGCTTCTCCTCAACCGGTGGTTCATATCCCTTCGGCTCGCTAAATTGCGTCACTGGGTGTCCCTTGAGTGCTTCACCCATAACCCTTCCGAAGAAGGCTGCCGACTGTCCGCTAGAGTTTCTCAACATATGCTTGCTATCTGGCTTGTCATACCCCATCCATACCGCTCCGGTATATTCCGGCGTATAACCGACAAACCAGATGTCCCGGTTACCACTGTTGCCGCTGATTCCACTTTGGGTCGTACCCGTTTTACCAGCTACAGGCCAGTCGATACGTGCTTTACGACCTGTACCGCTATTGACCACATTTTGCATCATTTTTGTCATTTCATAAGCCGTTTTCTCACTCATAACAGATTTGGATTCCTCATTATGAGTATAAACCACTTGATCATCGCTATTGTTAATTTGCTTAATGGAGTAAGCTTTTTGGAATTGTCCTTTATTGGCAAAAGCGCTATAAGCCTGCGCCATTTCAAGAGTATTTGTTCCTTTGCTTAATCCCCCCAATGCGATAGCAAGCGAGTGATCATTTTTGTCCATCGGTATGCCTACGCTCTCGGCGAATTGAACGCCTTTTTCCACACCGATTTGGTTCAACAACCATACAGGTGGTATATTTTCAGACTTCGTAATGGCATCCATCATGCTGATGGTGGAAGAGTAACCATGTAAGTTTTTCGGACTGTATCCGTTAAAACTCTGCCGTTCGTTACTCAAAGGAGTATCTATCGTAAATTTACCGGATTCAAGAGCTGGCGCATAGGCTACAATCGGCTTAAAGGCCGATCCTGGCTGTCTGCGGCTCTGCGTCGCACGATTAAAGGTTCCCTTTTTATAATCCCGTCCGGGTGCCATCGCGGCAATACCACCTGTCTGGTTATTGATAATAACCATTGAGGCTTGGACAGGCTGATCGTCGGGACTTTTTTCGAACATATCATCATCCGCCATCGCTTGATCCAACGCATTTTGAGCCTGAGCATCCATTGTCGTATGAATTTTATAACCGCCAATAATCAGATCATTGCCGCTGACTCCTGGCAAGGCATCCTCTGCCTCATCCATGACATATTCCATAAAATTTTGATATTTTTGTACTTTTTCCGGTTGTTTGTAATCGTAATTTATAGCTTTGGCTTCTTCCATTTCCTGCTTTCCAATCATTCCCTGCTCAAACATCAGCTGGAGAACCACAGCACGCCGGGCCTTTGAGTTTTCCGGGTTACTGATCGGGTTATACTTGGAGGGTCCTTTCGGAATAGCCGCCAGTGTAGCGACTTGCCACAACTTTAATTTATTTAAGTCTGACTCTCCAAAATAGCCTTCCGACGCTGCCTTTATTCCAGAATATGAGCGTCCAAACCATATCCGATTCAGATATAGCGTAATAATTTCATCTTTAGTCAAATTCCGCTCCAGCGCCATTGCGATGGATACCTCTGTTGCTTTACGGAAAAAGGTTTTGTCACGTGTCAAAAACAAGTTTTTGGCCAACTGCTGAGTCAGCGTACTGCCGCCCTCCACTGCAGAACGAGCAACGATATCCTTCACTGCCGCCCGACCGATAGACCAAATATCAACTCCTTGATGCTCCATAAAACGCTTATCCTCGGTTGCGATAAAAGCTTTTTTGAGCAACGGCGGAATTTCTTCACTTTTCACAGGATCACTTTTTTGCACAGACAGCTCACCCATGAGCACACCGTTGCGGTCATAAACCTTTGATGTCTCGTTCACAGTAATTTTGTCCTTGTTGGCTTTGTAGATTTTTTCGCCATTAACCATGACAAATAAATAACCACCAAGTGCGCAAAATATGGCTAATGCTGCTGTAATAAACAGCGTCCACCCAACTCGCTTACCTGTTATTTTCTTTTTCTTGCCCTTCGGCTTCTCTTTAGATGTGTTTCTATTGCGATTGCCGGATCTGGACAATGAATCGTTTGGCATTCCCCTGACTCCCTTTCGCGAATAATCATAATGTCGCCGAGCGTAAGCTTAAAGCTAGCTGTCGGCAGCATGAAAGTAAACGGAATGAAAAGAACAACCCTGATCAGGTTGCTCCCGGTCACATTCCTATACAGTTAGACGAGACGGACGCCTGAAAAGTTTCATTACCCGGGCGGCCGTCCAGCCGTAATCAGTTATCGCTAGCGTTATCTTGTTGTACAAGCGATACGTTGCGTTGCGGTGTGAAGGTGGAGATGGCATGCTTGTAGATCAGCTGTTGCTTCCCATCCGAATCAATAACGATTGTAAAATTGTCAAATGCTTTAATCGTTCCTCGCACCTGAAATCCATTGATGAGGTATACCGTCACAGGTATAGAATCCTTGCGCAATTGGTTCAGAAACGTATCTTGGATATTAATAGACTTGTTCATTTTAGCCGTACCCCCAATAATCATTTGGATTGTTTTGAAGTATATTCAAGGTCTGTCCGGAACTTTCCTGCTATAATTTCGTGTATTCGGGCTGCATGAGCAGAAAAATTTTCGAAATCAGTGACATCTACCCACTGGATATCCTTCATATGGCGAAACCACGAGAGCTGTCGCTTCGCAAAATGACGCGTATCCCGTTTTAGCCAAGTCACCGCCTCCTCCAAAGACACCTCTCCCCGCAGGTAGGAGGATATCTCTTTATAGCCTAGACCTTGCATGGAGATGGCATCGCTTCGCACTCCCCGTTCCATTAAGGAGGTTACCTCAGCAACAAGCCCTTGATCGAGCATCCCGTCAATTCGGTCTTCAATACGTTTATATAGCATTTGCCTATCCATTGTCAAACCTACGATGCAGAGTTGGTAGGGAGATTCCTTTTTTTGACTGGCAAGTTGAGAGCTAAGTGTTGTTCCGCTAACATGGTAAATTTCCAGCGCTCTCACGACTCGACGACGATCATTTGGGTGCAGACGAAGTGCACTTTCGGGATCAACTGCCTGTAGTCGCGCATGAAGCGCGTCGGCTCCATACTGATCGGCATAGTCAAGCTGTTCCTGACGAAAAGCTTCATCTGCCCCTACCTCAGAAAACTGGTATTCATAGCAAACCGATTCTACATACAAACCTGTCCCGCCTACGATGAAAGGTAGCTTTCCTCTAGATTGAATATCAGGTATGAGACGACGACAGTCTTCCTGAAATTGGGCTACTGAATATGGGTATTCAGGCTCATGAATATCGATTAAATGGTGCTTGATTCCTTTCATTTCCTGTTCGGAAATTTTGGCAGTTCCAATGTCCATATGACGGTATACCTGCATGGAATCCCCGGAAATAATTTCCGCGTCAAATTGTCGAGCCATTTCGATGCTTAGTTTCGTCTTGCCAACCGCAGTCGGGCCAACAAGAACAAGTAGTTTAGGCTTAGATGCCACTGTCAATATCAATCACTCCGTACACTGTTTTCGTTGTGCCCCGTTGCTCCACACGGAAGCCGAGGCGGGCAAACTCTCCGCTACCCCTTTTTTCTTTCAATACAATTGTTTTTCTTGCAACCCTTTTCGCATGAGCAATACTTTCTTCATTCAATGCATCTGGATTGGCCAATCCTCTCAATGGACCGATTGCACTGGAATCAAGCAACGGATCACGGAACATCGGGTCAAAATAAATAATATCTACACTGCGGTTCGGCAAGCTACGCAAATAGTCCAGATGATGACCAAAACGAACGTCAATGTCGGAAAAGGCTCTATCTACTGCAGCATTACCGGAACGGTAATGTCTCATCCCATCCTTGATTAATGCATAGACAGGGAAGGAACTCTCCACAGCTGTGACTTGTCCAGAACTTCCCGTTCCAATGGAAAATAAAAGTGAATCCGTACCTAGCCCGGCCGTGCAATCCAGCACGGTATCACCCGGGGTAAGTCGGGCAGCCGTCAACATCGGATCAGCCTCGCCCTTTAATACCCTTTTGGCTCGAATGAATCCCATACTTGGATGAAAAACCATCGGTGGTTGTTCCGGACTAATCAGCCTCACCCCGCCCTGCACCAGCACCAGAGCCTGACGGACTCTGTGAGCAGCGATTAGCTTAGCTACTGATATGCCACGACGTGGGGCGTACAGCACCCCAAGCTCGGCTGCAAGCAGCTTCGCACGCTCCACAACCTCGTCCGAGGGAGAATCTCCTGTCGTGACCAGTAATTCAGCTTGTTTCTCACGAAGCATCATCTGCTTTTCTTCTTCACGTTTTTCCCAATCCTGCAACATATTTATACTCCCTTACATTACTCTTTTAAACAGCTTCTCCAAATCATATGTGGAAAAGGAAACAACGATGGGGCGCCCATGGGGGCAGGTATAGGGTTGTTTGCAGGCTGCCAAACGTTCTAACAGCACGACGGCCTGTCGGTCAGTCAGCTTCTGATTTGCTTTAATCGAAGCCCGGCAGGAGCACATGATTGAGGCTGCCTCCCGCAGTTTAGCTAGATCAATGGCTTTTTCCTCCAGCACCCATCCAGCCATTTCCTCAATGACATCCGCTTCTTCTCCTTTGGGGAGCCAGTACGGATATGAGCTGACACGGAAGGTTTGCCCGCCAAAATGTTCCAAATACACCCCCGCCTGTTCAAACCAATGCAACCTTGTTTTCAATTTTTCCGTTTCGGAAGGCGTAAATTCCAATGTAATTGGCAGTAACAACTCCTGTGATACTGATTCAGGATTGCCAAATTTTTCGTAATAAAATTCGTAATTGACCCGTTCATGGGCGGCATGCTGATCAATTAAATACAAGCCCTGGTCGTTCTGTGCAATCAGATAGGTTCCATGGTGCTGACCGATTAAATTCAGCTCAGGAAAAGTAGGCACCTCAGGAGCTGCCCCCGACAACGCTGCCAATTGCTCTGTCTTCAGACGTTCCTGGTGCGTCTTCTGATCCGTGAATTTAGTAGTGTTGTCTGCAAGGGGGGAAACAGAAGAACGGTAAGCGGCAGAAGCAGCCGTTTCCTGTATCCCTTCGCTGTACGAGGAAGAGACATCTGTTTCGGCATGATCTCCTGTGGATATCCGTGTAGTCATCCCATCAGGAAGTGACACGCTCCCTCTATCATCACTCCCGTTGTTTTCTTCCACAAAATCTGCATCCAGTTCGTCATCACTGATACTTTGACGAGCGAGAGTGTTTGCCTGTCCATTGACTGAATGGCTCCTCTCCCTACTCGGATGTTGCTCACGCTCCTGGCTAATCTTCTTCTTCTCTTCATTACTGGTCAAGTGATTGGATTGTGTCGATTCCTGGACCTGCGGCGAAGCCATAGAAAGAGGTAGCGTTCGATTATGACCATTATCCGAAGAAGCATCTACTTCTGCACCATTTCCTTTCGAGAAATGAAACTGCTCCTGCACAAACGAGCCACTATCCTTACCGCCAATTTCGCGTTTAACTGCCTTCGGAATCAGCACTTGCTGCCCTAAAACAGCTTTTACCGAATCTTCAACCAACTGAAACAGTTCAGCTTCTTTACTGAACCTCACCTCCAGCTTGGCTGGATGGACGTTAACATCCACCAAAGAAGGATGCATGTCCAGTTGGATCACAGCCAGCGGATAACGATTGATCGGCAACAAAGTATGATACGCCTTGAGCAGTGCCTGATTGAGCCCATAGCTTCGCACAAATCGTCCATTCACTACTGTCGAAATTGCATTGCGATTCGATCGGGTCCACTCCGGGCGACTGACATAGCCGCTAATTCGGTAATCAAGGCTCTCTCCTTCCACCATCAACATTGATTTTGCCGCAGAAGTTCCGTAAATAGCAGCTATCACTTGGAGCAAATCGCCATTTCCCAGCGTTTGCAGCAATGTATTGCCGTTATGCCGCAATGTGAAGGCCACTTCCGGGTGCGAAAGCGCCATTCGGTACAATACATCCGAAATGTGCCCCAACTCCGTCTGGATTGTTTTCATATATTTTAGCCGTGCAGGTGTATTATAAAACAGATCGCGTACGGTAAAATCCGTCCCCTGCCTACCAGCAGCATCCTCGTGAAGTACCAGTTTACCGCCCTCAATCACCAGTTTACGGGCACGGCCGTCATCTCCTGCTGCTGTGAGCAGCTCTACTTTCGATACAGCCGCTATACTGGGCAATGCCTCTCCCCGGAAGCCGAGACTTGTGATTTGGAATAGGTCGCGGCCATGTCCGATTTTGCTTGTCGCGTGCCGATAAAATGCCGTTTCCACGTCTTCAGGCTCTATCCCACTGCCATTATCCGTCACCCGAATACTTTGCAGGCCGCCCTCTTCTACCCATACGTCTACTCGTGTACCGTCCGCATCAATCGCATTTTCCACCAGTTCCTTCACGACGGAGGCTGGACGTTCCACGACCTCACCGGCAGCAATCTGGTTCGCAATATGCTCATCTAGCACTCGAATTTTAGACATCCTTTTAACCTCCTCCTGACTTCAAAGTGTGATGAAAAATAAGCAAAATAATAATGCCTAATATTTTTAATTACAGACCATTGGCTTTATTTTTTAATTCATTTAACAATTGCATTGCCTGTAAGGGTGTCATGTTCATGACATCAGCATTTTTCACCTTCCGCAAAATTTGGCGCACGATCGGATTAGCTTCTACCGTCTCTGGGTGTGGCTTGGAGGGAGCAAGATCCTGCTCTCCGAAAATGGACAGCTGTACCACGTCAGAAGCTGATCGCTCCAACTCACCTGAATCTTCCACAATCTGTAAAGTATCTTCTTTTACCAGGGTGGCTTGCTGTGATCCAGACTGGACTTGTGGTGCTGTATCTCCGTTCGCTGACAATGTCTGGCCTACATATTTTGCGGACATTGGAGAAATCTCTTCTGTCCCTGACGCTGTACGAAGATCAGTCCCTTCCTTCGCTCCCCCTACTGCCTCCGTGCCCGCCGTTACTTGAGCTGCCGCCTGTTCAAAACCATATAGCAGACCATTCGCTCGCTCAATAATGTTATTAGGCAAACCTGCAAGCCGGGCACAATAAATACCATAGCTACTACTCGCCGCGCCTGGTATGAGCTTGCGCAGGAAATTCACCTTATCGCCGCTTTCCTGCACAGCCATGGAGTAATTTCGCAGCGAAGACAGACCTTGCTCCAAATGGGCCAGCTCATGGAAATGCGTAGATACCAGCGCCTTACAACCAATCGTATCATGCACAAATTCGATGACCGCTTGTGCAATTGCCATCCCTTCGCTGGTGGACGTCCCTCGTCCCAGTTCATCAATAATAATCAAGCTTCGCGGAGTTGCCTTGTCCGTCATGACTTGAATATCCGCCATTTCGACCATAAACGTACTCTGCCCGCCGATGAGATCATCCGCAGCACCGATCCGTGTGAAAATGCGATCCAGCATCGGCACTTTAGCACGTGCAGCCGGGACAAAGCAGCCAATTTGAGCCATAATCGCAATGAGGGCAACCTGACGCATATACGTACTTTTCCCAGCCATATTCGGACCGGTGATGAGTAGAATATGCGCATCGGCTTCTTCCAACACTGTGTTGTTGGCGATAAAGCCACCATCTTTCATTACGGCCTCCACTACGGGGTGCCGTCCCTGTTCCACTACAAAATCATATCCTGTTGTCAGCTCAGGTTTCACGAATCCACGTTCCGCGCTAACCGTTGCCAGCGACTGATACACGTCGATTTCAGCAACTTGCTCTGCCAGCTTTTGCAAACGGGGAATTTCAGCGTTCAGTTTACCGCGAAGCTCGGAGAAAAGCGTGTACTCCAGATCCACCATTTTATCCTCAGCTTCCAGAATCAGCGATTCCTTTTCCTTCAATTCCGGTGTGATATACCGTTCTGCATTCGCCAACGTCTGTTTGCGTTCATATCGACCTTCCGGTAATGAAGCCAAATTGGATTTGGTCACCTCGATGTAATAACCAAACACTTTGTTGTATCCGATTTTGAGCGACCGAATGCCGGTTGCTACACGTTCCTTGGCCTCCAGCTCAGCGATCCAACGCTTACCGTTCACACTCGCTTCACGCAGTTCGTCCAGACGCTGATGGTAACCTTCCTTTATAAGCCCTCCATCTCTTACGGAAATCGGGGGTTCATCGGCCACTGCTTCCTCAATCAGCGTACACAGGTCTGTACAGCTGTCCAATGTTTGTGCAATCCGTCTCAGCGTATTCGATGGAGATTCAGCGCACAGCTCGCGTAAAGACGGAATTTGAGCCAGAGACAGCTTGAGAGCGATCAAATCTCGTGCATTAGCACTACCAAAAGCGATCCGTCCTACCAAACGCTCCAGGTCGTAAATCTCTTTAAGCTGAGCACGTACATCCTCGCGGAAAATAAACTGGTGATATAGCTTGTCTACCGCTTCTAACCGTTCCTCAATTAAATTGCTGCTCAATAACGGCTTGTCGATCCAGCGACGCAACAAACGTGCGCCCATGGATGTCTCTGTCCGATCCAACAGCCACAGCAGCGAGCCTTTCTTGGAGCGTTCACGCACCGTCTCCACCAGTTCCAGATTCCGGCGGGTAAATGGATCGAGAATCATAAAATGATTGGGCTCATAGACCGAGATTTGAGTCAGTTGACCTAACGATCTTTTTTGCGTTTCATTTAAGTAGGCAATCAGGCGCGATACGCAACGTCTGCGTTCCTCCGTAAGCCTTGCCCATGTGGCTTCACCGAATTGATCCCGTACCAGATCATCTTTAGATTTGTCCCAGGCCGTATACACAACACGCCGTCCAACAGGGGACATACGAGAGGTCACGAAATCGAGCAAATGACCATCCCCCAACATTTCGGACGGCTCATAAATGTTAATTTCATCTAATAGCCATTCTTTCGAATCAGGTACGGAAGTCACATAGAGTTCACCTGTCGACAAGTCGCATGCCGCCAGCGCCAGCATCCCGTCCGTCTCTGTGACACATACCATGTAGTTGTTGGATTTATCACCCAGCACTTTGCCCTCCATGACCGTACCCGGGGTCACCACACGGACGATATCCCGCCGCACCATTCCCTTCGTAGCTGAGGCTTCCTCCATTTGCTCACAGATGGCCACCTTATAACCCTTCTCAATAAGGCGTTGTATGTAATTTTCTGCTGAATGATAAGGCACGCCGCACATTGGAATTTTCTCCGCGACGCCACCCTCACGACCAGTCAGTGTAATTTCCAGCTCCTTGGATGCAAGAATCGCATCATCAAAAAACATCTCGTAAAAATCCCCTAGGCGGAAAAACAAAAATGCATCTTTAGCCTGCTCTTTTATAGATAAATATTGCTCGATCATCGGTGTATATTTAGACATACCGTTACCTAACCCCCACACTTTGTTCCGTTAATCTTATAATTATCTTTCATTATATCAAAAATGACAGTCGATAACATGAAACCCTCTCGGGTGTTGACACCTGATTTTACGAAAGCTTCCAGTACGGGCGCAAATCCCGTGTTTCATCCCATTGTTTTCCTTGGCGAAGGCTATCCAGCAGCGGCGCTATATAAGCTTCATATTGAGAATAGATCTCTAGTGAAACCATATCTAAAATAACTGGCTCCATATACTCTCTAAGTACAACCTGGTTTCCTTCATAAAAAGCTCTGTGAGCCTCTTCTTCTCCCAGCGGCCTACGCTGCAAACGTGAATATTGGGAAGCGATCAGAAACGCCATCCCAATCACACCTTTCGCCAGCTGTGGCGAGATTAGAAAACTAGGCAGTGTACGATATTCAAAGCCTCCGTAAGACTGACGGCGAAAATCGCCCAAATTGCCATAATGCGGTCTGCGCCGAGCTGAGCGCTTATCTTCTAGCAGCGCCAGAGGCAACGCCAAATAGTTATCTAGTGCCCTAAGTAGGGCACCATTTAGCGGAACACCGCTGAAATGCAGGTGTCCGCCCAGGGGAAAACCTGGCTGCGGCATTCCGCCCGCCTGCCAGATAAGCGTGCGGTCGTCAATACGTCGAGCTGCTGTTGCAAAAGCTTGGCGCAGATGCCTCAGCAGACGAGCCGGATCTTCGCTCGGGGCAGGACGAAGCTCAGCGACCGGATACAGCGTTCGCCCTCGGCGGGTAACGGCATCGCAGCCAGCTATGCCTAGTCGACCCAAAAATCTAGAAGCCGGAACAACCCTCCCCTCTGGCATACGAACCAGCACAAATTCGGGGTCCATTCCGATTAATAGTCGCGCGCTCCCTCGTTCTGCTGAAAGTTCTTCTCCCGGAGCATCCTCTTCACGAGCAGCAACTTCGTATAGCGTGGCCAAACGTCTATCGTTCAGCCAGGGCTGTGCCAAGACTTGGCGAATCTGACAATTACGCTCTCCCAGCGGCGTCAGCACTACCTCACCACTGTCCAAACCGAGTGTATACAACGCACGTACAGCCAGCCGCTCCATCCGGACATAGAGCGGGGATTGAGAATCTAGTTCAGACAAATCATATGTGCTAACTTTGGTAGAACCTTCGAGGGCGCGTCTACGAATTTCCAGTCCCCGCAGTTGATGGATTTGCACCGCATAGCCGATCGCAAAATCTGCTGTACTCTCATCCAGCCAACGAACCGATATACCTGAACGCTCCAGTCTGCGCATTTTTTCATCATCCGTCATCTCTCTGAAGCGTTTGAGCGCCTGTCCCGGTTGCCGCATCATACTCCCCCTTACCGTTCTACGTACGGAATTTAACGATCCAAAACGACAAAAAAGGAGGGCCTTTGCCCCCTGCGCAATATCAGCCGGCGCAAAGAGTAAAGTGGCCCTCTTTTTGGTCACTCCTGTCAGAGCTCGTCGTCAATGAGGTCGGGGTCGAGCTCCTCATAGTCCCCCTCTTCCGCTCCAAAATCAAAGTCCTTGTCAAAATCGTCACTGCTGCCATACGGGAATACTTCTACAACAATCTTCGTTTCCGCCACCAGCTCCACCGCAAATTCCCGCTCGACCCGGATCATTACGCTGCCACCTCCAGAAGACACACTGGCCTCAACGCAACTTGGCTCCTGTGTAGCTTCGGCGGATACTTCCACTGTAGACGCCCGGTGCTTCGGATCAAGATACGAGAGCGGCACATTTTCTACGTACGACACCGTTTCCTTAGCCACATCGGTCTGCGAGTTTTTATCGTATGAGTACCAAATATTGATATCATACGTCCCGATGACCTCAATGCCGTCTCCAGCCGCCACAGCTTCATACTGGTGGTTGATAATCCATGCCCCCAAAATACTGGTCGGATTATTCGGCGGAGTTACGGTATGGGTTACGGTAGAGAATCTGCGACCTTTACCACAGATCGCTTTGGTAATAATCTCTCTACGATTTTTATGACTTAATGCCATTCTTGAACCTCCTCCATACAATCAATCATTCCATACATATGTATGCAGGTTGTGGGCGAATGTTGAGTGAATAGGCGAAAAGGAAAAAATATTATTTGTATAAGCATATGCCGCCATGGCTTGAACTCATGCACGCCAATGTGTTACATGCTGCTCAACGATCTGTAAAAATTCGCTGAGAGCTGGCGATTTCCACTTTTTCGTGTGATAAGCGACCTGAGTAGCCACCTGCTGTTCACTGTCATCCCAGGCTAGACGCGCCATTTTCCCTTCTCGCAACTCATTTTGTACCGTGACTAGCGGAAGCAGCGCAATACCCAGTCCAGCCATGACGCATTGCTTGATGGCTTCAATGCTCCAAAATTCTAGACTAGGGTCTGCAAAAATACCGTGTTTGTTCAAATACTGCTCAAAAAGGATTCGGTACGTACATCCAGCCTCCGTATGCAAAATAGTTTCGTCCTTCAAGTCGGCAGGCTCTACCTGTGCACAGGCAACCAGTGAATGCTTCAGTGGCGCAACCAGCGCCATCGGCTCATGAATAAGCGTGGTGATATTCAGTTCTCTATCCTCCGTCTCAGGTTGAAGCAAAAAAGCCAAATCCAGTTCACCGGAACGGATCAAATCACGTAATTCCCAGCATTCGCCGGGCTTAAGTACAATTTTGACCTTTGGGTACCGCTCTCTGTACTCACGGATCAAACTCGGCAAACGAAAAGCAGCCAGAGACTCTGGTGCTCCTATTTTTAGCGTCCCTGTTAATTCTGTTTCTGAACGAAGCGCATCCTTAGCCATAGCATGCATCTTGGAAATTTCCTGCGCATAGGGCAGCAGGCGTCGCCCGGCATCGGTCAGCATGATTTTCTTGCCAATGCGATCAAACAGCGGCGTACCCAATTCCGTCTCCAGTGTTTGAATTTGAGCAGTAATACTTGACTGCGCATAATCCAGTATACGCGCTGCTCGCGTAAAACTGCCTGCCTCCACCACATTTAAAAAAGTAAACAAATGCCGCGATTCCATAATTCGCTCCTTCAATCGATTTTTCCGATGCAAGCAATCGTAATATTCCGTTTTTCCGATAGATTGATTATCTGATAAGCTGGAGAAAATAACAAGAGAAAGAAGGCTTTTCTGCATGACGAATGAAAATAAACTTCAATCCACTATTGGTCTTCCACAGGCCATTGCGCTCTATATCGGAGCTGTGCTAGGTTCGGGGGTATTGATTGTGCCTGGCCTTGCCGCCCAAATGGCGGGCCCAGCATCGTTGCTGGCATGGGGATTCATGACCCTGCTTATTCTCCCAATGGCGCTTTCCATGGGGCTTCTATCTGCGAAATTTCCAAATGCCGGAGGGGTATCGCATTTTGTGACGTTGGCCTTTTCCCCACGTGCCGGTGCTTATATCGGGTGGTTTTTTCTCATGTCGGTTCCAATTGGGGCGCCTGTTGCCGCACTTACCGGAGCCGGCTATATGACCACAGCTATGGGCTGGGGAGAGGAAAGCCGCATACTGTTGGCCGCTGCTATGCTGGCGGTGGGCCTGACTATCAACTGGATCGGTATGAAGGTTGCCGGACGTATTCAGATTGCCGTCGTTATAGCCATCGTTGCCGTCCTGATATTCGCTATTGCCGCAGCACTCCCTCAGATGAAAACTGTTCACTTTACGCCGTTTGTTCCACATGGCTGGCTTTCTGTCGGCCAAGCAGCTGCGATTCTGTTCTGGTGCTTTATCGGCTGGGAGGCCGTGTCTCATATGTCAGAGGAATTTACCAATCCCGAGCGGTCTGCCGTTAAAGGTGTGACCATTGCAGCTGTCATTGTTGGTTTGCTTTATTTCCTTACTGCGCTTGCTACAGTGGGCACACAAAGTTACCTTGCAGGGGATTCGGATGCTTCGCTCGTATGGGTGATTAGTCGGGCTATCGGTCCATGGGGTGCGATCATTGCGGGCTTGACGGGTATCTTTATTTGTACCGCTACTATTATTGCTTACGTGGGTGCCGCTTCACGAGTCGCTTATGCTTTATCCCGGCAAGGACAGGCCTTTCGCTGGATGGGCATGTTATCCCAACGTTTTCATACCCCCATCGGAGGCATTGCTTTTCTTAGTGCCTGCTTCGTGATCATTATGGTGTTGTACGGTAGTGGTGCTGTTTCACTCACCAACCTGATCCAATTCCCGAACGCTACCTTCATTCTGACCTATCTAGGGGGTTGTGCAGCAGGAATAAAGCTTCTACGCGGAAGTCGTTGGGGAGTTTCCATTAGTTGGATTTCCTTCATCTCCACGGCAGTTGTTTTCCCCTTTGTTGGGTGGGCTATGCTTTACCCTTGCCTGATCACCGCTGTCTTATGGATCACAGATCGAATTCGGCATAAACGAACTTTCACTCACCCAGGTTCTGCCATTACCGATCAAGAAAAGGCTACTGTCCGTCATGGATAGTAGCCGCTCAGGTCCTTACTCTAATTTTTCACTGGAGTAGGGGCCTTGTCCTTTTTAGCGATTTTCAAATACTGATGAAGCTCATGTGTAAGCTGCAATAATGCCGAACGAATCTCAAATTCCTCCCGAGTTGCGGGAAGCTCCATGGCTTTAAATTCTTCACGAACCTGCTCCAACAGCTTCTCGGTCTGCCCCGTATAATGTCCAGCCAAAACGTCGTTGCTAAGCTGGTCGAACAGCTCGGCCAGAAGCTTGGCCTGCGGCATGTGCTGATACATTTGTGCGATCAACTGCATCATGTTTTGAATCGAATCCAGCTGTTCTTTGCGCATATAAAAATACACATTCCAGCCCTCTTGGGGACGAAGCATTTGATTCTCCAATGAACGCCCCGCCTCAGTGACCCCTTTGGTGATCACGCTGTCCGCTTCAATAACTTCCTTGCCATCCCATATGTATGCCGGACTACGCAGCGTGTTGGCCATATTTCTGAAAATAACAGAAAATGTCCGATCCACCTCCTGCCGGATTTGTTGCATTGTATTATCAGAACGCGGCATATAAGCTAAATTGACAACCATCGCAGAACCCAGTCCAATCACCAGCAGAGCCAGCTGGGTCAGCAGCACCTCCATATCAATCACACCGCCGCTGAATACTCGGAAAACTACGACTGAACCCGTGACAATGCCTTCCTTAAAGCCTACCCGTACAATGACCGGAAACGCCGTTAAAATATATAATGCAAGTACCCAATCATGGAATCCGAATACCACAAACAAAACACAAGCAAAAAGAAGTCCCACGACGGATGCAAAAAATCTAGCCGAAATGGTACGGAGACTTCTCTTGCGTGTGACATCCACCCCCAAAATTGCTAAAAGCCCTGCCGAGGTGGCTCCGTGAATGCCTACTCCCTCTGCAATAAGTACGGCCATTAATGCGGCAATAGCCGTTTTAATCGTACGAAAGCCCATGAAAAAATTCTGTCCTCTCTAGATGAAATCTGTTTTCTCATTTTCATAAATATTAAGTATTTCATTTTCATGGTACTTTATTTTCACGTTTTACACAAATATTCAGAAATTTAATAATTACCGATGAGGGCGACCCGAAAGCAGGCGGTGCTCCACATACACGACTGCCTGATACATCAGTGTAGCTACGACAGCAATGATCAACAAACTGGACATGACCAGCGTGAAATTGAATACCTGAAAACCATAAATAATCAAATAGCCTAAGCCATTTTTAGCCACCAAAAATTCACCCACAATCACGCCAACCCACGCCATGCCGACATTCACTTTTAGCGTAGAGACAATTGCGGGAAAGGATGCGGGCAAAATTACCTTTTGAAACGTATCACGACGTGATCCCCCAAACGTGCGAACCACTTTGATCAAATTCGAATCGACTTCCTGAAAGCTGTTGTACACCACAAGTGTCGTAATGATAACCGTAATGGAGAGGGTCGTCATCAGAATCGCGGTAAAACCTGCCCCAAACATGACGATAAAAATCGGGCCCAGCGCTACCTTGGGCATACTGTTAAACACGACCATATACGGGTCAAGCACCCTCGACAAAAACGGCGACCACCAAATAAGTACCGCCAGCAGTGTACCGAGCAGTGTGCCAAGCAAAAAACCTGCCATTGTTTCTCCAACAGTGACACCTACATGCCCCCATAATTCACCGCTGACCGCATCCTTGCCAATCTGTGTGAGAATTTTGCTAGGGTAGCTAAACAACAGTACATCAATCCACTTCAAACGACCTGCAATTTCCCACAATACAAATAAAAGCAGCAAAATAGCTGTCTGCACACCTGTTACTAACCACTTTTGCAAACGCCTGTTACGCAAATACGTCTGATGCAGTCCTTGAATCCATCGTTGCTCAAGCTGATCAGCTTCGTTCTTCATACGTTAACTCACTCCTTTGCTCCCGAAGCCTCCAGTTCCCCCCATATTTCATGAAAAAGCTCATTAAAGCCCGGCTGCTCGCGTGCATAAAAAGGCTGGGCTTCCCGGATGGAATCCGGAATTTCAAAGGTACGCCGAATATGACCAGGATTTCGCCCCATCACTATAACCCGGTCGCTGACTGCAATCGCCTCGGCCAAATCGTGCGTGACTAAAATCGCCGTTTTCTCTCGCTCCCGCAAGGTTTGCACAACAAGGTCCTCCAGCTGTAGCTTGGTTTGATAATCCAGCGCGGAGAACGGCTCATCCAGCAGCAGCAGTCCCGGATTAGTCGCCAGCGTCCGTACCAGCGCCACACGCTGGCGCATTCCTCCAGACAACTGGGATGGATGCAAATGCTCCTTTCCTCCCAGACCCATGCCTTCCAGCAATAACCGTGTCCGCTCACGCGCAGCTTCATCTACTCTGTTGCTTAGTTCCAGACCTAACAATGCGTTATCCATGATCGTCCGCCACGGGAAGAGATAATCCTGCTGCAACATGTAACCGACCTCAGGGCTCGGGCCACTTACCGGCTGACCTTGCAGCATAACTTGACCTGCCGCTGGACGCAGCAGCCCGGCGATCATAGACAGGATCGTCGTTTTGCCACAGCCGCTTGGACCGACTAAACTGACAAACTCCCCTGTATTTACGGAAAAATCGATATTCTCAACCGCAAGTGAAGCTTCCCGATCTGTTACATACACATGGGTCACTTGCTCCATTCTCACCATCGGGATCGTCACATCCGCAGTGAGACCACTCTGTTCTTCCATCATGGTGAACCTCCAGCATCGACAGCTGTATCCGTAGCTTCAGTTGCGCTCTTTTTCACATCTGTCTCAGTATTCCCGATAGAGTTGGAGGAGATCGCCTGTTTTGCAAAGCTTGAGTTGACCAGCTTATCTAGTGCAACAGGGCTTTTCAGCTCACCTGCCGAGGCCATGACATCCTGTAAATTCTTCCATTCCTTTTCCTCAATCATCGGGTTCATAGCATAGGTACTCTGTTCCTTGTAGCGCTTGATACTACTCGTCAAAACAGCTAATTCTGTATCTTTAAAATAAGGCGTAATTGCTTCGGCGATCTGTTCAGGTGAATGCGCAGCAATCCACTGTTGTGCCCGATATATGGCATTTGTAAATTTCTGAGCGGCCTCGCTATTGGTGCTTAGATAGCTTTGCTTCGCCATATATACCGTATATGGCAACTCGCCACTCTCTACGCCGATGGAGGCAACCACCCTCCCCCGACCTTCCTTTTCAAAAATAGATGCCTGTGGCTCAAACAGCTGTACGTAATCCCCTGTACCTGAGCCAAAAGCAGAGGCGACATTGGCAAAATCAATATTTTGAATCAGCTTCAGATCCTTATGAGGATCAATGCCGTGTTTGCGAAGCGTAAATTCAAGTGACATTTGTGGCATTCCGCCCTTGCGTTGTCCCAAAAAATTTTGTTGTTTCAGCTTTTCCCAGTCAAAGCTATCCTGCGTCTGCCGTGCAAACAAAAAGGTTCCGTCCTTCTGTGTCAGCTGGGCGAAATTAATGATAGGGTCCTCTGCTCCTTGCTGATACACATAAATAGATGTTTCTGCGCCGATCAGCGCGATATCTGCCTGATTGGACAACAACGCCGTCATCGCCTTGTCTCCCCCAGGGATCGTAGCCAGCTGAACATCCAGTCCCTCCTGAGCAAACATCCCCTGGCTCAAGGCTACATACTGCGGCGCATAAAAGACCGTACGGGCTACCTCGCCAAGTCTGATCTCAATCGTTTGTTCCCCTTTGGGGGCACACCCACTGAGCAACAGTAATCCGAGTAGTGCCGCAGCCACCACTGCTTTGAAACGAGTGCCGTTTTTCATCCTTGTTCCCTCCCCACCTTTTTGCATCGTTGACTTCATATATTGTTATGCGGCTGTCGATATAATGGTTAATCGCACACAAAAACCCCGCATTTGCCTAAGAACGCGGGGTTTTTGTGTGTGATTATATAACAACTTCTAAATCACAGCTTGTATATGGATGTATATTTCTCTTCCAGATAGTCGGCGAGATAATCGGGATTCAGATCCTCACCTGTAATGGCTACAATCAACTCAGACGGCGTCCGACTCTTGCCGTAACGGTAAATCCGTTCAGTCAGCCATTGCTTAATCGGCTCCAGCTCACCAGCAGCAATCAGCTCATCCAGGTTCGGCAGCTCTTTGCGCAGAGTCGCCAAAATTTGCGCTGCATACATATTGCCAAGCGAGTACGAAGCAAAATAGCCAAAGTCACCACCGGACCAGTGAACGTCTTGAAGTACGCCCAGCCCATCGCTCGGGGGAAGAAGTCCCAGGTATTCTTTATATTTTGCATTCCATACCTCAGGGAGACGCTTTACATCCAGCTTTTCATTAAACAGCATTTTCTCAATTTCATAGCGGACAATAATATGTAAATTATATGTCAGCTCATCTGCTTCAATACGAATCAATGAATTTTCCACGCGGTTGACTGCCCGGTAAAATTGCTCAGCCGTGACCTTCGCCAAACGATCAGGAAAATGCTTTTGCAGATCATCGTAATACCGATCCCAGAAAGCACGACTGCGTCCGATTTTATTTTCCCACAAGCGGGACTGGGATTCATGTATCCCCATAGAGGTTCCTCCGGACAGTAGTGATCCTGCTAGCTCAGGGGCAATATTTTGTTCGTACAGTGCATGCCCTCCTTCATGCAGGGAGCTGAAAATAGCACTGGTTACATCATCTTGCAAATAATGTGTTGTTATACGCACATCACCTGGATTTAACCCTGTCGCAAATGGATGCACACTCTCATCCAAACGACCTGCGTCAAAGTCATAACCCATCTGACCTAAAATGAACAGACTGAACTTTTCCTGCTGCTTTACATCAAATACACCGTCTAAAAAGCTTTTATCCGGCTGATTGGGTGAAGCCTGAATTTTAGACAATAGGGGTACAAGGCGCTTTTTGAGACGATCAAAGACCGCATCCAGCTTTTCAACCGTCATCCCTGGCTCATATTGATCCAAAAGTGTGTCGTACTCTGTATCCTTAACCCCCCAGTAACCGATAAACTCGCGCTTCATGTCTACGATTTTAGACAAGTACGGTTCGAATCCGGCAAAGTCGCTATGTTCCTTTGCTTCCTCCCACTTGCTTTCCGCCTGAGCCGCTAAAATGCTATACTCCCGGTAGCGGTCTGCCGGAACCGAACGATTTAGGTCATAATTTTTGCGACATTCCTCTACCAGTCTGCGATCATTGTCTTCCAGTTGCTCCAGCTTGTCTTTTGCGGCAAAAAATTGCAGCAACTGCCCCATTTCATCCGAGATCATCAGCTTGAACATTTCCGTGGACAGCATGCCCAACGTCTCCGACCGGATGTCAACGCCCTTACGTGGAGCGCCTGTCCGTAAATCCCAGTGCAGCAAGCCGACTGCTTCGCCGTAACCACTGATTTTGTGTGCAATTTCCTTTAAAGCCGTCCATTGATCCAATGTTTGTTGCTCCATAATTAGAGACACCTCTTTAACTTAAAATGGTTAAAATTTTTAGATACCTATACTTGATGATAATTATATTAAAAAGTATAATCAACACACAACATGTACGACCAGCTCCTAATACCTGGATCAAACGTTGGGCGGTACATATTAAACTTTATTAGAATCTGGAGGGAACAATCGTGGATCACATCCAAGAAATTTTAGAGTACAATCGTGTTTTCGTAGAAAACAAAGAATACGAGGCCTATAGAACAGGCAAGTTCCCTAATAAAAAAATGGTTATCATAACCTGTATGGATACGCGGCTAACGGAGTTGCTCCCCAAAGCCATGAACCTGCGTAACGGTGATGTCAAAATCATCAAAAATGCGGGTGCAATTATTTCACAGCCTTTTGGAAGCGTAATGCGCAGTGTGCTAGTCGCTCTATACGAGCTGGGAGCAGACGAAGTGCTCGTTGTAGGTCATTATGAATGCGGCATGGCTGCATTAAACGCTGATCACATGGTTAATGAAATGCTTGATCGCGGAATTTCGCAGGAAGTGCTGAGTACATTGGAGAATTCAGGTATTAAGCTGAATAAATGGTTAAAAGGTTTTGACAACATTGAAGAAGGGGTACAGACTACAGTGAAGCTTATTAAAAACCATCCCCTTCTCCCTCCGAATACGCCCGTTCATGGCATGGTAATACATCCAGATACAGGAGCGTTAACACTTGTTGTTGATGGGAATAACCAGTAAACACTATATCTAGTTACCGGGGTAGTTCAGGCGCGTACATACGTGCTTAAACTACCCTGTTTCTATGAAAAAAAGCACATATACATACAGAATGCCCCCAGCTAATTTTGGCTAACCTGTGAACGACCAGTGTGAAAGTTGTCAAACCATACAGTTTCAGTGTACACTTTTTATGAAGCCGCAGATGATCTGCCGCAGAGCTGTTACAACCGTCACTAAGATGGATGAAGGAGATAAGATATATGAATTTACTATCGTATGGTCTGTTGGGGCTACTCGCCAGAGAGGAATCCTCCGGCTATGATCTGATGCTGCGTATACAGCCTTTTTGGCAGGCCAAGCACAGTCAGATCTATCCGCTACTGGCCCGTATGGAGAGCAAGGAACTGCTAGCCTCCCGATGGATTCAGCAATCCGACAAGCCTGATAAAAAAATGTATACCATTACCGACAAGGGAATCCATATGCTTCAGCAATGGTCTCAGGAAACGTTAGCTGCTCCGGTTACACGGGACGAATTAAGCCTTCGATTATTCTGTCTCTGGTTGACGGACAAGACGAGTGCCAATCGTATGCTGGAAGAACGTAAACGTTATTTTATTCAGAAAATCCAGCATCTAGAGGATATACTGAACGACATTCCCGCAGAAAATTTACACTTTGGCAGTAAGAATTTCGGTGACTATATTTTAGTGCAAAAAGGGCTTTTAAATGCTAGAGCAGGCCTGGAATGGTGCCAAATGGTGCTGCGCATGCTGCTTGCCGGTGATGTCAGAGCAGACACGAATCCGTTTTTACTTAAACCCTAAAGCTGAACGTTTTTATCAATCCGTGTATGGGATTTATGTACGTTATCGTTTAATTTTTTAAAAATTAAAATTCTTTGAAACCCTTTTCCATGCTATATCGTATTACGGGTAAGCGGTTGTTTGACCTATAACACAAATTACTAAGGGGGATTATATTTACATGAAAAAGACATTCACTTTGAAAAATATGATGATGCTGATGATGGCTTTCACCCTACTCATTGCTATGATCGCACCATCTACAGCTGATGCAAGGCGTGGTGGCGGATTTAAATCCGGACCAAAATCATACCAATCTACACCAAGCAAAGCGAATGACAGCAGCGGCATCAATAAGTCTGATAGTGGAACTAAATCTAGTGCTACTACGGGCAACACAAGCAGAACCGGTGGGTTCCTTGGTGGCGGTGGTGGGTTCCTCAAAGGTATGATGCTGGGCGGCTTGGCAGGTATGCTCTTTGGCGGATTGTTCGGCAACATGGGTGCATTGGGTAGCTTGCTTGGTCTGGTCGTTAACGTTCTAGCTATTTATGTTCTGATTATGGTTGGTGTAGGTATCTACCGAGCTATCAAAAATCGCCGTAGACCAGATGATTCTCGTGGAGGACGTTACTAAGTTATGATTTTAAGCATGGATGAGATTGTCAATGCCATTTGCCTGCATATGGCTGAACGCAAGGGCGTACAACCAACCGATGTGGTTGTGGAGCTAAGCTGGGATGAAGATACAGGCTATACAGCCGAAGTTCATGTCCAGGGACGCAGTCAATATCTAGTGGAAGCTAATATGATAGAAGCGATTCTGAGATATCTTCATTCCGAATACAATATTCGTGCCTATCGCGAGCAGGTCAGATTGGATCTGGATGAAGAAATTACTGCTATTGTCCAAATTTAATTAAATTGCATAGGCAATCGTACAAACTTATTTCCAAACAGAAGAACCGCTCTTTGCCTGATGGCAAGGGCGGTTCTTTTTTTTCTCTTTTTTGTCTAATGGATCATCATGGTTGTATGCGGCACCCTTTCGAGCAAGCCGTTACCGTACATTTCCCGAAATGGCTGCTCTTCCATATGGATATAACCGATATAACAACCGCATTCTTTCATCCGGCACGGACGCTGGGCGCTCAGCCCCTCCAGACCGTCTCTGTACAGGTGTCCAATCACACGGCGATCCTGATAGCAGTGTTTTACTCGTCCGTCACCTTGGACGTAAAATACATCTTCTCCCGCGCGACATGCTCGCCCCTGGCTACTATAATCCTTTAAATTCCATTGGAAATAGGGATCTATCGCAGTTAATTCGGCAACCTCAGCATCCGTATAATAATGGGGGCGGTCCTTGTAGGCGTTGACCCACATATATACTTCTTTTGGAAGTTGCGCCCGCAAAGAACGAATAGCCGGGAACGCCTGTCTCAATCCAACTGTACCGACACTATAGGAAATGCCAAGTTCATATAGCTTCATAGCCTGCGATATAAAAGCTTGCTCTTTGGTTTCTCCAGGATGATATGTAGCCCACAGCGCAGCTGTCTCTGGATTTAGTTCTTTTGTCCAATCCAGCTTAGCCGAAAGGTTCGTCTGTACGGCCACTTTTTCCACATGCGCCATATGGGAGAACTCAATCATGGTCTTACGATACCAGTAATGAATCAAGGCTTCTCCATATGGATTAAAAAAAATGGAGAGCTGGTGCCCCAAAGCGCCCTGCTCTCGTACCCAATCAGCAAAACGTTCCAACTGCGCCCGATCCTTGTTCAACGTTTCCCGACTATCGACGTTTTTACTGAATGGGCAGTAAGGGCAAGCATAGTTGCATGAGGTCAGCGAACCACGATAATATAAGGTCGCTCTCATGCGCCTACATATCCTTCCATACGCTCACGTACTGATGTGGAAATCATCCAGTCCCCAATCGCATCGGAATAGGCCATTCCTTCCTCCGTAAGTCGAAGCGTGCCCTCCTCGACCACAGCCATACCCGATTCTAGCAGCAGTGACATTCCTGTAAAATCGTCTTCCAGGGATACACCGAAGCGCTCTGCATAGGCGCATAGTTCCAATCCTTCCCGATGAAGAAGTGCCTTCAGGATAAAGCGCCGCTTACGCTCATCCGCATTTAAAATAAAGCCGTAGTCAGCCAGATCATGACGCTCCGCCGCCACATAATCCGCGATAATACTACGTGTGGCTGCTGTACTGACACCATACCGGCTGGCATAGTGTACATCGCGTGTATAAGAGCGTGCTCCGCACCCCAATCCAGCCATGCCCTCCTCCTGGCAACTGTAGGGCAAAAGCTCTTTGCTGGATGTACCCTCATTTTTAGCAAAACGGCGCATGGAATATTGTACATATCCTGCCTGTTTGAGCCGTTCACGCGCTACTTCATACAAGCTAAGGCGAATATCGTGATCCAGTCCGGTATAGCCGGGCTTTAAAATCGTATTTTCACGAATATATAACGGGTAAAGAAAGATCTCTCCTGGCGAATAAGACAGAGCTTCCTCCAGAGAATACAGCCAGGTTTCCACCGTTTGACCAGGCAGACCATAGATCAGATCCACGTTGAGCAAAGGAAAATTGTATTCTACCAGCCGCTCAAGTGCTTCTCTAACAAGCTTTGGCTTCTGAGGTCGGTATATGGCGGCACTTTCTGATTCCACAAAGCTCTGGATTCCCATGCTGACACGATCTGTACCGCGGCGCTTGAGCACTTCCAGCCTATCCTCAGTTACAGTGTCTGGAGAGGTTTCAACTGAAATAGAAGCTCGCTTGGGGTCCAATCCCATAATATTTTCCGCAATGTCAAATAAACGCCCCACCAAAGGAGCCTCCAATAAGGTCGGTGTACCACCGCCAATCGCAAAACGCGAAAAAGGCCGACCCCCCATAATTGGAGCCCATTGCCGAGCTTGTCTTTCTAGCGCATCCACATACTCCTTATGCACATCCTGACGCTTGTCTGGCAAAGTGAACAGGTTACAAAATCCACAGCGAGCTGCGCAAAACGGTATATGCATATACAAAAAATAGCTTTCCAACTCTTCTTTCTCCCACAATTCCTGCAATGGGAGCGGTGTATCGAACGAACGATAGGCCGTTTTATGCGGGTAAGAATACAGATAGGAGCGATAGGGAGCTTCTCGGATCGTACGTGCCCATTCTACAGGAGTATCCGGCCACTGAAATCTAGACGTTACTAAATTAGTGTCCATTCCCGGAGAAGTCTGGGTTGCTGGGCCCATTGGATGCAGGTGATTCAGATTCATGGCTTTCATTTCTGCTCCTTCCTCGCGCTGGATTGGATTGTTGATCATTTACCAGTGCAAACTACGTTTCTTTTTGTCCTACAGTATAAATTCGCGGTAAGGCACATTCCACACTACCTCATGCGCCAGGCGATGCCCTTCGTAGCCGTCTTCCCCATAAGCTGTACCATGATCGGAAAAAGCCATGCAAAACGTCTTGCCACGCTTCCGCAAAGCATCAAACAAGCGTCCAAGTTCACCATCCACATACCGCAAAGCTGCTCGTTGAGACTCTACTGAATCTTTTGAAGAGCCCTTTACAAAATAATGATTAGGCCCATGGATGGCTGATACATTCATAAACAAAAACAAGCGCTGTGCAGGGTCTGCCTTTTCCAACAGCTTCAAGGCATGATTCACCTGATGCTCTGTTGAACGAGGGTTGGTAACGCCAAAGTTCATGCGCCAGTAGCTCTCTTGAAAATATCCGGGCAGTACCTTGGCCAGCTTGTTCTTCTTCGTAAAAAATATAACGCCGCCGATACAGATGGTCCGATAGCCCTCGTTCTCCAGCCCGGACACAATGTCCGGAGCATCGAACAGCCAGGTATGTGGATGCGTACGCAGTCCCGTATCTTTTGTGTGAAACAGCCTGACATGTGAAGCCTTATCCGTATTGGCCGGAGTCGGTAAAAATCCGCCAAAAAAAGCATGGTGTGCAGCATATGTAAAGCTCCCTGGTGTATGGCGCTTTTCCCACGACCCGGAGCCGCATAAATTCGGACAGTTTTCTTCCTCCAGCTTGGCTACATCATAACGCAGGGTATCCAGCGTAATCATGACAATATCATGAGAGCCAACAATTTGATTCATATCAGTCATTATCTGTCTTTCCTTTCCAAAACTACGCTCCTATTAGCAAGGTGCAACATTTCCCATTCATATGGATTCCAACCCTGATGTTCAACCCGGTACAGTAAATCACCGAACGGATTAACATCCAATACGTAGGGACGACCACCGTGAGCCGGAACAAGCACATCCAGTCCAGCAACCATGGACGCCGGAAAGACCCTCATGGCGGCTTTTGCAGTATGCTGAACCGATTCCACCGTACTTTGTGGTAGTTCGGCTTCCTCCAGCAAGAGCCGCTCATTACGCAAATGTAGATTTGTGATGGGGCTGTGGCTCAAACGTAAAACCGCATGACAAGCTTCTGATTCACACACGAGTTGACGCACATCATAAACACGTCCGTTCAAGGTCGCTTTGGGAATCCAGCGTTCCACATGTACCCCTTCCGAACATAGCCAGTTAAGGATGGCATGAATATCCTGCTTGTCTGTATAACGACGCAATCGTCCGGCATTATAATACACACGCTGTCCGTGTATGATCTCTGTTCCAATCGTAGTTACCGCCAGTTCTGCATGCGTTTTGGGATGTACTTGATAAGCCATGACACCAGAAGCGCCTGACCCGCAAAATATTTTCACAAATACGCGGTGAAACCCACTCTCTTTCATAGCTGCATGCAGATCAACAGCATCACGAAAAGCACCGCCTGAAGCTGTAAGCACAGGCGGGACCCTGATGTCTGCCTGGTCTAATACGGCGCTACAACGCCGTTTGTCAAACATGACGGCTACTTCCGCAGGATCGTTCATCCAGCGCGACGAAGGCCAGAGCCGATCTACTTCATGCCGCAGCCAAGCCAGCAGACGGCAATAGCCCCGGAACCATTGTGCCGGGTGCCAAATGCGACCACGCTGTTCCTGCAAACGGCGCGCTTCTGCCGCTAGTATACCTGTGCCATGTGCCCATTCCGGCCATGGCAACAGAGAATCGTCTCCCTCGGCATCCGGGGCGCCCAGAGCAATCAACTCCCGCTCTACCTCAAAGTTTTCGCCCGGTGCATCCAGACGTAGCAGCGGGCCTCTGTCCACCCGACCTTTCAGTAATTGATCAATGCTCTCTTGCAATTGGACACTGCCATTCACGCTATCTTGCGCAGCTTGTGCAGCTATCCTGACCATCAGTTCGTTCAGACTGTGTTTCTCTCGAATGGCCCCCAACACATCTGTATAGGAGACCTCCAGAGCTGACGGAAGCATTAATCTGCTTCGTGCTTCCTGCAGCCCCGTAGTTCGACGATTCCCCGAATTACCGAACAAGATAAACGGCTCGTTGACATTACTATCCCACATCTTCATCATAGAGCCGCCTCACTTTTATTCTTTTTAATTTTAAAGTCAATCCGTTTTAGAAATCCATTGGAGCAAATTACTCTGTCAGTGATGGATAGCGCCAATCATCTTCTTCATCTGCTTCTTGTTGATCTTCTACGTTCACAGATAAACCAGAGTTCTTCCAGCGCCCCATCATTTCACTAGACATATAATGATAGCTCAAATCCAGATGTTTCAGTCCTTTTATACTTTCACTAGCCAGCAACGCTTCTGCACCTTGATCAGACAAAGTACCTTGTGAGAGATCCAGTACTTCCAGTTGTCCAATCACAGGGGCATTAGCAGCAGCAATGGCAATTTCATCCTGTATCTCACTATCTTTGAGTCCCAAGTATGTAAGTTTGGGAAAAGGATTGCTGTCCAAAAACGGTAAAATATCTTCCAGTTTACCGTCAAAACCATAATCCTCGACACCCAAATACAGCTCCAGCTTGCGCAGTTCAGGCAGTTCGGCATTACGGATTTGTCGAAGGACGCTCACAGGTAGACCGCCACAAATAATAACCAATTCTTGAAGATGATTATGGCGAAGGGGTTCCAAGCTCAGATCCTGGCTTCCTTTAATATGTAAGGATTCAAGCTTTGGAAACGCTTCTAACAGCGGGGACAGATTCGTTTGGTTAATCCATGATACCTCACACTCATCATATTCCATATCACCAATAAACAGCTTGCGCACCTTAGGAAATTGATCTTTTAGCTTCACTAACACGGGTATAAAATCATCTGGTGAATTTTCATAGGCTCCGCCCCAATCTCCAATGATCAGATCCGTAACTTGGGCACTCTCCGGCTTGGCTGCCAGTTCCTCAATAGATTTAGCCATCGTTTGGCCATTCTCATAAGCTTCATAATCTACAACCAATTTCACTTCCATCTCACAATTCCTCCGATCGCTTGTCTGAGATCTCGTAAACTATCTATTTCCAATTTAGTCTATCCTATTCTACCAATGTTCGTCAAAAAAAGTCCCAGATCGACATTAACCCTATGTAAAATGTGCAAATGAAATAAAAACAAGACAGCCCAATTGCGGGCTGCCTTGGAATGTATCCATAATAAATTTCTACTATTATAAAGAACGCAAGTTTAGAACCAAGTTATTGGGTAATTGTAATCGGTGAGTTATCGGACAGCAATGCCAGATTATTCACAATCACATTCTCTTCCTTGCTCAAGCCACTGGTAATGAGTGTTTGTGAGCCTGTCGTTTGAACAGTTTTCACTTCCTTGCGTTTCGCATGGTCGCCGCTTACTACATATACATATTCTTTACCTTGATCCTTTTGAACTGCCGCAGTAGGAACAACAATGCCTTCTTGCGCATTGGCAGCGACAAAGCTGATATCAGCCAACATGCCGGATTTCAGTTTCATGTCTGGATTGGCTACTGAGATTTTTACAGGATAACCTTTTCCGCTTGCATCCAACGGGCTTACATTTTTTACTGTACCTGTTGTTACAATGTTGGAGGCTGCAACACGAACCTGTACCTTGTCACCTGCTTTTACATTGTTGATCTGTTCCGCAGGGACATAAATCAATGTATTGACCGTACTCAGGTTAGCAATGACTAGCGCAGGAGACTGAGCGGATACCATTTCGCCCACTTCTGCATTTTTCGTACCCACAATACCATTGATCGGTGATGTAACAACGGTGTCATCCAATGCATCCTGAGCAATGTTTACATTCAGTTGTGCCTGCTTAAGAGATTGTTGGCTAGACTCGATGCCAGCCGTATTTTGAGATACTTTAAGCTGATTCTGCGCATTGCTGTAGCCGCTGTTAGCATTACTGTAGCTATTTTTTGCTGTATCATAGCTGTTACGGGCTGTAGTTAGAGCCTTTTGAGCAGCTATCAATTGGTCTTTTGCATTAGCCTGCGCATTTTGTGCATTATTATAAGCCGCTTCCGCATTCACAACTGCGGTTTTTGCTTGTTCTAATTGTGCTTGGGTGCTCGCACCAGCATCAAACAGACTTTGTGTACGTGTTACATTCTTTTGTGCATCTGCCAAAGCTTGCTGTGTTTGTTTCACCGTATTGGCTGCCGAGGAAACACCATGTGTCGCTTGTTCTACGGCTGTAGTTGCTTGATTAATAGCCCCCTGAGCCTGATTGATTGCGCTTTGGGATTGAATCACACCGCTCTTGGACTGCACTAAGCCCGAAGTTGCTTGAACCATCGTTGATTCATGGGATGCTTGAGCGGTACTTACGCCAGCTGCTGCGGCTGCTGCTGCGGCGCGAGCTTTTGCAACATTGTTACGCATATCCTTATCGTCAAGCTTGAAGAGGACTTGGCCCTTTTTAACCTCAGAACCAATATCCACAGGCAGCTCAACCACTTTACCGCCTACTTTAGGCACAATATTGACGGTTTCCGAAGGTGTTACCGTACCTGTATAAATATTTCCCTGTCCGATAATCCCCTGCTGTGCTTGACTAATTTTAACTGGAACGACCATGTCCTGAGCCGCTCCACTATTACTGGAGCAGCCTGCCAGCACTGCGCCGCCGAGGACTAAAGCCGCTAATGTACTTTCTACTCTCAATATTTTCATGATAATTCCCTTTCTTTCTGTCCGTGGAAATAATGTAAGCCATCCAGTCGATATTTTTGTATTTCTCTTTATTAAGCTTCCGGCTGTGTCTTTGCTTTCTTCCTCTGAATAAACAAAAAGATGAGTGGAATCGTGCAAAACAGCGGTATAGATGAAATGAGGAACGTATCCCCAATTCCTCTCGATGTAGCATCCAGTGTGATTAAACTACTTATGGATGACATCCATGAGCTACCCAATGTCGCCTGTAGCGTATGAGCTGAGTCCTGTGTAATGGACTCCGAAATTTGCTGGGCATGAGCAGCTGAACGGCTTTGCATAATGGCGGTCAGTACCGCAATCGCCATAGATGCAGCCACAGTACGTACAAGATTGGACGCTGTAGACGCATTGGCTACCTTGCTCGGATGAACAGCATTCATGCCGACCGTGGACAATGGCATCATGCAAATACCAATTCCCAGACCTCGTAATGCCATTACGGTTTCCAACCAGGCATGCGAAGTATCTGGCGTAAGCTGATGAAGATGATAGGTCATAAAGCTGGTTAGTGTCAGGCCTACAAGTCCCAAAGGCACAATGCCGAACTTATCAAACAGCTTCCCGGCGATAGGCATCATGGCCGCCATGGCAATGGCCTGTGGAATGAGGATAATACCAGTATCAATCGGTGACACGCGCTGAATATTTTGCAAAAACAACGGTGTAAGGAACGTTCCTCCATACATCCCCATCATGACCAGACTGGAGGCGATAACACTAATCGTATATTTTGAATTTTTGAATAATGAAATTTCAATTACAGCATTATCCTTGCCGCTTTCTACATAGATGAGAAAGACAAGTGCCCAGAAAGAAATAAACAGCAGAGATACAATCCCAAAAGAAGTCCAGCCATCACGCTGGCCGTTTGTCAGTGCGTACAAGAGTGTTCCTGCACAGGTTGCCGCTAGTAAAAATCCTGGCAGATCAAACGGTTTCGGCGTAACCTTAGGCGGCTCCTTGATGAGAAGGATGACCATTAAAATGGCAAATAAAGCAACCGGCAGACTGACAATAAACAAGAAACGCCAGTTAAACCATTCAATTAAGTAGCCACTCAGCGTAGGCCCTACAGCTGGTGCGGCCATTGCGGCGATCCCCCATATACCAAGGGACATCCCGATTTGTTCACGCGGCATGATTTTGTAAATAATCGTCATACTCAGCGGCATAATGACACCGCCGCCCAGACCAGCCAGTACACGCGCTGCAATCAGGGAAGAATCACTCCATGCAAAAATACATATTCCTGTTCCCAACGAGAACACGCTGAGCGCAAGAATCAAAAACTTTTTGTACCCGATACGCTGCTCCATATATCCGGTAATCGGGACGATTACGCCGGATGCAAGCGTGTAACCTGTAATAACCCACTGAATACGTGTCGTCGTTGACCCTAAATCTGTCGTCAATCGTGGAATGGCGACGTTGATCAGACTGTTGTTCAGAATGGCGACAAAGGCGCCTAAAACGATAGCAAAAAAGGCAAGCCAGCGTTCTTTGGAAGAATCTGTCGAAGGAGCAGCAGCAGTTTCATTGGCAGCCACATGGACCCCTCCTTTTTAAGATGTATGAATTTTTACTTCCACGTTCGTCCCAGGGATAAGCTTCATGTCCTTCGGCTTGTTCACAGCAATTTCTACAGGTACACGTTGAGTCACCTTATTAAAGTTACCACTTGTGTTCACAGCAGGAACGAGCGAAAACACTGCATTGGAAGCTTCGCCCACTTTACGAACCTTACCCTGAATGACCTGATCGCCTGCTGCATCAAGCGTAATGTCAACAAGCTGTCCTGGTTTAATACGGTTAATATCGGTTTCTTCAATATTCGTGGATACATACAGGTTGTTCATATCAACCATAGTCGCTACAGCACTACCCGGTGTTCCAATTTCATGCTCTTTCGAATAAATCTTAATAACAGTTCCGTTAATCGGCGCACGCAGTACAGACTTGCTGATCATGCTTGCATCCAGTCCTGATACATCTTGCTCGGCAATCGGTTCATTGCGTTGCAGCACATCGCCTTCTTCAACATCAATGTGGCTAATCTCACCGGAGATTTGCGGCATTACCTTATACTGATCGGCTTGAATGCGCGCATCGTCACTTTTAACAAAGTGTGTTGCCTGATACCAATAATAGTAGCCAATAGCTCCACCACTCAGAATGAGCAGCACGATGAGAATCGGCAATACAGTTTTCTTACTCACTTGTTCCACCCCTGTTGTCCAAAAAATTTTTATTATTCAACGCTAATATTTTAAAATTGAAATATTAGGCCATTAAACCAAATGTAGAGCATAAATAAACACATGGCAGCGAGCCATGCACAAGACAGGACTTGTTTATGTACGTAAGACAAGTTGATCCATAGTCCACAAACCGTCTTCATTATATTTAAATATTTTCATATAACTATTGTACATTGAAATATTATAGATATATTTATCTATTCAGGCAATATAAATTTTCAGTTTTTTCAGAATTTTTTTTCACAAAAAAGAACCTTGTTTCCAAGGTTCTTTCATGAAAAGGGATAGTTTACATTTAAAGGTTCACACAATAATCCTAAGAGAAAAGCGTAGGTCCAACTGACCGATCCCTACAGTTTTTCGCCTCCCGCTCTTCCTTCTTGTCCTTATTCGCTCTGTTCTGCTGAGAAGCTTGCTGCCCCATACATCCCCTGCAGCGACAGCGTTCTGCCGTACCATGCATATCCTCTCTGGAGTCTTTTAGTAGTCGTACGTAATCCAAAGATTGCTGTAAAGAAGCCAAACCAGGAAGAAAACGAACCTTCTTCCCTTCTAGCAGACAGTAAACTTCGATAAGCTGAGGAAGAGCTCCAAATGCATAATAACAAAATACATTTGTTAAATGATGAAATGTACTAATAACGTTAGGGTTGTAGTCCACCATATACTTTTGAATCAGCAATGAATCCGCTTGTTCTGATTGTTGCCAGGCTGCCTGAACAATCAGCGAAATATCGACCTCCAACTCAGGTACCACTGTACAAAATTGTTCATACAACATCACAGGCACCAATAAGTCATTATTTAAGGCACATATTTTTGACAACTCGCCTGACACTTTATTTTTGACATCCCAGTAATGGAACAAAGATTCAAAACTGTTCGACTGCTTAGGCCACCACTTCTCCAACACATACTGAACAGGGACTTCTCGCCGTACCTCTACTTCCATTCCAAAGTATTCGTTCAGCGCATGCCCTATCGCATATTGAACCCTTTGCCGCCAATTCCAACCCTCACGCCCTCGTTTTCTCTGTGATTGATGGATTGACTGCGGAGTTCTCCACATCTCTTCAAGCTGATAGTCGTGCAGAAGAGGAAAGCCGCTTAAGCTATCGCTATTGCGCATACCTATCCCTCACTCTCTTCTCAGGACACTCCAATGCCAGCCTGCGCAAATTGTCTTCCGTAAGCTCGGCAATTCTCCTTCTCATCATCGAGTGGATTGAATTCAATCTTCAAACTCTCCTGAATGACTGATGCGCCGCGTTCTTTGACTTTTTCCTCTACCAAGTCCACTGCGCCACAGAATTGTGTATAAGATGTATCTCCACTGCCAAATACAGCAGTCTTTTTACCAGACAGATCAAGCTCGTCTAGTTCCTCGTAAAAATCTAAAAATTCATCAGGAAGCTCACCATCTCCCCATGTATATACACCCAACAGGAATCCGTCATATGCGAGCAATTCTTGCGCGCTGCAATCATACGAAGCCTTCAACTCTGCCTCATGCCCTGCCTGACGAACACCCTCGGCGATCAATTCCGCGATTTCCTCTGTATTACCGGTCATGCTAGCATAAGCAATCATGATTTTACCCAAGTTCATCCCTCACCTTTATTTGAAATATGGGATGCTTTCACTCCCTATTAATCAAATAATATTTGATAATGATTCTCATTGTCAAATAAAAATTTTAAGCATGAAATGTATTTTGTTAAACATATACGTAAAAAAGTCGCATTATATGCGACTGTTCACTATTAAAAAATTATGGATTGTTGTAAAATATTATGTACGTACAACCAATTCTTCTTTTCATAAATAGAATGAAAATCGGGAGAGTTGTACGTACAAGTGGGATTGATTTCATTTTAATATGGAAGCGCTCTAATTACAAGTGTATTCGAAAAAATATTTTTGCTCCTTCTAACTACTTACTTATTCATGGAATCATTCGATTGTTGCTAAGGTTTGTTGTACAATAGACTCCATGTGGGGATTTGCGCAGCTTGCTGCCTAAATCCCGAATTGACTGCTGAAGGATGGATTGTACATGTATGTAGCACAAGAGTGGAAAGACTATGAAGTAATGGATACAGGCGGTGGTGAAAAGCTGGAACGTTGGGGTAATATTGTCCTGCGTCGTCCCGATCCGCAAATCATATGGCCTTTGACCCAGGAAACAGCCGAATGGCGTAATGTTCATGGGCATTATCACCGCAGCTCTTCCGGGGGCGGCCAATGGGATATGAAAAAGCCTATCCCCGAGCGTTGGACGATTAGCTATGGACCGCTTAAATTCCACATTAAACCGACCAGCTTT
Source organism: Paenibacillus sp. P2(2022) (assembly GCF_029522175.1). NCBI lineage: Bacteria > Bacillati > Bacillota > Bacilli > Caryophanales > Paenibacillaceae > Paenibacillus > Paenibacillus sp. P2(2022). Next base: position 1,097,820 of record NZ_JAKWFI010000001.1, on the reverse strand, counting down.
AAGCATACTGGTCTTTTCCCAGAGCAAGCCGCCAACTGGAGCTGGATGATGGATAAAATTAAAGGCGCAGGTAGACCCATTTCCGTATTGAACCTGTTTGCATACACGGGAGGAGCCACTACTGCCGCAGCGTATGCCGGAGCCAGTGTAGTTCACGTGGATGCAGCCAAAGGTATGGTGCAGTGGGCAAAGGAAAACGTTCAATTGTCCGGTCTGGCTGACCGACCGGTACGCTTCATTACAGACGACGTGTTCAAGTTCGTGCAACGGGAACAACGTCGGGGCAACCGTTATGATGCCATTATTATGGACCCTCCTTCTTATGGACGCGGACCTAACGGAGAAACCTGGAAGCTGGAAGAAAGCTTGTATCCGTTTCTCGAATCCTGCATGAGCATCATTTCGGACCAACCCTTGTTCATGCTGATCAACTCCTACACGACAGGTATTTCACCTACTGTATTGCGTAACATGCTGAGCATGACGATGCAACAAAAGTATGGCGGACAAATTAGCGCCGGTGAAATCGGATTGCCGATCACACGCTCTGGATTGAATTTGCCTTGTGGTATTCTCGGACGCTGGGAGGCTTAATTCCTCTTATGAATCAAGATGAACTTACTCGGCAAGAGCATGCACAGCCGAATATTCCCGTCCTATATGAGGACAATCATGTCCTGGCGGTTGTAAAGCCTGTCAATGTTCCGACACAGGAGGATGCCAGCGGCGATCCCGATCTGCTGTCTTTACTCAAGGAAGATCTGAAAATCAGACACAATAAGCCTGGTAACGTCTTTTTGGGTTTAGTGCACAGGCTGGATCGACCTGTAGGTGGAGCCATGATTTTTGCTAAAACGTCCAAAGCAGCTTCTCGTTTGTCAGAATCGGTTCGAAGCCGTCATTTTTACAAGCTGTATACAGCTGTTCTGAATGGCGTTCCTGAGGCTCTCCAAGGCCGTCTAACCCATTACCTGCTTAAGGACAGCCGTACCAACACGGTCAAAACGGTTCGACCCGGCACGGCTGGTGCCAAGGAAGCCATTTTGGAATACCAGGTTGTCGGGCAAACTGCTGGACTCAGTCTTGTGAAAATTAAGCTGCACACCGGACGCTCGCACCAAATTCGTGTACAGATGCAGGCAATCGGCTGTCCCCTCTATGGGGACCAAAAATATGGCGGTAATCTGAGCCGCCCCGGTCAACAACTGGCCCTCTGGTCCTTGCTCGCTGGAGCACCGCATCCGGTCAGCAAGGAAGCAATGAGCTTCCACTCACTGCCTCCTGTCCAATTTCCTTGGAGTGAGTGGCCCTTGTCGCTTTATGATACAATGATTACTTCGGATAATTGAGTAGACTTACCACTAAGAACCCGCACTGCATGTAAACAAACATGCAATGCGGGTTCTCTTTTTGCACAGAAATCAAATGAAAATGTATCCATGCTTATGATGAGGAAGCCATGGTCTTCCCCTTCTCGCTGTTCACCAGCTGTTGACGGGCACGAGCGTTTTGTGCATTCGTATTTTTGATAAAAAACGCCAATACCAAAGCTGTCACGCTCAATAGTGTTGCAATGATAAATGCCGAGTTAATACCGTAGATCGTAGCTTGATTGCTAGCAGCCAGCATTCCCGCTTTGTCCGTAACGTTCAGTCCCTCGGATGCAACCATCGTGGTCAAACGATTGCTGGTTTGAGTAGACATCACCGTCACTAGAATTGCTGTCCCAATCGAGCCCGAAATCATACGTAGCGTATTGCCCATCGCCGTACCATGGGCATTTAATCGTTGTGGAAGCTGATTCAGTCCGGCCGTTTGGATCGGCATCATCAGCAATGACATCCCGAACATTCGTACCGTATAATTGATTAACAGTGTCATATAGGTGGTTGATTCGGTTAAACGTGTAAATTCCCAAGTCGTTACAGTCATGATCAACAACCCAATTACAGACAGCCAGCGCGCTCCAATTCGGTCAAAAATAGCCCCCGTCACAGGAGACATGACCCCCATCAGAATCGCTCCTGGTAACATTAGCATACCAGACTGGAGCGGTGTAAATCCGCGAATATTTTGCAAATAAATTGGAAGCAATATCATACCGGCGTACAGAGCCATCGTCACAATAACATTAATGATTGTCGTCAAGCTGTACACATCGTATTTAAAGATACGAAACTCCAGCATAGGCTCATCTACCTTCAGTTGTCGGACAATAAATAAAATAAGCGCAATCGTCCCGACGATGAGTGTAGACAGGACTGGAATACTCCCCCAACCCGATGTTCCAGCATCACTAAAGCCGTATAACAGCCCACCAAAACCGAGTGTAGACAAAATAACACTGAGAATGTCCAGCTTAGGCTTGGACTGCTCGGTTACATTTTTCAGAAAAATAAATCCGATCACAATCGAAATCACGGAAATCGGCAAGATGATCCAGAACAATACTCGCCAGTCATAGTGCTGGACTATATAACCAGATAAGGTTGGTCCAATGGCTGGAGCAAACCCCATCGCAAGTCCCAGCGTTCCCATTGCACGGCCACGACGCTCTATTGGGTAGATGTTCAAGATAACGACCATCATTAATGGCATCATAATCCCTGCACCCGCAGCCTGAATAAGCCGACCGATCAGCAATATACTAAAACTCGGCGCTATTGCACATAACAGCGTGCCGATTGAAAAAATAGTCATTGCACTAATAAACAATTTACGAGTAGAGAAACGGGCAATCAGGAATGCGGTCACCGGGATCAATACCCCGTTCACGAGCATAAAGCCTGTGCTAAGCCACTGAGCTATATTGGCATCTACATTCAGATCACTCATCATTTTCGGTAAAGCCACACTTATCAATGTCTGGTTTAAAATTGCAACAATTGCGCCAATCAACAGAGCGGCCACAATGGGTGCTCTGCGGACATTACCTGGTAGTGTCATTTGAGGACTGCTCAAGTTGATTCATTCCCTTCGGTGTTAATTTCATGATCATTTGTTTATGAACATCCAAGAGCAACTCTAGCTGCTCCTTCGGGATATCCAGAATTGGCAAGACGCGCTCCATCCACATGGAGTCTACCTTTTGCATTATATCTTTTCCTTCTGGCGTAAGCGTCAGTACTAAAGATCTGCGATCATGCTCATGCCGTCCGCGAGCGATATATCCCGCCTTGGTCAAGCGGTCAACCACCCCGCTCATAGAGCTGCTTCCCACATGAGCTATCTCTGCCAGCTCGGATAACCCAATATTGGGGCGTTTATTCAGAATGGCCAAAGCCATGTGCTGAATGGCCGTTAGATCCAAATGCTGCTCCTCGTTCCAGAAAGCATAAAATATCGTCTTGTTAACCTCCCTTACCGATTGAATAATCCGATACACCTCTAGTCTGTCTTCCTCTCTGTCGCTCACTAGAACCATCCTTCTTCCCCATACATATTCATTACCCATATACATAAACTAGTAACTATTTGTATACGAATTGTTATTTATTTATAACTATTATTTTATCATCTCTTATGTAAATGTCAACATTCCCCCAAACACTACCTATACTTGGGACACAAAAAAGCGCGGAAATGATACCAGGATCGGCATCTATCCGCGCATTTCTATTCCCTTAGAAAGCTAATCTGCTGTGTACAGCTACATTCCATGTATCCACTAATTAGCTATTCTGCTCGCTCTATTTGTTCCTTTATTCCCTCATCTTCACTGGCTGATACAGCCGCTTTCGTCTTCGTTGTAATTTTCCCCAACAAATAAACCAGCAAATTCTGATTGTGCTGAGATATTCGGTTAAGCGCAGAACCCAGAAAATCGTCGCGAATTTGCAATCCGCGCTCCACTTCTTCTCTGCCTTGATCTGAAATAACAATCCATACAATTCTACGGTCCTTTACGTCTCTGAACCGGGTGACCAGTCGATTCCGCTCCATCCGGTCCAATAGCATCGTAACTGCCGCAGGTGTGGTGGCGAGATATGGGATTAGTTGAGACGGCTTCATGCGTCCGTATTCGTTCAGAACCTCCAGCACCGTGAGTTGAGCCTCCGTTAGTGATGGAGCTAGTTGCTGCTCCATATGAACCTTGTAATCCTTAGCCATTCTGGACCAGATTTTTGCAAATTCGGTCGTTTGCATTTTGCCTCACTCCTTTGAATAACAGGGTCAGTAAAAGCATCAAAGTTACCATATGGGCCACCGTCCGGATTGTATTTCATCACATTAAATTTTCGCCATTTCCCCTCAGTTTCCTGCCGTTTTTGGAGCATCAAATGAAAAGGGGAAGGAAGTCTCACTTCGGATTTGGAGACAGGTCAAGGTTCGACAGCATGACGGCAAAAAGGTCCTCATTCGTGCTGGAATGGCACGTGAGGACCCCTCTTTTTCGAGCTAAAAAACGCTTGACTTTACAATTATTCTACTGTCTGCGAACTCTGAGGCTCACTACGCGGCAGCACATTTACAATTTCGTCCTTCTTCTCCACCGGAGCCAGCAGTTTGCCTGTATCCTTGCGATCGGTTAAAGGAGCTTTTTCCGAAAGGAAGGACATCGTCTGTCCTTCTGATGTGATGACAAATAATTGAACAGCTTCACGACAGTAGAAGGCAGCCACAATTCGAGTTCCGTTCGAACGCACCCGCTTGCCTTCCTTGAATTCGAAGGTGCTGATTCCTTTACCGCCTCTTCCCTGAGAAGGATAATCCAGCAGAAGCGTACGCTTACCATAACCGGATTCGGTTAGTACCAGCACCTCTCCTTCGTCTTCTTCTACCCATAGTGCTGCAACAATTTCATCGCCTTCCGCCAGTTGTATACCTTTGACCCCCGCTGAAACGCGGCCCATGGCATTAACCTCTTGCTCCTTGAAGCGTATGCTCATCCCCGCACGGGTAATCAACATAATATCTTTGCTATTGTCGCTTAATGTTACTGATAATATCTCATCGTCGCCAGCCACCTTGCAGGCTGCTACAGCACTGGAACGCTTTGTGGCATATTCTGTAAGTTCCGTTCGTTTGACTTGCCCTTTCTTTGTTACAAACACCAGGCTTTTGCCGATTTCCTCTATATTTTTGATCGGAATAACACTTACGATACGATCTTCCTTCGATAGCGAAATGACATTGACGATTGGAGTGCCCGGCTCTTTCCACTTATACTCCGGTATCTGATGCACAGGCAGCAAAAAGTATTGTCCACGCTGGGTGAAGACGAGCAGCACATCGAGTGTATTCACGTCAAGGAACTGAGTAATGTAGTCCCCTTCTTTAACTCCGGAATTTGAACGATCCCCGCCAGAACGAGTGAACGACAGCATACTCGTACGTTTCACATAGCCATCTTTCGAGAGAGTTAGCAATACATCCTCTGCCGCAACCATGACCTCCAGATTTACCTTAATCTCTTCTACTTCACCCTGTATTTCCGAACGACGGTCAATGCCGTACTTTTCACGAATTTCCAGCAACTCTTTGCGGATCAGACTGATCAGCTTGCGGTCACTTTCCAGAATAGAACGGTATTGAGTAATTTTCTTCTGAATGTCAGCAAGTTCTTTTTCGAGGGTGGTAATTTCAAGATTCGTAAGACGGTACAATTGCAGAGTCAAAATGGAATCCGCCTGCCGTTCACTAAAGCCAAACATCCATTGCAAATTATTTTGTGCATCCTGACGATTTTTGGAAGCTTTAATAGCCGCGATGACTTCATCCAGAATGTTCAGCGCCTTGACCAAACCTTCCAGTACATGTGCGCGGTCCTCCGCCTTTTCCAGCTCAAACTTAATGCGATTTGTGACAACTTCACGCTGGTGAGCAATATACGCTTCTAAAATGGATTTTAGTCCAAGCTGGTGCGGCGCTTTGTTTACGATGGCTACCATATTGAAGTTATAAGCCACCTGGAGATCGGTTTTTTTCAGCAGATATGCCAAAATACCTTCCGCATCCGCTTCCTTCTTCAGCTCGACAACAATACGCAGGCCATTTCGTCCACTCTCGTCACGAACTTCGGCAATCCCTTCTACCTTTTTCTCCAGACGGATGTTCTCCATAGCGGTTACGAGCCTGGATTTAACAACCTGGTATGGAATCTCTGTAATAACCAGTTGCTGCTTGCCTCCACGCAAAGACTGAATTTCCGTTTTGGAACGGATATAAATGCGTCCTTTGCCTGTTCTGTATGCATCCTTGATGCCTTCGCCACCCATAATGAGTCCGCCAGTCGGAAAATCTGGGCCTTTTATAAAGGTCATAATCTCTTCCAGTTCGATCTGCGGCTTTTCCATCACTGCGATGGTGGCGTCAATCACCTCACGCAAGCTATGAGTTGGAATTTCCGTTGCAAACCCCGCTGAAATCCCGCTAGATCCGTTTACCAACAGATTAGGATAACGGGAGGGCAGCACGACGGGTTCCTTTGCCGAGTTATCAAAGTTATCCTTGAACAAAACCGTACGTTTTTCGATATCACGTAGCATTTCCATTGCAATCGGAGACAAACGTGCCTCCGTGTAACGCATAGCTGCCGCAGGATCGTCGTCCTGAGAACCCCAGTTGCCGTGGCCATCCACCAGTACGTGGCTCATTTTCCAAGGCTGCGCCATCCGTACCATCCCATCGTAAATAGATGAATCACCGTGAGGATGGTAATTACCCATAACGTCCCCAACGGTTTTGGCGGATTTACGATACGCTTTTTCCGGGGTATTACCCGAATCGTACATCGCGTACAGAATCCGGCGTTGTACGGGCTTTAATCCATCCCGTACATCAGGTATTGCCCGATCCTGAATTATATATTTGGAATATCGGCCAAAGCGGTCACCGACCATTTCCTCCAGATAAGCTGGCAAAAATTGCTCCGATAAGCTCATGTCTACACCTCATTTAATAGCACTACTCTACGTATTCCGTGAAATCCACGTTTTCCACGATCCAGCGCTTACGCGGATCCACCTTATCACCCATCAATGTGGACACACGGCGTTCAGCTTTGGCAGCATCCTCAATCTGAACGCGCAACAGGGTGCGTGACTCGGGATTCATTGTCGTTTCCCATAACTGATCAGGGTTCATCTCCCCGAGTCCTTTATAACGTTGAAGCTCGAAATTCCGTCCAAACTCTTTTAAGTAATTATCAAGCTGCTCGTCAGTCCAGGCATAACGAACTGTTTCGAGCTTACCCGACTTGCGGGTTATTTTATACAATGGCGGCTGAGCAATAAATATGCGTCCTGCATCAATGAGTTCTTTCATATACCGATAAAAGAACGTCAACAACAGTACTTGAATGTGCGCGCCATCCGTATCTGCATCGGTCATAATGATGATTTTGGAATAATTGCTGTCTTCCAGCGTGAACTCTGTTCCTACCCCCGCGCCAATCGCTGCCGTAATAGCACGGTACTCATCATTTTTCATAATATCCGCCAACTTTGATTTTTCCGGATTCATCGGCTTGCCCTTTAGTGGCAAAATCGCCTGAATTTTGGAATCCCGTCCCTGTTTGGCCGATCCTCCAGCCGAATCGCCTTCCACGATAAATAACTCATTACGTGTAAAATCTTTAGACTGCGCAGGCGACAGTTTGCCATTCAAATTAGAACTTTCACTACGTTTCTTGCCAGAACGCATTTCGTCCCGAGCCTTACGTGCAGCTTCACGCGCTTTGGACGCTTGAACTGCCTTTCTGATCAAGGTTTGCGCTATCTGTGGATTTTCCTCCAAAAAGCGCTGCATTTGTTCAGACACGATGGCATCCACTGTACTCCGCGCCGAAGCACTACCCAGCTGATCTTTTGTCTGACCGACAAATTCAACCTCGGCCATCTTGACACTGATTACAGCCATCATACCTTCACGTAGATCGTTGCCCTCCAGGTTTTTATCCTTTTCCTTCAACATCGCTGTTTTGCGTGCATAGTCGTTCATGATACGAGTGTAAGCGGTTTTGAAGCCTGTTTCATGCGTACCCCCGCCACGTGTCGGAATGGAGTTAACGAACGAAGCAATCGTCTCTGTGTAGCCGGCATTGTATTGGATGGCAATCTCCACTTCAATGTCTTCTTTCTCGGCATTAAAATGAATGACATCATGCAGTACATCCTTGCCCTCATTCAAAAAAGAAACAAACTGACTTGCTCCACCCTCATAAAAATATTCATCTGACTTTCCGCTGCGTTCGTCTTTAAGCTGAATACGAAGGCCGGAATTCAGAAAAGCAATTTCCTGAAGACGCTCAGCCAGCGTATCATAGTTAAAATGAATTCCTGACTGAAAAACGCGAATATCCGGTTTAAATGTAATTTTCGAACCCGTCTTGTTAGTATTGCCCAGCACTTCAAGGCCTGTGGTCGGTTCACCGACATGCTCCACGCCCTTCTTGTCCTGCCAATATTCAAACCGCTGACGGTGAATCTTGCCGTCCCGGTAGATTTCCACTTCAAGCCATTCCGAAAGAGCGTTCGTTACAGACGCACCTACCCCATGCAGACCCCCGGACTTTTTATATCCCGAACCGCCAAACTTACCTCCGGCGTGCAAAATGGTGAATACAACTTGAGGCGTAGGGATTCCCATTTTGTGCATTCCCGTAGGAATACCGCGCCCGTTGTCTGATACTGTTACAGAACCGTCCTTATGCATTGTGATATCAATGCGAGAGCAAAACTTGGCAAGATGTTCATCCACCGCGTTGTCTACAATTTCCCATACCAAATGATGCAGTCCCGAAGAACTGGTGCTCCCGATGTACATGCCCGGCCGTTTGCGAACTGCCACAAGCCCTTCGAGCACTTGAATGTCGTCCGCGCCATATTCTGAAGCTCCGTTCTGTGTACCGGAAGCTCCCGCAGACAAGTCGATTTTGTCGACCATTCATGCTCCCCCTTTGTCTAATCATAACCGTGTTTTGCCTTATTCTTGATGGTTTTCACCAAAAATGCAAACAGATGTTTTCTTTTACCTTGTCCATTTTAATTCAATATATCCCGTTTCGTAAAGACGGCGAATGAAACAATCAACGCCGCAGCCCCCCAAATGCCCAGTACAACTAAAGAAAATGGCAGGGTCATTCCCTCAATCGGGGCAGGGCTTCCAGATAAATAATCGGTTAATCCGAGGTTAACCATAAATAAATATTTGGCGCTTTGCCATGATGAAGCCATGTTGGTCAGTATAGTGCCCGAAATGAGCGCAGCCATCATGACCACAATACTTGCTGCTGTACTACGTACCAGAACAGATACCATAAAGGCTAATGAAGCAACCACAAGACTGACAAACCAAATCAATCCGGCTTGCAGCATCAGGTAATGCCATTGTGGAATGGCATGTACAGCAGACAAATCCACCGTCGATCCAACAATTTGAAAGCCGGTAAATACCGGAACATTAAAACCACGAAAACCAAAAAACAAGCCTGATATGAGATAACTTATGACAAATACGGCCAAAATGATGAGCGAAACGAACATATACAGTGTCAGCAGCTTGCTCAGCAGTATTTTCCACCGCCTGACCGGCCGAGTTAGCAACATTTTTATCGTGCCTGTTGTCCGTTCTCCTGAAACCAGGTCCGAAGCAATAGCCATGATCAACAACGGAACGAACAGATTTATGGAATTATCCATAAACTCTCTGGTAAAAGTGACGCCACTCGGCTCATTAGGATTCACGTCATTTTCCAGATAATATTGCATCTGTTGCACAAAGACCCGGCGGTAGGTCTTCCATTCCTCGGGAACCCTATCGCTGCCGAGCGAGTTTTGGTTATCAGTAATGGCCTGACGCAGTTCCAGACGCCAATCGTTACCGAATTTTTCGCGATTGTTTTCTGCCACTTTCATCTGAGCGTACGTAAAAATCGGCACAAGCACAAGCAAAACAAGTAAAATGACATGAAATCGTTTCTTCTTGATAATTTTCAGGGTTTCATTTTGTACGAGCGGTAAAATATTATTCAAGTATCTCACCTTCCGTCATTTTCAGGAATAGTTGCTCCAGTGTAGGATTGATTTTGGTTACACCTTTAACGGAAATACCGGAAGCTGTCATGTGTGCGACCAGCTCCGCAATATGCTCTTCGTCCATTTCTGTAAAAATAGCATCGACTCCGCTACCTGCAACAATGCTGTCATCAATTAATTCATCGGCGTTCGTAATGATTTGCACATACGGAGAATTTTGCAATAGGGCAAGGCCCTGATCGCGGGGCTCCAGCTGCCAGACAGCCATGTGCGAGTGAGTTTCAACCAGTTCCCGTACCCCACCAACAGCTAGCACCTTGCCCCGACTTATAATTGCCACACGATCACATAGCAGCTGGATCTCGCTAAGCAAATGGCTGGAAACAAATACAGCCATGCCTTCGGCCGCTAACAAACGGATAAAAGCTCTCATCTCTTTGATTCCCTTGGGGTCTAGTCCGTTCGTCGGCTCATCCAAAATGAGTAGCTTCGGTCTGCCGAGCAAGGCTTGAGCTATGCCAAGACGCTGACGCATCCCCAGTGAATATGTACTTACCTTATCATGGATGCGACGATCGAGCCGAACCAACTCAACCACCTCGCGAATGCGCTGTTCATCTACACCAGGCTGCATCCGGGCAAAATGCTCTAAATTTTCCCATCCTGTCAGGTAGCTGTACACCTCTGGATTTTCCACAATAGAACCAACATGCCGTAAAGCCTGCTCAGGGTCACGATTTACATTATGACCGCATACGGTTATTGTCCCTTCAGTAGGCTTAATTAAATCGACCAGCATACGAATAGTCGTCGTTTTTCCAGCTCCATTGGGGCCGAGAAATCCGAAAATTTCACCTGCGCGAACGTCGAATGTTACATCATGAATGATCATTTTGCGTTTAATACGTTTCTTAACATGCTGAACAGAGAGCACGATTTCATTATTGCTGCTGTCTCTGTCTGCGCTACCAACCTGATTGGAGGAGTGAAGACTGGACACTGCATCTGTGGATGTCGAATCTTGGGTCACGCCAGCCTCGGTCTTGTCAGCAGATTGGATGCTCATTACTTGTTCCCTCCCTTTTTCGCTTCTGCAGGTTGGCTATTTGTAGACTGTTGTTTAGGATTTACATGATCGGTATCCTTCGTCGCGGTAACAGCAAACCCTTGTGCGATACGTTCAGCGATGGCCTGATAGCCCTGTCCGTTGGGATGAAAATGATCGGATGATAAATAGACGGGCAAATTTTGCTCGAATAAATCGAAAGTTGGAACCAGCGTCATGTTACTGTTTTGGTTGGTAATTGCCATGGCCGCCATATTCCATTCGGTTACCACAAGATTACCGGGAATTTTCATTTCCTGCAGATCACTGAATGGATTATACAATCCAACATAGACAATTTTAGCATTCGGATTGATTTTTCCTACCTTTGTCAGCACCTTTTGCAAACGTTTGGCTGCATCAGGCAGAGCTTTGCGCAAACCACTGAGTGTAGGTGGCTCTTTGCCGGTTTGAGCCGCCTGCGCGCCCTGAAATAAATCATTACCGCCAATCGAAACTATAATCACATTAGCCTTCTTCAGTACATAAGACACACCAGGCTCATCCAGCTTGGTTAATAGTCCTTGAGTCGTCAGTCCATTAATCCCCAGATTATTTATGAGCTGAGCTTTATGTCCTTCCTGATTATTTAACAAAGTCACCGACCGGCGCACAAAACCACTTCCGGAGTCATCCCCCGTTCCTTTGGCTAGCGAATCGCCAATGGCAGCTACGCGCAACTCTCCCGTTTGAGCAGTAGCCGATGGTGCAGTTTGTGTCTGCGATGAACCGGATTGTACAGGTTGAGTACTTACCAATGGCTCTGGAGCCGTGATACTTCGTACTGCTGCAATAAATCCGTACAATAATAGCAGTGTGGCGGCAATGGAAACGGAACCGACAGACCGCCAAATCCATTTTGATGAATTCACTCGTGTTCCCTCCTGATAGCTTAGTGAAATAAACATAAAGCTTCTCCTGTCATTTTGCAAATAAACCGTTCTGGTTCAGGTGAAAATCGAGGTTTAGTATCCCTTATAAATTTCCATAAACATACTAAAAAAGGATGGAAAACTCCCATCCTTTTATCATACTTTTTGTGCGAATAGCCCTTCTTATCATCAGCAGTCAGACGAAAGAAACTATTTGCTATCAGGGATGAAACTTCTAATCCATTGTCCAAAACTACCCGGATTTCGGCTTTGAATCAGTACCGTTCCTTCACCGCGAAAACGACATACAAGAGCTTCCCCACTCGTTACGCTGGACAACCAGCCTTTAGATGCCTTTTCAATTCTATAATCCATATAATCCGGCCATGCCACTAGATGAGCATTATCAATAATACGCTCCTCTCCTGGCGCGATATAAATGGGGTGAATGGCTCCATACGAGGATAGGAATACTGTGCCGCGGCCACTGATTTCTACAATAAAAAAACCTTCACCGGAGAATAAACCTTTCATCAGGTTTTGCATTTTGGTACTAACCTCAATCCCTTCCGTACAGGCCAAAAAACCGTCCTTTTGGACCAACAGCCTGTACGTGCCATCCAGTTCCACTGCTTGTACATCACCTATGCTTGCAGGGGCTAGCAGTACTTCAGCGGGTCCCCGAGCTGCTCTCAGCTCTTGAAAAAAGAATTTTTCTCCGCTCAGCATTCTGCCTAAGCCACGTAACAGCCCACCGTCTACCGTCCCCTTTATATCTACACTGGAAGACATGGAAACCATCGCTCCCATTTCTGCTTTAATGGTTTCTCCGGGGTTCAACTGCACCTTAAGCATAGCAAAAGCACCTTCATGCACGATTTCGTAGCTCATTTGTTCACCTAGCTTTCCAAAAGTAGTCTGTTATCCATTCAGCTTACTGTCATCATACTATAAGCACGTCCCTTATGTCTTTTCTGGTATAGAGCAATGGTTTATGCCTGAAGTGACATGAGCGACATAAAAAGACCCGCTGAACGTTGTCAGCGGGTCTTTACATTACGTACGTCACTATCTTTTTATAAACAGAAATGACGTTTAGAACGTTTTCTCTATCAACTTAGTTACGTGTGAACTCTTGTACCCAATATCCATTGTAGTAAGCCACACCGATTTGTGTATATTCTGCCTTCAAGATATTTTCACGATGTCCCTGGCTATTCATCCAGGCCTTCATCACTTCTTGTGGTGTTTTTTGTCCCATTGCAATATTCTCACCCGCATACGTATAAGTTACACCGAATTTTTTCATCATATCAAAGGGTGAACCGTAAGTCGGAGATGTATGGGAAAAGTAATTGTTCGTGCTCATGTCCTTCGCCTTCGCTAAGGCTACTTCTGTAAGCTTCGCATTAGATGTGAGGGGCTTCAGACCTTTTTGACTGCGCTCATTGTTTACAAGCTTTACAACCTCAGCTGCAAATTGAGACTTGCTGAGTTGTGCATTAGAATCTGTAGACTGACCTGCACCTGAATTGGTGTTTTGTGTTTGGGTCTGTTGCTTGTTAACAGACTTTGAAGCCTTTTGGTTACCCTGATTCGTCGTTTGCTTGCCAGAAGAAGGATTTGCTGTTTTTGTTTTAGCCTTGTCCTTTTCAGAATAATCCTTAATGACCGTCTTTGTTATTGTCGTCGTCCCGTTGGACATATTGACTGTGTATCCGTTATTTTGAAACCACTGTTGTAATTGAGCAGATAAATCGTCAGCTGGTGAAGCTGATGCCGGAACGATGAATCCTGCGGATAAAATGGCGCTTAGGCTTCCCATCACCAGTGTTTTTTTCAACATATTCTTCATTTCGTCATCTCCTTGTTGTATAAGTGCCTTGGTGTGAACGTCTCAGGTTACAACTTTGTAATCTTTACTCTAGCAGTATATCATGTTTTATAGCATCATCAATGGTATAAAAGTTGGAAAAAAAATAGTCCTGCTCGGCAATGGCGAACAGGACGAAGTTAAAAATAGTGAGGCTTTAAGTATTAGATTGTTTGTTGCAAGCTGATTATCTAAGCTTTTTGCTGAAACGGTAGCCTTGCTTCTCAAAGCCGATTCGGTTGTAGAAAGCACGGGCCTCTACTTGTTTGATGCGGTTATTCGCTCCAGTAATGAATAAATGATAGCATCCTTGCGCACGCCCCCACTCCTCACCACAAGCAACCAACCGCTTGCCAATGCCTTCGCCGCGATACTCCCCGCTCACGACCAGCATGGTGATTTGTACAGCAGGATCAGGATAGGCCAGGCTTTGAGCCGTATGCATGCCGATTACTCCGACTACACGACCATCCATTTCTGCAACCATCATATTCGCTTGACTGTCCTCCTGCGCTGTTCCCATAACTTCTTTCATAACACCACAAGTCATCGGGTATCCGACTTCTCTGAGTAGTCCAGTTACGGCTTCACAATCGCCAAGCTCTACGGAACGAATTGTCAGTACTGGAATCATCACACTGTTAGACATGATTTACCTCCACTTTCAGCATATTGGCAGCTTCTTTGGCTGTCTTCCGTGCTGTTTCCACATCTTCTGCAGCGCTAAGCGCTACAGCCATCCGGCGTCCCGGCTTGGTTTCAGGCTTCCCGAACACTCGCACCTGTGTCCGGGGTAGCAATAGTGCATCATGCAGACCGCTTATTGCGAAATCGCGCGTAGCCACTTCTGCCTTTAAGGTAGCTGAAGCTCCTGGTGTAAGCAGCGTGACGGATGGCACCGGGAATCCGAGAATTGCCCGTACATGAAGCGCAAATTCAGACAAATCCTGCGTAATCATGGTCACCATACCTGTATCATGCGGACGCGGGGATACTTCACTGAATATGACGCTATCAGCCGTTAAAAACAGCTCTACGCCAAACAATCCGTAACCACCCAGTTCATCCGTAATCGTACGGGCAATGTCCTGCGCCTCCGAAAGCTGCTTGTCCGTCATACCATGAGGCTGCCAGGATTCGACATAATCCCCATCTTTTTGAATGTGGCCAATCGGTGGGCAAAAAGTCGTGCCTGATTCCGATCTGACGGTCAATAAGGTAATTTCGCTCTCAAACGGGACAAAAGCTTCAACAATGACACGTGTCGTTTTGGCACGTGCGCCTTCCAGCGCCGTATTCCAGCAGGATTCTGCGTCTTCGAGTGTCCGGCATACAGACTGCCCTTTACCCGACGAACTCATTAAGGGTTTGACCACGCATGGCGTGCCCAGCTCTTGAACCGCCGACCGTAACTGCTCAAAATGATCTGCAAAACGGTAGGCAGCAGTCGGAAGCTGTAATTTCTCGGCAGCCAACCTGCGGATACCCTCACGGTCCATCGTAAGACGAGCGGCCCGTGCCGTTGGTACTACGTGAAATCCCTCTTGCTCTAATTCTTCCAAAGCACCCGTAGCAATAGCTTCGATTTCAGGTACAATTATGTCGGGCTGTTCCTTGCGAATTAGTGCCTTCAACGCCTCAGCATCCTGCATATCCAGACAGTGAGAGCGATGGGCCACCTGCATTGCTGGAGCCAGCTCATAGCGATCTACAGCAATACATTCCACGCCAAGCCGCTGAGCTTCAATAATGACTTCTTTTCCCAATTCGCCGCTACCCAGCAGTAGCATCTTCTTAGCCTTGGCAGAAAAAGGAGCACCCCACATCTTGAACTCTTCCCCCTCTGACGATATTGCTCTGATCTCTTTTCATCTTTATTTTCAGGGTTTAGCTCCAAGAATGCAATAGTGCTCGGCATTTTAATTTACAAAAAACGCGATTTTTTGATCTTTTTTTTACAAAAATCTGAACTGTGCTTCCACCAGCCCCCGATATATTCCATGTTTTTTCATCAATTGTTCATGATTACCACTTTCTTGGATCTCCCCATGGTCCAGTACAACGATATGATCAGCATTCCGGATGGTGGACAAACGGTGAGCGACCATAAAAGAAGTTCTGCCTTCCAATAGAACCTGAAGGGCCTCCTGAATTTTCAACTCCGTTTCTGTATCAATGCTGGCTGTGGCCTCATCCAGAATAAGAATTCGCGGATTAGCCAGTAAGGCACGGGCAAAGGATAAGAGCTGGCGCTGACCCATGGACAGCATCCCCCCACGCTCCTCTACCTCTGTTTCATAGCCATCTGGCAAATGAACAATAAATTCATGAGCATTGACCGCCTTCGCAGCCGCTTCAATCTCCTCATCCGTTGCATCCAAACGGCCAAATCGGATATTATCACGTATCGTTCCCGAAAAAATAAATGTATCCTGAAGCACGATGCTAATCTGGCTGCGTAAGCTCTCCACTGTGACATCTCGCACATCATAACCGTCAATAGTAAGTCGCCCTGACGTAATGTCATAAAAACGGCTGAGCAAATTAATAATTGTACTTTTACCTGATCCAGTATGACCTACAAGCGCTATAGATTGACCTGCCTTGACAGAAAGATTAATACCTTTAAGCGCCTGACGTCCCTTTTCATATTCAAAAATGACTTTATCAAATTGAATATCACCCCGAATAGGCGGCAAGGCTTTTGCTCCTGGTTTGTTTGCAATATTCGGCTGTTCATCCATGAATTCAAAAATTCTTTCTGACGAAGCCATCGCAACCAGGAGCTGATTATACATTTGACCTAGCCGATTAATCGGCTCCCAAAAGTTCCCTACATAGTTGGCAAATGCAACCAGCAAACCCACCGTCAGCTGATCTGTCTGAATTAAATGCGCTCCAAACCAGAACAGCACAAGCGTACCTAATCCTCCGGTAATATCAATAAGTGGGCCAAAGACCTGATTCATGGCAGAAGCCTTATCCCACGATTTTTTACTGGAGCTGTTCATATCGTCGAAATAAGCCATGTTTTCCTGCTCCTGCGTATACGCTTGTGTCACACGAATTCCCTGAATAGATTCATTCAAATGAGAATTGATACGCGAGTTCTTCATGCGTACTTCTTGCCAGGCGCGACGGATGCGTACTCGTAGCTTGGTCGAAATCAAAAACATGATCGGAACAGTCACAATCACTGCCAAACCGAGCTTCCAGTTAATAAGCAGCAAAATGACAATAATTCCGAAAAGCTGTACGCAGTCAATCAGGACGTTCACTGCACCATTCGTAAATAAATCCTGTAGCGAGTTAATGTCATTCGTTACACGTACTAATACAGAACCCGCTGGTCTTTTATCAAAAAAGTTGAAGGAAAGCTTCTGAATATGCTTGAACAAATCTTCACGCAAATCGTAAATAACCCGCTGACCAATAATATTGGTGAATTTAATACGGTACGTGCTGGCTGCCCATTGGATTAAATATAACAAGAGCACGGCACCCGTGATGAGCAACAATAACTTTAAGCTAGGTAGTGCAGGCGATGCAGGAGCAATGGCCTTGTCAATAGCCAGACTGATCAAATATGGAACCGTCAGCTTAGTAATCGTGCCTAGAATCATCATGACCAGAAGAATCGGCAGAATCTGACGGGCATAAGGTTTCATGTATGCTAGCAAACGTTTGAATTCCGCCCAGTTAAACGGTTTATCAATAACCTCATCATCTTGATAGACAAAGCGCTCATTGGTCGGCTTCTTTAACGGTTTGGCTTTTTCTACTGGAATATTCATGGTCTCACCTGCCCTTCGGATACACCGTCTGGAGCCTCCGCTATGTAATCGGCGTATTGAATATGATACACATCTTGGTATGGACCTGGAGTAGCAATGAGCTGTTCATGTGTTCCACGTTGGACGATTCGTCCTTCCTCAAGCACCACAATTTCATTGGCATGACGAAGCGAGGAGATTCGGTGAGCTATAATAAACGTTGTGCGTCCACGCATGACCTCTTGAAAACCGGACTGAATTTCATGCTCCGTCTCCATGTCGACCGCACTGGTAGCATCATCCAGAACCAGAATTTTTGGATTTTTGAGTAGTGCGCGTGCGATGGCAATCCGTTGTTTCTGCCCTCCGGACAGTCCCAATCCACGTTCACCGACGACAGTGTCGTAGCCAAGCGGTAATTCAGTGATGAATTCATGCGCCTGAGCCAGCTTGGAAACGCGTATGATGTCATCCATACTGACATGACTTAATCCATATGCAATATTGTTGCGTATGGAGGACGAGAACAGAAACGTCTCCTGAAACACGGAAGAAATTTGAGCACGTAAATCACGAATTTTCAAATGACGTATATCCGTCCCATCCAGCTTGATGCTGCCTGCATTCACATTGTAGGCTCGCATGAGTAGTTGAATAATAGTTGATTTCCCGGACCCTGTTCCTCCTAAAATCCCAATGACCGATCCCGGTGGCGCATCCAGATTGATGTCAACAACAGCAGGTAGTTTATTTCCGTAAGCAAAGGTAACATGTTCAAACGTCACATGTCCCTTCACCTGATCGGCGTTGAGTGTAAGTGCATTAGCTTCATCAGTTACATCTACAGACTGGTTTAGCAACTCCAAAACCCTTTCACCGGAAGCTTTGGACTGCGTATAGTTATTGATATGAAAGCCAATGCTCCAGATGGGACCGATAATATACCAAATTAAGCTAAAGAAGGCGACGAGTTGCCCCAAGGTCATTGACTTCTGTATAACCAGATATCCACCCATCCCCAGGAGAAGAACCACACTGACCGAGGCAATCAGTTCCATCGCGGGGAAAAATCGACTCCATAAGGAAGCAGCCTGAATCTGGTTGCTCTTGTACTGCTCATTACGTACGGCAAATTTTTCAACTTCATAGGATTCGCGAGCAAAAGATTTAACGGTTCGCACACCTGTAATATTTTCTTGTACCGCTGTTGTCAGGGCGCTGAGAGCAATTCGCATTTCCTGAAAGGTGGGATGAATCCGTGATTCAAATTTGAATGTGACGAAGAGTAGCAATGGCATGCTGATCATCGTAAAGAGGGTGAGCTGCCAATTAATATACAGCATCATGATAGAGCCGAATACGACCATCAGTAGCACATTGAGGAGCTGGGCAAAACCAAACCCGATAAAGTTGCGGATCGCCTCCAAATCCCCCGTCAGACGGGACATAAGATCCCCCGTTTTGGCAGTGTCATAATATCTGAAGGACAAAAATTGCAGCTTTTCGTAACAGGCATTGCGAAGTCGATACGCCAAGTAGTTACCTAGCCGTCCACCAAAAAAACCATGTAAAAATTGCATAAACCCTTTGATGATCACGACTCCCAGTACAGTCAGAGCCAGAACCGGAACTTTCTCGAAGTCACCGGGAATGATAGCGTTATCAATGAGCCGTTGGAGCAGGTTCGGATACACCAGTCCAAGGGCCGTCGCTATCGCAAGGCATAGAATGGAAAGAAATAGATAATGTCTCCTCTCTCGAAAAAAAACTTGCAGTTGCCTGAGCACTTCCATGTCAAGTCCCTCCATTAGTTGCACGACGTTGTTATATGGCTTAGTGAAGTTTACCATCCGTGTTCCAAGGCGGCAAAGAGGATAACGGGCCGTTTTCAGGCAGGTTCGCAATTGGTAGGTGATTAGACAAATTAAATCGCTTTCTTATCATTGAATATGGCTATTTCCTCAGTTTTCCTTTCTTTTTGAAGTATGCTTAAAACACCGGATTGTCCCGCAACCCGGTGTCCTGACCTTAAAGCAACCGTGAACATATTTATATGGACTCTAAATTCGCAAGCTGATCAGCAAGCTCTTCCCAAACTTGTGGCTTCTCACCGCCCTTAAGTGCGTGCTCCATGCCACGAATTGTCTCCAGCATTTGCTCTCGTAGCTGTGCTTTCTGCCACGTTTGTTCCTCTTGCATCATAGCAACGTAAAAAGAAGACAATCGTTCTCGCTGCTGATCCACAGCTTCCCCGATTAGCTGGCGTAATATGGGCTCCAGTCTAGTTTGTAAATTCGCACGCCCCGTCCCTTCAAAAAATAGCTTTGGATTTTTAAAGCTATTCCAATAATCCTTCCACTGAATGGACTCCTGCAAGGAAATATCCATCAGTTCGGGAACAGCCCATTCTCTGAATTCAGGAACTGTACAATCTAATCCATTCAACTGATGGTTCATGTGATCTACGCACTGTTGGATAGCCTTACGCACTAAAGCTTGCCCGGTTTTTTCCAGTCTGAGTGTGGTTGCTAGCAATTCCTGAGACAGCTCCAGTTCGATCAATCGCAGCAGTTCACGACCACAAGATGCAAAAGCCGAACGAAGATCACCTACTCCTTCACGCAGAACAGATGGATGAAACGCTTCTGCCATAAATTCACCCGTTCGGTAGGCTAACCTTTGACGTACATGATACAGCAGTTCATCGGTTTCGTCCGACAACACAGATCCACCATTGCTACCAGTCGAACCAAGGAGCACCTCCTCCAGCTCCCTACGGATTCGATTTAATTGCTCTATTCGGATCTCTCGCTCTTCAGCGCTGTACCGAGCATCAGCAGCATGTTGTTCTATTCGGTTCCGCAGCCGTCCCAGCTCCTGCATAGCAGCTGCAATGGACAAACCTGCCAGCTCTTCGGCTGCAAATGCCGAAAAATCATCTTCAAACGCATCAAACCGTGAAACTGAACGCAGCGAAACCTCTCCCCGCTCGGCTGCTTCCAACGCCAGCATGCTGGAAAGCGGATAAATACGCGGCTTGCGGATTCCGTTCGCTTGAAGTTGTTCCTGTACATGCTGAGTCACAGAATGTAATTCTTCTTCAGAAGAAGCCAAATCAGATGCGTTGACAATAAAAAATGTCTGATCCAGCGCCAATGTCTCTTTGACTCGGCCCAATTGATTCAAGAACTGTCGGTCCCCTTGTGTAAACGCATGATTATAATATGTCACAAATACAAGGGCGTCTGCATGCTTCATATAATTGAAGGTCACGCCCGTGTGCCGCGCATTCACAGAATCGGCACCTGGCGTATCTACTAGCACGATGCCTTGACGAGTCAAAGCGCAATCATAGTAAAGGTCTATATGCTCTACGAAGCATGATTTACGCTCGGATGCGACAAAATCCCGATACTGTTCTAAATTCACCTGAAGCTGTTGTCCTAGCAAGCTTTCAGCTTCTTCCCATCCAGCTGCTGCAGCCTTCAAAAAGCTGTAATGAGGCCTTCCCGCAGGATGAATGCCTTCCGGTGATAACGCATTTACGGCTTCTTGCCAGCCCACGGACGCTGGCTCTCCCAATCCTAATAACCGAAAAGAGTATTTAAGATCTTCCCGTAATGCGTCCACTGATTTCATGTGGACGTCAGCCGTGGCATGGCGCTCATGACTTGTAGGCGCCATAATGCGGTTAATCGCTGCTGTCGTCGGATGCGGCGATACGGGCAACACCGCTTCGCCCAACAAAGCGTTGGCAAAGCTGGACTTCCCGGCGCTGAACGCTCCGAATAGCGCCAATGTAAAGCGCCCGTCCTCCAGTGCGGCGGCACGCGCATGTAAATCCCGAACAGCCGCTTGCATGGCAGGGTACGGGCTTATTAATGCAGCGGCGGCCTTCAATCGTGTCGCTGCTGCATCCAGTCGAGTACGGCGGCCCCCGGCGGCAGACCGCGCTGTCGTCGTGCTTGCTTGTGACTGCACCGATCCGTTGCGCGAGCCAGCAATGTCTGGACGCACGGCACCAGTTGATGCCGTACCTGTCGGGGCAGCAGCGGCGGTCTCAGCCGCAGGAGCAGGCGTGCCCACCCGGGGCAACCCGCCAGGCGCGGAAGCCTGCGGCAGCAAGCTACGCAGCAGGTTGGCGTGCGAAGCTGAGGCTTGCACGCGAGTGCTGTAGCGGCTCGCCGCGTCCGCCTGCGCCAGCAACGCTGTGCGCGCATCCGCGAGAGCCTCACGGTGGGAGTTGACCCGAACCGCAAGCTGGGCCAGCAGGCGGTCTACCAGCGCCAACGCCTTACGGCGGCAATCAGCGGTCACAGCAGCGCGTAGGTCCTTGCAATAGTTCAACGTGTACTCAGGAGACAAAGCATTTTCCTTTACTGTCTGCTCTACCAGTTGCCGATCCATTACAGGGCGGATGTCATCCAGCTCCTGCTCCATCGCGGCGGTCCACAAACCTTGACCTTCTCCCCATGACCTCAGTAACTCACGCACATGTGGCAACAGCTGTCCCTCCACCTGATCAGCCAGCATCTCTGCCAGCCGATCCAAACGGCGCTCCTTTTCTCGCTCTGTCTTGCCTCCGGCAAACCATAACCCTGTTTTAAAGCCCGGCTTACGGCTCTCTAAATATTCGCCAGCCGCTTCACGTAGCTCCGCAGGCGTGAGATGAGCATGTTCCAGTAGATGATCCAGCTCTTGACGAAGCCGTTTATGCTCCTGCTCTGGAAGCATCCTCCAGTGTTCATCCTCTTGCTGTAAGGCCTTCTGCTCTATGTCCAGGCGCAAAATGGCCTCTTCTCCACCTGCTTCTTTGAGCAGTGCGTTCAGTTCCTCTTCTTCAGCGGCCTGCACCGTCTCCACATGCTGCTCTACCAAATGGTGCATAGAAGACACTAAACTATAAGCCAAAAGCTCTGCTTTGCGCTCCAGCAAATTCGGAATCAAGCACGTCAACTGCTCCCACTGATTCCAGGGGTGATTCTGTTCCTTCAAGGAAGTAAACAGAATGTCCGTGTAATGTACCTGCCAGGCATGAAAGCTGCTTTCCACCTCATTACGATAACGTGTAAAGGATAGCTCCCTCTCTCGGTGCTTATCAATTTGATTGATGATCAAATATAATGGCTTGCCCCAATCCGACAAACTTTTGGCAAAAGACAAATTATTTTCAGATTGGACATGATTGTAGTCCATCACATAAAAAACAATATCAGCCCAATGTAAAGCTGAATGTGTCGCCATCGCGTGTCCGTGGTCTGTGGAATCTACGCCGGGTGTATCCAGCAGCACTCCTCCACCAGATAATATCGGTATATCCTCCCATACTTCAACTGATTCATAGGCTCCACCATTTTTACAATACTCAGCAAGCTCGGACATGGAAGCTTCCACGATTTCCGGCTCCGGGTTTTCTACCGATCGGGCTGGATGAATAAGCGCTCTCGAACGTCCATGACGGATGGACACTACATTAGCACTCGTAGGTACCGGTCCAGATGGCAGCACGGTTTTACCGCACAGACTGTTAATCAAGCTCGATTTACCTGCTGAAAAATGTCCACAAAAGGCAATGGTTAGCTCTTGCGCATGCGCTTTTTCCATTAAATCCACTAGCGCCCTCGCTCCCGCTTCATCCCCTGCTTTACGCAAGTTATCCTGTATCTGTTCTATCGTATTCAACCACTTTTCCGCATCTCCTGTAATCGTTTGCATCATAAGCTACGGTTTCACTCCTTGTTTCTTATCTGCACCAAATAGCTATATTGTAGCATTCCTAAGCCACTGTGAGAATCATCACATTAAAAAAACTAAAAAAAGCGCTCCCTGCCTGTACCTGGCTTTCGGGAACGCGTTCTTGTAAATGGCAAACCATAAGTTTATTTTATAATGTCCAAAACAGATCATTACAGTAATGCTTCAATATATTCTTCCATATCCAGAGGGTCTGTCGTTGCTTCAAATCGTTTGACCACTTTCCCGTTCCGATCAATCAGGAATTTTGTAAAATTCCATTTGATCGAATCTCCTGGTAAGTACTCAGGATGACGCTCATGAATTAAAGGAATAAGTATTTTGGCAACCGAATGTGTTTCATCAAGGCCCTCAAAGGGCAACGACGAAGCAAGATATGTAAACAACGGGTGAGCCTGCTCATCACGTACATTCACCTTTTGGAACATGGGGAATGCGACCCCATAATTCAGAGTACAAAATGTTTGCACACTTTCATTGGAATCCGGCTCTTGATCGGCAAATTGATTGCATGGGAACCCGAGAATCACCAAGCCTCTATCCTTATATTGATCATATAGACGCTGCAAATCCTGATATTGAAATGTAAAACCGCACTGGCTGGCCGTATTTACAATCAACACTACCTTATCTTTATAATCACTAAGGGTGATCTCCTTGCCGTTCATCGCAATGGCTGAATAATCATAAATGCTCATTTAAGAAACTCCTCTGAAAATGTAATTGAAGATTTCATATTTAAATATGTGAAATCATCCATATCCAGCGTTTTATGACAGTCTTCAAGGTTCGTGTAAATATGCGCCTGCGGGCTGGTTAGACCAGCCGAGCCGCCTATACCGGAACATGCAACGCATGTCGTCCGCTAATTACACTTAATTAGCTGCAGTCTCAAGTACTGGCAGCAAAATTTCAAATACTTGACCATGCTGTAAGATCGTAATTCCACGGGATTTATCCTTCATTACGACCACTTCTGGTTTTTGTGACATACGCTCCAGGTAATGCTCAGGTACATCACCAGAATGACTAACTGTGATTCCCTCTAGCTCGCGCTCTTCGTTTTCAGCAAACTCTGTTGTTACAATTTGCTCAAAAATATCGGAGAACGCCTCAAAATTATCTGTATATACCGAAATGCACTTCATTACTCTTCATCCTTTTCTACACATAAATGGTTAAACCCTCTATTACCTTTATAGGTCTTTCGGGTCTTTAAGCTCTACGTTTCTTATCTTTTCTGATAAGAGACGTTTTCATACGTTTCTTGCCTTCCCTGCACACATCCAGCAATGGACATACCTGACATTGAGGGTTTTGAGCTTTGCAATGGTAACGCCCGAAAAAAATGAGCCGGTGATGGGTCACAGACCATTCATCCCTAGGTACCCTTTTCATCAGCTTTTTTTCCACCTCAAGCACTGAATCATCCCACCCGGCAAATCCGAGCCGTTTGGAAACGCGCTCTACATGCGTATCTACCGCAATAGCTGGTACATCAAAGGCAGTAGATACTACGACATTAGCCGTCTTGCGGCCAACACCGGGTAGCTTGACCAGTTGATCATGCTCCGAAGGTATCTCTCCCCCGTACTGGTCTATTAAAATCCGGCAGAGGTTATGAATATGCTTGGCCTTGTTTCGGTACAAGCCGATTCTACGAATATCCTGCTCCAGTTCCTCAAGAGGAACAGCCAAATAATCCTCAGGTGACTTGTATTTATGAAACAGGTCTGCCGTTACTTTATTGACCATCTGATCGGAGCATTGAGCAGACAATAACACGGCAATCGTTAATTCAAAAGCATTGTCATGGTTCAGCTCACAATGGGCATCCGGAAACATCGTACCGATGGTGTCCAATATATGACGTGCGGTTGCTGCATTCACGGAAATCCTACCTCCTAGCAAAAAAAACGTCTTGATACGGGATAGCCCGCATCAAGACGGTCACTCTAAATAATCATCCGGAAAGAAACGAATACTATTTGTGCATGACTGCCTGCATAGGCGAGAAATACACTCCTATATTATCATTATCTGTCACAGATTGCACGTGAAAAGTGTGTAAATTCTCAAGAAATTTTCATACAGTCTGATCGATTAGCGGCTCATTGGATGCTCCAAATCTACATGTCCCATTAAGGACTCCAGAGATTGACCATCTACGAGCAAATCCAGCGTTTTGACTTCCTTGAATTGGAACATCGTTTTCTTCAAAGCATCGATAGCCAATTCCTCGCCGCCAGCTCCCAATCGAGCCTCATCCGGCAGGGAAATATCAAAGGTTAATGCACCGTTATCCAATTTGATCTTATGCACGGTAATTTTCTCGGACCACAACGGAATCAGAGCAGAATCACCGCTCTTTTGTAGAGCTTCAAACGCTTTTTGGAATTTTTCCAGCTCGCTTGGATAGGTAATTTCCTTTTTCTGTTCTTTTAAGCCGTTCTCTTGTGTATCCGTGTAGTACACCGTGATCTGCTGTGTTTGACGATCTCCTGACTTTTCCGTGTCTGTCTTGGTCTTTGTAGGCTCCGTCGACGGAGATGCAGGTGTTTGACTCGCTCCATTATTTTCAGCAGACTGAGCTGATGGATCAGGGGTCGTCTGTTCGGGTGTACTATTTTGTGCAGCTGAAGTTTGTGTTTCCTGAGATGGAGTCGCAGGAGCCGATGTTTGCTTAGAGGCACACCCTGCACCTGCAATGGCAAACAGTGCCAGCAGACCTGCAATTACGATTTTTTTGTTCATATGTCTGTCCCCCTCCTTACTTGACGTTGACAAGCGATTTGTTGAAGATTTATTTTACGTCGAGATACTCTGTGATTCCATCTGCAATCCCTTGAGCTACCCGGTTTTGAAAATCTTCATCAAACAGTGTTGCTTCCTCTTTTGCATTACTCAGATATCCTACTTCAAGCAAAACAGCTGGCATCGTCGTTTCCCGAATTACATGGAAATTCCCATAACGAATGCCTCGGTCTGTCAGACCCGTCGCAGGAGCAAAGTACTTATGCATAACGTTGGCGAACGCTTTGCTTGCACTACGCTGGTAATACGTCTCTGTGCCGTTGGAAGCTGAGCTACCGCTACTGTTAGCATGAATGGACACAAACACGTTGGCTTTAAGATTTTCAGCCACTTTTACGCGCTGTTTAAGCTCCAAAAATGTATCATCGCTACGTGTTAACACAACCTCAAGTTTGGGGTTTTGTTTTAATATGCTTTCTACTTTCAGGGCCATCGCCAGGTTGAAGGTCTTTTCATAATTTTTTCTCGAAATACCAACTGCCCCGGAATCTTTTGCTCCATGTCCAGCATCAATAACAACGACCTTTTTACCATTGCTGTTAACCGGGGATGTCTGTGTGTCATCAGGCTGTGACCCATCCGGTAACGTTGCATCTGGCGTTGTATTCACTGAATCCTTGGAAGCCAGATCGACGATAACACGAGTCGATCCATCATTATATGCGGTATAATTCATGGCATGTTTCAAATCAATAACAACGCGCACCGTTGATGGTTCCTTTTGGAATAAAGCATATCGGATACCGGACACATCCGCTTCATTCTCAATGTCCAACGAACCATTTAAGTTGCTATCCAGCTTCTGCTGATCTCCGAAATTGTCTGCAAACGCAGTCGCTGGCAAATCTACCACTACCCGATCGGGGCCTGTCATCGTAAACGCTTTCGGCTTGACGGCACTCGCTGTTGTGATCGTTAAGCGGTTTTGGCTGAAACTGACTCCCTGCACCTGTGTCACACCTGAACTCGCATTATTGGTTGGCGCAGTTACACTTCCTGTACCTGTACTGTTATTTCCGGACTTGGGAGGTGTAAATTCCCCGTTTCCAGACCCACTACTGCGGGTATATAATTTTACGGACTTGGAGCTGCTGTCCCATTTTACGTCCAGTCCCATTTGCTCGCCGATAAAACGAAGCGGTACAAGGGCATAATTGGAACGCAGCAGAGGCGAAGCATCCAGACTAATGTCGCTTCCATTGACAGTCGCCGTCTTACTTCCGATTATCATTCGGATCGAGGTACTGTCCTTCTCAATCGTTATGGTTCGCGCCTGCTGCTTCCATGTCACGTCATATCCCAAATTTTCAGAAATTACGCGCAGCGGAACCATCGTACTTCCGCCAATTACTTGTGCCTTAGCACCACTAGGGACACTTAACTGTTGATCGTCGAGATAGATTTGTGTTCCACTCGAAGCCGCATGTCCATAACCCGGAACCGCCCACATGAAGACAAATAATAACAACAAAAAACCAAATTTCTTCATTCGTCACCCTTCCATTCATAATTTTTTTGCCACATGCTCCGGTGCGGCGACCTGATATACGCGCTTATGTAATATCAGACAACCTTATAGACGTTATCTCACACCAAAAGTTGCGAATATATTCCATCATAACAGAAATATACGTGCCAAAGAACTATTTTTGTCGAATTTTGACTAAAAATATGGACCATTCGCTTCCCGTCAAAAGTCACGGTCCGTAAAATTAAAAAAGCTACTTTTCACCCTCATGAATTTCCATCAAAAGGTAAAAATAGCTTATATCACAAGCCTTCTTTAGTTGAATGTTTCAGTTATTCCTGTGCCTGTTCCAAGGTACTCCTTAAGGCCATCGACAATACCTTCGGCAATCTTCTGCTGTGTTTCTTCTGTGAACATGGCCGCTTCATTAGACGGATTACTAAGGTAGCCACATTCCAACAGTACAGCAGGCATTTGTGATTTTCTTGTCACCACATGGTTTGCCACCTTAATGCCATTATCCTTAAACTCAGTTGCTGCTACAAGATGCTTATGCATGATCGTGGCCAGGCTTAAACTTTCCTGACGTGCATAATAGGTTTCAGACCCATTAGCTTTTCCGTTATTGGAGGTCGGCATACTGTTACCATGAATGGAAACAAACACGCTGGCCTGTTGATTATTAGCGAGCTGTGGCCGTTCATCCAGTGTAGGATACGTATCTCCATTGCGAGTCAATACAATTTGAATGTCAGGATCATTTTGGGCAAGCTGCTGGACCTTTAACGCTACAGCCAATGTAAATTCCTTCTCATGTCGTCCAGTCACACTGCCTGCTCCAGGGTCCTTACCACCATGTCCTGGATCAATTACGACGATTCGCCGTCCTTCGACATACGTTGGTGCTACTATCTCTGGATTCACACTACGTTCACGCAACTGAAGGGTGATATCGCCTACGCCATTAGTCGAAAGATCGTAATCACGTGTCTGATTCAAAGCAATGACAATACGTGCTCCTCCTTTTGTTCCATCTGCAGGAGCAAATCTGATTTCCTGTACATCCTCACTGTCACTAATTGTCAACGCCCGCGTGCCATCCTTGCGAACCGGGAACGACTGGAGAAGATCTGCCGACAGTGAAGCCTCCGGTAAATCTACAACTATACGGTCAGGTCCCGTCATTTTGGATACTTTAGGAGTTAGATCTTTGTTCAGAGAAATCTTTAGCGTTTCACTCTCAAAAGAAATGTTTTGTACAAGCACCGCATTTGCAGTGGTCTGTTCTACATTTTGCTCCTTGGATGATGTTGACGGTACGACTTCCGTATGCTTGTCTGCTTCAACTGGATTTATTGTCGTCGCTGTGGCTGTAGACGTTTTATTTGTGCTTTTTGGACTCTGTGTTGACGTTTGCGACGGTTGTTGGGATTGAGCCTGTTTATTCGCTTGTTGAGTTGCAGTCTTCTGACTGAGATTTACGGATTTATTTTCATTATTCCAATCCACCTTTAACCCCATTTGCTCCCCAACAAAACGCAATGGAACCATGGTCGAGCTGCCTCGCAGCACAGGTGGTGCATCCAAACTAACTGTTTTTCCGTTCACATCAGCCGATGTACGGCCTACATACATAGACATATCGGTACTGTTTTTTTGTATTGAAATTTTATAGGCTTGAGGTTCCCACTTAAACTGATATCCAAGCTGCTCCCCAACCACCCTGAGCGGTACCATGACTTTACCATTGACCATTTCAGGCTTGGCATCTGCAGGCGCTTCCACCCTTTTGCCATCCAAAAACAATTCTGCTCCAGCCGCATTCACATGAGGGGAGGACGGCCACAACCAAATCAAAATAGCCGCTAATATCACCCAACCATATTTCTTCATCCTCATTCCCCTAACTTATATATGTATTTTTTGTGCTACTTACAGACATAGTCCTTCAACCATTTTACATTTACAATACCATGATGAGTCGAACCGTCAACCCCTTATTTACCAATTTATTTTCTAAACATGATAAAAGCCCGCAGGCAAAAGAGTTGCCAGTACGGGCTGTTTGTCTATCAAATAAATCAACTATATTTCTTCATAATGAAGCTGGACTGGAGATGAACATTATGCTCCTTGTTTCGCAGCACGTTTTTGCTCATAAGCCAGAATTTCAGACTCATGCTGGAGGGTCAAGCCAATATCATCCAAGCCTTGCAGCAGGAATTGACGGCGATGTTCATCCAGATCAAATTCAATACGCAGACCGTAATCGTCAGTGATCGTTTTTTCATTCAGATCTACGTTTAATTGGTAATTATCATGCTTCGCCGTACGCTGGAACAAATCCTCTACTTGCTCTTCAGACAGCTTGATCGGCAAAATACCGTTTTTAAAACAGTTATTATAGAAGATATCCGCAAAAGACGGTGCGATTACACAACGGAACCCATAGTCCATGATTGCCCACGGCGCATGCTCACGGGAGGAGCCGCAACCAAAGTTGGCGCGAGAGATCAGAACAGATGCCCCTGCATAACGAGGCTTGTTCGGTTCAAATTCAGGATTAATATTGCCCGCTTCATCAAACCGCCACTCGTAGAACAAAAACTGCCCAAAGCCTGTGCGCTCGATTCGTTTCAAAAATTGCTTAGGAATAATAGCATCCGTATCCACGTTCACCCGATCCACAGGCGCTACAATTCCTTTTAAAGTTGTGAAAGCTTCCATCGTTAATTCCTCCTCCGTATCCTAGCGGACAACTTCTTCCTGCTTGAATTTCCAATCCCGTACATCGACAAAATGTCCATGAATCGCCGCAGCGGCTGCCATTGCTGGAGATACAAGGTGAGTACGTCCTCCGCGTCCCTGACGACCTTCAAAGTTGCGATTAGAAGTTGACGCACAACGCTGTCCCGGTTGAAGCACATCTGGATTCATCGCAAGACACATGCTGCAACCCGCTTCGCGCCATTCAAATCCTGCTTCTTGAAAAATGACGTCCAGTCCTTCTTCTTCAGCCTGAATCTTCACACGACCCGAACCTGGTACGACGATTGCCGTGACTTTGTCAGAAACCTTGTAGCCTTTGGCTACCTCGGCCGCAGCGCGCAAATCTTCAATCCGACCGTTGGTACAGGAGCCGATAAACACGTAGTCAATCGCAATATCCGTGATCGGTGTGCCTGGCTTCAAATCCATATATTCAAGCGCTTTTTCAGCTGCTTTACGTTCGTTTTCTGTCGGCAATTCTGCCGGAATCGGTACGGTTGAGGAAATATCTGTCCCCATACCCGGACTGGTGCCCCAGGTTACTTGTGGTATCAAAGCATCGACGTCAAACTCCAGTACGACATCAAACTCGGCGCCTTCATCGGTGACAAGTGCTTTCCACTCAGCAACTGCTTGCTCAAAAGCAGCTCCTTGCGGCACATGCTCGCGTCCACGCAAGTAGTTGAAGGTCGTTTCGTCCGGTGCAATCATACCTGCTCTGGCTCCGCCTTCAATGGACATGTTGCACACTGTCATGCGCTCTTCCATGCTCAACTCGCGGATGGACTCACCTGTGTACTCAATAACATAGCCTGTAGCGAAATCTGTACCGTATTTGGCGATGACACCCAAAATCATGTCCTTTGCCGTCACACCAGGTTTGCGACGCCCTACGAAACGAACTTCCATCGTTTTTGCTTTTGCTTGCTGGAGACATTGCGTTGCCAATACGTGCTCTACCTCACTGGTTCCGATACCAAAAGCGAGCGCTCCGAACGCCCCGTGTGTGGAGGTATGGCTATCACCACAAACAATCGTTTTTCCCGGATGAGTCAGACCCAGTTCAGGCCCCATAACGTGAACGACACCTTGATCCACCGTATCCAGATCATATAGTGTGACACCGAAATCGCGGCAATTTTGAGTTAATGTATCAATCTGCTGCTTGGAAATCGGGTCCGTAATGTTGTAACGATCTTTTGTCGGTACATTATGATCCATTGTGGCAAACGTGAGCTCTGGACGACGCACCTTGCGCCCGCTAAGACGTAGTCCTTCAAACGCCTGCGGCGAAGTTACCTCATGTACGAGGTGAAGATCAATGTACAAAATACTCGGCTTGCCCGCTTCCTGATAGATGACATGGTTATCCCAAATTTTCTCGAACATGGTCTTTTTACTCATCAATATTCACCCCTGTGTTTTTCGAACCTAGTGGAGAGAAGCTGTACGGCTCTCTCTTGGATGTCAACAATATACCACGACGTGTCTGATTGGTCTAAGATATGATATCTATAGAAGTGATAGTCTTGACCTATAAGCGTGCTGGAGAAAATATTGAGGCAGGGAGTGAAGTTGGTAGGATAGAAAAATATATCCCCCTAGTTTTCTAACCAACATTTGCCCCGAGAGCTATGTATCTTGGAAGATTAACACACCAAAGGCCGAAGGTTATTTTTCCTTTCGACCTTTGGTATGACTCTATTTTTATATCATTATAGTTTTCTGTTAAACCTTGAGATTCAGTGTTTCTCCATATCGTACAACGTCAACTTCCGCTGACAGTTTACTTCAAATAGGTTCCCGTTTCTCCAATTCCACCACTGCCATTCAATACATATACCCTTGCATTTCCTTTACCGGAGCAAGTTAAGGTGATTTTGCCATCCGTAACGGTTTTGGAATCACCGGTCACTGCATCCACATAGGTTCCGTTCGGAATCCCGGAAAATGTTGCATTTCCTGAAATGGTGACCAACGCAAAACTGTCAATGCCTTTGGCGCTGTCGGTATATCTTCTTTTAAACGCAAGATTGCCCGTTACATTCTCTGTAGAATACTGGCCTTTTTGCAAGGCAGGAACAGCTCTTCTAATTAAATTTAGCTGTCTGATATGTTTCGCCAGAGGATGGTTGAGTGATTCCGCAAGCGTGCCAGTAGCGTTTGTGTATTTGCCATAATCTTGTACCATAACACTGCCTTCTATGTGATCCCCGTAATAAGCCCGTCCCGTTTTGCTTAACGGTGCGTTTGGACCCGGATCAATGACTGCCCCCTTTTGAAATTCAATTTCGGAGCCATAGAAGATGGCGGGTATTCCGCGGAAGGTGAACATCAGGTCAAGATTCTCGGCCCAAGTATCTTGTGTGCCCGCAAATCTTTGATTTTCCGGAGCCTGATCAGGCGCATAGTCATGCGAGTCGACATAGGTTACATTCCACGTAGCATCATTATAGTATTGGTCGCCACTTCTCATATTAAAGGCTTCATGCGCGGTCTTGAATGCCCAATGCATCGGGAAATCAATCACATCCATGCCCGATTTCCTCGAATAGTCAGGTGTATGATAGGTATTGCCGATTAAGAAAGCATTGTTCGAGGTTGGCTGTCCTGCTGTAGTAGAGTTATCCGCCCACTCTTGTTCAACCGACATTTTATTAGAGGCATAGTCATTTTTCCCATCGCCCGGATACGATTTTGAAGCCTTCCAAGTATAGAATGGTGTTGAGATCGCTGGAATTCCGCTGTTCCAAACATCTCTGTACCGGGTGGCTACTTCTCCAAAAACATAGAAATCCGAGCCTCCTCTTGTCTTCCAGGCAGGAATATAGTATTTATTGAAAATATACCGGCTCACATGCTTCACTGTATCGACACGGAAAGCGTCCACACCCATGTCTATATAGTGATTGTAAGTATCAATTAAATATTTGTTAACTGCAGGGTTTTCTGTATTCAAATCCACGCAATCTCCCGCTATCTGACCAGTCTGAACAGTATAGGATTCCCAGGAAAGACTTTTCTCTGTATGGTAAATGTTATTGTTCGTTTCCGTATTCTTCATTAGAGCGAGCCTTGCCTGATACTGCTGATCGGGTGTCATGGAATCATAGTTTGGCGGCAGCTTATCCGTAGTTTTCACCAAGTTGTTACCGGTATCCGGTTTAGCCGGATCTTTCTTAAACATGGGGTACAGATTCTCTTCACCAAAATTGCCGGTATGATTGACGACGATGTCCTGAATGACCTTCAGCCCTTTGGCATGGGCTGCATTGATCAAATCCTGATAAGAAGCTCCCGCCGATTCATACCTTGGGTCTACTTTGGCAAAATTTATAGCATGGTAACCATGATAATCATAACCGCTGGCATTCTGCACAACAGGTGTAATCCAGATGGCACTAAATCCGAGGGCTTTGATATAATCGAGTTTCTGAATCAGCCCCTTAAAATCTCCTCTCCAAGCAGGGTCTGAATCTGGATTACGCGCCTTGGCATCATCCCATGCGTGCACATTGTTGCTTGGATCACCGTCATAGAACCGGGAAGTAATCACGAAGTAAATAGTGTCTTCCCGAAAATCACCTTTGTCTCCAATATTATAAACAAAGCTCTGTTTGGTTTGATTTCCAGCACCGTCTATAACAAGAAATTTTAATGTCGTGGTCTTGGAGATAAGGATGGATGGCCCGGTCAATCCGGCCAATGCGTTACCGAGGATGTAGACTTTTGAGCTTGTGGTCGGTTCCGTACCATCCTCCGTGTAGTATGCCTTGGTCGTTGCCGCCTTGTTATCTTTCAGGTTGAAGGATACAGTCACAGAGGAACCGGAATGCCCGGCAGGCAAATTCGCTGTGATTGTCGGAGCTTGCAGATCGGCATTCAGGTCAATTACATAATCGAAAGAGGATGCATTTCCGGTTTGACCGATTGAATTGACGGCGATGGCCTTGATAGTCAAAGAGGAAGCAACCTGAATTGGAGTGGTATACAAGGTCGAGGAGGTCGTAGGTGTCGAACCGTCTACCGTATAATAAATCTTGTCGCTACTGTTAGTGCTGGAAAGCGTTACCGTTTGAGCCGAATCGTATGTTTTCGGCACGGGAGAGATGGAAACCGCCGGAATTTTTGGAGTTTCCGGGTTGGCATCATACCATACATTATCCGTGTAATACCAACCCTCTTTCACACTGCGAGACAAGTCGGCCGTCTGTTTGCCACTACTGTCATTAAAAATGAGACTTGAGCCTGTCGCCTCGGCAATAGTATAGCTATACCAGTCGTTTCCGTCCGACTTCATCAGAATTCCTGGCCACGCCCCACTAATCGGAACGGTTGACGGATTCAAATTCCAGTAATGGATTCGAATTGTTGAATTCCAGTTTGAAGGCTTCTTAAAGTGAACCGTTAATCCGTTTTGAGTTGCTGTAGGTGTTGCTAAAGGTGCATATGTTGCACTAACGGTAGAAGTAGCAGCCGATGCGGTTGGCAATGGAAGAGCATTCACTGTGGAATTCATATAGGTTGCTGTATAATCTGTATTACTGGCCGAAGCACCACTAGGTAAACCGAAGAAGTTCAAGCAAAGCGACAATATAATCAACCAAGAAATAAAACTCCCTGTTTTTTTTCTTAGCAAGTTAACACCCTCCTGATAAAATTTAGTGGGTAAATCGTGCAACCGGTTGCATAAAAACAAAAAAAAAAGAAAGACACTTATTTGGATAAAATGAATCTATTGATCGCCTCCTCCGTGTTATGTAGGGAAAATAATCATTGTACGCGCTTACAAAACTAGCACTTAGAAAAGCCCATTTAAATACGGCTCAATAATACCCAATGATTTTTCCTTTTTTGATTATATCATCCATACTTTTCCTCGGTCAATGTATTTGCTAGTATGTAGATTTCCTCGCTCGCTAAATTCCCAGCACACCTATCTCCAATCTAAACTATGTAAAATTTTGGTTAGGTGTAATGAATTTCACATCTTTCCGGGTCAACCTGTTCTACCATAGAAGAGTGATACGCCGTGCTGGGCAGACCATTTTGGTTGGGACGTCTACTTCC
This sequence comes from Paenibacillus sp. P2(2022), assembly GCF_029522175.1. Taxonomy (NCBI): domain Bacteria; kingdom Bacillati; phylum Bacillota; class Bacilli; order Caryophanales; family Paenibacillaceae; genus Paenibacillus; species Paenibacillus sp. P2(2022). Next base: position 1,062,345 of record NZ_JAKWFI010000001.1, on the reverse strand, counting down.
TTTTCTAAATTAGCTACAGAGGCTGTCTGGCATGTGCGGCAAGTACGCCTTTATTTTGATTCGAAGCGGAGTGTCCAGATGTTGAATACCGAATTGGAATACCGTGAGCGCATCAGGAAGCTGGCCGTATGTATTGTCAAGCATTACCGAGGAAAAGGACCGGACAACGTTAAGGTTTCTCTCAACTCACCACTCCGAGTTACAGTAGAGATCCAGGGTACTTTGTCTAATCTGTCCGAAATTCTCGTTCATGAAGGCGCTGTGGAAAAGGTCAGTGATTACTGGAACGTCCTTCGTCCTTATCTGGAAAAGGAGTTTATGAGGGAAGCCGAAAAAACACTTGGCAGTCCCTTCACTTACACTTGGGAGGTCTGCCCCTCCGTCCATGGAGACGGACATATTATCATTACTCTTGAACTACAACACATACCCCGGTTGGATTAGCGGGAAGGAGATTATCTCCTCGCTCGCGGATAAGCCAGTACAGGATGCAGCGTGAAGCGGCATTTTTGTATTGGCTTTTTTTCATGTTACGAGTTTCATCTATTTCATATAAAAAGAGGTGCTGCACTCATGGCAGACAAGGTATTAACAGTATGTCCCTACTGCGGAAGCGGTTGTCAGCTTCATTTGCTAGTGGACAAAGGACAGGTAATTGGCGCAGAGCCGGCTAATGGTCGTACAAATGAAGGAACATTGTGTTTGAAAGGACATTATGGGTGGGATTTTCTGAATGATCCACAGATTCTGACTGCACGCTTGCGCAAGCCCATGATTCGCAAAAATGGAGTCATGGAGGAAGTGGAGTGGAATGAAGCCATTCAGTATACTGCCGAACGACTGTCAGCAATTAAGGAAAAGTATGGTCCTGACTCTATCATGGGGACGGGCTCCGCACGCGGTCCGGGAAATGAAGCCAATTATGTTATGCAAAAATTCATGCGGGCAGTCATTGGCACCAACAATATTGATCATTGCGCTCGTGTATGCCACGGCCCTTCTGTAGCAGGTTTGACTTACTCGCTCGGGGACGGGGCTATGTCCAACTCTATTCCTGAAATTGAACACTCTGATCTCATATTCGTATTTGGATACAACGCGCCCGAAACGCATCCAATCGTCGCAAGACGCATCGTAGCAGCCAAGCAACGAGGTGCCAAAATTATTGTATGTGATCCACGCATGACTGAAACTGGACGCATTTCAGATATGTGGCTACCTCTAAAAGGCGGCTCGAACATGGCTTTGGTGAACGCTTTTGGTCATGTGCTAGTGCATGAAGGGCTGTACGACAAAAGATATGTGGAAGCAAACACAGAAGGCTTTGCCGAATACGTAGATAGCATTAAAAAATATACGCCCGAATATGCAGAAGGCATCACAGGTGTCAAGGCGGCTGACATTCGGGCGGCTATGAGGGAATATGCCAAGGCTCCTACCGCTACAATTCTGTACGGAATGGGTGTATGTCAATTTTCACAGGCTGTTGATGTGGTAAAAGGGCTTGCTTCCCTTGCCCTACTGACCGGAAATCTGGGCAAGCCAAATGTAGGTATTGGACCTGTACGTGGACAAAACAATGTTCAGGGCTCCTGCGACATGGGTGCATTACCTAATGTGTATCCTGGTTACCAGGATGTCATTGACACCGCAGTTCGCAAAAAGTTTGAAAAAGCATGGGGTGTTGAGCTACCGCGTAAAAAAGGATATTCACTTACAGAAGTACCGCATCTCATCCTGAAAGAGAACAAGCTGAAGGCTTATTATATTTTCGGCGAAGACCCTGTACAGAGTGATCCGAACGCTGCCGAGCTGCGTGAAGCGCTAGAACAATTGGAATTTGTCGTGGTGCAGGATATTTTCATGAACAAAACGGCGCTGCACGCGGATGTCATCCTCCCTTCTACCTCTTGGGGCGAGCATGACGGGGTGTATTCTTCGGCAGATCGGGGCTTTCAGCGTATCCGTAAGGCCGTCGAGCCGCAAGGTGATGTAAAGCCTGACTGGGCCATCATTAGTGAGGTTGCTACCGCCATGGGCTACCCTATGTCCTATGCGAACACAGAGGAAATTTGGGATGAAATGCGAAGCCTCAGTCCTTTATTCGCTGGTGCCAGCTACCAGAAAATGGAGGAACAAGGCGGCGTGCAATGGCCCTGCCCTACAGAGGATCATCCAGGTACACCGTATTTGTACAAAGGCAATCAATTTTCCACACCTAGTGGTAAAGGACGATTATTCGCCTGCGAATGGCGCCCGCCGCAAGAACAGCCGGATGCGCAATTCCCGCTTGTCTTATCTACAGTCCGTGAGGTAGGTCATTACTCGGTGCGTACGATGACTGGGAATTGCCGTGCATTACGCCAGTTGTCTGATGAGCCTGGATTTATTCAGATTAGCCCAGAAGACGGAGCAGATCTGAATATTCTGGATGGCGAAATTGTTGCCATCTCCTCCCGTCGGGGACGCATCATGGCGCGGGCACAAATCAGTGACCGTGTGCAACAAGGTGCGACCTACATGACCTATCACTGGTGGGTCGGAGCATGTAACGAGTTAACCGCCGATTTTCTCGATCCGGTATCCAAAACCCCAGAATTGAAATACTGCGCCATCCGGTTGGAACGGATTGCCGACCAAGCGCAGGCTGAACGTGATGTACATGAATCGTACCAAAAGATTCGCAGACAGATGAACGTTCAGGAAGCCGTTCTAGCTGACAAGGTGACAAGATGAGCGGCGTACGAAACACGCTGAACCGTTCGACGAGCAGAATGGGTTCAGCCAATAGAACAAGTGCTGTTGCCTCCTCTTTCGTCGTTGCGGATGGCGGGCAATGTATTGGCTGCAAAGCCTGCGAACTGGCTTGCTTTGCCGTTCACGGTCAGGCGAGCGGCATAGGCGCTTCGATCGGAACCGTCAGCGTGCCTGTGGTGCCCAAGGTGTATGTAGTGCGAGCTGGGGATACGTATGTGCCGGTGCAATGCCGGCATTGTGAGAATGCCCCCTGTGCACATGCCTGTCCGGTGCAGGCCATTCGTCAGGAGGACGGCGTAGTCATGATTGATGAGGAACGATGCATCGGCTGCACCTCCTGTGTTTTGGCCTGCCCCTTCGGGGCAATCGAGGTGTCTCCGGTCTATCGAGCCGGGCACGTTATCACGCAGTCCGGCCTGACTCACCGTGCAAATCGAACCGCGCTTCCCCGCACTGCGGCAAGCAAATGCGATCTGTGCGCGGAAACAGAGAACGGACAGCCTGCTTGTGTAGAAGCCTGTCCAAATCATGTGCTACGGCTGGCCAATGGTATATCCGACTCGCCTCCAGAGCCTCGGCGGGAAGTCTTTTTCCCACGCCTGTAAGGTCAAAATCAGCCGCAGAAAGGTAGAAAAACATGTCAACAACAGACAAGATCTCTTCGCCTCCTTGTATGAGGACGTCTGATTCTACAGACCCCGTCATTCATATTGACCCAACGCTCTGCACTGGATGCAGACGCTGTGCGGGTGTTTGTCCGGTAGATGCCATAGAGGGACTGCCTGGAGAACCTCAAACCGTGAACGCAGACCGCTGTGTTATTTGTGGTCAATGTGTGCAAATATGCAGCGTGTACGCCTCAGATTGGGCAGATTCATCTCCACAGGTAGCCGCCATCAGACGACAGGAACGTATACGTGAACGCGATATGCCTGCCGACATCGGCGAACCGCTATTTGCTGCCTATTATAGCTATAACCTGAATAAGGTAGCTGACATGATGAAGAAGCCAGGACAGCTTCGAATCGTGCAGTGCGCCCCAGCCATTCGCGTGTCACTCGCAGAGGAATTTGGTATGCCGTTTGGTACCCTGACGCCCGGCAAAATGGCCGCTGCCCTTCGTCGCCTCGGTTTTGATCGAGTATATGATACGAATTTCGGTGCTGATGTAACCATCATGGAAGAAGGCACTGAGCTGATTCGCCGCGTAACCCAAGGTGGACCGTTGCCGATGTTCACATCCTGCTGTCCAGCTTGGGTCCGTTTTGCCGAGATTGAATACCCCGATCTGCTAGACCATCTATCCAGCTGCAAATCGCCAATGCAAATGGTGGGAGCGCTGATCAAGACCTATGGTGCACAGCTGGATGAGGTGGAACCTGCGAATATTTATAGTGTCGCGATCATGCCATGTACCTGTAAACAATTTGAATGCGATCGTCCCGAAATGGAATCCGACGGTTATCGTGATGTGGATGAGGTGCTGACCACGCGTGAGCTGGCATACTGGATCAAGCAGCGCGGCATTGATTTTATGAACCTGCCTGATGAAGAATTTGATGCACCGCTAGGTCAATATTCAGGAGCAGGTACTATTTTTGGGGTAACTGGAGGAGTTATGGAAGCTGCCATCCGCACAGGGTATGAGCTGCTGACGAATGAGAAGCTGCCCAAGCTCCAGCTGGATTTTGTCCGTGGCGAGGAAGGCATTCGAGTAGCAGAGGTACAGGTGGGCGAGCTGCAGCTCAAGGTGGCAGTCGTTGCTGGACTCCAACATGCCTACCAACTCCTGGATCGTGTGCAGGCGGGTGAATGTGATTATCATTTTATTGAGGTCATGGGCTGTCCAGCCGGCTGTATCAGCGGAGGAGGGCAACCCAAGCTCATGTTGGAAAAACAAAAAATCGAGGCTTATCGTGCGCGTAAATCGTCCATCTACGGACATGATGCTGCATCTCAGGTGCGCAAATCGCATGAGAATCCTTTTATCATCAAGCTGTACGATGAATTTCTGGGTGAGCCGCTAGGTCATGTATCGCACCATCTGCTGCACACGACCTTCCAAAAGCGTGGACCCGGCAAGCAGAGCCGTAGCAATGATATGCCCGTCAAAGGGCATAACGATTATTCCATTCATTAGTACGCTCAACACATAAGTATGATCATTAGAAATTATATTTTGCTGTTAGTTAGAGAGGAGTCGAGTTGTATGAATCGCTTTGTTTTAGCTGATCCCGATCAGTGTATCGGCTGTCGCACCTGTGAAATCGCCTGTGTTATCGCACATTCGCCGGAGAACCCCTTTATCTCGCCAGATGACGAGTTTCATTTTCACCCTCGCCTTCAGGTGATCAAATCATTCGGAGTCACTGCACCTGTTCAGTGTCGTCACTGTGAGGATGCTCCATGTGCTAATGCCTGTCCGAACGGCTCCATTACGAACGCAGACGGCTGCATTCTTATTAATAGCGAAAGCTGCATTGGCTGTAAAACCTGTATGATCGCCTGCCCTTACGGTGCGATTACCATGGTGCCTCAATACAGAGACGGGCAGCCGGTCGTGCAAGACGGACTGTACACCAATGTGTCGGGTCGTTTGCAACCTAAAGAACGCATGATTGCCAGCAAATGTGATTTGTGCGAAGGTGTGGACGGCGGACCGGCCTGTATTGGAAAATGTCCAACTCAAGCCCTCAAGCTGGTCGAGCCAGATCTGGTTCATGCCCGGGTTGAGGAAAAACGAGCTGCAAGTGCACGTCAGCTGCTGCATATGACACGCATTCCGGCGACGGGTCTATAACATGACTCCGTCTTCTCCTCTGGTCAAAGTTATGCGGACCGAACGGGATGCACTAGGAGACATGAAAATTCCTATGGATGCCTTGTACGGTATTCATACCGCACGTGCGATGAACAATTTTGCAGTCAGCGGCAGGCCCGTGAACAGAAATCTGATTCACGCTCTTGTGTTGGTAAAAAAAACCGCCGCTCAAGTGAATGGTGAGCAGACCCGGTTGTCTGCCCACCGGGTCTCTGCCATTGTAAATGCCTGCGATGAATTACTCGCAGGACGGCATCAAGATATGTTTACCGTGGATGCCATGCAAGGCGGCGCAGGCACCAGTACCCATATGAACGTAAATGAGGTCATTGCTAATTTGGCCATCGTACAGCTGGGGGGGCAGCCAGGACAATATGAGCTTGTACATCCGCTGGATGATGTGAACTGCTGCCAATCTACGAATGATGTATATCCGACGGCGCTACGAATTGCAGCGATACGCCTGCTGCGCCCTTTGTGTGACACGATGTCTTCGTTACAAAATGCTTTACAGCAAAAAGAAATAGAATATGCCGACCTGCTCAAGCTAGGTCGCACACAGCTAATGGATGCCCTGCCTTTGATGGCCGGGCAAGGCTTTGGCGCCTACGCAAAAGCTATAGGGCGTGACCGTTGGCGCCTCTATAAAGCCGAAGAGCGGCTACGAGAAATCCCTATTGGAGGCACGGCGATTGGCACAGGGATGAATGCGCCTCGGGCTTACAGCTACCGGATGGTCGAAAAGCTGGCGGACGAGACTGGATTAGGGCTATGCCGTAGCGACCACCCCATGGACCCGATTCAAAATATGGATGTCTTCGTCGAGGTGTCAGGTCTACTTAAATCCGCCGCGGTAAATCTGCTCAAAATATCTAGCGATTTTCGTCTGCTAGCCTCTGGTCCTTTCGGTGGTATCGGTGAATACATGCTACCTCCGGTCCAAGCTGGTTCCTCTATTATGCCTGGCAAGGTCAATCCGGTAATGGCTGAAATGGCCGGATTGACAGCGATGCGTGTGATGGCCGAAGATGCGGCTATCACGATGGCTGCTGCCTCTGGACAGCTGGAGCTGAACGCGTTCCTGCCGTTGATTGCCGAATCGCTGCTGGAATCGCTGCATATTCTCACCAATGCCGTTCAACTGTTCGAGGAACGGTGTGTGCGCGGTCTGATCGTACAGGAGGAACGCTGCTCTGCTAATCTGCACAGCTCAGCTGTGATGGCCTCCGCGCTGGTCGCTGAGCTTGGCTATGATGAAGCTGCTTCCATTGCATCAGCAGCCATTGCACAGGGTCGCACACCAGAGGATATTGCAGAGGATCGCGGTCAGCTGACCCGTGCGCGGATTGACCAATTGTGCCATCCCTATACCGTAACCAAGCCCGGAATTCCGGGGCAGGAAGAAGGAACTCACCATGGGAATGAATGATACCCCAAGAAGTAACCGACCACATATCGTTCTGCTTGGTCGCCGAAATGCAGGCAAATCCAGCATTCTGAACGCCTTGACCGGCCAGCCCGCCGCTGTGGTATCACCTATAGGAGGAACGACTACTGACCCTGTTTTCAAGCCGATGGAGCTACTTCCTGCGGGTCCCATTGTTCTGGTGGATACCGCCGGACTGGACGATGAGGGTGAGATCGGGGAGCTGCGCCGCAACAAAACGCTAGAAATACTTAATAGTACAGACTTGGCTCTGCTGGTCATCGACGCCACTGTTGGAGTCGGACCATTCGAGTACGAGCTGCTCGAAAAGCTACGTACCAAAAAGATTCCTGTCATTGGTGTACTGAATAAAATAGATACCCTTGCTGAATCAGATTCAATGGCTGCAACGCTGGAGACCGAATTGAATCTCGCACTGATTCCTTTCAGTGCATCTGTGCTCCGAGGGGACGCAGAACTGAAAAAGGCCATCACAAATACACTCCCCCAAAACGAAGATCGCTTTCGTATCGTAGGTGACCTGTTGTCACCCGGCGATCTGGTCGTGCTGGTGGTTCCCATCGATAAAGCGGCACCAAAGGGACGATTGATTCTGCCGCAACAGCAAACGATCCGTGATACGCTAGAGAGCGATGCCATCGCTGTCGTGACCAAAGAGCATGAGCTACGTTTGACGCTGGAGCGACTGGGACGCAAGCCCAGCCTGGTCATTACCGATTCACAGGTCTTTATGAAAGTTGCGGCCGACACGCCCAAGGATATACCACTTACCTCTTTCTCCATTCTGTTCGCCCGTCACAAAGGCGATCTGGACGAACTGGTGCGAGGAGCAAGAGCCATTGAACGCCTCAAGGATGGAGACCGTGTGCTCATTGCGGAAGCCTGCACTCACCAATGTCAATCTGACGATATTGGTCGAGTAAAAATCCCTCGTTGGCTGCGTCAAACGATAGGTAAACGCCTCATTATTGAGCATGCATCCGGCTCCAGCTTTCCTGATAATTTGAGTGAATATGCATTGGTTATTCATTGCGGTGCCTGTATGCTCAATCGGCGTACAATGCTTCACCGAATGTCTAAAACGAAAGCGGCCGGCGTGCCGATTGTGAACTATGGTGTGTTTATCGCTTATGTCCAGGGGGTCTTCCCCCGGGCTATTGAATGCTTTCCATCTGCTATGCTGGCCTGGGAGCAAGCCGCTAAAGCAGGAAGTTATTCTTAAAATCTCGTCATTAATATTCTTTTCTCTAGACATACAAAAGCAGCCGCGCTGATTCCAACGCGACTGCTTTTTATTTTCAAATGCTATTATTATCAATTGCTAAAAATACAAATCGCGCTCGCCTGCTTCTAATCGTTCAAGTCTGTCAAGCGTCAAACGGCGCGTTGATTCACGTGGTATACGCTCCAGATTTTCACGCAGAGCAGCAGCTCCCAATTCACGTGCTTCCTCATCCCCATAATCCAGCAGATATTCTTGGAAGGTCAGCAGCGAATTCGGCTGGCACACATTGTGAATTTGTCCGGATTTGGCAAGTTCCATGAAGCGATCTCCGGTTCGTCCCTCACGGTAGCAAGCTGTACAGTAGCTTGGCATATATCCGCCACGGCACAAACTTTTAATAATTTCCGATGGAGAGCGATGGTCTCCCACCTCAAATTGAGGCTTATCTTCCGTCTCCTGTTTTGCATAGGCGCCTACGCCTGTAGCTGATCCAGCACTAATCTGTGACACGCCTAAACCAATGACACGGTCTCTATATTCCGGCTCCTCGCGCGTAGACAGGATCATCCCAGCATAAGGGACAGCCAGTCGAAGAACGGATACAATTTTCATAAAATCATCATCGTTGACCAGGTACGGATACCGCTCCAGGTCTACATTTTCAGCCGGACGCAATCGTGGAACCGAGACCGTGTGAGGCCCGCAGCCAAAGGTTTCTTCCAAGTGTTCGGCATGTTTCAGCATGGCTACAGTTTCATAGCGGAAATCATACAAGCCATACAACACACCGATCCCCACATCATCTATACCCGCACGCATAGCCCGGTCCATTGCGGTGGTGTGCCAATCATAATCCCGTTTGGGTCCCTGCAGATGAAATTTGCGATAGCTCTCCCGATGATACGTTTCCTGAAATAAAATATACGTACCAATACCCACCTCTGCCAGCTTCCGATAGTCCTCCTCGGTTGTGGATGCAATATTCACATTAATCCGCCGAATGCTGCCGTTATCTACCTTGACCTCATAGATCTGGCGCAGACAATCGACGATATAATCAATGGGACAATGGACTGGATCTTCCCCCGCTTCTAATACAAGTCGCTTGTGTCCCAATTCTTGAAGTACTTTTACCTCCTCCACCAATTCCTCCGGTGTCAGGCGGCTACGCGTAAAGCTATCATTGGTATGCTTATACCCACAATATTCGCAGTTATTAACGCAGTGGTTGCTTACATATAAAGGAGCGAACAGCACAATCCGGTTGCCATAAATCTGCTCTTTGACGGCCCGCGAAGATTTGAACATCTCTTTCAATAATTCAGGATCATCTACATGCAAAAGAGCCGCCGCTTCACTTGCATTCAGCCCGCGGCAGGCTCTACCCTTTTCTAAAATTTCCAAAATGCGTTGTCGATTTGTTGCCTCTTGTTTCCCCTGCTCCACTGCGGCCATAATCTCTGCTTCATTAATAAAATCTGCCGACACTTTCTCCCGTACTCCACTCACGTATACCCATCTCCTTATTTATGGTTACTGCAATGTTTCCGTCACGTTCTCACACGGTACCCTGTCTCATAAGCTGTCGTTGCACTCTCAAACTATCGCCGCGCCCCATATCGACTTCAAATCCCGCTCCACGGATTCGCAGCTCCAAGCAATGTCTACATTGGGCAGACTCATCGCCCAAACATATTTTATTCTCATAAATCGCATACTTGGGCCTCACCGCCAGTGGCGACAAATTAGGCATCACCACATTCGCTCCCGCCTGAAGCGCCTTCTCCCTTCCCTGGGGATGAATCGTTCCCATGGCCGTGGATGCCGGAATAAGCGCATCTGGAACGACCAATCGGGATAATGAAATGATATCAAGTGCCTTTTCCATGCTCCCCTGGCTGGCCTCACGAAGCGGCGTGTTACTATGTGGTAAAAAGGGGCCAATCCCGATCATATCTGGCGACAGGCTATGCAAATAGACCAAATCGTCTGCTAATTCACTGTTCGTTTGTCCCGGCAATCCCACCATACATCCAGCCCCGATCTGAAAGCCGATCCGTTGCAAAGCCAGCAGCCGGCTACGCCTGCTTTCGATCGTCATCGTCGGATGCAGCTTGGCGTACAAACTGGGTGAAGCTGTCTCATGCCGGAGCAAAAAACGGTCCGCGCCCGCCTCGTATAGTTGCTCATAAGTTTCGTCATCCCGTTCACCGATGGACAATGTAACCGCCACATCTGCAAAACGGCTTTTAATTTCCCGAATTAGTTTCGTCAGCCGGGCAACCGTAAACCAGTAATCTTCCCCACTTTGCAAAACAAAGGTCCGATAACCCAGTTCATACCCCTCCGCGCAGCAGGCCAGAATTTCTTCCGGTTGCAAACGGTAACGGTCTGCCTGTTTATTCGAAGCACGCAGCCCACAGTACATGCAATCCTGACGACATATACTTGAGAATTCAATTAATCCTCGTAAAAAAACACCTTTGCCATAACGCTCCAATTTGGTGCGAGCTGCCAGTTGGCGCAGTTGTGCTCGTAGCGTCGGCTCACTATCCAGACGTGTCAGCAGCTCCGTCATTTCCGTATGCGTCCATTCCTTGCCATCAGCCAGACGCAGTAATAATTCGTCCGTGACTCATCCCTTCTTCCCTCGTCCATCCGGACTTTACATCATCAGTGGCTTATATCGTACATGTATTATTCTAGCAACATCAGAGAGAATATAACGTGACTAGTTTCACAAAAAATCCCATTTTCTGAAACCCAATTTCATTCTCACCTTAAAAACTACATATTCATCTCTACACACAAAAAAAGCTGTTCCTCCGTTATGGAAGAAACAGCTTCTCTCGATAGGTCTATTTATCACTGAATCAAATCAATCGCCTGCTGGGGTACAAAATAATCAACGCCGTTAAATACGACTACACCGTTGAGCGTAGAATTTTTACCATTCAGTGTAGCAATATTTTTGTATACTGGAAGCTCCAGCTTGTTACTGCCTTTGGTCACCGTAATGACTTTCGTGTCCGCAGTAAACTTGGCTCCTTTAGCTTCAAAAGCGGCTTTTGCAGGAACAAACAGTTGCTTGCTGACTGTATCCAAATCCAGTCCAAGTACACGTGTCATATACTTATTTACATCTGTATTGTCGATGACACCGGATGGACGGTCACCGTTCGGCGCGTACGTGTACAACACGACATCACCCCCTGTGTGTCCACCTGTAGTCCAGCCAATATTGGCGCGTTTGCTAATAATTGGTCCGACGGCATAGTTCATGCTGCCTTCTTTGGCATCTTTAATTGTTTTTACTTCTTCGTCTGACAAATCGGTGATGCCAAAATACGTGGAAAGCACCTCTTTAATATTGCTGCGATCTGCATTCAGCTTGGATTCCAAGCCTTCACCCGTCAGCTTCGCTTTTTTCAATGGATCTATAAAAGAAGCTAAAGGCGTTTTGTCATAATTGCTAGTTGTATCACTGCTACCAATCGTCAATCCACCGTTTCCGTGGTCTGTCACTGCTACGACGACAGTATTTTGGTTTTGCTTGGCGTAATCAAGAGCAACCTTCACTGCATCGTCAAATGAAAGCACGTCACTAATAATTCCCGTTGGATCATTAGCATGTGCAGCCCAATCCACTTTACTGCCCTCTACCATTAAGAAAAAGCCTTTATCATTTTTGGATAACACATCAATGGCTTTCGTTGTCATTTCTGCCAAGCTAGGTTCCTTCGATGCATCGCGATCCAGGTCATATGCAAGAGCTTCAGGAGAAAAGCTGCCCCAGAGCTTGCTGGAGGTCGAATTTTTCAGCCCTTCAGGTGTTGTGACAAAATCATAGCCCTGGTCTTTAATTTGAGCAATTAAATCTTGGCCGTCCTTACGCCCTGCTGGCTCCAAAAACTTGCCGCCTCCACCTAACACAACGTCAACTCCGTTGTAGGCTTGTTGCATGCTGAGTGCATCATAATTTTTGCGGTCAGGATAATGTGCGGTAAAATCAGCTGGTGTCGCATGCATAATCTCCGAAGTAGCAATAATTCCGGTTGATTTCCCTGCTAGCTTGGAAGCCTCCAGAATGGAAGCTACAGGCTTTTTGGCGTCACCTGCTGCGATCGGTTGCTGTCCGGGCATCGTTGCTTCATCTGGAAGAACGCCTACATACCCAGTATGTGATTTATGTCCTGTGGCAAAAGCTGTACCCGCCGGAGCAGAATCGGCAATCGGTGCATCCGCAGAATGTGTACGCACCATCCCGCTTGCCATGCTGTCTAACGTTAAGGATGATCCTTTGTACCATCTAGCCAATGCAGTAGCGTCATTAGCCATGCCGTCTGGAATCAGAATAATTACATTTTTAATTGTCGTGTCCTTCTCGACTGCCATCGCTGTCCCGCCGCTTACGGTTAGCATCATCGTCGCTAGGAGTGCAGCTACCGATTTTTTCGTATGTATCCCCCAACATTTTAGCATTCATTTTCCTCCCAGACCTTTTTTTTGTACAACCAGAACTAAGATTAATTATGTTTTATCAGGAGAATGTTAAGGGAATTAATTATCTATATTAAAAGACTCTATTTGTGAATAAACGCTTCATCTTATATAAAACTTGTGACACATGAGATTCGTTAGGATTGGGCATTTAATTTTATTATTGTATAATCAGTCTATGATGTAATAGGAAAAGCTTATAAGATAAGGAGCATAAAATTCGATGGAATTCAGACAGCTTCAGTACACCCTGCAAATTGCAGCGGAAAAAAACTTCTCACGCGCAGCAGAAAAACTGCACATTGCTCAGCCTTCGTTGAGCCAGCAATTGTCCAAACTGGAAAAAGAGCTTGGGGTACTGTTATTTCAACGCAACACCAGCACGGTGGAATTAACACATGCCGGAGCAAGCTTTGTGGAAAAGGCAAAAAAAATAGTCGACGCGGTGGAACAGCTCCGGCAGGAAATGGACGATATCTCTCAGTTGAGAAAAGGGAAGGTCGTCGTTGGCAGTATGCCTATCACGGGCTCCCATTTGCTGCCACATGTGCTGCCTGTATTCAAGAGGGCTCATCCAGACATTGAAATCGTGTTAGTCGAAGATTCATCCATGAATTTGGAGAAAAAAACGGCAAGTGGCGATACCGATCTCAGCCTGCTCTCTCTTCCCCTAGTAGAACCTACACTTTCTTATGTACCCATCGGTGAAGAGTGGATTGATCTCGCTGTTCCTCCAGGTCATCTCCTAGCCCTGCGTAAAAACGGTAATCAGCCGCAGCCAGTGCACATGGAAGAACTTAAAGACGAGCCTTTTGTCGTCCTGAAAAAAGGGCAAGGCTTCCGCAAGCTGACGATGGATCTGTGTCATCAGGCAGGCTTTGAACCTAATGTGGTGTTTGAAAGCACCAATATGGAGACACTCCAATCGCTCGTAGCGACAGGTATGGGAGTGACGCTCGTTCCCCGTTTTATCGCCCGCGCCGCCAGCAGCGAGTTTGTTCCAGCATTGCTGCCACTAGCCGAACCTACCCCCAGCCGTACCCTGGCGATTGCTTACCGGAACGGACGTTATTTGTCTAAAGCTGCCGAAGCTTTTATTGATACCTTCCGAGAAACGGTCAAGCAACTTTCTCAAAAGTAGCATCGAACGTGAAAAGGACCGTCTTCCTCCCCAGCCCAAGCCAGAGAGGAAGACGGTCCTGGGGCTTCGCCCCTATACTTTCAATACGGCATTTAGATCACGGGTTCGATTACACTGTTGCGATTGCTTCCCTCTGTCTTCAACGAACCACATTTCATGTTCATTTGAAATCCATGTCAGCCTCGCCTGATTACTCTACACTTGCTCGGAAACTCCACTTTATCCATCCCGCATCACTTCTTTCCTTAAGGTCTCTAGTCTTGGTATCCAAGAATGTCCTACCTCAGTTCCAATGTGCTGTGTGATCCCAAAGTGCCTGTCCTCGCCTTGTTGTGATCAGGGTCTCCCTACATGGGGTGGACTTTTATCCTGATCATAGCCCATTTCAAAGTTGTTTCCGACAACCTGTCTATTTAAGCCTCTCGGCCGTGACAGGCCATCCCTATTCGCCAGTTCGGATCTACTTTGGTTATCCATCGTTATCAACCTCCTGGTGTCGGGATACTATTATAATACACCTATGGGCTGTATCTGAAACAGATTCAACAATTTTTTTATCGGGATGAACCAAATGCTTGCTGCACGTCGGATTCACTCACTTGTGTTTTAATAACCAGTTTCGAAGGATCTTGAGGCGAATATATCACCTCTATAATACTTCCCTGCTGCAGTTTGGATAGTTGGGAAGAAAAAACTTCCTTCTGCGTGGTTACATTAAATGTCTCGCCGTTGCTTTTCGTTATTGTCAGTGTAAACTGAAGCTTGATTTTATTAGGTCCCGCTTCCCCCATGGGTGTAACATCCAGTATCTTCGCGTAAGCCTGCTCACCGGTTTTGGCGATTTCCATCAGCTCAGGCGAGACGCCCTGCTTGACCATCTGCTCATTCATTAACGCTTGCAAATCCATTTGCGACACCTGGCCTTTCAGATCAAGACCTACCTTCATTTTGTCTTTCTCAGATACGATCAACGGAATGATCGAGCCTGGCTGAAATTGAGCCATGGAGGTCAAAGGAATAATCGTCGTCAAGGCAGTATCATATTTATCTTCACCCTGTTTGGTTACGGTCAACCCGAGCTTTACCTGTGGCTGATTGTTTACATAAGTCCCTGTTTGTTGAACACTTGTAATGATTCCAACCCCCGGAACACCCTTCTTGACTTTACCGCCACCAAAAAACAAACCTAAAATACCCGGTAGAAATATAAGTGCAAAGCCTGTATAAATTAACGGCCGATACCACGGAGCATCCATAATCAAAAATGGATCATCCCATAAATATTCAGCCAGAAAAGGCGAAAACCCTACGCCAAACACCAGAAGTACCCCGATCAAACTCAAAAATCCTTTCATTCTCCAAAACCCCTTTTTCAATCATTTATTTAAAAAATGTGCTCGCAAGAATGGTGAAACGCCCGCCAATCATTTACGCTGTCACCAGCCCCATATAAATCAGCTCTGATGGATTTGCCGGATTGCTACCCAGACCCACCACATCTCCAGGTCGCGGAATTTGCAGCTTAGATACGAGCGTTTCCAGCGTTTTTTGGTATCGATTGCCGCTAACTTCCGTCACATCTAGTACAAGCACCACAATCGGATCAAAATTCACGAGCTTCCCGGTATCTGTTACCGAAATCACAACCGCAGTTGCTGCCATCGCCAAGCCTCCGTTAGCCGCCGTTTGAGCTTGTCTTGCCGAGTTTAAGCTCTGGTTGATCTGTTCCCGATGCTCTTTGGGGACCAGACCTTTCATAAATAATCCGGACAAGCCCTTATTCATCAGTTGATCTGCATGTTCTATCGCATCCTGCTGTTTTTTCTTCTTACCGAAAAAGTTCATCATGTGGTTGCACCTCATATTTTGTATTGTTGTACCTTATGAATTCAGTATAGAAGACGGTATCCAACACCACAATACGTTTTGACGCATACAAAAAAACCGAAAAAACAGCAGCTTTAAACTGTTTTTTGTCGGTTTAGTTTTGAGCTTTGGGGCGGTTTGCACAAAATTTTGCGCACTTCAGAGCATTCTTTTGCACGATCATCTGAATGTTTTGTGAAAAACGAGTGCATTCAGCCTATTTTTTACGCAAAAGATAGACCAGTTTACGATAATACGCTGATGATTCTTTATAGCGACGACTGTCCTCCGATACTACAGCCAGCGTTTCATATAGTTGCTCAAGCCGCGCTGGATGCTGGAGAGTTTCAAAATAAGGCAAACATTGCAGAGCATGCGTCCAAAAAGCATCCTGTTTTCCCTGGGCAAGCGCAAGCTGGCTTTCATAAAAATCAAGCCCCATTTGCTGATCCGTTGTCAGATTAGTTTTACGTAGCTGATCCAGATGCTGTGAGAGCAGTCCCCAGTTTTTTCGGGCAAATGCAATCTCACAACGGTATATCAGCGTAACGGGCAGCATCATTTGTTGCATTTCCTCTCGCTCCCGACTCACCAATGCTTCAAAACGCACTACTTCCTCCAAGGCCTTATCCAGCTCGCCAATCGATGTCAGCATAATAATCCGATTGTTCAGGATCGTCGTAAGCATATCTGCCGCATTTTCCAAATAGACCAAATTCGCCTCCGCCATAGACAACGTTAACAGTGCTTCCTGTACAGAACCCATAGCAAAGCAATATCCGCTATAAGTCACGTACAGGCCCGTCAGACGGTGAAAGAGCCGATCATCATATACCCTGCGCATTGTTTGCTCAAACACCTGTTTGGCCTGATCAAATTGCTTGACCTGAATGCAGGCCTCCATCATAATGTTTTGCGCATTCAGCCAGTTTTCGGTTCCCTCATCCACCAGGCGGATGAGCTGCGTAACGTTATTTAGTACATCATAATAATGATTTTTAGAGCGGAAATATTGAATTTTATAAAATAAAATTGCTTTTTTTAGTGGTGCGGGCAACTCCACCTCATCCGAGCGACCAAACCTCTCCAAATAAAAATTCAAATAGGTTTGATGCAAATATTCATAGGCTGTTGGGTCATTTAGCTGCTGGAAATAAACAGCCTTCATCAAATAAGTCGTCATTTCCACCACGAGCGAATCGTTGCGATCCTCCAACTGATCCACATAGCTTTCCGTAGCGGGATTAGCCAGCTTGGACAGCTCTGTGAAAATCGTATCCGCTGTAGCCAGCGTCTCCTCATCCTCTGCCGATGCACGTAATAGGTAGGAAGATTGTACACCTAGACGTTCAGCAATTTGCTCAGCTAAATCCTCAGCCAGCGGGTAACGGTCAGCCAATATATTCGCAAAATGTGCAGGTGTAACTAATCCGTCTACTAACTCTTTACGGGATAGGTTTTTCTTTTTACACAAAAATTCAATGCGTTCCTTAAGCATGGATTATCCTTTCTATACTGACTATCGGTCATACAGCAGGGGACGCCGATCTTCAAACACTGGAATACGCCCACGCACGTCCTGAACCAAGGCAGACTCAATTGAGCCTGTGAGAATCTCCTCCTGCTCTCCGCCTTCGGCAATCATTTCTCCCCATGGATCAATGATGAGCGAATGCCCGAAGAAATCGGTATCTCCACTACGACCTACCCGGTTACAAGCAATGACATACATCTGATTTTCAATAGCCCGTGCGGTCAGCAGGGTACGCCAGTGGTGAAGCCGGGGATGAGGCCATTCTGCAGGTACGATCAGCAAATTTGCGCCAGACAGGGCCAGACTGCGAGCCAGCTCAGGAAAACGGATATCGTAACAAATTGACGCCCCAGCCTGTATTCCGCCATCCAGTGCGAATACAACTTTCTCCTCGCCAGGCTGTAAATATTTCTCTTCATCCATAAGTCGGAACAGATGAATTTTAGAATACGACGCTACCTCTTTGCCTGTACGGTCAAAAACGAGCATCGTATTGTATACATGACCGTCGCTTTTTTTCTCTGCGATCGACCCTGCTACTACATTCACTTGATAAGTGGCGGCAAATGCCGCTATCCATGCCCGAGTCTCCGTCCCCTCTTCGTCCGCCAGCTCATGAATGCGATCCAAGGCATAACCTGTATTCCACATTTCCGGTAGAACAATCAGATCTGGCTTTTGTTCGGCCTTTACCGCTTGTTCCATTAAAGAACGGATATGATTGTGGTTTTCGGGAGGATTTCCTATCTCTATATGAGCTTGTATAAGTGCCACACCGAATGGCTGAGCTTCCTGATACGTCAAAGTTCTTCATCCTCTCTATGAGCCGGAACTTTTCCCGTGTCCCATTGTCCGGTATTTTCTCCCATCATAGCCCGATTAGTCTGGGTTACGCAACCATACAAGCTCAATTCCCCCTATACAACTCGGTAAAATCGTGATAGATTGTTTCTTAAACTATTCCAAAAGGTCGTGTACATTGATGACTCATTTTTCTATTCCCTCGGCTGACGTCATGAAACAGTTACCCACTCAATTTTTTGCCACACTTGTACAAAATGTAAACCGTGAAATTGCAGCAGGGCATGATGTCATTAATCTCGGACAGGGAAACCCGGACACTCCTACTCCATCTCATATTGTAAAAGATTTACAGGAATCAGCGGATAACCCGCTGTATCATAAATATTCTCCTTTCCGCGGCTACAGCTTTCTCAAAGAAGCCATCGTCCAGCGCTATCAGGAGGATTACGGTGTAACGCTTGACCCGGAAAGCGAGGTCGCCATCCTGTTTGGCGGAAAAACAGGCTTGGTTCAGCTACCGCAAGTTTTGCTCAATCCCGGCGATGTGTGTCTCGTCCCTGATCCCGGCTACCCGGATTACTGGTCTGGCGTAGCCTTGGCTAAAGCGGAAATGTCATTTCTCCCCTTAAAGGAAGAGAACCGTTTTCTGCCTGATTATGAAGCCATTTCCGAAGAAGATCGCCGCCGCGCCAAATTAATGTTCCTTAATTATCCGAATAATCCCACTGCGGCAACTGCCCCACTCTCCTTTTACGAGGATACGGTTGAATTTTCGCTACGTAACGGTATTGTGGTTGCCAGCGATTTTGCCTATGGCGCTATTGGATTCGATGGCAAGCGGCCTGTAAGCTTCCTACAGGCCGAGGGGGCTAAGGATGTGGGGATTGAGTTCTATACCTTGTCCAAAACATACAACATGGCCGGCTGGCGTGTTGGTTTCGCACTCGGTAATGCCAAGATCATCTCGCTGATTAATTTGCTACAGGACCATATTTATGTAAGCCTGTTTGGAGGTATTCAGGCAGCAGCGGCGACAGCTCTGACGTCCTCACAGGAATGCGTAACCGAGCTGGTTGCTCGCTATGAATCACGCCGCAACGCTTTTTATGATGCCCTTGGTCAAATAGGCTGGAAGGCGACGCGTCCAAGCGGCTCCTTCTTCAGCTGGTTGCCTGTGCCGCAGGGCTATACTTCGGCTTCTTTTGCCGATCTGCTACTGCGTGAAGTCAAGGTAGCTGTCGCTCCAGGGATTGGGTTCGGTAGCGGCGGCGAAGGATATGTGCGAGCAGGGCTTCTGAGCTCAGAAGCTCGACTGGCCGAGGCGGCTGATCGAATTGGCAAGCTAAACCTGTTTGGTTAAGCCGTATTTTCCAGCTACAACTTCTTTGCCAAACCTAGTCTTTTCGTGGTATTCTGTATCCAATATCATTTAGCGCGTTGAAGGGACTACTAAGAGAGGCTCAGTCCTGTTCAGAGAGTAAATTCCGATAGGCTGCAAGAATTTACCTGGACTCTCTCCCAACTCCTATCCCCGAGCGCCCTGCGCAATCAGGCGGTTCCTGCCGTTAACAGGTTTTAAGTGGGATGATCATGAATCATCAATGAAGGTGGTACCGCGGAAGCACAAACTTTCGTCCTTTGCATACAAAGGATGGAAGTTTTTTTGCATTAAAAAGAGTAAAATTAAGGAAGTGGACGTCTTGTCAACACGTATCGTCATTAAAATCGGTAGCAGCTCCCTGACTGGAGTGGAAGGTGGTCTTAATCGGGAAGCCATCGCTTATTTTGCTAGGGAAATCAGCTTGCTTCGTGCAAAAGGCCATGAAGTGCTGCTGGTTACATCAGGCGCTGTAGCCGCCGGATTCCGGGAGATTGGGTATCCCTTTCGGCCCAAACTGCTGCATGAAAAGCAAGCGGCAGCTGCCGTTGGCCAAGCTCTTCTCATGCAAGCCTATGAGCAGGCTTTTAAAAATTTTGACCTCGTAATCGCGCAGGTTCTGCTGACCCGTAGTGACTTTCTGAGCCGCAAACGGATGAACAATGCCGGAATGACTGTAGAAGAATTGCTGCGCCAGCAGGTTATCCCGATTTTTAACGAAAATGACACCGTATCGATTGACGAATTGAAATTCGGCGATAATGATATGCTGTCTGCACTGGTTGCCAATCTGGTCAAAGCCCAGCATTTGATTATCATTACGGATACCGATGGCGTATATACGGCTGACCCGCGCAAGCATCCAAACGCTGTACGTTTTGAACGTATCGAGGAAATTACAGAGGAGATTTATGCATTAGCCGGAGGTTCTGGATCAGCAGTAGGAACTGGCGGCATGCGATCCAAAATCGAGGCTGCCAAAGTGGCTACACGCGGCGGTGTGCCTGTATATGTGGGACGGGTAAGCGAAAATGGTGATCTGGACGCAGCCGTCGAAGGACACGGACCGGGCACTTATTTTGATACTCACCTCTCCTCACTGCCGATGAAAAAACAATGGCTTGGCTTTATGTCCACCCCTCTGGGCTCGGTGCATGTAGACCAAGGGGCCGAAGAAGCGTTAGTACACGGAGGACATAGTCTGCTTCCGGTTGGCGTACGACGTGTCGAAGGCAGCTTTCATGCTGGAGATGTCGTTGAGGTACTGGGACCGGAAAATAAGGTATTAGGACGCGGCATCGTCAATTATGATGATGAACAGCTTAAAATGGTACAAGGTTTACCTAGCGGTGAGGTTGTGGGCAAAATTGGTCCCATCCATCGGCTTGAGGTGATCCACAGGGATGAATGGATTACATTATGTATGTAGGGAGGCCATAATATGAGTGATTTAACGACAAACACAGCAATAACAGAGGATAACCAGTTCAGCGAAGTACGAACCAAAGCAAGTCTCGCGAAAAAAAGTGCCGGGGTTATGAACCGACTGACTACAGCACAAAAAAACGAAGCATTGCTTGCTATGGCTGAAGCTCTAGTAAACCATGCAGAAGAGCTGATTGCAGCGAATCATATGGACTTAAAACGTGGTCGGGAGTTGGGAACGTCGGAATCGCTGCTCGACCGCCTCAAGCTGACCGAGGAACGAATTGGAGCTATTGCTGAAGGATTGCGGCAAATTGCGGCACTACCTGATCCGGTCGGCGACACGCTTGAGCAAATTGAACGTCCAAATGGTCTGCGGATTGAGAAAATACGTGTACCGCTGGGTGTCATCGGAATCATATATGAAGCGCGTCCAAATGTGACTGTGGATGCAGCGGGTCTGTGCTTGAAAACAGGCAATCCGGTTGTGCTGCGCGGGGGTTCGGCTGCTCTCTCCTCCAACCGCAAGATCATTGAAGTGCTTCAGCAGGCGCTAGACGCAACAGCCGTGCCACGCGAGGCGCTTCAACTCATTGAAGATTCAGACCGTGCCTCCGTCAGCGAAATGCTCACCTTGAACGGCTTGCTGGATGTGATTATTCCACGCGGCGGGCGTTCACTCATTCAAAATGTTGTTCAGAATGCTACCGTGCCTGTCATCGAAACCGGGGCTGGCGTATGCCATACGTTCTTGGACGCTACAGCGAATGTAGAAATGGCCGAAGCGATTACACTCAATGCGAAGGTACAAAGACCGTCCGTGTGCAACTCAATGGAAACACTGCTCGTACACTCGGATTATGCCCAAGCACATTTAACAGGATTGGCTGAACGTTTTCGTGATGCTGGGGTTGAGCTGCGCGGATGTGCACGGACACGAGAACTAGCTCCTTGGGCTGTCTCTGCGACGGAAGAGGATTATGGCACTGAGTACAATGATTACATTTTGAATGTAAAAGTCGTAAACAATTTGGACGAAGTACTGGAGCATATTGCCCGGTATGGCACGATGCATTCAGAGTGTATTGTTACTGAGAATAAAGCTCATGCTGAGCGTTTTCTGCAAGAAGTGGACGCGGCAGCCGTGTACCACAATGCATCCACCCGCTTCACGGATGGCTTCGAGTTTGGATTTGGTGCCGAGATCGGAATCAGCACACAAAAATTACATGCCCGCGGCCCTATGGGGTTGCCTGCCTTGACTTCAACCAAATACCGCGTGTACGGTACTGGACAAATCAGGGAATAATATCATAAATCAATCCGTATCTTTGGAGGTATGAATCCATGTGTGAATCACAAACAAAGGTGTTAATTAACGAGCAAATTACGTTCTTCGGTGCAGGTTCAATGGCTGAGGCTATTATTCGTGGGATGACGAATCGTTCTGTCGTTAAACGTGGCGGTATTACCGTCATCAACCGCAGTAATCAGGCTCGTCTAGAAGAACTCCAACAGCAATACGGAGTATTGTTCCAAACTGAGGATGCAGCCAAAACGGAACTGCTGCGTCATTCTCCAGTGATCGTGCTTGCCATGAAGCCTAAAGATGCTGCCGGGGCACTTGGACAGCTCGGTCCCCTTCTGTCAGATGAACAGCTGATCATTTCGGTCATCGCCGGGTTGTCTATTCGTACCATGCAAACGTTGCTTGGTCGCAAACAGCCAATCGCACGAACGATGCCCAACACATCCAGTTCGATTGGACTGGGAGCCACAGGCATCAGTTTTTCCAAGGAGATCAGCGAAACTCAACGTAAAAACGTGCTTACGATGTTCGAATCCGTAGGTACAGTAACGGTTATAGAGGAAGAGAAAATGGATGTACTGACCGGCATTTCCGGAAGCGGCCCTGCCTATGTCTACTACTTAATGGAGGCGATGATTGCCGGGGGAATCCGCGGTGGCTTGACTCCTGAACAAGCGCATGAACTAACAGTGCAAACTGCGCTTGGCGCAGCACGCATGGTCCAGCAAACCGGAGAGGAGCCTTCTGCCCTTCGTCATAAAATCATGTCTCCTAATGGCTCCACGGTAGCTGCATTGGAAACACTGGACAAAGGTGACTTCTACGAAACGGTGATTGCGGCGGTGCAGCGCTGCGCTGAACGATCCCGCGAGATGGGAGCTGTACTTAAGGAGGGAATTGAGTGAGCTATTGCCTGGCGACCTACCGAATATACGATGACAAAGCTGATTTTAAGCAAAAGGCCCAATCTATTGCCATCGGCATGACGGTGGGCAGCTGGACTGAGCTCCCGCAGGCCAAGCGGGATGCGATGCAAAAGCATCTCGGCTCTGTTCAATCTGTGGATATTCACGATGGAGGTCCCGGTGAGCGGTACGCCGACTTAACGATCGCTTACCCGGATGTCAATTTCAGCCGTGATATTCCCGCATTGTTGGTTACGGTCTTCGGCAAAATTTCGATGGATGGCCGAATTAAGCTGACGAAGCTGGGTTTCTCGGAAGCATTCCTCTCTGCTTTTTCAGGTCCGAAATTCGGTATCAGCGGCTTGCGTGAGCAGCTTGGCGTGTATGACCGGCCTCTGCTCATGAGCATTTTCAAATCCATAATTGGGCTCAATTTGGACGAACTGCGTGAACAGTTTACCCGTCAGGCTCTCGGCGGCGTTGATCTGATCAAAGATGACGAGATCTTGTTTGAAAATGGGCTGACGCCGATTGAAAAACGTGTCGAAGCCTGTATCCGGGCTGCCGAAGCGGCTGAACGTGAAACTGGTAAAAAGCTGCTGTATGCCGCTAATTTAACCGGTCCAACCTCGCAGCTCAAGACGCAAGCCCTCAAGGCTATTGACGCAGGCGCGAACGCGTTACTGTTTAACGTGCTGGCCTATGGTTATGATGTGCTGCATGAGCTTAGCAGCGATCCCGCCGTTTCGGTACCGATTGCAGCCCATCCTTCATTAGCAGGTGCTGCATACCCATCACCTCATTATGGTATATCGGCGTCCGTCCTGCTTGGTCAGCTTATGCGGCTAGCTGGTGCTGATCTCGTTCTCTTCCCTTCCCCCTATGGCTCAGTGACAATGCCGCGTAAGGAAAACATGGCGATTCGCGACGAGCTGATCACCCCTGCTCTACCGCTGAAGACCAGCATGCCTGTCCCTTCCGCAGGGATACACCCAGGTCTGGTGCCACTCATTGTACGCGACTTTGGTACTGATGTGGTGGTTAACGCCGGGGGCGGTATTCACGGACATCCACTGGGTACGGAAGCTGGTGGGCGCGCTTTTGTGCAGGCGATTGAGGCGGTGCAGCAGAATGTCCCGCTGGCCCAATACGCCCGCACTCATCCTGAGTTGCAATCTGCGCTCGACACGTGGGGAGGCGAACGATGAGCACAGCCAAGAAGCCTGTCATTTTTTGTGATTTTGACGGGACCATTACGAACAGTGATAATATTGTCGCTATTATGAAGCATTTTAAGCCTGTGGGCTATGAGCCCATCATGCATCAAATCGTGAACGGGCATATGTCCATTCGTGAAGGCGTAGGTGCGATGTTCGCCTTGATGCCTTCGAAGCTTAAGGAAGACGTTATCTCATATGTACTTGGACAAGCGGGTATACGTCAGGGCTTTGCACGCTTTTTGGACTTTGTACGAGAGCAGCAGATTGAATTTTTCGTTACTAGCGGCGGCATTGATTTTTTTATTGATCCATTGCTAGAACCGTTCGGCATCCCGCAGGATCACATTTTTTGCAACGGAGCGGATTTTTCCGGGGCTCACATCCAGATCACGTGGCCGCATCGGTGTGAGGAGCCATGTAAGAATGACTGTGGCATGTGCAAAACGACCGTCATTCGTCAATACCCTCCCGAGCAATACGAACGGATTTTGATTGGCGACAGCCTGACAGATTTTGAAGGAGCCAAAATTGCCGACCTTGTGTACTCCCGCTCACATCTGACATTAAAGTGTCAAGAGCTTGGCGTACCGCATGTACCCTTTGAGACATTTGACGATATTATCGAGGATTTAAAGCAAAAACAGGAGCAGGGGGTACTGTAATGAGTTTTAACTTGGCAGACATTTCGTTTGAGGAAAAACGCCGTTCACTGGAAGAACTCGCTGATGTCAAGGAGCTATTCGCCTCTCGCAACTGGTTCCCAGGTACAAGCGGTAATCTGTCGATCCGAATCGGTAATTTTCACCCAGAACAATTTTATTTTGCAGTCACCGCTAGCGGCAAGGATAAGACCAAACGTACTCCTGAGGATTTTCTGTTCGTAGACCAATACGGAAAAGCGGCAGAAGCCACAAACCTCAAGCCAAGTGCAGAGACGCTCATCCATTGCGAAATTTACCGCCTGACAGGCTGTGGAGCAGTTTTTCATGTGCATACCGTGTTTAACAACCTGATTTCCGAATATTACGGTGAGCAGGGCTTTGTACCTGTGCAAGGCATCGAGCTCATTAAGGCTTTTAACATTTGGGAGGAAAATGCCGCCATTCAGATTCCCGTACTGCCAAATTATGCTGACATCGCCTCAATTGCCAAGCTGGTACCAGACGTGCTGAATGATCAGGTTCCAGGCATTTTATTGCGTAATCATGGCATTTATGCATGGGGTCGTGATGTGTTTGAAGCTAAAAAGCATCTGGAGGCGTTTGAATTTCTGTTTGAAACGACCTATCGCTCCTTGCTACTGAAAACTTCAAAATGAATAAATTATAAATATTAAAGATGCGTATCATTGAATGGTAAAAGTGGTCATTGAATGAATATTGAGAACGGTACCTAGCGAAAGCACGGAACGTTCTCTTTTTTATTTTAAAAAAAGCAACCTATTCTACTGGCTACCTAAAAACTAACCTGTTTTTCTCAAATGGACTTTTTTAATCCCATGAAGGTATCACTGCAAATTAAAAGGCAACTGGGGTGATAAGTTGAGTAAAGAATTAAAAGATATAATATTAAGTTTAGAAAAGCAGTTAATGCATGCTCGAAGAGAGGATTTTGAAAAACTATTAGCTCATGACTATATTGAGTATGGTTCGTCGGGTAGAAAGTACGACAAGTCAATGCAATTAACCTTTTTAAAGAGTAGGTCTCCATTGAACCATATACCATTTATAATTACTGACTTTAACATAAGGTTGTTATCTTCAGAAATTATACATGCAACATACTGTACTGAGTCAAATGATACCGGAATTAAATCATTAAGAAGTTCAATTTGGAAATTAAATGAAGGGCAATGGCAATTTTCAATATAGTAAAAAAACAACGTCCCCTATTGGGGACGCTCCAGCGTGAATTGCTCACCTAGCTTTGCATAGTTGTTTCCAGCCAACCGACTCACCGGACGCAACTCCTTGGCAATCACATATGTATTTTGGTACGCTTCCTCTGATAAATGATACTGCACTACGCGCCCAATTAATAGGTCACAGGCAGGTGTGTCCTCCTTGCCTCCCAGCGGTATCACCTTCTCCAAAATACATTCCATACGTATTTTCGCTTCAGTCACACCGGGAACTGCAATTTTTGTACTCTTTATTGGGGTGAGACCTGCCAGTGTAACCTCACTCTCCTCCGGCGACAGACGAGAAGCTGTCACATTCACTGCCCCCACATTGTCTTCGTCTGTAATATGTACGACAAAAGCATTGTGCTCCATCGCATTACGCGCTGTATCTTTAGAAACTCCATCGACACGCTGTACGGATACAGACAGCAGTGGCGGCTCGGCAGCAACGATGGAAAAATAACTGAACGGAGCACCATTCAGCACCCCTTCGCTGCTCAAAGTCGTTACAAACGCTACCGGCCTTGGGATAATACTCCCGGTCAACAGCTTATAATTTTCACGCTCTGTAAGTGTGTCAGGATTTAAAGAAATCATTTTTTCCCTCTTTTCCGACTACATTCGCTTCGAATGTATATCATCAAGTTACGCCTGGTAAGCAACTACATCTTATAACCAGTCACATGGTGCAACTCAGGCTTCCCTAACAAGTATCGCGTGAATGATACAAAATGTAAAGCTGAAGCTAGAAGCCCTCTCTATTTTTCAATCACATTCCCCTGACTGTCACGCACAGTAACCGCTATTCCCTCAGGGACAGCAATGGTAACGTCAAGCTGATGATGTGTCTGCATAAAACGTGTGGGAACCTGGCTGAGAAGTACATATAGTGTGTCTCCAATTTGCTTTGTCTGATACAGCTCCGTTCCTTTGAAATCATCCTCATTGCCTGTATATATATAATTCCCGAACACATGCACCTCCGGTGAGGTGGTTGCGTCAATTTTGACCGCATAGGGATCTTCTCCCTGTACAATCACCTTGGTCACTCCGGCAGGGAGTTTTTCATGCCAGTCTGGGAGAGTCCTTGTTTTCTGAACCGAACTCATCATTTCTCTGACTTGCGGAGTGATGCCCAATGAGCTGACTAAGGCAAATCCGATACAACAAAAAACCAATATCGCCGTAATAAACATACTGAACAGATCATAGCGAATGCGCTCACGTGTCCCTTTCCAAGCGGTATACATTAAAATCTCCAGTCCCAGCAAAACAAACACGACAGGCCACCACGTCAACGCTTGATCCAGTATGCCCGCTCCCCAAAACTTAGACGCAAACGTTACGCCGCCCAGCAGTACCAGAAAAAGCCCCATGGACAGCCTTCCAACTTTCCACACACCTGTTGGAGCGTTTGAGCTCTTGGAGGTGCCATTCTTATGGGATGAAGTACCCAATAAACCTATTGCCCCAGTCACGTCGCTCTGAGAGTGATGGGCTCCCTTAAAGGAAGCCTCACTCTTTGAAAATTCAGTATCCATTCTATCGTTTCTCCTTTGCTCGCTTCAATTTGGAATTACCGATCATCATCCAAACACCGCCGCCAATTAATAGAAGGGAGACAATAATGGTTCTTAAATACATATCAACTAAATTGTAAATTTGTCCATCCGGGAACAGACGGTCCAGTGTCGGAACAAGTACGTTAATCAGGATGTAGTATGCACCTAGCAGAAGCAGTCCCAAGCCTACCCAGCGATGATATTGAGCAAACATACCGATCACAGGCTTGTCGATCAGCTGCTCCTGCCCATAACGGCTTACCTGCTGCAATGCATCAAAAAAACTGTAAAACCAGACCACCGGGATTAGAAACAAAAAGAGTGAAAGATGCAGCACGTCCAGTATATAGATAAATCCTAAAAACAGTAGCATGAGCTGTAGTCCACGTTTTTGCAACCCAATATACATATGTCCGGCACCGGGAAATACCGATAAAATGGTAGCCAGCATTTTACTACGACGTCCCTCAACTCTTCCATGCTCCAGTTCCTCAAACAAAGTCCGGTCCTGAAGAATGTCTCCAGCTTGTTTACGATGTACATGCTGCACCGCATCAAACATGCAATACAGCCAAATAATCGGCAACACGCCTGCAAACGCCAAAAATCCGGATTCGTTCGTTATGCTAGTAATAAAGATGAGGATCGCGCCAAAGCCAAAGAAGGATAACAGAAAAGACAAGCCACGCTGCATCAGCCCCAAATGAAGGTGCCCCAAACCCGGAATGAATGACAGCAAAATCGTAAAAAATCGTTCATTATCCGATCCTTTTTGAAAAGCAGGTGATCCTGCCATACCATAGTATCCTTGTTGATAATACCCGGGACCAGATCCCATACCTCCCCCCGTGGTATTGGTGCCTGTGTCTGTTGCCCCCTCCGGTATCTCTCCTGATAACCCAGTCTGTCCATAAGACCCATTTGGAGAGTAGAAGCCATATGGATTAGAACCTGCATGAGGAGGATATGGAGCAGCGACAGCACGAGGATCATAACGTAACAAGCTAATCACGATATGCAGCATGCTAAGTCCCCATAAAAGGGCAGCAACAAATATACTAGCAAAAAAAGGCGTTCCGTCACTTGCTATCACTGACAAAAATATTCCTCCTGCCAGACATCCGAAAAACAAAATCGTATAGACAAACGCATTGGCTTTTCTGGTCCAGTAATAGTGTCCTACACCCGGAATGATGTTCAATAGAAATGCCAATAGCTTGCTTCGTTCCGTATAAGGCATCGCTACACTTCCTTTCTATTTATGGAATCTTGGTAAAATTCCCAACTGAAGGTTGATTTTAAACTTGTTCATCTTACCCTTAACTTATTTAGGGCTTTAATTTATCGAGCCAGGTTGTCGTAGCTTGCATGACTTCTTCACTGTAAGAGACGCGTTCTTTTGAAGGAACCGGCTTATTGCCTGTTTGCGGCATCATTTTGTCAAAGGCTCCACTGGATAGCAAGATCAACGTCAGACTTGCGGCAATAACATAGTGGAACACAGGTTTTTCAAACCAACGACGTTTTTTGAATATAATTTGACTCGGTTCAGCTTCTATATTAGGAAGAACGGCCATTACCTGATCTGTGAAGCGCTCCGTATCCATCCAGGCAGAGTGTTCTTCCAATGTCGGCTCTAATTGCTCCAGTGCGACAAGATATAGCATCAGCGCTTGTTCATCTTCCAACAAGAGCTTTTCCAGTCGGGTAGATTCCTCTATCGAACAAGTTCCTGTAATGTATGCATGCCAGTCATTCGTTTGCCCTTCCATCCACGGTCTATCCTGTTGGTCAGTCATTGCCATTCCTCCTCCTTCCAGTGATTCCGAATCCATAGTCGTGCCCGATAGAGTCTGGACTCTACCGTTTTTAAAGCTACCTGCGTCTCTTCTGCTATTTGATCGTAGGTTTTGCCCTGCATATAGTAAGCTTGAATAATATCTCGATGCTGCTGGGGCAACTGGGCGATTTTTTGTGATAGTTCTACCGTTTGCTCTTCACGGATGAGACGGGCCAGTACATCTTCATCCGGGGAAGGGAGCTGCACAAGGGATTGTGCCACGTCTATGAGCTCTGCGGGCCGCCTGTCTTGTTTGCGCTTGATATCCAGCGCTTTATGAAGCGCAATTCGGCTCAGCCACGTTTTAAACCCTTCGTTCCGGTACTGGGGGAGAGACTTGTACACCTGAACGAACGCCTCCTGCGCGGCATCCTCTGCTTCCTTGCTGTCATGCAGTACCGAATAGGCCACATGAAATACATGCTTGCTGTACAGCTCTACGATCTCACGGAACGCCTGCCGATCACCGGACCGGATTCGTTCAATGATTCTCTCTATATCAATGACGCTCTCCCCCTTCCCAATACTATAGACGCCAGGAATTTTTCTTCCCCTGCATATTTCTAAAAAAAATTTAAAAAGGACACACCCTCCAAATCGGAAGGGTGTGTCCTCTATCATTAAAGTCTACTTGCTCACTTTAAATTTCTGCCCTACATTACATGTTGCACAGGCGATACTCCGCGTTGTCCATGTATCGCCATTTCAATGTGACAGCCATAGCGCATCAATTTACTACCTAAAAGGCTCAGTTTGCTACTTTAATTGCGACCGCCACCACGGAATCGCTGGGCATATTCTTTCGCATCCTGTGCATTACGAACCCGGTTTCGGCTCCACTCTAGCAGAATACGATCTATATACCGGAAATGTACCTTCCCAGCAAACACCGCTTCCTTCAGGGCCAGCAAAATAAGCTCCTCCGGATACCGATCCTGATCTACCCAACTGCTGATCGTCTCATATTCCATCGGTGATAATGGTCGGCCGAATTCTTTCTCAAAAATTGTGAATAAATTTCGTTCTTCTGTAAGTGGAGATTCCGATACTCCATTCAGTAAATCCGGCTTCCCGGCAAACAAAATGTCATCTTCATCGTGCTGCTCCGAACGCTCGGCGATCATACATTCAGCCAGCTTGCGATACAGACCCGCTAAGTTATAACGTTCAAATTGGACGGATGAACTGCGGTCTTCCACGGAATCTATTCGCAAAAACCCTTCTTTCATGAGCTTACTGAAATAAAGCGCGATTTCGTTTGCAGTGCACCCAATTCGAGCCTGCAATTGCTCCCATGTCGGAAATTCATTACGTTCCGCTTGTTTAAATGCAAGTAACTGCATCAGTAGCAGCATTTCACCATCCGTCAGCCGAAGCGTCCGATAATGCTTGAGCAAAGCGTAGGGAATTTGAACTATTCCGGTTTCCATAGCATAGGCTACTCCCTCCGCCCAATCTGCCGCTGATGTCTTATCAAATGATCCTGTCATTGATTATGGATACAAACGATACAGCATACGTGGGAACGGAATCGTTTCACGTACATGATCGAGTCCACAAATCCATGCTACTGTACGCTCCAGTCCCAATCCAAAGCCAGAATGCGGAACGGTACCATAGGTGCGCAGATCCATATACCATTGGTAGGCTTCACGTGCCAGGTTATGCTCGTTAAAACGTTCTTCCATCAATGCTGGATCGTCAATTCGTTGGGAACCCCCGATAATTTCGCCATAACCTTCTGGAGCGATCATATCGGCACACAGAACAACCTCTGGGCGGGATGGGTCAGGTTTCATATAGAATGCTTTAATGTGAGTCGGCCAATGCGTAATGAACACAGGCTTGTTATATCTTTCGGCAATAGCTGTTTCATGAGGAGCACCAAAGTCTTCTCCCCACGGGATGTCGAATCCTTCACCTTGAAGGAAGGCAATCGCCTCATCGTACGTAATCCGTGGGAACTCGCCTTGAATTTGCTCCAGCTTCGAAACATCGCGTCCGATAGCTTCAAGCTCCTTCGCGCAATTTTTCAGAACAGACTGCACGATATGGCTTACAAACTGCTCCTGAACGCGCAAGGATTCTTCGTGATCCACAAAAGCCATTTCAGGCTCGATCATCCAGAACTCAATCAGGTGACGACGTGTTTTGGATTTTTCTGCACGGAAGGTTGGACCAAAGGAATATACTTTACCCAGCGCCATTGCCGCAGCTTCCATGTACAGCTGTCCGCTTTGTGTCAAATAAGCATCCTCGTCAAAATATTTGATGTGGAACAACTCAGTTGTACCTTCCGCAGAAGAAGGAGTCAAAATAGGCGGGTCTACCTTCGTAAAACCGTTGCCGTTGAAAAATTCCTGTACAGCACGGATAATTTCCGCCCGGATAATCAGTACTGCACGTTGCTTGGCGGAACGCAGCCACAAATGGCGATGATCCATCAGGAAATCTACACCGTGCTCTTTTGGGGTAATCGGGTAGTTTTCGGTCAAATGAATGATTTCAATACCTGTAACCGTTAATTCATAGCCCGATTGACTGCGCGGCTCCTCTCGCACGATTCCAGTTACATAAAGGGAGCTTTCTTGTGTCAGGGATTTGGCGTCATTCCAAATGTCCTCAGACACTTCGCTTTTTACGATAACCCCTTGAATATACCCGCTACCATCACGTAGTTGCAGGAACTGAATTTTACCGCTAGACCGCTTATTGTTTACCCAAGCGCCAATTGTAACCGTTTCCCCTACATGGCGACCCACTTGGGCAATCGTACTTTTATTTGTCATGACCGTCTCTCTCCTTGAACCGAAAATCAAACAGCCCTCCCCCTTGGGTTAGGCTGTTTGCTCTCGCTGTTTGGTGCATGCGGTACTTAAACCATAGTTCCACATGTATAAAGTTTACACTTACGGACCGAACTACTGAACCAGACGGAACGTGTCACGGGCAATTACCAGTTCTTCGTTTGTTGGAATGATCAGTACTTCTACCTTTGAATTTGCAGTTGTAATCCGGCGAATCTCGCCAGAACGAATAGCGTTCAATGATTCATCCAGCTCGATACCGAGGAATGTCAGTTGTTCCAACACTCTCTTACGCAGAACGATGGAGTTCTCGCCTACGCCTGCTGTAAATACAATTACGTCTACTCCGTTCATTGCGGCAGCATACGAACCAATATACTTGCGCAGACGGTATTCATACATTTCAAATGCCAATGTAGAATTAGCTTCGCCTTTTTCCATACCTTCAGTGATTTCACGCATATCACTGCTGATACCAGAAATAGCTAGAAGTCCACTATGCTTGTTCAGCATGGAATTGACTTCATTGACAGTCAATTCTTCTTTGTTCATGACATAAGGCACGATTGCTGGGTCCAAATCACCACTACGAGTACCCATCATAAGTCCTTCCAGTGGAGTCATACCCATGGAAGTATCTACAGACAAACCGCCTTGAACTGCTGTTACACTACCACCATTACCGATATGGCAAGTGATGATCTTCAAGTCTTCCAAAGGACGGCCGACAAATTTGGCAGCTTCCTTACTTACAAAGTCATGGGAAGTGCCGTGTGCACCGTAACGACGAACCTTATACTTATTGTACAACACTCTCGGTATGGCGTACATATAAGCTTTTTCTGGCATGGTTTGATGGAACGAAGTATCAAATACCACAACTTGCGGTACTTCTGGCATATTCAATTCAGCCGCTTTAATCCCCATCATGGATGCTGGGTTATGCAGTGGAGCCAGGTCGAACAAGCGACGGATTTCACTCTTCGCTTCAGGAGTTACGAGCGCTGACTGTTTGAAAATTTCGCCTCCATGAACCACACGATGGCCCACAGCCTGAATTTCGCTAATGCTGGAGATAACACCATGCTCTGCATCTGTGAGTGCATTCAGTACTTTACGGATGGCAGTAGTATGCTCCAAAATTTCGCTAACTTCAGTGTATTCTTCCTTATTGGTTGGTTTATGCGTCAGAATCGAAGAGTCCATACCGATGCGCTCTACCAATCCTTTTGCCAAAACGGACTCGTCCGTCATATCATACAATTGGTATTTCAGGGAAGAACTCCCTGCGTTGATTACGAGGATTTTCATATCCGGTCACCATCCTTGTCATACTTAAAGAAGCCTTCGCCCGATTTCACGCCCAGATTACCTGCACGTACCATTTTCTTCAGGACGATGGACGGACGGTATTTCAGTTCGCCAAATTCACGGAACATCCGCTCCAGAGCCGCCAAAACAGAATCCAGACCAAAGCGGTCAGCCATTTCCAAAGGACCGTTTTGGAAGTTGTAGCCGATACGCATAGCATCGTCGATATCTTCGGCAGAAGCTACGCCCTCTTGAAGTACATGAGCTGCTTCGTTAATCAGCAGACAGATAATCCGGCTAGTTACAAAGCCAGGAGATTCATAAATCATGACTCCTTTTTTCTCCACGATTTCTTCCACGAACATTTTCGTGTTTTCAAAGGTATCATCTGAAGTTTTCAAACCACGAATAATTTCTACAAGATCAATACGGGATACTGGATAAATAAAGTGCATACCAATAACACGCTCTGGATACTTGGTCGAGCTGGCAAGCTCGGTCAGGCTCAGCGTGGATGTATTACTTGCAAGGATGATGTTGCTTGGACATACATGATCCAGCTCTTGGAAAACAACTTTCTTCTCATCCAGATTCTCTGTAATGGTTTCAATGACCATATCACAGCTAGCGAGCTCCGCCAGATGGGATACTTTTTCAATGCGAGATAAAATCAGTTTTTTCTCTGCTTGGGTAATTGCCCACTTTTCCAGTTGCTTATCTAGACTTGTTTCAATCATATTATAAGCGTAGTCTAGTTTCTCTGGTGTCTGCTCTACTAGCAGCACATCGATTCCTTTGGACGCAAGCATTTCAGAAATACCTTGTCCCATGGTGCCGCCGCCAATGACGCCGATTTTTTTAAATTGCATGGTTCTTAACTCCACCCTTTCCTGGTCACTCTCATATATTGTATCCTTCTTTGTCGAAAAATACATGTTTATGTCCCAATAGATAATAATATCTTAGCACGGACTAAAAGTAAAAAAAAATAACCAGCATAAAAAATTATGCTGGTAATAAAGCATTTTCACTAAATTGACATCTAAATTGATCTCCGGATAGCGTTTCTTCCTTCATCAAGATGTCAAGAGAATTGTCGAACACAGGACGATGCTTTTCCAACAACTCCAAAGTGCGGTTAT
This sequence comes from Paenibacillus sp. P2(2022), assembly GCF_029522175.1. Lineage (NCBI taxonomy): Bacteria > Bacillati > Bacillota > Bacilli > Caryophanales > Paenibacillaceae > Paenibacillus > Paenibacillus sp. P2(2022). The sequence continues at coordinate 1,027,448 of NZ_JAKWFI010000001.1, read as the reverse complement.
GCAGGTCATTCATAATCTCGCCATTTTCCCGCATGAGTTCCTCTTTTGTAACCATTTCCATGTTAATAATCCCAAGAGAAGTTAAACCGGAAGTCATCATCGTATGAACGATGTTCAGTGCCTGCTCAAAATCATTACTTGAACCAGTACTTCGACCGCCGTAGTACATTTCTTCTGCTGTAGCACCTGCAAGCGAGATCATAATTTGCTCCTCCAGGTACTGCTTGGTATATAAATAATGCTCTTGCTGTGGGTTGTGACGCACGTAACCGAGCGCTTTCCCACGCGGGCTGAGCGCCACTTGACTTACACTACCAGGACGGACGATTTCAGCCATAATAGCATGTCCCAGCTCGTGAATCGCTACACGTTTTTTCTCTTCGAATGTCGATTCTCGGTCTGTTTTCTCACCCATCATCACCTTGTCAATTGCCATGGACAGATGACTTTGCGCAATCATTTGCTGATCCTGTCTCATTGCATAGATGGCTGCTTCATTCATGACGCTCTCCAACTGTGCACCGGAAAAACCGTAAGACTCCTCTGCAATTTTGTCCAAATTAGCATCTTCCTGGATCGGTTTGTTTTTGGCATGAATTTTAAGGATATGAAGACGGCCCTTCTTATCAGGCAAGTCTACTTGAATATGACGGTCAAAACGTCCTGGACGCGTTAAGGCGCTGTCCAGCATTTCTTTACGGTTTGTTGCCGCAATGAGCAATATCCGTGGCGTATCTGCCGAATAAATGCCATCCATTTCTGTCAGCAACTGATTCAAAGTCTGATCATATTCTCGTTGCTGTCCACCCTCACGCTTACCGCCAATAACATCAATCTCGTCAATAAAAATGATTGCATTTTCTTTCTTTTCCTTGGCTGCACGAGTGCGAGCCTCCCGAAACAACTCACGGACACGACCTGCACCAACACCTACGTACATTTCAACAAATTCACTGCCTGAAGCTGCAACAAACACTGAATTGGTATAGTGTGCAGCTGCTTTCGCCATCAGCGTTTTCCCTGTTCCCGGAGGGCCTGTAAGCAAAACGCCTTTCAATGGACGAATGCCAAACTTGGAAATTTCATCATGACGATTCAAAAAATCCAAGGCTTCACGCAATTCCTGTTTAGCGCTTTCTTGTCCACCAATTTCCTCAAAAGTCAGCTTGTCCGGACCATTTTTTTTACGTTTGCGCTCTTGCCCGGCACCTACGGCCAAGCCGCCACGAGCATGCATGAGCATTAACAAGCCACTGAGCATCACGCCCGCAACAAGAAGAGGGATAATATTCACCCCAATAAAAACGAGAAATATAATGGCCACCGGCACAATACCGATTAATATTTCCTTGATCCATCTAGGCATTAGGCCATACCCCCATTTGCTGAGATTGACGTGGCAAAACGATAAACTTCGTCGCATTGCCTTCGCTGAGTCGGATATAGACATTGTTCGAATCCATATCGGTATCAGCCTTGATACCTGTCTTTTTCTTTTTCATCTGCTCAACTGTAGATGAAATTTGAGTATACTTTTTATTTTCCATCGCTTCGGCTACAGGAAACATAGCCTCAGACCACCATTGATTCAGTGCTGAATTGGAACGATCTGCGATATCCAGCTTAATGGTGCGGCTGCCAATGATGGATTGCCCTTTTTGCTTAACCACATCGACTAATCCGGCCACATCCGCCTGCGGTTTGAGATCTAGTTTCAATACCACCTGATCCTGTTTAATATCTATTTGAGCGCTTGTCACGCCTGGATATTGAGATACCAGTTTTTCCAGAGGACTTTGCATTGTAACCTGCCGGTAAATGAACCATCCTCCAAACATTAACAAGGCTGCCAAAACGGCCGCCACCACAATAGGAACTGCACGCAATTTCAAACAACATCCTCCTCTCAAAATGTAAAACCCAGAAGAAACGGGACGAATGTCAACAAACAACCAAATTGCATGATCTTATAATGATCAGCAACTCATTTATCTATCATTTTTGTCTATCACTTATAAAATATAGTATATCATAACGTAAATCTAATATCGAAGGCAATGTGTGGAGGAGTTGTGATAAGGCAAAAAGATGCTTCTGGCTTTTAGTCCAGCTTTGCGGAGCATTAAGTAAAAAGACGCAAATACGAATTAAATCGTATTTGCGTCTTTTTCTAATACTTTCAATCATTCCAAGCTATATAGACTGAGTATAAAAGTTATTTGGAGTGGCCCCATAGCTGTCAGCCAGCGGAGTGGAACACTTGAATCTGCAGAAGCGAAGCGATCGTAAGATCAAATGGACTACGCAGCGCTCCTAACGCTTCTTGGGTACTCCCAAGCCACCGATCCACACTCTTAACATCGCGCTAGTAATTAGGCAAAGTATACTTTATCCCCGTCGATGCTCCATCTGAGAAACGGTAAAAGGTATAGTTGTGATGGCTTTCATCATCGTAAAACAGTTGCCATACATATTCGCCATTGAACACACTCGGTTGGAGCCTTACAATTTTTGCATTTGGAAGTTGCTGCTGAATTATCGCTGTCATTTTTTGCTCGTCGACTCCGTTTTTCATCAGCTCGGTATGAACACCGCTTGGATCTGCCGCAGGTATGTTAGGTTTCCCCTCCATTTTTTGAAAAGGAACCCATACCATTATATTTTCATTCTGTGCGTTTTTTCCTTGAACTACCCAATATATCTGATCCCACACAGACTTCCATGTCTGAGTCGTGCTAACCAGACCACCTGATTGCTTGGCCTTCATGATAGCGGCATTTTTCTCAGCCACCTGGTCTTGAGTAACATACGAATAATACCAGAAAATGCTGACCAGGATCAGTATTACGGCCAAAATGGCGACCGCTATCCATTTCTTCTTATTTTTCAAACCTGTGCTTCCTCTCTAAGGGGATGTGACACCTAAATTAGCGCGACAGCAGCCCTTCAAAGGCGGCTTGTGCCTCATGTTTGATACGTTCCTCGTCCATCGTCAGGCATTCGCCATTTTTCACAACCTGACGACCGTCTACCCACACATGAGCCACGTCTTTGGCACTTGCAGAGTATACGGCATGAGAAATAAGATCTGTACGCGGCAAGAAATGGGCCTGATCCAGATCTAGCGCGATAAAGTCAGCCTTATTGCCTGCTGCCAGCGCTCCTACCTCTTTTAAACCAATCGACTTTGCACCATACTCTGTTGCCAGACGTAGTGCTTCATTTGCAGGAACTGCCGTTGGGTCGCCAGATACTCCCTTGTGAATGAGTGCCGCCAGACGCATTTCCTCGAACATATCCAGGTTATTATTGCTGGCAGGACCATCTGTTCCGAGTGAAACAGTAACTCCTGCACGCAGCAATTCAGGCACTCTAGCTACACCACTTGCCAGCTTCAAGTTGCTGCCTGGATTATGCGATACCGCCACACCTCGTTCCGCTAACAAAGCTATTTCTTCGTCGTTCAAGTGAACGCCGTGGGCAACAAGTGAAGGACGGGAGAAAAAGCCAAGCTTATCTAAGTGTGCAACTGGACGCAAGCCGTAGTCGCGTACGTTTTGTTCAACTTCGGCGATCGTCTCGGACATGTGCGTATGCAATGGTAAATCGAGATCATGTGCTGCTTGAACAAATTTCTCAATAAACGCAGGCGGGCATGTGTATGGGGCATGAGGAGACATCATTGTTGTGATACGTCCGTCTGCTTTTCCATGCCAGTTACGCGCAAAAGTCACGGCCTCAGCTAGCTTGATCCGCTGTTCTTCTTCTGAACAGAGTCCAATGGCTCCACGCATCAAGCTTGCACGAATGCCCGACTCTTCAGCTACACGAGCCACCTCATCCATATGATCGTACATATCCAGGAAAGTCGTGGTTCCACCTTTCAGCATTTCCAGCACTGACAAAGAAGTTCCCCAGTACACATCCGTAGATGTAAACTTGGCTTCCATAGGCCACATTTTTTCCTGAAGCCACACTTGAAGTGCCAAATCATCTCCATACCCTCGCAGCAGAGACATCGCCGCATGACCATGAGTATTGATCAGACCAGGTAAAAACAATAACCCCTTGCCGTCGATTGCTTCTGTCTCTTCCTCACCCGCAGGCAAAGTCTCGCCAATGTAAGTAATACGGCTATCCTCCACAATCATAAAACCATGGATTACCCCAGCCTCGGGTCCATTCACGGCAAACGAGCCGTTTTTAATCATCCATTTATTCACTGTCATATTGTGCTTCTTCCTTTCCGTCCTCCAGATAATAAGCGAGGCTAAGCAAATCAGTTGTAAAGTCTGTGGCATGTATCCGAATGTTAGCCGGTGCCTTGAGAATGATAGGTGCAAAGTTCAAAATCGCTCCAATTCCACTCTCAATCAGCCTATCAGCTACGTGCTGTGCCTCAAAATCAGGTACAGTAATAATCCCGATTCGTATATTTTTTTCTTTCACAGTCGCTTCCAGTTCATCCATCGGCTGTACGACCAAAGTATTGATTCTGGTCCCAACCTTATCCGGGAACGCATCAAAAACCGCCACAATCTTCATATTGTCTTTTAAATAAGCATTATAGTTCGATAGGGCTTGACCCAGATTACCTGCTCCGACCAATACTACATTAATTTGCTGGTCGATTTTCAGGATATGGCGTATTTTCTCAATTAGATAAGAAACATCGTAACCGATGCCCTTCCGACCAAAATCGCCAAAATAGGCAAGATCTTTACGAATTTGGGCCGGATTCAAATCTAACCTCTGTCCCAGCTCTTGAGAAGAGACCGTAGCCACCTCCCGTTTGTGCAGTGCATTCAGATAACGTAAATATACGGGTAATCTCCGTACGACAGCCTCTGAAATTTTATCTGATTTCATACTTGCTCCCCCTAATTGTAACGGACTTTAAGTGTCCGTCCGTTGTGCCTCTGTCTCCGGGGCGGATTGGAGCCATTCGGCGATGCGGGGCACCATTTGCTCCGATGGCATATGCTCCATTTTTGGTCCCGGTAACGAGTACAAAAAGTGCTTTCCATAATAGGATTCGATCACACGCGTATCGTAAACGATGACGACTCCGTGGTCGCTCGCTGTACGTACCAATCGCCCAAAACCCTGTTTGAAGCGAATAACTGCTTGTGGTACAGACAGCTTCATAAATGGATTCTTCTTCTGCTGCTGGAGCAACTCGCTTTTGGCCTCCAGTAACGGGTGGTTAGGCGGTTGAAACGGCAAGCGAACGATAGCCAGACAAGTCAAAGCTTTCCCTGGAATATCGACGCCTTCCCAGAAGCTACTGGTTCCCAGCAATACAGAAGCTTTCGCTTCCTGAAAACGGCGGGTTAGCTTGCTGCGACTCCCACTGTCCACACCTTGTCCTAACACGGTAATATCGCTGGACGCTAACGCCTCTTTGAGCGGCTCATACACTTGCCGGAGCATCCGATAGGAAGTAAACAGAACGAGCATTCTCCCCCGCGTCGCCTGGGCAGTCGCTCCTAGAGAGCTAACGAGCATCTCTACAAAATGTGCATCTCCTACACTGCCCTTCACACTCGGAAAATCTCGCGGAATGACCAGCAACACCTGATCCCTGTAATTAAAGGGTGATGGGAGCTGTGACGTCATTAATCGTCCTTGATCTGCGGCCTCCTGCAAGCCGAGTTGATCGGTCATGTACTGAAACGATTTATCTACCGATAAAGTAGCAGATGTCAGAATAATACTTCTTTTTTTGTCAAAAAACATTTCTTTCAACTGGCGGCTCACATCGACGGGCACCGCATAAAATTGCAATGATTTACTACGGAATTGTCCACTCGCTTCAAGCCAATATACGGTTGTTTCATCATCGAGTCGTATAAAGAAGCGCAAATTTTCCCTAATCCCCGCCAAATCCTTAAGCAGACCCGTGATATCTGTAATGAGACTATCCGCCGCATAATCGTCATGTTCTTCCTTGACATCCAGCATCAGCTTGTCGCCCTTGCGCAAAATTTCGCTCAATGTTACATAAAGCTGATTTTCCAATGCCGCCGCCTGATCCCACTTTGCAGGCTTGGCTGACGGTTTGAGACGCGAAGAAAATTGCCCCGTTTCACCTGGTGTGGCATCAGTTCGCTCTGGTAACATGCCAAACAGCTTATCGCTTAGTAGGTCCCAAGTTTCCTTAACCTCTAACACAAGTGGGTACAACTGATCAATGACCGAGGCCCATTCCGTCGACTTCTCATGCCCCGACTTTGCCAACTGCTGACGTAACGAAGGCAATTGCCCATTCTTGCTGTCCTTGAACAATCGAGTCAGCGTATGCACGAGTGTGAAATATTTCATATGCATGCCCAGGTGCTTACCAGCTACTTCCTCTAGATGATGTGCCTCATCAATCACCAAGTGTTCATAGCTAGGCAGCAACTGATGACTTGCTTTGACGTCGGTGAACAGCTTGGAGTGATTCGTTATAACCACATCCGCTGTTCCAGCTTCATGACGTGCACGATGATAGTAGCATTTGCGGAACCATGGACAAGAACGACCAAGACAGGACTCGGAATCACTAGCAACCGTTTCCCAAAAATCCCCTCCACGGTTGCTCAGGTTTAGTTCCTCATCATCACCGGTTTCTGTCAGAGTCAGCCAGACAATCATTTGAGCAGCTGTAATCAAGTCTTCCTTTGGTGTCGCGAAGTCTCTTCTGTTTATTTTATGTTCAAACTTACGCAGACACAAATAATGCCCCCGTCCCTTAAAGATGGCAGCCCGGAACGGGAACGGAATCACTTTGGTCAGCATCGGAATATCACGCTCTCGCAATTGCTCCTGCAGATTAATGGTATGCGTGCTTACGGTGACCCTCTGCCCATATTTTACACTGTGATACAGTGACGGAAGCAAATAGCCCAGGGACTTCCCTGTTCCTGTACCCGCCTCAATCAACAAATGCTTATCTTGACTCAGGGCTTGATTTACACCCTCAATCATTTGTATCTGCGCCTCGCGCTCCTCATATTGGCTCAAGGATGAACGCAAATTGTCCCGTACATCATCCATATACTGCTCAAAGGAAACGCCTGACAGTGGATTCGGATCATCTTCTCTGCGTGGAGCAGCCAGTTCAGTCCAATCTTCCACTTTAAGCGCAAGCTGACGAAAAAACTGATGTTTCTCCAAATCCTGAATAGGATCTAGCTCTTTCTCTTCTCGTATGCCGTCAAGAAACCAACCCAGGTCGCTGTCTTCCTCTGCGAACAAATCGCTAAGCCGCTGTATCGTTATCAGAGGCAGTGCTTGAAGCTCACCCAGACACTTTAAAAACACCTCAGCCGTAGCCAACGCGTCGCTGTCTGCTTGATGAGGGCGGTCATGCGCCAGCCCAAACTCTGAGGAAACAAAACCTAACTGATAAGAAGTTAACGATGGAAACATAATTTTCAGAAAATCCATCGTATCCAAAATCCTACCGCTAAAAGGTAAATATCCACACCGGTCCAAAGCGCTTTGCAAAAAATTAAAATCAAACGCCACGTTATGACCGACGAGTACGACATCGTCCAGCATAGGCACGAGCTCCATCATCATTTCTTCGAGTGCAGGTGCATCCTTGACGTCATCGTCTGTAATTCCGGTCAATCCGGTGATAAAAGGTGGAATAGATCTGCCAGGGTTTACATAAGAGCCGTAAACACGGGAAATGCTGTTATCATGATCTATAATTGCAAGTCCGACTTGAATGATGTCATCCGCGGACTGGGTGCCTGTCGTTTCAAAATCCAATACCGCAAATTTCATTCGAGCTTAATCCTTTCTTATGACACATACAATAATAATAACTCTGTATAATAGCATAGCAGAAGATTGCCTGTTTGGAAATTAAGACAGCCAAAAAAGACGATGCACACGCCGCCTAAGGAGGTGGGCATGCATCGTCTTACTCGGTGTCTGACAACTACATCCAGGTCAACATGGAGCTGTCGTAGCGAAGCTTTTCGACACCGGACAAACAGGCTTGCATATTGTGCAGTGGCTCGGGCAACGTTGGATCGAACTGATGCGCGAGAGCAAAATATTTTTGCGCCTCTTTTACGTCAGCCTGCTTTGCCATCAAACAACCCAGCGCATTATAGATGACCGCTTTTAGCCCTGGCTGTTCAGTCAGGTGCAGCACCTTTTGAAACTGGCTTATAGCCTCTGCTGGATCATCCAGTTGAAAATGAGCCATTCCCATATACATGTGACTCTGCCAGCTGTTCGGAAAATGCTGTAGCACCTGCTCAAATTGCTGGATTGCCTCCGGGTACATAAGTAAGCGATAATACCCCTGCCCCCTGTTAAATGCCGGTAGCTCCTTTTCAGGCAGCTCAGCGTCAGACATGTCGGCCTCTGCAGAAAATCCTGCTGCACGCAGGTAAACCATTTTTTCCTCAAAGGCCAGCCACTCATCCATAATTCCGTCACTCATTCTCCGCAGCAGACTCCAGTGCTGTAGCAGCTCCTGTCTGCGGGGGCCCTGGGCTGATGGGTAATGCTTCACGATATCATCTAACATGCTGTTCATTTCTGCGAATACATGCTGGAACATGTGCATCCCGCCCTTACGAAAGATGGATTAATACACTCACATTTTTCGCTTAAAAGACGGGTTTCATCCGCATTCCCATTCATTACATGATCGTTGCATGTACTTCCTTGTTCATCGTTTGGGCTGGTTTATTATGTTCATCCACAAATACCACAGTTGGTTTGTATGTTTTGGCCTCTTCATTTGACATGGAAGCATAGGAAATAATAATGACTGTATCACCGGGCTGGACCAGACGGGCTGCCGCACCGTTGAGACAAATCACGCCGCTCCCACGCGGTCCGGGGATCACATAGGTTTCCAGTCGAGCTCCATTATTATTGTTTACAATTTGAACCTTTTCATTCTCCAGTAGATCCGATGTCTCCATTAAATCCTCATCTATGGTAATACTTCCCACGTAGTTCAGGTTAGCTTCGGTAACCGTCGCGCGGTGAATTTTTGATTTCATCATAGTTCTAAACATGGGAAAGTACCTCCACTTTCTGTATTCTTATATTATCAATCAGTCGGGTATTCCCAAATTTTACAGCCAGCGCAACAATGACGTCTTCTTGCACATCACATAGGCGCTGCTCAGGGCGAAGGGGCTCCAGGCCAGGAAATGTTAATATTTCAATATAGTCAATATCTGCCAAAGGAGATGAGGTAATGGTCGACTTCACCATTTGATGCAACTGCTCAATCGTAATGGTGTTCTGTACAATATCTTCGCTCACTTCTTGCACCTTGCGCAGTGACTGGGACAGCACTAACGCCTGCTCTCGCTGTTCCGCACTTAAATAGACATTACGGGAGCTAAGGGCCAAACCATCGGCCTCTCTAACGATAGGACAAGGTATGAGGGTCACATTCATATTAAGATCAGTCACCATTTGTTGAAGCACAGCAACCTGTTGCGCATCCTTCATGCCAAAGAAGGCCAAATCAGGACCTACCATGTTAAACAGCTTGGCTACCACTGTAGTCACACCATCAAAATGGCCAGGACGGGAAGCGCCGCACAAGCGGTCTGTCAAAGCGGATACGCGAATTTTGGTTTGAGTTGGCTGTGGATACATTTCTGCTACAGTCGGCAAAAAGACAATATCCACGCCTTCGCGCCGTGCTACTTCCAGATCACGAGCTTCATCGCGAGGATAGCTGTCCAAATCCTCGGTAGGTCCAAATTGAATTGGATTAACGAAAATACTAAGCACGACCGTATCTGCCATTTCACGCGCCTTTTGCATCAAGCTCGCGTGCCCTTCGTGCAGGTATCCCATTGTTGGTACAAAGCCGACTTTATGTTGTTGTACAGAGGCAGAATCGTGTAGCATTTTTGCTCCATTGGCCCCAAGCTGCCGACGCTCGGCAATAACCTTACGCAGTTGAGCCACTTCTCTTACGATGATCATGACTGTGATTCCACCTTTTCCTTAGCTTGTTCCTGCGCTTGTCCTTTTGCCTGACCGTACAAGGACTCCAGGGACTCCACAACGCGATCATCCGCGCTGAACACATGCTCTGCGGCCGGGAATGCCCGCCCTTTCACATCGCTCACATACTGCTCAATGCTGCTGCGGATCAAGCCGCCTACATCGGCATAGGTTTTAACAAAACGTTTACTGAAATATGGCGATGCATATTGAATTAGATCGTGATAAACAAGTACCTGACCGTCACATCCACGTCCTGCACCGATTCCAATGGTTGGAATGGAAAGTTCTTTAGAGATCGCCGTTGCCACTTCCTCAGTCACCAATTCCAGTACAATACCAAAGGCACCCGCCTGCTCTAACGCCTTGGCATCAGCCATTAAGCGGCGTGCGTCTGCTTCGTCCTTACCTTGAATGCGATAACCGCCAATCTGATTAACCGATTGCGGAGTAAGTCCGATATGTCCTAGCACAGGTACACCTGCCTGAACAGTCGCTTTTACGACATCGGCAATTTCAGCTCCGCCCTCCAATTTAACAGCATGCGCATGTCCTTCCTGCATCAGACGACGGATGCCTTGAAGACTTTCAGATATGCTGCCGTGATATGTCATAAAAGGCATGTCCGCTACGATGAACGTATGCTCGGCGCCTCTTGCCACTGTCCGGGAATGGTACACCATATCATCCAGGGTCACTGGGATGGTCGAATCGTAACCAAGAACTACGTTACCCAGCGAATCACCCACGAGAATGATATCAATTCCCGCCTCCTCGGCTATTTTTGCCGATGGATAATCATAGGCGGTCAGCATACTGAGCGGAATGCCCTCTTGCTTCATTTTTTTCATTTTTACAATATTCAGTGCTTGTTTTCCTGCCATTGTGAATGGCTCCCTTCCATCTTTTTTTGGCACAAAAAATAACCTTTTATGAACGCCTGTACATCTGCGTCATCAAAAGGTCCGAACAGCCAAAAAAGACACTCATTTTGAGATCGTCCCTTCTGTCTCGGTCCTGTTCGGCTCAGAGCAGAATCCAACGTAACCTTCAAATGAAGTTATGATGGTCTTACAAACTTACTAAAGTAGAGCATGTGCCCTTGGAGTGCAGCTCGGACCGTCCGATGCCGCCTCCTGCACAGTATAACAAAAAATATCAGCTTTTTCACGTGAAGTTTTACACAGGAAACAGAAAGATTGTGGTCGTATGCTCAGCTAGGGTCGCTTCTACAAATGTATATCCCCTGATATGACCTGGATTCGCTCACCGTGGTCCGTTTCAATTACAAGTGCTCCTGAAGGGTCCAAGCCAACCGCTGTACCTTCTACCGCCATCCCTTGTCCCGTATGTGCCCGTACGCTGCGGTTCATCGTCACGGATAACGCCTCCCACAGCATGGCTATAGGCTGGAACCCCTGATCGGCATATAGCTTGCTTAGCTGCTCCATTTCTTCCAAAACAGCAGCAATCAGCGCAGTACGGTCAATTTCAAGCCCTGCCTCTATTTTCAAAGATGTCCCTACATGGGATAACTCTTCCGGGTAATCTTCTACATTCAAATTAACGTCAATGCCAATCCCTGCAATGCAGTACCGAACCCGTTGATCCTCTGTTGCAGATTCCAGCAGAATACCGGATACCTTGCGACCATGAATCAGCAGATCGTTGGGCCATTTGATGCCTGCCTCTACACCCGTCAGTCGGCGAATAGCCCTACACACCGCCACGCCTGTTAACAGCGTTAGCTGGGGGGTAAAGGCCAAGGGCTGGGTGGGGCGCAATACAATGCTCATCCAGATACCTTTGCCGCGAGGGGAATACCATTTCCGCCCCAGACGTCCCCGACCTGCCGTTTGTTCCTCCGCAAGCACTAACGTTCCCTCCAGCGCACCCTCTTCTGCCAAACGCATTGCATCCTGCTGAGTGGATACTGTTGAGTCCAGAATAACGATACGCTGACCAAACGATTGAGTGGTTAACATACCTGCCAATTTGGAGACTTCCAGCCGGTCTGGCTGAGAGATCAGCCGATAGCCCCGACGTGAGGAGGCATCGATATTATAACCCAGCTCACGCAGTTTGTTGATCTGCTTCCATACCGCTGTACGACTAACCGACAGTCGTCGGCTAATCTCCTCCCCGGATACGTAATCGGATGAACCTTCCTCCAGTATGCCTAACAATCTTTCATGATTATTCACTACTCATCACCCGTTTCACTTCCTGAAGCAATGTTTCTGTTTCATTCGGGATATCTCCGCAAGCGACCGCTTGTAAAAGCCGTTCCATCATCTGTCCCAGCCAAGGTCCACCTGGTCGATTCATTGCCTGAACCAGTTCATTTCCAGTAATATTTAAATCCTTGATCCGAACGACTCCTGCCTGCTGAGTCCACGAGTTTGCCAGTTCGGCAATTTTCTTCACATGCTTTTCTACCCATGGCGGTAATCCACGGAACGAAGAAGGCAGTGTCTTGTGAAGCTCCAGCCAGTCTGAAGCTGTGTCCTTTCCCAGCTTAATTAACAATCGAATCCAGCTACGACGTAATTCCTCATCGTTGATACGGTCAGGATCCCTCGAAACTGAGTTGCCAGCTAGGGCAACAGCATGACTGATGAGCTCAGTCTCCCATTCCAATAAATGAACCAAACGTAGACGTACAGCGTTGGAGAAAGTCCAAGCTCTTAAAAGCTCGTCCGCTGCCTCTGAGCTAAGTCTACAAGACATAAGGAGCAAACCCCACCGCAGCTCTGCTGGCAGCTGCACGATCTCCTGGAGCGCCTGTGCGTCACATTGTTCCCAGGGAACCGGAACCTTCGTACAGCCCAGCAATCCACTACGACCCAGCATCTCCAGCCCACGTAATGGATCAGGTCCCGCTAGCATCTTTTCTAACTCGACTCGCACCCGTTCCATGGCTATGTATCTAAGTCCCTCTCTGCGACGAGTCATACCTTTCCAAGTATTGTAGGCCACTCGGAACCGAAATACAGAGGCAAAACGGATGCAGCGCAGCATTCGCAGCCCGTCCTCCTCAAAACGTTCCTCAGCTCGTCCCACACAACGAACGAGAGAGGCTCGCAAATCTGCTTCCCCTCCAAACGGGTCCACTCGCTCCCCATGTTCAGCCATCGCGATTGCGTTCATCGTAAAATCGCGCCGCATCAGATCCTCACGGATGTCCTTCACAAAGGATACTTCCGTCGGACGGCGGTGATCGGTATAACCGCTTTCCGTACGAAAAGTGGTCACCTCGAACGCATGACCATCCTGCATGACCGTTACCGTCCCATGCTGGATTCCTGTCGGAATAACATGAGGGAATAGCGCTAAGACCTCTTCAGGTTCAGCCGAGGTGGTCAGATCCATATCATGAATAGCACGTCCTAATAGCTCATCCCGCACACAGCCACCGACCCAATAAGCTTCGTGGCCTGCTGTGGTTAGTGTATGTATGACCTCTCTGCCGTGAAGAGCCATCTCTGGGTCAGCATGTTGCCAAGTATTTGTATTCACAGGGTTTCCCCCTTTGCAAGTATTCAATAAAAAAACGGACGCGAGTCCGCCCCCTTAAACGCTGATCGGTTTAAGATCCGGCACCTCGCGTCCCAACACACGGTAATAAATCTCTTCATATTGACGAGTAATCAGCTTATCACAGAATACGGTACGTGCGCGTGTCAGGCACGCTTCACGGAAACGTTCCGCCATTGCTTCATCGGACAACAGTTCTACAGCATATTCTGCCATCGCCTCTGTATTACCGATTTCAGCCAGATACCCCGTACTTCCATGTACAACGAGTTCAGGTACTCCTCCTGCCTGAGAACCGATTGTTGGCACTCCACAAGCCATGGCTTCCAGCGCAACTAGACCAAAACTTTCTTTCTCCGACGGAAGCAACAGCACATCTGCCATAGAAATCACTTCTGCGATTTGATCCTGCTTACCTAAAAAGAAGACTTTGTCCTGTAAGCCTAAACTTTCGATTTTACAACGAATTTTCGGAAGATCCGGTCCTTCTCCCACCAACAGTAGCTTCGCAGGTACCTTTTGTTGCACTCTGTCGAATATATCCAGCACATCTCCCACCCTTTTGACAGGACGGAAATTGGAAATATGCATCATAATTTTTTCGTGCGGTTGGGCAAAATCTCTCCTAAGCGCAGCAGCATCTCGTGGATAATATACTCGTTTATCTACAAAGTTGTAAGTCAAATCAATAGGTCGTGTTATTTCCAACGCATCAATCGTCTCCCGAATCAAATCTTTGGAGACGGCTGTCACAGCGTCACTTTTGTTAATAGCCAGTCGAATCAGATCCTTTAATGATTCATCCTGTGCCAACACTGTAATATCTGTACCGTGCAGGGTGGTAACCACTTTCAAATGATCGCCCACCATTTCCTTCGCCAAATATGCGCATACTGCATGCGGAACAGCATAATGGACATGGAGTACATCCAAATTCTTCATTTGAGCCACCTGGGCCATTTTTGTCGCTAGCGACAAATCATATGGCGGATATCTAAACACGTAATAATCGTTAACCTCAACTTCATGATAAAAAATATTCTTCTGGAACGCCCCGCCTAATCTGAACGGAATGCTATTGGCAATAAAATGAACCTCATGCCCTTTTTCTGCCAGCAACTTGCCCAGCTCTGTAGCCACAACGCCAGAGCCACCCAGCGACGGATAACAGGTAATCCCAATTTTCAGTTTGTCATTCAAGCTAAGCTGCCTCCTTCCGTCCATCCATAATCACTCGTATGCCCATGTATTTCAGCATTCTACAACATGCGTAAGTATATAGTCCTTATTTGAATAGCTTAACCAGATATGGCGTTTTGGACGCAAATCCTTCTGCATATGAAATCAGTTTACGTTGACCCAACAACGAGTCCCGAGCTTTTACACGTTCCACATACCCCTGATTCAGTGGTGTGGATACCGTATCCTTCCCAGGCGCTGCCTGAAATTGCGAAACATAACTCAACAACGACTGTTCCTTGGCTTCATAATGCTCGGTAATGTCCACGATCAAGTCCGTTCTGCCGATATCATTAATAAAGTAAAAATGTAATTGCTCTACCTGTACCGCAGGACTTTCTGGCATAAAGCGTCTCAACTTGGCGTTAAACACAGCTTCCTCTACTAGCTTGCTGCACATGACATGATCCGGATGCCGATCCTCCCAATAAGGAGCAAATACAATTTTTGGTGCATGGCGTCTGATTTCTGCTGTAACTGCAGCTACATGTTCAGGAGTTACATATAACCCACGATCAGGCAGACCCAAATTCGTCCGCACAGCCAGCCCGAGCACTTTTGAAGCGTGTTCAGCTTCTGCCATACGAGTATCCACATCACCATTAGATGACATTTCAGCCCGTGTCAAATCGCACACCCCCACCTTTAACCCAGCGGCTGTATGCTTGGCAATCGTGCCTCCCATTCCTATTTCTGCATCGTCGGCATGGGCTCCGAAAATCAGGATGTCCAGCGTCATTTTACATCACCCTGCTGGTCAATGCCCGGTTTATATTTATGTACCAGCTCACGCCAAGCAAAATCGCCACGATCCAACGCTTTAACCAGTATTTCAGCAGTTGCAACGTTGGTTGCCAAAGGAATCCCCTGTACATCACACAGACGTAATAATGCGCTAATGTCCGGCTCATGCGGCTGTGCCATGAGTGGATCACGCAAAAATATAATCAAGTCCATGTCATTTTGCGCAACCATAGCCCCGATTTGCTGATCTCCACCAAGCGGCCCAGACATGAAGCGGTGAATTTGAAGCTTGGTTTGCTCCATAATGCGCTGACCTGTTGTACCTGTTGAATATAATTGGTGATCTGTAAAAACATGCTCATATGCCGTAATAAAATTAACCATTTCATCCTTTTTGCGATCATGCGCTATAAATGCAATCTTTAACATTCGAAATTCCTCCTGCCTCATTCTATAATTCCATTCATCAATTCATTCGTATATTCTTAATCAATGTAATGTTCAAAACCATATACAAGCCCCGGCTGCTCCATTACCTTCTGGATACCGATTTTAACACCAGGCATGTATCCAGCCCGTTCATATGAATCCTGACGAATTTTCAGAGATTGTCCAAATCCTCCAAATATGACTTCTTGCTGTGCGAACACACCGGGAAGACGGACACTGTGAATGCGGAAGCCTTGATAATAACCGCCACGCGATCCTTCTAGCGTTTCTTCCTCTTCCGGGTTGCCTTGTCGTAGCTCCTGACGCTGCTCGGCGATCAGTTCAGCAGTCTTAATGGCTGTACCTGAGGGCGCGTCCAATTTTTGGTCACCATGATATTCGATGATTTCCAGATGTGGGAAATACTTCGCTGCCTGAGCCGCAAACCGCATCATCAAAATGACGCCGATCGAAAAGTTGGGCGCAATCAGACCACCAATTTGTTGCTCACGACACTGCTTGTCCAGTTCATCAATTTGTTCAGGAGTAAACCCTGTCGTACCGATAACTGGACGAACTCCATGCTTAATAGCAAGCGCTGTATGTGCGTACGCAAAACGCGGCCCCGTAAAGTCAACCATGACATCGGCTCGACTCTCCAGTAAAGCCTGCTCTACATCCTCCATAATAGCGATACCAGCTTCCGGTAGTCCGACGAGAAGGCCGGCATCACTGCCGGCGTGTGTTCTGTTCACTGCGGCTACAAGCTGTAGTTCCTCATCCTGAAGAACCAATTTGACCACCTCACGGCCCATACGTCCTGCTGCTCCAACGACAGCCACTTTTATTGGTTCTGACATATCCCTACAACTCCTTATGCATCCATTTGTGCTAGATTTGTTCATTCATCTGCTGGCATAATTTCTTCATGAGGTTGGCAAGCTGCACATTATGAGGAAACAGCGCTGCAGCCTCACGAGCAGCCTGCACAGCCAGCTTATATTCATTCAATTCGTCATAAATCAAAGCGAGCAGTAAAAATGCGTCACCACATAACGGATCAAGGGAAATTGCCCGTTCGAGCAGCAAAATCGCATCCTGGCGCATCTGTGGCGTAGCTCTGTCGACCTCCAGCATTTTTCTGGCTTTTTCTGTATACTGCCTGGCTTCCTGCGCATGCAGATGGAGAACATATTCATCCTGCTGTGGAGCGAGACGGACCGCATGCTCTGCATATGCCAGGGCCTGCTCCAATCGTCCACTGCGAGCATAGGTAACCGAGCAACGGAAATAATGCTCCGCATGATCAGGCTGGGCTGAAATCGCTTTTTCAAACCATTCCACCGCCTGCTCAAAATCGTTCTGCAAAATGCACTGATAAGCTTTCTGAACGTATTCCTCCGCCTTCATGACACTGCACCTCCGGGTAACCGGTTTGGTACAGCATATGTACAAAACGCCTAATCGGTGTCCTTTTTGGTCCAGCGATTCGCGTCACGCGTGTTAAATTTATGCATAACCTTATCATGTGCCTCAGTCAAATTGATACCCAGTGAGTTCGCAAAGCAAACAGTGATGAACAAAATATCCCCCAGTTCCAGCTCAATGGAATTGTCCGCCTCATCCGTTTTTTTCGGCTTCTCACCAAAGGAGTGATTGACCTCCCTTGCCAGTTCACCGACTTCCTCGGACATCCGGGCCAACATGGCCAAAGGACTGAAATACCCTTCCTTAAATTGAGAGATATACTGGTCTACCTCACGTTGAATTTCATCTAACGATTTTTCCATGAAACACGCAATCCCCCCATGTGCAGGTTTATTCATATGTTATCGTAAAGCACATTTTAAAACAAATTTTTTTTAATTGTGAACTAACGAACCCAATTTGCAGTCATCTGTCTTTTAAAGCTGTCGCAAAAAGGTATACTAAACATAAGGGGCTGCGATTTAGCAAAAATTGCATGTAGTCGCCATCCTTAAACTGCTACTGTGAGGGATCATATGAAAATATCCAAGTCTATGGAACAGCTTAAATTGATTTTGCCCATCGTATTTGGCACCGCCATCTATGCATTCGGTCTGCTTTATTTTATTATACCCAGTAAACTGATGGAAGGCGGTATTACAGGGATCACCCTGCTGCTAAATTATGCTTTTTCGATTTCACCTTCTCTCTCCACTTTGTTACTGAACATTCCATTATTTTTGATTGGATGGAAAATGCTTGGGGGCAAGCAGATTATATACACGGGGGTTGGTATCGGGTCGCTCACATTCTTTTTGTGGTTGTTTGAAAAAATGATTCATCTCGGATGGATGGGGACCTTTCAGACTGAACACGATTTTATACTTTCTTCATTATATGCGGGGGTTACGCTTGGGGCCGGGTTAGGTATTGTGTTCCGCTTTGGCGGCACTACTGGAGGCTCTGATATTATCGCTCGTATTTTAAACCGGAAGTTTGGCTGGAGTATGGGAAGGATTCTGCTGGTCATTGATATTGTCATTATCGGTGCTTCACTACTTTACATACCCAAAGAAAAAATTCTATATACATTAGTGGCTGTGTTCATCGCGTCCAAGATTATTGATTTTATACAAGAAGGGGCGTACTCTGCCAGAGCCTTTATGATTATCAGCGACCACACGATGGATATCGCAGATATTATTACCAGGGACATGGATCGCGGAGTTACCATTATTCCGGCTGTAGGTGCATTTTCCAAACAGGCCAAGCATGTTGCCTATTGTGTCGTGTCCCGTCAGGAAATAAGACGACTGCATCAAATTGTTAAATCAGTTGATCCACGGGCGTTTATCATCATTCAGGATGTGCATGATGTACATGGCGAGGGGTTCAAAGAGGAATAGCCCGGTAATCCGGGCAATGGGCTGACATCTATGAATGGCTCCACAGCCAGCGATGCGAATGTTCAAACTTTCATCATTACCCAGTGAAACCAGCCCGATATTTACGATAACCTGCATAGGCCAGCGCCAACAGCACAATCATGCCGATAGCCAATTCAGCCCGGCGCTCACTCTCACGCGGGATAAATGGTGCCAGTGCGGTAGCGTCTTTTTCACGTCCAAACAAGGCATTCAACGTCGGGTTGCCCTGGTCCAGTGCTCCTCTAATCGCTGAGGCATCTGCATTTTGCTGATCCCCCAATCCTTTGACGTAGGAAATCCAGGAATCAGTCCGCACGACCTCGGTTGTTCTGCCATGGATCAATGCTGCTGTACGAATCGTTTCATAGTGGTCTTCCAGCACTTCGGTACCAGCTTTGAATCCCTTCATGTTCCCTTTTGCAAACTGGTTATTCAAACCGCTAACATCTTCTCTTAAAATCTTATAATACTGCTGCCATAAGGGCTGGCGTGGGTGTGCAATCGCATCTGTCGCAAGCCGTAAATTGGCCGCTGCCTTCACCCACTCATCCGGGGATGCTTGAACCGACTGTGTAGCTTGCTGCACCTCCAGGATGCTACCGGATAGAGCATGAATGGCCTCTACAGATAGCGCTGCCTGCACCTGTCCAGTGCTGAACCATCTGCTCACCTCGGCTACATCCGCGCGCGCTTTTTCAATATTCCCGTCCATTACGTCACGGTACAGTGTCGCAGCTGCATGATCCAGTTCTTCAATTTCCTTGCTATTACCTTCGGGTTTTGACTGATCGCGCGCTTCTGCCATACCTGGAGGGACGCAGACGGACAACAGCAGGACCATGGATAACACAATACTCGAAACCAAGCGTAACGTAATACGAACCCCCCGACCCCTAATCATGGGACATCCCTCCTCACCTTACTGTATGGCAAGGTTAACGGGACTAGAACTGGCTTTAGGTGAATCATTCGAAACCGGCTATGCTCTGGACAAAACAGGAAACATAAGTGGATTTTCATTACATCTGTTTGGGTGCTTAGTCATATAAAACAGTGTAGTATAAGGAATGTCGCCCGCTCCAAAAATATCGTAACAGTTCATCGTATCTCCTTCGAAACCTGCAACAACAATCGTATCGTATTGAGGTATGTGCCAAAACTTGTCTTTAAAAAATAACGTACTATAAAATAAAACTAACCACTCATTGTTTTCCGCAGAAAAAAGTGAATACGGATTGAAGTCAGCACTCTTCATTTTCAACAACTGCAAATCCGGCATTTCTTCCATATTTAATTGATCAATCTTTATGTTTAGGTTGCTGGTAGGTGCCTTCCGACTACATTGATACTCAGGTGCCGAAGCGAAGCCGAATCTAGGATAAAAATCCTTCACACTATCATTTCCAAACAGATAGATACCATCACAATTGCCATGCCAATCTTTCAGCGCTTGCTCTACTAAAAACCGACTCAAACCTTGATTCCTGTAGTTTGCAATCCCCCAATTGAAACCAGGTTTCAAAATCAAAACCAAAACTCTGTTTTGCTAAATAATTAAAACTTGCTTTTATTTTGTGATCATCACGGATGCCTTTTTGGAATACATATTCCTTCTGATTTATAACGATATGCATCTCTATTTCTCCATTCAAAAGATTCAAGCTAGTTCACGATAAGACGATACCTTTCGATTGCGTGCTAGCATGGCAAGCCATGCCGCTACAATACTAACAAGGGTCAGCATGTAGGTAAAAGTACGCACTTGCGTCACATCATCCGTTAGCGTCCTGGGAAGATAAGGGTATATGCCATAGGTATAATCCATCGTATCATTTAACAATGTCCAAAGTGCGGCTAAGCATAAAGCAATCCATTTGCAGCTAAAAAACCGTATAAACAGTAACGCTTCGACCGCCATTGCTGTGTGAGATGCTATCAGCATCCAATCCTGCCACACCATAGGCCCCCCCTGCGCAACTCCCCACAAAATAATAGCCGAAGCCCAAATGCCATACTTTACACTTGTAACGATAGCCAACGATTCCATGATCTGACGAATGACCTTCAAGCTTTTGAGATGCGGAGGATAGAGCAAAAACGCAATAGAAATCGTAAAAAATAGGCTGGCCGTCGGACTATCAGGCACAAATACAATCTGCCACGCCGGGTGATAATTCAGTGTATATTCCAGCTGTCCGCCATACCATATGTACCCATACACCGTTCCAACTAAATTACACCAGAACAGCAGCCACAAAAAGGGCCGGCTCGTCAAGAACGACCGGCTCCACAAATAAGATAACGACACGTCCTTCATCCTCCGTTCATACGACAGTTGCCTTGTACAGGCACTATCCTACAATGACTATATCATATCCAAGCGTATCAAAAAAACCTGACCGCCGTTACAGTCAGGTTTGATGATATAATCTCGAACTGGCGCTTGGTCAAAATGACCACCTTAAGCTTACCAAAAGCGTTCTAACTCATTGCTTTCAGCTCATCCGTAAGATGACGAAAAGCTACTTCATCTCCGGAGGCTAACGCCTCATCAATATCCTTGTAGAGTTTTTCACTCCGGTGTTTACGTAATGCCTCGTCCAAAACCATCTCAGCAGACAGGCCCAACATTACCTCATAAGTAACCTTCATTTTATCCATAGGATGCACCTCCAACATGAGTTTAAGAGATCCTATATTCTTTTCCTTTCGCCACATAGCTGAGTGTCGTTCGTGACATCCGCTGTAAATCTGCATCTGTCAATTCGCGCACCACTTTGGCAGGTGTACCGATAGAAAGAGTATAGGGTGGTATTTTGGTATTTTCCGTAACGACCGACCCTGCTCCTATTAAAGCATATTCACCAAGCTCCGCTCCGTTGAGTACAATGGCCCCCATACCAATTAAAGTGCCTTTGCCTATCGTACAACCGTGGATAATGGCAGCATGTCCTACCGAAATATCATCCGCCAGCAACAAGGGTTGATTCGTGTTCACATGTCCCACGACACCGTCCTGAATATTGCAGCGTTCACCGATAATGATAGGCGCCATATCCCCGCGCAGTACGGCATTAAACCATACGGAGGAATCTTGGCCGATCGTTACTTTTCCGACAATTTTTGCTCCTTCTGCCACATAGACAGATGAATGGAGTTGTGGCAAGTTTCCGTTGTAGTGAATTAGCATCAACTTCACCCTCTCATATTTTGGGTGAAATTCTATCAACATGTGTACTGCTTGTCAATGGAGCTGTACACCCGAGTCGTTTCGCCCAAGACGGCACTCTCCCGCCAACATCTGCCCCCAGGCCGTCATTTGTACAGAGGGTCCTGTCGGATGCTCACCTTGTCGAAGCATACCCAAGTGAAGCATCATTCGTATAATCCTCTGATCAAAGACCGAACGGGAGGTATCATAGTAAAACGGTCGGATCAGTGGGCCGATATGCACAAAAAGCGACTCTGAGGAAGTCCATGGCCTGGCACATTCTCCAATCCAGTAGACTAGTGAAAGCAGATTGGGTACGGCTCCTTTATACAATCTTAACCAAAACCTGAATAGCTGTATCATTTCATCCTCAATTGCGAGTTCCTGTTGTGCCTCCCCTTTTGCGGTCAGCTCAACCCTGTCTCCCTTCTCCTCAATATACTTGGAGTGCCGGGCGTAATCATACAGTAATGCCATTCGATCCGGATAAAACTTAAAAGAGGAACCATAGCCAAAACGCCATCCTCCTTTACCCAATAACGGCTCCGCAATGTGCAAATGCTCCATTAGCTGCTGCTGATTGCGACGGTACCAAGCTCCCTCAGGATTAAGCAGAACCTCATGCTGCCTCATATATTGAAGGAAAAGCCGTAAATCCTCCGCCAGTAGATGCCCTTCATCCCGGTACGACGACGGTTCGCTTACCCGGATCATTCCGTTTTGAAAGTCATGTACCATAACACGCCGAAAGCGCTCCTTCATATCCGAAGGAATTTGGTACAAATATCTCGTATTGTGCGTTGAACCATTGAACAACCAGCCGCTAGAACGTAGACGGGTCACAATATCTCGTGGTCGCTCACCAACATCTCCGTCCTGCTCGACAGACTGTTTGGCAATCGCAATCAATTCCTCCATACTGAAATAAGGTCGGTCATCGAACAATAGCGCATTCAAAAACCTTACCTCTGACAACCTCAGCTCCTTGACCTGCGTCTCAAAAAAACTACTACTGCCGAGCTTTGTCAAAATCCCTTGGATCAACTCATGCTTGGAATTAGGTTTGCAGTCACAATCGTAATACACTGCGATTCTGTTCAAATGCACAATATCCGCAAATGTCAGCATATCCGCCAGATTCATTGTTCCATCGCCTCGTCACTGGACTGTCATCCGGAAATGATTCTTACCTGTTGTACCCACAGCTTTGACGGAATCTTCAGACTCTAAACCTCTTTTTTTGCAAAGGTATAATTAAAAAACAAAAAGACCACGACTCTACGATGAGTAGAAGCCGTGGTCTTTCACAAAGTATTGGAGTTGCAGTCACTTTTTCTCTTGCAAATGCTTCGTGCAATTATATAAAAGCGGTTCCCAGTCCGCATCCTCACGCTGGAGTACACTTAGTGACAAATTGCCAATTCGTTCTGTAAATTTTTCCTGATACAGAGCCTTATACAAATTAGCCAAAAAACCGCCGTGGGAAACGATCAACAGATTCTTGTCCCGATTTTCCGTCCAAAGAGCCTCCATAAAAGCTATCGCACGAAGCTGAAGATCTGCATCGCTTTCCTGCCCTAAATCCAGCAGATGCCAGTCAACTCCCCACTTCTCTTCACGTTCGGCCTGTGTCATCCCCTCGACCTGACCATAAGCACGTTCTCTTAGTCGATCATCAGGTTCCAGCAATGGCAAATGCAGGGCAGAGGCAATAATATCCCCCGTCTCTTTCGCTCTGGAGAGACTACTGGTAATAAGCCCGTTCCATTGATAAGGCTCTTCCTTCAATCGTTCTGCCAGCAAGCGTGCCTGCCGACGCCCTTCCTCATTCAACGGAATATCACTGTGCCCCTGGATTTTACCTACCGCATTCCAATCCGTCAATCCATGTCTGATCAAGCCAATAAGCATTGTGTCAGTCCTCCGCTGTTGTGTTATTCAGGCATATAATGAATTTTATATGGAGCCCATCTGCCAGCTAATTTCTAACTCTTCTCGTCCGATGGATCCAGCCCAGAGAAAATAAAGCAAGCGCAAGTGCCAATACAGACAACAACATCCAGTATTGCGGGTAAGTAGGAACAATGCTTGCAACCAGCGGATCCATAATGCCACTATTCACATCTTTAATGTGGTATTGATACTGTGGAGATGTACTTGTAGTTTCCAGCAGGCCTGTCGGTAAAATACCCGTGTCCATGACAGGAGCCGCTTGGGGGGGATTTTCCTGAGAGGAGCTTCCATTCCAGTTCAAAAACAAAAAGCTGCACAAAAATACGGCCAAGAAGCCGGCGATCCATACAGACATATACTTACGGGCTGCTGGGTTCACACGCGCACGTCGATGCTCGCCCGGAACAAGCCACGGTGATTCTTCATAAATTCGATCCATGACTCTACGATTCATTGCCTCTAGCTTATCATCTGTTATTTCAAAGGAAATATCACGAATAGCCGATCGACTTTCTTTTGACAAATTCCAATCATTCTCTTCCGAACCATGCTCCCACCCGGCAGACGAGCTTTTGGCCCGTCTGCGCTCCGAGTCTTGTTTCGATACATTTTTGCCTGTAGCGAACAAATCCTCAGCGTCCCTGGATTTCATTGGCTGCTCATCCCTTCGTTTTCCTCATAGAGAGGCTCAAAAAAATAAGGCTCCAACTGCGTCTTCACACTGGTTCTTGCCCGGAAAAGCAATGACTTCACCGCACTGACCGTCTGTCCTAAAATAGTCGCAATCTCCTGATAATCTAATTGCTCATATTCACGCAAAATCAGCGCAGATCGCTGCTTCTCAGGCAATCTGTTGATTGCTTCACGAACCATCTCTACCTTCTCACCGCGAAGAACAGCCTGCTCCGGGATTACATCCGATGGAGCTACCGGTACATAACCGCTCTCTTCCAATGGAACCTGACCACTACGGTGCTTACGAAGCTCACTTAGCACCGTATTGCGTGCAATTGTATATAGCCAAGTGGAGAACGATGCATCTACCTCGCGAAAAGAATGCAGGCTCCGATACGCTTTATAAAACGTCTCCGAGCATAAGTCCTCAGCAATCATTTCCAGGTTCGAACTTTTCAGCATATGATAAACAAAAGCTAAAATTTTACGTTGGTGCCGCCTCATTAATTCTGAATAAACCTCAACATTACCTTGTTTGATTTCCTGAATCATCTGGGAATCTGTCATCATCCGAGTGAGACCCTCCTCGCCCATACATGTGCTGTTTTCCCGTCCGATTCTGTCTATATATACCGAACAGGCCAAAAAAAGTTGCGCCCTCTGCGCAAATGGATGAAACAGCATCATGGAACATTTGTTATTTTCTTACCCTATGTAGTGCCAACATTAACGGTGCTATCCCCAACAATATTCAATATCCAAAATGGACTTACCCATTGTACCACAAAATGGCCGCCAGTAAAAAAGTCCAAAATCCCCACGATTTCCATCAAAGGCTCCCTAACGCTGGCAGCTAATTCATTTAAACCGCTTTTCAATGGATTTTAAGTTTATTCAAGATAAATGACAAATCCAATTAAAGTGTTTCATTTAGAGCACCAATAAGGATAATTAAACAAAAAGAAAACGCTTTAAAAAAATATTGACAAAATGAAAACGTATACATATAATAAAAGTACAGTATGGTTTCTCTCCACTCCTATCCTACTCAGCTACTTTACTGAAAGTAGCTACCACCCGGGGCTTTACCCGGGTGGTCTTTTTTTTCTTTATTAATAAGTAGTAAAGGACCATTCCATCGACTCTTCAAATAACAAAAAAGCGGGAAGAGAACCTTCGCCCGCTTTAAATCTTTTCTTACTACTTCACTCCAGAAAGTATGATGCTTTTAAGGCGTCCGTAGCGGAGCGATTCATTTGAATCTGGAGAAGCGTAGCGCTCGCCTTTGCAGGGGGATTCTTTCCTTTAAAGATTTCAAATCGTCCAAAGAATCCCCCTGCAACAGCGATCGTAAGATCAAATGAATCGCGGAGCGGAGTATCTCCTTAACAAACACACATACTTTCTTCACCCTTTATACCACCACTTTATAGCCCATCGAATCCAGTAAGGTTTTGGCACGCTCCCAGTCCTGCTCTTGACGGAAGGAAAGCCTCATGATGCCAGGAACATCCTCCCGACTTTCAATGATTCGCATATTACTCAGATTAATGCTGTGATTTCCTAGTTCCATTGCAATTCTTCCGATAATCCCTGGGGTATCCGGTACATCAATATACAGATCAAACGTAGAGACAATAACTCCTTTACGACGCTCTGGCAGTTCACTACGGAAATGCCCTGCTGTCAAAAATTCGTCAGCAATTCCCTCTCCGTCTTGTGTTCTCAGCAAGTGAGTAAAACGCTCAATCTGCCCATTCCATTCTTCTAACAGGCCCAGTAAAACATCACGATTACTCAGCAAAATGTCCCGCCACACAACCGGATCACTAGAGGCTATCCGTGTAATATCACGAAACCCACCAGCAGCCAATGTACGGTACAACGGATTTTCATCATTGTGCTTTCGTACCTGATTCACCAGCGCTGCTGCAATAATATGTGGAAGATGGCTAATCGCACCGACAATATCGTCATGCATATCAGGTTGGACACGCACAACATGAGCACCGGTATATTTCAACAAGCGCTCCAGCGAGCTGTAAGCTTCCTCAGGCACACCCTCTGCAGGGGAAAGCACATAATATGCATTTTCAAACAACAACGCAGAAGCGGCCTTGACACCGGAACGCTCCGAGCCAGCCATCGGATGACCCCCGATAAAGTAAGCATTGTGCAAAGATATTTCTGATGCCTTTTTGGCAATCGCCGATTTCGTGCTACCTACGTCGGTAATAATACACCCCGCTTTAAGCGGTAACTTGCTTAACAATTCGAGATAATGCTCCAGTAAACCAACCGGAACGCATAAAAAAATAAAATCGGCATCCTTGACCGCCTCTTCAACCGAAAGAGTCGCGGTGTCCACGACACCACGGCTTAGCATCGGTTCTATCAGTTCAGGAAGATGAGCATGACCGACCACAGTAATATCCGGCTTCCCTCTAAAACAAAGTGCGAGGGACCCGCCAATCAGTCCCACGCCGAAAATGGCAATCTTCATCTATTATCAAATCCCATCTGCGGAAATTATAGGCGTACTTTCGCCGCTTCCGCCCCCAGGACCTGTTCCAGCGCACGAATAAACAACTCATTTTGCGGCTGTGATCCAACCGACACCCTAATATATGTCGGATATTTGTGATGACCTGCGCGAATAATCACACCTTTACGAAGCAACTCCTGAAATACCTCACCGGATGGACGACGTACGTCCAGCATAATAAAATTACCATGTGCCGGGAAAGACTCCAGCCCCAAACGCTTCAGCTCATTTTGCAAATAAGCTCTACCCTCTGCATTACGATCCCGACATTCCTGAACAAATTCCTGATCTTCCAAGGCAGCAATGGCCGCAGCCTGTGCTACCCGTGAAGTATTAAATGGCTCACGAACCTGATTGATCAAGCGAATGGTTGCCTCGGCTCCCATACCATATCCGATACGTAGCGAAGCCAGACCATAGATTTTGGAGAAGGTACGCAGTACAACCAAATTTTCATAAGCTGACAACAAGCGAATGCCGTCTGGATACGAACGATCTATTACAAACTCAGCGTAGGCTTCATCCAGCACCACCATGATATGCTTTGGCACTTGGTTCAGAAACGCAATCAGCTCAGCTTCGGGTACAATCGTTCCCGTCGGATTATTTGGATTACAGATCCAAATAATTTTTGTACGGTCATTGATATGAGACAGCATGGCATCCAAATCATGTACACCGTCACGCAAAGGCACCTCAACTGCAACTGCTCCCTCAATTTCCACGTTACTTTTATAGACGGAAAATGTCTGATCAGCCATGATGCTTTCTTCCCCTGGAAGGAGGAATGCACGCGTAATCAACGCAATAATTTCGTCAGAGCCACAGCCATAGATAAATTGTTCTTCTTTTAATCCCGTCCGTTTAGCTAGTGCCTGTGTCAGAGCAACTGCACTTCCATCAGGATATACACTGATGTTAGCAAACTCCTGCTGAATGGCCTGCAACACTTTGGGAGAGCTGCCATACGGATTCTCGTTTGAGGCGAGCTTGATTACTTCATCGAGTCCCAGCTCACGTTTCACATCCTCAATCGGTTTACCGGGCTGATATACTGGCAAATGTACAATATGCGGTTTAGGTTGCATGCCCCTTCCTCCTCTATCCAATCAGAACTAAATTAAATATTTTATATTTGACACCCATTACTGCTTTAATTGTGCCACAAAATCGCGAATTTGCAAAAGTCCTTCTTCTCTGCGTGCAGAATCCTCCAGCAATGGAATGGCTTCCTCCACCTGTCGCACAATGGCACTGCCAACCACAACTCCATCGCAAATGTCTGAAAACCGGACAACCTGCTCACGATTTGAAATACCAAAGCCTATCGCCACCGGAACATCCGTATGCCGTTTGACCTGCGCGATAAAGCCCTCTATACCTTCAAAAAAAGAAGCTCTTTCTCCGGTTACACCCAGCGAAGATACACAGTACACAAATCCTCGGGCCTGACGGGCAATTCGTTCGATCCGTTGTTCAGACGTTGGGGCTACCAGCGGAATCAGATGCACACCTACCTCTGCTGCCCGTCCTCCCAGCTCCTCTGCTTCTTCAAGCGGAAGATCCGGAATAATCAGACCACTGATACCGTACTCCTGCAAGCCTGCAAAGAAAGCATCCATCCCCATCTGCAATACAGGATTATAATATGTGAACAGAATAAAAGGCAGGCTTGAACCTGCCGCCCTAGCCAGAGACGCTGTCTCCATACAGGTGCGGATTGAAATTTGCCGTTTCAGTGCACGTTCAGACGCACGCTGAATCACAGGGCCGTCAGCCAACGGGTCCGAATAAGGTACGCCTAGTTCCAATATATCGGCTCCGGCTGACTCTAACTGCCGAATGATCTCTATCGTGGTATCCACATCCGGGTCGCCTACCGTCAGAAAAGGAATTAATGCCGTTTTGCCTTCATGTTTAAGGCGTTCAAACGCCTGATCAATTAAATTCATGACGGATTTCCCCCTAAATACTTGATAATGGAGTCCACATCTTTATCCCCACGCCCAGACAAACAAATAACGATAATATCATCTGAAGTCAACGTAGGTGCCAGCTTGGCGACCTGTGCAACGGCATGTGCCGACTCTAATGCAGGCAGTATTCCTTCGGTACGGCAAAGGAGCTGAAGTGCACCCAGCGCTTCCTGATCAGTAATCGGGACATATTGGGCCCGCTCAATATCTTTTAGGTATGAATGCTCCGGTCCAACACCTGGATAATCCAGTCCAGCCGAGATGGAATGCGCAGGTTGCACTTGTCCGTACTCATCCTGAAGCAGATAACTCATAGAGCCTTGGAAGACTCCTTGCGTCCCCTTGCTCATGGTAGCTGCATGGAATTCCGTCTCGACGCCTTTTCCAGCAGCCTCCACGCCAATCAAAGCAACACCTTGATCCTCTATGAAAGGATAAAACATACCGATAGCATTGCTTCCGCCACCGATCGCTGCCACAACAACATCCGGAAGTCTGCCTTCCTTCTCCAAGATCTGACGGCGTGTTTCATCGCCTATCACACGCTGGAAATCCCGCACCATCATCGGATACGGATGCGGACCGACAGCCGAACCCAAAATATAGAACGTGTCATGAACATGGCTCACCCAATAACGTAAAGCTTCATTCCCGGCATCCTTAAGTGTACGTGTACCCGATGTCACCGGAATCACTTCCGCACCCAAAAGCTGCATCCGAAATACGTTCAACTGCTGGCGAACCGTATCCTCTTCGCCCATAAACACTTTGCATTCCAATCCGAGCAATGCAGCTACGGTAGCCGTTGCGACACCATGCTGTCCTGCACCTGTTTCGGCAATGACCTTCTGTTTACCCATACGCTTTGCCAGCAATCCCTGGGCCAATGCATTATTAATTTTGTGGGCGCCAGTATGGTTTAAATCTTCGCGCTTCAAGTAAATTTTTGCCCCGCCCAGATGTTGGCTCAGACGCTCCGCATGATAAAGCGGAGTTTCCCGACCCGAATAGTCTTTTAGAAGTCCGTTCAACTCTGCTTTAAATTCAGGATCATCCGCGTATTTTCGGTAGGATTCCTCCAATTCAATCAGTGCGTTCATCAACGTTTCCGGTACAAAACGTCCGCCAAATGTTCCAAAACGTCCGTTGTTATCAGGTAATTGTGTCATGCCTGCTTCACCCTTTCTACGAATGCTGTGATTTTTGCAATGTCCTTGACTCCGTTCGTCTCTACACCGCTGGAAACATCCAGCCCGTCGGGATGATACTCGCTAATCAGCTTTTCTGCGTTATCGGCAGTCAGCCCCCCAGCTACAAACAGAGGGATTCCGTGTTGATGAGTCCAAGCCTGATAGGCGGGAATTCGATCCCACGCAAACGTTTTTCCAGAACCGCCACCATACAGGGGATCATAGGTATCCAGCAGTAAAGCATCAATCGTCCCAACGTAGGCCTCCAGTTCGTCCGCCCGGCGTTCTGCCTGGCCCTTCACCGTCTGCTCTTGATTGTGCACAGACCAAGCCTTGAATACCTGTATGCCGAAATGTTCCTTAAGCTCCCGGCAACGCTGCGGACTCTCCTGTCCATGCAACTGAATGACATCCAATGGTGCTTTCTCCATCACATCGTTTAACAGTGCATCGTCAGGGTTCACAAATACGCCCACGCTGCGCGGTCTGCTGCCCGAGGCCCATTTATCCAATACGCGAAGCAACTCTCCAGCATGTGCGCCGTCAATCCGGCGCTTGCTGTCAGCAAACACAAAACCTATATAATCGACCGGTAAGTTTACCATAGATTTTAGCACTTCAACGCTTTGAAGTCCACAAATTTTTACGCCCGTTTTGTTCATGCTTTAACCCCGTCCATCAATTCGACTACAGCCTGTCCTACATCTTCCTTACGCATCAGATGCTCCCCTACAAGAATGCCGTGCGCACCTACCGAATGCAGATACTTAACATCTTCCGGTCCTGCAATGCCGCTTTCGCTGATGAATGTAACCCCTTTTGGGATCAGTGAGATCAGCTCCTCTGTCGTCTGGAGACGGGTCTCAAATGTCCGAAGATTGCGATTGTTCACACCAACTAAGGTCGCTGTACCCAGATCCAGCACTGCTTTAAGTTCCTCACTGTCATGCACCTCTACCAACGCATCCAGCCCAAGATCCTTGGCGATTTGCAAGAATGACCCTAAAACATGGGGTTCCAATATCGCGGCAATCAATAGTACCGCATCCGCTCCCAATAGACGAGCTTCATAGATTTGCCGTTCATCAATGATAAAATCTTTTCGCAGCAGCGGAATTTTCACTTGATCGCGAATTTGCTGTAAATATTCAGGACTCCCCTGAAAATACGTAACATCTGTCAGTACAGAAATGCAATCGGCTCCTGCTCCCTCATATGCACGCGCAATATCCACCGGATGGAAATTGGGTCGAATCAACCCTTTGGACGGAGAAGCCTTCTTTACTTCAGCAATCAGCCCGAGCGGACGGTTGCGTCCGCTAGCGATCGCATTTTCAAATCCTCTCGTCACAGGTAAATCTGCAATTAAGCGTTCGGCTTTATTAATCTCAAAATGCTGCTTAAGCTGCTCCACTTCTTGTCGCTTCGTCACCACAATTTTATCAAGATACATATTGATATTCCCCCGTTGCCTGTATTAATTGATCCAGCTTGGAAAGAGCCAATCCAGAGTCGATGGCTTCTGCCGCTCGCGCTACTCCGTCTGTTAAGGTAGCTGCTGCGCCTGAGACATAAATACACGCTCCTGCATTCGCTAGCACAACATCACGATAAGCTCCATGCTCTCCGTTCAAAATTCGCCGTATGATCTCTGCGTTAACCTGTGCATCGCCGCCCAACACCTGATCGAGAGAATGTGTCTGCAAGCCCAGATCGGACGGATGAAGCTCGAACGTGTGAACCTTGCCGTCCTTGAGCTCGGATACTCGTGTGGCGGCCGAAATACTAATTTCATCTAGCCCATCCAAACTGCTGACGACCATGGCTCGTTTGGAGCCAAGCTGGTTCAATACCTCGGCAATCACTTCCGTTTTGCCAACATCATAAATACCCAGCAACTGCCGATCCGCACCAGCCGGATTCGTCAATGGACCGAGCATATTGAATACCGTCCGCACACCTAGCTCGCGGCGCGGTGCTGCGGCATGCTTCATAGACGGATGATACAGCTGTGCGAATAAAAAGCAGATCCCGATGCGGTCCAGACACGAGCGAGCCTGATCACTTGTCAAATGAATGTTGACTCCGAGTGCCTCCAGGACATCAGCGCTCCCGGCACGGCCACTTGCAGAGCGGTTGCCGTGCTTGGCTACCCGTACAGAAACCGAAGCCGCGATAATAGCGGAAATGGTGGAAATATTAAACTTGTGAATACCCGAACCCCCGGTGCCGCATGTATCCAGTAGACGACTGTTCCCCTCCCCAGCTTGCACTGGACTAGCGTAATTGCGCATTGCTTCGGCAAAACCGGTGATTTCATCTACCGTCTCTCCCTTGAGGCGAAGAGCCGTCAGGAGCCCGCCGATTTGCGCCTGTGTAGCACTCCCACTCATAATCTGTTCCATCACGCTACGGGCCTCCGTACGCGAAAGATGCTGTCCTTCAATGATCCGGCTTAACCCTACTTGTATCATGTCATGTCGTTCCATTGTCGTCTCCTCCTCAGAATCAGATTTTTGTGTTACGGAGTGTACAAATAATCTTGGTTGATGACGCTGTTGTAAGGCTGTGTCGTTGCTGGAAACATCGCTTCCGCCGTGCGGATTGCTTTGAGCAGTGCCTTTGCTTTGTTCACCGTCTCCTGATACTCGCTTTCCGGTACCGAGTCCCACACAATTCCAGCCCCTGCCTGGACATAGGCCCGGTTCTTTTTAAACACAATTGTGCGAATCGTAATGCAAGCATCCATATTGCCTGAGAAGCCCAAATATCCAATTGCTCCTGCATAGGTTCCGCGTGCTTCCCGCTCCAGCTCAGCAATAATCTCCATCGCCCGTAGCTTTGGAGCTCCGGATACGGTGCCGGCCGGCAGGCAAGACAGAAAAGCATCGAAGAAATCTTTGTCCTCACGCAGTTCGCCCGACACATTCGATACAATGTGCATCACGTGGGAATAGCGTTCAATCTCCATAAATGTATCGCATTTTACGGTGCCAAACTGGGATACACGTCCCAGATCATTTCTTCCCAGATCTACCAACATCAGATGCTCTGCACGTTCTTTTTCATCCTTCAACAATTCTTCAGCAAGCGCCGCATCTTCGGTTTCCGTTACGCCACGCGGTCTCGTTCCTGCAATCGGTCGGGTCTCTACACGGCCGTTTTCCACCTTGACGAGTGCCTCCGGCGAAGTGCCTACGATGATCTCGTCATCCATTTTCAGATAATACATATATGGCGACGGGTTCATCGTGCGCAGCACGCGGTATACCTGTAGTGGAGAGGCCTCTGTATCGATGTGAAAACGCTGGGACAGTACAACCTGAAAAATATCACCGGAGCGGATATACTCCTTTGCCTGCTCCACGTTTGATATAAACTGTTCCTTTGTCACATTGGATTGGATCTCACCCAGTTCCACATCATCAGGAATGGAGGCAGAGCCTAATCGCTCCGGTGGGGACTGCTTGCGCAGATACTGCGCCGTGTTCTCCAACTTGCGTTCCACATCTGCATAAGCAGCACGAATGTCCTCCTCGCGGAACCCTTCACCTATATGAACATTGCCAACCAGCAAAATTTGCTGTTTCACATGATCAAAGACAATGACTTGATCGCAAAACATAAAACGAATATCATCCATATTCAAATCATCTACCGAGTGCTCTGGCAGCTTTTCGTAGTATTGAAGCAGGTCATATCCAAAAAATCCGATAGCCCCGCCTGTAAATGGAGGCATGTCTTTCAGTTTCGGACTACGGTATTTACGAAGTAATGCTTTGAGCGCTTCAATCGGCTTGTCGCTTAATATTTGCCGTTTACCGTGTTGTTCCAAAATCAATCGACCTTTTTTACCTGAGACCATCAGAAATGGGTCTGTTCCGATGAAGGAATGTCGCGCCCACTGCTCGCCTCCCTCTACACTCTCCAGCAGAAAGGCACGGTCCCGCTCAGCATACCGACGGAAAATCCGAATCGGCGTCTCCATATCAGCCAGCACTTTTTTGTACACAGGAATCAGGTTAAATTCATTCGCCATCGCTATCACTTGCTCCACATGCGGCGTTAACATGAGATCACTTCCTTTCCAAATTGGCGCAGAACCCAATGGAGAGAATAAAAAAGCCTCTACCCGTAAGGTAGAGGCTGTCAGTTATTGAAATTATAAGAATGCTCCATATGTAAAATGATCACAGCAAATAGAAAAGCATACACTTATCCCTTTTGCATAACCGCGCAGGTTACCTCAAATAAGCTTCTCTATAGAAGAAGGTCTCTTCACGGACAAAAGCTTACCCGCTACCGCTGGTCTCTGTAATCTCATATGGAATTGGCTAGACTACACTCTTCTCATCTCAACTCTGCTCTGGCTAACTCTACTCTACTCAACTCTGCTACACACACTATATCTCATGGAATGTTACTTTGGCAACCATCAACTTAAAAAATGGACGATTATTTCCCTTGGGAAGCCAGATCCGGTCTTAGCATCTGTGCTCCGTTCAAATATACATGTTTCATTTCACGCTGAGATTTATCGGTATTCACCTGTACCATCAAACGGATGCACTTGGGCAAGCTACCAGCTACAGGAATTTCTAATGCACACATGAGCGGAACCATGTCCCAGCCGTCAAGCTGACGGATGGCCATGGCTGGAAAGGCAGCATCCAGGTCATGGGTCACCGTTATCCATACATTACTAATATCCTCCGGCTGAATTTCATTATAGGATACAATTTCCTCCAGTAGTTGGCTTGTTGCTTCCAAAATTTCGTTTGCTTCATTATTCGTCACGGTCGTCGCGCCACGAATTCCACGATTGTACATCGTTACGCCTCCTCTTTTAACTGTTCAATGACTTCCCGGATGTAAGAGACGGAAATATCCTTCACAACCTCCACACGCCCAATACTGCGTGGGACAACGAAAGTAATGCTGCCTTCTTTGAATTTTTTGTCATGCATCATCGCTTCGAGCAGTCGATCTGTATCGAGATGTGACGGAAGAGAAGTCGGTAAGCGCAGCGATGACAGCATTTCCTTCGTTTCGTTTACCAAAGAAGGATCTGCCCCCAGCTTCACACCCAGTAGTGCCGAGCCAACCATACCAATAGAAATGGCTTCCCCGTGTAAAAACTCACCATATCCCGCAATCGCTTCAATCGCATGCCCAATCGTATGGCCTAAGTTTAAAATAGCGCGCAAATCATTTTCTCGTTCATCGCGCGATACAACTTCGGCTTTAATGGAGCATCCCTTCTCCAGCCCGTACTCCAGTGCCGTCGCATCCAGTCCGAGCAAATCCGTCGAATGTTCACGGCACCACTGAGCAAAATCAGCATCCCAGATCAAGCCATGCTTGATCATTTCAGCAAGCCCCGCAGATACCTCGCGAGGAGGTAATGTTGACAACGTATCTACGTCATACAGTACGAGTTCCGGTTGATGAAAGGCTCCTATCATATTTTTCGCCAAAGGATGATTGATGCCGACCTTACCACCCACGCTGCTGTCATGGGCAAGGATAGTAGTTGGAACCTGTACGAACTTGATGCCTCTCATAAAAGATGCCGCCACAAATCCAGCCAAATCACCCACCACACCACCACCAAGAGCGATAACAGCTGAATTGCGATCCAAACCGCCCTCAATGGCTGCTGTTATACCTCGCTCAAATACAGCAAGCGACTTGGATGTTTCACCTGGCTTAACGACAAATGATACCGTTTTGTACCCCGCCTCTTGAAGATTGCTTTCCAATGTTGCCAAGTAGAATCCCGCTACATTTTCGTCTGAAACAATCAATAATGGGCTTTTTTGTGCAATTCCTCGTTCCTTCAACGACTCTCCGGCTTGATGCAGCAACCCACGTCCGATAAGAATAGGATAAGAACGTTCGCCAAGCTGTACCGTCAGCGTACTCATCTTAGTATTGCTCCAGTTGTTGTTCATAGGATGCAATATTCGCACGGATTTCTTCAATTGAATCCCCGCCGAATTTCTCTAGTAAAGCTTTGGCTATCTCCCAAGCTACCACATGCTCCATGACTACGCTTGCCGCTGGTACCGCACATGCATCCGAACGCTCAACCTGTGCAGTGAACGCTTCTTTCGTATCAATGTCAACGCTTTGCAGCGGCTTATAAAGTGTGGGAATTGGCTTCATAACGCCACGAACCACCACTGGCATTCCGTTGGTCATGCCACCCTCAAAACCACCCAAACGATTCGTACGACGGTGATATCCACGTTCCTCATCATATAAAATCTCGTCATGCACCTGTGAACCGCGCAATTCTCCTGCTTCAAACCCAATGCCGATTTCCACACCTTTAAATGCATTGATCGACATGACGCCTTGTGCGATACGTGCATCCAACTTCCGATCATACTGTACATGACTGCCCAGACCAATCGGAACACCTTCCACGATACATTCCACTACACCACCGACGGAGTCACCTTCTTGCTTGATCAGGTCAATGTAGGCTTCCATTTTCTTCTCCGTTTCTGGATCGGTTACTCTTACCGAAGAAGCTTCTGTTACGGCAATCAGTTCATCAATCGGCAAATCGCGATAAGGAGCTTCGATTTCACCAATGCGGATGACCTGACCTGCCACCTTGATCCCGAACTCAGCCAGCAATTGACGAGCCAACCCGCCACATGCCACACGAATTGCTGTTTCCCGTGCACTAGAGCGTTCCAACACGTTACGAAGATCCTTCAGGTTGTATTTCATTCCGCCATTCAAATCCGCATGACCCGGACGCGGCCGATGAACCCGACGCTTTTCTTCATCACTGCCTTCAATAGGCTCAATATTCATAATATTCTGCCAGTGCTTCCAATCGTTATTTTCCACAACTAGTGCAATTGGTGCACCTGTGGTATATCCGTGACGTACGCCACCAGCAATCTTCGCCGTATCTTTTTCAATCTGCATACGCCGCCCCCGTCCATATCCTTTCTGACGACGGTGCAATTGAAAATTCAATTCTTCAAAATCCAATTTCAAATTACTCGGCATACCCTCTACAATGGCAGTTAGCTGGGGACCATGCGTTTCCCCCGCGGTTAAATAACGTAAACTCATGACGCGTTCCCCCTTTAAACTGTTAAACTGTGCATCGCTAAAATCTTTAACTGTGCTTCATTATAGTATACGCACCTTTCTTTGACAAGAAAAGCCACGTCTGAGGCAGATAAACAAAAAAACACGTCCCTCAGCCAGAAGAGCTAAAGGACGTGCGCTGTTGATAAGCCAGCCATCCATTACTTAAGAATAGAAATAAGTTCCTACGAAACGATGGATGATATGTACAGGCTTATGCTTTTTTGCGATAAAAAAAGGTTTCAGTCGATTCCAGCCCATATTGGTTAGGAGAAAAGATTTGCTCGGTACTGCCGACAAATAAAACACCGCCGGGACGAAGGCTGGCAGCAAACTTTTGATACAACGCATGTTTGGCCTCTTCTGTAAAATAAATCATAACATTTCGACAGATAATGAGATCATACCCATCCTCAAACCGATCCAGCAGCAAGTTTTGCTTTTGAAATTTCACAGCCTGTTTTAGACGGTCATCAATCCGATACATGGCACCGTCTGGTTTAAAATATTTGCTAGCTACCTGCTCAGGCACATCCTTGAGCGAACGCTCCAAATATTTACCTTCCTTGGCTTTAGCCAATGCACCATCATCAATGTCGGAAGCTGTAATAGAGCAATTCCCTAAAATCCCTTTACCGTCGAGAACCATAGCCAAGCTATAGGGCTCTTCACCAGTCGAGCAGGCCGCACTCCACAGCTTAAGCTTCTGCTTTCCCACAAGCAGCTGTGGCAAAATGATATCCCGCAGCACTTCCCACCGATTGGGGTTTCGCCAAAACTCGGAAACATTGATCGTCATACGATCCAGAAATTCATAGAATAGAGGTTTTTCCTTCATCATGGCATCATAAAAAGAAACAAAACTGGGAAACCCGTTTTTGTTGCGAAGCGTCGTTAACCGCCTTTTCATCTGTGCTTCTTTGTATTGTGCAAGATCAATACCTGTGCTGTCCTTGATTTTGCGGATAAACGCTGTGTAATCGGGGTCCGTCTGACCCAGTTCCAGATCTGTCATGCTACCATCCTTCTTCATACGTAATTAAACTTACACCCAGGTCGCTACAGTTTTTTCATACCGAACCAATTCTTCCGGTGTGAAAAAATTTGCAATCTCGCGCTCTGCGCTCTCCGGTGAATCTGAACCATGAATGAGGTTAAACGGTGTATGTGCAGCAAAGTCTCCACGAATGGTGCCCGGAAGAGCCTCTGTTACTTGTGTTTTACCAATCAGCAAGCGGGAAAGCGTAACAATGTTATCCCCTTCCCAAACCATGGCAAATACAGGTCCTGATGTGATAAAGCCTACAAGCTCTTCAAAAAAAGGCTTGCCCACATGCTCCGCATAATGCCGCTCTGCTTGTTCTCTAGATACCTGCACAAGCTTGCCAGCCGCCATTTTGAAGCCCTTGTCTTCCAAACGACTGACAATACGTCCAATCAGTCCGCGTTGTACACCATCCGGTTTAACCATCAAAAACGTACGATCCATCGGCTCACTCCCAATCCAATCTAATGTATTTATACAGTACTAATCTGTATTGTAACAGAAAGATTGGAAACGGTTAAAGTATTTTGTCACAGCAAACCTAAAATACAACTTTAGTAGGAGCGGCGTGTTACAAAATGAGCAATGTCGCGCAGCGTCTTTTTTGTTTTGACATCTGGTAGTAAGTCCAGCGCGTTCAGCGCTTTATTAATATATCGGTCAGCGAGAATTTCAGCTTTAGCGATTCCTTCACTTTTTTTGATCATATCCACCGCTTTACGGGCGTCTCCTTGCCCGTCCCCATCCTGAATTCGCCGAATTTCAGCCAGTAGATCATCCCGCAGTTCGGGTTGTTCAAGCGCATAAATGACCGGAAGTGTAATATTGCCCTGTCTCATATCACTGCCTGGCGGCTTGCCGATCTTTTTTTCTGTTCCACACAGATCAAGTAAATCATCCTGAATTTGAAAAGCCATACCTACGTTATAGCCATAGCTGTACAACAGTGAGTTGACTCTTTCCCGTGCTCCTGCAGCCATAGCTCCCAACTGGCAGCTGACCGCAATCAACAATGCTGTTTTGCGCCGTATGCGAAGCAAGTAATTGCGTACACTCTGATCCACATTAAAAAAATCACGTATTTGTTCCATTTCACCAATCGACATCTGCACCAACGCCTTAGACAGCACTCGGTGAATATCGGGATTCGGCAGCCCAGCAGCAATAGATAGTGCGCGTGCATATATGTAGTCTCCGGTGTACATAGCCACCCGATTGTCCCATTTGGACTTCACGGTGGGTTGGCCGCGTCTCATTTCCGCATCGTCAATCACATCGTCATGAACGAGAGAGGCAGAATGAATCAGTTCCAGAGGTACCGCTATGCGCTTGAGCTTGTCCAGATCATATTCTCCAAACTTGCCCCCCAGCAATACAAATACGGGACGCAAACGCTTGCCCCCTGCTTTAAGCAGATGAAGCGACGTATCATTAATCAACGGCTCCCTACTGTCAATGCTGCGGTACAGCTCTTCTTCTATGAAGTTCATATCCTTTTTTAATAAACCGAACAAATCCAATCGTTTCATTCTTTCACCCGTGTCAGCGTATTGTCACTCCAGAGAAGCGGCTTCACTCGTCGGTCAAGCAGCCCCAGTTCATATGCATACTTAAAATAAAGCTCTAAACCTTGTTGTTGCTTCTCTCCAAAATCATAACACAGATTCGTAAAGTAGCGCTCCCAATAATCTTCTGAACCTCCAATTTCCTTGCAAGCTTCAGAAATAACAGGTGTCAGGTCAGACAGACTACGCTGTTTGCTTACGCGGAACGCACTCGCAATTTCAGCCACTGCAGCGGGATTCTGAGCAGCAACAGCACGTCGAACTGCCCATACAGCAAAGGTCATACTATAGCCCGTCCAGCGTTTCCACTCTTCCCCGAGGTCGGTTACGTACAGGCCCTCACTTCGCCAGGAAGCCTTGATCGCGTGATCTCCAATCAGCAGCCCTGCATCTGCCTGTTCCAGCATCAAATCAAGATCCGGTTCACAATCAAAGTAAGTAGGCTGACCTTCCCATGCCTTTTGCATCAAAATTTTCAACAAGTTCACCGATGTGGCTGAAGTATTCGTCAGTGCAATGGTGCCGTTAATGATTTCATTTAGCGGCTTACGTGAAAATAGTAAAATGGATTGGACTGGACCGTCTGCACTAACGGATAAATCGGGCAACAGCAGCATTTCCTCAGCACCTGATGCATACGCAAAGGAGGACATCGCACTCATATCCAAACTCCCTTTCAGCATGCCTCGATTCAATTCAGCCGGAACTTTGGAAACCATCTCCGCCGAATGGAGAAGCTCTGAAGGATTAAAGTAATGAAAAATAGGCCAGGCGTTTGTATATTTAATTTTTCCGATTGTGATTGTCTTGGTGTCCGGTATCGGCATCGGAATCCCCCCATCTCGTAAACAGTTGATGTTCTATACGCAAGCTGTCTAATACTTTGCCTACGAGGAACAGTACAATATCATCCAGCGTCTTTGGATGAAAATAAAAAGCTGGCATGGCCGGAATCATTTTGACGCCGAGTCTCGCAAGCTTAAGCATATTCTCCAAATGAA
Organism: Paenibacillus sp. P2(2022); assembly: GCF_029522175.1. Lineage (NCBI taxonomy): Bacteria > Bacillati > Bacillota > Bacilli > Caryophanales > Paenibacillaceae > Paenibacillus > Paenibacillus sp. P2(2022). Next base: position 986,341 of record NZ_JAKWFI010000001.1, on the reverse strand, counting down.
TAGCATGTAGCGGTGTCTCACGAGGCACAAGGATTAGCGGACGACCTTCCTTCATCATCACATCTGCTGCACGTGCCATGAGATTATCAGACGAACCGTGCGCTACCGCTGACAACGTCCCCATCGAGCACGGCATGATAATCATGGCATCTACTAAATAAGAGCCACTCGCTATTGAAGCTCCAATATCTGTGAACGGATGGTATACAAGAGAACCGGGACGGCCTCCGAATTGTTCATTCAAAGCTCCTTCCCGGTCGGTCACATTCCAGCCCAGCTCCTCTTTCAGTACCCGCCAGCCAGCATTAGAAACAATCAGGTGAACTGTATACTGCAAGTCCAGCAGTGTCTCTACTAGTCGTACACCATAAATACTTCCGCTCGCACCTGTAATGCCAATAACGATTCGTTTGCCTTGATGGTTGCTCACCTGATTATTCATTAGTATTGACGCACCACCAAATCAATCAGTGTAAAAGCAAATACGACAATGCTAAGTACACCGTTCATAGTAAAGAATGCTGTCTGCAAACGACTCAAATCTTTTGGAGATACGATATAGTGCTCATAAAATAAAATAATGTATGAAATAATCATGCCCGCCAGATACCACCAGCTTAAATCTGCGATAAAGAACAGCACAATAAATCCGATCGCCGTAATGACATGGAACACACGGGCGATGTTCAGAGCACCTGCTACACCAAAACGGGCAGGAATAGAATAAACCCCTTCGCTCTGGTCAAAATCAATATCCTGACAAGCATAAATAACATCAAAGCCAGCGGTCCAAAATGCAATCGTGAGATAAAGTACGATAGCAGTTAAATCCATTTGTCCCGTCACTGCAACCCACGCGCCTAGCGGCGCCAAACCAATGGTCAAACCAAGTACAAAGTGGCAAAGCCAAGTAAAACGCTTGGTGTAAGAGTAAAAAACAAGCATAAAAAAGGCCAGCGGGAACAGCTTGAACGCCAGCGGACTTAACTTGAATGAGGCCCAAAATAACAACAACAAGCTAACGATGATGAAAATCACCACTTCGCTCGATTTGAGCAGCCCTGCCGGAATAGCGCGTCCTGCTGTACGCGGATTTTTCCCGTCAATCACACGGTCAATCATACGATTGAAGCCGAAGGCTGCGCTACGTGCGCCAACCATAGCCAGCAAGATCCAACCGATCTGCGGCCATGAGGGAAGGTTATCCGTCACGACAACTGACCCCAATACAGCCCCCATAAATGCAAATGGGAGCGCAAATAAAGTATGTTCAATTTTAATCATTTCCAAAAAAATAGCAATTTTCTTAAACATGCTGACTCTCCTTGATTCCAATATGCAATGCCGCAATGCCTCCGGTGAGAGAATGAGCCTGAACATCCTTTAATCCGACTTCACGAAAGATGTCAGCCAGTTCATCCCTTCCTGGAAAAAGCGCCAACGAATCAGGGAGCCATTTGTACTGCTCATAACGTTTGGCGAACAATTTGCCGAGCATGGGCAAGATGTGTTGAAAATATGCGTAGTAAATTCCCTTGAACGGCTGCCAAGTAGGTTTGGACAACTCCAAACATACGACCTGCCCACCAGGCTTGACGACACGTTGCATTTCCTGCAACACGCGGCGCAAATCAGGTACGTTGCGAAGACCGAAACCAATCGTCGCATAATCAAATGAATTGTCTTCAAAAGGTAGATCCATCGCGTTGCCTCGTACAAGCTTGATTTGCTTTTCGCGGGATTCTGATGTAATCTTGCGCTCGCCAACATTTAGCATGTTCTGGCTAAAATCCAATCCTACGATGTGACCACTTTCACTTGCACGCGCCATCGCAAGCGTCCAGTCACATGTCCCACAACAAAGGTCGATTGCCGTATCGCCGTGATGCATGTTCATTTTTTTCATTGTAAATTTCCGCCAAGCCTTATGTCTACGAAAGCTCAGTATATCGTTCATCAAATCGTATTTACCGGCTATACTTTCAAACACGCCATGAACGAATTGCTCTTTCGGCTTGGTGTCGCTTGATCCCATGACGTTCACCTAACCTTCCCTCACAACCGGGTGCGAACTGTTTAGCAGCTTCAGGAAAGGCTCAAGCATGCATTCAAATTCCTCAATCCCCGTGTTTTGTTCATCTGACAGGGTCTGCCGGATGTGTGTAGCAGCCGTGCGAAGCTTGTCCAGTATCGCATCCTCGGCTTTGTATTTCAGCACAAGCTTACGCCAAACTGCTGTTTCAGTACCACCCTCTGAAAGCAGTGCCTGCTCATGCTGGTCTCCGTTACCGTAAATATGCCAGAACATATATCCGAAACGGGACTTGTCTGGTTCTGCCCGTTTCTCCCATTCCTCCACCAGCGTGTCACAGACAGCGAATTCATTAAGAAGCTGCTTCCAGACTTCCTGATCCTGTTCTGCAATAAGTGAAGTCAATGATAAAAAAAGCTCCTGTTTGAAGCAAACCATCTGAGATAAATACTGAGCGGCATTCAATCGATAATGCTTCATCTCCCAGTATAAGCTCATTTTCCCTGCGTTCACTTCACATACAGCATCACTCAGCTTCGAAATGGCCTCGATTCGGCCTGCCAGTGCAAGTAGCTGATAAAAACGGCTGCTGAAGTAGTCACCGGCTAACACTTTCAGCTGTCTGGAACGCATCTCTTCCGGACTTCGTATACCGGATAAAGTATCAATCATATCATGCGTATCCAGTCCCATCTGCACAAGTGATGTAACCAAAGCGTACAGTTCATCCTCACTGGCATGCAGCCCTTGCGCATTCCGGTTCAAAAACTCAAACAGCAAACGGGTACGGCTGTCAGGAAAAGCCGGCATTTCCGTATGTTGTTGAATCATGTCGTATTCCACATATTTCCTTGCTAATTGAGGTACGCGATACGGTTTCATCCTAAGCCTCCGAGCCATGACTTTCTGGTATACTCAAATAATTGCAATGCCTTATATTATATCACAATTTAAAATGATTCGCGACTAAAGTACTGTAGGTCCAGCGGTAGAAACATCTAGTTTGTATATACACCGCTAAACCTGTTTTGCCACATAGGCGTTACTGTAATGCGGAAACGAGATTTCAAATCTTCTGGCAGTTCAGCGCCTTCCCGATTTCTAAGTTGTTCCAATGCCTCGTTCGTCCACTCGTTCCGGCGTATATCGGATGCCAGCAGCAAATGGCGTTCTCCTGACCATTCGTCCTGCGTCACCACCCGCAACAGCAATTGCCGTACATTCGTCGTTCCGTAAAAGCTAAAGGCGGCAAGCTCCGCCATGTTTTGATAAATCTCCAGTGGTGTGGTTTCTTCCTTGGACAGCTTAACATCGATGGTCAGGACTGAATGTTCCCAGCTTACACTTGTAATCGGTGTGGTTAATGGAAGCTCATTCAGTGTGTCTACCAGATTGTCATCCGTCAGCAGTACTCGTTGCTGGGGCGAAATTGTCGCCTGTGTTTCACGAACTGCTGCGGTACCCGAGTCCAGCATCTGTAAGGACGGCAGCAATATTGCTGCTGCGGTGGTTATGAGAATGGAACCACCGAGTACAATCCAAGGTTTCATCAGAGCCTCCCCTGACCCCTACCCCATAATGTGGGTTTGCTACGGTAAAGGTCCTCACTCTCATTGTACAACAAAAAAAAGCAGGCTATGCCTGCATTTTACTCCTCCGTATCTACAACACCGTGCTTGGTCATCACCACGGCCTTGCCGCGAATTTTGATGGCAGAAGTATGATCCGTAAATTGAACGATCATCACCTCGCCCTTGTCCAATTTTTCTGAGTGATGCAGGCGTGTATCCTGACCTCTCGTCAGACCAAAAACCTGGCATCCATTGCTTTTTGCTTTAATTACGACGTACTCACTGCTGCCCGTCACATTATCTTCCATGTCCTTTTCCTCCCTGAGAGCCGAAGCTATATTTTTATGATGGAGATTTAAGCTTGTTTTGTCAACTACCTGCTTCCCACGCTGCCTGCAACAATTAGTGCTTCCTGTGCCATACTATCTGTGCAGTCCCATCTATTAACGAAAGGAACGGATCGGATGGAAAACTATCGTCCCGCCAATCTCAGTCCTGCTCAGATAGAGCAGCTTCAACGGCTGGAACATGAATTTGCCGAGCTGACAGGTAAACCCCTGGTGCTGATTGCTTATGCCTCGCGAAACGGCAAGACACCTTCCTCTTCTTCAGTCCATAGCACCTCTACCACAAAGTAAATAGGACAAAAAGAAAAGGCCGTGAATCAAATTCACGGTCCTTTCAGCGCATTGGGAATATGTAAGAAATCTTATTTAATTCCGTCTTTGAGCGCTTTACCCGGTTTGAATGCCGGAATTTTGCTCGCAGGGATTTCGATTTCTTCTCCTGTTTGCGGGTTACGTCCTTTACGTGCGGAACGTTCACGAACCTCAAAGTTCCCGAAACCTACCAGTTGTACCTTGTCTCCGTTTTGCAGTGCTCCAGCGATCGCTTCAAATACTGCATCGATTGCTTTGGTTACGTCCTTTTTGGACAATTCAGTGCTCTCAGAAACCTGATTGATCAAATCCGTTTTATTCAACATATTCACCTCCCAATTCAAGTGTAGTCCAGCATTAAGGTTATCGGTGTGCTCCACCGATAATGAAGTCGCCTGTATAAAATAACCCGGGCGGCATACTGCCTTCCATAATGTTATCATCTGTTTCCGTTTCGTCGTTAAATATACATAGAATATACCTAACCACCGCCATATAGGCCGAAACTGGCGTTTTATGGCACCCTTCTTGCGTGGAACAAGGTTTATAGTAATACAGTCGACAGACAATTTCAAGTACGACGACGGTTCAGTACGTAAAAAGTAACAGCCAGCGCAAGCACCAGCACTACTCCTTTGACAATGTCATGGGCAAAATATTGCACATTCATCATGGTCAGTCCATTAACTAATACGCCGATTAACACTGCACCAATAAATGTACCAATAACATTGGGTTTACCCGCACCAAACACTGAAAAACCGACGAATACTGCAGCTACCGCCTCCATAAGTAAGGGAGAGCCAGCGTCAATTTGACCCGAGCCTACACGCGAGGCATATAAAATACCGGCAATTGCCGCAAATATGCCTGAAGCAATATAGGCCAGTGTACGGACCTTTTTTACCCGTATACCTGACAGACGAGCAGCCTCCTCATTCCCGCCAGTTACATACATTTGACGCCCGTGCTTTGTGTAGGTCAAGAAAACATGCACCGCTGCCACAGCTAGCAACAGTAAAATAACCGAAATCGGGATACCCAACCATTTACCCTGCCCCAGTAAAAGAAATGCTGGAGATATCTCGCCTGGCGCCTTGCTGCCATCAGGAAACTGCATATGATTGTAGATGGTATAGCCTTGTGCGTATGTTTGGTGAATCCCGCTAACGATATACATAATGGCTAGAGTTGCGAGCAAATCGGGGATACGCAGTTTAATAATCAAAAGTGAATTCAACAGCCCAACCAAAGCTCCAACAATCAGAGATACAATAATAACCACTGCAACAGGCTGTTCATACCAGACCATCAACGAGGCTGAGACGACCGTCGTCAAGGATACCGTTGCACCAACCGACAGGTCAAAACCGTCTACAATAAGTGATAAAGTCACACCAATGGCCACGAAAGTCACAATCGCAATGGAGCCAAGAATATCCATCAAATTATCATACGTCCAGAAATAAGGTAATGTGGCTGAGAAAAACGCCAACACACCTATAATGACAACTACAGCACCGTAACGAAACGAGACATTTAACCATTTTTCCTTCATGAATGCACCTCTTCACCACCGCTGGCGTACAACAGAAGCTGTTCCTGTTCGACTTCGCCTCGCGCAAATTCCCTTATTATTTTACCGTCATACATGACTGCTATCCGATCACCAATGCCTATACCTTCCGCGAATTCACAGGTAAGATAAATGATTGCTTTTCCTTGTGCAGCCAATTCTCCGATGATACGGAAAATATCGCTTTTTGCCCCTATATCCACACCCTTGGTTGGCTCGTCAAAAACGAATACATCCGCACCGGAATGAAGCCATTTTCCTATCGCAACCTTTTGCTGATTCCCACCGCTCAAATACTTAACATTCTGGCGCAGTGAAGGCGTCTTAATACCAAGAGAGGCGACAACCCCATTACCGTTATTACGTTCTTTATGCCGACTGATGAAACCCAGGACACTCAGCTTGCCCAAGAGCGGAAGACTAAGGTTTCGTTCCACGCTCTCCTCAATCAAGACCCCCTGCTTACGCCGCTCCTCGGGTATGGACACAATTCCTTGAGCTACCGCGTCCGCTGGCTCACGCATACGAATGAAGCGCCCCTTGAAGGTCAGCTCCCCCACATCAGGCTTGTCTGCCCCCGTAAGAAGTCGTGACAGTTCCGTCTTGCCCGCACCGACCAAACCCACAATAGACAGAATTTCGCCACGTCTGACCTGCAAATCAACGCCGTGAACCCGCAATCCCTTACGGAGTCCTTTTGCTTCCAATACCGTTTCACCAATAGGTACCTCTGTTTTCGGAAATTCCTCATCAAATGTTTTCCCAAGCATATACGTGATAATGTCGCCTACATTTAAATCAGAAGCAGGTCCCGAGAACACGCGCTCACCATCACGCATCACCGTAATACGGTCACTGTGCGCGATGACCTCCGGCAATCGGTGCGTAATGAGAATACATGCTACTCCCTCATCCTTGAGGGTATGAATGGTGCGGAACAAACGCCTCGTTTCTTCCTCGCTCAGCGGTGCCGTTGGCTCGTCAAAAATGATAGTATTCGCCTGCTGTGTCAAAATCCGTGCGATGAGTACAAGCTGCTTTTCTGCCAACGTCAATTCTGACACGTATCGTCGTACATCTATATCAACCTCCAGACGCGCTAATGCCTCACGTGCTCGCCTGCGCATGGACGCTGGTGCAGCCCACCATCGACCATCAGGTACAGACAAATCGTCCATTACAATATTTTCCGCGACGGTTAACTGAGGCACAAGTGCCGAATCGACTTCTTGATACACGCAGTGAATTCCGGCTCTTTTGGCTTCCCACGGTGAACGAATAATCAGCTCCTTGCCATCCACAACGATCGCTCCCTGATCGAAACGATACGCACCTGACAAGATTTTCATTAATGTGCTCTTCCCTGCCCCGTTGGCACCTAGCAGAGCGTGAATTTCGCCACCCTGCACCGTAAAATCCACGGCTCTCAGCGCATCTACACCAGCAAACCGTTTGCTGATCTTCTTCATCTCCAATGTATATACTTGTGTACTCATGAATGTCCCCTCACTCCCGCTTATGATAAAAGCGCGCCGAAGCGCGCCTTTGCATTTGCGTTATGCATCCATTTTATTTGGACGTTTCATATTCCTTCATCCAATCCTTGTAGCCCTGCTCACTCTTGCCCCATCCTTTCACAAATTGAGACAACTCGGATGTGGAAATTTGCTTATCTGGCAACTCTTCGCGCTGTACATATACTGCCTTCAGCACAACTTTCTCCTCAGGGTTATCCCCATGCAACTTCTGGTATGCATAGCGCACTTGTACGCGCCCGATATCTGTTGGATCTACGGCTGCTGAAGCCACCCACGGGTTTTTCGGGTCCTGAATCATTTGCAAATCTTCATCACTCATATCAATCCCATAAACTTTAATTTCCGTACGCCCAGCTTGTTGTATCGCACGAGCTGCACCTTTGGCAAATTCATCCCAAGCCGCCCACACTGCTGTAATTTCACCCTTAGGATATTGCTTTAGCACAGCTTCCATTTTGGCTTGCGTATCCAAAGCAGGATTCTGAGCCGAACCAAAAGTTGCAATCTCTTTAATATCTGGATTGGCTTTCAAAAATGCGTCATAAGCAACCTGACGGCGCTCCATTGGTGCAAACCCAGCAACCCATACCTTCACAATGTTTCCTTTGCCACCGATGTCCTTTTTCATTTGCTCAAGCGTCAGCTCCGCCATGCTTTGATCATCCTGTGAAAGCACTACCGCACCCGGAACATTGACCGCAGCATCGAACACGATAACTGGAATATTGCGGGAAATTGCTTTTTTGAGTCCTGGCTCCAGCAATGCGTCACCGTGGTCAGTCAAAATAACATCAAACTGCTGGTTAATCGCACTATCTAGCAAAGAAGCCATTTTAGCCTTATCGTTATTGGCAACAAACTTCGTCAGCGTACCGCCAAATTTCTTAACCTCATCTTCCACACCTTGAACATACTGCTGCGAAAACGTACCTGTATTAAACTCCATGATCAAAGCAACCCGTTTACCCTTTAGATTCGAACTATCTGTTTTTCCATCTCCTGTATTCGTTCCTGCAGTGCCTGTCCCTTGAGCGCCGCTTTCTGTTTTCGGCGCGCCACATGCTGTGACCAGTATAATCAGCACCAGCAGCATGATGGCTCCGAGCCCTAGCTTCTTGTTTTTTTGGAGCCCTTTTTGGATATACATGATTTGTTTCCCCCTCGTTCCAAGCACTAATATGTTTTAAATTTGATACTTAATATATCGCGTTAAACCAAGTATGTAAATAGGTTTTATTAAATATAGAAAAATACCGCAAAGAGCAGTCAGCTCTCTACGGTATTTCCCTTACACATTTTTAGTTATAGCTTAGCCTTAAAGAATTATAGCAATAAGACCACCAGAACCTTCGTTAATAATGCGACCCAGCGTTTCTTGAAGCTTGTAGCGTGCATTGTCCGGCATCATGGCAATCTTGCCTTGAATACCTTCACGCACAATAGAATGCAGCGAACGTCCGAAAATGTCAGATTCCCATATTTTGATTGGATCATTCTCAAAATCTTGCATCAGGTAGCGTACGAGCTCCTCACTTTGCTTCTCTGTTCCGATAATCGGAGCAAATTCCGATTCCACATCGACACGAATCATGTGAATGGAAGGGGCTGTCGCTTTAAGCCTCACGCCAAATCTTGTACCTTGTCGAATCAACTGCGGTTCGTCCAGTGCCATCTCGGCCAGTGACGGAGCTGCAATACCATAACCTGTTGTCTTGACCATTTCCAGAGCCTCGGCAAAGCGGTCATATTCACGTTTAGCGTGGGCAAAATCCTGCATCATTTGTAGCAAATGATCCTTGCCACGAATCTCTACCCCAACGACTTCAACCAAAATCTGGTCATACAGCTCATCAGGCGCATACAAATCAATTTCCGCTACGCCCTGCCCCATATTCATACCGCTTAATCCGGCTCTATCGATGAACTCATACTCCATAAACTGGCTGACCACCCGATCTACATCACGCAGACGTCGAATATCTTTAACCGTATCACGAACGGAATTTTCATAGTTGCTACGCAGCCAGTGATTTTCGTTCAATACCATAACCCAGCTCGGCAGGTTCACATTCACCTCATGCACCGGGAATTCATACAATACTTCACGAAGTACACCCGTAACATCATCTTCCGTCATGGTCGCCGCGCTGAGTGTCATGACTGGAATATCATACTTGGCAGCCAGTTCACTGCGAAGTTGGAGTGTTTCATCACTGCGTGGATGCGTGGAGTTGATTACCAGAACAAATGGCTTGCCAACTTCCTTCAACTCTTCAATGACGCGTTCCTCCGACTCTACATAAGAGCTACGCGGGATTTCAGCAATGGTGCCGTCTGTGGTGACTACCACACCAAGTGTCGAATGTTCTTGAATAACCTTACGTGTACCGATTTCTGCCGCTTCCTGAAAAGGAATGGGTTCTTCAAACCATGGTGTAGAGATCATCCTTGGACCATTTTCATCCTCGTAGCCTTTTGCACCTTCTACTGCATATCCCACACAGTCAACCAGACGTACATTCACGTCCAGTCCTTCCGTTACTTTGATCTGGACGGCATTATTCGGTACGAATTTAGGTTCCGTCGTCATGATCGTCTTCCCTGCCGCACTTTGCGGCAACTCGTCTACGGCGCGGGCACGGTCCGCCTCACTCGTAATGTTGGGCAGTACAATCGTTTCCATAAACCGCTTGATAAACGTTGATTTTCCTGTTCGGACTGCGCCGACGACCCCAAGATAGATGTCTCCTCCGGTGCGTTCGGCAATGTCTTTAAAAATGTCCACTTTCTCCAATGAAATCCCCTCCTCAAAAGTCTCCGAAGGAAAAATGCTTAAAGAGCATCCGCTTCGTGTTCAACCAACTGCTTGATCCCAGATGCGGCAGAACAGCCTTTAAAATGCCCGGAAGTCGTCCGCCGCCGAGATTCAGGAGACTGATGGAATCGGCGAAACGGCGTAAACTCGTACATGCATTTGGACTGATACCATCATATGTATCCCCTCCGTAAAATATGTTTAGTTTTTTAAAAATAGATTACGTCACCGTGATCATTGCAGGAACGATATTTTACGTTTGGGTCCACTCACCTAATATATGCACAGCAAGATTTCCCCATGACTTTGTTGCTAGACCTTAATAAAAAAGGATATTTCTCTGACCGGTTCTAGCCGTTGAGAAATATCCTTTGTTTTTTGTTCTAATTATTAAAATCGATATTACCACAGTTCGTCATCCAGTGCCTGACGCTCCAGTTGCCGCCTAATAGCTGCCTTGAGTCTATCCTCCGGTATGGTTACCTCTACATCACCTTGAGCGCGGGCCTGACAGGATAAACGTATTCCTTCATTCAGTAAAGGTCCCAGCTTACGCTGTTCTGCATCATTAGGACGACCTGCGAGCTCAGCCCGTTCCGGTGCTATCTCTACCTTACACATCAGACAGGCTGCTTTTCCATCACAACGTGTGGGAATGTATACACCTGCTTTACGGGCAGCCTGGAGCAATGACGTGCCCTGACCGACTTGTACGCGCTTGCCTGACGGCTTGAACGTAATCTGCACATTCATGAACGGTCCTCCATTCACCTTTTCTTTTAATACGCACGCAACCTATATTTCATTACTCATCCCGATTAAGGAGTGAAGTTCTGGCCAAGGGAGAAGCTCTATAAGCTTGCCCAACTGCTCCTTATTCCAAATGTTACGGACCAATAGCTGTGTTAGTATCCCTATGTGTTGTTGTGGGTCTCGCTTCATGACATCTGCAATCGCTTGATAGCGGTCAGGACGATTTCGCAACAGATTGAATAGCAACTCGTGACTGAGAGGCATCAAACGCAATGAGGTATTTTCCAGATCAAGCTGAATTCCAGCCGACCAGAGTAGCCGCTCGACCTCTAAGCGATATAAAGCTCCATCACATAAAACCTCAAACCCTCCCACCAATTCGACTGGAAATCCCTCCAGCTCATAGTGGCTTAGCAAAGAAACGTAAGATCCGCTACGGTCAACCTGCTGTTGATCTATACTCACACCTGGCGAGTGCGCGTGTAATAGCTTTGCGGCATGAATATCCGCATAAATATCAATGTCCCGAGGAAGACGATCCAGTTCAACTTCTTGCACAAGTAGTGCACAGCTTCCCCCCAGCATCCACGGAACCGACACCGCTGACCAGCTCTCAGTCAAGCTACCCAGCGCAACTGCCAGATCGTGAGGAAGCCTGTCCACTAACACTGATGATATTGCCTCCTTCAACATCGTTTCCTCCTTTGCTGTCTTTCCACCCGTTTCCTGATGGGCATCATTATAACATGTTCGACATGGCAGTTCGACATTTTGTGTACTGAAAAAGCACTTTACTGCCTCAAAATATAAAAAAAACCGCGAACCTTCCCGGTTCACGGTGAATAAAACGAGCCATCATACGGCCAGTGTTTTATTTTTTCATCATCATTTTCATTAACGCTTCCATATTGGAAGGATTCATTCCACTCTTTTTGACGGCTCCGACAATATCCCTGACTGTATCTTCCGATACCGGAATGTTAGCCATCGCAGACACCTGTTTTATAAGCTGACGCAACTGCGCTTCACTTTGAAGCGTGTCCGGCTTTACCGTGCCTGCCAGCTTTTTCACTGCATTTTCGGATATGTTTTTGCCGCCTTTTTTGTTAATGGCCTTCAATGCATCTTTCGGAAAGTTTTTACTCACAATCTCCCCTCCTCCGCCATTGCTCAACTCAGTCTATGAGTGACGGAGACAAAAGGTGATTAAGCATACAAAAGACATGCCAAACGCCTAACTAAAAAAGGCTATCTCATCGTAGAAAGATCTACTCATGAGACAACCTTTATACTTTAGAAGCTCCTCTGTACTCTTATGAATGCCATTGCTCCCAAGTTTGAAGCGGCATGACTTCCATCTCGGTTTTCGGATCGCGACCCATTAATGCCTCAACGGCTTTGCGGACGTCACGTCCTTCAAACAGCACTCCATACAACACCTCTGTAATAGGCATTTGCACACCCAATTTTTGTGAGATAGCGTATGCTGCTTTTGTCGTACGAATCCCCTCTACGACCATTCCCATAGATTCCAGTACGGCATCAAGCTGTTGGCCCTGTCCCAATAATGAACCTGCACGCCAGTTGCGGCTGTGACGACTCGTTGCAGTCACAACTAAATCGCCTATACCAGCGAGTCCGGCAAAGGTTAATGGATTAGCCCCCATCTCAACTCCGGCACGGGTAATCTCAGCCAAGCCACGGGTCAACAAAGCAGCTTTGGCATTATCACCGAAGCCAAGTCCATCCGACATTCCCGCGCCCAGTGCAATAATATTTTTTAAAGCACCGGACAGTTCTACACCGAGTAAATCACGGTTTGTATAGACGCGGAAATAAGAGTTCATGAACAGCCCCTGGGCAGCCTGAGCAGCCTTCTCATTGGAAGAAGCTACAACAACCGTTGTAGGACATTTCTTCACCACTTCCTCCGCATGACTCGGGCCTGACAGCACGGCAATATCATCCTCCGCGATTTCCAGTTCTTCCGAGATCACCGTGGACATACGCTTGAGTGTCTCTGTTTCAAAACCCTTAATGGCATGTACTACCAGCATATCCTTGGTGAAATGAGCCTTCAGACTACGTGCAACCTGCCGAGCGGCAGACGAAGGAGATACGATGATCACCGCTTTAGCTCCAGATACCGCAGTCTGCATATCCGTTGTAGCTGAAATGCGATCAGACAAAATAGAGCCTGGTAAATAATGCTCATTCGTATGCTTCTCATTGATCTCAGCAGCTTGTTGTTCGCTTCTCGTCCAGACAGAGACATCGTTGTTATTGGTCGCAAGTACGGAAGCTAAGGCTGTTCCCCAACTCCCTGCCACCAGCACAGCTATTTTCTCAGACAAGACGATCTCCTCCTTTGGAGCCAAGCTTATTCTCATTTCCCCGTGCCAACTTGACTATGTTAGTACGGTGTCTCCACACAGCGAACAGGCAAATGATTAGAGCCGTCCAAAATAACGGCCAAGCAAAACCAAGTACAAGTAATATCCAAGGGGTCAAAATGACAAAAATTAGTGATCCCAGGGATACATAACGCGTTATTACGATGGCAAGTATCGCAATGATTCCGGCATATAATGCCGGCAGCAAGGCAAGAGATGCCAATACACCAATGGCAGTCGCAATCCCTTTGCCTCCGCGAAAGTGAAAATATACCGGCCAGTTATGGCCCGCAATCGCCGCAATGCCACACAAACCCGGTAACCAGGATGATTCTCCACCCAACCAGTGCCCTATCAGCACCGCAATAACCCCTTTAAGTACGTCCAGCAGCAGTACCAGAATAGCTGGGCCTTTTCCAAGCACGCGCAGCGTATTCGTCGCACCGGCATTGCCGCTTCCATGCTGGCGAATGTCGATTCCTTTTAATTTTCCATACAGCAAACTAAAGCTGACAGAGCCAAGCAAGTAACTGAGTACGATGGCAACGATCTGTAAAATCAACCTATTCGCTCCTAACTTTCGTCAGACTTGCGCCGTGTAAATATTCGAATTGGAGTTCCTTCAAAATTAAAGGCGGCGCGAATTTTGTTCTCCAGATAACGCTCATAAGAGAAGTGCATTATCTCTGGATCATTTACGAATACAACCATCGTAGGCGGTTTAACAGCAACCTGAGTCACATAGTTAATACGTAGACGACGGCCCTTGTCTGTTGGCGGTGGATTGATGGCAACCGCATCGGAAATGACATCGTTCAGCAGATGTGTCTGAATACGCATGACATGCTGCTGTGCCACATGCTGTACAACTGGAAGCAACTTTTGCAGACGTTGCTTTGTCTTTGCAGACAAGAACACAATCGGAGCATAGGTCATGAACAGAAAGTGATCACGGATTTTAGTCTCAAACTGATGCATCGTTTTATCGTCTTTATCTACGACATCCCATTTATTAACGACAAACAACGAGGCTTTACCCGCTTCATAAGCATAGCCAGCAATGTGTTTATCCTGCTCAATGATGCCTTCCTCGCCGTTAATAACGACCAGTACAACATCTGCACGCTCAATCGCACGCATCGCACGCATTACACTATATTTTTCTGTCGTTTCGTATACTTTACCACGTTTACGCATACCTGCCGTATCAATCAGTACATACTTTTGACCGTCTTTTTCAAAAGGCGTGTCAATTGCATCACGCGTTGTACCTGCAATGTCACTAACGATAACCCGTTCTTCTCCTAGAATGGCATTAACGAGTGAAGATTTACCTACATTCGGACGTCCGATCAAAGCGACACGTATAACGTCTTCATCATAATGATCTTCTTCTAGTTCAGGTAAATTGGACGTAATTGCATCCAACAGATCACCGATCCCTGTACCATGACTACCAGAAACAGCAATTGGATCACCAAATCCATAAGAATAAAACTCATAGATCAGATCAGCGCGACTGAGGTTGTCCACCTTGTTTACCGCTACGATGATCGGTTTACCCGAACGATACAGCATTTGAGCTACCTCTTCATCCGCTTGCGTTATTCCTGCTTTTGCATCGCTCATGAATACAATAACATCTGCTTCTTCTATTGCAAGTTCGGCCTGCATACGGATGGACTTCAAAATAACATCCTCACCATCAATCTCAATGCCGCCGGTGTCAATAATACTGAAGGACTTACCATTCCACTCTGATATACCGTAAATACGGTCACGAGTGATTCCCGGTTTATCTTCCACGATGGACAGACGATCCCCGATAATCCGATTAAAAATCGTGGACTTACCCACATTCGGACGACCAACGATAGCCACAACGGGTCTTGCCATAAATTCACTCCTCCTGTCAATTCTTCCGCTATCATCATAGCAAAAAACATACCTATTGGCGATATAGTGACGTAACAACAATCGGCGAACCCTCTGGGTCCGCCGATGGTGTACGTTATGCTTATTATAAAATGTATTGATTTAAACTCATTTAAATTTGTTCAGCTTATCGCCAAAACGCTCGCCAAGCGTAATGCTCAGTCCGGAGTTGTTGAGGGAAACGTTAGGATTATTCAGTTCCTCACGAGGTGCGCGAGATGCACGTGGTGCTCTTTCTGCTTTTGGAGCAGCTTCAGGAGCTTCCTCAGTTTCTTTAATGCTCAGACTAACACGTTTTTCGGAAGGATTCATTTCAAGAATTTTAACTTTAACTTCTTGTCCTTCTTCCAGAACTTCTTGTGGAGTTCCAATGTGTTTGTGGGAAATTTGAGAAATATGAACCAAACCTTCCACACCAGGAGCGATTTCAACGAATGCACCGAAGTTAACCAGACGTTTAACAACACCAGTTACGATATCATTGTTATTGAATTGTCCAGCAGCCGATTCCCAAGGACCAGGCTGTGCAGCTTTCATGCTCAGGCTGATTTTTCCTTTTTCAGGATCTACTTTCAAGACTTTCACTTTCACTTGATCTCCTTCGGAAACAGCATCAGAAGGCTTATCAACATGAGTCCAAGCAATTTCAGATACGTGAACCAGACCATCTACTCCGCCAACATCTACGAAAGCACCAAACTGAGTAAGACGCTGAACCGTACCAACGATTTCTTGTCCTTCTTTCAGCTCAGCCATTACTTTAAGCTTGTTAGCTTCAAATTCTGCTTCCAGAACGTCTTTTTGGGAAAGGATCACTTTGTTGTTTTCACGATCCAGTTCTTTTACAACAACACGCAATGTGCGGCCTTTGTAATCACTGAAATCTTCAACAAAATGGCGTTCTACCATGGATGCAGGGATGAATCCTCGCAGACCCACGTCTACTACGATGCCGCCTTTAACAACATCATTCACAACAACTTCAAATACTTCTTTGCTTTCGAACAGTTGCTCCAACTTTTCCCAAGCATTTTCACTGTCGATTGCACGTTTGGACAGAACAAGTTTTTCCTTGCCGTCGTCGATGCTGATAATTCTAGCTTCAACTTCTTGGCCTACTTGTACTGCTTCTTCTGCATTGTCCAGACCAGAAGACAATTCGCGAATTGGAATAACTCCATCGTATTTATATCCAATGCTTACTACCGCTTGGTTATCTTCCAATTTCACAATTGTACCCTTAACGGTGTCACCTTTTTTCAGGGAAACGATTTGATCGAGCTCGTCTTGATTTGCCGCTTCAGCAGCTTCTTGATTTTTAATTTCTTCCGACATGTCAATACCCTCCTCAATTCAAAAAAACCATTTATTTAAACCTGCGCATAGCAGAGTTCAAAACAAAATACATTTTTGTTCTAGTTTTCCAAGCTTAGACACAATTCATGCAAGCCGTTCAATCATTCGTAGGCTTACCCGTTTCCTTCATTGTGCGAATACGTGACATAATTGCTTCTGTTGCCAGTTCAAGAGGATCTCCTTCGACATAGGTACCCTTTTGGTAAGCGTCCAAATTAACAGGTTTACCGTATATCACTTTCGTTTTACGGAAAAGCTTGTAATCACCAATAATGGCGACCGGAACGGCAGCCGCTCCACTACGCAGTGCAAAACTGGCAGCACCCTTTTTACCAATTCCCCCAGCTCCTCTGGAGCCTTCGGGAAAAATCCCCATAACCTTACCTTCACGCAAAATGTTCAATGCCAGCTTAATGGATTCCTTACTCACACCACCACGTTTAACTGGAAAAGCTCCCAGTTTGTCGATCAGTGGTCCCAGTACAGGAACATTAAACAGCTCTGCTTTGGCCATAAAGTGAACCTTTCGCTTCAGCAAAATGCCAACTGTAGGAGGGTCAAGATTACTAATATGATTAGAACACAACAGCACTCCACCCTCAGCAGGAACATTTTCCCTGCCTACCGCCTCAAGCCTGAACAGAACGCGGTAAATGAGACGCAAAATACTGGCGCATACAGTATATATCATTGGCTGATCTCTCCATCCTTCTCCGTTAAGCAATAAGATACGATCGTATCTACGACATCCTGGATGCCCATATGAGTCGTATCAAGCACGATGGCGTCCTCACTGCAACGAAGCGGGGATACCTCCCTCTCCTCATCAAACTTATCACGTGCCGCAATGTCACGTTCAAGCTGTTCCAGAGTGATATCATCAGTTTCGCTCAGTTCTTTAAAACGACGTGAGGCACGTTCCTGAACACTTGCGGTCATGAACACTTTGACTTCCGCATCGGGAAGCACAGTTGTTCCAATATCGCGTCCGTCCATGACGACACCTTTACGCGCAGCCATTTCACGCTGGTATTCGGTCAAGCGTGTACGTAAACCAGCAATACTCGAATACTGTGACACATTGCTAGTCACTTCCATCGAACGAATCACAGTGGTTACATCTTCCCCGTTACAATAAACCTTTTGGCCTGTGGGGTCCGGTACTAATTCAATCACCAGCTCAGGTACATGCTGAAGCACTTTTTGTACATTTTCTGCAGGAATTTCTTTGCACATCATGTACCATGTTGCTGCTCGATACATGGCTCCGGTATCTACATATACATAGGAAAGTGCTTTCGCCACCAAGCGGGCCACTGTACTTTTCCCTGCGCCAGCAGGTCCATCAATGGCTACATTTATTTTGTTAATTGAAGATGCATGTTGCCTTGCCAACAGGGAATTCCTCCTAACCTAACCTCAAGAAAAAAGCAGGCATTGCCTGCGACGTGAAAATTATACCACACATTTATAGGCGATGCAAAATAAGCGACAGGTTTACTAAAAAAGAAAAGCTTCGGATGTTTACGATTTCCCCCGGAACTCCAACTGTCTTTCAAAACAATATTTAATCAGTTTTTGGCGCTCCTGGTCAGCGATTTTCTCATATTTCAACATAATGAGTTTGCGGCCATTTTCCATCTGCTGAATGCGTACAATTTCGGATTGGAACGGAACATGTTCTTGAGTGCCGTTTTTATATGGAACCAAAATCCAGCAAGACAATGATTCTCCTTCTTCAAGATGATGTGAACCCTGAGTCTGAAAAGATACGCCTCCACCTCCTACATCATGCGTCTCTGCTACAAATCTAGATTCGTTTGCACCATGTTTAACCGCAATTTCCAAGTTGGCCTTTACCCTGAGAAAGTTTCGACGCTGAATTTTGCTGATGCTGTCGGGAGCAGGCTTGTGAATGCGAACCATCCGGAGGACGTCTTCTTTAAAGCCTGTAACGTGGGTATTAAAATAGTTTTTAATCCCACCCTCGCTCATAAAAAATATGGACAGTTCTTCCCCAAGAAACAGCTTTTTCAAATTCCCGCTTGTTTGTGACATGGGAATTTCGATTAGAAAGTTCTGTGGGTCCTCTTCCGCAATACGTGACTTATATTCAAAAGATTCCTCCTTCTGATCGGTACCAGCAACTTGTATGTATAACACATCGTTAATTTTCGGAAACAAACGATTCACCCTCCTTGTCCATTCAAAACTATAATTAAGGTATATAATACCACGACTTTGTGCCTATATTAAGCATTATATTTGCTAGAACCATGACTAAAGCACAAAAAACCTCCTTAATAAAGGAGGTTTAGAGTGACTATAGATTCATTTCAGTGTAATCAACTAGGCATTACTTGCCGTAACTTGTGGTTCATCTGAATCTTTTACCTGTTCAATCGTTTCTTCCATTCCCGTGTTCGCGTTAATGTAAATTCGATAAATGGAACCGTTGATTTTACCGCCAAATTCATAGCACAGAACTTCATTTGACAGTTCATTTTCAATTAGTGCTTTGCGGTGGTAAGTTTCGCGAAACTCAGGATTCAACTTCGCTCGTGCTTCATTCAAATTCAATTTTGCCTGAGGAATGCGACGGAGGTGACTGTGCTCATAGACATAATCGCTGCATTGGAAACCAATCACTTGTCCGTTATCCAAGCCTGATCTGACTGTGATTTTTTCTGGATAGATAATCACATCCCCTTGTTGGCTTGCAAATGTAATATTGGCTAAATTCCCGCTTTCATCATATGCTACGGGCTTCATTCCTTTGTAGCCCTTTTGTTCAAGATACTCACTTGCATAGCGAACCGCTTCATTACGAGTTGCTTTTTTAGGACCTACTGTTCTCATGTCATGATAAGAAATGAGCTTGCCGCCCTTTTTCGTAAAATCCATAGTGGCTACAGGCTGTTGCTTATTTAACAGCGTAGCCGTATAAGACGCCCATTCTGTTCCTTTGCCATTTTCGTTCACACGAATCTGACTTTCTGGTTTTCCTGTAAATTCAGCGGCATTACGCTTAATTTGTCCAGCATCCACCGCCGGGAGACTCAACTTTTTCACTGAGCGCTTATCATAAATGCTCGCAACAGACGGTCCCCAATCCAGTTCTTTGTAGTTCTCTACTTTTTTGTCCACGGTTTTGAAGCCATCAATAATGGTGTTGTCCTTCGGTCCAGTTTGAGAACCTGCCGCCATATCAACATCCATCCAGCGCAAGTTTTTGCTAATGACCTTTTGCTGCACCTCATGCATGTTTTTCGAAATTTCCTTGGAATTGTTATATAACGTTTTTAGATTCGAAATTTCTTTCTCGTTTAAAGGCTCGTGATCCAGATCACGAACAGCGGTCTGATACGAGAATGCAGATAGATGTGACAGCAAATCTTTAGCATGATTAAAAGGCATTACATTGAGAGGCAACTGATTAACCTCGTTTTGGGCTTCACTTGCAATCCTCCACACGTTCATCAAGCATTTGCGGTGCATCGCGTGTGAAGTAGTATGGACAGCAACCGCGTTACCGAGTTGGGAATGCAACTGATCCATATGAAACGACAAATCATGAAATGCACGCTGGTATTGATTTTCCGCTTTAATCGACATGCTATTTGCCTGAGAAGACACCTCTTTTCTCATCTGGTTTTGCTGATAACCCCACACAAATGCTCCTATCATAATCAGGGTAACCACCGGGAACAATACGGCACTAAGTCGTTTATACATATTGGGAGTCTCCTTTCTTCAAATACACTACCGATAGTGTGACAAGAAGAAAGCTCTCTTATGCATGGTTTTCCATGACTTCAACAATAAACTCACAGTTATCGCAAATACAGCGTTTAAAGCCGGTCTGAATCTGTCCTTGCTCCATTCGCCCTCTCAGTACAAAACGTTCTCCGCATCTTTTACAATGAATTCTTACTTTTATACGCAAAAAAGACACCTCTTTCTCTAACAGGTTTGTCAGATCAGTGTGTCCCATTTCGTTACATATTAACCTTTTCTTCCCGTTTTAACATCCGAAAAGGAGAACGGTTATTCGCTCGACTGATTTTTGCCATCCCTCCATACCATAGAAATGCCATCAGCGGAATGATAAACCAGATCCAGTCGTGTGAAAATTTCGTCAAAATTAAATCATACACTCCATGCCAAAACCATGGAAGCACTAATGACAGAAGCAGCATATATTTACTCTTCAGGTCTTTCGAAAACTTGGCTTTCCCCATATAGTAGCCCATCATAACGCCAAACATCGCATGACCGGATACCGGTAGCAACGATCTCATTAACATCATGCTGATCGAAGCATGCCCCGCCCAGGCATATAACAGATTTTCAACTGTGGCAAACCCGAGTGAGACTGCGGCCGCATACAATATACCATCATAAGGCTCGTCGAACTCCGTATGGTTATAGATGATGTGATACAGCAGGAACCATTTAAAAAACTCTTCCACTCCAGCGGAAATACCAAACACCTGAATTAAAGTGTCATCTCCTAGCCAAAGCAGCAACCCACGTTGAAAAATCATGACCGGAAGCACCACCAAAAAACCGAGCAAAAATACTTTAATAACCATGTGCAGAGGCTCCGAATCATATCGATCCTTTAAGTAAAAATACATCAATAAGGCGAGACCCGGCGCTGTAGCTGCCGCTAAAACAGAAAACAGAAGCACCGATCATCCCTCCATAAAAATGAGTCGGCTCTGCTTTCAGCGCAGAGCCGACAAATTAACTTCATTATCACTTTCTAAACCAAATCAAGAACGGCTGTCAAAATGGGTGCAGATGACAGCAACTGCCTGTTCAGGAATGATCAGCTTTCCATACTCTTCCAGCATAGCTGGTGTTACGGATGAACCTTCTCCAAATTCAGCCAGAATCGCGATTAAGGCCGCAAGCTTGGACTCTTCTACTTCTTCTGGCTCCAAATGCAAAATCCATTTTCCTCTATAATGATACAGCTTACCTGCTTCCGTAGTGTTGCTGCGGAGCATATGAGCCGCTTCTATGAGTACTTCGAAATCGCTAAACGCGTAAACGATGGAATCACTGTGCTCCATTGTGACTTCCATTTCGTAGACTTCCTCTGGAAGCTCCTCATCGGGACCCGAACCGTACTGCTGGTGATCGTATTTTCCCCGAGTGACGATAACAACCATTCCCTGAGCAGGAAGCGCAAAGACTTCAACAGCTAACGGTCCCGTGGCGTCGAAGCCCAGTTCGCTGTATGCCTGATCCATCATTTCAGTAAACAGCTCATGAACTCTTGGAATTTCTTGCCACATATCATCTTTTTGGATACCCCGTTCGCTCAAATCGTCAAAGGTAAGGAAAATCCGTATCTTGTCCTGACTTAATCTTTCTATTTTCATACTGGACCCTCCTCCTGGCAGCCGAGTGTTATTAGCAGATTATGATTCAAATATGATGCCTGTGATGAAAATGGTTCTATGTAATCATGTTATCATTTTATAATCGTAAATGCACGAATAAAAATGATAAAAAAAAGAATCATTTGAACGGCTTTAACAAAAAAGCCGCAAAATGATTCGGAATAGAGGTTTCGGGTTACAATCCCGGTACGGCTGTATGAGTTTCTTTCAGTATTTGCTCGACCTCACGTTTAACATCGGGACTTGTGCTAATAAACTCTTTAATCAACTTCATATTCTCTTCTTTGCTCTTGGCAGTTTGGGCGTTATGAACGGTTTTATCTGCTTGTGAACGATGATCATGATCCTTGTGGGTGTCTTGTGTATTCAGCGCAATATCACCCATGCCTGGAAATGCGGCGTCCATCATTTTTGTACGAGCTTTCTGTACCAAATTTCCGCCTTTTTTTCCGCCCATGTCCATGGATAAGCCCAACGCATTGCGGTTACGAGAGATCAGAGAGCTTGCGACAGCCCCCAAGACGATTCCCAGGAAAAATGAAGATGTTTTCACAATTAGAACCTCCCTTTGTGGTAGAATCAAGCATAGTGTTCGTCAGCAGAGACAAACTCATACGGTATAAATACAGGAAGGTGAGATGAATTAATGGGTACAAAAACAGCAGCCATTTTGCTAACAGCATGTCTGCTGCTTAGTGCTTGCACTGCGACGAAGCCGGAATCTGCGGATTCCAGTAACCATCAGGATTCAGTAACTTCTGATTTAAGTAACAGTGCCAAAGATCAGAGCAGTAAATCTTCCCCCAAAGGAAGCAGCAAGCAAGCAGACAGTGATGAGCAAAAATCAGTGAGTACAACAAATACACAAAATGACAAAACCGCCGTTAAGAGCAACGAGACTACAGTTCCAACAACTTCGGTTACCACTAACA
Organism: Paenibacillus sp. P2(2022); assembly: GCF_029522175.1. Classification (NCBI taxonomy): domain Bacteria; kingdom Bacillati; phylum Bacillota; class Bacilli; order Caryophanales; family Paenibacillaceae; genus Paenibacillus; species Paenibacillus sp. P2(2022). Next base: position 963,367 of record NZ_JAKWFI010000001.1, on the reverse strand, counting down.
AGATGTATCACTTGGACAAAGCTTACAATGTTATTCCTAATCAACAAGGTGTCGAAAAAAAAGTGGTATTGCTGACCTTTGACGATGGCCCGAAGGAAGCGGTCATGATTAACAAAATCATAGATATATTGGATAAGCACAAGGCAAAAGCGATTTTCTTCGTAAACGGTTATCGTGTAAAAGAACATCCTGAGTTGCTCAAGCTTATCCATGACCGTGGACAGCCCATTGGCAACCATAGCTGGGACCACTTCGTTCTAAAGAACAAGTCTGAGGCTGAGGTTAAAAAACAGATTGAAACAGTACAAAAAATCGTTAAAGACACTACAGGCCAAGCCCCCGTATTCTTCCGTCCGCCTCATGGTGCTGGTGGAGACGTAGGTCGCAAGGTTGCTAAGGAAAATGGGCTCTTGTATATGACATGGTCCGTAGGTTCTCTGGACTGGACCATGAAAAAAAACCAACCTCATAAAACGGAAACTCTTCTCAAAAATGTAACAGAACAACTTCATCCAGGCAGCAATATTTTGATGCATGAACTGCCATGGACAGCGGAGGCACTGGACAGTCTATTGACGCGCCTTGAGCAGAAGGGCTATCAATTTGTCGATCCACAAAGCATTGAGATTCCTACCAGTTAATTATCACTTGCTCATAGGTCAAATGTAGATGATGTAAAATTAAATGATGTAAAAAGCCCCCTCTCCGCATATTTTGTGGGAGTTGGAGGCTTTTTAGCATAATATTGCACGCACGTACTAGACGAAAGCTATCACAATGCCTTTATATCACCAAAGCATTTCACTAATGGGTGGTGCACCCTTAATTCCCCACCATAGTAGTGCTGCTGTAATGAGCACAAAAAGAGTGCTTAAAAAATTCAAAAACCACTTACTCACCCGAATACGGCGGGACGGAAACATCTCTGTCCGTGTTCGGTACTCACTGGCAGGAGTGTCCTCCTCCATTGTCACAGCAACTTCTGGTGCAGCGGCAACGTCTGCCAATTCTGGCATGGGCCGTGAAGCACGGGAGCGAACCGGTTTTGGCTTTGGCCTGTCCTCTTCCTTGCCTTTGCGGCCATTTCGGCGGCTACCATAGGTCTGCACTCTGCTAAGTTCCTGATTCATTCTTCATACCTCCGAAAACGTAACGCTAAGCCAGATATAAGGTCAATCACAAAATGACAAATGATCGGTGCCCACAGGCTGCCTGTCTGCACGTATATATATCCCAATCCATAACTGCTAAGGAAAACCCAGCCCGTGGGAATCCAGTGCCGTAAATATCGGATATGAATAACCGCAAACAAAATGCTTGTCCAATAAGGACCAAAGCTGTACTGAATCGCACCTCTAAACAAAAGTTCCTCACAGATGGAAACGATAGCAGCTATACAAATAATATGCCAAACCGGTCGATTTTGAAACAGCATTTGGTTAATACCACCGTCATCCATGGCATCCTCAGGCATGATCCGAGACAGCAGCAAATCCACTAATAGCATAGCGGCTGCCAAACCCAATCCCCACCATAAGACATGTAGCGTGTTGGGCAATGCAAACAGTTCAAACACATTTCTTTTCTGAAATATAATCCAGATTACGCCAATCAGCAGGGTCAGCCCCTGAGTTAGATACAAATTGTAAAGCAGCAAGCGGTCATTCAATTGATGAATTTGCGCTCTTTTCCATTTCACTTTAAGCTTTTTCATAGTTAGTTAGTCCTCTGCTTAGTCTTCTTTAGCATCATAGCCAAAAAGTCGGGCGGATTCAAGAAGACTTAAATCTTAATTTTTCCGCATTCTGTAGCTATGTTTCTAGTCGTCTATCCACACATGCCGCATGTCCTATTGACATGCCCATGTAAGCCATGATACATTATGAAAAAATTATTAGCGACAACAACAATGATGGAGAAAAGGTATTGATTTCGTCCTCAGAGAACCGGTGTTTGGGTGGAAGCCGGTGGCGAAGTAACTACTTTCAGCGCTCCTGAGTTATTGCATCGAGGTCTAGGTAATCATTTTCCGACATTAGATGCAATCGGCAGAAAACCGTTATCCTTTCGGTCATTATATGACCGCTGAAGGCAGTCCATTGCGAAATGGCTGCGAATTAGGGTGGTACCACGATAACTCTCGTCCCTTACTATGGAGATAGTATGTGATTCGGGAGTTTTTTTGATGCCCGAAAACCGTAAAGCAACTCCACATAAGGCCTTTGGTTATCAGTTTGGTGCAAAATACTATTTTATTCCTTTTCTGCGTCAATGCGTTATCACACTAGTATTTAGACCGCTCTCCTGTACTTTTTAGAAGCATTTCAAGTTTTTTTCATGTTCTTTATGGAATGTATTTCAGTTCGAAGTACATCCTGTCCATAAAAGAAGTTAACTTTGAGGAGGAAACCAAATGTTTAAAGTGTTAGTATCCGATCCAATCAGTGACCTGGGCATTCAGCAACTGATGGATGCAGACGATGTCACGGTGGACAAGAACACAGGTCTCAGCGAGGATGAATTGGTTCAAATTATTGGTGACTATGACGCATTACTCGTCCGAAGCCAAACCCGGGTAACCGAACGCATCATGGCGGCAGGTAAAAACCTCAAGGTTGTCGGACGTGCCGGGGTCGGCGTGGACAACATCGACCTTGAAGCAGCAACACAACGCGGGATTATCGTTATTAATGCTCCTGACGGCAATACAATTACGACATGTGAACACACTTTTGCCATGATGATGGCACTGGCTCGCCATATTCCACAGGCTTACGCTAAAACCATCGGTGGTACATGGGATCGTAAAACATTCCTCGGTGTCGAACTACGTAACAAAACACTTGGAGTTCTCGGCATGGGACGTATCGGCAGTGAGGTGGCTAAACGCGCCAAAGCATTTGGCATGAGCATCCTTGGTTATGATCCGTTTCTGACTGAAGAACGCGCTGAGAAGCTGGGCATCAAGCTGGCCAGCGTGGACGAAATTATCCGCAACGCAGATTTCATGACCGTACACACGCCATTAACACCAGAAACCAAGCATATGATTGCTCGTCCGCAGTTTGAAGTGATGAAAAAAGGAATGCGCATCATCAACTGTGCCCGAGGCGGAGTTATCGATGAAATGGCTCTTGTTGAAGCCATCGATGAAGGTATCGTTGCCGGTGCAGCCTTTGACGTATTCGAGTCGGAACCACCAGCACAGGATCATCCGTTCCTGAGCCATCCAAAAATTATCGTTACACCACATCTGGGTGCATCGACCGTCGAAGCACAGGAGAACGTGGCGATCGACGTATCTGAGCAGGTGCTGCATATTTTACGTGATGAGCCGTTTAAAAATGCGGTCAACATGCCTCCAGTACCATCCAATGTCATGACGCAATTGCAGCCATATTTCTCGCTTGGAGAGAAGCTGGGCAGCTTTGCCGCTCAGATCACCAATCAGGCTGTACGTGAAATTCAGGTAGATTATGCTGGCGATTTGTCTTCTGTGGATACACAGCCGCTCACACGTTATATTTTGAAAGGTGTACTTAGCCGTCATCTGGGCAGCGATGTGAACATCGTGAACTCTGTGCATCTTGCCAAAACACGTGACGTCCATCTCATCGTCTCTCAGGCGCCTGCCACCAAGGGTTTCACCAACCTGATTACCGTTACGCTCAAAACACAAAGCGGCGAAGAGCAACGTGTTTCCGGTACCCTGCTAGCAGGCTATGGTGAACGTATTGTTCGATTGAACCAGTTCCCGGTAGATGTCGCACCGGAGGCTCATTTCCTGCTTATCTCACACAATGATAAACCCGGCATTATCGGCCGTGTCGGCACCTTGCTTGGGGAGAACAGCGTCAACATTGCTTCTATGCAAGTAGGTCGTAAAATTGTTGGCGGTGAAGCCATCATGATCCTGACCGTTGACAAAGCTGTGCCTAAAGACGTGCTGATTCAACTCGTAGGCTTACCAGAACTGAATACTGCCCAAGAAGTAGTACTGGATTAGTTCCAGTCAGTGTTGAAAAATTCCTTGGTTTTATTTATAAAGAGAGGCGCCGGCTACCGAGGCGCCTTTTCTTATACCCTTATCTAACATAGAAGCAACCACCTTGAAACAGAATGTTCCACGTTGAACAAGATAAATGTTGATTTTTCAACAAAAAGCACCCTCTTCCGAGGATGCCTGCAAACTGGGATATATGAGCCGTCGTTATAAGCTTGTTACAGAGCCCAGCCTTGTTTTATTGGAGATCGGCAACAAAATAGTAAATTCCGTCCCTTCTCCCAGTACGCTAGAAGCTGAGACAGAGCCTCCGTGAGCCTCTACGATGTTTCTAACAATAGCAAGCCCCAGCCCAGTCCCTTTGTCTTCACCACGTACTCTGGCTTTGTCTGCCTTGTAGAAGCGGTCAAAAATATAAGGTAGATCCTCACTGGCAATGCCCACACCTTCATCCTTAATCCGAATGCGGATTAACTCATTCCGTTCTCCCAGAATTTGATCCGCCGCAATGGTAACTTTTTTCCCAGAGGGCGTATGTCTGAACGCATTATCCAGTAAATTGGTCAACACCTGCTCCAGTCTGTCTTCATCTGCCTCAGGCAACACTAAGCGTTGACCTGGCTCATAATAATCGAGTGTCAGTCCTCGTTCCTTGGAACGAACCGTAAATTTCCGGTGAACACGCTCGATCAGTTCATTCACATCCACTTCCTGACGGTACATATCTGTATGACCTGCCTCCATTCGGGCCAAGTCGAGCAGATCCTTGACTAACCTTCCCATACGTAATGATTCATCATGGATGACCTGTACTAGCTCCTCGGACTCTTCCGGTGAACCTGCCATGCCGTCCAGCAAAGCCTCACTGTATCCCTGCATCATAGATAAGGGTGTACGGATTTCATGGGATACGTTGGCTACAAAATCACTGCGCATCTTCTCAAGTTTTACTTCTTCCGTAATATCTCTAAGTACAGCTACTGCACCACGAATAGCGTTATCTGTATACAGCGGCGCCATTTGCACTGACCACGAGCCTTTCTTGACATGGATGTAGTCTCCGACATCCTCGCCTCTGTCCATAACCGTATGGAACAAAGGCAGCAAAGGCTCAGGAACAGAAGCTCCGAATTCCTCCAGATCACGTTCCTGCCACTCCAGCTTTTTCCAAATATCCAGCAAACTTTGTGCAGGCGGATTCGTCAAGATGATTTGTCCACTTCTGTCGAAGGTAATTACGGCATCAGACATACTTCGCAGTACACTGGATAAATGGTTTTTCTCCTCATTCAGACTGCGGATCGTCGCTTCCAGTTCCGTAGACATATGGTTAAAAGTTTTCGCCAGCTCTCCAATCTCATCGCTGGTCACCAGCGAAAGCCGAGTATCATACCTTCCCTCACGGATGGCATTCGCCGCCTGAATCAACAGCTGCATAGGCTGTGTGATTTTAGTAAAAAGAAATAGAGCAAAAAAGGTCGTCAATAAAAATCCGACGATACATGTATAGGTGAATAAATGCTTGATTTCCGTCGATTCATGCGCCGCAAAATTTCTATTGATATATGGCAATAAAAAAAGCCCCAGAAAAATAAGCACAGAACCTACAAGACAAATAATGGTGATCCACAGCTTGCCTACCAGCGATCTCCAGAAGTTCACGTTATTTTGGAACCTCCAGCTTATAACCTACGCCCCATACGGTCGTAATCATAGCCGCTGCCTCTGGCGATACCTTATTCAGCTTTTCACGAAGCCGTTTCACATGCGTATCCACAGTGCGGAGATCACCAAAGAATTCATAATTCCAAACATCTTTCAGCAGTTCTTCGCGTGAGAAGACTTTATCTGGCGACACCGCCAAATAATGCAATAGCTCGTACTCTTTAGGCGTTAGACTGATTTCAATTCCGCCTGCAGTTACCCGGTGTGCATCATGCTCAATAATAAGATTTGGAAAAACAATACTATTGCTTGGCACAGCCTCTTTCGTTAAAAAAGCCGTCTCCGACGATCGTCTTAAAATTGCCTTTACCCGGTAAATGACCTCTCGCGGGCTGAAGGGCTTGACCACATAATCATCAGCTCCAACTTCGAAGCCTTGCACGCGGTTCACTTCCTCACCTTTGGCTGTCAGCATGATCACAGGCGTAGATTTGGTTTGACGTAGACGTGTACACACTTCAATCCCGTCCATACCCGGAAGCATCACATCGAGCAAAATAATACTGTAATCGCTTGCAGTCGCTTTTTGGAGAGCAATCTCACCATCCTCAGCTTCTTCAATTTCGTATCCTTCTTTTTCCAGATACATCCGCAGAAGGCGGCGAATGCGTTCTTCATCATCTACAATTAATATGCGGTTGCTTTGTTCTGACATATTCCCAGCCCCTTCGCTAAAAAAAGCATTCTCTCTATTTTACTATTTTCCCGTGCTTGGTCAAACTTTACTCTCATCCAACAGCCTCTTTACACCAAAAAGGCCGGGGTTATGACCCCCGTCCTGTCCGTTTCTTTTTCGTGTTGTCTGATTTGGCAAGTTGAATGAGACGGTTGATTTCGTCCTTGGTTAGGGGTCTGGTGAGACCACGCTTCAAGTTTTGCAGCAATAGATCCCCAAAGGCAATCCGCTTGAGTCTGATAACTGGGTGCGAAATGGCCTCAAACATCCGTCTTACCTGGCGATTTCTGCCTTCATAAATGGTAATCTGGATCACAGATTCCTTACCGTCCGGATCTACATCCTTATATTCTACCTCGGCCGGTGCAGTAATGCCATCCTCCAGCACGATTCCTTTTTTCAGCTTATCCAGCTCAGTACCGTGCGGAACGCCTTTGACTGTAGCCACATACGTCTTCGGCACATGATGCTTGGGATGGGTGAGCAGATTGGCGAACTCTCCGTCATTGGTAAGCAACAGCAACCCTTCGGTGTCGTAATCGAGACGTCCGACCGGATATACGCGTTCCTTGACGCCTTTCAGATAGTCAGACACAATTTTGCGACCTTCCGGATCGGAAGCGCTTGTAATGACCCCTTTGGGTTTGTTCATCATCAAATAGATTTTTTTCTCAGTTTTGATCGGGCGTCCCTTTACTGTAATCATATCTTGATCAGGGTCTGCTTTCGTTCCCAGCTCAGTTACGGTAACCCCGTTAACTTCCACGCTGCCCGCCTGAATAAGCTCCTCACATTTACGTCTGGAAGCTACACCGGCTTGGGCCAATATTTTCTGCAATCTTTCCATGTTCGCTAATTCACCTCATGCTAATGATACCCATCCATGAGCAAAATCACAACCCCCGTTCAAAAAACGATGCAAAATTCAAAATACAAGCAAACAAATGGCAATAGCCGCCACAAAACCAACCACATCTGAAAATAGTCCCACTTTCAACGCATATCGTCCATTGCGGATACCTACCGCACCAAAATATACAGTTAATACATACAGCGTCGTATCTGTGCTGCCCTGAATCGTTGAAGCAATCCGACCGATCATGGAATCGGGACCATAAGTGCGAATTAAATCCGTCGTGAACGCGAGTGAACCCGTGCCCGTCAATGGACGAAGCAAACCTAAAGGCAGCACCTCGCCAGGTACGCCCCAGTTTTTAATCCACGGGGTTACCCAGGATATTACATAGTCCAAAGCGCCGGATGCTCGAAAAATGCTAATCGCCACCATCATGCCTACAAGATGAGGAATAATGCTGATGGCGGTAGAAAAGCCGTCTTTGGCTCCATCTACAAAAGAATCGTAGACAGGGACCTTTTTGGCATATGCATATAAAGGAATAAAAGCGAGAATAACCGGGATGGCCCAAGTCGATACGAGGTTAATAATATTCAGCATGCCTCCCTCATCCTTTCCAAGTGGTGTCCCTGCCCTTGGTAGCTGTGATTCCCGTTCGCGGTACGGCAGGTGAAGATACGGGCGGTACATGTGAAGAAACCACAGATGTTGGTGCAGGCGAGGTACGTGGCGCCAAGGAAGTCTGGGACGGCGGATTCGCTGGAGGACGGCGACGCAATTCTCGACTACGATACCAACGATCTGCCGCAATGGCGGCAAAGGTAGCTATTGCGGTCGCCACCAGTGTCGTTCCGACGATTTCAGCCGGGTGTGCGGAGTGAAAATTTAGCCGAATGGCGATCAACGTTGTAGGAATAAGCGTAATGCTGGCTGTATTCAGCGCGAGCAGCGTACACATGGCGGGTGTAGCGGTTTGCTTATCAGGATTGAGTGTTTGTAACTCTTGCATCGCCTTGATCCCCATTGGTGTTGCTGCATTCCCCAGTCCGAGTAGATTGGCGCTCATATTGGACAAAATGTACCCCATAGCGGGATGATTACGAGGAACATCAGGAAAGAGAAAGGCGACCAAAGGAGAAAGCAGCTTAGATATTTTCTGTAAGAGCCCACCGTCTTCAGCCAGCCGCATCATACCCATCCAGAATACCAGCACACTTATCAGTCCAAAGCATACTGTAACACCCGTAGTTGCCCCGTCAAAAGCTGCCTTCGTCACCACCTCTATATTTCCCTGTGCGGCTGCAAATACAAATCCTATACAAATCAAAGCCACCCATATGAGATGAATCATGACTGATTCCCCCTTTTCCCAATGATGTGACACCGCAGCTTTGTAGCATCAAGCCTACTTGCCTTATGCTCCGAACAGATTTTCTAGAATTTCATTCCATTTGCTCGTCCAACCTCGTTGTTGAGTATGGTTTGCAGGAACTTGTGCAGTCGGAGCCTCCTGCTGTGGCTGCACAATAGTTTGAGCAGGCAGCTTACTACCTTTTTCATATACAGGAACGGAACCGATCAATTTACCTTCCAGTAAAAATTCGATCCGTCCTCGTAAACCAAAAGACACGTCAGCTCTATCTACCGAAGCGGAATTTTTAAACAATACCAGTCTTTTGTGCAATTGAGTCTTCTCACCCTCATGTAAAGGATAAGAAAAACTCGCACCTGTCAAGAGGGGGTAACCCTCAATAGGCTGCTGCTTGTCCGTAATCGGAATGAGAGGATAATAGCGGAAGCCGTAATCAAGCATACGGGCATGATCATTCCAATCGTCCCCGTCATTCAAGGTAACAGCAGCCAGCTGACGCCCCTCACGTGTGGCCGAGCTGACTAGACAGCGAAACGCTTTTTTAGTGAAGCCTGTTTTTACACCGTCAGCTCCCTCATACAGCCGCAGCATTTTGTTTTTATTATGCCATGAGTAGTCCCAGGAATCGTTGGGGTTCGGTGCTTTTTTCAGTTCTGTTTTTACGATACGGGCAAAAGTTGGATTATGCAGCGCATAAGCGGTGAGCCGGGCCATATCGTTGGCTGAGGAATAATGTCCGTCGGCATCCAGCCCATGAGGATTAGCAAAATGTGTATGGTTTAGCCCAAGCTGAACCGCCTTGTCATTCATTAAATGGACAAATCCCTCTTCTGTTCCACCCACATGCTCGGCAATGGCAGAAGCTGCATCATTACCAGAACGGAGCATTAAGCCATACAGCATATTTTCCAGCGTCATTTGTTCACCCATTTGCAGAAAAAGCGAGGAGCCTTCTTTGGCATACGCCGTTGAACTCACCTTTACTCGGTCCTGCAAGCGTCCATGTTCAATGGCTACGATCGCGGTCATAATTTTGGTTAGGCTAGCTATACGGAGCTCCCGGTCACCTTCGGCTGAATATATGATCCGTCCTGAAGTGACATCAATTAAAGAAGCAGCCTGGGCATGAGTTCCTAACGTGGGCGGTGTTGCTTCTGTTCTCATTGCTCCCAGAACAGGCTGTGGACTCAGCAATGTAAGCGGCAATGACAAAATAAGCATAAGCGCTAGCGGCAAAACAAATGCGCGTGCCTTATTCTTATAATGGATGTGGTCCGCATGGATATGTTGTTTTTTTTTAAACATTTGGATTCCTCCGGTTTTGAGCAAGTCTTGTACCATTCTATGTCCAAGCTGTTCAAAGTATGTCCACCTTTATAACAGAAAATTCCTTATACAGGACAGTCATTAGCCGCTCCTGTTTTGCTTTCTTTCTACGTTAACCAAGCAACTTGCAATCCTGAACACATATAATATTAGTTACTAACGTTAAATATGAAATCGAGGGGGGGTTACAACATGCAGCGATTACAGTTTGAAATGATTTTAAGATCGCGGATTGTAGAGTCCGCACAAGCATTACATCAAAGTGGTGTATCCTTTGCCACTTTTGCTACCGCGCGTTGCAACCCGCAATTTTGGGAGTTAACAGAAAAAGGCGGTTTTCGGATCAAAGCAGGTGTTACTCCCGCGCAGGGGATCAGAGATATCTTTATAAACGGTCAACAATACGCTTTTGAATGTGCAACAGCAATGGTTATTGTGTTGTACAAAGGAGTACTGGATTCCATTCTGGAAAGTGAGTTTAATCAGATTTTTGCAGATATGCTGTTGTATGATTGGCACTATGACAGTGATCTCAGGCTTATACAACAGCAAGGCAGCCATAAAGCAGTACCTGGGGACATCCTGTATTTCAACAATCCAGATGTGTCGTCCGACTCATTGGAATGGAAGGGAGAAAATGTCGTCAAATTGAAGGAAGATTCATTCTATGGCCATGGGATTGGCATCTTGCCGGCTCAAGGTATTATTGATTCTCTTAATCAACATCGTCGCCCCGATGCCACGGTATCTGCTTATTTGACAAATGAAGTGATCTACCCAGACTTCGTTTACCTATCACAGTTCGCACCCGAAGAAAACCGAGAAAATGAACTATCAGTGAATACATTTTATTACCAAGAATTCAGTCACTGTATACATGCTGTCATTGGCGGAAGGCAGTATATTCAGGAATAGGGTCGAGTGCATACTAAAAAGAAGGTATTCCTAGGCCGCGCTCGGCTTGGGGATACCTTCTTAAGAGAACACTTTTAATTTCAATAACTTTTACAAGTAAGCCGGTCCAGATTGACTTTGATCCGTATTAGCATTTGCAGGTACCTGTGGAGGTGGAGTCTGCATGTTGCTGCCTGAATTCTGGAAGATAGACTGAACCTTATCGATCAGGTATGGTGTGGAGTCGATGATTTTCTCAAACAGATGCGTTTGATTGTCCAACGGAACGATTTGTGCTCCCTGTTTGCCGACAACTAGAAAGGCAATGGGATGAATAGATACACCACCACCGCTACCGCCACCAAAAGGATGTACTTCCTTCCCACTATGATTACCCGATGAGGAAGTATGAAGCGACTCTTCATCTACGTTAAAATCACTTCCGCCGGCTGCGAAGCCAAATCCTACCTTACTGATTGGCAAAATAACGGAACCATCGGGTGTTTCCACTGCGTCTCCCACAATCGTATTGACGTCTACCATGGCCTTGATGTTCTCCATCGCGGTTTGCATGAGCCCTTGAATCGGATGATCTGACATGTTTTATTCCTCCTCTGCTTATCTCAAGCGTAGACTGCTTTTCTTTCGCTATTGTGCGCAAAGGTTCAGGAAATATGTATGTCAATCCTCTACACTGTTTATTCTTTACTGTTGGCTTGATGATTCTCAGGAGCTTTGGAAATAACCCGCTTCCATGCCTCTATGCCTCCCGGAACGCGCCATATGCGGAAAGCTAATCTGAGCATGGAAAAGATTAAATAACCGAACGATATTTTTGCTTCACAATTCAAGATGGTAGTAAAACGTAGCCGGTCCACCCAATAAGGCACCACAAACACCTTTGGGGTACATTCCATGCGCACAATGCTGGAGGCAAAACCGATCAAGGTCGTTTTTAATCCCCACAACATACCAGTTGAGGTCGCTGTATAAGCTGCGTCAGCCAGACTAATATTGGTAGACCACTCCATTTTCGACACTGTTACATGGGCCAATGTATGTCTCAGCCATCGCTGTAAGGATTGTGTACCCTTGAGCAAAACCCGTATATCATGTATAAATTGCTTGATTTTTTCGGTATCAATATTTCCGCTATCCACAGAAGCATCCGTTTTATGTATATTTTTATTGCGGTCAAGCCGATAGAGAAGCCCTTTTTTCAAACCTGTGATGAGAATGGCTGGAATATCGTAATCCATTTTGATCAAGCCGTATAGAAATCTGATCTCTAGATGCGCCCGATCATCATTGTCATGCTTGGCAATTTCCAGCTTCAATCGAATACGAGAGAGCAGAATAGCCAGTACAATGAATATAACGATGATGATGGCGATACTGATCCATTTCCACACTGGCGAGTCCTCCCTACCCTTTTGCTATAGAATATCATGGCAAAAATAGTATGACCTTTCAGCGGAAAATCATGCATCTTAAAATGCTAAACAGCCAGCCCTCAATGACGTAAGGACTGGCTGTCTTTTGAATTTTATGAACTTAGGATTCCAGATCCGAATCGTTCTCCGCAGGCTGGCTGCTCTCCAGACGCTCGAACAATAGCTGTGTCTCTTCTTCTAAATTGTCTGAATCCTCGAACTGCTCCGGTTGCGGTAGATCTTCGAGCGAACCTAGACCGAAATAATCCAAGAATGATTTCGTCGTTCCATACAATATTGGTCGTCCGATGGCCTCAGCTCGACCTTTCTCTTCAATGAGCTCCTTGTTGACCAGTGTATGTATGGCCCGCTCGGATTTGACACCTCGAATCTCTTCGATTTCAACTCTTGTAATGGGCTGGCGGTAGGCCACAATGGCCAGTGTCTCCAAAGCAGCTTGAGACAATGAGGCACGTGCCGGAGAGTAGGCGAGCTTTTCAAAATAAGGTGCATGTTCGGATAAAGTTGCAAGCTGATAATGACCAGCAATACGGACAAGCTGCAGGCCTCTTCCTCCTTGCTCCATATCCTGTTTCATATCCTCCAGACACTTTTCAACCAGCTCTTGCTGCTGTTCTACAATGTCGGCGATCTGCTTGGTGGACAACCCTTCCTCTCCCGCGAGAAACAGCAGCCCCTCAATAATTGATTTCAGCTTCAGATAATCCATTAACCCGTAAATCCCCTCTCCACTCCATTACAATATCATCGAAAAGCTTCTCCTGATAACAGAAGATTTGCTTCATTTTCATCAATTCAAGGATAGCCAAAAAGGTTACAACCACCTCATGCCGATACATATCCTCATGCATCAGCTTGGAGAACAGCAGCCGTCCTCCATTCCCCACCTTCTCTAACGCCCCGATAACTTGCCGGATACGGTCCTTGACTGAAATTTCGTCCCGATGAACACGGGTTACCGTCGTACGTCGTTCAGCTTTGCGCAATGCACGCTGAAAGGCCGCGACCAAATCGCTCGCATGCAGCCCATGCACCGGATTTGCGGGTTCGGTTGGCAGGAATGCGCTCAAATCTTCCGGCTCCTTGCCATAAATCAGACTACGTTCCCACTCCCGTTCGCTCAGATGGCGAGCAATCCCTTTGTATTTACGATACTCCACCAGCTTGCGAACCAGTTCCTCACGTGGATCATAGTCTTCTTCTTCATAAAAATCCAAATCGTCATATTCCATCACAGGTGGCTTGGGAAGCAACAATTTACTCTTAATGGATAAGAGCGTCGCCGCCATCACTAGAAACTCGCTTGTAATGTCCAGCTCCAGCTCCTGCATACTGTGCAAAAAAGCCATGTACTGATCAGTAATATCGCTAATCGGGATATCCTGAATGTCGATCTCGGCTTTATCAATCAGATGCAACAGTAGATCCAGCGGACCCTCGAATGTTTCCAGCTTGTAATTTACGACTGTCAATGTGCTTCCCCCTGCCTTACTCCAATCATCATTCAACAATACCTTTCCCCATTAGCACTTATGCTCTACGTTATCAATCCCTCTTTCTGTAGTATATACGTCATCGCCTTGCTTAACAATCTAATCCCTTTTCCACTTTGCAGTTTATGCCGTTCTTTCAGCCATTTATATCATTAGAACTGCTTACCGAGATTGGCCATTTCAATCGCAGCCAGCGCAGAATCCCAACCTTTATTACCAGCCTTTGTACCTGCCCGTTCTATGGCCTGCTCAATATTTTCCGTAGTCACTACACCAAAAATAATAGGGACACCCGTTTTCAGACTGCTTGCCGCCACACCCTTGGCCACTTCATTGCAGACGATATCATAGTGTGAAGTAGAACCACGGATAACCGTGCCAAGCGTAATGACAGCATCATACTTTCCACTTGCGGCCATTTTTTGTGCAATAAGCGATATTTCAAATGCACCCGGCACCCACGCTACATCAATTTCACCTTCCTGTGCACCATGTCGTTGAAGTGCATCAAGTGCACCGCTCAACAATTTGCTTGTAATAAATTCATTAAATCTGCCCACCACAATACCATACTTCAAACCATTCGATACGAGATTACCTTCCAGAAAACGTGCCATGCTTATCAACCTCTCTTTTTTAAAATTATTTACAATGACAAACGACGACGGTAGTCGATTAAATGCTGAATGCTAATCAGCTTCAATTGATGTCGCTTGGCGATCACGACCAAATCAGGTAAGCGGGCCATCGAACCATCTTCCTTTATAATTTCGCAAATGACCCCGGCAGGCTTAAAGCCACTGAGTCGGGCCAGATCGACAGCCGCTTCAGTATGACCGGCACGCTGCAAGACCCCACCATCGCGAGCAATTAGCGGGAACATGTGACCAGGTTTGCGAAAATCGCTTCCCGTGATTCCTTCGTCGGCTAAGGCACGAACAGTCAAAGAGCGCTCGGCCGCTGAAATCCCCGTTGTTGTCTTCATATGATCTACCGATACCGTAAAGGCGGTACCGTGAAAATCTGTGTTTTGCTCTACCATAGGATGCAATTCCAATGCCTTGGCTCGGTGCTGTGTGATCGGCACACAGACCAATCCGCGACCTTCTGTAATCATGAAATTGATCACCTCGGGCGATGCTTTTTCAGCCAAAGCGATAAAGTCGCCTTCATTTTCCCGCTGTTCATCATCCACTACAATAACGACTTTGCCGTTCTTTAAATCCTCCAATGCTTCTTCGATGGAATCCAATCGAATCTCTTCGTCATGGTGCAACTCATCCTGCTCCATGATGTTTGTCGTTGCACTTGTTTGGATGCCTCTATCCATAACCCTCTCCTCCTTATGTCTTGTGTCACGAATGCTCCTGAACCAATTTTTCTATTATTCTGTAACAGGCTGTATCAGGCAAAGCCGTGTTTCGCCAAATAGTCCAAACTAAGTGGGGCTTGATCGGCTCTCTCCATCGACGCTGAACCTCTGTAATGTAAAAGTTGCTCCACATATTTGCCCAATATATCGCATTCAATATTCACGGTATCTCCCTCACGTTTGGCTTGTAAGGCCGTTTCGGCTAAGGTGTGGGGGATAATTGATACAGCAAAGCTATTTCTCGTCCGCTGCGCAACTGTGAGGCTGATACCATCAATTGTAATTGACCCTTTGAGAAGAACATATTTAAATAATGCTGGATCAGAAGGCTCAACTTCGAACACTACCGCATTCTGCTCTGATGTCACTCCGCGAATCGTACCCGTCCCGTCCACATGTCCCTGTACGATATGTCCTCCGAATCTTCCACTCGCCGCCATCGCCCGCTCCAAATTGACTCGACTGCCGGATCTGAGTTCCCTTAGATTACTGCTGCGAAAAGTCTCAGGCATCACATCAACCTTAAAATCTTTAGTACCAATCTGTATTGCCGTCAGGCAAACACCATTCACCGAGACACTGTCGCCTATTTTCAAATCGTCCAATACCACAGAACCCGAAATACCCAGCACCATCGCTTCACCACTTTTGGAAATACTTTGAATGCGACCCACTTCCTCGACCAATCCGGTAAACATGCTTTCACTCCTTTCCACTACATTTCAGTTTATCCCTAATTCATCAGCTGTAAGCGCAAATAACCCCCAGTCAGGATTCAATCCGTCATGGGGGTGATGAGAGTCACATATGTAGTATACAAGCGCAGTTCATACATGTATTAAAATGACATGAAATCATAGGTCTGCCAACAGAAAGCATGATGACAATACAGCCAATTACGCTCAGAACACTATCGAAAAGAAAGCTTAATAAAAGCTGTCGTCCGATGCTGTCCTACAACGAAATAAGCCGTACGTACTTTTACGTATGCTAAAAATTGGCACATGTCACGTCATGCACATGCGCTTCGTATCCTTCTCCCATCCAGACTATACTGTCGGTCCCGGAATTGCACCAGGTCCACCTTCTGCTGATTGTTCAGCATCCGGGTCACGGACTAAGCCATGCTGTGTTCTCAGAAGCGATTCACAAACATGTCATCACCGCCGGTGGGGAATTTCGCCCCGCCCCGAAGGATCTTGCTCTTATTTAATTGAATTAACATTAAACTTGTTACGTATATTAGCACCGACTTCTAAAAAAAGCAAGTTATCTAATCGAAGCTCCTGCTTTGCTTTTGACATATTGAGTGGAGAGTTCCTCAAACCAGGTTTTATCATTCATATGAAGCGCCAGGTCAATCAGATCGTTCAGTTCGTCGACTCCAAGCTGCGTATCATGATCAAAGGTAATGACAGCTGAAGCAACAGGTCCTCGCTCTCCCTCAGAACATGCTTCATAATCCAGTCTTACATCCACATGCCCATCAATAAACTCGCATTTTAGAAAATAAATAATTTCACACATTAAAATAGGGCGCACTTGTGTTTCTAACACGCAATCCATCACCTTGGCAGAATAATGCTGGTTCGTCAGCGTGAATTTGTGTTCTGTTGCCGCCAGCGATGCCCGTCCAAAATCATCCGTAAACTTGAGTTCCACTGGCGTGATGTTCATAACCTTGGGGATTTGCTTCTTTATAATTTCAATTATTTCAACTGTGTTCAGCTTAATCATTACCTGCACCTCATTGCATCTTAAAATTCAGAAGAAGACTTTATAACATACCTTCTATAGGCCTCCACTCCTATATCGGAAATCATTACCTGTTTTTTTATGCTTCAACCCATAAACGCAAAAAAAGATTCCTGGCGCAGCAAGCGCTAGGAATCTCAATCGAACCGGTACCGAAACAGCGGCTAACAATGTTACACAATTATTATGCAAAAAACAGAATTACAACTCCGAAATTTCATGTTTCTTTTTCAGGATAGTCCAGCGACGCTCAATTTCCTGCTCAAAGGTAGCCAGCGTTGCTTCCTCTTTGAGAAGATGCTTCGTTTTACCCATTAATTTTAGCCATTCTGCGGCTGGAATCCGTTTTCCCTTGTCTTCCGGATTGTACGTAATCGTCGTGCTCCCTTGCTCGATTTCGTACAAAGGAAAGAAGCAAGACTCGACTGCGGCGCCCACGATGCTAGTACCCAATCTGTCTTCGGATTTCCAGTTGAGTGGGCAGGCGCACAGAATTTTACCATATGCCGTACCCACGTTGTTGGCGTACCATTGAGCCTTGGCGGCTTTGCGCAGCATATCCTGCGGATGACTTTCGGCTGCTGTAAAGGCATACGGGATGTTACAGGCGGCCATAATTTGCACAGTATCCTTATGATGCCCTTGTTTCCCTTTTTGCATTTTCCCTACACCCGACGTACTCGTCATATGCCCCATTGGAGTGGAGTACGATTGCTGAGAGCCTGTATTCATGTATCCCTCGTTATCATATTCCAGCATGATCAGTTTATGGTTACGCAGAGCCGCACCAATCGCAGAACCCATACCAATATCCATCCCGCCGTCACCACTGATCATGATAAAGGTCGGATCATCCGACATCTCAATTTCATTACGTCGCTTCATCTCCATGTAAGCTTCCAGCGCTCCTGAAAGGGTAGCGGCCCCGTTTTGAAAAAGATTATGGATCATCGGTTGCTTGTGTGATGTGTATGGGTACCCTGTCGTCACCACATATACGCAGCCAGTCTGGAACAGTACAACAATGTCGCCTTCAATCCCTTTAAAAAACAGTTCTAGTGCAGACAAGGCTCCACAACCAGGACAAGCCCCATGACCCGGAGTAAGACGGCGTGGTTTGGTTGTTAACGAACGCAGAGGTGGTACCTTGACTTTGAGCTTCCCGGTTGCCTCGTCCGGCGTAACCTGAATCAGACCCGTACGGTATGCATTGCCACGTGGTGGCTGCATGACTTGCGGCATCACCTTGTCCGCTGAACCCGGATTAATCCCGTAATAATCAAAGGGCTTCTCCGCTCGTCCAGCCTCTGCCGCCTCAATCGCAAGCTGGAAGAACGCCTCTGCATCTTCCGCATAAAAATCCTTTCCTCCCAAGCCAAAGATACGACTCAATACGAGGGTTTGATTCAGTGGGTCCTCCTGCAACGCCGCCTTAATTTCGTGGGTCAAATTACCGCCATCTGATCCGTACGAATCTGCACGTTCACCCACCAACAACGCCTTGACATGGCGCAACGCCTCCCGCAGTTGTGCGGCTGGGAACGGCCGGATAATATTCGGACGAATCACACCAGCTTTAATGCCACGCGCACGGAGTTGATCCGCCACATCCTTGGCCGATTCAGCCGCCGAATTCAGCAGAAATACCGCAACCTCAGCATCCTCCATATGATACAGGTCCAAAATCGGATATTCCCGACCGGATAAAGCAGCATATTCTGCTGCTACCTGCTCATATACTCCTTCTGAAAGCTTCAACGCTTCGGACAGTTGAACGTGATTATTCGTCAGGTCATCACCGTTCATATGCGCACCCACAGTGACAGGATGATCAAAATCCGTAATATTCGGATAATTCAGGTTCGGATTGGGGCCTACAAAATCGCGCACGGTCTCTGCATCGGCAAAATATTGCACTTTACGTTTTTGATGAGATGTATAAAAACCGTCGTATGCGACCATTACAGGCAACCGTACATCGCTATGCTCTGCGATTTTCAGGGCTATGATGTTCATATCATACACAGCCTGCGGCGTACTTGCCGTCAAAATGACCCAGCCTGTATTCAAACCATAATACAGGTCCGAATGATCCCCCCGAATATCCAAGGGACCACTGACAGCTCTTGTCACCAGGTTCATAACCATAGGGAAACGGGTACCTGACTGAACAGGCAACTGCTCCAGCATGTACAGGAAACCTTGCGAACTGGTGGCGTTCACAACCCGCGCTCCAGCTGCCGCAGCTCCATAACAAATCCCTGCCGATCCGTGTTCTCCATCGGCTGCAACCAGTTTAATATTATGCTGACCACGCGTTTTCATTTGATCCAGATACTGCGCTACCTCGGTCGATGGAGTGATCGGGAAATATCCCATCATATGATAATTGATCTGCGCAGCCGCCGTAGCTGCCATTTCATTACCGGATTCGAACGTTGTCACTTGTGCGGCGCCCGTCTGTTTGAGTTCCTCCTCCAGTTTTGCCATTACGCACGCCCTCCTTCATATACCGGAAATTGGTGGGCAACACGATGCTGCTCCGCCCAGCCCCATTGCTCGCGACGCGAGCTTAACGCCCCCGATGGGCAAATATCTACACATTTCAGACATCCTTTGCAATACTGGTAATCAATCCCTTGCAAAAACGGCATCATTCTTCCGCGTTTGTCTGCTTGCTCTTCCCATACAAAACAGTAATCCGGGCAGATCGAATCACACTTGGCACAATGGGTACATTTATCAGCTTCATATTCAGGCACATAACCCTGACGTGAACCACTAACATCTCTCGTCATACTGTTTCCCTGAGTCGCAATAACGCCTCCCAGTAATTGCGTTTCGTACCCCAGCAAAGGCTGCGGACGTTCAAAAACCCGATCCTGCGCGTCATCCGTAACCGGATATACGTGTAGTTCCATTTCCTCAAATCCACGGTTAAACGTACGCAGATTAGGTTCTACCAACTGTGGATTTTTCTTTTCAAAGGTACTGCGTATAACCGATCTCATTGCTTCCGGATCTAAGAAATCACAGACACGGAACAAGGCCCCCAGCATGGACGTATTCAATTTGGTTCGCTCTTCCAGTGCGATCCCCATTGCATCGACCACTGCTAATGTACCGGATACCAGTCCCAAATCAGCCCGTATTTCTTCTGCCGGACGTGTGGAATTGACCACTACAATCCCATCCGCTGGCAGTCCGCTGATCACATTTACCGTTTTGTATAATGTTTCATGGAAAATGCCTACCACATGCGGTTGCTCAATCGGACTGTGATCCCGAATATCCACCTCCGGCTCACAAAAGCGAACAAAGCTTTTAACCGGACTTCCCTTCTTTTCCGAACCATAGGATGAGAAATTTGAAGCATTCAGCCCTAGACCAAGCACCCCGGTTTCGGCTAACATTTTGCCAGCCAGATTAGCGCCGAGTCCACCAATGGATTCCAGCCGGATTTCAAAAAATCCGAGTCGATTTGTGCGCGTTAAAATAGACAATGTGATAAGCCCCCTTCTTTTCCAACTCTTACTGAGCTTGAATACTCATATAAAATAAATGGAAAATGCATTCTTATGAAAAGGCTATCACAACACTTACTTTTCGAATGTGATCTTACGCACTGTAATACCTACGTGATTGTAAAAATCAGCAAACCGTCAAACAAAAGACAACAAAAGCCGCTCTGTCCAAAGACAGAACGGCTTAGATGCAACGCTATTTAAAGGAATTCATATCATACATGTAATGGTAAATTACACGTCAAATACTTTAACCTCTTTCATTTTGTCGCCTTGTTTTACAGCATCAATGAATTCCATACCTTTGGTTACTTTACCAAATACAGTATGTACTCCATCTAAATGCGGCTGTGGAGCGTAGCAAATAAAGAATTGGCTGCCACCTGTGTTGCGACCTGCATGAGCCATGGACAGAACGCCTTTGGCATGCTTGGTTGTATTCGTAGCTGTTTCACAGTCAATGGTGTAGCCAGGACCGCCTGTACCATTACCGATCGGACAACCACCTTGAGCAACAAAGCCCGGGATGACGCGGTGGAAGCTCAATCCGTTGTAGTAACCGCTGTTTGCCAGCTTTTCAAAGTTAGCAACGGTGTTTGGAGCTTCTTCTGGGAAAAAGTCAATTTCGACGATACCGCCGTTTTCAAGATCTATTCTACCTTTTTTCATTGTTTGTATCTCCTTTTCAACCTGTTTTGAGAACTAAATAACATCAAGTTCCAGTTTACTATGAATTGGCGCGCTTAGCAAAGCCTTGTCCAAAAAAAGGGGCCATTGTCCCCGGTCATTCTTACCGATGCAATGGCCTGCTTGATTTTAGAATTCCACAATCAGGACGAAACCGTAATCTTGGCATTGGGCTGAACCACTGAGCTGGCTTGATCACGAACCAAGCGCTGTGGCAAAACATCGTTGCGAACAATATCCTCGTAGGTTTCCCGACGCACTACCAGCTCAGCCTCACCGTTGTTGACAAATACAACTGCTGGTCGGCGTATCCGGTTATAATTGCTCGCCATGGAGTAATTATAAGCTCCGGTTGAGGCTACAGCGAGCAAGTCTCCGCTATTCGGGCGAGGCAGTTCTACATCCCAAATAAGCATATCGCCGCTCTCACAGCATTTGCCTGCAATAGACACTGTTTCTTCGTTCGCATCTTGTGCTCGATTAGCCAGCATCGCTTCATACTTGGCCTGATACAGTGCAGGACGTGGATTATCTGTCATTCCGCCGTCTACGGAAACATATTTACGAACCTGCGGAATATCCTTGATGCTTCCTACCGTATACAAGGTTGTACCTGAATCACCTACAATACTTCGTCCCGGCTCTATCCAAATTTCTGGAAGCTCATCGTAAAGTCCTGAAAAATGAGTTTTCACCGCTTCGCCGATAGCCTGTACATAGGTGGATAGTTTCAGCGGTGTGTCCTCCTCTGTATAACGGATGCCAAATCCACCACCAAGATTAATCACCTTGAAGGAAAACTGAAGCTGCTCCTTAATCTCTCTGCAAAAAGCTGCGACCCGCTCCGCAGCCATTTGGAAGCCATTGACTTCGAAGATTTGCGAACCGATATGAGAATGTACTCCCAGCAGATTAAGATGATCCAGCTTGATAGCCTGTTCCACCGCTTGACGGGCTGTACCATTCGCAATGTCAAAGCCAAATTTTGAATCTTCTTGACCTGTGGCCATATATTCATGCGTATGCGCTTCAACCCCCG
This sequence comes from Paenibacillus sp. P2(2022), assembly GCF_029522175.1. Classification (NCBI taxonomy): domain Bacteria; kingdom Bacillati; phylum Bacillota; class Bacilli; order Caryophanales; family Paenibacillaceae; genus Paenibacillus; species Paenibacillus sp. P2(2022). Next base: position 941,191 of record NZ_JAKWFI010000001.1, on the reverse strand, counting down.
GCGTAACCCGCAGTAAAATATTGACCTGTTGTCCTTTTTCAGAGGCGAGAGCCTGTAACAAATGCAATTCCATCTTGCTATCAACGACGAAGCAGCCAATGTGCGCCTCTAACGCCATTTCAATTTCTTCCGGCGTCTTGTTATTGCCATGAAAATGGATTCGTTCTGCCGGGAATCCTGCTTGCAGCGCTGTGAACAGCTCTCCGCTGGAAACAACGTCAAGCGACATTCCTTCTTCAGCAGCTAAAGCGCACATGGCCATAACACAAAATGCTTTGCTTGCATAAGCCACTTGAAACTTTAAACCGGTCTCACGAAATGCTTCTATAAATTCCCGGCAACGCCGGCGGACTAACTGTTCGTCTACAATATATAGCGGCGTGCCAAAACGCTCTTTCAAAAGCGTGGTATCACATCCACCAATCTCCAAATGTCCATTGCTGTTAATTTTACTGCTTCCATGCAAATACATGTTCTGGCGCCTCTCTTTCTGGAACAAGCTAGTCATATTCCATCGAATGTTTACACCAGTATAGCAAAAAAAACATCAAGAACAATGGATTTTTATGCAGATCATTTATATTAATGCTCCTGTCCATTGCCTGAGTTCGAATCTGTGTTGGCATCCGTATGGGGCATACGCGTATTGTCCCTCGTTTTATTAAATGACGGGCGGTTAGGCGCATCAAGTACAGGCATACGGAACAAGATGGAAGCTAACGCTTTAGCATTAAAAGGAATGAACGGCCACAAATATGAAGAATTATATGACCGATGCAGCGTCAGCATCAAAATGATCAGTGTCGTGCCGACGACAAAGCCAGGCACGTGAAAAATAGCAACAGCAACTAGCAGGAATAGTCGAATCAGTCTATTCGCGAGTCCCAGTTCATAGCTCGGTGTTGCGAACATTCCTATAGCAGCAACAGCCATGTACAATACGACTTCATTTACGAACAGTCCTGTCTTAACCGCTATATCACCAACCAGAATGGCTGCAATCAACCCCATAGCGGAGGCCAGTGGTGTCGGGGTATGCACAGCTGCCATTCGCATAAGATCGACCCCTAGCTCCACAATGATAAACTGGGCAATCAGCGGAAAATGTGCTTCCTTTTGAGGGCCGATAAAATCCAGAAACGCCGGTTTTAATTCGGGATTGATAACCATTAGCAGCCACATCGGAAGCAGAAACATCGAGGCAAATATGCCTATAAAACGTACCCAGCGCAGATAGCTACCCATAAAAGCGGTTTGCCGATTCTCTTCTGCATGCTGGCACAGGTCAAAAAATGTGGTAGGCAAAATCATTACGCTGGGTGAGGTATCAACGAAAATAACGAGCCTTCCTTCCATAATATGCGAAGCCACAACATCTGGTCGCTCTGAATATCGTACTAATGGATATGGATTCCAACCTTTATTGATAATTGTCTCCTCTAATTGCTTATCGGCCAGAGGAATACCATCCAGATTAACATTTTTAATTTTGTCTCGTACCGTATCCACCATGACCTTATCCACAATATCATCAATGTAGCCCAAGCATACATCTGTTCGGGTTCGGCGTCCGACCTGCATAGCCTCAAATTTAAGTCCGGGGTCTCGCAAACGCCGACGCACTAAACCTACATTCGTAAGCATCGTTTCCGTAAAACCATCGCGTGCACCGCGCACGACTCTCTCCAAGGAAGGTTCTTCTGGACTCCGTACCGGGTAATTACGAGTATCCAGAATAACAGAAAAACGCTCGCCTTCCATGAAGAGAGCACTCATTCCCGTCAACACCTTGTTTATGACGACGGACATCTTATCCGTCTTCTCCACCTGTATATGTGGAATAAAATTTTCAAAATACGCTTGGAGTCCAGCTGAAGTCATGTCATCCGGCGTCAGATAGGTAAGCCGCTTTAGCACCTCAAGCATGATCTGATCCTTGGCAAAGGTATTCAGGAACAGATACCCAATATGGCGGCCACCTGTTGTCATTTCCCTGAACACAACATCAAAGGTCTCTCCCAAACCCAATACCATTTTAAGAGTTTCACGATTTTCCTTCATCTTTGGAGAAATATCATCCTCAACCTGCCAATAACGAATGGATTCCTCTACATTATCAGAACGCTCGCTTTCTTTTTTGTGCTTAAGACGAGCGGCTTCCTGCTCCTGCTTTTGCTTCCAGGAGCCCGAACTTTCCCCATCAGTCTTATTTTCCTTTCCTATTGCTCCGTCTCCATGATAATGCTCCTGCTGATCCTGATCCGTTCTGTGATCCATATCTCTTGCCCCCTTCTTCTTCGCTATTAACGGTTGTATACAAACCAATCAAATAAGGAACCCGTTACCTTGCCAAGCACCATTGCCATTAACAGACCGAACATGTATACAGTCATATGGAGTCGCTTGGCCAGTATGGGCAGGAGATTCAGCACCTCTGTTAGAGCCGCGGCGAGCAAGCCAATAAATACTCCGCAAAATAGCCCGGGTATCCATGTAAACATGCCCGGTAATGGCAAGCAAATGTTCCAAAAATCGGCCACGGTTCCCACCACTGAACCTAAAATCATCGCCTTTTCGTATGCACGTGATTTTTTATACGTCCGGGTGAGTTGTGCTAATCGCGGCATGATATCCAACACAATAAAAAAAGCAATCACACCGCTACCTACCGCCAGCCCCCCAGCGATACCCAAAATAATCTGAAGTGCAGCCTGTACAAATATCATGGTTTCTTATCCTTTGTCTGCAAACGAGCCATCTTTTCATACTCCTCTGCCACAACATACTGATCCACATTTTCCTGATACAGATACATTTCCACCTCCAGGGGGGTCGGCTCCTCATTCCATTTTTTCTTGAACAAGTGATTAAAAAATACGATCATGCCAAAGCCAATGCCGATCGAGTAAGCAATTTGGAACAAGTACGGATGCTCATCCTTTTGTCCCGTAATCATCTCCACAATCCGAACCTGTACCTCCATCATGCTAACGTCAGCATGAAAGTTCATAATCGTCAGCGCAGAGCCAAAAAACAGCAGCAACCATACTAACACGAACAGTATTTTGGATGGCTTACGGGGTCTTTCCACGAGTTCCACAAGTACATGCGGTTTCCCGAGAGATTCAACTACGACTCCCGGAATATGATCTCTAATTTTTGATATGATTTGTAGCATGTCCACCAGTATCAGGTTACCGTCCTGCTTCTGCGGCCGCTTGAGAACAAGCTCAAGCAGATCCTTTTCCCATTCGGGCTCCGTCAGCAGGTGGGCTACATCGCCCAAATGTAAATCCTGCCCTTGGATCATACGCACACGGCTGCGGAGCCGCAAGTAGACAATAGGAGCCGGACTATGATTCATCCGATTCCCTCCTTATCCTCGTAATTACCGATTAGTATGGGGCGAAGCAAGCAAACCTATTCTGTGTGTTGTCTTTTGTCACACGCAAAAAAGAGTACTCCTGGCCATTAAAATGGCTTTGGAATACTCTTTAGAATGCGTTAGTATAAGGATTTCACTCACTAAAATCCTGTCTTCATTATTGGGCAATCTGATCGCGGATCAGTTGTAAAATCTTTTTTTCCAATCGTGATACCTGCACCTGAGAAATGCCAAGACGACTTGCAACCTCTGACTGAGTCTGATCCCGGTAATAACGCAGGTACACAATCAATCGCTCCCGTTCAGATAATCCGTCAATGGCCTCATTCAGCGCCAGCTTGTCGAACCATCTTTCCTGCGATTCGTCGGCAATCTGATCCATAAGTGTAATCGGGTCTCCGTCATTTTCAAACACTGTTTCGTGAATGGAGGTAGGTGGCTTATTGGCCTCCTGCGCAAAAACAACATCCTCCGGTGTCACTCCCAGCTCATCAGCAACCTCCTTGACTGTAGGCAGGCGATTGAGCCGTTTGGACAGCTCGTCCTTCATTTTGCGGACCTTATTGGCTGTTTCCTTCAAGGAACGGCTAACCTTGAGTGTACCATCGTCTCGAAGGAAGCGTTGAATCTCACCAATAATCATTGGTACTGCATATGTTGAAAATTTGACTTCGTAGCTGAGATCGAATTTATCCACCGATTTTAACAATCCGATGCAACCAATTTGAAAAAGATCGTCAGGTTCATACCCCCGGTTCATAAAGCGCTGCACGACAGACCAGACGAGCCGGATATTACTATTGACCAGTGTCTCACGAGCATCATTATCACCAGATTGACTCAGTGCGATAAGCCGCTTGACTTCTGTATCCTCCAAATAGCTGTGCGAAGTTTTTTTTCCTCCTGCTTCCATAGGATCAACTCCTAATTATATAAAGCTTTCTTGGATTCAATCCTTTTCTTCATCCGGACCGACGTGCCTCCGCCCGGCTCACTGACTGCTTCGAACTCATCCATGAAATTTTCCATAATCGTAAAGCCCATGCCAGAACGTTCCAATTCAGGCTTGGACGTATAGAGAGGCTGCTTGGCCAGCTCCAGATCCTCAATTCCCCGTCCTGCGTCCTCAACGACCAACGTGATCACGTCCGCTTCAATTCCGACTTTAATCGTTACGACACCTGACGGATCACTGTCATAGCCGTGAATAATACTGTTTGTCACCGCTTCAGACACAACGGTCTTCAAATCGCTAAGCTCATCCATTGTGGGATCAAGCCTGGAAATGAAGGCTGCCACAGCCACGCGGGCAAATGCTTCATTTTCCGATTTTGCGGCAAACTGCAAGCTCATGAAATTGTTCCCCGTGCCTTCTCTCATGACACAACCTCCAGTTCCGTGAGCGCATTTACCTCGTTGTCATAAATGGGCATGATTTTAAACAAGCCTGACATATCCAGCAGTCGATGTACCGGCGGATTGACATCACAGACTGCCATTTTCCCGCCCTTTTGCTTGATCAGTTTGTATCGTCCCAAGATAACGCCAAGGCCGGAACTATCCATAAACTGAAGATTCTTCAGACTGAGCACGATATGCTCGCATTGCCGGCGCTGAATCGCCTCATCCATTTGCATACGGACCATATCCGACGTATGGTGATCAAGTTCACCAGACAGCCTTACAATAAGTACTCCCCGGTGATGCTCCATTTCAATTTGCAGGTTCATGCTTACTCACTCTCCTCCCGGTCTTGGACAAGGATTTCTACGTAGTCGCAGACGATTCCTGCCCTCCGACAAAACTAGAAGAAAACCCCGTTAAATCTACAAAGAAAATAGGTTCGACATGGTACGTTTAAACAATTTCCACCAGCCGGCCTTCTCGATAGCCACAGGCGAAGTGATATTAAACTCCTTAAGACGTTGTCCATTCTGATAGACGACCAGCTTACCAACGGGGTCACCCACCCGGACAGGAGCTTTAAGGCTTGGGGTCAACTGTAGCTCGTGACGCAGCGTTTGTTTGTTGCCGCCTTTTTTCACCAGCACACTGTAAGAACGGTCAGCCTGAATTTCCAGCTCTGGCAATACACCTTTTTCAACTTTTACACTGCCCAGCTTTTCGCCTGGCTTATATATGGATTTCATTGTATATTGAGAAAATGCATAGTCGAACATGGAAGAAACCTCATTATTGCGTATCTTCGTGTTCGGCTCACCAAGTACGACAGCTACGACACGTAAGCCATCACGCTTCGCCGTAGCGGAAAGACAGAACTTTGCTTCTGACGTATAGCCCGTTTTCAGACCATCTGCTCCGGTATAGAAGCGAACAAGCTTATTCGTATTCACCAGCCAAAAGGGCTTGACCGAGGATTTGCGCAAATAGTCCTGATAGGCTCCCGTATATTTCGTAATGTGCGGATATTTCAACAGTTCCCGGCTCATAACCGCAATATCATGCGCAGAGGAATAGTGATTTTCTACGGGTAAACCGTTACAATTGGCAAAATGCGTATCTTTGAGTCCAAGCTGCTGCACCTTGGCGTTCATCATCTCGACAAAAGCCTGTTCAGAACCTGCAATTTTCTCAGCCATCGCTACAGAGGCGTCGTTGCCCGAAGCCATCGCAATTCCCTTCAGCATCTCATCAACCGTCATTTCTTCTCCCGGCTCTAAGAAAATTTGCGAGCCTCCCATTGAAGACGCATACTCACTGGCCCGTACTTTATCGGTCAGCTTAAGCTTGCCATCATGAATGGCCTCCATTGTTAGCAGCATCGTCATGATCTTAGTGATGCTTGCTGGAGGAAGCTTTTCACGACTGTTTTTTTCATAGATGACTGTGCCTGTATCTGCATCCATCAAGATCGCCGAAAGGGCCTCGGGAGCCAGCTCAGCTGCTGATCCTACTTTGGTTTTGCTTTCAGGTCTGCTTTCTTCGGCCCAACCGCCGACAGGGACGGCAGTCAAGGCTACCAGACAAGCCAGGATGAACGCCACCACTTTTTTCTTCACAATCGGTCCCCTCCTCAACATATTGGCGTAAAGAGCCGGAGCCCATTTACTGATCTCTCCGGTCTATTCGCGTGCTGCTAACCATTGTCGTCAGAATGAAAGAAAAATATTCCATATGAATAAAAACATCAAATAGCACCAAGCTGAGCCAGCATGGTGCGTATTTCCCGATATATATACGACACAACATCTATCGTCTGTAAAAATGACCTATAAAAGTCGTCTAAATCCGGCTAACGGTAAGATATGTAATACCCCCACCCGGTAAAATATCCACTGCATTTTGACTAAACACCCGTATATCAATAAAAGAATTCGCTTCGAGTCTAAGTTCCATTGCTCCACTCAATGCACCATAGTTCAGTCCGCCAATCACCCTGTCATCGAGATAAGCATAGGCAGAACTTCCGGTAAGCTGCTCATCATTCAAGTGAAGTGCCAGCCGTGTCCGGTTACCATCTACTTGGGGATCGGTCGAAATGTAGACTTGTATTCTGTATTTCCCAGCTCGCTTGGCTCGCCATCGGCTATTCGAACCATCGAATTCGGTCAACTCATCATGATTGATTTGATTAAACCTTACTTTCTGCCAGCTACCTGCAGGGATATTTTGCCTTGAACCAAGATAGGCTTTGACAAAGGTTTCATTCAAATGTTCTATACCGTTATTCGAATATTTTTCTACGAGCAACAAAGCTTGCCCTGTCCCATGATTCTCGTCATAACGATTATTGCTATAGCTAAAATCCAAATGGGAGCGAAGTGTCACCTGTTGTGTGGAGGAGCTGCCAGAGAAACAAATAAGCTGTTTGAGATTACGAGGATATCCGCCCACCTCGTCCACCAAAACTTTTTTACCAATGACCACATCCACAAAATAATTGCACACCGATTGGGTGTCATCGTATTTGTCTGCTATCGCCAAAATAGAGTCGCGCAGGGCAACATTTTTGGTTTCTTTCGTAGCACCAATTTGAATAAAAGAAGGTACTGTCATCTTGTGTTCTCTGCTTAGTCCTTCGAACCAGCAGCCTAAAAATTCTGCATTCATAAAATCATTTATTAAAATGGGAATATCACTGGAGCTCCCATCCTTAATGTGCTGACTAGCCATGAATCTCGCCCCGTTAGAACTATTCAGATCCAGCGCCGTATCGTTCCCAAGCGTAAAAAGCGCAATGCTTGTAAACTGTGAACTTCTGTTCTGCAAGTGAATCCCTATTTTATTGTAATTTATCTCCGTGCATTTAAATAAGTTCACATCACTTTCATAGCCCCAAAAAGCCGTTTCAAAATGCTCAATCAACACGTTATCCAGGACAACGCCGCCGCCCTTCCAGTCCTGAATGCCCATAGTCCCTTTGCCATAATACCCGCGCTTCACTGACTGCGAAAACGGATTATTTAAGGTGGCTCTGTCGGTCCCTTCGTACCGGATCGATAAGTCATGGAACTGCACATTTTGAAAGCCACTAAACGATGGCAGACTTTCGTCTCCAATTTGGAAACAAGGACCCGTACCATAATATTCAATCGAAGTAACTCCCTTACCCTGTCGGTATCTGCCCTTATGAATCCCAAAAATGCGCACACCCTGCTTGCGAATCTGAAGGGTAGATGTTATTTTGTATCGACCACTGGGGATGTGAAGAATGGAGTAATCGGGAGTCTTGTTAATCAATTCTTGCAAAGCTGCCGTGTCGTCCTGAATACCATCACCAGCAGCTCCAAACCAGCTTACGTTTACACTGCGTTCCATGAATTCTTTTTCAATGGCTTTAAAATTGTCATTTAATTGCTGAGGCGTTAACTCTTTGCCCGTTCCACTCAAATTCAACTTCAAACGGTCTGTAAAATCCGCCATCCAAACACCCCCATTGTTAAAAACGTGAAAATACTTTCAGACTATACCGAAGAATTCTTCATTTTCTTAGCATGGACTGAGTATATGCACAATAAGGCTTGCTCTAGGTCGCGAAAAATGAAAATAAATATTTTATTATGATTGTACAAGAAGATACATTTTGTATATTATAGATACATAACGTATCAAGGCGGTGAAACCGTGAAACACATACTCACAGTAGCCGGTTTACTGGCTTTCTCGATTCCCTTTGCCTGTCAGGGTTTGTCTCCCAGAGTGATCACGATTTCCCTGCTTATCTTGTTGTTCAGCTACACCATGCTTCTGCCTTCACTCAAGTCATTAATCGCAATCCTAGCTGATAATCCGTTGCTGACCTTACTTATGATGTACATCGCCGCTTCCTGTTTATGGGCTGAACAAGAGCAAACTTCTTCTGTACTAATGGTTGTTAAATTTCTTGCCTTCTCTACCTTTGGATTCTATCTGGTCACCCATTATACAGCACAGGGCTGCATACGCCTCTTAGTCGTTACATTAAGTATCCTGAGCGTACTCAATCTACTTGCCGTCTTACTCGTTCCTTCCTTTGCCATTCATGGCGGTGTAGAGCATACTGGACTGTGGAAGGGAATCTCCGGTCATAAAAATACACTTGGAACCCTCTCGCTGTTAAGTTTTGTTTCACATGTCATATATTTTTTCAGGGGCACACGCAAAGCCTTACATATTGGCTTCATCTTACTCAATGCCTTATTGCTCATCGAATGCCAGTCTACCACCTCATTGGTGCTGACATCTTCACTCTTCGTATTTATTTTATTTATATTGTTATTCAAAAGAATTCGAAGCATCGCGTTGCGGGGGTTCTTTGTTAGCTGTTCCTGCTTACTTGTTCTGTTGGGTTTGGCACTTACCTTTACCTATGGAGATGCGATTGCCTCGGAATTCGGAAAAACAACAACCTTAACCGGAAGAACGGAAATTTGGCAGGGAATTGATGGTGCTATTCAGAGCCACTACTGGTTCGGACATGGTTATGGCTCCTTCTGGGCAGCCCGGCCCAGCATTTATGCGAACGGCATCCGCTTTGATCTGACAAGCAGCCATAGCGGCTTTCGAGATCTGTGGATTGATGTGGGTCTTATAGGACTACTCGCAACGGTTATACTCGTCGTAACTACCTTATTTAAAATCAGAATCGGCAAAACAGATATGTATACATGGCTGACGGCAGCTGTTTTTTTCCTGTTCATCGTATTGAACAATATAACGGATAGCCGTTTTCTAAACTCATTAGCCATTTACTGGATTATTTTCATGGTCATTGTGATCAAGGTGCAAGAGCGACATAGACTAACTGTAGCAGAAAAAGCGAATACAGCTACTTGGAGCACACGCCCTCTTCACTAGGCGATCATACTCAGCTCAACCATGGTATGTAAAAAGAACCCCGTATCCCACGCCATTAAAAGACGCTCGGATATGGGGTTCTTTGGAGATGCCCACCGTTTCGAATGGAAAATTATACTCCATCTACATTTGTGGAATAATCGCCAGTACCAATTTCAAAAATTGTTCACGTACCTTCTCTGCCGTCTCCATCACTTCACCATGAGACAAAGGCTGGTCGAGAATGCCTGCAGCCATATTGGTGATACAGGAGAAGCCTAGTACCTCAATCCCCGCATGACGAGCTACAATAACTTCAGACACGGTCGACATCCCTACTGCGTCTGCTCCCAGTGTACGCAGCATAACGATTTCAGCAGGCGTCTCATAGTTGGGTCCCAGCAATCCGGCATATACACCTTCCTGCAGGCTGAAGCCTTGTTGGGTAGCCGTTTGTTTGGCAATTTCACGTAAGCGGCGGCTGTACGCCTCCGACATATCTGGGAAACGAACACCCAGAGCAGCATCGTTCGGGCCAATCAACGGATTTTGTCCGGTCAAATTCAGATGATCCGAGATGACCATCAGATCGCCTGCTTTGTAGGAAGTATTTACACCACCTGCGGCATTCGTCACCAGCAGGCTTTGAATCCCCAGTTGCTTCATTACCCGAACAGGGAAAGCTGTCAGCTGTGGACCATAGCCCTCATACATATGAAAGCGCCCCTTCATCATGACAACAGCGCGACCTTCAATTGTGCCTAACAGTAACTCCCCCTCGTGGCCTTCTACCGTTGATACGGGAAAATGGGGAATATCCTGATAAGGAATACTAACTCCATCTTGAATCAAATCGGCCAAAATACCGAGGCCCGATCCCAGAATAAGACCAATCTCTGGGCTTATTCCGCTCTTAGCACGGATATAATCTGCTGCTTCCTGAATTGTAGCTTGGTTGGCTGTTGACATAAATATCTCTCCTGACTTGTACAATCGTAAAGTTATAGTCATTATCACAATTTCTATGACAGCAAAGCGACGTTACGTTTAATCATTGCTTTCATGAGAAGTGCGGTTACCGCCGTGCGGGTGATGCATTTCATATACTTCCTTCATGTTCCGTCTAGCTGTCTGCGCATATACCTGCGTCGTTGACAGATCAGCATGACCCAGCATTTCCTGTACAGAGCGTAAATCCGCTCCGCCCTCCAGCATATGTACCGCAAAGGAGTGTCGCAGCGTATGGGGCGTGATATCCTTGCTTATGCCTGCTTCCTGAGTGTACTTCTTAATTATTTTCCAAAAGCCCTGTCTACTGAGCCGCTGACCCGATACATTCAAGAACAAGGCTTCCTGCTCTGCTAGAGCCTCTTCACCCTGCCCGGGTCGCAGCAACGCTGGACGCTGCTCGTCCAAGTAGGCTTGTGCCCACTGTGATGCCTCACGACTGATCGGTACAACGCGCTCCTTGCCCGCCTCGCCGCCACAGTGCACAAAGCGCAAATCGATGCGCACATCACAGACGTTCAGGGCAATCAGCTCTGATACGCGGATGCCCGTCGCGTACAGCAACTCTAGCATGGCCTTATCTCGTCCCCCTTGCGGGGCACTCACATCCGGCGCTGCCAGTAAACGCTCTATTTCATCCTGCGTTAACACCGAGGGCTTCTTTTTAGCGGCTTTGGGCAGTTCCACCAGAACGGAAGGATCATGGATCGCGATTCCCTCCCGAATGAGAAAATGAAAAAAGGAGCGTATAGAGGCGACGCTACGTGAAATTGTCGCCGCGGCTTTTCCCTGTTCCTTCAGACGCCCCAAATACAGCAACAGATGTGACCGCTGTACATTATCTGGCTGCTCAAGTCCACAGCTTTCTGCGAACTCAGTAAACTGCTGTACGTCCCGTTGATACGCTTCCAATGTGCTGCGTGACAAACCCTTCTCCTCTTCCATATATTGAACGAAAGGTTGAATATACATTTTCATGAGTTCCAAAACTCTCCTTGTCCTGCATACAGCGATTCCGTTGTTGCGCCTGCTTCTTCGTGTGCGACCTTCATATCATCATCTCACTAAGATGATTACATAAACTACTCACCATACCAATAAAAGAAACGTAAACGTTCCAACACCGCTACTCGTTGCTCGGACCCATCATTCACTGTTTGTCCGCCAAATACCTTAACTGCATGTCCTTCCGGTATTCGGTAATGATCTACAGGTGATATCCAATCTGTAAACAGCCTGAGGCTATAAAAGAACATACATGCCAACACCCCAAACAAGATCAGCAAGCGCAGCCATTGTAGTCCTCTCCGCAATGATAGTACCATGTGGATCAGCCGCCTTTTCCCAAAATGTAGTCCCTATTTAGGGCTCTCTATGGAAGGGTATGACAAGCTATTCTGTTTTATACCACATGATCCCATACAGCAAATTCCGAACCAAAAAAGCTCTCCCGAACGCGTCTTCGTCGGTGAGAGCTTGGGTAGTCAGCTTATTAATCCTGTGATTTGTTTTTCTTGGTTTTACCCAAGGATTTTTGGGCGGTCGTATCGTTCTTCGCCTTACAACGATAACAAATACCGTGGAAGTCCAAACGATGGTCCACTACAGTAAAATTATATTCCCGTTCCAAACGCTCCTCTAACGGTCCAAGCCAATCTTCCAGTATTTCATCTACACTGCCGCACTGCACACATATCAAATGGTGGTGGTGATGTTTGGTTGTATCGCCGCGCAAATCATACCGCGCAACGCCATCGCCAAAATTAATTTTCTCCACGACATGCAGTTCACTTAGCAGTTCTAGGGTACGGTATACGGTTGCCAGACCGATTTCGGGAGCTTTCTCTTTGACGAGCATAAATACATCTTCCGCACTCAGATGATCATCTTCGTTCTCAAGTAAAACTCTGACGGTGGCTTCCCGCTGAGGCGTTAGTTTGTAGCCCTGGGATTGCAGCTGCTGCTTAATTTTTTCGATCCGTGCTTCCATGTGTCTCCCTCCCCCTGCAAAGCTACTGCCTACTGCACTTTTTTTCACTCCTATTATTATAGGGGGTCTATACAAATAAAGTCAAACATTTTGAAATGAGATCAAGATGTCACGGAAGCCGTCAGCATAGGAGTGACCCATTGCATCATAACCGGGGTGACCCAAGTTTCAAAGGACGCGCTGCCGATAAGCAGCACCATCATCACAGCAGTCAATCCTGCGTAAGAAAGCAACGGACGCAACATCCCGTCTGATGGCCGAGTAGCAAGTATTTTAGTTTTGATCATATGAATGGAAAAAGTCATCGCAGCCACACTACAGACGAGCAGTATCGGAATCACGAGCAGGTTATGTGGGGCAACGGAAACCAATGAAAATAATAGTCCTTTCCACGAATATTGCCCTACCATATAACCTACAGAAAATCCGATCAGCACACCCTTGAGAAAATTCAGCACAAGAATACCTGGGAGTCCAATGACCGAAAGCCCGCATACCCAAATGAGGCCCACCCATTTAAGATGTAGAGATACGCTGTCCCAAAAGGTTGAGGCCGCCTGCGAATCAGCAAAGCCCTGCTTGTTTTGGTTGACCGTCACAAAAAAATCCTTCAGGTAACGGGACAAATCCTGTAACTGTTCTAGGGAGAGTGCATTTACCATGAGTGCGCCAAAAACAACTCCTACAAGAAACAGCACAGCCAAGAAAACGTAATATGACGTCTGATCCTTTAACGTATGACGAAACCATTGCATCGAGTCCTGCCCCTTTCATCTGCTTGTTTGTCCAAAAAACAACCGTAATCCGACGGCTGATGGCTAGAATGGGGCAGCTTCCGCTGCAAATCTAACATCACGAATGATGCACCAAGCCAACGGCAGAGATATTTTATGGTTATGAACAAGCAGACGCTGATATGCCTTTTACGGAGACAAGACTTGACTAGGACACTTTACTAGGATTTTGCTATTTTTCCGTATGTTCCACCACCACCGGATACAAGCGCCAGGCGTCCTTCGCGTGAAAGCACAATCTGCTCTGCCAACACTTTACCGACGACCCCTGACAGTTCCTCCTGCGTAACCTCATGTAAAATATTCATTTCTGTTCCGAAGGCTGCTAACAGCTGGTTCAGCTTGGCTTTACCCAAGCCTGGAATAAATTCCAGCGGAATCTGGTAAATGTACGGAGGACGGTGGGAGGGAATTACGGGCTGTTCACGGTCGGCGATGCTCCAGATTCGATCAAGCACACCCCGCACCAGCTTGGTATGGCCACAGTTAGGGCAGCGTTCGTCCGCCATCTGTTGCTCATCAATAATCGTACCGCAGCTCTGACAGTAAGAGCGATGGTATTTTCCAAGTTTGGGATTCAAACCGTAGTTGGCACACACCCGTCGTCCTTCACGTCGCTCCAAAGCCATCCTGAATTCATCAAAACTCGGCTTCGCCAGTGATAATTTGTTGTATTCTCGTCCAATTTTCCCAAGTGAATGGGCATCTGAATTCGTGAGGAAGCTGAAGCGATCCAGTTCCGAAATCAAGCCTGCCATAGATGAATCTGCGCTCAGCCCCAGTTCCACCCCACTAATGAACTCCATATCCAGCAGTTCCTCCATACGGGCTGCAGAACTGCCATAAATGCCCTTATGCGGAGTGAACACGTGCGCAGGCACCATAATGCCTCCACGTCCGTAAATTTGCTGCTGCAACTCACGTGGCGGTGCGTAGATCCGTTGTGAGCTGAGATTAACATTTTTCATATGCTTCGTCAGCCATTGGGTAAAATCCTCCATCGCCGCCAGATCAGGAAAATAGGCCAGTACGTGTGCTTCGGGACGACCTTCAGCCCGTATTTCCAGCTCCGTGCCAAGTAGAATCACTGTATCCCTGTATGCGATACCACCACCGCTGATTTCTTCCATTTCACCTGTATGCAAATAGCGACGAATATCCTCCTGTACATTAGGCGCATGGCAGTCAATAATCCCAATGAGCCCAATCCCTTTGCGACCGGAGGCTTCCTTGGCTATATTGGCAAACGTTAGGTCACGGCTACCACTAATTTTGACTGGAGCTCCTTTCTCCGTTCTGCCAATATGAATATGCAGGTCTGCAAAATAGTTGTTAAGTTCTATTATATTGGTGTCCATCCGCTTAGAAGCTCCCTGTTTGTTGGCGAAGTTGCCACGCATAGACGGCCAGAATCGTTTTGGCATCACTAATGCGCCCTTCACGAATAAGTGTGTGTGCTTCTTCCAGCGTCACCTCAAATAGCTCCAGAAATTCATCCTCATCTGGTTCCATCTCACCTCGCTCCAGTTCTTCGGCCACATACAAATGTATGATTTCATCCGCAAAGCCAGGAGAAGTATAAAAAGAGTGAAGCAACTTCAACGATTTGGCTGTATAGCCTGTTTCTTCTCTCAATTCACGTCCCGCTGCTTCCATCGGGTCTTCACCTCGCTCCAGCTTGCCTGCGGGGATTTCAACCTCACAGCGCCCCATAGCTTGTCTGTACTGGTCCACCACCAGCATTTTCCCCTCGTGCAGAGCCAAAATTGCCACTGCACCTGGATGCTTGACGATTTCACGCTTTCCAGTTGAGCCGTCGGGAAGCTCTACCGTATCTACCTGTACCGTAATGACCTTTCCTTCAAAGATAGGCTGTGTGGATACGGTCTTTTCCTCCAGCGCAGGATTGGAATAAGGCTTGCGAAGTGCATAGCTTGTTGGATTGTTCACTTGTTCGTTCGTTTGGTCGTTCATCAGGCATGTTTCCTCCTTCGTCTTCTATCTTTCTTTCATTATTAATTATCTCCAACATTAGTCTAACTTGTCCACTTGGAACATATGCTGGGGGTAGTATATCAAAACTTCTGTTATAAGGAGATTTCAGAACATGAAAAGCTACCGGACTGAAACCACTCTCCATATCGTCGGCAAAGCATGGCAGATTCAAGCCCTCCTGCGTCAATGGCAAAAGGAATATGGACCTACAGCTACTATTGCTTCGCTAATTGTTCCAAAAAAGGTTCAGATCTAAAGGAGGAACACCGTTCCTTTCTTTAGCCTGAACCCTTTTTCGTATATTGTAAATGTAAAAAGTAAGTCTTACTTTGTAGTTTCTTGGATCAGAGCTACGACTACTTCAGCAACCTTCACTAGATCATCGGCCTTGATCTTTTCCTCTGTTGTGTGGATGTTCTTGTAGCCTACAGCCAAATTCACCGTTGGAATTCCAAGGCCGTTGAATACATTGGCATCTGAGCCCCCACCCGAATGGAAGGTTGATGTTGCCAGTCCCAGCCCTTGAATAGCACGCTGAGCAACCTGTACAACTTCATCATGCTCCGTAAAGCTGAATGCTGGATAGATGACTTCACTACGGAACTCTCCCTGGGCACCAAATTCACGCGTAGTGGTTTCGAGCGCTTCACGCATATGCTGAATTTGATGATTAACCTTTTCCTGTACAATACTGCGAGCCTCCGCACGGATCAATACAAAATCGCAGACCACATTCGTCGCGCCGCCGCCTTCGAAACTGCCGATGTTAGCGGTCGTCTCCTTGTCAATGCGTCCCAATTTCATTTTAGAAATTGCTTTAGAAGCGACTTGAATGGCACTGATGCCGTCTTCAGGATTGACTCCCGCATGTGCAGACTTCCCAGTAATTCTCATCTCAATACGTGCCTGTGTGGGAGCAGCTATACAAATAGAACCCACCTCACCGTTCGAATCCAAAGCGTATCCGAAGTCAGAATCCAGCACTTCCGGCTTCATCGCCCGTGCACCCATCAAACCAGATTCCTCTCCAGCCGTAATCACGAACTGAATTTGACCATGGGGAATGTTCTGCTCGCGCACGACACGAATCGCCTCGAACAAAGCAGCAATCCCAGCCTTGTCGTCCGAACCCAAAATTGTTGAACCATCACTGCGAATCCAGCCATCCTCACCCAACTGCGGCTTAATACCCTTACCTGGAGTTACGGTATCCATGTGACAGGTAAAAAATATTTTGGGTGCTTGCTCCACACCTTCCGCTTTCCAGGTAACAATCAAATTACCCGAACCATGTCCCGTTCTTTCGCGGGAATCGTCTTCTACGACTTCCAGTCCAAGTGCATTAAACTTTTCTTTCAGAACACGTGATATTTCCTGTTCATGCTTTGTTTCACTGTCCACCTGTACGAGTTCCATAAATTCCTGTACGATTCGATCTTTTACTATCTCTACTGTCATTAAACTTTCCTCTCTTTCCCGATTACGTTACAATACGGATAGATGTTCTTATCTATGACTTAAACCTATCCTAAAGGAGTTACACATGTCTAACAAAAAATGGGTTCGTTTTTTCGTCTACGTTATGCTCGCAGCTATGATTGGTTCTACGCTGTTCATGGTGATTGAGCCGTTTATTATGCCACTATAACAACTACACCGCTCAAGTTTGGGCTACCCAAGATCCGTTACAAGCTATGTGTGGACGAGCTGCTGCACAAGCAAACAAACAGGCGGGCTCCCGTGTCAATCACACAATTGCCCGCCTGACCTTTTATTGAAAGGAATGCGTCTGCCATTGCGCAGCAAATGAAAATTGCTGTTCAAAGTACGGCACAATTTCCCTCGCAATCTGCTCTACCGAAAAAGACTGCTGTGTACAGTCCTCTAATGATGTCACACCGTATTCCTGAATTCCGCATGGAACAATGCCTTCAAAACCTTCATGCTGTATTCCTGACTTGATGTTAAAGGCAAAGCCATGGCTGGTTACGAAGCCCCGACGGTGCTTACACTTGTTAAATTTGACACCAATGGCCGCAATTTTAAGATTCCCGATCCATACCCCCGTATATTCAGGCTTACGACTCCCTTCAATTCCATAAGATGCCAGCAACTGAATGATCACTTCTTCCAAACTTCGAAGGTATCCGTGCAGATTTAACGCCTCTCGGTTGCCAAGCACAAGTAAGGGATATCCGACAAGTTGCCCTGGTCCATGATATGTAATGTCTCCCCCACGATCAATCTGAAAGACGCTGATGCCCTGCTCTTTCAGCTGCTCTGGTGTGAGGAGCAGATGCTCAGGATGCCTCTGGGAACCAATGGTGTAGGTTGGCGGATGCTGGAGAAGCATAAGCGTTTCTCTCGCCTCCCCCGCATCCAGCTTTCCCACAATCTCCTTCTGGACATCCCAAGCATGGGCATATTCCATCCTATTCGTATAGGTTACATCAAGCGGTCGTCTGTTCACGGCCTGTCACTTCCTCTCCGTCCATTTACCTAACTGTTCGGATGATTAGTACAGCTTCGTATCTAAGGTGTAGCCTTCTAGATTTTCTTTAACCCGTTGCAGGAATCGTCCGCAAATCACTCCGTCTAAAATACGATGATCCAGCGACAGACACAGATTAGCCATCGAGCGCACCGCAATCATATCATCAATGACCACTGGTCTTTTGACAATGGATTCAAAGGTAAGAATTGCAGCCTGCGGATAGTTAATCACCGGATAAGATAAAATGGAACCAAAGGAACCGGTGTTGTTGACGGTGAACGTTCCACCCTGCATGTCGTCCAGTTTGAGTGTACCTTCGCGAGTTTTACGTGCCAAATCGTCAATTTCACGAGCTAAACCAGCAATATTTTTTTGGTCGGCTTTTTTAATAACAGGAGTAAGAACAGAGTCCTCCGTGCCTACGGCCAACGAAATATTGATGTCTCTTTTGATGATAATTTTATCGACTGCCCACACCGAATTCATGATCGGATATTCTTTGATTGCATTCACGACTGCTTTCATGAGAAAAGCCAGATACGTAATATTGATGCCTTCTTTTTGCTTGAACTCGTTTTTGATCTTGTTGCGGAGCATCACCAGATTGGTCACATCCACTTCAATCGTCGTCCAGGCATGAGGAATCTCCGAAACACTTTGCCGCATATTACGGGCAATTGCACTACGAATAGGTGTAACATCAATAAAATACTCGGATCTGTTATTGTTCCCACCCTCAACTTCAATCATAGGAACTTTCGGTGCTTCCGTTAAATGAATGCCGCTGTTGCGCACCGGAATTGTAGGGTCCATATTTTGAACTGGTGCACTATGCTGAGCGGCGGACTGCTGTATTCCTGCAAAAGGAGATCCTTGACCTTGGGTCGTCCCAGTCGTTTGGTCAGTCACTCCAGTTGGAGCTGAGCCGCCCTGCTGAACAAAATTCAGCACGTCTTTGCGAGTAATTCTTCCCCCCATGCCTGTGCCTGGCACCCTGCTTAGGTCCACATTGTGCTCAGCAGCCAGAGTTTGAACTGCTGGAGAAAAACGTCCGCGCATGGACTGATCCGATCCAGCACTCTGCTGGGATTGTGCTTGTACGTTGCCTTGAGATGCTGATGCCGCTGGTGCCGCTCCTCCTGTTGATGCTGTAGGTGCAGCCGACTTCGTCTGGATACGGCAAATCAACTCGCCTACCGCTACCGTCTGACCTTCCTCCGCCAACAGGTCACCCATAATGCCATCCAATGTGGATGGGATTTCAGCGTTCACTTTATCTGTAATGACCTCGCAAATTGGCTCAAATTGCTCTACTGTGTCACCAGGTTGTTTCAGCCATTTGGCAATTGTTGCCGATACGAGTGATTCAGCCAATTGCGGCATGGTCACGTCGTTCCATTGTGTTTGGTCTGACATTTTTTTCAACTCCTTAACATCATAGAAGGGCGCGTTTTATCGCTGCCCCACTACTCTTTTGGAATACTTTCGCCCGAATCTGCTCTATATTAATACATGGCGAGACGGCGCATGGCTTCCTTCACTTTATCCTTGTTTAACATATAAAACTTCTCCATTGGTGGACTGATCGGCATGGCTGGCACATCAGGAGCGCACAGACGCTCAATCGGTGCATCCAGTTCGAACAGACACTCTTCATTAATAATAGCTGATACCTCGGCACCGATACCGCCCGTTTTGTTGTCCTCATGAACGATTAAGACCTTACCTGTATGTCGTGCAGCCTCGATAATGGCTTCGCGATCCAATGGCTGGAGTGTGCGCAAATCCACAACATGTGCGGTAATGCCCTCTTCCTTCTCCAATTCCTCAGCTGCCTGCATAACAAAATGCAATGGCTGGCTATAACCGATGACCGTAATATCGTCACCCTCACGCAGTAGATTAGCCTTGCCGATTGGAACGATATAATCATCCTCAGGCACTTCACCCTTAATCAGCTTGTAGGATTTTTTATTTTCAAAAAACAGCACTGGGTCAGGGTCACGAATAGCTGCTTTCAGCAATCCTTTGGCGTCATAAGGTGTAAATGGAGCAACAATTTTTAGACCCGGTGTACCAAAAAAGATAGATTCCGGACACTGAGAGTGATACAAACCACCAAAAATACCGCCACCGATAGGTGCGCGGATCACCACAGGGCAATTCCAATCGTTGTTGGAGCGGTAGCGGATTTTAGCCGCTTCACTAATAATCTGATTCGTCGCTGGCAGCATGAAGTCCGAATATTGCATTTCGGCAATCGGCTTCATTCCGTACATTGCCGCACCAATTGCAACCCCTGCAATCGCCGACTCTGCCAATGGTGTATCCATGACACGTTGCTCACCGAATTGGTCCATGAGCCCCTTAGTCGTTGTAAAAACACCGCCTTTTACGCCGACGTCCTCACCTAATACAAAAACCGTTTCATCCTGCTCCATTTCTTCCTTCATAGCAAGACGTATCGCATCAATATATTCCATCATCGCCATAATTACCGACCCTCCCCATCGCTATCAGCATACACATGCAGTAGCGTATCTTCGGGCTTAGGAAAAGGCGCATTATCTGCATATTCAATGGCTTCCTTGACTTCGAGCAGCAGTTCGGCCGACAGATCTGCATCTTTGGCCTCATCCCAAATGCCGCATTCAATCAAGTAACTCTTCATGCGGGCTACGCCGTCCTTGGCCCAGTTCTCATCCACTTCCTCCTTGGTCCGGTAAGCCAGATCATTATCCGAAGTGGAGTGAGGGGACAGACGGTACATCATCGCTTCAATTAGCGTAGGACCTTCACCGCGGACAGCACGTTCACGTGCTTCCTTCACCGCAGCATATACGGCTAGCGCATCATTACCATCGACACGAATACCAGGGAATCCGTAACCCAATGCTCGGTCACTTACCTTGCCTGCCAACTGCTTATGAATCGGAACCGATATCGCATATTGATTGTTCTCGCACATAATGATGACTGGCAGCTTCTGTACACCCGCAAAGTTACAGCCTTCGTGAAAATCCCCCTGATTGCTGGAGCCTTCCCCAAACGTAACAAACGATACAAAATCCTTTTTCTGCATCTTGGCGGCCAGCGCTACACCGACTGCATGTGGAACCTGTGTGGTCACTGGGCTGGAGCCTGTCACAATACGCAGTCGTTTACTACCAAAATGCCCCGGCATCTGGCGACCGCCGCTATTAGGGTCATCTGCCTTGGCAAATGCCGACAACATCAATTCGCGCGGTGTCATGCCGACTGCAAGCACGAATCCGTAATCCCGGTAATAGGGAAGGAAATAGTCCTTTTCCCGATCTAAAGCGAAAGCTGCACCTACTTGTGCCGCCTCCTGCCCAATACCGGAAACGTGGAAGTTAATTTTTCCTGCCCGTTGCAGGAGCATGTTGCGCTCGTCAAATCTTCTTGCGAGCAACATATATCTGTACATATCAATTACTTGTCCGTGAGTAAGTCCCAGCT
The DNA here is from genome assembly GCF_029522175.1 of Paenibacillus sp. P2(2022). NCBI lineage: Bacteria > Bacillati > Bacillota > Bacilli > Caryophanales > Paenibacillaceae > Paenibacillus > Paenibacillus sp. P2(2022). The sequence continues at coordinate 919,769 of NZ_JAKWFI010000001.1, read as the reverse complement.
GTTCATGTCTGAAGCCAGCGTCTACAGCGCCTTTAGAACTCATTGAGGCACCTCCTTAAATGTCAAACATCCTACTTTCAGCACCTAGTACCATCTTGTCTTAAAACCTGGTACTAAACTCTGACTAACCCCATTATAATCCTTTTCGCCCCAAAAAGAAAAGTACCGATTTATTTGAAACGTTTATATGCCTATCGCTTGTCCATCAACGGCCAGCATCGCTTCTCCCAAAATCTCCGACAACGTTGGATGCGGATGAATAAGCTGTCCGACTTCCCACGGCGTAGCATCCAGCAATTGCGCAAGAGCGGCCTCGCTGATCAGATCCGTTACATGCGTACCGATCATATGTACACCGAGAATATCATTAGTTGTCTGGTCCGCCACCACTTTAACGAAGCCGTCCCGACTACCGTATACTAGCGATTTCCCGATCGCTTGGAAAGGGAACTTCCCTGTTTTCACCTGGTGTCCACGTTCACGGGCTTCTTGCTCCGTCAAGCCGACGCTTGCGGCTTCAGGACGTGTGTAAATACACCGCGGAATCATATAGTTGGGTACGCTGTGAAACTCTTCGCCCGCCAAATGATGAACTGCCTGCAAACCTTCATGACTTGCTGCATGGGCCAGTTGTAAGCCGCCGATGCAATCCCCGATGGCGTAGATATGTGGCTCATTTGTCTGCAAATGCTCATTAACCGAGATAAACCCACGCTCCACGCGGATATCTGTATTTTCCAGCCCAATATTTTCCACATTCGCCTGACGACCTACAGAAATGAGCAGTTTGGAAGCACTGAGAGTTTCGGTTTCTTCTCCTTTTTGCACGTCAATCTGTACGCCTTCCTCATCCTTGCCATAGGTTTCGGCCAACACTTGTGCCCCCGTCAGCACCTTGACACCACGCTTGGTTAACAAGCGCTGCATTTCACGCGAAACGTCCTCGTCCTCCGTAGGAATAAGTCGATTTGCGGCCTCAACCACTGTAACCTCCACGCCAAAATCATTCAGCATGGAAGCCCATTCCACGCCAATGACACCACCACCTACGATAATCAGAGATGCTGGCAGCTTCTCCATAGTCAATGCTTCGTCACTGCTCAGAATAAATTCGCCATCTGGCTCTAATCCAGGCAGCACACGCGGACGTGATCCTGTTGCAATAATGAGATGTGCAGGAACAATCGTCTCCATCTCACCATCTTCTAGCTCCACAGCCACTGCTCCGCTTTTAGGAGAAAATATAGACGGTCCAATCACGCGTCCCTTACCGCTCAGCACCGTAATTTTATTTTTACGCATCAAAAATTGAACGCCCTGGTGTAGCTGCTCCACAACGGCTTCCTTACGTTCCTGAACCTTGGGAAATACAAGCTGTGCTCCCGATGTCTCGATACCATATTGCGCACTTTCTTTAATCGTTGCATATACTTCCGCACTGCGCAGCAAAGCCTTGCTTGGTATACAACCTCGGTGCAGACAGGTTCCGCCAAGCTTGTCCTTTTCGATGATAACCACTTCCTTGCCGAGCTGAGCTGCGCGAATTGCTGCTACATACCCTCCGGTTCCTCCACCCAAAATAGCGACATCACAATGTATAGTCATGTTTCTCCTCCATTAACATTGATTATATATAGCTTATTGTACTCTCTTTATTTCACTGTACAAAATATGGCGTTTAGGCATAGGCTGCAAATCATCTACCTAATCTAGATATCTCTCCATATCATTCATACAGCGCATCTCGTAATTTGGTAGACATTCTTGGACTTTGTGCTGATTTGGCTCGTAACGCCTTGCGGAACGATTCATTTTGCTTGTTCAGAAGATCTAGCTCTGTCTCCAGCTCAATGATTAGCTCCAGAGCTTGCGGGCTAATCAGTCCTTGTTCCAGTAATGCTCTTCTTTTGGCACTATAATCCGTGTTTTTTTCATCCATGCCTTCCACTCTTCCCTTCATTCCACTACGCTTCACCATATCATGCCCGCGGCGGCAGAGCAATGACGACCACATTTACGTTTTAAGAATAGACATACAAAAACATGTCGAAAAACAATATATTTTCTCTAGTCTGTATGTGGCTCGTTATGGTAATCTATAATGGCGTTTTCTTTCGGAGATGAAGATTTACAGCATAATGTACATGTTAAGAGAGGGGAATTCGCTTTGCCTACAGGACGAATTACGATAATTACAGGCCCCATGTTCAGTGAAAAATCCGGCGAATTAATTCGCCGTTGTCAGAAACTAATCCAATACGGGCATCGCAAGGTGGTCGCTTACAAACCAGCTGAAGATAACCGTTATGCCGAGGACGAAATTGTAAGTCGGATCGGATATCGGCTACCCGCTATCTCTATTCCAAGAAAACTTACGGATGAGCTCGTTCAGCATATTTTGCAAGAAACGAAAGATGCCGATGTGGTTGCCTTTGACGAAGTCCAGTTTTTCAGTCGACATATTATGTCGCTCATACAAGAGTTAGCTTATTGCGGAAAGCATGTCATTGCCGATGGGCTGAATCTGGATTACCGAGGCAAGGAGTTTGGCTATGTCGGTGGTCTGCTCGCTATGGCGGATGACATCGAAAAGCTGACTTCCTTCTGCGCTGTATGCGGCAGTTCGGAAGCAGTATTTACACAGCGTATGGTCAATGGGAAACCTTCCACTGTAGGACCTATCGTGATGATCGGTGACTCTGAGGCTTATGAGCCTCGTTGTCGTAAATGTTTTATACCTCCCCATAAAGTGAACTGCGATTAGTAAGCTACATGGGTCAGCAAATTCCATGCGCCTACTTGTTTTCCATTACTTTTTTCTTGCATTTTTTTGGAACGGTTTAAGCTGTTTCCCCGTATATCCGGTTAAGCTGTACAGGTTCTTAGTTTTCGTGTGTTTACCATAACCATAAGATTATCGGGGGGACGGAATGATGAGTTTCTTTAACAAGATCTTAGCAAGTGCAGGAATCGGTTCAGCCAAAGTCGATACGTTAGTGGATCAAACTGTATATGTGCCTGGAGAAGAACTTAGCGGCATCATACGTATCAAGGGCGGTAAAATTGATCAGGAAATCGGCAAAATTGATATTGAGCTCAAGACTGAATATATCGTAGAGCACGATGATAAAAAAAACGTCACCACCTGCTGCATTGCGCGGATCAAGGTATCTGATGGCTTTCATCTAAAGCAAGGACAGGAGCTTGAAATCCCCTTTTCCTTCAGATTGCCTTTGGAAACCCCTGTTACTCATGCCAAACAGCCTGTCTGGCTGGAAACAGCATTGGATATTGGCATGGCTTTGGACCCGACCGATCGTGATTCACTTAAAATCGAGCCGCATCCTTATATGAGTACGGTGTTTGAGGCGGTTCACCTGTTAGGCTTCCGATTCCGTTCCTCCACCTGCGAACGTCACCCCAAGCTTGGACGCGGTGTTCCATTTGTGCAGGAGTTTGAGTTTACGCCTGGCTCGGAGTATGCACGGGATATCGAGGAGCTAGAGCTGATTATGCAGTTGGAACCCGAGGGGGTACATGTGCTTGTAGAAGTAGATCGTAGAGGCAGAGGCTTGTCCGGTTGGCTTGAGACTGCCTTTGATATGGATGAGCGTCATGCCTGGTTGAGCTTAAGCAGGGAAGAACTATCCTATGGACCAGATCATATAGCTGATGCGCTAGAGGAATTGATTGACAGGCAACTTCGCTAACAATGTAGTAAATATAGCAAAATACTAACAAAAAACTCCTAACCAATTTATTTACATATGGTTGGGAGTTTTTATGAATTATAAGAATTCTTTAATGATGGTCCTCAATAGTTTGCATAGACTAAAGTGGCAGCATATCCTGTCTTTCCGCCTTATGCTTACACTCTTTACATACTCCATATAGCGAACCATTATCATCAGCATAAAAGGTTAATTTTTCTTCTTTTTTACAAAAGGAGCATTTTTGCTTGCCTGTGCTCTGGATTGAGTCAGACAGTCCAAACCCAGCTTGAGTCTTAATATCTGCCACTTTTGTATTTGTGCGTGTCCCAGAAGACATTTTAGACTTCATTTCATTTGCGGTGCGGGATTGCCGGGCAGGCTTACGAGGACGAAATTCAATGACATTATTGCCCCGATGTTCATTCGCTTGTTTATTGCTGCTACGTCCACGCCATGCCATAACAATCCAACCCAACGCCACTAACAACACGCCGACGATCACCCAAGTCAGACTATTCCACATGCTCTCATCCCCGCCTTTGCTTTAGAATCTTTTGCATCCATACCACTAGCCCGTTCAATACGATGACTTAGCCTATAACATATGATTGTATATATCCGTGTATACAGCCTCTATGTTGGTCATTCGATTGCTACCCATGTAAAAATCTACCCTCCAGTGAAACATCCGACTCGCCTCTTAACGAGACATTGATCATGTTAGGTAAAACATGTTATGCCGAGGAGTAGTTTGAGCCTTTTTACAAATTGTACATCATCCTTTTGAAAAACGATAATATCCACTCTATGGACATCGTGCTCCTTATCATAATGCTTATCTACTTCCCGATGATGAGCACAAAAATGTCTCAGATGGCTACATTACTCCCCTTGATAATAAAAATCAATGAATCTTTTCGTCAACGGATTAAATTTATCAAAACGTTTGCGATGTGGTAAAAAGCCTGACTTATGTACTTGTTCTGCTAGTGTTTCTACATGTTCAAATCGCTTGAAAAAGGGCAGCGCAAAAGTGTAGATATCTTCAGTAATCTCTTGGATCACTCGTTCTCTTTCTGCTTCTGTGGACACAAGATAATCCCTGTTGCCTGTATATTTCTTGGTTAAAGCGATCAACTCACTGTGAAAACAAGCCCCTGTACTATACTTCTTTTTTATACTTTTAGATTCCACGTTAATGTAAACTTTTAATGCACTATATTTGGTCGCGCCAAAACAAATTTCAAATATAAATTCCTTGTTTTCTTTTTTCAAAACTTTTCTGCTTTTCAGATATTTAAAATCATTCAAAAATGGTACAGCTATGATTTTGTCTATCGATAACTGACGCAGGTCACTTGCTTTAAGTTCAGTCTTATTGTCCATGATATCACTCCAACTCAAAGAATTTCCCATCATTATATCATATCTTTCCAATTACAGACTCTGCATATCTCCACGGTAAAATCGCAATCTATTAATTAAAAATGAATAGGAAAAAAGCCCCTCACAATAGAGCGGCTTTTTCCCCTGAAATATAGAAACGGTATACGATTTATACCTTGAATTTACCAATTTGTCCTTGTAGGTCTTCTGCCATTTTGGACAGATTTCTTGCAGAGGAAGCAATTTCCTCCATCGATGCCAGTTGTTCTTGAGTCGCGGCAGATACGTGCTGTGTCCCGGCTGCAGCCTCTTCAGCAATCGCTGAAATTTGTTTAACAAAGCCAACAATCTCATCGGTACTTGCAGACATTTGCTCCGATCCAGCAGAGACCTCTTCAATTTCACTGGCCACTTTATTAACAGTTTCCTGAATAAGCTCAAAGGATGCACCTGCATTTTGCACGACTTCCCGACCTGTCATGACATCTCGCCCATTGGATGCTACCGCCTCAATAGCATGCGAGGTGTCCTTCTGTATCAATCCCACCAGCTCCGTAATTTGTTGAGCAGAATGAGCCGATTGTTCAGCCAGCTTACGCACTTCACCTGCAACTACAGCAAAGCCGCTACCGTGGTCTCCTGCGCGGGCTGCTTCAATGGCAGCGTTCAGGGCAAGAAGATTGGTCTGACTTGAAATATTGGTGATGACATCAATAATCTTCCCAATTTCATCTGAACGCTCTCCCAATCCAGCCATAAGATCAGCCAAGCTATTCATAGAGTCATTCACACTATTCATCTGGACAACAGCCTGCTGGATCAACTGATTGCCTTCAGCTGATTTGTGAGCTGCATCCTGAGCTGATGCAAAAACATTTTGCGCACGGATTGCAATTTGTTCCACACCAATGGACATTTCCTCAATAGCCTGGGATGACTTGGTTACCATATCTACTTGATCGCCCGTCCCTGTAGCTACTTCTTGCACTGTTTCGGTGATTTGTGCAGTTGCTTGGCTATTTTGCTCTGCGCTGGCCGTCAATTCTTCCGAGGAAGTGGTAACCAACTCAGTCGTATTACTTACAGACTGAATCAGTTGACGAAGGTTTTCAACCATAGTATTAAAGGAATGCGTCAGCGTGCTAATCTCATCCTTGCCCTTCACGACAATAGCTTCCCCAGTAAGGTCACCGGACGCAATGCTTTCAGCAGCACGACTGATGCGCAAAATAGGCTTAGAAATAATTTGGGCTATAATGATCGCCATGATCAATGCTAGGATAACGGCTGCAATGCTCAAAACAATTACTAATTGTCTACCTAAAATAAAGTTATCAACAGCTTCTTTTGTAGTCAGTTTTGATCCATCTGCATTCAACTTAATAAGCTGAGCGATCATATCGTTTGAACTATACCATAACTTATAGGATTCCTGGTGAAGGATGCTTGACTGAGTGTAATCATTAGCTCTCCCGGCTGCAATCACTTCTGGCAACTTATCCAAATACTCTGTATACGCTTTGGAGAATTTTTCATACATTTCACGTTCCTTAGGGGTAGCAATTAATTTTTCGTAAGTTTTTCGGCCTTCTTCAACTTTTTTTAAAACCTTATCATATTCGGCCTGAACCTTCTCCATTTCCTCCGGGTCACGTTCTACAATAATATTTAATGAAAGCCGCTCTACATCAGATACATCACCATTTAGTGTTCCGAGGATGGTCACACTTGGCATCCAATGGCTATCAATTTCCATTGAAGTATCGCCTAATTTTTTCATTCTCGAGATCGATACTGTACTAATCACAACCAACAGGATTATTACCGCAAGGAAACCCAATAACAATTTTGTTCGAATGTTAAATTTCATATATTCGCTCCTTAGTTCTCTATATAATAGATATTATATCGACAAGAATCGACACATTGTTTATATCAAAATTAAAGAGAATTTCAGAACTGTTTACAAAAGGAAAACTTTTCTTCGTGATTGTTATATAACTGATTGAGGCATATAATAAGCCGCGTGAGAGTATTATTTTTCAACCATCTAATTCATCTGTTGAAGCATTGCAAGCAAAAAAAAGAGACACCCCAAAGCGGGTATCCCTTTATGTTTTACTTCCTAGCCACAATCATAAATCGCTCTGCATTTGTCCTAATTCCTTTTGGAGTTTGGTTGTCCAGAATGAATTGTTGGAGTATTTCAAAATCATTTTGTTTTTGTCCAAAGTCAGGAATAATGGGAGTGTGTTTTAAAAGGAAAACTAAGTCTGCAGGAGTCTGATAATATTCGGTTGCATTAAATTCGAATGACTGAATGTCGTTAAAGCCCGCTTCATTTAGTTCTGTAATACATTGAGTTTTCAACGAATCTTTCTTATTACCCAATGCCTGCCCTCTTCCAAACGCTTCTTTAATGTTTAATTTGTCATTTTCGCTTACTTGCTGTGTTAAAAATATACCACCCTTAACTAACACCTTAACTATTTCTTTTGCACAGAAGCACGAATGTCGAGAAGAGACTACATTAAAGAATTCCCTGGGAAAATTCAGATTTTCAGCATCCATCTGTAGAAAACGAACATTCGCTATATCAGATTTGATAGAGTTCTTTGTTGCCGTTTCAATCATTCCAGTAGATTGGTCAATCCCGACTAAAAGTAATGCAGAATTTGCTATTGCTAAAATAGCTTCCCCACCACCCGTGCCGATATCAAGCAATATGTCCGACTTCTCGCACGTCTTTGATACTTCATTGTAGAAGTCCCATTTTACTCCTTCCGAGATACATTTCACATTACTGAAATTCCATCCGTTAGTTTTTCCAACCTTATCATAAAACTCTTTATATTCAATTGAATTCATTTTTATCCACCTTCAAATAAGATAATAAACTACAGAATGGCAAACCGAATTTATTCAAAATTTTAGTTTTGTAGTCAACAGGGTAGACTCCCCCCTTAACAGCTGGTACGCGTTTTTTTCCAGCCCGGAAACTAAATACTTCGAACAATACGGAAAGACATCCGATTCACCTCATTTGAAAGTTTGCTTTAATTATATTTCTAATCAGGCATACCAATCAAGAATGATTCGTCGCTAAACTTCTTTGCCCCCTTCTCCTATATGGAGTAGCGTATATCCACTAGAATTAAAGCCCTCCTTAGTGTTAGAGACTTAGTTTAAGGGTAGCAGACAGCAGCACATGTAGAGGCAAAAGATTGTTAGGTTAAAATTTAAAATTGTTCGTAAAAAATACCGCTTATTTATCGGTCATGGATGAACCAATAAATAAGCGGTATCCATTAATCATCCTGATCCTTTCAGGACACCTTATTCTCAATCCGCAATTTGTCTGCGACCATCGCTATAAATTCTGAGTTCGTTGGTTTGGACTTGCTGATATTAATAGTGTAGCCGAACAGGTGAGAGATGCTGTCGATATTTCCACGGGTCCATGCTACCTCAATAGCATGACGAATGGCGCGTTCTACGCGGGATGCCGTCGTTTTGAACTTTTCGGCAATTGCCGGATATAGGGTTTTGGTGATGGCTCCCAAAATTTCGATATTATTGTACACCATCGTAATGGCTTCACGTAGATATTGATAGCCCTTGATGTGAGCTGGTACGCCAATCTCATGAATGATAGCCGTGATGCTGGCATCCAGGTTTTTCGTCTTACCCATAGGCACAACGTTGGACCGCATAGATGAAACGGTTACCGGGCTGTTGCTGACTAATTGCGGTCCTACCAATTGGCGTATACGGTTAGCAAGCACTTCCATATCAAACGGCTTCAAAATATAATAAGATGCCCCGAGTTGAACGGCCCTTTGTGTAATATTTTCTTGACCGAATGCAGTCAGCATAATGATTTTCGGTTGTGGAGTCAGGTTCATTTCTCTCAAACGCTCCAATACACCGAGACCATCCAGATGAGGCATAATAATATCTAAAATAAGTACATCAGGTATGTTGCGGGATTCTGCGATGCGTTGGAGTACTTCTTCACCATTGAAGGCGATTCCTGTAACTTCCATATCCTCCTGATCGGAAATATATTCAGCAAGCAAATTCGTAAATTCCCGGTTGTCATCAGCCAACAATACCTCAATTTTTTGCAATGTACTTCCTCCTTAGTGAGTGTTATTCCATTGGGACATCTGTTTGCATTAAATAAATATTTCTTGTCGGAGTATATGATTTCGACATCGAATTATGAATTCCTTCTGTCGAAAATTATTTTTATTTATTTTTTTTATAAATTCAATTATAATTGAATTTTTATCTTGCAAATCTGAGTTATTCCTCTCCTTTTCGACAAAAAAAATCTTAAGGCCACTAGCTCGCCTTAAGATTAGAGGATGACTTCAAGCTCAGTTTATTATGCATGATTCCTGCGTCACGCAACATCCATTCGATAAAACATCCGTAACCTGATTTAGGATCATTAACAAATACATGCGTTACAGCTCCGATCAGCTTACCATTTTGGATAATCGGACTACCACTCATTCCTTGCACGATTCCGCCGGTCTTATCTAATAGCTTTGGATCTACAACCCGAATCACAAGCCCTTTGGTTGCTGGTTTATCCTGCTGAGAAATGTGTACAATTTCTGCCTGAAAACGCTGAATTTGTTGACCTTCCAGTACAGTCAAAATTTCTGCTGGTCCTTCTTTTACTTCATTCGCAAGTCCCACCGGAATGGGCGTCGAATACAATCCATTTTGAGGCTCATCTGACATTTTCCCAAATATTCCAAAGCTCGTATTCCGTTCAATATTTCCTAAGATCCGATGATCCTTGAGAAAATGAGCACGCTTCTCTCCGGGTTCCCCACTCTGGCTTTTCGCAATTGACGTCACATTGGATTGAACAATCTCGCCGCTGCCCACGACAATGGGAGTTTGAGTATTCATATCGGTAATTACATGGCCCAAGGCCCCGTAAACCCCCTGATCCGGTGCATAAAACGTTAATGTACCTACGCCTGCAGCCGAGTCTCTAATATATAACCCGAGCCGCCACGCTTTATCCTCTTGATCATATGCTGGGGTTAACTTGGTGGAGATCGTCTGTTCGCCTCGACAAAGCGTGATGTCAAGCGGCTTTTTGTTTTTACCTGCCTCGTCCACGGCTTCCGCTACCCTGGCGAGACTATTGAGGGGTTTGCCGTTCATGTGTGTAATACGGTCCCCTAGGCGAATACCAGCTGTCTCACCAGGTGACACCTTACGATCATTGCTTTCCTGAATGATATGGTGACCAACGACAAGCACTCCTGAAGATTTTACTTTGACCCCGATCGTCTGACCCCCTGGGTATACTTTCAAATCGGGAACCACGCTTTCCTGGGTTGTTTTCATGCTTTTAGAGCCGAACAAATCCAAAGAAGCTTGTAGAGGCAGCGCTGCTTGCACATGCTGAGCGTTACCGAGAGAACACATAAGAAAAACAAGCAAAAGACCGAGCAATTTGATCCTGGAGAAAAAATTCAATGGCTGTCACGCTCCCTTTGCTTCTTTCGCTTGACGAGTAAAGGTGGTCGCCAATTGCGTACCTATAAGGTAACCTTGCCCCCAGGCTTTTATAACTGTTAATCATTACGCCAGTCGCTCTTTTCAGGCTTTCTTTCCTTCCGCCAAATTCAGCATTTCCTGTGCGTGATGCAATGTTTTTTCGGTAATTTCTACGCCGCCCAGCATCCGTGCCAATTCCTTAACCCGACCTTCCTCCGTTAGTCCCTCAATTTGAGTCATGGTTCGTCCGTCATGCACATTTTTTTCAATCAGGTACTGATGATCTGCCATACACGCCACCTGCGGCAAATGAGTAATGGAAAACACCTGACAAACGGAAGACAAACGATACAGCTTCTCGGCTATAGACTGAGCTGCACGACCACTTACCCCGGTATCCACCTCGTCAAAAATGAGCACCGGTATTTGATCATGACGCGCAAAAATACTTTTCATTGCCAACATGATACGTGATAACTCACCACCAGAAGCGATTTTACCGAGTGGGCGAAGTGGCTCACCTGGATTGGGCGAAATCAGAAATTCCGCATTATCTATCCCTTGCTTGGTAGGTCGTACCTTTAGACCCTTATATTCATATCCCCGTGGATCTTCAATTGGATCAATGCGTACCTTGAGTGACGTTCTTTCCATTTGAAGATCTTTTAATTCCTGCTCTACTTGCTCTGCAAGCTCTTCGGCACAAATTTCACGCGCTTCTGTAAGCTCTTCAGCAATCTCCAGCAAATCCGAAAGCAACTCATCCCGCTTTGCAATGAGCTGCTCCAGCCGCTCATCTTTATTTTCCAACAGATCGGTTTCCTGCTCAATACGGCTATAGTATTCCAAAATCTGTTCTATACTATCACCATATTTTCGCTGTAGTCCGGTAATTTGATTCAAACGTTGCTCCACCTCATGCAGCTTGCCCGGATTAAATTCAATATCCTCACGATAAGAACGTAATTGAAACGCTGCATCCTCCAACTGATAGAAAGCAGACTGAATCTGCTCCGCAATGGGCTGAAGACTTTTACTATCATAGCTCTGAACATCATTTAATCTGGACAACACGTTATTGACCGTATCCAACCCGCCTCTGCCACTTAACAGCTCATATGCTCCTGATATTCCATCCATCATTTTCTCACTATGGGATAGCTTGACCCGTTCCTCTGCCAATAATTCATCTTCACCCAATTTTAATTCTGCCGCAGCGATCTCTTCCAATTGGAAACGATACATGTCCAATAGCTGATAAGCCTTTTGACTGGAGCTTTGCAATTCCCTTACTTCTTTTTCCGCTTTGACAAAAGCATTGTAGCGCTCCCTGTAAAGCGCTTTGACTGGACCGATGACTGAATCACCGAACGTATCCAGCAGCGCCAGATGTCGATCTGCACGCAGCAAGCTTTGATGCTCATGCTGCCCATGAATATTAACGAGTTGCTCACCTACCTCACGTAACATCGTTAAATTAACCATCTGACCGTTAATTCGAGATGAACTTTTCCCTTGAACCGTAAGTTCTCGACGAATCAGCAAATGTTCCTCTGGATTGGCCTTAATCCCTTGTTCCTCCAACGTATTCCAAACGGGATGTTTGACCGGCAGTTCAAACAAGGCCTCCATTTCTGCTTTATCACAACCGTAACGCACTAGGTCAGCAGACCCCCTGCCACCCGCAATCAGCCCAAGTGCGTCAATAATAATGGATTTACCAGCACCAGTTTCCCCGCTCAATACATGAAATCCTTTATAAAAATGAACATCGACAGCCTCTACGACTGCCAAATTCCGTATAGACAAAGTGACCAGCATCGTTCTTTCACCTCTATGATGTACAAATTAAAACGCCTAATATGCGTAGCCTTTATAATTAGGAAATGTAGCCCATAAGACGATTCACGATAGTTTCACTGTTTTCTTCCGATCGGCAAATAATCAAAATGGTGTCATCCCCGCTAATCGTACCCATGACCTCAGACCATTCGATATTGTCTAATAAAGCAGCAATCGAGTTAGCTGTTCCTGGTAGGCACTTCATCACAATCAGATTGGTTGTGTAGTCAATATGCAAAAAGTTGTCAACCAATGTACGTTTCAGTTTCTGCGTCGGATTGTAACGCTGGTCTGAAGGCATCGAATATTTATATCTGCCGTCGTCCATTGGAACCTTTATGAGCAGCAGTTCTTTGATATCCCGGGATACAGTGGCCTGGGTGACCTGAAAACCAGCCTCACGCAATGCTTCAACTAGATCATCCTGCGTTTCAATCTCATGTTGTGAAATAATTTCCCTGATTTTAATATGTCGTTGACCCTTCATATAATCCTCCTATGGATTAACCTTCATATTCCTCTTCTTCGAGGTCTTCCACTATTGTAATAAGACGAATACTTTTCTCGTCCGTATCAACGTACAATACCCCCGCACAGCCTGGATAGAGCAGCAAATAAGGCATAAGCCTGTCCCGTAAATCAGGACCGTTCCACTCCATAGGTTTCTTGCGGCGTGACGTTTTGACCATATATGTCGAACCGTTACGTACAGCTACGTAGTCAATAAACAAACGGCTATACACGGTATGTCCATTCACTTTAAAAGCAAGCGGTATTTTCATTTTCCCGCCCACCACCTCATATCCTGCTTCCTCCAGTTGGTCCACAGCAGGTCCTTCGTTCAAATCCTCATTAATCGGTATCGTTTTTAGCACAAGCGGTCCCGGCTCCTTTAACCAGGCACGCAGGCTATAAAAAGCCCATATCCCTAACATCACCCCGATCACAGTGATGATAACCGTATCGTATCGCGTGTCCATGAACCGATCACCTCATGGACATATTCTAGGACATGACGCAAAATTCCTTTTCATCTGTACATCCATTATAGGCGAACGTGAGTTCTACAAGCAATCCCTCACACCAAAAAGAGGTTCTCTTAAGTTCACAGAACTCATGGAGAACCCCTGAATGTCACTTACGCGATGGGCCATTATTAAAAGTCTGACCTGCTTCCTGAACAGTTCGTTCAATCAGTGGACTGTAATCCATCTTCTCCAGCTGCGATTCTGCGGCCGGGAGCCCATCCAAACGCCAATGCGCTAAAAATTCAATATTTCCTTCGCCGCCTGTAATCGGGGAAAAGGCCAAGCCTTGCAACGTAAGTCCAAGCTCATGTGCAAACATCAAGATGGTCTGCAACACTTCTTTATGCGTAGCAGGTTCTCGAACCACGCCAGATTTCCCAACCTTTTCGCGACCAGCTTCGAATTGAGGCTTGATTAGAGCTACAATATCAGCAGGTTGATGCAGCAATGCAAGCAATGGCGGCAAAATAATTCGTAACGAAATAAAAGAAACATCAATACTTGCGAAATTAGGCACAGGACCGCTCAAATCCGCAGGTGTCATATATCTGAAATTCGTTTTCTCCATAACGCATACACGCTCATCATTACGAAGTGACCAATCCAGCTGATTATACCCCACGTCAATGGCATACACGTACTGAGCTCCATGTTGAAGCGCACAATCCGTAAAGCCTCCGGTTGATGAACCGATATCTAGCATCGTCCTGCCCTTCATATCCAGCTCGAATTGACGGATGGCCTTTTCGAGCTTCAACCCTCCACGGCTTACATACGGATGCACCGAACCTTTAACTTTAAGCTCACTGGAACGTGGTACCTTCATTCCCGCTTTCTCGATCCGTTCACTGTCCGCCAACACTAAACCTGCCATGATCGCGGCTTTAGCTTTTTCGCGGCTTTCAAAAAAACCTTGTTCTACAAGCAATACATCAATGCGTTCCTTCGGAACAGACATGTTAATCTCCCTTTAGGCAGCCAGGCTGCTCTTGTCATACTTTTTATAAAATCATGTTGTTTACTTTAAGTTATCCTATACAGATTGCCCCATGCCATATGCTGGCTCAGCGGACCACTTACGCAGCTTTAAGCACACAGCTTCAACGGTAAGTCCCACTTCAGCGCGTTGCTCTTTGATGGAGCCGTGCTCCACAAACAGATCGGGAATCCCCATTAAGCGCACCTGTGCATCTTGTATTTCTTCTTTGGCGTAAAATTCCAGTACAGCACTACCCAAACTTCCTGCTTCAGAAGCTTCTTCCAATACGATCAGCTTCGTATGCTGGCGGGCCAGCTCACGCAACATCTCCTCATCCAAAGGCTTGAGGAAGCGAGCATTCACAACGCCCACTTGCATACCCTCACGTTTCATCGCCTCCGCAGCCTCTGTCGCCACTTGGAGCATCGGTCCTGAAGCGATTACAGCGAAGCCCTCACCTTTACGCAGAAACTCCCAACTGCCGATAGGAATAACCCGCAATTCTTTATCCAACGGCACACCAACCACATTAACACGTGGGTAACGATAAGCAATTGGACCGTCTTCGTAGTCAAGTGCTGTTTTCATCATATGGCGGAGCTCATTTTCATCCTTTGGCATCATAAGCACAAGATTCGGGATATGACGCAAGAATGCTACATCAAACACGCCATGATGAGTTTCACCGTCTGCACCAACAAAACCAGCACGATCAATCGCGAACATCACATTGGCATTATGACGACAAATATCGTGCACAATTTGGTCATATGCACGCTGCATAAAAGTGGAATACACCGCAAATACCGGCTTCATCCCTTCCATTGCTAACGCTGCACACATGGTTGCAGCATGCTGCTCAGCAATGCCGACGTCGATCATACGTGTAGGAAACTCTTTACTAAAAGGTACTAGTCCTGATCCACCAGGCATTGCAGGGGTGACCGCAATGATGCGCTCATCCTGTTCAGCCAGCTCAATCAGCGTTCTACCGAAAATTTCCGTATACATCGGATTGCCTACAGCTTTGAGTACCTGACCTGATTCAATTTTGTATGGACTGATGCCGTGCCACTTGTGTGAATCGGCCTCCGCAGGCTTATAGCCTTTACCCTTGGTGGTTACGACATGCACTAATACAGGGCCAGTCACGTTATCAGCCTGCTGAAAAGTCTCAATTAGCTTGGACAAATCATGTCCGTCCACCGGACCAAGATACGTAAATCCCAGCTCTTCAAACAGCACACCTGGAACCATCATATATTTAAGACTGTCCTTGACGCGGCCAGCCGATTTGGCAAGTTTACCGCCTATAGCGGGTATTTTTTTCAGCAAAACTTCCAGCTCATCCTTTGCCCGCAAATAGTGACGGTCCGAGCGAATTTTGCTCAAATAATTATGCATGGCCCCTACATTCGGGGCGATGGACATTTCATTATCATTCAGAATGACCATTAAATTTTTACGTTCATGACCAATATGGTTTAATGCTTCGAAGGCCATGCCCCCAGTCAACGCGCCGTCCCCGATCATTGCAATAACTTTATTGTCCTCGCCCTTCAAATCACGTGCCAAGGCCATCCCCATTGCAGCCGAAAGGGAAGTGCTGCTATGTCCAGCTTCCCAAACATCATGCTCGCTCTCACTTCTTTTTACAAAACCACAAAGTCCATCACGCTGACGAAGTGTATCAAAACGATCCATTCGCCCTGTCAATATTTTGTGCACGTAGGCTTGGTGCCCAACGTCATAAATCATCTTGTCCTTTGGACTGTTATAGCAATAATGCAGGGCGATCGTGAGCTCAACCACTCCCAGATTCGATGCCAGATGCCCCCCAGTCACGGACAGCTTCTCAATCAAAAAGCTCCTGATTTCCTCGGCTAGAGAAGCCAACTCCTCAACCGACAGTGATTTCAGATCGCCTGGTTGCTTTATGTGTGGAAGCAGCACGCATATCTCCCCGCTTTCCTTCAAGTTTGTGTGTAAAGTTAACAAGTATTATATCACACTTTTGGACTGTGCTTAAACGCAGACAAGTCAAACCAGTTCTAACGCTACTAATGATCACGCTTCATTAGGTAATCCGCTATCTCCAGCAAGCGTGAAGAATCGGGAATACCACCTTCTGCAATCACTTTTTTGGCGGACGCTGTGAGTTCCTCCACTTGCCGCAGAGATGCGTCCATACCGATGAAATACGGATAGGTAACCTTCTCCTGTTCAACATCACTCTGCGTTTTTTTCCCCATTTTGCTTTCATCGCCTACGAGATCCAATATATCGTCCTGAATTTGAAAGGCCAAGCCCAGATCTCGTCCAAAGCGGCGAAGCGCCTCTAGTTGACTCTTGTCTGCCCCACCAATTCGTCCACCTGCCAAGAGTGAGAAAATGATCAAATCAGCCGTTTTATGAAGGTGGATATATTCTAGTTCCTCGATCCCCGTCATTCCCTGCTCGCCCGACATATCTGCGACCTGTCCACCTACCATGCCTCTGGCACCGCTCATTTCGGATAAATCCTCAACTATGGACAATAGCGCATCGGAAGAAACCCCGTGACGACGACCCGCCTGCACGATGCTATAAAATGCATGGGTCAGCAAAGCATCGCCCGCAAGAACAGCAACCGCCTCGCCGTATACCTTATGATTTGTCAGCTTTCCTCGCCGATAATCATCATCATCCATCGCCGGCAAGTCGTCGTGAATGAGGGAATACGTATGTACCATTTCTACCGCACATGCTACTGGCAACGCCGCTTCCCTGCTTCCACCAAATGCTTCCGCAGCGGCGATCACAAGCAGAGGCCGCAGCCGTTTACCGCCTGCGGTCAGTGAATAGTTCATAGATTCTCGAAGAACATCTGGAATGTCCCAATGCGCCGGAAACTGCTCGGTCAATGCAGACGAAACTGCATCCGCCGTCACAGTCAAATATTCCTTGAACGACAGTCTATTCAAGCCCTTCACCGCCGTTTTCATCCAATCCGCCGCCGAAAGGCTTCTTGCGCAAATCTCCATCCTCTTCCACGATCATTTCAATTTTACGTTCGACCTGTTCCAGCTTCTGACTGCAAAGCTGAGACAGCTTCATCCCCCGCTGGAACAAATCAATGGCTTGCTCCAGAGGAACGTCTCCATGCTCCAGTTGTCCGACAATTTCTTCAAGAGCGGCCATGGCCGCTTCAAAATTCAATTCCGCTTCATTCGCCACCGTGCTTCGCGTCCTCCTTCATTCCCCATACTTGACAGTCTAACTGTCCGTCACTCACTTTTATCTTGATAGAATCTCCCGGTTGTACATCTTTGAGCGACTTGATTAGCCGTTTCTCCTGTTCATCGTATACCAAGCTGTAGCCTCGGGCCATGACTTTGAGCGGACTCAGCGCGTCCAGCTGACGAATTCCGGTATGCAGCTGCTGCCGCCCCGTTTTTGTAATCGCACGCATCGCAGACTCCAGCTGACGTTGTGCCATATCCGTCTGCTTGCGCGCCGAACGAATTTGTTCACGCGGATTAAACCGCTCTAGTACCTGACGCATACGCGCGTTTTTCTCTGCGTTTAAGCGTGAACGGTTAGCCGCTGCGCGGATCAGACGCTGATGCAGCATGTCCATCCGCTCTGCATGCTGGAGCATGTAGCGGCGCGGATGCAGCAGCACTGGCGAACGCCGAAGCCTAATCAAGCGTTCACGACTGGCTTCCAACCGCTGCCTAAGGGCATTACGCAACCGCTGCTCCCGCTGAAGCAGCTGATCCCGAAGCTCTCCCTGATGAGGCACAGCCAGCTCAGCTGCTGCGGTCGGCGTCGCTGCGCGTAAGTCAGCCACAAAATCGGCAATGGTAAAATCCGTTTCGTGTCCAACGGCCGAAATCACAGGAATGACCGATGCGTAAATGGCACGCGCAACCGCTTCCTCATTAAACGCCCACAGTTCTTCTAAGGAGCCACCACCCCGTCCGACGATCATCACCTGAACCTCCTGCATACGATTCATGGCTTCAATTGCCTTAACGATCGAGGGGGCAGCACCTTTTCCTTGCACAAGAACTGGATACAACACGATTCCAGCCTGCGGGTATCGCCGTTGAAGTGTAGTGATAATATCACGCACAGCCGCTCCGGTCGGTGACGTAATTACGCCAATGGTTGCAGGGTGAGCAGGGAGATTCCGTTTGCGAGTGGTATCAAACAGCCCTTCTGCATCAAGCTTTTGTTTGAGTTGTTCATATGCCAGATAAAGGCTGCCTATACCGTCAGGCTGCATTTGAGTCGCATAAAATTGATATTGACCATCCCGTTCATACACGGATACGTTTCCCCGGGCGATAACACGCGTACCTTCTTTCGGTACGAAAGGGAGCCGTCTATTATGAGTTGCAAACATAATCGAACGTATGCGGCTCCCCTCATCCTTGAGCGTAAAATACATGTGACCACTCGAATGATGCGTAAAGTTAGAAATTTCCCCGCGTATCCATACATCAGACAGCACCTGATCGGATTCCAGTTTCATCCGGATATAGCGATTCAGGTCCTGTATAGAATAAATACGTTGTTGTTCAGCCACAGGCAGCTGCCTTTATGCCAAACCGTGCGACCGCTTGGCCGCTACGAGCGTATTTTGCATCAGCATTGTAATCGTCATTGGGCCTACTCCGCCGGGAACAGGCGTAATCGGACCGGACACTTGCTTTACGCTCTCAAAATCAACGTCACCCGCCAGCTTTCCGTTCTCCAGACGATTCATTCCCACATCGATAACTACTGCACCCGGCTTTACATACGAAGCATCGATGAAATTGGCTTTGCCGATGGCAACGACCAAAATATCCGCTTGTTTACTGAGCTCGGCAATATTCGCTGTACGAGAGTGACACATCGTAACCGTAGCATTTTCACGCTGCAGCAATAATGATACCGGCTTGCCCACGATATTACTGCGACCAATAACAACTGCATGTTTACCAGCTATTTCTACTCCAGCGCGTTTGATTAACTCAATGACTCCAGCGGGAGTGCAAGGCAATAGGCTATCATCGCCGATGACCAGATTCCCTACGTTTACCGGATGAAATCCGTCAACATCTTTCTCCACTGCAATCGCGTCAATGACAGCTTTTTCCTGAATATGCTTTGGTAATGGCAGTTGCACCAAAATCCCATGGATATTACTTTGATGATTCAGCTTATCCACCAGTTTCAGTAATGCTTCTTGCGAAGTATCTGCCGCCAATCGATGAACCTCAGAGTAATAGCCGAGATCATGACACGCCTTTTCCTTATTTTTAACATACACCTGAGAAGCAGGATCTTCGCCTACCAGTACAACAGCCAGTCCGGGTTGAAAGCTGTGTTCTTTCAAACGAATGACCTCTTGCTGAATGCTTGCCCGAATATCCTGAGAGATTTGTTTACCATCAATGATCGGTGCTGACATGTTTAACCACTCCCCAACCTGATTCAGTAGTCTCTAATTAAAAACGTGCTTTCAATTGCTCCAGCTCTTGTATCACTCGTCCCAGCACACCATTAACAAATTTACCCGATTCCTCGGTACCAAAGTGCTTCGACAACTCAATTGCTTCATTGACTGCTACCTTGGCTGGAACATCCTCGCGGAAAATCATTTCATATACCGCAAGCCTCAAAATTTGACGATCTACACGCGAAAGTCGGCTGATCTGCCAGCCTTTCAGGTAATCCGCCAACAGCCCGTCAATCGCTTCCTTGTGCTCCCATGTGCCACGCACATGCTCCAAAACATACGCTCTTAACACTGCCGCGTTTTTAATTACGACTTCGGCTTCGTTTTCCTCGGCCGCTTCCTGAAGCAGCATGTCCACAGCTGCCGCCGCTTCCACTTCATTCATTTCCATATGGTACATACTCTGTACCGCTAATTCCCTCGCCAGACGTCTTTTCATGCCCTGCCTCCTACGCTTGCCTATATCTATTTTTCATTTTAACCAATTTCCACAAAAAAACCTGTGAACGCATCCTCCAAAACCGTTGGGCGCAAATAAGCTACAGCTGTATTTTGGAGAACACGTATCACAGGGTTCATTTAAAAGGACGCCAACGCTGCGACAACCATTCGCTCCATTCTTTCCAAGGGAAGAATGGACCAAGCGCTGAATCGCTACGTCTTCCTAGCGTATATCCGATGAACACCATCAATGCAAAGAACAACATATTCCAAAAGCCTGCCCACAAGTAAATAAAACCGAAAAAAATACCAGCCGTGATCCCCATGATCCGGCCCTTGTAACTTCCCCATATTTCTTTCCAGGGCATCAGGGAAAATCACCTCTATTCCACACGACTCTTAAAGCTTGGTGACTGAGAAACATTAGCGATGTACACCGACACATTGGATACTGGAATTCCTGTAATCTCTTCCACATGGTCGTGTACCCCCTTTTGTACCTCTGAGGTTAACACCGGAATGGAGCTTTCCCCGTCAACAATCGCCCGAATCGTAATATCAAGTCCCGATTCCAACACACGAACGCGTGCTTTCAGATCCTGCATCCCGCGAAATCGGGAAGCCGCTTTGAGGCACAGGTTTTCGATGGTATCCACCGAAATCTGAATATCACCGTATTCGGTTCGCTGATCAATAGAATGCTGTACGGTTTGGTTCCGTCGAATAGAGATATAAAAAACCCGAAGACTCAATAACAACAGAACTCCTGCAATAATCAAGCTGGTAAACCACACCACTCGCTCATCCTCAATACTTAAAACATACGGAATGGCCCCGCTCAGGAGGAGGATGGCGAGAATGGAGATAATTCCGATACTTAAGCTGTACAAAAACAGCAGAAGTCTGTCCATAACTTTAGCCACGAAACGCACAGCCTCCTTAAATTAGAGTAAACCCTCGACCCATAAGGGTCGGGGGTTTGTACAAAGTATCGCTCTATTTAACCCGTCCGGCGCCCAGCACTTCCGGCTCTTCTACTTTTTCAGCATTTTTGAATTGAACATCGTGAATTTGCACGTTCACTTCTACCACGTTAAGACCTGTCATGTTTTCAATGGAACGCTTAACATTATGCTGAATAGCAGCAGCCACCTCAGGCAGACGGTTACCATACTCAATAATGACGGAGACGTCTACAGCAGCTTCACGCTGTCCGACTTCCACTTTTACACCTTTAGATAAATTTTTGCGGCCTAGCAGTTCGGCAAATCCGCCAGCAAATCCGCCACTCATTCCCGCAACGCCCGGTACCTCAACGGTAGCCAGTCCGGCAATGACTTCAATAACTTCTGGGGCAATTTGAATCTCCCCAATTTCTGTACGTTCGAATTCGGTTGGCACTGTGCTCATACCTTCAACACCTTTCGGTCAAAATAAGTTTCATTCCAGCTTTGGATATCAAAGCAGACATGCTCACTTATTATCCATACTATATCATTTGGCGTTCATTATGACAAACTGAGGAAATATACCGATTAAACTTCGTTTTCCTCCAAAAATTTAATATCAAAATCGCCTTCAATAAAGGTCGGATGCTCTAGCAAGCGCTGGTGAAAAGAAATCGTTGTGGGTATGCCCTCAATAGCAAACTCAGCTAAAGCCCGCTTCATTTTGGCAATCGCCTCCTGCCGTGTAGGCGCCCATACAATCAGCTTGGCAATCATAGAGTCATAATAAGGAGGAATGCTATAACCTGGATAAGCAGCGCTGTCTACCCGCACTCCAGGACCGCCTGGAGGCAGATAAAATCCGATTTTACCCGGTGCAGGCATAAAATTACGATCCGGGTCCTCAGCGTTAATGCGGCATTCGATTGCCCAGCCATTAATCGTGACTTCTTCC
The DNA here is from genome assembly GCF_029522175.1 of Paenibacillus sp. P2(2022). Lineage (NCBI taxonomy): Bacteria > Bacillati > Bacillota > Bacilli > Caryophanales > Paenibacillaceae > Paenibacillus > Paenibacillus sp. P2(2022). Next base: position 897,458 of record NZ_JAKWFI010000001.1, on the reverse strand, counting down.
TGCGTAAAGGAAAGCGGATGCCCTTCAGCGACCGAAATCATTTCTTTAATCAGGTCTACACCGGTAATCATTTCTGTTACTGGATGTTCCACCTGAATACGTGTGTTCATTTCCATGAAATAGAATTTATTGTCCGGACCAAGCAAAAATTCAAGCGTACCTGCGCCAGAGTATTGAACGGCCAAAGCTGCACGAACAGCTGCCTGTCCCATTTCTTCACGAACATCCTGCGAAAGTACTGGACATGGTGCTTCCTCCAACAACTTCTGACGACGACGCTGAACAGAGCAGTCCCGTTCACCCAAGTAGGCAACATTACCATGCTTGTCCGCTATGATCTGTATTTCCACGTGTTTCATACCAGTCAGATATTTTTCCAGATACACGCCCGCATTACCAAAGGCCTTCTGCGCTTCCTGCTGAGCAGTCGTGATTTGCTGGATAAGATTATCCTCATCTTCAGCGATACGAATACCTTTACCACCACCACCTGCTGTGGCCTTGATAATGACCGGATATCCGATATCACGTGCGATACTGATTGCATCCTGTACATCCTCAACCAGTCCGTCTGAACCTGGAATAACCGGAACCCCGGCATCCTTCATGGTCTGCTTGGCTACAGCCTTATCTCCCATTTTGTTAATTGCTTCAGGAGAAGGTCCAATAAACGTAATATTGCATGATTCGCAAATTTCAGCGAAGTCTGCATTTTCCGCCAAAAATCCATAACCTGGATGAATGGCATCACATTCAGTCAATGTAGCAACACTCATCAGGTTCGTAAAATTAAGATAGCTGTCCTTAGACAACGTCGGTCCGATACAGTAAGCCTCATCTGCGAGACGCACATGTAACGAATCCTTGTCAGCTTCCGAATAGACGGCAACTGTCGAAATATTCATTTCGCGGCAAGCGCGAATGATACGAACTGCAATTTCTCCACGGTTCGCGATTAATACTTTTTGAAATGTCATGACTTTATCCTCCCTGGGAGCAGTCTTGCCGAACCCTCAAAAAGGGGTCAAACAAGCTTTTTACTCCGGTTTCACAAGGAACAATGGCTGGCCATACTCAACCAACTGTCCGTTTTCGGCCAAAATTTCCACAATTTCGCCCTTCACTTCAGCTTCCAACTCGTTCATCAACTTCATCGCTTCAATGATACATACCGTTGTTTTATCGCCTACTTTACTGCCGATACTCACATACGGAGCCGTATCCGGGGATGAAGAACTATAGAAAGTGCCTACCATCGGAGATACGATTTTATGTAGATTGCTTGCATATTCCTTCGGTTCCCCAGCAGTTGCATGTCCAACATCGGACTGTACTTGTGGATTCGGAATTGCAGCTTGTGGCGCCACTGTATAAGCAGGTGCTGTTACAGGAGCCTGTACCGTAACGATCTCGCTTTTACCCGGTTTACGGATCATGAGGCGAGTTCCTTCATTTTCAATTTCAAGCTCATGCACAGACGTTTCATCCACCAGCTTGATCAATTCCTTAATCTCGCTTAATTTAAACATCTCTATTAATCACTCCTTCAGCATTTTGCCGGTTGCTGATAACATTTTTGAAACAGCTTTATGTATTATATCACAATCATTAAAAATAGAAAGAGCCCGGGATTGTGCAGAAATCCGGGCTTTTTCGCGTTTTTTGTCTTATTGTGTAACATACTGGACACTGATCTTGTCCTGCGTTACGTTTAATTCCTTCATGACTTTATCGACAATCGTTACCGCTTGCTTAGCATCCAACTTTTCACTCAGAACCACTACTTTGTATTTATCAGCATCTTCCTCGCGGACGACTGCATTGGCGAATTGCTGCTGCAGTTCTTCTTCGATACCGGTAATTTTGGCCTGTTTATCTTCAAGTACATGCAATTCCTTTTGTGCCTCTGCAGCTTTCTGCGGTGTACTATCATTCATTGCCGTAGTCAGCTCGTCATTTTTCTTTTGATTTTCCACATCCCGCTCCAGTAAATAGTTGTCAATCACAGCTGCCGCTGTTGGTTGGGCTGCTTGTTCGTTTGCTACTTGATCAAGTACCTGCTTGTCGGTTTTGGCGCTAGAAGCTGCTTTGTCATCACTTTTAGCTGTCGTGCCTGTCTTAGCTGTAGTTGTGTTTTGATTGGATGCAGTCGATTCAGTAGCAGGGGGGGCGGCGGCTGTGTCTTTATCACCTTTTGATGGTTCTGTTGCTGGATCAGTTGTAGAAGCTGTGTCCTTTGTGGAAGTCTCTGCCGTTCCGTCAGTTACTTCTCCATTGGTTACTACTTCATTTACTTTCAGTTCGTTCATTTGTTCTTCTGCCTTTGTCGTTGCTTCCTGTGCAGCATCCTGTTTAACCTTGCTCACCTGCTCGCTGTCCGCTACTGGCGGATTCGCCGGACTTGAGTCCTCCGTAAACAAATAATATGCAGACAGTACCACCATTAAACTCAGCATGGACACCAGCCAAACGGTTTGTCTTTTATTATTCATGTTCTGTCCTCCATATTCATAAGTGGTTTGCAATATTAACTTCTTTGTTCCCCAATTCCATATTATCCCTGCTTACGCGGAACGACTGATATTTTGTATGAAGGTACGTTTAGTCCCTTCTGCACAGCATCCACAATGAGCTGCTTCACCGTAGGGTTTTCTGCCCCCATAGCCACAACAAGCACTCCCCTTACCTGTGGTTTTACTTTTTTGGTAACAATCGGGGTGTGCTGACCGCCCGATGATTCATAGGTGACAATCTCACCATCGCGTGTATATTGAGTAGTGTGCCTTTGTCCACCATTGGCGTCCGACTCGTTATTTTCTTCCTGCATGTCTTTCACATTCCGTTGAACGATCACTTCTTCGGTAGAATCTACCGTAACCATGACATCGACGGTTCCTACGCCAACAATCTGCTCCAGCATCTGTTTCATATTGTCCTCAAAAGCCTTCTCGATTCCGGCAAAGGAACTGTCCTCACCTACCGTTGTTTCTAACGCAGGCTCATTTTTCATTACGCCAGGCGGTTCTCTCCCTACGTTTTCCGGGTCGACTTTTTTCACATTAACGAATGAATTAAAGAGCATAATCGCTACACCGATAAGGCCAAGAATAAGTAGCCAACGAAATGAATTGAACCTTTTCGCTCCGTCCCCCCCTCCACCCATCCATTGCTCCAGCTTTTTCCTCCATTTGCCCATTTCGGTTCACCTCCTGTTACCATTCATGTGTTCCATCCTGCGAATTAATCACCTGAACATGTGTGCTGTCGATCCCCCATTTTTCACGTAGAATTCCTGTGATTAAACCAAAAGCTTTCTGATCCGCAGATTTGCCATTCTCTGTGGTTTCGTCAGGACTACGATCATCTTCTCGCGTTCCTTCATTATGATTAGAGGGTTTTGACTGTGTCGGCTCCACACGAATATTCACTGTCTTTTCAGCTACAGGCTCCACCATAATCGGCTTGACATCTGTACCCAGCGGGATGTTTGTGTTTTCTTCTTTTTCTGCCTTCTGCTCCGCCAATTTAACCACTACTGACTGAACACCCGTTCCTGCCTCTAGCCCCGATTCTTTCTGCTGAATCTGCGTAAGGGTCACCTGGACCGACTGAATTGCTAACCCAGTGTACTGCTCCAATTGCCCTTTCATTTCCTTAGCTACCTCTTTGCCTGCCCATTGCATGGAGCTTTGTTCCTGCTGTTGCTTTAGCTGTTTGCCTTTGGCTAAGATCTCTTCCAATGTCGGTTCCCTATTACCTGTCTCTGCCTGGCGTTGCAGATCCAATGCGCGCCCCAGAACCTCTGAGGGACTGCTGCTCAGCAAGCGCACAATCGGAGACAGCAATGTCAGCAATACAAGCAGGCTGAGTACGAGTTTGACATACCTTTCCATAGATCGGCTCGGTAAGATCATATCGACAAAAGAAGCCAGCAGCACGATTAGCACTAGTTCCTTGAGCCAGCCTCCCAGCCAGGTCACGTCACTCGCCTCCCTCTCGTTGGATTATGTGCATGTATTCACCTCATCATGACCGTCATGTTACCTGCTGCGAGCATGACGGTAATCGCAAGGAAGGACATTAATCCCACTGCCGCCAGTGCCGCAAAAACATAAATCATACTCTTGCCGATGGCATCCAAACATTCCACAATAGGCGTATCTCCCAAAGGCTGCATGATTGCTGCGGTCACTTTATAAATGAGGGCTAGTGTCAGAATTTTGAGAGCAGGAAAAGCACACAGGAACAAAATAATGATGACTCCCACAAGGCCGATGGCATTTTTAACGAGCAGTGATGCCGAAATGACCGTATCCGTCGCATCTGCCAGCGCCTTGCCTACCACCGGAACAAAGCTACCTGTAATATATTTAGCTGTACGGATTGTTAATCCGTCAGTAACCGAAGAGGTTAATCCCTGTACCGAAATGACTCCTAGAAAAATAGTCAGAAGCACTCCCAGCACGGCAACACCCGCGTTCCGCAGTAGATCAGCTAACTGGGTCAGCTTGTATTTGCCCGTGAGCGAGTTGACCAAGTACAGCACAGCCGAGAAGAACAGCAGCGGGAAAACAAGCGTATGAATAACTGTTCCGACCGTGTTGATCATAAATACAATCAGCGGGTGGGTCACCGAAACGGTGACAACGTTACCCATCGAGGCCAACATGGTAAACAGCAAGGGCAACATCGCCATCATGAAATGAATCATGCTGTCAATTGCTTCTTTGGCATAACCAATCGCTACACTAAAGCTATTAATCGCCAAAATGATAATGACCATGTACACGATAGCGTAGGCAACTTTGCTGACCTGCTTGCTTTCAAAAGCGCTTTGCAGCGTTTCCAGCACCATACTCATAATGCTGAGCATGACGATGGTGACGAGCAGCTTGGCATTCACCCGGATTTCATGGATGAAAAAATCAGCTATGGCCATCAACACACCTTTTATACTGAATCCTTCACCACCCGGAAGCAGCATGTCCATGAAAGAAGGCGTTTTCTGGTCAGGGAAAAATCCGCCGTATTGCTTCATGAGTCCGTCCCAATAATGTTCAACATCATCTTTGGGCATTTGCTCCGCCTGTTGTCTGATCCATTCGTTTGTAGGTGTATCTGCGAAGAGGACCGCAGCCGAGGCGCACCAGAGACATAGCAGCAAAATCACAATAACTTTGAGATTCGGCATGCCCCCCAGCCTTTTCATGGCATCACCCCCTCAGGCGGGCATCAGCTTCAGAATGGTATCAATAATAATGCTGATAATCGGGATTGCGAGTACCATGATGAGTACCTTTCCAGTAAGCTCTATTTTGGAAGCTATACCGTCTTGCCCCGCATCCCGTACGATTTGTGCTCCAAATTCAGCAATATAAGCGATACCGATTATTTTTAATACGGTTTTAAAATAAATCATGTCCATCCCTGAAGACCTGGCCAGTCGCTCCAGCACGGCAACCACAGATCCGATCTTGCCAATCAGCAGCAAAAAAATGACGATTCCCGCAGCTGTTGCAATCAAAAAGGCAAACATCGGCTTCTGTTCCTTGATAACTAAGATGAGGACTGTGGCAACGAGGGCGAAGCCCACCACTTGAATGATTTCCATGTGTTCACCTACTGAAAAAGAAAAATAGATTTGATCTCTTGCAGAAGGTTATCCAGCATTCGCACCACCATGAACAGTACGACAACGAAACCGATGACCGTCACCCAGTGTGCCATGTCTTCCTTGCCCATTTGCTTTAGTACGGTATGAATCATAGCGATAATAATGCCAATTCCGGCAATCTGGAAAATTGCGTTCACTTCTAAATTCATTCGAGCACCCCGCTAATAGATCAAAATGACGATCAATGCTCCGATCAGCAGTCCCAGGCTTCTGCTCATACGCTCGTATCTCACCTGATCTGCCTGCGCCTGCGCTTCTTCATGGGATAACTGCTGGATGGTCAGCGCAATGTGCTTGATCTGGTCTTCACGGTCGCTGGTTCCAAGGCTGTAAGCAAGCTGACGCATCGCTTCCTTCTCGGCCTGCTTCATAGAGGAACGGCTCCACGAGACTTCAATCGCTTTATGCAAGCTTTCTCTGGCGGTCAGGCCAAAAGAGGGGTGCATCCAGCGTGAGGCTTGCTGAAACAGAGAGCGCAGCGGCTCTCGCAAGGGCTCTCCAGTCTTGGCGAAAGCATCTGGTAACGGAGACACCCCGTAAGAAACCTCGGTGGTCAGTCTTTGCAGTGCGAGAATTAACTCTCTGATTTGCCGCGGCCTCATGGCAAATTGTCTTGCCCGCTGCCAGCCTGCCAGTGTGGTGGCTAGTATAACCAAGACAGCTCCCAGCAGCTTAAGCATAGGAGATGCCCCCGTTCTGCCCTTCCCCAGGCAGTGTCAGCCTGCGCTGCTTGGCATCTGCCAGCCGAAAAGAGACGCCCCGGCTCGTCCGCTCCAGCATGACATAGAGCTGGAACAGCTCCTGTCCTGTAGCTAATCCGGCAAAGGCAGATCGGCTCGCCATTTCAGCCACATCACGACCATGTGCGGAAGCAATGACTGCGATGCCTGCATGAAGCGCTTCACGTACCGCTTCCGCATCTTCTGGCCGCCCGATTTCATCCACAATCAGGACATCTGGTGACATCGAGCGAATCATCATCATCATACCCTCCGCTTTCGGACATCCGTCCAATACATCGGTGCGAGGTCCGACATCAAAGCCGGGGATGCCCTTATGACTACCGGCGATCTCAGAACGTTCATCTATAATGCCCACCTTAAGTCCATTTCGTCGCCCTCCGTTGCTTTGCATCCCTCCGTAACTCAGTTGTCGAGCCAAGTCCCTAAGCAACGTCGTCTTGCCATGCTGAGGCGGTGACAAGATGAGCGTATGCCGTATCGTCCCGGATTTTCGATCCGCTACATAAGGTAATATCCGATCAGCTATGCCAGGAATGGCCCGAGCAATTCGTACATTAAAGCTGCTTATATCCCTCAAATGCTCTACTCGCCCTCGGTTAAGCACAGTTCTCCCTGCCAAGCCAACACGATGACCGCCAGGGATGGTAATAAACCCTTTGCGAAGCTCCTCTTCCATGGTGTACAGGGAATGATTACTGATAAAATCCAGCAATCGGTGGGCATCCTCGCGGTTAGGCTTATAGGCTTCAACAGGATTCAAAGTCAGCCGACCAGCAGTCGTTACAAAATGATGATCACCATTCGCATTAACTTCCAGCGGCCTTCCTTCCCGGACCCGAATTTCTTCCAGTTGCTTAAATACCGTTTCTGGAAGCCTTCCGAGTATACCGTGCAACGGTTCCGGAAATAACTCCAGCCATTCCATACCAGTGCCGCCTCCTCACAGTTGTCCTTTTTCTTTAAGACAAGTCTATGGCTGACTCTCGCTTTTTATGCCGAAAATATATTGAAAATCCAGTCGAACCTTTGATCACTCCTATCCATGCTCAGCGGACCTTTCCCCGCTCATTCAAGCACCTTTCCCTGCTTTGTATAATAAAAAAAGGCTCCCTCGAAGCCTTGGTGGCTAAGGGATACCCTTAAATAAAAAAGCTAGATTTACAGCAAAAAGAGGCTGTTCCACAGTCTGTCTCTCACTGATGAAACAACCTCTTAACCTACTGCTGTATTCTATGATTTATCAATCTATAAATAGGGAACGTATAATTTATCGACCTTTCCCCGTCATAGCATTTCTCTATATCAATTGATGTTATTAACGACGGTCTTTAGGGCCGCCTACAAACGCTTGCTCCTCGGTATCCAGATTATAAGCTGTATGCAACGCTTGGATAACCTCATGAAGCTTTCCAGCTTCAATTACACACGATACCTTGATTTCGGATGTGCTTACCATTTTAATGCTAACGCCTTGCTCGGCCAGCACGGCAAACATTTGTGCTGCAACACCCGGGTGGCTAACCATTCCTGCACCTACAATGGAGACCTTCACCAAATTTTCCTCAGACGTTACTTCACGGTATGGAAGCTCCCCGCGAATACCTTCCAGCGTCTTAAGTGCAGCTTCACGATCCGTTAGAGCTACCGTAAAGGAGAAATCTGCTTTTCCTGCCTCAACCCCGCTCTGTACAATAATGTCTACATCAATTTTGGCTGCTGCCAGTGTTCCGAAAACTTTTGCCAGTACACCAGGGATATCTGCAACGCCCAAAATACTGATTCTTGCTACATTTTTATCATATGCAATTCCACTGACTACAACGCCTTGCTCCATTACTGCATCCTCCTTTACGACTGTTCCTTCATTATGGTTAAAACTGGACCGCACAATCAACGGTACCCGGTTATGTTTGGCATACTCTACCGCACGGGGATGTAAAACAGCCGCACCTAAATTGGCTAATTCCAGCATCTCATCATAAGAAATTTCTTTTAGCTTACGTGCCACCTTCACAATCCGTGGATCTGTTGAATATATGCCGTCCACATCCGTGTAAATTTCACAGGCATCCGCTTGAATTGCCGCCGCCAGCGCAACGGCCGTCGTATCAGAACCACCACGTCCCAGCGTCGTAATATCTCCATCTGCAGACATCCCCTGGAAACCAGCTACAACAACAATCTTGTTGCTGCTCAGTGCATCCAGCACACGCTGAGGTTGAATATCCGTAATCCGTGCCCGACCAAAGTCAGATTCAGTACGGAAGCCTGCCTGCCATCCCGTAAACGATACCGCTTCATGACCCAGTTGCTGAATAGCCATCGACAACAATGCGATTGAAATTTGCTCGCCTGTCGTCATCAACATATCCAGCTCACGTGCAGGCAACTGCTCATTTAATAATTTGGCCTGGTCAATCAATTCGTCTGTTGTGTCTCCCATTGCGGAAACGACCACTACACATTGATGCCCTTCACTCTGTTTCTCAACGACGCGTTTTGCCACGCGTTTCATGCGCTCCGTGTCACCGACGGAACTGCCTCCGAATTTCATGACATACAAAGACAACGATATTCACTCCCTCAGACTCAACAGTATGTAACCTTGAGATGGCACCAAACGATTTGAACGTGACATCCTGCGGCATAACTTTAGTACAGTATAATACGAAAGTGCTGTGTGGAGCCAATGTTTTTTAATATTCGTACATATAAAAATATCCTCTGCCCTTAATAAGGACAGAGGATACCTGAAAATGTAAATTCTATGCGCGAGACATGTATTTGCCGTCACGAGTATCAATTAACAATACGTCATCTTGGTTAATAAACAGAGGAACTTGAACATTCAAGCCTGTTTCCAGTTTGGCATTTTTGGTTGCACCTGTAGCTGTATTCCCTTTAATACCTGGTTCTGTTTCAATTACTTTGAGTTCCACGCTGGTAGGCAGGTTGATACCCAGGATTTCTCCGTTGTAGCTTATGATATTTACATTCATGTTTTCTTTCAGGAAGTTAAGCTCCCATTTCAGCTGATCGCTGGACAATGTAAATTGATCATATGTTTCGTTGTCCATGAATGTATGATCGTCTGCACTAGCATACAGATAAGATACACCACGATTTTCGATTTGCGCCCGGCCGATTGTTTCACCCGCACGGAATGTACGTTCAACCGTATTACCATTACGCAGGTTTTTCAATTTGGAGCGTACGAATGCTGCGCCTTTACCTGGTTTTACGTGTTGAAAATCCAGAACTGTAAAAATATCTCCGTCTACCTCGACGGTCAAACCTGTTTTAAAATCATTAACGTTAATCACTAAAATACCCCTCCTACAGGACTGTTATCGTTATTAAACGACTGTAAATTCTTTGCTCGAATGCGTTAATACTTTGATGCCGTTATCTGTAATAACGATATCATCCTCGATCCGTACACCGCCCAATCCAGGCACATAGATACCTGGTTCGACCGTTACAACCATGCCCGGCTCCAGAATATCATCACTTGCCTTCGACAGACGTGTAGATTCATGCACTTCAAGACCCAGACCATGACCTGTACTGTGTCCGAAATTGTCTCCATACCCATGGCTAGCAATAATATCCCGGGTCAGCGCATCCGCTTCACGGCCTGTCATGCCCGGCTTAATATGTTCGAGTGCGTGAAGTTGCGCCTTAAGTACAATATCGTAGATCTCGCGCAACTGAGGCGCCAAATCCCCTTGTGTAGCCACTGTACGGGTCAAATCGGAGCAGTAGCCATCCAGCAACGCACCAAAATCAAACGTAATCAGCTCACCTGCTTGTACTAACTTTGCACTAGCTACTCCATGAGGCAATGCCGAACGAACTCCGGATGCCACAATCGTGTCAAATGAAGAAGAAGTAGCTCCCTGCTTGCGCATGAAGAATTCCATTTCCAGATCCAGCTCACGCTCGCTGACTCCTGGTTTGATGTAAGGTAAAATGTGTGCAAATGTAGCATCTGCCAAATCCGCTGCCCGTTGCATCACTTCGAGCTCTTCCGCATCCTTGTACACCCGCAGCTTTTCCACAATGCCCGATACCGGAACCAGCTTAATAGGTGACAGATCTTCGCTATAAGCTTTATGTGTCGCAACAGTTACATCATCCTGCTCAAAGCCTGTTTCGCTAATCTGATGGGAAGACAGCAATTCTCTTACTGTTTCCATGACCTGCGCAGCGTGCTGCACTACCGTAAAGCCTTGGGCTTGTTCGGTCGCTTGTGTCATATAACGAAAGTCAGTCAGCAAATAGCTATGGGATTCTGTAATCAGCACATAGCCCGCTGAACCTGTGAAGCCTGTCAAATATCGACGATTGACAGGGCTAGTAATCAGCATAGCCCGCAGGTTATGCTCGCCCAGCGCCTGCCGCAACTTTAGCACCCGGTCATTCTTCATCTTCATTCCGCTCCCCTCTGTCAAATAACCAAATGCTATTTTAACACAGGGGATAGGCGCTTGAGAAGTTTTTGTTACGTTCTGTCCCCAGCCTTCTCAGGCTCGCGCATTCTTTCATCCGTATACTCGACAGCAACGGTATATCCGATAAATAGTCCCCACAGTATAAATACGCAAACTTCCGTATATATGGAATTCCATGTTAATCGATAAGGAGGGTTCATCATCCCTAACTTAGGGCCTGTTAACACAAATAAAATAACCCACCAAATCAGACCGTATATAATACCGGGGATTGGGCCATTAAACCTGCGCAAAATCAGGGTGTACACCAATGACGCTACCACGGACAATCCAATAAAAAACAGCAACCCCACCAAATGCCCTGCCATGGTGTTCATGAACGAATGCTTGAAAAACGGCTCTGCCAGAAAGCCAGGCGCCACTACTGTAAAGTGCAGCGTATAAAACAGCCAGCGCAGCAACCCCCAGAGCAAACCCGCAAAAAAACCCAGCTCAAGTGCAAAGGGAATGAGCGGTGTATGTAATTTGCCTGACTGTTGTCTGCCTCTGTTACTGTTGTCATTATGATTACGTTGATTTTGAGATTCACGGGACTGTTCCTGATCACGACCTATTTTCGGTATAGAGTAAGTTTCACTCATGTGGTTGGATCTCCTTTCAAAATGAATAAATTTTCTCATGGTGAGGACTCATTGTTATAAGGAAAAGCATGTGTACTTCCACCAAATTCGTGCCTATCCATTTTGAGAGGTAGTATGCTCCAATGGGGGGCAGTTTAACAATGAAGTTGAAGAGTAGATTTAATAATCTTTGCATTGACAAAATTTCAATCCTGTTTCATAATATATTGATGAAAATGATAATCATTATCATTTTATAATACGTTTATACAGGAGAACGCAATCTATGAAAAAGGGATTTATCGGATTCTTATTGTTACTGACTTTTATGCTCACACTGGCAGGTTGTGGAGCAACTGACAATGCAGCAGATAAAGGTCAGACAACTACGTCGGGCAGCAAACCCACTGAAGCAGCGACCGGTCCTGTGACAGTAAAGCATAATCGTGGTGAACTCACGCTTGACAAGCCCGCGCAGCGTGTCGTGGTGCTTGAATGGACATTTACGGAGGATTTGATTGCATTGGGCGTTCAGCCAGTTGGTAATGCGGACAATGCCAACTATAAGGTGTATGTGACTCCAGAGGCGGCTCTGGACAGTAACGTGGTCGATGTCGGTACACGCAACGAGCCTAATTTGGAGGCGATTGCTTCATTAAAGCCGGATCTCATCATATCCAATTTTGATGGGAATGAAGCAATCTATGAGCAGCTCAAGGCCATCGCACCGACGATTGAATATAATCTGAACGATGGTAACGGCTACGACTATGATAAGATGGTGAAGATTTTTAATAGTATCGCAGTCGCTCTTGGAAAAGAGGATAAAGCTAAGCAGGTGCTTGCCGATCTGGACCAGCATTATGCCGAAGCCAAACAAAAGCTCGCCGCTGCAAACAAATCGGATTTCCATTTTATACTGACACAGGCTTTTACTTCGCAAAATGCAGCCAGTCTGCGTATGTTTTCAGATAATTCAGTCGTTGTGGGAACACTGGCGAAGATCGGTTTGGTTAACGATTGGAAACCGAGCAAGGTTGAATCGTATGGCTTTTCAACGGTTGGCATTGAAGCTCTGTCAGCCGTTCAGGACAGCAACTTTATCTATATTGTGCAGCCAGACGATAATGTTTTCGGCTCATCTATGAAAAACAATTCTGTTTGGAACGGTTTGAAATTCGTCAAAGAAAAACGTACTTATCCGTTGGCCAGTACAACATGGACGTTTGGCGGCCCGGTCTCGTCAAAGGGACTGGTGGATGAGACTGTCGGGGCAATTACGCAATGAATTTGATCTGGCGATTCCGTCTGATTTTATAACTGGCGATAATAAGCATTTATGGGGGCAGTCTGACCGCTCTCATAAATGCTTTTTTAAACCTATGGCATGATATCTCCCCACACTACAAGGATTTCCATCTTCTCCGTTATGATTAAATTTCCTTTTCGAATGATAAAATTAGCAGGTCACTACATCCCATTTTCGTCTAACTAGATATTCCCTTCCAAATTCGATACAATATACAAAAAAGTATGTATTAAGAGAGGTGAGACGGTTGTCACAAGCATCCAAGCCTGTGAGCTACGGCGGTCAGGCAGTCATTGAAGGTGTCATGTTCGGCGGCAAGCGTGTCAATGTCACGGCAGTTCGCCGCAAATCTGGCGAAATCACATATTTGGAAGTACCACGCAAGGAGCAATCCTGGGTGTCCAAATTCCGCAGAATTCCGTTATTGCGGGGGATTGTCAGCATCATCGACTCCAGTGCCAAGGGCACCAAGCATTTGAACTATTCAGCCGATGCGTATGCTGATGATGAAGTAGATCCGGAAGAACGCGCTGAACAAAAGAAAAAAGAGGAATCCCGTTGGAGCCTGAGCATGATGATCGGCGTGGCTGCGGTCGGTATATTGTCCTTCCTCTTTGGCAAAATTGTATTAACCCTGGTTCCGGTTGTTGTGGAGAGTTTCCTGTTTGGCGGCTTGTTTCACAACCAGATTTTGCATAATCTCGCTGAAGGAGCTATTAAGCTGATTTTGCTGCTCGCTTATTTATGGGGTATTTCCCAAACTCCGTTAATTAAGCGACTGTTTCAATATCACGGCGCGGAGCATAAAGTGATTACTGCATTTGAAGCAGGGGAAGAACTGACTCCAGCCAACGTACAAAAATATAGCCGACTGCATTATCGCTGCGGTAGCAGCTTTATTATGCTCACCGTGATTATCGGGGTACTCGTCTACTCCCTGTTTACCTACGATAATCTGTGGGAGCGCATGGGGCAACGTCTTTTACTACTTCCGATCGTATTGGGTCTTTCTTTTGAATTTCTCAAGCTGACCAATGCACTTCGGGAAATTCCAGTGCTTCGTTATCTAGGTTACCCCGGCTTATGGCTGCAGTTGCTTACCACCAAAGAACCGACCGATGATCAAGTGGAGGTATCGATTGCCTCATTTAAGCGTATGCTTGAATTGGATGCTGAGTTAGAAAATGTACCTGTAAAGGAGACTCTCAACAGTCCGGTCCTTGATCCTGTGAAAGGATGAGTGAATGATGTACAGACATGCCGTTATTTTCTGGCTTACCCTTGCTTTGGGCGCATATGGAATTGTAGATATGCTATGGAAAGGTAGCTGGGGCTTTCTCATTAGTTTACTAATCCCCGTCTTTATTTTTGCAGTTATATTTCTGCTGTACAAATACCAGCCAGTACAACGCAAGCGAACTCCCAAAGTTAAGCCCTCTGTGCGCACCATGGCCAAAACAGCCAGTGCACGTAAACAGCAGACTACAAGCAAACGCAAAACGTATCCTTTTCATGTCATTGAGGGTTCCAAGGGCAAAAATGAAGAGGAACAACCTAAATATCATTAATCATTATCAACCTTTAAAATGTAACACAAAGGAGCCATCACCCGTGTTATGCAATATGACCGGGAAGAGGCTCCTTTTTTACTTTCTTTTAAAATTACTTCAGCTGCCAGTAAGTGGTGCTTATTTCATGGCGTACATGGTATCTTTCATCAATTGATACTTACTATACTGCTGCTGGTAAGAAGTGATGCTCCATTTGTGGAAAAAAGCTTCTCCTGCCTGCACACCGGAAGCATACAACAAATCACTTTGCTCTGGTGAAATGCTGAATTGGGCAGTGCGGATACCCAAAGTTGGAATTTTAATGGTCCGATACCGATTCTCCTGCTCAATATACCGTTCATCATGTGCCGATAGCATGGTATCAAAAATAGCCTGCAGCATGGTCAATGGGCCTCGTATATAAGAAACCTTGGTCTCCGTCCCTGTTTTGCCCACCATTTGAAATCCTACCGTTGGAATCGTTTTGGCCTCACGTTCATTGACAGGCTCATCAAAAAGCCATAGAGGCAGATTGCTGAGTAAGGCTCCATCAACAACAAATACAAATTGCTGTGAAAAGGTTTTTCCCTTGGCAAGTGCAGAATCAAGTCTTAACATAACAGGATCAAAAAAATAAGGGATACTCGTGCTCATCCGAATGGCCTTGGCTACCTCTAGTGAAGAGGGGTTTATACCAAAACGTTTGATATCCTCAGGAAGCACCAAAATGCGTCCATTCGTAATATCTGATGCAATAATGCGCAGCTTGCCAGGAGGTAGATCCGCGAATGTACGCACTCCTTTAGCTAGTAACAGCTCGCGTACCCAATGCTCCAGTGCCTCCCCTGAGTAGAGCCCTTTTTTAAGAAAGATACGTGCTGCTGGCCCAACCCACTTAATATTGAACACTGGAGAACGTCTTAACAACTTGACCAAGGGAGTTTTCTCAATTACGGCTTTCATTTCATCCGCCGTATATCCCGCAGCCAATAAAGCAGCTACAATAGCCCCTGATGATGTACCAGCCAAACGATTGAATACAATATCATGCTCCTCCGCAGCCTTAACTGCACCCGCCAGCGATATTCCCTTAACCCCTCCACCCTGGAACACAGCATTGATCAGCATAGATCAAAAAACCTCCGTTCTCTTGGGAGTAAGCAGTTCTACTGCTTATGTATGAGAACGGAGGTCCATATAGAACCTAAATGATCCAATTTATATCATAATTGATAATAATTTTGAAGAAGTTGAATGAGTCCGTATGGATTTTTCCGCAAATGCTGTGCACTAAAATAAATATCCCCTTTGACCTGCTTATAATTCTCGTTCAGTTCAAGCTGCTTAATTAACTCTTGAGCGGATTGCCATCCTTTTTCAGGGGTGCCGATTTTATAAGGTGAATGGCCAATATACAGCTTAACATCTGAATTTTTGACCTCATTGGACCACCATGCGACAAGCTTGTCATATCCAGCCGCTGGGAAACCGATACTCCAGTAAATTTGTGGAGCTACATAATCAATCCATTCTTTGTTAATCCAGGTTCTTACATCTGCAAATGTCGTGTCATACGCAGTAACGCCTGCCTTGGTGTCTGAACCCGTTAAGTCCTGAGACTTGTTGCGCCACACGCCAAAAGGACTAATCCCGAATTGAACTTTCGACTTGCTGGCATGAATGCTTTTGCCCAAATCGCGAACAAAACTATTTACATTATCTCTCCGCCAGTCACCTTTGTTAGAGATTTTGTTGGCGTTATATGCTTTGAATGTCGCGTCATCATCAAAAGTCCCGCTGTAAGGATAAAAATAATCATCCAAATGGACACCGTCAATATCGTATCCGTTTACGACCTCCATAATCGCAGCAATGACATGCTGACGTGCAGCTGGAATTCCAGGATTGATGTACAACTGGCTACCATTCTTAACAATCCAGTCCGGATGTTGATTAGCCACATGGTTTGCTGCCAAACCGCTAGTTGTTCCTGTAGAATTAGCACGGAACGGATTAAACCAGGCATGGAATTCCATCCCCCGCTTATGTGATTCACTAATCATAAATTTCAACGGATCATAGCCTGGATTTTTACCCTGGGTATTCGTTAAATACTTGCTCCATGGCACAAGATCAGACGGATAAAGCGCATCCCCGCTGGCACGAACCTGAACAAATACCGCGTTAATGCCCATACCCTGCAAATCATCGAGCATTTTTGTAAACTCCTGCTTTTGCTTCTCGGAACTGCTTCGTGCAGATGAAGAAGGCCAATCTCCATTAATGGTGGAAATCCATGCTCCACGCATAGAGGTTGTAGCCTTCACCTGAGCCATATTTCCCTGTGAGGAACCTGAACCTTCCTCATTAGTAGAGGTTGACGGTGAGGTAACAGCGTCCTGTCCATCCTCCTTGGCTCCCTGATCGGTACTAACACTCTCCTGATTGCCAGATGCTGAGTTATTTGATGTTGAGCTGCTGTCTCCCACAGAAGTACTCCCAGCAGTAGAGGTACCTTCTTTACCACTGCTTAACGTAATGACCCGCTCTGAGGCTTGCCAGTCTACTTTTAACCCCAACTCTTCCCCAACAAAACGCAATGGTACCATGACTCTCCCACTTGACATACGCGCAGATGCGTCCAATCGAACCGACTTGCCATTCACAGTAGCGCTTTGTGCACCATTATCCATAGATATATTTTTGTTCTGTGCTGTAATCGTTACCGTACCAGACGATGCCGACCAGTTGACCTGTGCGCCTAATCCCTCACTAATCACTCGCAAAGGAACCATCGTGACATTCGCTCCCTGTACAATGTACGGTGACGCATCACTTTGCAGGGACTGTCCGTCCAATATAATCTCAATCTCACCAGTTGATGCCGCTTGAACTCCAGGCACGATGGCAGTCTGTACTGCTAAGAGTAGACCCGCAGCCATGAGCCCTATTTTCTTCCGCTTCATATCTTTATAATCCTCCGCTACCCCTGTTAATTTTAACCCCTATCTTGTCCTGCTATATAATGGATAGACGCTAATAACCAGATATTTGTTGCGGTCAGGAAAATAAAAAAAAGCATTGTCCATAAGGACAGATGCTTTTAGGAATCCCCACTCAATTCCTTGTGTATGTCATGAAGCTGGCGCAAGCGATCTTCATCTCGGCGGAAATATTCAACCAATGTCTCGATACGTGTGATGGAATCCCAGCTCAAATGGTGTTCAATACCTTCCACATCTTTATATATTAAGTCCTTGTCAACCCCAATCATATCCAGAAATTGCTCTAGTAACTGGTGGCGGTCAACCAACCGTTTGCCGACCTTTTTCCCTTTCGGTGTCAAAATCAGTCCCCGATACTTCTCATATACAAGATAATCGTCCTTATCCAACTTCTGAATCATCTTGGTGACGGACGAAGGATGCACCTCCAAACCCTCTGCGATATCCGAGACACGAGCATATCCCTTCTCATCGATCAGTTGGTAAATGCGCTCCAAATAATCTTCCATGCTTGGCGTTGGCACTTGTTTCCCTCTTTTCTGTTATTGAACGGGCGCTTACCGCCTTCATTTCCTGCATTAAACCTACTATGTAATGATACATGTTATCATCGCTCATTGGCAAGTCTCGTCCCTCCACTCACATCTATTGCCACGATTTGTTCAATTTAAGCAGGGTACACTAATGTTGTCGCCCCTGTATCGTTACTTTCTGCGGAGATGCTTTAGAGTTGGACACCAGAGCACAGAGGATTTATTTCGAAAGGAGCGTTAGCCATGTCTACGCTTGAGCGTACTCCTGTCCAAATCAGAGGAACCAAACCATTCATGCCTGATCTGGTGTTTTTTGAACCAGACGCACTAAATTATCCCAAAGGCCAGCGTATTATGGGTTGGGTCAAAGCCAAGGATATTCCGTATCGTATGACGACCTCTCACAACCGAATTACCAATTTACCAGGTGAAACTGAAGTTGAAAAATACCGAATGGCAAAAAAGACACTGGTTGTCGGCATCCGTAAAACATTAACTTTTGACCAATCCAAGCCCTCTGCCGAATATGCCATCCCTATTTCGACTGGTTGCATGGGGCACTGTCACTACTGTTATTTACAAACAACCTTAGGAGCAAAGCCGTATATTCGCATCTATGTCAATACTGACGATATCATATCAGCAGCTAAAGCCTATATCGAGGAGCGGGCGCCTGAAATTACTCGTTTTGAAGCAGCTTGTACCTCTGATCCGGTTGGTTTGGAGCATATCACTGGATCACTTGGAGACTTGATTCGTTTCATGGCAGATGAGGAATTTGGCCGACTTCGTTTTGTTACAAAATATCATCATGTTGATCCATTGCTGGATATTAAACATAATGGCCATACTCGCATCCGCTTTAGCATTAATTCCGATTATGTTATTAAACAGTTTGAACCTGCAACTTCGCGCTTTGAGGAACGTATTGAAGCAGCGGGCAAAATCGCACGGGCCGGTTATCCGCTGGGGTTCATCATCGCACCCATCATTTGGTATGACGGCTGGGAAGAAGGATACGGAGAGCTGCTGCGTAGATTGGGAGAAACCTTGCCCCAGCATGCTACGAAGGATCTGACATTCGAATTAATTCAGCATCGCTTTACCAAAACATCCAAAGCTGTTATCGAGAAACGTTACCCGAAAACCAAACTGGAAATGGACATAGAAAAACGTAAGAAAAAATGGGGCCGCTGGGGCCAGAATAAATATGTTTATCCCGATGAACAGCAAAATGCACTACGGGAGTTTATCACAGAACGCATTTTTGAACATTTTCCTTTAAGTCGTATCGAATATTTCACATAACCAGCATCCAATCCGGGGTAATCCGTTGTAAAAAAAGCGTAACATCTGTCATATGATCCGTTACCAGCAGACCGCCAGTGATCACAAGCAGCATGCCACCTATTTGGATAAGGATGGAAGTATAACGGGACGATAACTTAACAGAGCCTGCCAGCAAAGCCAATACAAAAAACGGAATCGCAAAACCAAGTGCGTAGCCAGTAATCAGCTTGAACCAAATGTGATGCTCTACTGCCGCCAAAGCGATAATAGCTGTTAGCATAGGACCGATACAGGGTGACCAGCCTGCCGCAAACCCAATTCCGATTACAAAGGAACCGGCGTAACCGGCAGGCTTCCATGTCCAGCGCAGCTTATGCTCTCTCATTAGAAATAATGGACGCACGAAACCAAGAGATACCAGACCCATGAGTATAATAAGTAGTCCCGCTACGACTCTTAGCGTATCCCCATAATTGGCAAACCATTCTCCAAGCAACCCGACACTTGCCCCCAGTGAATAAAAAACAACCGAAAAGCCTAATACAAAAGCAAGCGTGTGTCCCATCGTACGATAGCGAACCTCTGCCCTGTGCCGTCCTTCAGCCAGTTCACGTGCCGACATTCCTGTTATATACGATAAATAGGATGGATATAGTGGCAAGCAGCACGGTGAAAAAAAAGAAACCAGTCCAGCAACGATGGCCAACCCGGCGTTGACATCTGACATCATCATTTCCTCCCACCTGTCTTAGTGAACACGCAGAGCAAATACAAGCCCTACCTACTAAAACATACGTATAGACAGAGAAAAATATGATGCAAGCCAAAAAGCGTATGCCTGGGAGAATAATATCCAAGCATACGCTTTTTACGTTCTTTTATTTTATATAGCCTCTTATTTTACAATCGCACCATTTGGCATACCATCCGGTACAGTGGCCAATGTAAGCTGATCCCCATGTGATGCTGCCAAAATCATACCCTGCGACAGCTCACCCCGAAGTTTTACTGGCTTAAGATTGGTCACACAGATCACCTTACGCCCAATGATATCCTCAGGTGTATAAAACTTCGCAATTCCTGATACCACCTGTCGCTGCTCATAACCAAGATCGAGCTGAAGCTTCAATAGTTTATCGGCCTTCTTCACAGGCTCACAGGCGACAACCTGAGCAACGCGCAGTTCTACCTTGGCAAAATCCTCAATGCCAATCTCTTCTTTCGGCTCTGGTGCTTCCTGGCTCGCCTCAGATGCATTCAGCGGTTGAGCTTGTGTGGCAGCTTCCTCCGGTTTCTTACCTCCAGTCATTGCTTCTACGATAAAAGCAACCTCTTGCTCAGAGTCCAGACGAGGGAAGATCGGATTACCTTTTACCAACTGCGTTCCTTCTGGAATACGTCCAAATTGCTTGCCGCTATCCCATGTAGTCAGCTCCCCTTGACGAATACCGAGTTGTTCCCAAATTTTATGAGGTGCACGCGTCAAGAAAGGCTGAAGTAAAATGGAAGCAATACGCAAGCTTTCTACCAAATGCACCATAACAGATGCCAATTCGCGACGTTTTGCCTCATCCTTAGCCAGATTCCAAGGTTGCGTCTCGTCAATATACTTGTTGCTACGGCTGATAAATTGGCTAATCGCCGTTAAAGCCACGGAAAATTCCATGTTTTCCATAGCTTCTTCAACTTTACTATAAGTCGATGTTGCCATATCTACCAAAGCTGCGTCGAATGAGGTTACATTGGCTTCATAAGCGGGAACTTTGCCGTCAAAATATTTGTCTACCATCGCTACCGTACGATTCAACAAGTTGCCCAGATCATTGGCTAAATCCGAATTTACACGATCTACAAAACTTTCAGGTGTGAATGTTCCATCCGCTCCAAATGGCACCTCGCGCAGCAAGTAGTACCGAAGTTGATCCAGACCATAACGGTCAATCAACGTTACCGGGTCTACCACATTGCCTTTAGATTTCGACATTTTGCCATCTTTCATGAGTAACCAACCATGTGCAAATACTTTTTTAGGCAACGGAAGGTCCAGTGCCATCAGCATGATTGGCCAATATATCGTGTGGAATCGTACAATCTCTTTACCTACGATATGCACATTTGCTGGCCAAAATTTATCGTACAGCTCAGTATTAGAAGAGCCATACCCCAAGGCAGTGATGTAGTTGGAAAGTGCGTCAATCCACACGTATACGACATGCTTCGGGTCCCCCTTGACCTTAACACCCCAGTCAAAAGTTGTACGGGAAACAGCCAGATCCTCTAACCCCGGCTTGATAAAGTTGTTAATCATTTCTTTTTTCCGGGATTCCGGTTGGATAAACTGCGGGTTCTCTTCATAAAATTGCAGCAACCGATCAGCATACTTGCTCATGCGGAAAAAGTAACTCTCTTCCTTGACCAGTTCTACAGGGTGTCCACTATCCGGGCTCTTACCTCCAGTTACATTACCTTCAGCGTCCTTCACGACGTCAACGAGTTGAGTTTCTGTGTAGTAAGTCTCGTCAGGAATGCTGTACCAACCTTCGTATTCTCCCTTATAAATATCGCCTTGTTTTAATAAACGATCAAAGATTTCCTGTACGACAGCCTTATGACGTTCCTCCGTAGTACGGATAAAATCGTCATTGGAAATGTCGAGCTTCCGCCACAGGTCTTGAATACCTGCCACAATGTCATCTACGAAACGTTGCGGCGTTTTGCCAGCTGCACTTGCCTTTTGCTCAATCTTCTGGCCATGCTCATCCGTTCCTGTCAAATAACGAACCTCATAGCCCCGTAGCCTCTTGTAGCGAGCCATCGCATCACCCGCTACCGTCGTGTAGGCGTGTCCTATATGGAGCTTGTCACTGGGATAATAGATCGGTGTTGTAATGTAAAATGTGTTCTCACTAGACATGTATGTTCCTCCTGTTTTGTTCACGACAGCAAAAGATTTGCTATCATGATAGGTACTCCAATTCATGAATTCGACACAAATTGGGCACAAAAAAGACCCCCGTCCCTATGGGACGAGAGTCACCTCACGCGTTACCACCCAAATTCCCTGTACCCTCGCAGAATACAGGCTTCACCGGTCACATCTGACCGCCCATTAACGCTGGATCACGCCTCCTCCTTACGATTGCCTCTTGAACATAGCTTCTTCACTGTGGCAAATACGCTCGAAAAAGGTTCCTCCAGGACCATATTCAGGCTTCACTCCAGACCGGTTTTCAGCTAACTCCGGCTCTCTGTACTGGACGACTTACCTTACTCATCCCTTCACAGGAAAACAATATTAACCAAAATATAACCAAATCGGCATGGCGCTGTCAAGTCAGACCCTTCTCAGTATGGGTAGCCAAACGATCTTTGTCAGACTGATCTAACCCCTTTTTTGCAGGAGGGACCAAATCTACACCGCCGGGATGAAATGGATGGCATTTAGCTATACGCTTTGCAGCTAGCCATGAGCCTCTGAGCGCACCATGCACTTCTACCGCTTCCAGCGCATACGCCGAACACGTCGGATAGAACCTGCAGGTAGCCGGCTTTAATGGTGAAATGTAAGCACGATAAAACTGAATCGGAGCCTGTACCACTCTGCGTGTGGTGATTTTCATTTCAGTAGCCCCCGTGGCTGTGAGTGTGACTGCTCGTCTGTTTGAAACCCCCATCCGAATTACTCTCAGTATGCCCATTCTTCTGCTGACAGTCTTTGCAATAACCAAAAATTTCAAACTTATGCTCGACGATTTGGAATTGATCTGTTGTATCTGTCATTTGCATTGGACAAAAAGAAATCGGCAATGTTTTCTGACAGCTCAAGCAAATCATATGGTGGTGGTGATGATGTTCATTACAGCTCACCTTGAACTTCATCCCATCCTCAAAAGATACCTGCTCCAGTACACCCAATTCCTGCATTACACGCAGATTGCGATATACTGTATCAAAGCTAAGTCCGCTGTACTTCTTACCCATATATTCATAAACGTCTTTAGGGGACAGATACCCTTCATTCTCGGAAAATAACGTGGCCAACGTCTTGCGTTGATCTGTAATACGCAGCCCCTGAGCGGACATCGTTGCGATAATCTCATCCTTTGTCAGCATGCGTTTCACCCTCCCCTGTCTATAGTTTCAGGTTTTCTGATGCAGGCTTAGGCTTGCATCTATTCATTATACCACGATTAAAGTCAATATTATAAGAGATATTCGCGCTACTTATAAGAAAAAGACGTTCTCCAGTGCTGCAACCAAGTTCGCAACGGGAGAACGCCTATATCCTGCAAGTGACATCGACTTTTAAAACGGTGAATGATGAGACTCAAGTGGTCTATACCGGTAAACAGCACCGATTATTTAAAATTAGTTTTTAATAGCTGGTAAAGGCATAACTACTACGGAAACCGGCAGATTACTACCAGCAGCTGCAGTGAAATACATCTCTACACTTTCTTCGATATGACCTGTGCGATACAGCACACTCATCTCATTCGGAGCTTGCACAGAACCATTTGTTGGTATACCCACAACCTGATTATTCACCATCGCATAGCCGGCGTATTCGCCTCCACGTGGGTTGAACGCAATCAGTGAATACGGCGCTACATGATCCAACTTAACCTTATATACAACACCAAAGTTGCCGGCATTGGAAGCAGAAGAGCCGTCCAGACCGTCGGTACCAATCAGATTCGGGTCCACCTTATTATCACCAAGAACGATACGTTGAGCTGTTTTACCAACCTCTTCGGTATAATTGAGTGAAATATCTGAATTTGCGTACGTTCCACGGTTATGAATGCCGTCCTTAGGCAGTTTTGCCAGAGTAGGCAACGCAGTCAACGGATCTACATTAGCATCTAGCACAACTACCGTGTATTGAATAGGTTGATCCGTGTACAGATCGGATAACAAAGAAATAACTTGTTTTTGCTTGATTTTTTGCGCGTTCAAATCTTGTAAAATAACACGGCTCTCACCCGGATTTAGAACTGTGCTGGAATGCTTGCTTCCATCCAACATAGATTGAAAGTACCTTTGAATCGAAACTTTACCCGCAGCTGTGGCAAATTCAGATGGTCCAGCAAAACCGGAATTTTCGACATTTATATTGGTTGGAGTGATATTGTTGTTGGTCGCAATCACGTACATCTTCACATCTCGACCCGTTTCATTGACATGATGGACAAGAATACGCGTACTGCCTGATCCGGTTTCCTGATACACGATACCATCCTGGAACACACGCTCTGGGCTGTTAGCACGGATCAATAGACGTGGGGAAGAAGTACTTGTCACTGGAATAGTAGCCATAGCAGGCACCTGACTGCCATCTACACTGTATTTATCACCATATGGCGTGAAAATTTTATTGAAATCATCTTCGTTGTACAGCAGTTCATTCGTAATTTTAATTGTTTCACTTTTGGTACCTGTTGCGCCATGCTTATCAGTCACGGTCAGGGTAATGGTTACATCACCTGGCTGGAAGAAGGCAAGTTTCTTGTTCTCCCAATCACGCTTAGTGATCGCATTTTCGTCGTCAGTACTCAGGTCGGTAATGGTAATTTTTTCACCCATCTTGTACTCTTTTTTATCCGTTGTAAACAGAGCTACCGGCGGCTGGTTTGGCGGTCTTACTGTAATTGTTACTGAGTAAGGATCACTCCAGTTCCCAGCAGAGTCAAGAACGGAATAGGTAACTACATATGTACCCGGCTCCTGAAATACGTCCTGCTTACCTTCCCAACGTTGGTTCACAATCGGAAGACCTGTAGGAGAAGATTCCTTGGTCAAATACGTAACTTGAGTTTCACCCGCATAGATATCTTTTTGTTGAACCGTGAAAGAAGCTTTTGGCTTCTGATTCAAATCCATGATAACTTGTTTAGTTGTATTATTCACAGTATAAGGAATATTTAAGGCCTGCGTAATCGAGGTCAACGGTACCATAAATACGTTCTTTTGTTGGAAAGCCGGTCCCTTCATTTGTCTAGCTTCACCGTTAACCGTATAAACTTTGCTGTCTGTTTTGAAGCGCAGGACATTTGTTCCTTGGGTGATTACGGTTTCTTTGGTGGTAGTGTCATAACTAAACTGCAATCCGACACGGCTGACAAGAGAACGGATAGCTACATAGGAAACTCCGTCTTTGACTGTCATCGGCTGAGTTGCCGTATATACCTGTCCGTTTTGTTCCATTTTAGCACTGTTCAAATACAAAATCAGTTGATTCGCATTCATGGATGTTGGAGCTCCACCAGGATTGGTGATCGTTCCGTCTCCACCGTATACATCATTGGTTACGTTCGATCCGTTAGTGGTATCTGTAGGCAGCCCAGTCAATGGATCATTGGATACACCCGTGTTATCAGGTGTTACCGTATTAGCTGGTGTGCTTGTTCCATTTTGATCTCCGATACTATTCTGAACGCCGGAATCAGCAACATTGGTCGTCTGCTGGGCGCTAACCGAATCGGTGGATTGAACGCTTGTTGATGCTGCTTCTGCTCCTACAGGGGCTACTGCAGCCACCTGAGCTACCGCCAAGGCGGTGAGCATGGTCCATTTCTTGAAATTCATTGTCTGTCTCCTTCTATCCCCAAATTATTATCATTCCCGTGAAAAGTCATACTATTAGACGCGACAGTTGTCAAAAAGTTTCTGGAAATTTTGACGATCATGAAAAAAAGGGAACTTTCTCCTGTGATTGCAAAAATTCAACAACAAAAAAACCGCCGTCCATCTATCTGATGTGACGGCGGCTTCATGACCTGAAAGTAGTTCTAATCCATTTACATTATGATGGACGACAAGCAGTATCCGTTCCTGCAGTCTCCAGACGACCCTCTTCAATGAGCCGGTAAGCACGTTGAACTTCTTCATCTGTAGGAGACGGAACTCCCTCCAACGGATACGCCTTGCCGAGCATTTCCCATTTGTAAACACCCATTTGATGGTAAGGTAAAATTTCGAATTTCTCGACTCCGTTCAACGTTCCAATGAACCGTCCCAAATTGAGTAGATCTTGCTCGTCGTCATGGATACCCGGTACAAATACGTGTCTAATCCACATTTTGCGCCCTTGCTCAGACAACCAGCGGGCCGTACTTAGCATACGATCGTTGGATTTGCCTGTAAGCTTAATATGCTTGTCGTTATCGATGTGCTTAATATCAAGTAGTACCAAATCCGTTACGTCCAGTAGTTCATGGATACGACCTGCATCATTAAAGCCGTTACTGTCCAATGTCGTGTGCAAATTCCAGCGACGTTTCACTTCTTTGAACAGCTCTGCTACAAAATGAGCTTGTAATGTCGGTTCTCCACCGGAAACTGTTAATCCACCTCCCGAAGAACGGTAGTAGGCTAAATATGGTTCAATCTCAGCCAATACTTCTTCTAACGTCATCGGATTACCTTCATTCAAGGCCCAAGTGTCCGGATTATGGCAATATTGACATTTCAACAAGCATCCTTGCATAAAGAGCACGAAGCGGATGCCGGGACCATCGACGGTCCCGAAGGTTTCCAATGAGTGTATGTGACCTTTCAACATGTTGCATCATCCTTCCCGCATCCGCTATGCGTGCGTCAGTGTATTATTTGATACGTAAAACTTATTTACATTGTACCTTACATTGTACCGTGGAAAGTACGGTTAATAACATCCAATTGTTGCTCACGAGTCAGCTTGATAAAGTTAACGGCATAACCGGAAACACGAATCGTAAGTTGTGGATAGTTTTCTGGGTGTTCCATTGCATCCAACAGTTGTTCACGAGCAAACACATTGACATTCAGATGATGTGCGTGGCTTCCAAAGTAGCCATCCATCATCGAAACAAGGTTTGTTTTGCGTGTTTCTTCTTCTTTACCCAGTGCTTTAGGCACGATGGAGAAGGTATTCGAGATACCATCTAAGCTGTGTTCATAAGGCAATTTGGCTACAGAACTCAGAGATGCCAGAGCGCCTTTTTTATCACGACCATGCATTGGGTTTGCACCTGGTGCGAACGGTTCGCCTGCTTTACGTCCATCAGGTGTTGTACCTGTTTTCTTACCATATACCACGTTGGAAGTAATGGTCAGTACAGATTGAGTAGGAACCGCATTACGATAAGCTTTATGTTTGCGGATCATGCTCATGAAGCTTTCTACCAGTTCTACAGCGATAGTATCTACGCGGTCATCATTGTTACCGTAGCAAGGATATTCGCCTTCGATTTCAAAGTCAACAGCAATTCCTTTTTCGTTGCGAATTGGTTTAACTTTTGCATATTTAATGGCGCTCAAGGAGTCGGTAGCAACTGACAGACCCGCAATACCACAAGCCATGGTACGAAGAATATCACGGTCATGCAACGCCATTTCAATGCGTTCGTAGCTATATTTATCATGCATATAGTGAATAACATTCAAAGTGTTCATGTACAGTTTTGCCAGCCATTCCATCATAGGTTTGAAACGGCTTAACACTTCTTCGTAATCCAGCACTTCACTTGTAATAGCTGGGAACTCAGGTCCTACTTGAACGCCGGATTTTTCATCCTTACCGCCGTTAATGGCATACAGCAGAGCTTTTGCCAAGTTGGCACGAGCGCCAAAGAATTGCATTTGTTTACCGATTCTCATAGCGGATACACAACAAGCAATACCATAATCATCGCCGTAGATTGGACGCATCAAATCGTCATTTTCATATTGAATGGAGCTAGTTTCAATAGAAACTTTTGCACAATATTTTTTAAAGCCCTCAGGCAGTTTTTCTGACCACAGTACAGTCAAGTTAGGTTCTGGAGCAGGTCCTAAGTTGTACAGTGTGTGCAAGAAGCGGAAGCTGTTTTTGGTAACACGAGTTTCTCCAGTGACAGACATACCACCAATGGATTCTGTTACCCAAGTTGGGTCACCACTAAACAGTTCGTTGTAGTCAGGTGTACGCAGGAACTTAACAATACGCAGTTTCATAACAAAATGATCGACCAGTTCCTGAGCTTGTTCTTCGTTCATCGCACCTTCCTCAAGATCACGTTGAGTATAAATATCAAGGAATGAAGATACACGTCCCAAGGACATTGCTGCACCATTTTGTTCTTTAATCGCTGCAAGATATCCAAAATATACCCATTGGAAAGCTTCTTTTGCATTGTTAGCTGGTTTAGAAATATTAAAACCGTGCTCAGCAGCCATTTGTTTCAATTCATTCAAAGCACGAATTTGTTCAGAAATTTCTTCACGCAGACGGATTACGTCTTCTTCCATGGAATCAACTTCAAGGCTTTTCAATTGAAGTTTTTTATCTTGGATCAAGAAGTCTGCACCATACAGAGCTACGCGACGATAGTCACCGATTATACGACCACGACCGTATGCATCTGGCAGACCAGTAATGATGCCAGCTTTACGAGCTGCTCTCATTTCATCTGTATAAGCGTCAAATACACCTTGGTTGTGTGTTTTACGAATATGAGTGAAAATGTCAACAATGCTTTGTGGCACTTCAAAACCATAGGCTTTACAAGCATCGATCATC
Source organism: Paenibacillus sp. P2(2022) (assembly GCF_029522175.1). Lineage (NCBI taxonomy): Bacteria > Bacillati > Bacillota > Bacilli > Caryophanales > Paenibacillaceae > Paenibacillus > Paenibacillus sp. P2(2022). The sequence continues at coordinate 868,739 of NZ_JAKWFI010000001.1, read as the reverse complement.
ATCCGAATTCCACCAAACGGCTGCAAAGAACGTTTGAATGGAGCATCTGTTTGTACGCCGACAACTTGTTCTTTGTCCTTGTCCAAATAGCCTGGTTTATGTGAAATGATGGTGGATGGCGTATTTACGTCTACATCAAGAACGCCGCCGTTTGCCAACTCTTTTTTAGTAAGATCAGATACAATTTCCCACAATGCAGTTGTATTGGCGGTAGGACCAACCAAAAATTCTTCATTGCCAACATAAGGTGAGATATTTGTTTCAATAAAATCGTTGACGTTAACTTCTTTAGTCCATTTTCCTTTTTTAAAACCTCTCCAGCCAGATTGTTGCTCTTGTAATTCTCTCTCAATCACCGACATGTAAATCCCTCCAAATTGTTTGGTCTTCCGGACTTGTGATTTTTTTCACGTTTAAACTATTTCTTGAGCCCGGCCTTTTCACCGATGCCTTACGCTCAGTGTCGGGACCTTTCTTACACTCTTATTGTAGAATAATGATAGAGTGTAGTATGTGACAAAAATCACAATATGAGTGATTTTTGTCACTTTATTTTCCCTAGCTTCACGCGCATACCTCTAGCCTTGCCGTTCACCTCCCTTCCCAAACCAAGAGGCCCTCTATATAGAGAGCCTGCATTGGTATTGTATAGAAAAATGCTTAGTTACAAGCCTCTTCATACTATTATATTATTGATCAAAGCGTCCGTAGAAGGCATTACGGTATACATCAGCCAATTCAGTAACCAGCGGCAGCTTTGGATTTGCAGTTGTACATTGATCCTCAAAAGCGCGGTCAGCCAAATAATCTACACGTGATTCAAAGTCTTTTGGATCGAAACCAAGTTGTTGGAACGATTCCTCGATACCGAGTGTTTTGTTCAACTTACGGATCGCGTCAATTAAACTGTTAACCCCTTCTTCAGTGGTACGTGCAGGCAGTCCCAGTATGCGTGCGATTTCTGCATAGCGCTCATCTGCAACAAAGTGCGAATATTTAGGGAACGATGCAAATTTTGTCGGTTTTTTCGCATTGTAGCGAATAACGTGCGGCAGCAAGATAGCATTCGTGCGGCCATGCGCTGTATGGTATTGTCCGCCCCATTTATGTGCAAGACTATGGTTAATACCCAAGAATGCATTAGCAAACGCCATACCTGCAAGTGTAGAAGCATTATGCATTTTTTCGCGAGCCAGCTTATCACCAGTCAGAGCCGATTGCTCCAGGTATTGGAATACCAGTTGAATGGCTTTAATTGCCAGACCATCTGTGTAATCATTGGCCATTACAGACACGTAAGCCTCGATAGCATGCGTCAGAACGTCCATACCTGTATCTGCTACAGCAGTTTTAGGCAGCGAATATACAAACACAGGGTCAATAATTGCCACATCAGGAGTCAACTCATAGTCAGCCAGAGGGTACTTCGTGTTGCCCAGGTTTTTGTCCGTAATAACTGCAAACGATGTAACTTCCGAACCTGTACCCGAAGTTGTAGGGATAGCCACAAATTGTGCTTTTTGACCCAGACGTGGGTACTTGTAAATCCGTTTACGGATATCCATGAATTTTTGTTTCAAGTTATTGAAATCAGTATCCGGATATTCATAGAACATCCACATGCCTTTAGCAGCATCCATTGGCGAACCGCCGCCGAGTGCGATGATGCAATCCGGTTGGAAACGTCTCATCATTTCAGTACCGCGCTCTACCGTAACTGTCGATGGATCTGGCTCTACTTCGGAGAACACTTCAATAGCAACCGGTGTTTGACGCTGGTGCAAATAATGGATGACACGGTCCACATATCCGAGTTTCACCATCATAGGGTCAGTGATAATGGCTACACGTGTGATATCAGGCATTTTAGCAAGATACTGTGTCGAATTTTTTTCAAAATAGATTTTGGAAGGTACTTTGAACCATTGCATATTCACCGTCCGTTTCGCCACCCTTTTCACATTAATCAAGTTAACTGCAGATACGTTCGACGAAGTCGAGTTACGACCGTACGAACCGCAACCAAGTGTCAACGAAGGAAGGTTGGTGTTGTAAATATCACCGATTGCGCCATGTGTGGAAGGTGCATTTACAATGATACGTCCTGTTTGCAAACGATCTGCGAAGCGAGCAATAACATCCTCATCTTGCGAATGGATTGCTGACGAGTGACCCATACCGCCGAACTCTACGACTTCAGCAGCACGTTGGATACCTTGCTCTGCATTTTTTACTTTGTAGCAAGCCAATACCGGACTCAATTTTTCCGCAGATAATGGGAATTTGGTTCCTACTCCTTCAATTTCAGCGACCAAAATTTTGGTTCCTGCCGGTACTGTAATACCGCTCATTTCAGCGATTTTTACAGCAGACTGGCCGACAATGGCCGGGTTCACTGCACATTTTTCTACATTCATAGCTCCTTGAGTGAGCTTAGCTGCCTCTTCTTTATTTACAAAGTAGCAACCATTAGCAATCATCAATTTCTTCACTTGCTCGAAGATAGGCTCTTCAATAATTACAGCTTGTTCCGAAGCACAAATCATACCGTTATCAAAAGATTTAGAAAGGATAAGGTCGTTCACGGCCTGTTTGATATCGGCTGTTTTCTCAATAAAGCAAGGTACGTTACCAGGACCTACGCCAAGTGCAGGTTTACCACAGCTATAAGCTGCCTTAACCATGCCTGATCCGCCAGTTGCCAAAATCAACGCTACATCAGAGTGGTTCATCAGTACATTTGTTTTATCCATCGAAGGTGCTTCAATCCATTGAATACAATCCGCTGGAGCACCATGTTTAACAGCTGCTTCAAGCAAGACGCGGGCTGCTTCCGCACTACACGATTGAGCAGATGGATGGAAGCCGAAAATGATTGGGTTACGTGTTTTAATGGCAATTAACGCTTTGAACATCGTAGTCGAAGTTGGGTTTGTTACTGGAGTAATCCCCATGATAATACCGACTGGTTCAGCTATCTTTTGAAAACTATCAAAGTCATTGTCTTCAATGACACCGACGGTTTTCTCATTTTTGATGCTATGGTAGACATATTCTGTTGCAAACATGTTTTTGGTGATTTTGTCCTCGTACACACCGCGTCCTGTTTCTTCAACAGCCAACTTCGCGAGGTGCATGTGCTTATCCATCCCTGCGAGTGCCATAGCTTGTACGATTTCGTCAATCTGCTCCTGATTCATACTCATGAAAGCTTGCTGTGCCCGGTTCGCCCGGTCAATCAGCGTTTGAATATACTGCTCTGCGCTTTGTTCTTTTTGGATAACCTCGTTTTTAACAGCCATTTCCCTCATCCTCCTGTTATCTCGTGTACTATCTCTTGTTCACGCACTGATCGTAACACAGCTTTCTAAGATATTTTGTGATTTTTTTCACAATCTATTTAAAATTTTATTTTATGAAGTGAATTAAATCACAAAGTTTGGAATTCTGCCACTTTTACCCCCTCATCTTGCCCCAAAAACGCATTGCACAGGTATATAATGAATTTGAATTGATCAAGTTGCAGATAAAATAACATAGGATACAAAGGGGAAATGGACGATGAGAAACCCTACAAATGTAATGGAAGCCCGCGGCAACACCTGTTGCTTCTCGGAGGCCAGCTTCAACCGGCTGCAAGTGATGATGAAAGATCGAGTTATGCCAGAAAGTTCGCATCTGTTCTGGGAAGGAGATACAGCGGATAAGCTGTTTTATATTAAGCGCGGACGCGTAAAAGTGACCAAAACAACGGATGAGGGTAAGGAACTTATTCTATATATGTATCAAAGCGGCGATCTTGTTGGTCAAGCTGATCCTTTCTTCGGCACTAAGCATTCCTTTTCTGCTGAAGTTCTGGAGGACAGTGATATTGGCGTAATCGATCATACAGATTTGGAGTTGCTTATTTGTCAGCATTGTGATTTTGCGATTGACTTTATGAAATGGATGGGATCGCATCACCGCATTACCCAGACCAAGTTCCGCGATTTGATGATGTACGGCAAGCCTGGCGCTCTATGTTCCACACTCATCCGACTATGCAACACCTATGGTGAGCCTCACGGCGACTATATTCTGATTCATAAAAAGATTACTCATACTGACTTATCAAATATGATCGGTGCTACCCGGGAAAGTGTAAATCGGATGCTCAGTGATCTGCGTAAGAAAAATGCAGTCGAATACGATAATGGTATGATTGTTGTCAAGGATTTGGAAATGCTGCAAGGTGTATGTCATTGTGAATTGTGCCCACGTGAGATTTGCCGGATATAATAAATTTTTTTAATGTAAAAGGGAGTGCTGTAAGCCATTATTAGCTTATAACACTCCCTAATTTTATTCCACTCCCCATTTTTTAGAGAACGGACGGGACAGTAACAAAGCACATAACTCGACCTTCTTCTGCCTACCCACTTTAAAACTGCAAACATAGATAACTTAAATTTCCCATCTCATAGCTTCTATGGATGACCTTAGCTTTGTTTGCAGGGTCGCCACTACCCATTGCAATAAACAACGGTACAAAGTGTTCTGCTCTAGGTACAGCCTGACGAGCATACGGCGCTTCGCTTTCATAGTGATCTAAAGCTTCTATATCTCCGCTTTGCACTTTTTCGATAATCCAGTCATCAAAATCAATTGCCCAACGTTCCGTTTTCGTTTCTCCCCATTTGACAATACGCAGATTATGGACAGTCACGCCACTGCCAATGACCAGAATATCTTGTTCTCCCAACTCACGCAGCACTTCACCAATGGCAAATTGTGCTTTGGGCGAGAGGTACGGATTTACGGAAATCTGAACTACCGGAATGTCTGCCTCAGGATACATACGATGCAACAATGTCCAGGAACCATGATCCAGTCCTCTCACATGATCAGTTTGTACCTCGATGCCGTTTTGTTCATATAACTTTTTCAACTTATTAGCTAGTTCAACAGAACCATGTGCTGGATATTTCACTTCGTACAGTTCCGGTGGGAAACCTCCAAAATCATAAATTGTATCGTATATGTCATCCATTGAACTAATCGTTAACATTTGTGTCTCCCAGTGAGCTGTAAAGATAACAATCGCCTTAGGATGAATGCTTTTCCCCAACTGCTCTAAAAATGCAGTATAGTCCGTCTGTTCAATAGCAAGCATAGGTGATCCGTGGGCTAAAAATAAAGATGGTATCATTAAAATCTCCTTATCGTATACAGTTTATTTTATTCATAAAGTAACTTTATGTAAGTTATAATACATAAGTAATAGAGTAATGTCAATCTCGATGCCAGCATATACTCAAAGATCAGCAATTTCTTTAAATAAAGATTGATATAGGTATAAAGTCATAGTAATATGTAACTAATAAATTTTAAAATACTACTATATTCCGATACAAAGGACTGGTTTCTATGGAGATACATACTTCGAATTGCCCAAAATGCGGTTCCATTTTCCGTCAAAATCTTAGAAACCTGTGTAGCACTTGTATTCAAGAAGAAAATATATTCTTTGACCGCTGTTCTAACTATCTATGGAGGCATCCTTCTACTCATACCCGCCAACTCAGTGATGTGACTGGCACACCTATGGATTTGCTCACAGATTGGGTAAGAGCAGGCAAATTTCCCTCCACATACAGTCAGCTTGATTATCCTTGCGAGTCTTGCCGTTCTCCCATTTATGCAGGAAGACTTTGCCACTCGTGCTTAGGCACATTTCGTACAGCCGCACTGGATATTCAATCCCGTGTCCCCCGCCGTACAACAGCCGGAGTATTCTCAGTAGCAGGCCGTGCTAAAAGCTATTAAGCCGTACTACCTATCACAAAATAAAAAAACAGCCTTTTTCCTAGGAAAAGGCTGTTTTGCTATGAAAAACACTTAATGAGTTTGGTGATCATCTAATCCATTCCTCAGCCCAAAATTGAATCTGCTCCATAACCGGCTGAAGTGCACGACCTTTGGTGGTTAGCTCATATTCAATGCGGACAGGAGTTTCCGGATATACATGGCGTGTAAGAATCCCTTCATTTTCCAGATCCTTCATCCGCTCTGATAACATTTTGTCACTCATTGTGGGAATCAGATTGGAAATATCCTTAAACCGCTTGGGACCGCTCATCATGGATTGAATAATCAATCCATTCCAGCGCTTACCCAGACATGAAAAGGCGGTTTCAAAACGCGGACACATTTTTGTAAATTGCGGTTGACTCTCCAAATTTTTCACCTTCTTTTGCATTTCGGTTTGATAAAGCTTTCCTTTTGTTAGTATATATCATTTTAGCATACTTTATCCCGAAAGAAAACACTTTCTTAAATTTAATTACCTGTGATGATAAAGTTGCCATGACCAAAACTGATTATACAACAAACCAATGCGGCAGGTATATGTCTAATTCGTTAAATACAAAAAGGCGGAATCCCAGAGGTTCCGCCTGTAAATCTGTTCTTTATAGAATTTATCATAATGTGATAATTGTAACTATACCAACACTCCACCAAGAGGCCTTACTGGTTCACTCCTACCATATATAGGTTTTTTATTACTTGTCGGAGAAGCCCAACGGATGCTGTTAGCAATGACCTTCAAAATATCAGGTTGGTAATAAGTTGGATAGGTTTCATGCCCTGGTCTGAAATAAAATATTTTACCACTGCCTCGATGGAAGGTGCATCCAGTTCTAAATACTTCGCCGCCTTCAAAGTTACTGATAAAGACCAGTTCATCCGGCGCAGGAATATCAAAGAACTCTCCATACATCTCTTCCTGCTCTAAGAGAATTTTGGCGTCTATCCCTTCTGCAATGGGATGTGACGGATTTACTGACCAAATAATCTCCTGCTCTCCTGCAACTCTCCATTTTAAATCACAACTGGTGCCCATCAGAGCTTTAAATGGCTTAGAAAAATGGCCTGAGTGCAGTACGATGAGGCCCATCCCTTCCTGCACACGCTTGACGACACGCGCTGTAACTTCATCGCTCACCTGATCGTGGGCTTTATGTCCCCACCACAGCAGCACATCTGTGGAATTGAGGATTTCTTCTCCCAAACCATGCTCGGCATTATCACGCAGAGTAGCTGTTCGAATGGCAAAACCTTCATCTGCCAAGCCGTCAGCCAATGCTTGGTGTATGCCGTTAGGATAAATCCGTTTGGCTTCTTCATTTAACTTCTCGTTCAGAAATTCATTCCAAATGGTGACGTTAATCATCACAGTTCCCCCTATTAGGTTAGACCCACCACATCTCGCTAAGCGGTTCTTCAATCAGGACCTGGCGAAGATTATGGACAGCCTTAGTAAAGCCTTCTTCTACAGACATCAGACCGTCTTCATGCTCAATACTCACTACATAATCGTATCCCACCAGACGCAGAGCACTGATAATATCTGCCCAGGTTTTTACATCATGACCATAGCCCACAGTACGGAACTGCCATGCACGATCTAACATATTCGTATACTCCTGCATATCAGTAAGTCCGTATTTATTAACATTGATCGGATCAATCGTCGTATCCTTGGCATGGAAATGGTGGATGGCTCCCTCTCGGCCCAAAATTTGAACCGCCTGTACGGGATCAATTCCCTGCCACCACATATGGCTCGGGTCCAAATTAGCACCAATGACCTCTCCTGCCGCTTCACGCAAACGAAGTAAGGTTGCTGGTGTATGCACGGAGAAGCCCCCGTGTAACTCCAGCCCTATTTTAACATGGTGATCTGCTGCAAATTTACCTGTCTCGGTCCAGTAAGGAATAATTTTATTTTCCCATTGCCACTTCAATACTTCCTGAAAATCATTAGGCCACGGAGCCACGGGCCAGTTTGGATACTTCGCGTCCTCGTGATCCCCCGGACAGCCTGAGAAAGTGTTCACAACAGGAACTTCCAGCTTTTCCGCCAAGCGGACTGTTTTCAAAAATGCATCATGATCTGCCTGTGCCAAATGCTTTTGCGGGTGAAGAGGATTACCATGACAGCTAAGCGCGCTAATCGTTAGTCCGCGAGATTCTACTGCCTTTTTAAAATTTTTGAGCGCCGTATCGTTCTCCAGCAGCTCATCAGGCTTGCAATGCTTATCTCCCGGGTTGCCACCTGTTCCAATTTCTACAGCATCCAATCCCTGAGAAGCCACATAATCCAGCGCCTCCTCCAGCGAACGTCCACCAAACAGCACCATAAATACTCCAAGTTTCAAAAGAAATCCCTCCCTGTATCATATGTGAAAAAAGCTGCTTTCATTATAGTGATTGTCTATTCGGGATAATTACAGGCTTAGTCAAAGTAAACTGCTTTTCCCGTGCGGGCCGATTCATAGATGGCTTCCAAAATTTCAGTAACAACCAGTGCCTGCTCCGGCTTCACAAGAAGTTCTTTGTCGTCCAGAATAGATTCGATCCACAGACGGGCTTCACGGTCTGCTTCATTTTCCGTTTCACCGGAGTAAAAGGCAACTCCTCCTGCATTCAGATCTATTTTTGTATCAAACAAACGGCTATTTTTTTCTCCGTTAATGCGCAATCCATCCTGCATATCTGCTCCGCCTTCGGTACCGCATAACAACGTCTTGGCTTCACCAAACTCTACAACATTTAATGCCCAGCTGGATTCCAATACAATTGTAGCTCCATTTTGCATGGTGATGAATCCAAAAGCTGAGTCCTCTACTTTAAATTCATCAGGATTCCACGGTCCAAAAGCGTTTGCTGCATTTTTTCGGTCTCCCAGCTTATGGAAGGTTGAACCTAGTACGCTTTTAGGCTTGTAATTATCCATCAGCCAAAGTGTCAGGTCGAGTGCGTGTGTGCCGATATCAATAAGCGGGCCACCCCCCTGTTTCTCTTCATCCAAGAACACTCCCCAGGTTGGAACCGCACGGCGGCGTAGAGCAATGGCTTTACCCAGATAAATCTCACCAAGCTCTCCTTGCTCGACCAATTGCTTCAGATACAGACTGTCATCACGATAACGATTTTGATAAGCAATGGACAGCTTTTTGCCTGTACGGTTGGCCGCATCAAGCATTTCCCGTGCCTGCTCAGCAGTTTTAGCCATCGGCTTTTCACATAGCACATGCTTACCTGCCTCCAGCGCCGCTACTGTAATTTCTGAGTGCGAGTCGTTAGGGGTACATACATGTACAACTTCAATGTCTTTATTTTCTAGCAACTGACGGTAATCGCTATAAACTTGCGATCCTTCTGCACCATACTTTTCAGCAGCCTCTTCAGCACGTTCTGGTATAATGTCACAGAAAGCAATGATTTCTGCTCTCTTTTGCTTGGCAAGACTCGGCAAGTGTTTGCCGTTGGCAATGCCCCCACAACCGATAATCCCGATCTTGAGTGTTTTAGACATGAATATTTCCTCCTTGAGCTGCGTATTGTTGGAGCCACTTCATACTGGTTTCAATGCTTTCGATTGGAGGATTTGAGCTGAAATCCTGTTCCACGACAACCCAATCCACACCTGCTTCAATAGCGGCGTCTGTAATAGCCTGAAGCTGCACTTCTCCTTTGCCTAACTCTACAGTAATTGCTTTCTGCTGCTCGTCACGTGCCATATCCTTTAAGTGAATGATAGGTAGGCGTCCACGATATCGTCCGATGTATTCCACTGGATCATAGCCTCCATAGTATACCCAACAAGTATCCATTTCGACCTGTAACAAATCATCGGGAACCGCATCATATAGAGCATCGAATACCGGGCGATCATTGATTTTCTCTGTTAGTTCAAAATCATGATTGTGATAGGCGAGTATCAACCCATGCTCCTTTACTTTTTCACCAATACGATTCAGATTAACAAAAAGGTCATCCCACTCCCGCTCTTCTTCGGTTAAATAAGGAACAATGAGGTATTTATTGCCCAATTCTTTGTGATATGCAATTTCCTCATCCAAATGATGCAGCAAGCGGCTGTATTGTATATGGGTTCCGACAACCTCCAGATTCAGCTCATCCAAAAGCGCTCTGACATCCTTGGCACTACGTCCGAAAAAGTTATGAAACTCAACCCCTTTGTAGCCCAGCTCAGCTACCTTGCGCAATGTACCTTCAAAATCCTGTTCAAGCCCTTCCCTAACTGTGTATAATTGCAATCCTACTTTAGTCATTCTCCTTCACCTCTTTGTCAGGATGAATTTCCGTTATATCTGTTCCATTACACCTGCTTGCCCGCCTCTGGTATCGCACATCTGCAGTGCCTGGCAGCCAGGTACCGGCAGATAAAATGCAAGCTCCATCTCAGGCCGAAGCATCGATCCATCCACTTTGTATACGTTTTCAACACTCAATTTATCGCCCTCTCCTTGGCCCTTCCATTCAATAGATCACCAAAGGTCACTACTTCAAAGGGCGGGTTGGTTTGGAGAATTTTAAGATATACCGAGCTAGTGTTACCACGGCTGATAATCCCGGCCTTGATTCGTTTTACGTCTTCACACTCCTTGGCCTCTAACATGTACTTTCTCATCTAACATGTAAGCTTTACAGTTCACATGGTATTCTATTTTGCTTTCGTTTAAAATGAATAATATGATTAAAACATGAACAATCTGGTCAATATTTGAAACAGCCATATGCCCAAAGGAGTCATCATCATGTCTATCATTGAGCCTTGCCAGGTTCTTACCGCAGGCTATTCCTTCCACCGTAAGCCCTTTTATTCGAACCAGCCTGATGGAATCAAAAATTATTTATTCCGTCTGCAAACAGATGGACGCTGTCAAGCACGCATTGACGGGAAAATGACACGGATTGAGGCAGGTGATCTGCTGCTGTTCAATCCAACCGAGCCTTATGAACTGGATATTCACAGTGAGTTGAATCCCATGGGAGAACAGGTTGTTGAAAGTGGGGATTATCACATTTTTTTCGGTGGTCCGTGGGTAGATGAGTGGTGGAATCATCACAAACGTCCCAACCGAATTAAGGTTCAACTCACAGAAGCCCTGCTTGGTCTATTTCGTCAGCTCGTGTTGGAGCAGCGACGTATTTCTAATCCTTACCCGGAAATATCAAGCTATTACATACGCATTTTATGTTTGGAGTTTGACCGTATACTATCTGAGCAACCCATTGCTACTCATCATAACTATCTTGCTTATCAGATAAAAAATTATATTGAAGAAAATGCATCATCTAATTTTAAGCTGGATGATGTCTCTTCACACGTTGGAATCAGCGTATCACGAGCGGTACACCTTTTTAAAGAAACGTTCGATACGAGCATTATGCAGTACACACTGGACATCAGGCTCAACATGGCAAGGGAGCGTATCATTTTCAGTCCCATGTCACTGGAACAAGCCGCCGAATCGTCAGGATTTGCGAACTACACATACTTTCATCGTGTATTTCGTTCCCGCTTTGGTATGTCGCCCAAGGAATTCAGGTTGATTCACCGCGAGCAATTGTAGGAAAAAGAGAGCGTTCAGGGGAACGCTCTCTCTTTTTTATAACAATATATCGATACTACTCACATTCCACAATCTGTTTTTACGGAGCAATCGTCAGCATCACAACTGACATCGGTGGCAGTGTAACATCCAAATGCTGACCTTGCAGCTGATAAGATGTAAAAGCTTCCTTTTTCACACGCTCTGGCTGATCAAATGTATTATGTGCCTGCATATCGTCACTGGCTAAGACAACACCATTGATCTCCTTAACCTCTTCGAGCCCTCTTAGCTCAAGGCTCAAATTTGCCGATTCACCTAGATGGACGTTGCATAAGCTTATATGAATAAAGCCATCTTGTGCCTTAGAGGCGGACACACTTACTTGTGGGATGGAATCTCCATCATACTCATAGTTGCCTACCTTCGCATGAATTGCCAGTGCTTGTGCATCCTGATGCACTTTGAACATTTCAAATACATGGTATGTCGGCGTCAACAGCATAGCAGGGCCTTCTGTCAAAACCATCGCTTGCAAAACGTTGACCATTTGAGCAATGTTGGTCATTTGCACACGATCATGATGATTATGGAATATGTGCAGGTGTAGTCCGGCTACCAGCGCATCCCGCATCGTATTTTGCTGATAAAGGAAGCCAGGATTGGTACCCGGCTCGGTCAGGAACCAAGTTCCCCATTCATCGACGATCAGCCCGACCCGTTTGTCAGGATCATATTGGTCCATAATGGCAGAGTGACGAGTAATCAGTTCATCCATATGCAATGATTTTTTCATCGTCTCAAACCATTCTGCTTCATCAAAACCAACTGCGTGTCGTTTCCCTTCCCAACTCCCCGGAATTGTGTAGTTGTGTAGACTCAAACCGTCCATCAGATGCCCGGCTTCGCGCATCAGCACTTCGGTCCAACGGTAATCATCCACATTCGCCCCACCAGCTATTCGATAAATGCGATTCTCTCCATAGTTACGGACATATGTCTGATAGCGGCGATACAAGTCGGCATAATATTCAGGGCGCATGTTACCGCCACAGCCCCAGTTTTCGTTACCTACTCCAAAATATTTGAGCTTCCAAGGTTTTTCACGACCGTTTTCCTGACGCCATGCAGCCATAGGGGACTCCCCGTCAAAGGTCATGTACTCTACCCACTCCGACATTTCCTGCATTGTACCACTGCCTACATTCCCACATATATACGGCTCTGCATTCAATAGCTCACACAGCTGGAAAAACTCATGTGTACCAAAATGGTTATTTTCAACCACACCGCCCCAGTGCGTATTTACCATTCTTTTGCGGTTTTCTTTCGGTCCAATCCCATCTTTCCAATGATATTCATCCGCAAAACAGCCCCCAGGCCAGCGCAGCACAGGAATGTTCAGCTGTTTCAGCGCTTCCACCACATCATTTCGAATTCCGTCAGTGTTAGGGATTGGAGAGTCCTGTCCCACCCATAAGCCTTCATAAATGCATCGTCCAAGATGCTCAGCAAATTGCCCATAAATATTTTTATTAATAACACCCTGTTCCCAATCGGTATTTACAATAACAGAACCCTTCACAACAAACCCTCCCAGAACATTAAGATTGTTGGAACATCACACAGATGGTTACGCTTTCATAATTGCGTGAACTTCACTTACACTTCTGTTCTTTTTCGAACTCTACTGTACACATTGTCACATCTAGTAATCCTTTAATTAATATAAATATTAATAATTAAACAAAAACATTTTACGTGTTTAATATATTTTATTGTCTACAATTTGTCAATTGCTAACAGCAAAGTCCAAGCAAACTAAAAAGGTCTGCCATTAAGGCAGACCAGGGGATGACTACTTTAGCCTGTAATCTCAGGTTTAACTGAGTCTGGGCTTTACATTTTTCAAGCTGATCCTCGCCAACGTGAACCGTGGTAACTGGGACAATTTTGAGTTGCTGCCAAGGCACGTATACGAACAATACTTCCACTAATGCCACATGTGTGCCCGGACATTAACTCATTGCATTGTGCGCAGGCTAACAGTCTGGCTTCGTACACTTCATCGTTTACACATTCCATTTTGGGTCTCATATTGTTTAGAATTCTGGTAATTTGCTCTTCCGATAAAGCGATATCTCTTTCACAGCCTTTACAAGTGCTTGGCACAGGTATATCTTCCATCGTCAGCTTACCCTCCTGATCAACAATATCCTCAGTAAATAGTTTATTTACACGATGTTATGATGATTTTGCCAGATGTTTTATTTTAGCTGGACTTATTTTCGTTCCGACGGGAGCTGGGCAGCCGCCTCGGATACGACCATCGCCAAGTCCTCATTTCCGAACATGGACAGCACACCTAATACCGTATCCAGCGGAATATCACCTGCTTCTTCGCGCGATACAGTCAGTTTGCGTATTCGTAGCAGACGCTCGTTGCTATCCTGCTGTGGATACGCTACACGATATAATTCCTCTGGCTCCAAGCCGTTATTAATGCACCATTGAGCAAACACAAGGATCATCATATCTTCTTCTTGCTTATAATTTTCAATGATGGCTTCTTCTAACTGTTTTCCGCGGTTGTCTTCCATTGATACATTTCTCCTTCAACCTATAACTCTTGATGTCTCGATCGTCATGGTTCCTTATTAATTACGCAAACGACTAATCAGTTCTTCTGCCAGCATATGGCTTTCCAGGACTTTTCCAGCTTGTATCGCACACTCCTCCGGACGATGAATATGCTCCAGAAAATGATTCACCACCCCGGTAAATCCCCGTCTTTCTAATATTGTATCCCAACTTCCAAAAGTTTGAGTTTGTGATAAATTATTTTTTTGCATGAAAACAGCCTGTTCCATATTCGTTACCTCAACAGACCGTCCTGCCCCGTGAAGCTCCAGCTTCTCTATGTCAGCCCCTGCCTGTCTGCTCATACTGTATGTACCGGCAGCATCCCCCAAACGCAAAGTCCCAAATGCAGCGTCCATGTAACCTTCACTCGTTGTATCCAGACTACTATGCAGTAGCTCATAATTATCGCCACCCAGCCATAATAGCAAGTCAAGCATGTGAATTAAATCATCATAAACCGTCTGTGCCGCCGGTCTACGATCATATCCAGTTCGGTGTTTAATCGCCGCACATTGACTGAAACCACCCACTTCCTCTAGCCAAGCTTTTGCAGCCACATAGTGCGGAGCAAAACGCCGATTAAAACCTACCGCCAGCAGTACAGCCTGCGCTTCCGCGAAAGCAGTCATTTCCAAATTCTGACGAACATCATAGGACAATGGTTTATCCACGTACACCGCTATCCCTTTTTCAATACACGCCATGACTAGGTCAAAATGAGCTTCGGTGGCCGCATGTATAAATATTGCTTCCGGCTCCCATGCCAGCATTTCCTTCACATCCGTCGTTCCTCTTGGTAGTCTATACTGCTCCATAATAGAACTGACCGGCTCCTGTGAACGGTTCATGACACCTACGATGTCTACACCTTGGTGTGCAGCCAGTAACGGCAGGTACACTTTACGAGCGATACCACCCAATCCTGCAATCGCTACTCTTGTCTTGATTTGCTTGTCCATATCGTTCCACCTCTAATCACTCATTTCATCTGTTGTCTAGTTTACATGGAAGTCCGCTGACAAGCAAAGAAAAGAGGCTACTCCCGATCCAGATGGACCTGACGGAACAGCCTCTAAGACTTGAGTATCCAGCTTCAGCCAGATTACTTCAATATAAGTTAGCTTATGCGTGCAATGCTTCCTTTTTTGTTTTCTCACTTTTTATTTTTTTAACACGCATCCCAATGGCTACAACCAAAACTACAACCAAGGCTTCGAAACCATATTTAACGACTCCATTTGCGAACCAATGTGCAATTAATGGCTCAGCCACCACCATTTTAGCAGCGGTATACGCTAATACTGCGGCTCCAATTGTAATCACTACCGGGTAACGTTCTGTCAGTTTCAGAATAATCGTGCTTCCCCATACCATGATCGGAACGGAGATTGCCAGACCGAGAATAACAAGTAGCATATCCCCATGAGCGGCTCCCGCAACAGCAAGCACATTATCGAGTCCCATCATTGTATCCGCAATAATAATGGTGCGAATCGCTGCCCACATCTGATTTGTAGCTGAAATTTCATGTTTTTTCTCTTCGACCAACAACTTATAGGCGATATAGATAAGGGCGAGACCCCCAACCAAACGCAATCCATATATTTGCAGTAAGTATGTGACCAGCACGGTAGCAATCACACGAATGATGACTGCTCCGACCGTTCCCCAGATAATGACCTTCTTTTGATTGGCCTTATCAACATTCCGCGCCGCCAAGCCGATTACGATCGCATTATCACCAGCTAGTACCAGATCAATGATAATGATGGACAATAATGCGGTTAAAAACTCGATTGACAAAAAATCCATACGTTTCTCCCACCTTCTTTATTTATTTTGTTATACTGTACATAGTTCAGCGCTTTATACTAAAAAAGCGCCATTTCGCAGAATCCGGAAACGGCGCTTGACCCCATTTTGGCATCAAAAAAAGACCATTTACCCGGATTCCTAAAATCCTGGCAAAGGTCTCGCTTACAACATTACGTTGCCAATAAAGCCGGGGATTAAGAATCCCGTAATGACGACTTTACTCGCTGAGCTACTCCCCTTTGGGAACTATTCTGTTAGTGGCAGTATAGCATACATTTTTGGGAATGTGAACCCTATTTTTTCTGTATAAGCAAAAAGCCGAACAGGGATATTGAAAGAGGTATGTAAATGAAAAAATGGTTACTCCCCGCGGCTTATGTTTCGCTGCTCTGCATCGCGTTTATCTACAGATATGATTGGCTCGCATGGGCGGACCAGCAAACCTCCTTTCCGGTTCTGCTGCTGCTCGCATTTTTATTCGCGTTAATTCCGTTTATCCCTTACAAGCTGATTATCGCTTCCATTGCTTATGCAGCAGGCGCCTGGCAAGGTGCTCTGATTTGCTGGCTTGGCACTACTTTCGCTGCGTTAGTCGTATACAGTGCCGTACGTACCCTGTTTCGTGACAAAGGACGTGCTTATTTGGAGCGTGTTCCCGCACTGGAGCGCTTCAATCAGGTCATGGAGAAAGAGCCTTTTACTGCTGTGCTACTGGCTCGCCTGATTCCAGTCATTCCTCAGGCAGCTGTAAATGTATATGCCGGAGTAGCAGGGTTTCCGTTCTGGAGCTTTATGCTAGGCACAGCGATCGGCAAGCTTCCCGCAATTGCAGTGTATGCTTATGCAGGCGGTACCTTTGCGGAACATCCAATCACGGGTTTGTTTATTTTACTGCTATATACTGCACTGGTAGGTGGCGGATTTGTACTTTACCGAAAAAGAGTTAGGCGCGCCAACAAAACATGATAGCAATGAGTTTGTACCGGTTCTGTAGAATGTTTGATTGCTTTTTTTGGGACACACTACAGCTACGCAGCTGAGTACTTTCTGATGTTTCGTTGGATTTTGCAAAAATCCCGTATATAATTTAATTGTAAGCTATTTAAATAACAACTAATTAAACATTCTCAGATTGGAGTGATAAAATATGAGCACCAACAATCCAAACACGGTAGAAAAGGCAACTTTTGCGGGCGGCTGCTTCTGGTGCATGGTCTCCCCTTTTGAGGAAATGCCCGGTATTTTGAAGGTTAGATCTGGATATACAGGGGGTCACACCGAAAATCCTACCTATGAAGAGGTATGCTCTGAAACAACGGGACATGTGGAAGCCGTACAGATTACATTCGACCCCCAAGTGTTCCCGTATGAAAAACTGTTGGAGTTATTTTGGCAACAGATTGATCCAACGGATGAAGGTGGACAATTTCACGATAGAGGTTCATCCTACCAAACGGCTATTTTCTATCATAATGATGAACAACGCATCAAGGCAGAGGCTTCCAAAGAAGCTCTTGCTCAAAGTGGCCGTTTTGACAAGCCCATTGCAACATCTATTCTGCCTGCCGCAACTTTTTATGAAGCAGAAGAATATCATCAGGACTATCATAAGAAAAACCCCGCTCACTACAAACGCTACCGCAAAGGGTCGGGACGTGAAGATTTTATTGAGCAAAATTGGGCTGTCAAGATTGATAAGTCCGAGCTCAAAGATCGGCTGACGCCTATTCAATACGAAGTAACACAAAAAAACGCGACCGAGCGCCCATTTCAAAATGAGTTTTGGGATCATGAAGCTGAAGGCATTTACGTGGATATCGTATCAGGAGAGCCTTTGTTTAGTTCACTGGACAAATATGATGCGGGTTGCGGCTGGCCTAGCTTTACCCGTCCGTTGCGCAGTTACAATGTCAAAGAAAAGACCGATCTCAGCCATTTCATGATTCGTACCGAGGTGCGAAGTCGCGAAGCAGACTCCCATTTAGGGCACGTATTCGATGATGGTCCAGGTCCAGAGGGTTTGCGTTATTGTATCAATTCTGCCGCGCTCCGCTTTGTGCCTCAGGAAGACTTGGAGCGTGAAGGATATGGAGCATATAAGTCATTATTTGAAAAGTAAGCAGCCGTAAAATCATTAAGGCTGACCCGGAATCATCTTTATTAGATGGTCACGGGTCAGCCTTTTTTGGATATGGCAGCACATCTTTACTGATCTAGCTCATCACCCACCCAAGCCAAATGGCTAGCGGTACCAGCAATAGCTGAGCTAATAAAGTTCCTGCCAAACGCGAGATGATCATCCAACCGTACACACTATTCATCCGAATTAGGGGTAGCTCCCCTCGTAGCGTTTTTTCTGACAACACCGCCAATCTTGGATCAATTAACAAGGTCAACAATACCGTTGCGACGCCATTGATTAAGCCTGACGACATTGACATTGCCGTACCTTGGGCGGGCCATAGAAATGACGCATACAAGGCAGATACCACTCCAGTTGTATAAATTGCGGTAACGGCAATATTTAAAATAATTAGACGCTTGGGGATCACTCCACTGATCAGGGAGGTAAGCATGGACCAGCTAGGGCGCTTTATGTAGTAGCCTGCATGCTTCCAGCGATTTCGACTCATTAAATGACGTATTAAAGCTGGAATAGATCCAGTATGCTCCAAATGCACAATCCATCTGGCTGACATGCGCACCACTGTTGGATACAGTAATATAGCAAACATAGTTCCAACGGTGGCGGCCAGCAATACCCCGTGCATATACAGTTCCAGTCTCGTATCCGTTCCGCCCAATTGTGCTGACTCTTTAGCCTGATCGACCATCCCTCCAAGTAAAGGCCCCTGCGCCATATTGGAGGTGCGTGAAACCAACAGCAGCATTCCGGCCACGGTTAAGGCCAATCCAATCCGACGTGCTCGCAAACCACCAAGCCGAAGAGCATAAGACAAGCTATCGGTAGTATGAATGATGATGGTTAGTAAAAAAACGAAACCCCAGGCAAGCAAATGTTCCACTCCTTTTTCTGGTATTCTGCACACCATTATACGCCTTTTCTCAAGATATATTTTACAATACATTCATTACCTTAATTTTTGTTTGTCTAAGCCAACAACGGGTAATACATAATACAACATCTGCTAAAAAGGAGTGTGCAACAATGCCTTGGAACAAACATGATTACCCGCCATCCATGAAAAATCTGGAACCCCGGGTGCGAGAAAAAGCCGTTGATATCGCTAACGCTCTACTCCGCGAGGGCTATGAAGAAGGGCGTGCTATTGCGATTGCCACTGCTCAAGCTGAAGAATGGAACGATAATCATCCAGTAGAAGAAAATAAGAAGTAGAAAAAATATAAAAACAGCATTCAAGTTACAATGGGTATGACCAAAATTTTGCTTTTTCTAATTCTAAAGAGTCCTTCATGTGCTGCTGAACGTGAATTGCCGAGCGATCAAAGAAGAGGGAGATGAAGCTGAATACAGCGAAAGGGTGTTACGTAAGAAGATTTCTCTCCTGACGTAACACCCTTTCCTTATTGACGAAGGCTGTGGACGACCCGCACTGTTTTGGCAACTACCTTTTTAGCGGGATTAGCCGCTGGCAGTACCTTTTTCACAGGTCGGTGCAATTGGAACGTGGTCGTCCATGTAATTATTTTTCCGGCAAGCCACACAGCCAGTATAGTAAACATTGTTTCCTTTACAGGCAGATACAACAGCGATAATCCTAGCACGATGATGTCACTGACAATAAACACGTTGCCGATTTTCCATCCGCGCCACTCGCTCACCAGCAGAGACAAAATATCATCGCCCCCGGTTGCTCCACCGAATCGCAGTACGATTCCGGCTCCTAAACCTGTGAGCACCCCACAAAGTAGAGCTGCTATCAGCAGATTTCCATGCAGATCTATAACCAGAGTCGAGTATTTCTCAAATCCTGCATAAAACAGTGAAAAGGCGACGGCTCCGATTAATGCTAGCATCATAAATCTTTTGCCCTTCAGTACCCATGCCAGCAATATGACAGGAACATCAAGCAACAGCATACTCCATGCTGGAGATATGCCAAACGCATAATGCCCCAGCAGAGCTAAGCCTGCAAATCCGCCCTCTGACAAATGATTCTGGGCGTTAATGTGATAGTACGTAAAAGCTAAAATGCATGTTCCGAGCAACATGACAGCAATCTGTCTCAGTGCTCCATTGTTCACGATAGATTCGTAAGTTTTCCTCATACAGGCTCCCTCGGTTTCTCGTAAGTTTGATGTGGATGAACCCACTCTTACGGAAGCAACCTGGTAAGATGTGCCTGGAGGACTTGGTCCTTCGCATGTACAATCCCCTCTTCCGCAGAGTTGGCTTTCGCAACTTGACGTTACTCCGCGGAAAAGCTAAGTATAAGACAGATCAAATCGTTTCCAAATCGTCCTTTGGGGAAGTATCCTTCGGGGACACATGGTATCCTGATCCTTTCTTTTGTGGAATAAAACTCCGACATTTCTGTGGTGCATATAATTCTATAATTTATTATACCACACCTTGTCACCTGCTAAACAGCTTGCTTTTTTGCTGCACCATATTTTATTTTATGTGTGAGCATGCTTTATTGTATGTGCGAGTTGACGCATTATACCAAAGGTTTGGCGAGTACACACTCAATGACCTGAGTGTGTTTTATTTTCACTTGGAGTTATTACCCTTAGTTTGGCTGTTCTGCGCTGATTGGCCATAAATACGCCCCCGAGTATAAGAACCAGACCGGTCAGCACGTTCCAGCCGATATGCTCATTCAGAAGTAAAAAGCCCCATACGATGGCACTCACTGGTACAAAATACGTTACCGAAGAAGCGAATTCCGCACTCCCCCGCAAAATCATATAGTTGAACAAGATATATGCTACCCCTGAACCCAAAACTCCTAGTCCTATTAGGGAACCTAATACTCCTGGAACAGAAACGATCGACAAATCTGGTCTCTCTACAATTACCATCATAATACCACCCCCTGCTGCCGCACCAAACAGTGTCGCAAAGGTAGCCTGATACATGGAAAGATTGGAGAGAAAACGTTTGGAGAGCTGTGTTCCAAATCCGTAGCAGAGAGTCGCAAGCAGCATACATCCAAAACCTACCGGATCAACAGAAATAATAGAGGCAGGATTAATACCCAATAAAATAATAATTCCTATAAAAGCGAGCCCCATTCCTAACCACTGCAGGCGATGAAATATAGCTCCGAAGAAGACAAGACCCACCAACATAGTCCATATTGGCGTGGTGGCATTCAATACAGAAGCCATGCTGCTAGCTATTCTGGTCTCACTAAAACCAATCAATGTCCATGGTAAAACCATGTTGACACATGCTACCAGAATAACCGATTTCCACGGAATGCTTTTGATTTTAAACGGCTTGCGTATAAGAAGCATTAATAAGATGATAAAAATAAGACCAAAACTGGATCGCAGAAATACAATGGTCCACGGTCCTACTTGATGTAGCAATAACACCTTAATAAACATAAAAGAACCGCCCCAAATAAGGCTCAACAATAATAAAGCTACATATAACGAACGTGACAATATGTAAACCTTCTTTCTCGACTTTCTTAAGTTAAAAGTAGAAAACGACCGCTATCAGAACGCTATCCCTTCTATGTAAGTTTTTTATCCATTAGCTTAACACAAATTTTGTTTGACTGTCATCGGTCATATACGAAAGAATCTTTACCACAATGGCACATGGAATTAGGACTTCCTGACACTTTTCCAATAATTGATGATTGCTTTGGCAACAGAAAAATCCCTATGATGAGGTATATCCAGAACGTATGTTCTATATACTTATTATATATTGTACTTTCACTCCGCGTAAAGGAGATATTTATGACAAACAAAAAGGTACTTGCTAACAAGCATAAAGCTCCTCTGCCTTCTGAAGAAGACGCAGGACTGATCAAAATGTGTGTACTTCTAACACTTGTACTGGATGTGCTGGAGCGAGACATTCGTATTATGAATATCTCTCCTCTAAAAATGCCCGATTTGTATATTCGTAGCCTGACTGGAGTACAACAGCGCGTAACTGTTCAATTAGCAGACACAAAAGCACGAATGAAAAGACAGGGAGTGAAAATATACAGCGAAATCCGAAATCATGAAGGCGTAGAGGTTTTGTATGTATGCCGCGGTTACCAAAGACGATTTTTCATGCTTTCATCCTTTGCCCGCAGTGAGGTTCGGCGTAAACTCGGATACTACCTGGGAATTGATCTGACCCAAGACTATGACCCCTTATAATTTCGCCTTGCCTACTTGCCTGAACAAAGAGAAAATTTTAAAGCCCATTGGTTACATGCAAATAATTTGGCTCGTATTTTCAAAAAGGAGAAATCTAAAATATGAAAAAAGAGCAGAGCCGCATAAAATGCTGGCTCTACTCATAATTACAACAGGCTGCTGGGATCAGGACAGCTTAAAGGATGCCAGATTGGCAAATGCATCGATTTATGATCTTACTCCTAAGGGCCTACTCCAGCAAACACTAGAAGTTGTAGATGAATCTCAAACCAATGAAGGTAAAGTACCAATGAAGTTTATTCAGGCACCGAGAATTCTGTCCGACAGATGTACCGGAGCCTGACTATCCAACTTCCCATTCAAGGTAGCCATTGTAATGGAATAGCGTTGGAATGAGGAGTATCCCCGTGTCCGTTTTCATCCGCAGGTCACTGTCAATATTGTTGGAAACGGTGTTCTAAACTAGATCGTCCATGTTGCTTAGTTGTTGGATTGATCAGTCGTTGGTTCAGGATCGATAACCTCATCAGGCTGAGTTTTTGGAGCACCACTCTGGTTCTCTGATTCAGAAGGTGTCTCCGGCACGTTTTCAATAGAAGGTTGCGAAGTATCTGTTGATGGCACATCGTTATTCTCATCAGGCGGTTCGATCTCTGCGTCTGTGTCAGGAACAGAAGGAACTGTTTCCTCTGGTGGAACCTCCTCTTGATCTGTTGCTGGTACCTTGATCTCAGGGACATCTTCTTTCTTGATATCTGGTTTGGACGGAACTACTGGTCTAGCAGAACGTGGAAGCTGTTCTCTTCCGACTTCGGTCGGCACGTACTTTTGGTTAAACCAGTCAGTCACGAGGTGACCTGATTGGCGGGAATAGCGCCCTGGCAGCTTACCTGTAAGACTAGATACCGTAACTTTCACAACGCCTTCCGGCTGTATAAAATGCTTATTCTTAAAAAGCTCAGGCTGGTCCTTGACCGCCTCATTCATGATCAACGCCCACACCGACTGTGCTCTGGTGTGACCTTCTTGAGATAATGTATTAACCTGTTGACGATAACCAGCCCATACGCCTAGCGTAACGTCAGGTGTGTATCCCATAAACCACACATCACCAAAGTTCTGTGTCGTACCCGTTTTACCCGCAATATCAATGGTACCGTAGCTCTTAAAAGCTTTTTGCAGACGTTTGCCAGTTCCTCTTGGGTCTGATATAACGGTTCTGAGCATATCCGTCATCAAAAATGCGGTTTGCTGCGAATATACACGTTTCGTCTGTGGTTTAAATTCATATACAATCTTACCGTTGGCATCTGTAATTTTACTGATCAAGTGAGGGGCATTATACACGCCCATATTGGGAATTGTTCCATATGCTGCGGTCAGTTCCTCGACAGATACCCCCTTACTAAGTCCACCTAGAACTCCTGTTTGAGCATGTTCATCCTGCGGCTGAATCGTCGTAATTCCAAGAGAACGCACAAAATTCCAAGCGTTTGGAATTTTAACTTCATATAAAAACAGCCTCAGTGCAGGGATGTTAATTGACCGATTGAGTGCTTCACGGGCTGTCATAAGCCCCTCATACCTTCTGTTATAATTTTTAGGAATATGATAACCCTTTCGTCCGTCTTTCAATATGATTTGTGAATCATCAATAAGACCCGCGGGCTGAGTGTAGCCCTTCTCCAAAGCAGGTAAGTAAGCAGCAATAGGCTTCATGGCAGAACCGGGCTGACGTGTCATTTGAGTTGCATAGTTCATTTGCTCGGTATTAAAATCCCGGCCCTCGATCATACCGAGGATAGCCCCTGTTTTATGATCAATCATGATTGCCGCAATCTGTTCTAGTCCCTTCTTCTTACTGTATGGAGAAAAATTTTGTGGATTAGCTGCAATCTGTCGCATATTGCTATAAATTTTTTTATTTATCGTTGTATAAATTCGATAGCCGGACCGTTGCAACTCTTCTCGCGTATTTTGAAGAAGTTCAGCATGCTCAGGCTTAGAAATCTCGGCTGCTGTGAGATTCGGATTTTGCTGGAGTGCTAACAGCTGTGCGGCCTCCCGCTCTGTTTCCAGCATCAAATAAGGGAATGTGTTATAGCTTTTTTCGCGATGGGGTGCAAGAGTCGCTCTCACATCAAATTGAAGCGCATCATTATATTCGGACAGTGTGAGCTTGCCTGTTTCCAGCATTCTTCCCAACACAACACGTTGGCGCTCCATCGCTTTGTTGAAACCTTCTTCATCAAAATTCCCTTTACCATCAAAAGCGGAATAAACAGATGGCAGCTGTGGAAGACCTGCCAAATAAGCCGCTTGAGCAATATGAAGCTTATGTAGATCACTTACATTAAAAATTCCTAACGAAGCAGACTTGATTCCATACAAATTGTAACCAGCGGAACCATTACCAAAAGGCATTTTATTTAAGTAAGCCGTTAATATTTTGTCTTTGCCCATAAAACGCTCCATACGTAGTGCCAGCAGCATTTCCTTCACCTTTCGGCTGTCCGTTTTATCCAGACTGAGGAAAACTCTTCGGGCTACCTGCTGCGTCAGTGTACTGCCGCCAGTTTGGCGGTTTTCATTCAAAAGTTTCTGTTTGACAGCACGAGCCGTCCCCTTTAAATCTACACCATGGTGCTCATAAAATTGGCTATCTTCTGTTGAAATGAGGGCATCCACAATGGACTGAGGGACATCCTTCAAGTCAACGAGCTGTCGGTCCTCTTCCATGCGCATTCTTCCAACCGGAGTTACCTGATCATTAAAAAATACAAAACTGGTCAGAGCATTCTCATTTACCTTTTCATATATCAATTGACGTGATCGTACAGGTTCATCATGAACCAGTGCCGCCACATAACCGGATATAAGACCTCCGGCAAACAGCACTCCAAGTACACCCGCAAGCGAGAACCACTTGATATTAATCAGCAAAACTCTGCCAAAAATGCGCCACCTACTGCGTTTTTGAGATGATGGTCGACGTTTTGGGTTCATAAAAATGGTTTTCTCCCCTCAATATTCATTCATTTCCACTTGTTTTTGTTCAAGATAATATGATACGCCATGCTAGGTTTCCCGTAAACTGTAATGTTCCAAAAAATACATTTGTATTAGGAACACTTGTTCTACATATAATACTACTATAAGGGTATATGTTCAAGAATATTCTGGAATATGATTAATCACATGCCAGGAGAGGAGGTCAACATTGTGAAGGAGCGTGGAAGTAGAACCATATTTCTAGCGGACTGCCAAAGCTTTTACACCAGCGTCGAAAAAACGGATAATCCCGCATACCAACATAAGTCGCTCGTTGTGGCCGGTGACCCTGCACTTCGTTCAGGCATTATTTTAGCCACGTGTCCGCTGGCCAAAAAACATGGTATATCCACTGCAGTACGTCTGGGGGAAGCTGTAAAAAATGTCCTGACCTTATCATTGTACGCCTGCGCATGCAGCATTATATCGATGTCTCATTAAAAATAACAGAAATCTATAATGAGTATACGGATTTGGTTGAGGTTTTCAGCATTGATGAACAATTTCTGGATATGAGCGGAAGTCTCTCCCTGTTCGGAGATCCGTTGAGTATTGCAAGTGAAATTCAGCGGAAAGTGCTGGGACAAACAGGAGTATGGATTCGAACCGAAGGAAAAGTATAAAACACAGCTAAAATACCAAATAGCATTGTAGTATTAACAAAGTCCAGCAATAATTTTCTAGACTTTAATTCAAAGATTAACAGTTTTTTAGTTTTACCTGTTTCCCAAGAACCCTTCAGACCAATATGTAGTGGGATCTGACCTTGCTCTAGTAATTCTAAATTACATCAGTATATCCCTTCATTTATTTATAATGCCCCCCGATTTTTAGGGATCTCTCCAGTGCCTGACCAGCTTGGGTCAAAGAGGACGCTCTTACGATAGCTGCGCTACCATAGCGTTCTTTAATTTTATCTGTTGCTTCTTCCAAGGAGCGGATACGCTCATGATCCTCAAAGAAGGAAAGTTGATAAGTTTGGTCGTCAACCAACCCACTTAAAGTGACACCTAAGCGTCGTATCGGCATACCGTTCCAAAAATTATAAAATATTTTTTTTGCTGCGTTGTACACTTTATTCGTATTGTTAGTCGGATCTGTAAGCTTCATTTGCCTGGAAAATCCGGTGGGAGCCTCATATGGGCTACATGTACAACTAACGGTCACGACAGAGCCCATGCACCCCTTACGACGACTGTCTCGACAAACTTCTTCCGAGAGTTCAAGCAGGATGGTCTCTACTTCATTTGGTTCCAAATAATCTTGGGGTAGGGTCATCATATGACTTATCGACTTTTGTGGAGAACTGAAGGTATACGGAGCTACAGGACTCTCATCTAGACCATTGGCTGTTTTCCACATGACCTCCGCCTGTATATCCGACTGTTTTCCAAAACGAGCGCGAAATTTAGACTTAAGGTCTGGTAGAGACGTTCTAGCGATATCACCAATGGTTGTCATACCAAGCCGCTCAAAATGGGACGACATCCGCGAACCTACCCCAAACATTTTATTAACTGGCTGTGGCCAGAGCAGCTGCTCTAATTCTGTCTTGGGCAACGTGAATATACCGCTTTTAATTTTTTTAGCCCAAATATCGGTTGCGCTTTTGGCAAGAACCTTATTGGAACTGATTCCTATTCGTACCCAAACCCCGGTTTGTAAAAGAACCTTCTTTTGAATTTCTCTTGCAACGGTTAAAGAATCTCCAAAAATTTTAAAACTACCCGAAATGTCCAGAAACTGCTCATCGATACTAAACACCTCTACCAGGTCGGTGTATTCCTTGTATATATCCGTAATTGCTAAAGAGACATCGATATAGTGTTTCATACGGGGACGGACGATCACAAGCTCAGGACACTTCTTGAGGGCTTCACCGAGCCGTTCTGCTGTAGACACCCCGAAACTTTTGGCCATAGGACATGCTGCTAAAATAATTCCAGACCTGCGTGCAGGATCGCCTGCTACCGCAAGCGGTTTATTTTTATACTCTGGGTAGGAAGCTTTTTCTACACTCGCATAAAAACTCTGGCAATCCGCCAAAAGAATTGTCCGCTCAGTTGTTTTAGTCATGCTGCACCCTCCAAAAAAACGATCATATACGTACGAACATGTATTCTTATTTATTATAATACCAAACATTAGTTCTGTATTCAGGTAATTTATAGGATTATGTAAATCAATCATCAAAGATTGGGTATCTGGTACGAGCGTGGATCATCACATTATTTCTGTGATCATAAAGGCCAAGAAAGCTTAATGTGCTCGTGGGGGATGAGGATCGGAACGGAATTCTGGTTGGCTGGGCTTCATCTTTTAAATGTCAACAAAAATAAAGAACCAATGTATAACATTTTATCTTGTCTTGAAAAAGCGGAAACTTGGTATACACATATGAATTCAATTAAAAAAAGGCTTTCTTCAACGATGTCGTAGGTACATTTCCGCTGTATGGACTGAATTCCATGACATTTATAGTTCCCAATGTACTTTTAATTTCTTGAAAAGCTCTAGTAAGCTGTGCTTTGTTAGTAATATCCGCAGCAAAACCTTGAGCCTCAGTTTAGTTAATTGCTCAGTATACTGGTCTAGTTTCTCTTATGTTCTTGAAATCATAGCGAAATCCGTGTTTACCAAACGTCTTAGCCAGTGAAAAGTCCAATCCGGGATCTGCTCCAACTATGACCAATGATATCAATGCAAATTCACTTCTTCTCTTTTTAAATTCTTATGAGCTAATTTACTAGCGTATTTATAAATTAGAAAAGCGGACGAGCAGCAATTCGTCCGCTCTATTGTAAGTCCTGTCTTTCAGATAAGTGCTTTTGATGATGTTTGTGTCTATTGAGTTATCCTCGAAAATACGACTTAAAAGGTAGATGTATCAATAACAAATCGATATCGTACATCATTTCGGATAAGTCGCTCAAAAGCTTCGTTGATTTGATTGGTGTGAATTACCTCAATTTCAGGGACAATACCATGCTCTGCGGAGAAATCAAGCATTTCTTGGGTTTCAAGAAGATCGCCTCCAGGCGTTGCTGCAATTCTGCGACGACCCATAAGCAAACTGAGCGTATTAAATTGGTTCGGCTTACCGGAATCACCGATGATAACAAACGTACCATTTATATTAAGCATGGATACGTAAGCATCTAAATTAAGACTTGCAGAGGTCGTGTTGAAAATCACATCAAATTGACTAGCTAGCGTCGAGAATGTGTCAGGATCGTTCGTTGCATAGTAATGATCGGCGCCAAAACTTAGCGCATCGCTTTTCTTATCCATTGTCTGACTCAAGGCCGTAACTTCAGCTCCTAATGCATGGGCATATTTGATAGCTAGGTGGCCGATACCTCCAATACCGACGATAGCGACTTTTTTGCCTGGACCTACTCCCCAATGTTTCAAAGGATAGTAAGCCGTAGCTCCTGCACAGAGTAGTGGACTGGCAACATCTAAGCCCAAACTATCTGGGATCTGAAGTACGTAATTTTGCTTCACTACAATTTTTTGACTGTAACTACCGTAAGTAATATTTCCATCGTAGTCTACGGAATTATACATCATGACCATGCCCTTTTTACAGAACATATTCTCACCACGTAGGCAATTCTCGCACTCTCCACAAGAGTTCACGAGAGGCCCTACTCCAACCCGGTCACCCACTACAAACTTAGTTACTTCCGTTCCAACCGCTTCTACAATTCCTGTCATTTCATGACCGGGAACCATTGGGAATTGAGAGTAACCTCCATCATTATGGACCATATGAACATCGGTGTGGCATACACCACTATACTTAATATCGATTAGAACATCATCTGGGCGCAATTCCCTCCGTTCAATCATCGTCCGTTCAAATGGTGCATTCGCACTGGGAACACTCAATGCATGAACTTTACACATACTTGTTATACCCCTTTCATTTTTCATATTATATATTTCAGATATCAGCTAAATTGTTGTATTTGAATTGTATTCGTATCCCTATCTCATCCCCCTTCATACACTATTTACAGCCTACACTTAGGTACAGCGTGATAACGCATCTAAGGTTGTCTTAATGGATACTTATAGTTTAAAACTCCAGATCTATGGTTAACATAGCCTGATTACAGACAAAGTTGTCCCTATTACTGATTATTAGGAAAGAAAATGAATACAAAAAGCCCCTCAACTTCAGGAAAGCAGAGGGGCCATCGTAAACCTTATTATTGCTCCGTACTTATTTATTCATATAAGGGCTAATAACCTTTTGGCAGTAATCCCAAACTTTTATTTCGTTTTCTACAGAATAATATCGATCCCGTGGTTTTTCCTCCCTCATGTTACCAAAGAATTTCCCATTAACCTTTTCTACTTCTTGTGATGTGGCCAAATATACGGTTGTAGCAGCTCCTTTTTCTGGCGTATTCATGAATGGAAGTGCCAACTTAAACACTATATTATTAATAAAACCTTTATCGTTGTCTTGTCCAAATCTAGTCGCAACAGCACCAGGATGTAACACGTTCGCAGTTATATTTTTCAGTCCCCTTCTCATTAGTTCAGCTGACCAGTGTCTTGTGATCCAAATCGTATACAATTTGGAGGATGCATACGCACCGGATGAGGTGTAGTCCTTTTCCAACTGTAAATCGCTGAAATCTGGTTTTTTGGCAATCCTATGTGTTGCGGAAGAGGTATTAATGATCCTTGCTGAGGGGCTTTTTGAAAGAACATCTAATAATAACTCTGTTAAGAGCAATGGTGAAAATACATTAAGGGTCATTGTCTTTTCAAGTCCCTCCTTGGTTAGCTCCCTATCTTTACTTAATATAGCACCAGCATTGTTAATCAGGACATCCAACCGATCGTATTTCTGTTTAAAAGCTGCAGCCATGCGTTTGACCTCAGCAAGAGAAAACAAATCACCTGTTATAATGTCCACCTTATTGTTGCCTGTTTCAGCAATTATCTCTTCACATACTTTCTGTGCTTTGTTTTGATTCCGTCCATGAATGATCACAGTGTGTCCCTGCTTTGCCATGGTTTTCGCCGCAACTTTTCCGATTCCATCAGTAGCTCCAGTAATAAGGATGATTTTTGTAATCATCGTAATTCTCCTTTTCATTTAAGTAATATATTTATACTGCAACCCATTCGATTAGGTACATATCCAGGTTACTGATGATATTGTCCAGATTACTGATAAATAGTTCTGTAATTCAAACAAGTTTATCGTGGATTAGACTATGTCTTACTTGAAATTCAAAGGATATGATAAGAAGAGCTTTCTATTTGCGAGGAATTGTTTTGTTCATAAGGAGGGCAAATCATGTTAACGGTTGAATCAATATCTGACTTACATGAATTACTCGGATACAATAAACCTAAACATCCATTAATTACTGCGATGAATTTTGAAAATGCTAATCCATCGGAAACCATGTTTAACACTGACGTCATGTTGAATTTTTATGTGATATCTCTAAAAAGTGGTACTCAATGTGATTTTAAATACGGCAGAAAAAACTATGATTTTCGTGAAGGCAGCCTTGTTTTCACAGCTCCTGGTCAAATCATGATTTCTGAGGGCAATTATACACCTGAATATTCGGATGGCTGGATGCTTTGTGTTCATCCTGACATGATCAGAGGAACCACACTATGGTCAAAAATATCCGAGTACAGCTTTTTTGAATACGAAGCAAATGAAGCCTTGCAGCTCTCTGAACAAGAGAGAGAGACGATTGAACGTATAGTGAAGAACATTGAGAATGAATACAGTAAAAATATAGACCTTTACACGAAAGAACTCGTTGTATCCAATTTGGAATTACTCTTAAACTACGCTAAACGCTTTTATGGCAGGCAATTTATCACTAGAACAGTGGTTTATAAAGACGCCGTCACCAAGTTCGAAGAGCTTTTAAATGAACAGTGTACAGTGGATATTATTGAAGGATCAGGTACACCAAGTGTAAAAGGCCTTGCTCAAGCAATGGGGTATTCACCTAATTATCTTTCGGACATGCTAAAAAAAGAAACCGGTAGAACAGCTCAGGATTTTATCAAATCCAGGGTGCTGGAACTTGCAGAAAACTTGCTTTTAACGACTAAAGAGCCTATTCATCAAATTGCTGAGAAGCTTGGATTTGAACAGCCTTCTAGCTTCACAAAATTTATAAAAACGCACTTAGGTTTGAGTCCAATGGATTTCAGAAGACAGCATTTGGTATGAATAAAATTAAAAAAAGGTTTGTCTCTATGTTTATTTTGAGACAAGCCTTTTTCCTAATGTTCATCCTATCCATCGAAATAGAATAAAAACATTATATTGACACTTTTTGAGCCTCTCAAAACTGTAAAACATCATTGCATTTATTAATTATTATAAAATATAACTAAATAAGCTTGTCCGAATAACACACCTATCTTAAACACCTGTAATCAGGAAGTATGCGCAACGAAATTTCTGCCATGTACAAAGCTGTCTGTCACATATATTAATGCACCACATTTATGACTGTAGTAAAGTACAGCAAACGGATAATCTTTCTATTATTTATAAAAATGCTTTTACAGCGGGAGATGTTATTTCAATCTCAAAAGCTACTCACCTGAAAACTACTTCCTTTGACAGTGATTGCGCGTCCTATGACCGCTGTTAAACACAAAATTCCAAAAAAACCCTATGCAATGGTTAAACCATTCACATAGAGTTTTCTCATTATCCGTTTACTTGCGAAAGCTAATATTTTTAATATTTCCGCCTCGGTCAGCCGCAATCTGTAGCTTGCAGCGCTGGACGAGAACGGTACGCTACAAGCTATCTCAAAAGGTACGGGTTTGTAATCAGCGCATTCCGCTAATATTCAATTGCTAAATCTCAGAGCTTGACCAGGCTAATCAATCCCACTCCGACCATGATTACCGTAATGCCGGCCAGTAGACGAAGCCATTCGCCGGGACTCTTCTTTTCCCTGAAAATCAGAATACTGCCAACACAGGAGATGGCGATACTCGCCTGAGAGATCGGAAAACTGGCAGCGACTCCAATAAGCCCATTCGAAATGAATAGCGCCAAATTTGCCACGCTCCACGACAAACCCGTAGACAAATTGCGCAGCACCTGAACCAGATGAAGCTTCTGCCCTCCCTTACAGTTCATTAAAAGCGCAGAACACAGCATGCCAAGTGATTGCGGTAAGATGACCGACAGACCGGAAACATGAAAGATTTGATTAATAATAACATACAAGGTTAAGGCTATACCTGAACAAACCAACATGACAAGAATTTGAAGGGGTAAAGGCTTGGACAAACCACTTGATTTGCCCTGATAGCTCGTCAGCAAGATGCCAGACAAAATAAATATAAGCGCTGCTAATCCAATACCAAATTGGTACCCGGTCGTCCATTCGCCCAAGATCAGTGCTGCAAAAAGCGTCGTTCCCATAAGTTGCAGCCCGCAAATAATAGGAATGGCCGTTGAAACGCTTACTTTCTGAAAAGCCTGAAATTGAAGCAACTGTCCTACGGACCAAAACACACCAGAGACAAAGCTCACAATAAATGGTGTGATTTGAAAGTTAACAGGTGAGTACGAATACAGGCACAGTGCGAACAATACGGCACCGATGACCGTCCCCGTCAGTTGCTCGCGAGGACTGGCTTTTGTCATTTGCGCCAGTATGGGCATGAATCCCCAGCCTATGGCTGGAATAAAGGCAATGAGTGTATCCACATGCAGTTCCCCTCTCGTAAAGTGAGTTCTTCCGTGCAATCCTTTAAAATACCATGCAGGAAAAACCAACAGCTTTACGATATCAAAATACACCCACCTCAATCACCAGTATTTTTAGAAGATATATATAGCAAAATCAAAGAATATTTTCACGATAAGCGCTGGGAGAAATGCCCATCATTTTTTTAAACGCCCGTGAAAAGGTCAGTTGATCCGAGTAACCGACCGAATTGGAGATTACTTGAATAGAGTAACTGGTATCCTGTAACAGCTCGCATGCCTTTTTAATCCGAATGTTCATTAAATATTGCTTTGGTGTTTCGCCTATTTCCTGCTTAAAAACAGAGGTTAAGTAATTTGGGTGAAGGCCGAGATACTCTGCCACCTCATTGATTTGAATGCCACCGTTGTAGTTTTTCTCCATATAGTTGATAGCTTGAACTGAATAGGGAAGCTCTTGTTTCACAGGCATCGTTTCACCCGATTCATGCACCAGCTTGGCGAGAATATGGCACAAATACCCCTGAATAGCCAAGGATGAAGAAAGCGTATTATTCCCTATACGAAGCATTTCAAGAATGGTCGAATGAAAAAAAGTGATGTCTCCGATACTTACCACATACGGATTATCCTGAACAAGAGAGATGTTCTGCAAGTACATTTCGGATTTGATCCCCATAAACCCCACCCAGCTGTACTCCCATGGCTCGTACTCATCAGCTTGATAATAAGCGGCCTTATTGGCAGGGATTAAAAAAGCCTGTCCTTTCTCTATGTTATATGTTTCCTTATCTAATACCAGTTTGCCTCTCCCCTTTAATACGAAGTGGATAAGATTGAAATCCCTGGCGATAGGCCCAAAGTCCTGGTTGGGAGAACAAGGCTCGGAACCACAATTATATAGGATTAAATCTGTAATATTTTTATGTTTTGAACTGGTACGTGTATCTACAAATTGAATCATATTCTCACTCATTCCTAACCTCCATGTTTCAGAATTTAAAAGTTAACCAAGGGCGGTGTTCCCGTAACAAATATAGCATAAATTAAGAATTATGTTATAAGAGCTAAAAAGAAACCTCAACCTGTGAATGTTTGCGACAATCTTTGTTTTTGCTATCATCTGCTTTAGAAAAATCATGTACTCCTCCTGCAGCTTTTGTTATTCTGTAATTCAAGATAACGCTTACAAGTTTGCGTTAAACGTATCATTACAGTCTGTTATGATCGTCAATTTTTGAAAGGGGTTAAAACATGCTTACTTCTGCATCTGCAAAAAATAATGACAAAGTCAGTTTAAAAACACTGATCTCTTACTCACTGAGTAGTTATGGGATGAATGTTATTTACAATTTAACCGCCGTTTATCTTATGTTCTTCTATACTGACAGCTTTGGATTGAATGCGCTTGCAGTCGGGACATTACTGATGGTGGCACGGGTGATTGACGCGGTAGTTGATATCTTTATCGGCATTGCAGTCGACAACACGAATACGCGTTGGGGGAAGTTTAGGCCTTACATGTTCATCGGGGCTTTCTTGGTAACACTCACCACCTTCGCACTCTTCCTCAGTCCGGACCTTTCTTCCGCCGGGAAGCTGGTTTATGCCTATGTTACCTATATCGCTTGGAGCATTAGCTATTCCATATTGGATATTCCGTATTGGTCACTGTCCGCCGCTATAACCAAAGATGCTGCAGAACGAACCAAGGTCGTGACTGTTCCTCGTACGGTTGCAAGTGCCGGCTTGTGGACGGTCAATGTCGTAGCGCTTCCCCTCGTCCATTTCTTCAACGGCTGGGCTGGAGCGGTTGCTGTACTTTGTGGCCTGTTCTTCGTCTGCATGATGTTTACGGTGTTTGGCGTAAAAGAAAAACACGTAGTGCCTCGCCATGAAAAACAAACGTTAAAAGGAGTACTCCGCCTTTTCTTCATTGAAAACCGACCTTTACGGCTGTTGATCATCTCGTTTTTTATTATCGAAATGACTGCCAACATTCGTAATGCCTTTACTTTGTATTATTTCAAATACAACCTAGGTGCCGAAGCATTCATTCCACTGTTTATGGGACTAACCGTGGGATTTCAAATCGCAGGTAACGTCGCAGTTCCGTTCATTGCCAAGTGGATCGGCAAAAAAGGCACTAGCATAGCAGGGGTGCTAATCACCTCCATATCCATGATAGCTCTTTTCTTCTGCGGCAACTCTATTGTACTTGTCTTTATTCTCAGCTGTATCATTTCTTTCGGTGTGGGGCTGAACTATGTTGTCATGTCCACAATGCTAGCAGATTGCGTCGATTATGGAGAGTGGAAAACAGGAAACAGATCAGAGGGGATGGTTTTCTCAGCTAACGTTTTTCGGGCCAAATTGGCGGCCGCAATCGGCAGCGCCGTGGGTGGTTATGCACTGGCGTTGGCGGGTTATCAGCCTAATATCGTCCAAACAAATACAACCCTTATTTGGCTCACACTACTATTTACAATTATTCCGGGGGTTCTGACATTTCTCTCCGTATTTCCAATGAAGAATTATGAGCTGACGGAAACAATGAACAGAAAAATTGTTCAGGAGGTTCGGGCAAGACGGGAACAAGGTGAACCATCCGCACAGTAACCGGATTCTGGTCCTTCGCGTGATGCGCTTACTGGAGCAGTCACCGTGCTAGCCTATACAATTTTCTGGGGCGGAGGCGTTCTCTGCACCGAACAACGGTACGTCCAGGTGTACAGGCCATGGAACGGTCTATCAAGATTGGTGGTTATTACGAATAGAATTTCACACTAAAAGACTACTGCCTATTGCCCGGGGAATGAAATACAAAAGCCTTAAATAAAGCCAAAAAGGATCGCCTAACATCAGGCAATCCTTTTTTATCTATGCTTCACATAAAACATGAAAAGTGCTTTGAAGCACCCGTTCGAACAGCATCAACGGAACATTCCCCATAGCTTGATCAGATGGAACGTATTAGACGGATCAATTTTTTGTGCCAATACGAAGGCAGTCAGTTGCTCCTCCTGTGTAGCCGTCAATCGCTCGTTTAAAATAGCAGAAGTGGTCTTCACAAGATGACGCACCTTAGCTTTGTTTTGCAGATCTGCTTTGGTCACGCCCTCGATCTGCTGCTTGACCCGCTCCTTGAGCGCACGATTTTTCATTTTTAACTTAATCCGCTCCACCAATTGCGGACTAATTCCATATTGCTGATAGCTCAATGTTGCCACACCTCCCATATCATTCGGTCATTCCCAAATATATGACGGTCAGCCTGTCCATTGTACCTATCTGTTAGAAACGTTTAGAACATCCTCATCATTCATGGTGGGTCAGTCGATAAGATCCCCTTGGAAAAT
Source organism: Paenibacillus sp. P2(2022) (assembly GCF_029522175.1). Lineage (NCBI taxonomy): Bacteria > Bacillati > Bacillota > Bacilli > Caryophanales > Paenibacillaceae > Paenibacillus > Paenibacillus sp. P2(2022). The sequence goes on along the minus strand of NZ_JAKWFI010000001.1, from coordinate 832,416 downwards.
CTGCTCTTTTTGCAAATAACCGCGAAGTGCTTCATACTGCGGAGATGTCCAAAAAGAGGAGTCCTTGATTAGATCAGTTGCATCCTCACGTGCCTTTTCCAGCACCTCAAAGTCCGCTACCATATCTGCTAACCGAAACTCGGGCAACCCGCTCTGCTTGGTGCCAAAGAAATCCCCCGGCCCTCTCAAATCCAGATCGCGTCTAGCAACCTCAAAACCATCGTCCGTATCGGTCATTACCTTCATCCGCTCTTGACCAACCTCCGACTTAGGATCAGCGATCAGTACACAGTATGAGGCATGTGCGCCCCTTCCGACACGTCCACGTAACTGATGTAGCTGGGACAATCCAAAGCGATCTGCATCCATAATAATCATTAGCGTCGCATTGGGCACATCTACCCCCACCTCTACAACCGTGGTTGAAACGAGTAGCTGAACCTCATTTGCATAGAAGGAACGCATAACTTCTTCCTTTTCTGCAGGAGTCATTCGTCCGTGCAACAGCCCAACGCGATAATGTGGAAAAGCCTGCTGCATTTGGATATGCAGATCGATGGCATTCTGTACATCCAGCTTCTCTGACTCTTCAATCAACGGGCAGATTAGATAAGCCTGCCGTCCCTGATCTACCTCACGAGAAATAAAACCGAGCACTCGATCCATCAGTTCGTGCTTCACCCAATACGTAGAAATTGGAATCCGTCCCTTTGGCCGCTCTGATATTGTAGAAACATCCATATCACCAAAAGCAGTAATCGCCAGCGTACGCGGGATCGGTGTGGCGGTCATGGTCAGCACATCGGGGTTGTAGCCCTTGCGGCGCAGTACACTACGCTGGTTGACTCCGAACCTATGCTGCTCATCCGTTACAACTAGTCCAAGCTGGCGGAAATACACATCCTCCTGAATAAGGGCATGCGTGCCCACCACAATATCCAGCAGACCCATTTGAAGAGCGGCAAGCAACTCCTTACGCTTCTTCCCAGTTGTACTTCCTGTCAGTAACCCCACGCTGATTCCAAAGGGTTCAAACAGCTTGTGAAGCGACCGCATATGCTGCTCGGCCAATATTTCGGTTGGCACCATCAGTGCTCCCTGAAAACCGGAACGTACTGTTGCGAATAAACCGATGGCGGCAACCACAGTTTTCCCCGACCCAACATCCCCTTGGAGCAGACGGTTCATACAATAAGGTGAGCGTAGATCATACAGTATTTCAAGCTCAACCTTCTTCTGTGCATCCGTTAATTCAAAAGGCAAAGCCCTCACAAATTCACGGATCGTGGCGTTATCCACCGTATGCACCACCCCGTCCGCTCGACCACGATTTAACGCTCGGAATGCCTGCATTTTCAGCTGGAATAAAAAGAGTTCCTCATACACCATCCGTCGCCGAGCCTCTTGTCCCTCTCGATTGTCCTGAGGTTGGTGTATACCTGCAATGGCCTGCTTGCGCGGCATCATACTATACTTGCGTACCAGCAGATCTGGCAATATCTCGGGAATCATTTCACCAAACTGCTGGAGCGTCTGATTCATTATTTTTCGCATCCAGCTCTGCGTAATCTTGCCACCTATAGAGTACACCGGTTGAAGTGTCCCCGAACGAGCCACTCCTTTATCAGGGAACTCAGAGTCTGCAACAGTCATCTGCATTCGCTTAAGATCCCATTTCCCAGTCACCACAATTTCACGACCTGATGTTAGCTGATCCTTCAAAAAATGCCGATTAAACCATGTTGCAGTAAACATCCAATCCTCAGCCATCAATTTACAAGTTAACCTTGATTTGCGTCCGTAACGCTGAAGCACCGGAATGCCCATAATTTTCGCCTGTACTGTAATCTTATCTCCGTCCTTCACTTCGCTTAGCGATCGCAGTCGGTAATCTTCATACCGAAACGGATAATATTCCAGCATATCTTGCACGTTAGAAATGCCAAAAGCGTGAAGCTCTCCTTCTTTGAGAGCACTCACGCCGTGTATTTGTTTTAATGGTATTTGATCCAATTGCAGCATATTACCTCTCATCTCCGGCCGGCCATGCAAAAATACCAATCGTTCCTGGTCCCACATGAGTTCCGATCACAGCGCCAAGTTCAGTATATATTTGATCGCCCAGTTCAAAATGCTCTGCCAGCTGAGCCACAAACGCTTCTGCCGCCGAGCGATCTGCCGTATGACCCACAGCAATATTAATTTTTTGGCCTTTTAAATCCCGCTCCAGCAGTTCAATAATTCGTGCTGTCGCTTTTTTATGCCCTCTCGCCTTATCAGCCGAATAAATAATACCTTCTTTGTCAATCGAAAGAATTGGCTTAATGTTAAGCAACGTACCAACCATAGCCGCTGCCTTGCCAATTCGTCCGCCTTTTTGCAAGTATTCCAGTGTATCCACCAGGAAATACAAACAACGGCGTTCCCCAAGACGTTCCACACCCTGAATAATTTCAGCCGGGGATTGCCCGGCAGCTGCCAGCTCTGCGGCGTAAACCACGAGCATACCGTATCCGTACGAGGCCGACTTGGAATCCATAACGGTCACTCTATCTTCATGCTTCTCCAACATGGATTTACCCAGCAGAGCGGACTGGTACGTTCCGCTCACACCGGAGGATAAATGGATAGAGATAACCTGGCTCTCGGGGTATTGCTCCAACAGCTCCGTGTACGTCTCCAAAAAACGGGCTGGTGATGGCTGTGACGTTGTAGGCAGTTCATCAGCCCGTACCAGTTCGCTGTAAAACTGTGCAGCTGACATCTCAATACCGTCCAGGTAAGCTGTGCTGCCGAACATCACCGTCAATGGTACAATGACTATGCCGAGACGATCTGCTATTTCCTGTGGAATATCAGCCGTGCTATCTGTCAAAATGATAGTTTTCATCAGTCAGACCTCCTTTGTAGTGGACTACCATGGGTGTGCCAAAGCACATCAGGTTTCCACTGAGAACAGATAAGGATAAATCGGCTGACCACCTTCATGAACTTCCACTTCAACATCCGAATAATTTTCTTCAAGCCACGCAACAAGCTGATCTGTCTCTTCTTGTTTTGCGTCCGAACCTGTAAGAATCGTAACAATTTCATCGCCATTCACCAGCATTTTCGCCAGCAAAAGACGGGATGTTGCCATTAATTGCTCCTCAGTCGCCACGATCTTAGAATCCTGAATACCAATGTAGTGGCCCGCTGTAATATGCAGATCATCAAGTGTCGTATCCCGAACCGCATAGGTCACTTGTCCAGACTTCACACGGGTAACTGCGTCCCGCATATTATCTTGGTTTACCTCAAAGGCTTCTTCCTCTTGGTAAGCAAATGCTGCTGCAATGCCCTGAGGAATTGTTTTGCTTGGAATCACCGACACCAAACGTTCCACCTCTAGCAATTCACGCGCTTGTTCAGCAGCCAAGATTATATTGGAATTATTCGGCAGAATAAAAATATGTTGAGCCGCGATCGAGCGAGCCGCATTCACGAAGTCTTCTGTGCTCGGATTCATCGTCTGACCACCCGAAAGGACAACATCAACACCCAAGCTTCTGAAAATATCAGCAATCCCTTCACCAGAAGCCACAGCTATAAAGCCAAAAGGTGCTAGCTCATGAGCTGGAGGCTCAGATGGCTCCTCCTCACGTGCAGGCTCTGTTGGTATTTCTGCAAACCATTCAGGCTCAGGAGCACCATCCATACCTGCTGACAGCAAATCACGATGCTGCTCGCGCATATTCAAAATTCGAATCTGTGTAATTTCCCCGTAACGCAGCGCAAGATTCAAGACTTCACCTGGAGCCTTCGAATGCACATGAACCTTGATGACATCATCATCCGAAATAACGATAATCGAATCACCATCTACTGACAACGCTTTCCGGAAAGCTTCCTCATCAAAATTTGTACCTTGCGCTTCGCCCAATTGTCGATTAATAAAAAACTCCATATCATACAAAAATTCAATATTCTCCGTTTCGAGCTTCGCCTGCGCAGAAATCGGCGCATCTGGAGAAGGAGCAACAGGCGCAGCTGTAGGTCTCTCCAATACATAAGGAGCAAAAACCGGGCGTACACTATCGCCTTTTGAAGTTGGAGATGTCACCAATCCGCTTCCAAGATGCTGCATAAATCCTTCATAAATATACACAAGTCCTTGTCCACCCGAGTCTACAACCCCTACTTGCTTCAGTACAGGGAGCATGTCCTGCGTCATGGCGAGCGTTTCCTTTGCTTTGGCAAGCACTTCTTCCATCAGTTCTGTGATGTCGTTCGTCCGGCGCGAGAAAAACACAGCATGTCTGGCCGCTTCCTTCGCCACGGTAAGAATTGTACCCTCCACCGGCTTAACCACCGCCTTGTAGGCCGCATCCACCCCGCTCTGCAATGCCGATGCGAACTGAAGGGTATTCAATTCCTCGTATGGGGCAGCGTAACGGCTGAAGCCACGGAACAACTGAGACAGGATAACCCCTGAATTGCCGCGGGCCCCCATCAGCAAGCCTTTGGATAAGATGCCGGACATGACACCGATGGAGGAAGAATCTCCCCTCTTCAATTCCGTTACGCCCGCGCCCATCGTCAGATTCATATTGGTTCCCGTATCACCATCTGGCACCGGGAATACATTTAGTGAATTGACATGCTCCGCATGCTGCTGTAATTGTTCCGCCCCGGCTAAAACCATCGCGGTAAAGTCTGTTCCATTCAAAGAACGATTACTCAAGAGAATTCCCCTTCCTAGCTTAATACAATTGTTTTACAATCCATCTTCACAACACATGTTCAAGGTTCAATTGAATTATACTAAAGCCAGACGACGAATACGAATGTCACCCTTTCGTAAGCTTCCGTAACCATCCTCTGGTTTCTTTCCACAGCTCATATAATATGAAAAACCAGTCAACTGCCCAACAAAAAATCATTGGCCGGAATGATGATTATGGTCCCGCCTCTGAACTGCCCGGCATGACTGGAATAAGAATTCACATTCCATTAAAAAACAAAATAGTCGCAGCAATAGCTATCCCATATTGTACTATAATGCGAAAGAGAAATAAATAAAGTTTTTGAATCAGTTGACGGGGCTTTTTTGACTATGATATTATATTTAAGTATTGTTTTGTTCAGGTTAGTGACTTATAAAGTCCGGCTGACCCAGTCGGCCTGAAGAGCGACCCATTCCATATGGAGTTTGGTTATTTTCAGAATAGGAGGTGGAATCATGTCTCGTAAATGTTCTGTAACAGGCAAAAAGCCTGGCAGCGGTAACCACGTATCTCACGCTAACAACCGTAATCGCCGTACTTGGGGCGTCAACGTACAAAAAGTTCGCATTCTCGTTAACGGTAAACCGAAACGCGTTTATGTCAGCACTCGTGCATTGAAAGCCGGTAAAGTGACTCGCGTGTAGTCGTAAAAAAATATCGTTATAAACAAAAGGCACCTCGTTTTAAACGGGTGCTTTTTTGATTATTCGAATAATATCCCACTGATTCAGGAGGACAAAATGTCAGGCAACTTCCCGCGCATTCTTGTCTTTTATCGCCGAGCTATCAATCTGCTGTGCCCGGGAAGCGTGCCTCCTGTGTACCTTTCGCCTTCATCCTACATCCTGTGTCAACGTTACTTTGATTTCAGTTCTTCTGGAATGTATTCAAAATGGCTTTGACGAATCCACCCAGAAATTTTGGCAGCTTGATTGTGTAAAACTTCATGCCTCACCCTCCCCATCATCCTCCTGCATCCGTTCTCTGTAGTTTATGCAACCTGTCAAGGGTTGTTGCCCCACAAAAAAAGGCTACATGAGAATCCCGCTCATGTAACCATATTTATGCACAACCATCCCAGGCTATACCATCAGACAAGTCCACGAACATAGAGATATGCTGAGAGTATAAAGATAAACAGGATATAATAAAGCACACTGCTCACCACAAAACCGATACGCAAACCACGCCGTTCATTTTTACGAAAATAAAACAGGACAATAAGAACAGCCAAAAGTGAAAGTATAGCATTCCAAGGCGTCTTCACTAGCGAGAAACAACTGAGGGTCAAACCGGTCAGCATGCTCGCTAAGGTCATCCACAGTGCTTCAGTTAGCTTCACTTGGACAAATGAGCGACACTATCCCGAATAGCAGCAATAGCCGCTGCACGGTCTGCTCTGCCGTACACTGCACTGCCTGCCACTAACACGTTAGCACCCGCTTCAAATACGGCTGGTGCCGTCTCCTCCGCAATACCTCCGTCCACCTCGATATGTACGTCTGGACGACCCAATTCGTTCAACCAAGCACGGATTTGTCTGATTTTATTCAACGTCTCTGGAATGAAGGACTGGCCCCCAAAACCAGGGTTAACCGTCATCACAAGAATCATATCTACATTGGGCAGCACTTCCTTGATCGCGTATGGTGAAGTCCCCGGATTGAGAGCCACTCCCGCCAGAGCGCCTTGCTGCTTGATCATGTGAAGGACACCATGCAAATGAACACAGGCCTCCGCATGGACCGTGATGATATTAGCTCCTGCCTTTACAAAATCACTAATATAACGTTCAGGCTGCTCAATCATCAGATGAACGTCCAGTGGGAGAGTTGTATGCGGCCGAATAGCCTGAACGATAGGGGGGCCCAGTGTAATATTGGATACAAAATGACCATCCATAACATCCACATGAATCCAGTCTGCCCCCGCTGCTTGGACTTCCGCGACTTCACTGCCCAAACGAGCAAAATCAGCGGATAAAATCGACGGTGCTATTTTTAACATATGCTCAATACCTCCGTTTTTTTTCTTTTAATTCCTGATAAAACTGCAGATAGCTATCATAGCGTCCCTGTGAAATATGTCCCTCTTCCAAGGCCTCTCTTACTTTACAGCCAGGTTCGTGAATATGCGTACAACCCCGAAATTTGCATCCTTCCGCATATTGTTGGAATTCTCGAAAACAAGGCGATAACTCATCCACACCCAGCTCTAAAAAATCCAGTTGGCTAAACCCCGGTGTATCTGCTACAAACCCGCCGTTGTCTAAAGGAATTAGCTCCACATGGCGAGTCGTATGTCTTCCTCGTCCCAGCTTATTGCTTATGGCGCTCGTCTCCAGCGTTAAGCCAGGCTCCAAAGCATTAAGCATGGAGGACTTCCCTACACCTGACTGACCGGAAAACACGCTGATTTGGCCGGCCAACAGCTTCTTGAGCTCAGCCGTACCCTCTCCAGTACGGGCGCTGGTTACCAGCACCTCGTAACCAATCTTCCGATACATTTCCTGAACCATCAGCACCTTATCATCCTCTGAAGGGCTGCCTTCATACAAATCGCGCTTGGTCAGACAGATAATCGTATCCAGCCCGGCGTGCTCAATATGGACTAAAAATTTGTCCAGTAAAGGCAGGTTTAAATCCGGCTCACGCAGGGAAAACAGCAGCACGGCCAGCGTGGTATTAGCTACTGGAGGGCGAATTAGCTCCGTCGTACGCTTTCTAATCTCCTTGACCATACCTTCCCCGTTTTCAGTCAGTTCGTAAACGACTCGATCACCGACAAGGGGCGTAATCTCTTTTTTCTTGAAAAGGCCACGTGCTCTGCATTGTACCGTAGCTTCGCCGGATACCGGACGCCCATCCTGATCCAGGCTGGAGACATAATAATATCCGCTAAGCGCCTTGACGATCAGACCTTCAGGCATGTGTAAGATGTCCTCCTTCATAATGTTCAAGTTTCATTGTGTGGAACAGGTTAAGCTTCTTTCTCTAGTAAGTTTACTGATGCTGCACAGCCTCGATCACTTTGTCCTTCTTTTTGCGGGAACCGTGACCGGGGTTGTTTTTTTTGCTAACCGCCAACTCACTGCGCGTAACTCCTGAGGAATCGGTTCCTGGGGCAAAAGCAGAAGGATCACCATCGCCTTCTGTCCCCTCCTGGTTGTTAGAGTCGCCTCCACCATTATCACTATCGATAGAAGATTCCCCGCTGTTTCCTTCCTCACCGTTTCCACTTCCATTCGGCGAGGAAGTACCACCAGATGTATCAGTCGGTGATGTTCCTGCAGGTGGAGCAATTTGAGGCATCGTCACCGTTCCATTTTTTGCATCAATATAAGAAACAGGATACGTGTCAACAAAAGCACCATCTCTAAATACGGAGACGACACTGTCTTTGTTAGGGGCCATCAGCAGGTTGATCGTAAACACCTGTGTCGTATTAATCGTACGGCTGCCCCACTCCTGATTTTCTCCACGTGCATCTGTATAAGTGATGCGAATTTTACTGTTTTTGCCCTCTTCCTTCGGCGCCACAGGTACATTAAACGGTAACGTAATCGCTTCTGGCGGGTAACCCGTACTTACATAAAACGTAATTTCCGTATTTGGGGGCAGATCACTGCCCGCCTCTGACGGCCATTGTTTGGTTACTTTTCCTTTATCCTGCTCATAGCTAAATTCCTCTTTAATTGAGCCAACCTTCAGCCCCGCCTTTTTGACCTCATTTTCCGCCTGGCTCTGCGTCATCCCTACCAGATTCGGCATTTTAACAGTGGCAGCGCCTTTGCTGACGGTGAGCACTACCTGAACCGAATCCTTATCAAATGGCTCATTTGCAGCAGGTGTCTGACTAATGACGGTTCCTTCAGCCTGATCACTGAACTGCTCATTTTGCTGAATCTGCGTTTCCTTAATCTGCTGGGCGGTCAGTAGCTTGACAGCATTCTCGTAGCTTTGCCCTTTGACATCTGGCATCGGGGTGAGCGGCTTGGCAATCCCGACTTTCAGACTAATCTCCGTTCCTTCCTTGACTAAAGAACCTTCAGGGTAGCTTTGATAAAAAACAACTCCCGGTGCAATCCCCTCTTTATATTCATGCTGGATTGGATCATCAATGACTAGTCCTGCTTTACTTAGAGTGACCTTCGCTTGGTCTTCTGTTTGTGTCAGTACACTTGGTACTTTCACCTCAGGTACGACAAGCACACTTTGCACATAGTACACCACGCCGCCCATGCACAAAAGTAGTACCAACACTAGTGTTACCCAGAAGATCGTTTTTTTTCTATTTTTCTTGGACGTTTGCTTGTTCGGAAGCTGTTCAGACTCCCGAGGTTGGACAGGCACATCGTCACCACTGGAAGACACACCTAATTGTTGAGGCTTAATAGCTGGGATAACCCGCGTTTGGTCCTCATCATCCAAATGTGTAAACTCCAGCTTGGATTCATTGCGCCGCCCAGGTAGCAGACAAGTCTCCAAATCCCTTAGCATTTCGTCTGCTGATTGGTAACGTTCCTCCGGATTTTTACGCATCGATTTCAGAATGACATTTTCTACACTTTGCGGAATCAACGGATTAATTTTACGCGGTTCCTCAAATTCCTCTTGCAAATGTTTGAGTGCCACACTAATTGGGCTTTCTCCCAGAAAAGGAAGCTGTGCCGTTAGCATTTGATATAAGACAATACCTAAAGAATATAAGTCCGATTTTTCGCCGGTAATGACACCCTTTGCATGCTCAGGTGAAAAATAATGAACAGAACCCACAACAGAACCTGTCTGAGTAATTGTCGTTGACGTAACAGCTCGAGCAATCCCAAAATCGGTTACCTTAACCCGTCCATTACGTCCAATTAAGATATTATGAGGCTTAATGTCCCGGTGAATAATCTGATTTTGGTGGGCATGTTCCAGCGCATCACAAATCTGGGAAGCAATCCGCACTGCTTCATCCACTTGTAATGGCGCACGTTCTTTAATAATCTCATTCAAATTTTTGCCTTCAACGCACTCCATTACAATATAATGGATTTCATCCTCTTGGCCGACATCATAAATACTGACCACGTTCGAATGAGAAAGCGAGGCCGCTGACTGTGCCTCACGCCGAAACCGGCGAATAAATTCCTCATCATGAACAAATTGCTGACGCAACACTTTTACCGCGACATTGCGATTCAGCAAAATGTCTTGAGCCTTATACACCAGCGCCATACCGCCGCCACCGATGCGCTCAATAATTTCGTACCTTCCCCCAAGCAGGTGCCCGATCATGCTTCACACCCCTTTTCACTCAATGAAACCGTGTTGTCGGGCAATTCAAACAAAGCTACAGTAATGTTATCGTCTCCACCGGCAAGCAGCGCCAGATGTAGCAGACGATCCGCACGTTCCTCCAAAGGATTTTCTGCGGCACCTACTACCTTACTGATCTGTTCTTCTGTTACCAAATTGCTTAATCCGTCACTGCATAATAATAGTACATCGCCTTTTTCCAGCGTAATGGTGTCAATGTCCACCTTCACCTCGGAATCAGTGCCCAATGCCCGTGTCAGCACATTGCGACGGGGATGGTTTTCCCGCTCTTCCTTACTGATCTGACCGTTTTTGAACAACTCATTAACCAAAGTATGGTCTTCTGTAAGCTGACGTACCGTTCCTTTGGATATGACATAGGCGCGACTGTCACCAATATGTCCGATAATTCCAGATGCATCATTGAGCAACACGGCAACAACCGTCGTTCCCATATTATGATACTGGTCATCGCACGCAGCCGTTTGGAAGATGACTTCATTGGCATGCAAAATAGCGTCGCTGAGCGCCGCCGTCAAAGAATGTGCGGATAATCCGCTCTCCAGCGTCGCCAAATCAGCGGCAAGTGTCTCTACCGCAAGGCGGCTGGCCGTATCACCGGCCAGATGCCCTCCCATACCATCGGCAACAATTCCAAGAATATAGCCTTGCTCCAAGTGCCTGATCCAGGCAGAATCCTCATTTACCGAACGCACACGTCCGACATGGCTGACATGAACTGTTTTGATCAAATGGTTTCACCCCAACTCCATATGCTTTGCACGCAACTGACCGCAGGCAGCGGCAATATCGTGACCCTGTTCACGCCGGATCGTCACATTGACGCCTTTTTCGGCAAGAATACGTTGAAAATTAAAAATATCGCTGCGCGATGTGCGCACATACTTGCGCTCAGGCACATGGTTGACTGGAATCAAATTGACGTGACACAGCATGTCCTTCAACACATCCGCAAGCTCTTCAGCATGTTCTGCCTGGTCGTTTACTCCACCGATCAAGGCATATTCGAACGAAATTCTCCGCCCCGTCTTAGCAAGATAATAACGAAGAGAATCCATAACATCCTTAAAAGGATAACGGCGATTTACAGGCATCAGCTTCGAACGCAACGCATCATTGGGCGCATGGATGGATATTGCCAGATTAATCTGTGTATCCTCGTCAGCAAATTTATAAATATTGGGCACAATGCCACTGGTTGACACCGTAATATGACGTTGACCAATATTCAGGCCCTTTTCATGAATCATTGTACGCAAAAACGTCATTGTCGCTTCATAGTTCTCAAAAGGCTCACCCGAGCCCATAATCACAATACTGCTCACTCGTTCATTCGTTTTATCCAGAATTTTCTGAGCCTGCACCACCTGTGCCGTAATTTCGCCAGCCGTCAGGTTTCTTTTGAGACCCCCAAGCGTCGAGGCACAAAAAGTACAGCCAATCCGGCAACCCACTTGAGTCGTTACACAAATACTGTTTCCGTAATTATGTCTCATGATAACCGTCTCAATAGCATGGTCATCGTGTAAGCCAAACAGAAATTTAACAGTCCCATCTTTCGATTCCAACTTTGTTATTTCGTGAAGCGTCACAAAACTGAATTGCTCCTCCAGCTTTTCTCTCAGCCCCTTGGACAAATTCGTCATCTCACTGAAATTATTGACCCGCTTTACATACAGCCAGTCAAAAATTTGTCCTCCCCGAAAGGCAGGCTCACCGTTGTTTTTGGCCCAGTCCTGAAGCTCTTCCAGTGTTAAATCATATATAAAAGGTTTCATCAATATTTGCACCCGTTCCTTCTTCATTAAGTTCTGTTTAATCGCAGACAGTGTTTTTCATTCTTCCTATTTTAGCACAAATCCCTGAGGGGGTAAAAATTTTTCATCTTCATGCAAAAAACCGCCGGAAGTGTCCGGCGGATTGTGGAAATACTGGTGGGCAGCTACCTGGAATTCTCTTCCGAGCTACTTTACCCGGCGCAGACGCGCAATATAAAATCCGTCACTGTGAAAATGCTGCGGTAACAGCTGTACCGAGCCTTTCTGTATACCATCCATTTCATGACTCACGGCTGGAAAAGAATGATCCTTTGCCAACTCATACTCTGGATGTTCGCTTAAAAACCGAGCCAATTGTCCTTCATTTTCGTCAGGCTCAATCGTGCAAGTACTGTATACCAGAATACCACCCGGCTTTAACAGTCCGGCCACACTATCCAGCAACTCGTGCTGCAGTTGAGTAATGTCGCGAACATCCTGCGCAGTTTTGCTCCAACGCAGATCAGGTTTACGGCGAATCACCCCAAAGCCCGAGCATGGCGCATCCAGCAAAATACGGTCAAAAGAAGCCGGAGCATATCGTTCCTTTAGATCCAACGCATCACCAGTAACCGTCTCAACAGCATCCAGGCCAAGCCGATTCGCTTGCTCACGGATTAGTTGATGCTTATGGGCATGCAGATCGTTTGCAACGATCCGGCCGCGATCCTTCATCAACTCAGCCATATGAGCTGTTTTGCCACCTGGAGCTGCGCAGCAGTCCAGCACCGCCATGCCAGGCTCAGGAGCGACCGCTTCAGCAACAAGCATGGAGCTTTCATCCTGTACAGACAACAATCCGTCCGTATACCACGAGGTAAGCGCCATATTTCCGCCGCTACGAACAACAATCCCATAGGGGCTAACGGCCGAAGGAACGGCATCAATCCCTTTTGCAATCATCTCGTCCAGCAGCTGATCACGACTGGTCATCGTCGTATTCACTCGCACGCTGACTGCAGGGGGCTCGTTATTAGCCTTGCAGATAGCCTCAGCTGTATCGGTACCGTATTGCTTGATCCAGCGCTTAACTAGCCACTGTGGATGGGAATGTTCTAACGAAATCCGTTCCTCTGCTGACAAACCGTCAGGAATACGCAGCTTGTCCGACTCACGCAGCATGCTGCGAAGCACACCATTGACCATACCGGAAATCCCCTGATGCCCGCGCCGCTTGGCAATGGTCACTGCTTCACTAACAACTGCATGATCTGGAACTCGATCCAGATACACCAGCTGATATACGCTCATCCGCAGCAACGAACGTACCCAAGGCTGAAGCTTGGCCGTTCCTTTTTGAACAAATTTATTCAAAAAATAATCCAGTGTATTTCGGCGTGCCACTGTACCGTATACAAGTTCCGTCGTCAAACCAACATCACTTGCAGATAAACCTGCCTGCTGAAGCCGGCGATTGAGCTCAAGATTGCTATACGCGCCCTCTTGCTCCACACCGGTCAGCACGTCAAGTGCAACTTCCCGCGCCGTCTGTTTGCGAGTTTTGTCGGATCTGGTCCCCACTCCCTTGCGTTGGTCTCCCTGACGGGAGTGTCCCCCGCTCATCCGAGCACCGTGCCGGGCTTCATCTGTCCGCCGCGCGCAAAGGTTCCGGCTTCCATAACCTTCTTACCTGCCGGTTGAACCTGGGTCAGCCAGAGAGTGCCTTCGCCTGTCTGCACCTCAATGCCACGGGCGGTTAATTGAAGAACCGTGCCGGGTGCTGGAGCATTTGAGCCACTCGCTTCATTATTTATGGAAGGCTGCTCCGCAGCCCATATTTTAAAAACATTGTTCTCCCAAAGTGTAAACGCGCCAGAAAAAGGAACCAGACCCCGAACCCGGTTGTATATTTGCTCTGCATTATCACTCCATGTAATGCGCTCATCATCACGGTTCAGGTTCGGGGCATAGGTCGCCTCGTCCTCATTTTGCGGCGTACGGTCTGATTGCCCTGCCAGCAACTTGGGCAGCTCGTCCTGCAAAAGTCTAGCTCCGGCTACACTTAGCTTTTCAAAAATTGTGCCCGATGTATCCTCCGGCTCTATAGCCACCTCAACCCGCGATATCATATCTCCGGTGTCCAGCCCTTCCGCCATATACATTAGCGTCACACCTGTCACAGTTTCACCGTTAATAATCGCACGCTGGATCGGTGCACCTCCCCGATATCGGGGAAGTAACGAACCATGCACATTCAGACAGCCGAAACGAGGCAGGTCTAATACGGACTTAGGCAAAATTTGGCCATAAGCTGCGGTTACAATCAGGTCGGGACGCAATTCCGCCACCTGAGCTACCGCTTCCGGTTGACGCAGGCGTGTCGGTTGCAGCACAGGCAATCCGCGCTTCTCAGCCGCTTCCTTGACTGGTGTAGGCGTCAATATTTTTTTCCGTCCCTGTGGCTTATCCGGCTGAGTAATTACACCGACCACGTTATATCCGTTGTCCAGCAACATGTTCAGCGATGGGACTGCAAATTCAGGTGTACCCATAAAGATAATACGAATGTCTTGGCTCATCGAACCTCACTCCCCTGTCTGACGGTTCGGTCCTGGCTGTTCCAGAGCAACCTCATATACTTTTTCTGCAATATCCGTGAACAATACTCCATTTAGATGATCAATTTCATGCTGAAAAGCACGAGAAAGCAACCCTGTCGCTGTAACGGTAATAGCCTTACCCTCGCGATCCAGTCCCTTGACTGTAACCTTCTCGGCACGACGTACATCCCCGTTCAACCCTGGAATACTTAGGCAGCCTTCAGGTCCCAGTTGCTCTCCTTCTTCGGCCACAATTTCTGGATTGATCATTTTTATCAAGCCATGCTCATCTCCAGCATCTACGACGATGAGCCGCTTCAAAATACCTACTTGTGGAGCAGCTAGACCTACTCCTTCCGCTTCATACATCGTATCTGCCATATCGTCCAGCAGCTTTTGCACATTAGGCGTAACTTTAGTAACTTCCTTCGCTACTTTGTGCAATACGTCATCCGGCTCCAACACTATAATTCTAATTGACATGACAACAGAACACCTTCCTCTTTTTCCTTCATTTAGGCTTTACTGTATTCATCACAAAAGCGACTGCTACATTATCCTATGTACGGACGGCTTGTCCGCATCAATTGTGCGAATAACTTTAGTGTTAACACTCTACATTAGCATCTGCGGATCAACATCCAGACTAATCAGCAACTTTTGTGCCTGTGCAGATTCGGCCATTTCATCAGCCACTTGCTGAGCCAAACCAATCGCGTCGATATTTCCACGCCATTTTATCATACATTGAAATCGGTATCTATTCTTGATTCTCGAAATGGGTGAAGCTACTGGCCCCAAAATGTCCAATACATTCGATGTAAGCCGGTCCATATTCCCGAACCAGCCCCGTTGTCTGGCTCGTCCCTGTAGTGTCGCTGAATAATTTTCAGCCAATCGGACTAGCACTGGAAGCTGTTCATGAGAAAAGGTCACCAAAATAAGTCGGCAATATGGCGGGTAGTGCAAATTACGGCGGTGTTTCAACTCTTCCCTCACAAAAGATGAATAATCATGACGGCTTGCATGAACCACCGAATAATGCTCTGGAGTGTAGGATTGTACGAATACTTCCCCCGGCAATTGATGCCTTCCAGCACGCCCGGCTACTTGTGTTAACAGCTGAAAGGTCTTTTCCGCAGCCCGAAAATCCGGTAAATTAAGAGCAGAATCCGCAGTAATGACACCTACCAGCGTTACATCGGGAAAGTCCAGCCCTTTGGCTACCATTTGAGTACCCAGTAGTACGTCTGCTTTTTTATCACGAAATTGCTTAAGCAGCTTTTCATGAGCGTTTTTTTCAGTCGTTGTATCAACATCCATTCGGACAACACGTATACCAGGGAATAGCTTAGCCAACTCTTCTTCCACTCGCTGAGTACCTGTACCGAAGTAACGAATATGCTCACTACCGCATTCCGGGCAAGTCTGAGGTACAGGCTCGGAATAGCCGCAATAATGACAACGTAAATTGTTCGACCGCTGATGATAGGTAAGCGAAATATCACAATCCGGACATCCCGCCACATAGCCGCAGCTCCGGCACATGACGAACGTGGAGTGACCACGCCGGTTCAACAGTAATACCGTCTGCTCGTTACGCTCTAATCGCTCTGCTATTCCATTATGCAACGCACGGCTGAACATGGAGCGGTTGCCGGCCCGTAGCTCCTCACGCATGTCCATGATATGGACTTCGGGTAACGTGTTCCCCAATGCGCGGGTCGGCATTTCAAGCAGCAGCGGCGCAAACTCGTCATTGCTTTGGGAGCGGGCAGCATAATAGCTTTCCAGTGACGGTGTAGCTGAACCGAGAATAACGACAGCCCCGTGCTGGTGCGCTCTGCGAATGGCTACATCACGCGCATGGTATTTGGGCGTCTCTTCCTGCTTATAGGACGTTTCGTGCTCCTCATCCATAATAATGAGCCCTAGCTCACGAAAAGGGGCAAATACCGCTGAACGAGCGCCAATCGCTACTTTTACACGGCCTTCGCGTATTTTGCGCCACTCATCGTACCGTTCTCCCCCGGACAATCTACTGTGCATCACTGCGACCTGGTCGCCAAAACGTCCTTTGAAACGTTCGACCATTTGTGGAGTTAATGATATTTCAGGTACGAGCACAATCGCCTGGCGATTCTGCTCGATACAGCGCTGAATGGTCTGCAGATAGATTTCCGTCTTACCGCTTCCTGTGACTCCATGCAGCAAATAAGCTCCTTGCTCACGCATGTCCAGCTGACGAACAATCCGTTCATACACCGACTGCTGCTCTGCCGTAAGAGGGAGTGGGTCTGTAGGCTTGAAGTGTCTGCCCCGGTAGGGATCGCGGAACACTTCAACATCTTCCTGTAACACATAGCCCTTATCTTCCAGTGCCTTAACCGTCGCAGCTGATACACCTAACGAGGTCATAACTTCCTTCAGCGGCAGAGGCAGAAACTCGCTACGTTCCAGCAAAAAAGCAAGTACCTCCCGCTGACGCTGCGCCTTGGCAGAAAATTGCTCCAGTGCCATGGATGCTTCATCTATGCTGATAGCCAGATCAACAGCTTTCATCGTCTTTTTGCCAAGCTTGTCTTTAATAACCTGGCTTTCCTGAAGCACTCCGCGGCGTAACAGCGATTTAATAACCTCCGCCTCCTCGGGGAAACGTCTACTAAGTTGCTGCAACGGGACTTGCTCCTTGCTCTGAATGAAGCTGACAATCTGACGCTCCGCCGGGTCGCTCATACCGTCGTCAGTCAGAAGGGCCCATTCGATCTCATCCCCCTGATTAGACAGCATAGACCGCTGTGGATTCGTAGACTCTTGCTGTTCGGCAATGGAGATATAACGTTCCGCCTTGCCCTTAAGCGCGGTAGGAATCATCACTTGCAGTGCCATAATTTGATTACAAGCATAACGCTCGCTCATCCATTTGCCCAGTTCAACCAAATCGGGAGATAAGGGCGGTACCAGATCCAGCAACTCCTGAATCGCCCTCATCCTGTATTTCGGCGGCTCTTCAGCTGGAACTACCGAGATAACAAAAGCCTGCACCGTCCGTTTGCCAAATGGCACAGCTACCCGACTACCTGGCTCAATCCAAGGTCTCATGGAATCTGGGATCAGATAATCGAAGGTACGATCTGTATCCTTGGCAGGTACATCGACAATGACCTTGGCAACTAAATTGCCTGTCTCCATTAATGCAGCACCCCACCCATGCGTCCCGCGGCTAGAGTAAGCAATTTACGCGCAACATCTTCCTTTGACTGTACAGGAATCTGCTCCACCATCCCGCTTCGGTCATATATTTGAACAGCATTTGTATCGACGCCAAAACCTGCACCATCCACAGTTACATCGTTTGCCGCAAGCAAATCACAATTTTTACGTTCTAATTTATCTATTGCATACGTCTCCAAATTTCCCGTTTCTGCTGCAAAACCAATTAAAAATTGATGTTTCTTGCTGCGTCCGAGTGATTCCAGAATATCGACGTTCTTCACTAACTCCAGTGTAAATACACTATCTTTTTTCTTGATCTTGGTCTGTGCCACCTCACGTGGTCGATAATCTGCAACGGCAGCAGCCATAACGACCATATCACTCGTTTCCCATTGTTTTAGCACAGCCTGGTACATGTCTTCAGCTGACCGGACCCTTTCAAGCGAAATACCTAAAGGCGGTTCCGCACTGGTATTGGCAGCAATCAAATGCACCTCTGCCCCCATCTCCTGAGCCACTTTCGCAATGGCAAAGCCCATTTTACCAGATGAATCATTCGTAATATAACGGACAGGATCAATTCGCTCAATCGTGCCTCCAGCCGTGACAATGACTTTTTTTCCCGAAAGCGCTAATTCATTCTTATCTACAAGTCGCTCGGTTACTTGTTTCTCCGTAGATTTTTCTCCAAACCACCGTGCTTCAGACTTGATTGTGGCTTCAGGCTCCTGAGCTTGCTGATCAAAAAAGCGCTCAATCGTTTGCACAATAGTTTCTGGCTCTTCCAAACGTCCTTTGCCAACATAACCACAAGCCAGTAATCCTTCACCAGGCTCAATCATCTTCACACCACGGGATACCAGTGTCTCCATATTTTGCATGACTGCAGGATGAGTGTACATATGTACATTCATCGCAGGGGCCACCATAATAGGCGCTGTCGTAGCCAGCAACGTTGTCGATAACATATCATCAGCAAGACCATGCGCCATTTTCCCGATGATATTCGCCGTTGCAGGAGCAACTAGCACCAGATCAGCCGCATCCGCCAGATGAATATGGGATACGATAGACGGCTCTCTTTCATCAAATGTATCACTGTACACCGGATTGCGAGAGAGTGACTGCAGCGTAAGTTCGGTAATAAACTCCTTGGCAGAAGCCGTCATAATCACATGTACATCGGCTCCCTTTTGCGTCAACTTACTGCAGAGCGCAGCCCCTTTATAGGCAGCAATTCCGCCGGTTATACCAAGAATAATAACTTTCCCCTTCAACATCGTTAACTCCCCCTGACCGAAAAAAATAACAACCTTGCGGTTGTCAAAGGAATTGGCATTGCGCCTGGTTATAATGATTGTCTATAATTCTTATTCTTCTTCGCCGCTTTCAAGCAAAAGATGATCTGCATAGATCTCTTCGAGAGCTACTCCAACCTGTTTGTGAGATTTAGGACTCTTCAAGCTCGTCTTCTCGCCCTCACGCAACTGTCTAGCACGGCGTGATGCCGCTACAACCAGCGAATATTTACTATCTACCTTTTTCATCATTTCATCAATGGAAGGATACAGCACGAATAGACACCTCTTCATGTAGTTTTAAGCTGTATAAGCTGAACTCCAGTGTACACCTTCAAGCTCAGCTTATACAGTATTATTTCTCTTTTGGTACGCTTGGCATATGTAAAGCCTCGCTTAAGGTCGAACCTTACAATGTTCGGCGATAATAATGGATTCTATTCGTTTACAAGCGAAATCAATCTCATCATTGACAACCGCATAATCATAGTGACGCAACAGGTTCATCTCGTCCACAGCTACCGACATACGGTGATCAATGGTTGCTTGAGTTTCTGTGCCACGTCCCCGAATTCTATCCTTCAACTCATCCAGCGAAGGTGGAAGCAAGAATATAAATATGCCTTCTGGAAATTTTTCTTTAACCTTTAGCGCGCCCTGAACTTCAATTTCCAGAAAGATATCTTTACCCTGCGCAAGCGTCTGGTCTACAAAATCACGTGGAGTGCCATAGTAGTTACCTACATACTCTGCGTACTCCAACAATTCATCCCGTTCAATCATGCCTAAAAAATCTTCACGCGTTTTGAAAAAATAGGTCACTCCATCTTGCTCGCCCGAACGAGGTGTTCGAGTTGTAGCAGAAACAGAATACGTTATCTCAGGTAGCTTTTCGCGCAATGCATTGCCTACCGTTCCTTTACCGACCCCCGAAGGTCCGGATATTACAAATAATAATCCCTTAGCCATAGTACACTCCATTTTTATTCGTCATTGTCATCATCTTTAGTGGATAGGCGATGAGCGACCGTCTCCGGCTGCACCGCAGACAGGATTACATGATCACTGTCTGTAATAATAACAGCCCGTGTCCGGCGGCCATAGGTAGCATCAATTAGCATATGACGGTCCCTGGCTTCCTGTATAATCCGCTTGATCGGAGCAGACTCCGGACTGACGATGGAGATTATTCGGTTGGCCGACACGATATTGCCAAAGCCAATATTGATCAATTTGATTGCCATATTCAGGTCTTTCCCCCTATACATGTGACTATTGCAGCCGTGCCGCTACCAGGTAGCTACTCAATATTTGCAGCCTGCTCACGAATTTTTTCGAGCTCTGCTTTCATCTCAACGACCAGATTAACTAATGTGAGATGATTAGCCTTAGAGCCGATCGTGTTGACTTCCCTGTTCATTTCCTGGATTAAAAAATCTAATTTGCGACCGGCCGGCTCGTCCGACAGCAGCAACCTTTTGCACTGTCCAAAATGACTTTGAAGCCGGGTAAGCTCCTCATCAATATTGCTGCGATCCGCGAATAACGCAATCTCCATTCCGAACTTATGTTCATCAAGCGTAAATGAACCGTCCTGAAGCTCTTTAAGCCTGTGCTTCAGCCTGTTACGGTAGTCGCTCACAACATGAGGAGCCAACACCGTCATTTCATGATGAAAGGATTCCAAACGTAAAATGCGGGATTCCACATCTTGTGCCAAATGCCCGCCTTCTCGCCTTCTCATCTCCAGCAAACCTTGCAGAGCTTCGTTCAAAGCTCGCTGTAGCTGCTCTTCCCAGTCATCTTCGTCTCCATTGCAAGCCTCTCCAGGCTCACCCAGAACATCAGGCAAAGCAAGGATATCACTTATACCTAACGTTCCTTTCACGCCATAACGATCCGCCAGCTGCTCCGCTGCACGCAGGTAAGCCTGCACCACAGTGTCATTCAACCGTGCGGCGGGTATCTGTTCTTCATCACGTTCCCTGTGGATGAAAACATCGATACGACCGCGTTTAATCTGCTGTTGAACCGTTCTTCTCAAGCCATCTTCATAACGAGTCCATTCACGTGGAATTCTCATCATCACTTCGCAATAGCGGTGATTGACCGATTTCAATTCCAAGCGCACTTTATACCCCTCATGATGAAGGATGGCTTGACCGTATCCGGTCATACTCAATGACATCGGCATCACATCCATTATACTATTGTAATTGATTATTATAGTCGAAACAAGGGGGCCTGTGCTCGGCCTGATTTTTCCCATACATATGAAGTCAGCTCAGCTGTCATTTCATAGAACATAAAAGGAGTCATGAAATAGATCCCATTAAAATGTTCCATGGCCGTATCAAGCAGCTCCTTGGCAATAGACACGCCCATTGCTCGTCCTTCCGGGCCTTCTAGTCCCGACATACGTGCACGCACCTCATCGGATAACTGAATGCCTGGCACTTCATTGTGCAAGTATTCTGCATTGCGGCCACTAGCCAGCGGCATAATACCGATAAAAATCGGTATTTCCAAATGCCGTGTCTCTTCTGCAATGGCTATAATCAGCTCAGGATCGTAAACAGGCTGGGTCATAATATAATCGGCCCCGGAGGCAATTTTCTTTTCCAACCGCTGTACGGCTTTACCCAAATGCTTAACATTCGGATTAAAAGCAGCTCCCACCACAAAATTAGCTTTCTGCTTGAGTGGTTTACCGGAAAATGCGACGCCATCATTTAACTGCTTGATCATGCGTATGATTTCAAAAGATGTCATATCATACACCGAACTGGCGCCTGGTAAATCACCAAACCGCGCCGGATCACCAGTAACCGCCAGTACATGGTCAATACCCAGTGCGTCAAAACCCATCATGTGGGATTGAGTACCAATCAGATTACGGTCACGACATGCGATATGAATTAATGGACGCAAGCCTGTTTCAATACTAACCAGATGCCCAAGCGCCATGTTGCTCATACGAGTGACTGCGAGCGAATTGTCAGCAAGTGTAAGTGCATCTGCTCCGGCTTTCTTCAAGGCATGCGCACCTTGCATAAACCGGGTAATGTCCAGATCTCGCGGAGGATCCAGTTCTACAATGACCGTATGCCGTTCCTTAACCAGATCCACAATGTTGGGTTCGCTGGCATGTCTGCCATTGCCTCGTCCCCCTTCATTTGCTGTCTGCTCCACCACATGAATGGACTCTGTCGACAAAGCTTCTTTTGGAGCCAACGGGGGCGGTTGCAAATTTTTTAAAGCTTTGGAAATAGCAGCAATATGGTCTGGCGTAGTTCCGCAACAACCACCAATCAGCCTGGTCCCGAGATCTACAAAGGACCTGGCACATTCTCCGAAATATTCAGGTGATGCACCGTATACATAGTGACCGTCCACATAATCTGCCAGCCCCGCATTTGGATATACAGACAGCGGTACAGACAAAGGACCATCCAGCTGCTCCATTACACTCATAATTCCCTGCGGACCGGAGTGACAGTTAAACCCGAGGATGTCAGCTCCTTCACTACGCAGTGTTGAAAAAGCTTCTGACACTAGAAAACCATCTTGGGTACGACCAACCTGATCGACCGCAAATTGACAAATTACCGGAATGTCACTGTATTTACGTACACTGTGAAGCGCAATGCGCATTTCGTCCAGTGAATAAAACGTTTCGCATAAAATGCCGTCAACCCCTTCGGAAAGAAGGGCATCGATCTGCTGCTCGTAGTTTCTTGACAGCTCCAGCTTGGATATGTTAAGACGTTTGCCTCCGCATATGGAACCGACCGCACCTACTACATAATGTTCAGGTCCGGCAGCAGCCTTGGCAATTCGCACACCAGCACGATTAATCTCTTCCACCTTAGATTCCAGTCCAAAGCGGGCTAACTTATAATCATTTGCAGAGAATGTATTCGTCTCCAGCAATCGTGCTCCTGCATTTAAATACTGCCCATGTACGTCTGATATAACATCAGGCGAAGTAATGTTCAGTTCTTCGTAAGACGTATTTACTGGAAATCCTAGCTGGTACAAAAAAGTCCCCATAGCGCCGTCTCCGACAATAATTTCACGATTCAGCACAGTACGCAAATCCGGTTTCATGTCCTCTGCTCCACCCCGCTCTTTATTTTCATACTAATGTAACATAAAGAGACTACAAACATAAGCCAAAAACAAAAAAAGCCGCCTCACGCCCCGACAAAATGATACCAGGAGTAAGGCAACTTGAGTTATCATTTTCTATTTACCACTACATTTTCATAGCATTTTCCCATCAGAAGAATGGAGAGAAAACTCGTAAAAAGTCCCTTTTTTATTTACTTTAGCCACAATAGAATCCGTCCCCTTTTGGGAGAACGTATATTGATTTCCTTGAACATTCACTTTATAGCCGGACACATTGATATTGAACAATAGTTGAACCTTAGGCTTGACCAGCTTCAATGCTTCGGCGGCGGTATATTTTGGACTTGCAAAAGATTTTTTGAAATCTGCGTCATCATTCCAGTCCATCCCAGAGGTGGATACAGCCAGCACTTTTCCAGTTACCGCTCCAATTTTGACCTCATTCGCCTCACTTGCATCCTCGAACGACCAATAAGAAAGCCCATTCTTCTCATCCTTGTAGCGTGAGGCATGCTGCACTGTGATTCGCTGTCCACTCACTCGCTTAAATGTGTTCATTGCACGGTTCAATAATACTGGGTCCACCTGTCTCAGCGCATAGTCCGCATTGACGGTAATAGCATTACCTTGATCCACATCAACATACAATGAGGAAGCTTTTTCTCCTGCCCCCCAGAATACCCAGTAATTCGAAGGCTTGTTGGACTGATAGGGGGATTTGACCCGCCAGAATGCTTCAAATTGTAAGGGACGCTTGCTGTCAAACGCTTTGGCGCTGTTTAATACTTTTGCCTTGAGTGGCGCGTTCATCGCCTTTCCCAAACTACTTATTTTATATCGTATAGTTGTAGAATCTACTCTGTTTTTCTCTTTATTATATTCTGTCTGCAACGTAGCTGTTCCGTCTTCCAATTCACCCTCGACAATCCAGGTTTTCCCCATATCCGTTACATCGTCAAATTGAAATGCAGCTTTTGAACCGATAAGTTCTTGTACTGCTTTTTCTAAACGGCTTACGACTGTCGGAGTTAGCGAGCCCACCTGCTTGTCCGTCGTTCCCGTGGCAGCAGGAATAGTCGCCGCTTGAACCGGAAGCGCGGTGGCTACTAGTATGAGGACTGCAACTGCTGAAATCCAACGAAATTTCCGCACTATGAACGGCCTCCTTATCGTTTTCTCATTTTCTATATTATACATTGTTCAGACGTCAAAAAAAGACAGAATATCGCTTGGTTCACCATTTCCCCAGTAAACAGCGGCATAAAAGGACAAAAAAAGAAGACCTACTCAGGTCTTCTTTCCCTTCACTTCTATATATTCTTAGGTATTTTACGGGCTATTCTTATCATTCACATCAATTCAGAATAGACGACCTTCGAATACAATCTCAGCCGGACCTGTCATATAAATGTGATTATCATCCTCGCTCCATTCAATATCCAGATCGCCGCCCTTTAGGCTTACCATGGCGCGGCGGTCGCTGTATCCATTTAGTACAGAAGCAACAAGCGTAGCACAGGCTCCAGTTCCACAGGCTAGCGTAGGTCCTGCTCCCCTCTCCCATACCCTCATATCTATATGCTTCCGACTCCGTACCGTGGCGAACTCAACATTTGTTTTTTTAGGGAACAATGGATGACACTCCAGCTTTGGCCCCCAGGCCTCCAGATCAAAGCTAGGCGCATCCTCAACATAAATGACACAGTGCGGATTTCCCATAGAAACAGCCGTAAAGCGAAAACCACTTCCTCCAGCTTCAATGGGCTCATCTATTACGTTAGTCAAATCGAGTGTAGTTGGAATTTTCAATCCTTCCAGAATCGGCTCTCCCATATCGACCTTTACCATTCGTACAGTTCCGTTTTCCACAGTCAGTTCAACCTGCTGCACACCTGCACCCAGCGTCTCAATCGTGATCTGTTCACGGTTGATATGCTTACGGTCATACACATATTTGGCAGCACAACGAATAGCGTTACCGCATTGCTCGGCCTCCGAGCCGTCCGAGTTAATGATGCGCATGCGAAAATCTGCTTTTTCAGATGGCAATATATATACCAATCCATCGGCGCCAATACCAAAATGTCGATCACATAGCCGAACAGCTAATTCCGAGGCGTCAGACGGCAATTCCTGATGCCCGTACCAAACGATAAAATCATTACCCAGACCATTCATTTTAGTGAATTCCATAGCTTCCTCCCGCCGTTGCTGCTGATCTCATGCTCCTCTTGAAGCTTTGACCCCATAATATCATACAGGGCAAAAGCGGGAAAGTGATGCGATATGCAAGACCCGAATTCTAGGCTGAGAACTTTGTACGTCCCGCTGAAAATCGTGTATTTCCGCCGTGACGACGGTTACGTCGACCGCCCCATACACTTCCCGCTCCCATCAGGAACGTAGGAATGCCAGCTGCGACAATAGATAGTGCCCATTCACGTAAACCAAGAGGTACCGTTTTGAAAATAGGTTGCAGCACAGGCACATACATTACAACCAGCATCAGTACAATGGAGGACAGTACGGCAAGCACGAGATAACTATTTTGAAACGGATTACGATGGAAAACGGAGCGGGAGCTACGGCAATCAAATACATGAATTAACTGCGCCAGCACTAACGTAGCAAATGCAACCGACTGCGCTTTGATCAATTGCCCTGCATCATTCGGAGCAATCCGTAATGTCAACCAAAAGGCCGCAAGTGTACATAGGCCAATCAACAGACCGCGACTAATAATTTTCCAGCCCAGTCGACGTGCAAAAATATTTTCCTTTGCGCCACGAGGCTTATGCTCCATAAGATCCTTTTCCGGCTGATCCACACCCAGAGCCATCGCTGGCAAACCGTCAGTTACCAGGTTCACCCACAAAATCTGAATGGGTAACAAAGGTAGCGGCAGCCCAGCCATCATGGCAAAGAACATCGTCAAAATTTCGCCAACATTGGAGGCGAGTAGATAACGAATGAATTTACGGATGTTCTCGTAAATATTTCGTCCTTCCTCAATTGCCGCTACAATCGTTGAGAAATTATCGTCACTCAGTACAAGTGCAGCTGCTTCTTTGGTCACGTCTGTTCCTGTAATGCCCATGGCAATACCGATATCCGATGCCTTGATCGCAGGTGCGTCATTGACGCCATCTCCGGTCATAGCTACGACATGTCCGCGTCTTTGCAGCGACTTGACAATTCTCAGCTTGTGTTCCGGCGACACCCGCGCATACACAGAGACGGTATCAACAACGTTATCCAACGCCGCATCATCCATGAGAGACAGTTGCTGTCCTGTCAATACATTTGAGCCGCGTTGGAGAATGCCCAGCTGCTGTGCAATGGCCTCCGCAGTTGTGCCATGATCGCCCGTAATCATCACCGTGCGAATGCCGGCACGACGGCACTTGCCAATGGCCTCGCGAACCTCGCGGCGTGGCGGATCAATCATGCCGGTCAGGCCGATAAAAATCAGCTGTGTTTCAGCCTCCTCAACCGTAGAGACACGCTCATGCGAGCGGATATCACGGTAAGCGACGCCAAGTACACGCAGCGCCTCCGATGCCATACCTTCATTGGCTGCCAATACCTTTTGGCGCAGCGTACCCGTTAACGGAACGACATTCCCTTCCCATAAAATGTAAGAGCACTGACCCAGTAGCACGTCTGGCGCTCCTTTGGCAAATACAATATGTCCTCCCTGGTGGCGTACGAGTACCGACATCCGCTTCCGATCTGAGTCAAAAGGAAATTCTCGCTCCCGTGTGTACAGTTCGTATAGCCCTTGTCGCGTGACTCCGCCTTTGGCAGCTAACGTGACCAGCGCTCCTTCTGTCGGATCACCTTTCAGCTCCCAAACAGCGGAAGGCGTCGGCTCTTTGGTTTTCTTTTTTGAACGCAGCTCATCTATGTCAGCTTGAACAATCTCCGCATTATTACAAAGTACACTAGCTTGCAGCAATCTACGCAAGGATTGTCCGTTTTTTAGGTCGGCCGGAAGATCCCTGTCCATAATATGACCGTGTGGATCATAACCTTCCCCGGTAACTCCCCAGAAACGACCATCCAGCCACAGCTTGGTGACTGTCATTTTATTTTGGGTCAGTGTGCCCGTTTTGTCAGAGCAAATGACAGACGCACAGCCGAGCGTCTCAACGGAAGGCAGCTTGCGCACAATGGCCTTGCGTTTGATCATACGCTGTACACCCAAAGCGAGTGCAATGGTTACAATCGCGGGCAATCCTTCTGGTATGGCTGCCACAGCCAAGCTCACGCCGGCCAAAAACATGCTCATGGCTGGCTGACCATGCAAAATACCCGCTATGACCACGAGCACGGTTAGCGCTAACGCCACAATAATCAAAATTTTGCCCAACTGTTCCAGTCTGTGCTGTAACGGTGTCTCCTGCGACTCCGTATTTTCGATCAAGTCTGCGATCTTTCCCATTTCGGTACTCATGCCTGTGCGAATGACCACGCCTTGTGCGGTGCCTCTGGTCATCATGGTGCCCATAAAACCGATGTTCTTTTGGTCCCCAAGAGGTACTTCGGCGGCATGAATAGGACGGGAATGCTTACTCACCGGAACCGATTCACCTGTCAGGGCAGACTCCTCGACATCACAGCCGTTTGTACTCAACCACCTTACATCTGCAGGGATACGATCACCACTTTCCAGCAGCACGATATCGCCCGGCACCAGTTCTCTGGCCTGAACATGTATTCGTTTGCCGCCTCGCAGCACCTTGGCGGTTGGAGCCGAAAGCTGTCTTAAAGCTCGCAATGAACGTTCAGCTCTGAATTCCTGCACAAAGCCGAGAATTCCATTTAGCACAACGATAGCAATAATGGTAATCGCATCCAGATACTCGCCGAGTAGGCCAGAGATCAGGGTCGCTCCCATCAATACAAGCATCATAAAATCCTTGAACTGGTTGAGCAGCAGCAAAATTGCCGAAACACGCTTGCCCTCGCTCAGCTCATTCCAACCCGTCCTTTCTCTTCGTTCCGCAATCTGTTCCTCCGAAAGACCCTGCTTCGGGTCGACTTCCAGACTAGTTGAAAGCTGTTCATTGCTTAATTGGTGCCAGTGTGCTTGTTCCATTCTCCCCAATTCCCTCCCGGTCAGATAGTCCGTTTCCGTCGGTTGTGCGTAGGATGGCTGCCCGTTATTCTATTTTTGTGCCACGATTGCTGATATGCTGGACAGACTTTCTTGATTCAATCTATTCGGACAGGACTCGAAATATCACAAAGCCGCTTAAGTTTTGTCCCAAAGTTATGTATCATAGAAGGAAGGCGAAAATACATTTGCTTCAAAGGAGAACATACATTATGGCATTGGACGGAATCGTAACCCGCGCTATCGTACACGAACTGCAAGCCATCCGGGGCGGGCGCATTAATAAAATACATCAGCCAAACGAACGCGATATCGTGCTGAACCTGCGGGCACAAGGCGGGAGTGTAAAGCTGTTGCTGTCGGCTAATCCGACATTTCCGCGCGTACATTTTACAGAGCAAAGCTTTCTCAATCCGACAGAAGCTCCCATGTTTTGTATGCTTCTTCGCAAACATTGCGAAGGAGGCATTATTGAGAACATCACGCAGGTGGGCATGGAGCGCATTATTCATATGAATATACGTCAGCGTGATGAGCTGGGGGATATTTCATTGAAGCGCATTATTATTGAAGTGATGGGTAGACATAGCAACATTATTTTGCTTGACCCGGAAACAGGTATGATGCTGGACGGCATTCATCATGTCACACCCTCTATCAGCAGCTATCGGGTCGTTATGCCAGGCTTTCAATATACGGAACCTCCTGAACAAAATAAGCTGAATCCACTAGAAGTCGAAGAAGCAGCCTTCATCTCCTCGTATCAAGCAGCCCTTGAGGCCGAAGAAGCTCCCAAACGCTGGCTCGTGAACACTTTTACCGGACTTAGTCCCCTCATTGCTGAAGAGATACTAATCCGAGCATCTAACGAAGAAGCATCTGGTGACAAGGATCGTCGACTGTGGAGGACATTCAGTGACATTATGGATGACGTGCGGAATCATCGTTTTCAGCCAGTATCTGGACTGAACGCACAAGATAAAGTAATATTTTCAGCCATTCCACTGACGCTGATCGAAGGAGAACGTAAGGAATACGCTACCATCAGTGAGTGTATGGAGGACTTTTTCGGTGAAAAAGCAGAAAGGGACACGGTTAAGCAAAAGGTTAGCGACCTACTGCGGTTTCTACAAAACGAGCGGAGCAAAAACGTAAAAAAACTCGATCATCTCCATCAAGATTTGGCTGAAGCGGAAGATGCCGATCAATTTCGGATTTACGGAGAGCTGCTGTTCGCTTCACTGCATGAGGTAAAAAAGGGAGACAAGGAAGTAACACTCACTAACTTTTATGACGAGGAACAGGGTGCGATCACCATTCCATTGGACCCGCTACTCAACCCTTCAGATAATGCACAACGTTATTTTAAAAAGTATAACAAATATAAAAACAGCCTGGCTGTCATTGACGAACAACTAGCAAAAACACACGAAGAAATTCGTTATATGGACAATCTTCTTCAGCAGCTAGCCCATGCCTCTATTAACGACATTGAGGAAATACGTGAAGAGCTGGTTCAGCAGGGCTATCTCAGAGATCGGGTTAAAAAAGGAAAGAAAAAGAAGAAAAATGACCGCCCGACCTTGCACGTATATACATCATCCGAAGGCATCGAGCTGCTGGTCGGCAAAAATAACTTGCAGAATGAATATGTGACCAATCGACTGGCCGGACCCAATGACACGTGGCTGCATACAAAGGATATTCCAGGGTCACACGTCGTTATTCGTGCCGAGAAATTCGGAGACGCAACGTTGGAGGAAGCTGCTCAACTGGCTGCCTATTTCAGCCAAGCCAAGCAGTCTAGCAGCGTACCTGTAGATGCCACTTTGATTCGGTATGTACGCAAGCCAAGCGGTGCGAAGCCCGGCTTTGTCATCTACGATCATCAGCGTACGCTCTTTATCACACCTGATGAGGAACTGGTCAAAAAGCTGCCGAACCGCATCAAAAACGGCTAGGTTCCACCAGCATATGGAATCTACAAAAAAAGCCCTTCGCCCGTTGCACGTACACTTCTAGTGTTCCATGCGGTAGGCAAGGGGCTTTTTCTCATTTACTTTTGTCCAACAGCAGCCTTTCTCAATTCCTCGACAACCTGACCTTCCACACTACGGCTACCCAGATCACCGTGGAAAATCACACCTTGGCGCGCACCGTGAAAATCCGAGCCGCCTGTTGCGATAAGCCCATAGTGCAGCGCCATTGCAGTATATCGGCTCTCAGCCTCAGCATCATGGTCTGAATGGCTCACCTCCAACCCTACAGGCTTCGCTGCCTCTATAATGGAGCGCACCAGTTCATCATTTCCATACAAGCCAGGGTGGGCCACTACAGGCACACCTCCTGCTTCACGAATCCAGCTTATAGCCTCCGCAGGCTCTACACGGGGTACAGATACGTATCCGGGCGCACCTTCTGCCAAGTAACGGTCAAACGCATCACGCATGTCCTTCGCGTAACCTTTTTGAACCAGGGTATCTGCCATATGCGGACGTCCAATGCTTTCATCTGGCGCTAGTGGTCTGCCCATTGTAGCCACCACCTCATCTAGCGTGATTTCCAGGCCCAAGCTACGCAATCGACTCAAAATCAAATCATTACGGGTATCCCGCGCCTGTCTCAGCTTTTCCAACCGTTCCAAAAATATTTTATTACGGTAATCCATAAAATAACCTAATATATGAATATCTTTGCCACCAGCACGTGTACTGATTTCCACACCCGGCACCACGGTCATTCCAATGCGTCTTCCCTCCTCCAAGGCTTCCTCCAAACCGGCCACCGTATCATGATCTGTAATAGCCACACCGGCCAACCCTTTTTCCTTCGCCCAGCGCACATTATCAGCAGGTGATTGCATACCGTCAGATGCTTGGGTGTGTGTATGTAGATCATATCGTTGTGAATTAATCTGTTCCTTCATTACGCAATTGCTCCTCCTCTTTCATCACTACAAGTTTGTCCTGCGAGTCCTCGAATACGTCCAATCCCTGATCATGACGACGCAAGTAAGATAAAAAAGTTACTACCGGGATTGGCAACAAAGCTGATTTCAGATGAATCGCATAAAACTCTCGTTTGAAGGTAATATCTGAAATATTTACAATTTTCAACAACCCGAGCGCAACCTCGTGTTTGACTGAAGAAGGTGACAGCATGGTAATCCCCAGTCCTGCCTCTACCGCTGATTTGACCGCTCCAGTGCTGCCCATCTCCATTACAATATCAAGTCGAGAGGCATCCGCACCACGATTTTTGAGCCCGTCTTCTATGACTTGTCGTGTACCAGAACCTTTTTCTCTAGCTACAAAAGGATGCTTGAATACATCTTCTAAAACTACTTTTTTGGCCTTGGCTAACACATGCCCCGAAGGAACAATCAGCTTCAGTTCGTCCTGCATCACAGATTCCACCACAATATCCGGGTGTTGAACCGGGGCCTCAATCAGCCCTAAATTCAACTGATGCTTTAGTATATCATCCATAATTTGAGTCGTATTCATTACATTCATTGCCATGCGTATGTGAGGGTACTCCTGACCAAACGGGCCCAACATTCTTGGCACAATATATTCACCAATCGTTAGGCTGGCGCCAATATGCAATCTTCCCTCCAGCATGTGAGTAAAAGCAGACATTGCCTCGTCAGCTTCCCTGATCAGTTGCATACTTCTTTTTGCAAAAGGAAGTAATGTCGCTCCTGCCTCCGAAAGCTCAATTTTTTTAGTCGATCGGTGCAGTAGCTTCGTGCCAAAATAATCTTCCAAAGATTGAATTTGCATCGTCACCGCAGGTTGCGTCATATGCAGCGCTTGCGCCGCCGCCGAGAAGCTTCCGCGCTCCGCTACGGTATAAAAAATGTGCAGCTGATGAAAGTTCATATTGACAGCCCTCTCCCCTCTGATCTCCTTATTTTAGCATAAGAAAAACGTCTGCGAACAATTTCCGAGTAAACTTACCGAAATGAGGAGTATATGCTTGCAAAATAAAAAAGCATGCAGCTGATAACTGCATACTTCTACTCAAACTCGACGGTGTCAATGAGCGCGGTTTTAATGGAACCGTTCGCCAAATCACCGTCTATTTTTGCTTACGACTGCTTTTCATCAGTGTCATGCGCCGCGAATGGCGCAACCATGAATAGTAGGATTTTAAGTCCCTCAATTCGATAGTCTCTGACATCCGACCCAAAAAGGTAATAATAATCATCTTATGAAGCGGATTTCCCGCAATGTCCATCTCACCTGGCAACTCACCAAATTCGGCGACAACGACCAGATCACCATCAATTAAATATACATCCTCTTCATTATGATAGTAGGACTCCATCCTGTTTTGCTTCAGGCATTCCCAAAGCCAGGCGGCGATATGATTCGTCTCGGACTGTTTCTGCTCTACCCGATCTAAATAACGTGTTTTCGCATGATTTGTAATCACGATATCGGCGACTTTCTTATCGCCCATCTCCACGTAGAACGGTTCGTATGTACTCCATCGCTGCATTGCCTTGTCACGCACGGGATCACTCTCCCCACCAGATAGGTCTTTATATCTACCAATATATTCATATGTTACCTCAACAGACCCGGGACTACAAGTTACAAAATTGAAGTTTATGGGTGTTTTTTAAAGATTTTTTAGGTCTAACAGCATTAAGATTAGTATGCAAAAGTCCTGGCTTCACAAAAAAAAGCCAGCCCGTAGGCTGACCTTTTTTAAGAATTCTGAATGTATAGACAATCAAAGCTTATATTTCATATTCTTTCATCTTTTCCTTATCGTCGTTGTACTCCGTCCTAATCTCATTTCGGAAAGAGCGCTCAACCTTACGTACATAGGAAAGTCTGCGAATATTTTTAACGGTGTCCTCTGCCCGATCCGCATTCATATAAATAACTACATAATGCATACGCTTTGAAATATAGTGGACATTTCCGTATTTCTCCAGATTGCGGGCAGCCTTGATATCGCTTACCCAAATGATGTACCCTGTCCGCTCGGCAAACATTCGCTTCATCTCCCCTCCGTATCATTCCTATGGCCTATCCGCAGGAGCATTTTCCTCCGCTGCCGCATCCGCCCTTTTTCACATTCGGATCGTTGCTCGGCACCTTAATGGTCTCGGACACGGAATATGCAATTGTTTCAGACATGGCATGAAGCATATCATCCAGCGCCTTTTCGGCCCGTTTGAACTCCTTAACAGCCTCAAATTGTTCCAGCTCCAGTTCAACGACCTGCACTGCGTCCTTCGCTTCATGATAGTTGGGATGAAAATGCCCAAAACGCTCCGTTTCAGCGAAAAGCTCCTTTTTGGCATCCAGCTTGCGTACACACGCCTGAATAGACGGATTCAATTCCACACGCTGCTTCCAATATAAATAATCCGATACCTCAAAGGACCGGTTGACCATATCGCCCAATTCATAGGCGTTAATAAGCACTTCTGCCATATTGACCGTGTTCAATTCGGCTACGCTCATGAATGTCATCTCACTTTATATAAAGTTCTACCCAATAAAAGTAGACTCATTTATCATACCACATCCTTCTTTTGAGAAGAAGGAGTTTCATGCACTTCCTGACACGACTATGTAAAAGGAACCAACAACCTCATATCGGACCAATCCCTTGGCTGCAAGGTCGCACGAGAAGGTGTTTCCTCATCCATTCCTGAGGCGTACCAGCCTGTGACACTCCAGGGATCGCCAGAAACCACCGATTCCGGTATCCATTTAACCTCTTTCCCGCTGATACGCAATCCCACCGCCGCCTGCCAACGGATCGCTTGCTCCATCAACTGCCTGGAAGTGGACGTATGGTAACTCCTCCATTCTTTTGTCCATGAAGAGGGTACTGTAGATCTTTCTGGAAAATAGTCAGACGGATCAGGAAGGGTGTGCTCTTGTTCATAGAAATGCAACGTACGCCCTGTGTAAACCAGACCAGCTCTTCCCTCTTGTGAAAATAGGGAACGGCCTGCTTCTAGGTTCTCTGTCTCCGTCAAAAGTGGATAATGATGAGCTGGCTCATCCGCACCTTTTGGCTCAAGACGCGGACTTAATCCAATTGTAGCGAGCGCTTTTCGTATTTTGTCAGCAGAGCGCACGGGGATAATAAAATCTTTGTCACCGAGTCGCTCCAGTAATCCTTCCAGTGCAGGATGACGCGCAACCATGTCCGCATCCTCCTGAGTACCGCATCGCAGAAGTGTCACCGTCGCAAAAGCCGTTCGTCCGACATCGCCTGCCCACTGCTTTACTGCCAGCCGTACATGTTCTGGCACCCCTGTCCGACTGTACTTGTCCAAAAGAGCAGGAATCGCCTTAGACTCCATGCCCAGCTCGATTGCCTCTGTAATACTCTCTCTGGTAATCCGATATACTACCATCCGGTCTCCTGTCACACGTTCACAGCAGCATTCCAATCGCCAGCGCACATCATATGCGACATCTGGCGGCACTAATATTTCAAAATCAGGCTGCACATAAAAGGCACCTTGCTCTTGATGTGTATCCTCGTCATGATAGGGACGAAGCAGATCTGTCACAGAGACATTCCAGCGAAAACACAATTCACCTGATGTGGTCTGACCCCAATCCCCCATTCCAAAAGCCGTCAGGGCCTTCAACCAACCCTTTATATCTTCCATAAAAGGTCCATTGAAATTACAATCAGATACCGTTTCCTCCGCAGGCCCTTCGAGATTTGCGATTGTAGGAACAATGTCTATAAGGGTACCGTTCGTAGAATCATTTCCCTTTAAACGATTCTGCGGCATTAAGCCTACCTGAAGCATCCGTTGCAGCAGACATTGAATAGATACCCATCCATCCGTACCTACATACTGCGAGACGGCACACAGCATATAGCGAAAATGCTGTATGGGCGCTTCAGCCTTGCCGTACCTTTCCATGAGGGTGGCAAAAATATGCTTGCGCATTTGCCCAGCAGACAAGCGAATCCATGTCGCCAGTTCCGCTTCCTGAATGCGGAAAGACACAGTTTCTTTCACTAGCAGGCCCAAACTAAGTAGTAAATCGATCATGACCACCGTTTGTACTGGATACAGCTCGGCATGTGCATAATGCAACCCAAGTCCTTCCAGGTCCTCTGGACGAAAGGGGGTCAGTTCATTTAATTTTTGCAATGACCGCTTATGTATGGTTCCTTTGGCCGTCAAAGGAACCCCCTGTATTGCAATACGTGACAACACATGCAGCAACTCCGACTCCAGTCCTGTCATTGCTTCATGTACTGTTATCGGATGATCCGTATGTATCCCGTTCATTGGAGTTTGCTTTAACAGCATATCGTACAGAGCGGGTAGTCGATCAATCGGAATATATAAAATCCGCTCACCCCACGATTTGGTGACTGCCTCCAGCCACCCCCGGGTGCGAAGCCCATGCAGTGCCAGTTTTGTTTCGACTCCGCTTAAGGCACCTTGGGTAAGCTGCACAGGCTCCTCTTCCCTCATAGGTTGTGCAGCATGCCGGATAAAGCATCGTTTAAGCACCAGCAGTTCATCCGCTGAAAGCTCATTCCAGCTGCCTTGCGTATTCGTTACGCCCATCCTTGATTAGGCCTCCTTTTTCTTTCCGCCATCTTCTGTCTCATCCTCCTGGCTTCTGCTAGCCATTGTCCTATCAAACCTGCGAACCGCATATTCATAGCCCTGCTCAATCAGAAACAGCTGACGACGTGCTGCAAAATCCGTCTCCTTACTGTTCTCTGTCACTAATGCATAAAAATAAGCTTTATTCTCGCCTGGCTTTGGTCGTAAAATGCGGCCAAGTCGCTGCGCTTCTTCCTGACGTGAGCCAAAGCTACCCGATACTTCTATGGCCACCGCTGCATCCGGCAAATCCACCGCAAAGTTCGCCACCTTGGATACCAACAGGGTTTGAATACTGCTCTTGCGAAACGCATCGAACCAACGCACCCGCTCACTCTGAGTCATGGATCCCGTAATCAGTGGAACGTCCAGCTCCTGAGCTAATTTACGTAACTGGTCTAAATATTGACCAATAATAAGCGTGGGTAGACCCTTGTGTTTCTCCATTAGACTGCGTACTGCCTCCAGCTTAGCCGGATTTTCGGCTGCAATTCGGTATTGCTGTCTGCCTTCAGCGCGCATACTTCGCTCCAAAAGGTCAGCGGTCATGGGCAAACGCAGCTCTACACAATCGACCTGAGCAATCCAGCCCTGTCGTTCCAGTTCCTTCCACGGCATATCGTACCGTTTGGGTCCAATTAAAGAGAACACATCCCGCTCACACCCGTCCTCTCGAACTAACGTAGCTGTTAATCCCAAACGACGGGTAGCCTGAATATCAGCCGTCGCTCGAAATACTGGCGCAGGCAGCAAATGTACCTCATCATATATAATGAGTCCCCACTTCCGCTCACTCAGTAGCTTCATATGTTCAAACTCTCCGTCTTTGGTGCGACGATGCGTCAAAATCTGGTAGGTTGCCACCGTTATCGGTCGCACCTCCTTTTTCTGACCACTGTATTCCCCGATAGAATCGACAGGAATATTCGTCTTTTGCTTCAATTCTTCGATCCATTGCCGCACGGAGATAGTATTAGAAGTTAAAATAAGCACCTCACACTGAAGGCGATTCATCACTGCCATACCGATCACTGTTTTTCCAGCTCCACATGGGAGAACTAGTACACCACTCCCCCCTAAGCCGTCTGCACCTTCAAATGCATCAGCGGCTTTCACCTGGTAATCACGAAGCTGCAACTCCGTTTGTCCCTTTCCCAAGGTAAAACGAAGCAGATTCCCCTCAAGATAACCTGCCGTATCCACAACAGGATATCCCAAGCGAGTTAAT
Organism: Paenibacillus sp. P2(2022); assembly: GCF_029522175.1. Taxonomy (NCBI): domain Bacteria; kingdom Bacillati; phylum Bacillota; class Bacilli; order Caryophanales; family Paenibacillaceae; genus Paenibacillus; species Paenibacillus sp. P2(2022). The sequence continues at coordinate 795,353 of NZ_JAKWFI010000001.1, read as the reverse complement.
TCCTGCTTGAGCAAGCCACGATTTTCGGGCGGTACGGATGCACTTGTCTCATTGGTGCGAAGCAAACCAAGCTGTTTTAGCTCTTTCTTGTTTAATAGCTCATCCAGTAAAGCTGGGGTCTCTGCCGTCAAGATCAAGTGATCCCCTATTGTGTATGTGTTGGTTTTACTCGCCTTTGTATCTCTGTCTGACTCTTGCTCATCACGATTCGCGTCAATCGTATCAGTGCCGTAAATTTGTTCTTCTTTTGCACTTGCCCGTGACAGCGTCAACGTCCCGTAACGAGATACAAGCTGTTCAATATCTCTCAACAAATCACGCGGAATATCCCAACGAGACATAGAGTGCAAACTATTTTGAATGTCCTCAGCACTCCACCCGAGAGCGGCCGCATTCCAGAGCGACAATGGAGTGATGTGATATGTATGAAAAGCGGACGGACTTTTTACCAGCTCTGCGTAAACCTGCAACTGTGAACGAGCCCATTCCGAATCGGGCAAACCCATTTCCAGCAGAACGGTAAAATCACGTTGTACAATACAAGGATGATCTGGGTTCATGACTACCTCCTGACACTCAAAAGTTCTATAATAAATAGCTTATCCGTTTATTCGCATATCAACCGGAATAGCAAGGAGTCCAACCCACACTCGGGTTGAACTCCTGATCAGAAGCTCGGGATAATGACCGTCCCAAACTGGTACCTGCTATATTATCCTTCTAGTGAACCTGCTCGGAAATTTGGCTAAGCGCCTCTCCAGCGTTGTCTGCAAAAATATTACGAACCGCTAAATCCCCAATCGAAACAATCCCGATCAGACGGTCTCCTTCCGTCACGGGCAAACGACGGATTTGCTGTTCTGCCATCAGTTCAGCTGCTTGGTCCACTGACATGTCAGCACTGGCTGTACGAATACCTGTTGTCATTACCGTATCCACCGAACCAGAACCAGAATTTTTAGCTGCGTAGCCGCGAATCACAAGGTCACGGTCTGTTACCACACCGATCAACTTATCACTGCCTTCGCTTTCCACAACTGGGATAAAACCAGTATCATTGTCTTTCATTTTGACCGCTATTTCGTAAATATTGTCCTGCGGGGTAACCGTTACACATTTTTTAGTCATAACTTCCTGAACCTTTTTCATGGGTACTCCCTCCTTTTCAAGAGTAGGGTACCCCATTTCATTCAGCTCATACTCCAGATTGGACCCTTCCCAATTTAGCTCGTATTAGCCGTTAATTGCCCCTTCTTTTCGTCCAGCAACATATCCGGTAGACATGGCAATAAACAGACGAACTGCGTTGATCATGGCATCCTCATCAAAATCAAATTTTGGATGGTGATGCGGATAAATTGCTCCTTTGGCCGGATTACCCGCCCCGACGAACATAAAACAACCTGGCACACGTTCCAAATAATACGCAAAATCTTCGGCAGGCATCAACTTTGGCGCTTCCTGTACATTCCCCTCGCCGAACACAGGCTTTGCTTCCTTAAAAAAGCGGGATGCTTCCTGGGCATCATTAACAACTGGCGGGTATCCCATAATGTAACGAATTTTTGCTGATGTCCCATATGTTGCTGCTGTAAGCTCAGTTACCTCATGCAATCGCTCTTTCATGACCGTCCGGGTCTGCTCATCAAACGTACGAATGGTTCCACTCAAGCGGCAGGTTTCTGCAATTATATTTTGCGCAGAGCCCCCTTGGATCGTTCCCACCGTCAACACAGCAGGCTTTAACGGGTCGACTGAACGGCTTACGATACTCTGCAGTTGCATAACAAGAGCTGAGCCTGCCACCACACTATCATTAGTGGACTGGGGCATACCGCCATGCCCACCCTTACCTGCAATTTCAATATAAAAATCGTCGGCAGCCGCCATCAACGGCCCTGCACAACTCGCAGCGGTCCCGACCGAGAAGGGTGTCCATAAATGGATGCCATAAATCACATCCACACCTTCCAGTACGCCATCTTTGATGACATTAACCGCACCCCCAGGCAGCAATTCCTCCGCAGGCTGGAACAAAAACCGGATTTCTCCCTCCAGCTCATCACGGTTCAGACTGTAATAGTATGCTGTCCCAAGCAAAACAGACGTATGTCCGTCATGTCCGCAAGCATGCATGGCCCCATCCACACTGGAGCGATATTCACATTCCTTTTCATCCTGAATAGGAAGAGCGTCCATATCGGCGCGTAACATAACCACAGGTCCAGGTTTGGCACCACGAATGGTACCTACAACACCGTGTCCCCCTACCTGTCGGCGAACATCTAATCCCCAGCTCTCTAGCTTATCCGCTACAAAAGCGGCAGTTTTACTTTCCTGAAAAGAAATTTCGGGATTCTTATGTAAATGTCTACGCCACTCCACCATGTTTTGTTGTAATTGATTAAACCAGGTTTGGTCCATCGCCTGTTGTGTCATTATGTTCCACCTCTCCTTTTAAAACATCGGGACAGCTTCCGATAAATCATGCAGCTTTACCCCATACGCGCCGTTTCTCTCAAGTCTTTATTTTTATCCTATTGTAGCAGATATGGAATTGTTGTGATATCTGTTGCTCCAGATGGTTGCAGAAGCCTATCAAACATACTATGATAAAATGGATAAACGATAAAATGATAAACGTCTGCGAGGAATATACCTTGCGGCGAATACCGGGGGAAGCTGATATGAGAAATACGAAGCCGGAGACTCGAAGAAGAGGGACACCGGATTTCCAATTGCTGATCCTCACTTTGTTGCTGGTTGGATTCGGTGTAATCATGGTATTTAGCTCCAGCTCCAGCGTAGCTCTGCTGAATAAAGAATACAATTTTGACTCTTTATATTTTGTAAAGCGCCAGTCCGCATTTGCTATACTTGGACTTTTTATTATGCTGGTAGCTATGAATATTAAGATGGAAAAATATAAAAAGCTTTTTGTGCCTTTATTTTTCATAACCATATTACTGCTAATCATCGTACTTTTTACAGGCTCTCTGAATGGCGCAAAAAGCTGGCTCAGATTTGGTAGTATTGGCTTCCAGCCAACAGAACTCGCAAAGATATCCATCATCCTTTACTTATCCGCACTGATTGTCAAAAAAGGAGATCGGTTTAGAGATTTGCGGACTGGCTACATACCTGTAACGGTCATTGTAGGCTCTGTCGCAGGACTCATCATGCTTCAACCGGATTTAGGCTCCTGCTTTATTTTGGTAGCCACCAGCGGCCTGATTATTTATGTTGGGGGAGCCAGCGTCAAACACATTACAGCATCAATCATCCTGCTCGTGCTAGGCGCTTCCATCGTATTTGGTATTGGATCGTTGTTTGGAGGAGATTCCGACAGCACAAATGGACAAGCTACTGCTGCCAAGCAAGATTATAAAATCGGACGCTTTCAAGCCTTTCTTAATCCCGAAAAGTATAGACAAGGCACAGGATACAATCTGGTGCAGTCCCTGCAAGCTATTGGCGAAGGCGGCTTAAACGGATCGGGATTTGGTAAAGGCATTATCAAGCTTCATTATCTGCCCAATTCGTTTAATGATTTTATCTTTTCAGTTATTGGTGAAGAATTCGGATTTATCGGAACAGCCATTTTCCTAATGCTATATTTGTATTTCATTTGGCGAGGCATGATCATTGCTCTGCGTTGCCATGATCCGTTCGGAACGTTGGTGGGCACTGGCATCATGGGTTTGATCGCCATTCAGGCCTTCATTAATATCGGTGGGGTAACCCAAACGATTCCAATCACTGGCGTAACTCTTCCGTTTATTAGCTTTGGTGGTTCCTCCCTGCTTGTCATGATGTTTTCTATGGGCATCATGCTCAGTATTTCTCGTGAGAACACCAAACAAGCAGTGCAAGAACGCACTACAGGGGTGACGGTCCGTAATGAAGTTCCCACTCGCTTTCAAACTCGTAGAACCAACCGTTACCGCTAAAAAAAAGAACTTCCATATGACCACTAATCACGGTGGCATTGGAAGTTCTTTTTTTGTATATGTATATAACTACAGGTCCGTCTGCAAAATGTTAACCAGCAGATTCACAAAACGAAAACTGGCGTTTTATAACCACCAGTTTTCGTGTTCTTATGCGGATTATCGCACGGAATTCCCGGCATCTATACCATTGGTGAAAAATGTCCATTTAGCATGCAGTGGTTCTATTACACTGCGTCGTCCTTGAACGCGACACCTTCCACTTTTACGTTCACTTCCACGACCCGCAACCCCGTCATGCTTTCGACGGCTTCTCGCACATTTTGCTGAAGAATTCGGGACACCTCATGAATAGGTGTTTCGTAGAGCACGATAATACGTAGATCAATGGCAGCTTCCAGTTGTCCAACCTCCACTGATACGCCCTTTTGCACATTTTTACCGCTCAGCCTTTTGGCCCAGCCTTCCGATAAGCCGCCTGACATTGCAGCAATGCCTGGTGTCTCTAATGCGGCCATCCCGGCAATTTTTCCTACGACATCGTTGGAAATCTTGATGTTTCCTGCTTCCAGTTGTTGAATTTGCTCTGCCATGACCTATGTCCCCCTTCATCCATCCTTTATTTGTATTGTAAAGCCTCAGCCACTCCAAATGCAAACCTTACGTATAAAAACATCGTTCGTTTACAACCTATATCATTTTGGGTATATTAATTTAGAAAAATCCATACAAGTGACAGTATTCACCAAACTTGTACACATCTATTGATATCGAGGTGCTCTTCATTGAAAAAATGGTTATCTCCCGCTTTACTTATAGCGACATTTGCTCTTAGTGCAGTCGCTCATTACACACATTGGAATGCCATAGCCCAATTTGTCATTTGTGCGATTTCTGTTGTATTCGTAGCCGGTTTTCTCGGTAGGGCGACTGAAAGTGTTGCTCATTATGCTGGTCAACGTTTAGGTGGATTCTTAAATGCCACCTTTGGTAACGCAGCCGAGCTAATCATCGCCATTTTTCTCGTCAAAGAAGGTCTTTACGATATGGTAAAGGCCAGTCTTACCGGTTCGATCATCGGCAATCTGCTGCTGGTGCTCGGAGCGAGTCTGTTCGCTGGCGGATTGAAATATAAAGTGCAAAATTTCAATATATCGCTGGCTGGATTAAGTGGCTCCCTGATGATTGTGGCTGTTATTGCCTTGTTCGTTCCAGCTGTCTTTCTGAACACACATGTGATCACGGATAGCGAGTCAGATACACTCAGTCTCATTGTTGCAGGCACGCTCATTGTCGCATATATTGCGTGGCTTATTTTTTCTATGATTACGCATAAGGACTATTTAGCTGACGTGACCGAACAAAAAGATGAAGAATTGCCGCATGAGCATGCCCCTGTATGGTCTAGAAATAAATCCATTGCCTATTTGGTACTCGCTACCGTTATGGTCGCTTTTGTCAGCGAATGGCTGGTAGGTACACTGGAAGTATTTACGACCCAATTTGGACTCAGCGAATTGTTTGTGGGTGCATTTCTTGTCGCTATTATTGGTAATGCGGCCGAACATAGCGCTGCCATTTTACTAGCCATGAAGAACAAAATCGGTGCATCTGTTGAAATTGCTGTCGGCAGCAGTTTGCAAATTGCCCTATTCGTTGCCCCTGTGCTGATTTTTGTCAGTTACTTTATGGGAAACACGATGAATATCGTTTTCACCACCATTGAATTGGTAGCCATTGCCGTCGCTGTATTTATCGCCAAATCCATCACTCAGGACGGCTCAACCAACTGGTATGAGGGACTCATGCTACTGGTAGTGTATGTATTGTTGGGTGTATCCTTCTTCCTGGTGTAGCTTCCAAAGTTTAAAATGTAGATTAAATTGTAGTGACTTCTTCGCGTTTCATTTATTCTTCTGATCACTAATGCCCTTGAATTTTTAAGACGATATAACCCCTTAAACTGTAAAAATTCAAGGGCAAAGGTGAACGCTATAAGCAACCTCTCGTCCCCTTTTTAAAAAATGGCATCAAAAAAAGCATGCTCTCAAACTTCGCATGCTCTCATCAATTCAACCGTCTTCCTAATTAGCCTTATTATTCATGGCCTCATATAGAATAGCCAGATTGCGTTCCAGCTCACTGACCAGCTGTTTACCTACCATTTCCGGAAGAAGTCCGGCGCGAACCGCAAAATCCACTTCCTTGGAAAATCCGTACATCTGAGTATCCAGCACTTCCTCATAGAGAGGGCAATAACGGGTTGCCAGATTCTCCATCTGTACTTCAATAAGCTTCTTTATTTTATCTGCATCTTCCTGAAGCAGATTAATGGCCTTGATATTCAATTGTTCCTGCAAATCAGATGAAGTCATGGATTCTTCCCCCCTATGTCTCAATGTCGCACAAGACGTCCTAACCTTAATATTAGACCAAATTGCAGGCTAATACAAGAACCTGACAAAAAAAGCATCCCTACAGTTACAGGTAGGGATGCTTTTGCTTCCTCAATAAGTTAGGTGGCTACTGAAATGTGCAGCCCGTGCTTCTGGAACACCTCAATAATCGCTTTTTTGGCTTCCTCGGCGTCAGGCCCGTGAACATGCAGCTCATAACTGTGACTGCTGACCAACGTCGTAAACAAGCCCAGTATACTTTTCACATCAATATACTTATTTTCGGAATGAAGGACGATGGAAGAAGTGAATTTGCTCGCCGTCTGTGCAATTTCAACAACCGCCGCATTATTGTTGGACATAGTAAGATCCCTCGCTTTACTGGATTGTCGTGTATCAATGCTCATTCATTATGATACATTGAAATCGCTTTCTCAGCAAGAACAGATATCGTTATTTCAAGTTTTCAGGATTTAAAGGCTCCAGCTCAGGTAGCACAAAAATGCCGTCCTTACGGATTAGAACATCATCAAAATAAATTTCACCGCCACCATATTCTGGACGTTGAATCAATACCAAATCCCAATGAATCGAAGAACGGTTACCGTTATCCGCCGTTTCATAAGCTTGACCTGGTGTAAAGTGCAAGCTGCCTGCAATCTTCTCATCAAACAGAATATCCTTCATTGGGTGTAAAATGTGTGGGTTAAACCCGATGGCAAACTCGCCAATATAGCGTGCTCCCTCATCGGAATCGAGAATATCATTTAACCGCTTTGTATCGTTGCTTGTCGCTTCCACGATTTTACCATTTTCAAAACGGAATTTAACATTCTCAAAGGTAATTCCATTATACAGGGTTTGTGCATTATAGCTAATAGTTCCGTTAACTGAATCACGTACAGGCGCGCTGTATACTTCGCCATCCGGAATATTGCATTGACCCGAACACTTAATGGCTCCGATTTGCTTGATAGAGAAGCTCAAGTCAGTACCTGGACCGCTGATCCGTACTTTGTCTGTCCGGTTCATCAAGTCTGCCAATGCATCTTGAGCCTTGTCCATTTTCGCGTAATCCAGGTTACATACATCGAAATAAAAATCTTCGAATGCTTCGGTGCTGATATTGGCCAATTGAGCCATGCTGTCATTCGGATAACGCAGCACTACCCATTTTGTGTGTTTCACTCGTTGTTCGCTATGTACCGCATGCTGATAAATTGAATTATACATTTTCATTTTATCTTCCGGTACATCTGACAGATCATTTACATTTTCGCCTGCACGAATTCCGATGTAACAGTGCATTTGTTTCATCCGGTTGAGGTCAATTTCAGCCCAAGTTTCCAGCATTTCCTTTGTCGCATTGCGAAGCATAGCGCTCTGCACCTTACGATCTGTAAGCTGAACAAAAACATTTCCACCCTTTTTACCAACTTCATGAATGATGGCGTTAAGCAAGTCACGCTCTGTACCAATCATTTCGATCAATACATTTTCTCCAGGCTGCACTTCAACAGAGTAACCTACCAGATTTTCCGCCAGCTTAAGTATTCTAGGATCTTTCATGTAGTGTCTCTCCTTCTTTATTCACTCTTTTTGAACAACGGTTAATTCAAATTCCATTGTATCATGCCCGCTCCGTTACTTGTAGTCCTCAAAAACAACTCGGGTGATCAGAGCCTCCTGATGCTGCTCTTCATTCGCAACCTGTCGGGAAATTCGGCATTCCGATGATAGCTTTAAGGGTAAACCCGTTTGGCGATCTATAGTTAAATGGTACACAGTCCGAACATTAGAATGCTCCAGCTGGTTGTTCATATCCTCACAACTCTGCTTCCATACTTGGCTCAGCTTTTGTTGCAGCTCTTGGTTCGTTTCTGTATGCTGCGTTTTTAATATCCTGATTTGAGGATTTAAGGTATTCATCTCTTCCATTAAACGTTCTTTTAACCAACGCTTTGCCGAGGCAGGTTCTGGTTCAATCCTCACCACCCAAGTTCCCCGGGCAGCTCCCTTTTCCATACGAATGCTCTTATTCAGTGTATTTAATTCCTCTAGCTCCTGAATCGGATTGAAGCGATTTAACATGCCATTTTGAACCATAGAAGTATCCCCAGATGTCAGCGCAATCCATTTCCCATTTTGACGAAGAAATCGTTCATGTGTAACACCAGGCTCGGACTTATCTTCTTTTAGTGCTACATAGTCGCCTTGCTTACGGAAAGCCTCTGTAGATCCCCAGTGCATGATTAATTCATCGTGATTTCTTAGCTTCCCACGATATTCAAACTGTTTAGCCGTAGGCAGACCGCCGTCAGTTCTGATTCCAGTCTGTCCGCTAAATGTTATCCTCTCTCTGCCAGCCATTCCTGCAACAGATCTTCTAAAAATCTGCTCAGGAGTATATTGTCGATCCAGTACACAACCGCTTAACACACATATAATTAGAAACACACAGCCCCGCATTACCCATTGCTTTCTCCAATGCATACCATCATCCGTCCTATCCTAAACATGACTATAAATCATGATAAAAATTCTGTTTTAGAACATCCATGTTATAGCTACGCTTAGGATTACCTGTCTACAAACGGTTATGCAAAACAAAAAGAGAACATTCCCTAAGGAATATTCTCTACACATCGCCTATATGATCAATAACTATACGATTACGGCCTTCATTTTTTGCTTCATATAAGGCCATATCAGCCCTATAAAATAAAGATTCGATACTGATCTGCTCGTCCAGCCAGTTCCATTCAGCAATCCCGCAAGAAACAGTCACCTGAGGATTAGTTTCATATTGTACACGGCTACGTATTTTTTCTGCATACCCCAGTGCCTGCTGCACCCCCAGCTGCGGCAAATAAATGGCAAGCTCCTCTCCGCCCCATCTGGCACATACATCCTCATCACGGGTCGCCGAGCGAACAATATTGCTGACGCTTTTCAGAATTTCGTCCCCCGTCTGGTGGCCATACGTATCATTCACCTGCTTGAATTGGTCAATATCGACCAAAATAAGAGAGCCACAGAAATCTTTTTCCTGATGCTCCTGAATGATTCGGTCTACATAATGACGCACATATAAACCTGTTAGCATGTCCATATTAGCGAGACGCCGCACCTCGGCATGCAGCATAGCATTAGTTACGGCCAGTCCGATATGAGGAGCCAGCATTTGCAGCATCTTGTAATTATCGTAAGAAAAAAAGTGTGGAAGCTTGCTCGATAATAATATAACCCCTCTAGGAGTCCCCCTGTTCTTCATAGGCACAGCCATCAATGACTGAGAGTCCGTCGCATCCATAAACCAAGAGGATATCTTTCCATCCTTCCTATAGTCAGACACAATCACAGGCTCTCCTGTTTTGCATATCAGTCCAGCAAATCCGCCTTCACGAGGGTAACTCTCCAGCTTTAAACTTTCCACATTGCTTGACATCACCCTAAAGCAACTTCCATCCTGATCCAGCTGCACAATACAACAAAAGTCGGCCATGAACATTTTTAATAACTCCTGCACGGCAAACTCAAATATTTCATTTAATTTCAGGCTCTGATTCAAACGCTGAACCAACTCATTAATGAGCCGCAATTCATGGATAAGTACATTCGATTGCTCCAGCAGCTTCGCATTTTCAAATGCGGTGCCAGCTGTATCTGCCATCATCGCAATCAGCTCTACGTCCACTTTTTCCATACTATCCGCACCTGCCGGAAGAATCATATGGAAAACACCATATACGCCCTGCTTACCACGTAACGGGATACCGATTTCAGTTATTTCATCTTGTGGACTGGTAGGCTCATTCACAGCCATTTGCCCTTTCATAAATGCACGGACACATACATCCTCGTCACGTTCATGCAGCAACAAAGGCTTGACCTGAGGATTTCGACTGTGCCGATCCTGACTCATATACAACGTGATATCCACATGGGGAAACAAATAGGCGATACTTCCAAATACTTCATCCAGCACGCCTTCCACATCAATCTTGTCATGCATCCGCTTTACAATCTGAAATAAAATAGAGCGGCGTCTGCCCTCACGTTCGCTCCGATTCTGCATCCCTAGGATATCTTCCATAAATATATACTCAAACTTCGAGTAAAAGCAGGATCTAAAATGCAAAGAAGCCACTAACAATGCGTCCTGATTCGAGACAGAATGTTGAGCAGGCCGTGTAAAACGAAGAGCGGCGAAAGGCTCTCTCTTGTAATTGCGGCATAATATGGGGACCATGTATACAAATGCAAGGCTCCCATCTCGAAGTTTACGCTGGCTCACTTCCATCTCTCTAGATATGCAACAACGCTCGACCAACTCTAAATCCTCGTCATCATCCTCTTCCCTACCAGCAACCCGAACACCTGTAAAATTAAAGACAGCAGTATACTCTTCACTGATCCAGGATATACCATTGCTCTGCTGTAACCAATTCCGATATCCTTGGACGAGAAGCTGATTAATATAGGGGTAATCATAGGGTGTCATATCCATGTTCTGGAGCCAGGCAAAAGACGTATATCCTTTATCATCAAACAGCGGAGCACCGCTAGCCTGCACTGTTTTACTGTCAAGCGTTTGCTGATCCGTTGTTGAAAATTCCGACATATTAAGGCGCTCCTTCACAGCAAAATTAGCTGTACCAAGACAGCGGCTATACACCACTATAGCTCATAATATGATCTATTTTACTCTCAACTTTAGAAATTTGCATCCATTTTTCAGAAATTCGTCCCACTTTTTTAGTTCTAAAGCCCTATCGACAAATTTTGACGTTTTCATTCTTTTTCTCTTCTTGACATTGACCCACTATACCATATAATATATATTATTGAAAAAGACTGTACGGCAGAACTATCTACTGTGCGGATCTTAAATTTTGGGCGTAACAGTTTGTGTCACCCTCATCTTATTTGTTGCTGACAGGACAGCGGCTGAACTTTTCTGTCAGTAGTGCGTCTCACCTTACTAGGTAGCGCCGAACAAATTGGAGCGCAAAGAGAGCCCCAACTCAAATTTTAATTATGAAGGAGTTAACTCTATAATGGCACGTTACACTGGTCCTAAATTTAAATTGAGCCGTCGTCTCGGTATTTCCCTGAGCGGCACAGGTAAAGAATTGAAACGCCCTTTCCCTCCGGGACAACATGGTGCAAACCAACGGAGAAAAATCAGTAACTACGGTATGCAGCTTCAAGAAAAACAAAAGCTGCGCCACATGTACGGTTTGGGTGAAAAACAATTCCGTACCCTGTTCAACAAAGCTCAACACATGCACGGTATCGCTGGTGAGAACTTCATGTTCTTGCTGGAAAGCCGCCTGGACAACCTTGTATTCCGTCTTGGCTTTGCTAATTCCCGTGCAGGCGCACGTCAATTGGTAGCTCATGGTCACGTTACTGTGAACGGCAAAAAAGTTGACATCGCTTCTTACCAAGTGAGCCTTGGCGACGTGATCGGTCTTCGTGAAAGAAGTCGTTCCCTGTCTTCCATAAAAGAAGCTTTGGAAAACCGTAACCACTTGGCAGCTTACCTGGAGTACAATGACGCAGCTCTGGAAGGTAAATACATTCGTTTGCCTGAGCGTGCTGAGTTGTCCCAAGATATCGATGAAAAACAAATCGTCGAATTCTACAACCGCTAATCCTTGCATTAGCACCAAAAAGCACCCGAATTCATTCGGGTGCTTTTTATATTCCCCACGCATTAAGCCTGAGAGTTTTATTCAATGGGGATGTACACTTTCATACTCAAATGATCAGGATAGGAATTCATCACGTCCGTAATTTCAAAATCAGGTCCCTCCCTCCGTTCAAAATTAGAATTAGGAAGCCATGTGCCGTAGATAAAATCTCGTATACTCTGAACTCGTCCATTTGAACCTGAAGCGTCAAACTCAGCATACTTGCCTGCTGGAATCTCCATATATATGAAACCCTCAGCCAGTTCTTTTGATTCTTCTTCAACGGCCTCACCCACCACAAATGAAAATGCACCGTTGTCTTCAAATCGACAGGCAATCCCATATGACATTCCCGGTGCGATTTTATTTGGAATACACATAAAATATTCATGTGCGCCAAAGTGTTCATAAAATCCTGGGATTTCTTTATAATGCTGCTCATTATTGAGATTTGTTTTATATTCATATCCTACAATTTTGGTCGTTTCGAGTTGCAGTATCACAGGCTTGTTCACCTCTAATTCCTCCGTTGCGTTTTTTTTGTAATCCAGAAAATTGATTTTACTTTGATCAGAAAGCTCAATATCACAGTTACGATATTTCCCAGGGGTGATCCCAAAACTTTTTTCAAAAGCGCGAGTAAAAGCTTCTTGCGAGTTGTACTGATACTCAATAGCTATGTCCAATACCTTTTGGTTGGATTGCTTTAGCCGTTTTGCCGCCTCGGACAATCTTCTCCTTCTTATATATTGTTGAACTGTAAAACCCGAAATGGCCTGAAAAACCCGCTGGAAATGAAAAGCTGAAAAGTATGCCTGTGAAGCAATCTCGGCAATTTTTAAATCTTCCCGGAGATTCAATTCAATAAACTCAATCGCACACTGAATTCGTTTAAAGTAGTCCATATAATCCTTCCCCACACTTGTTATTTATCTAGACTTCACCCACATTGGGCAACCCACGTATTCATTATGTAAAACTCTGTATCTATTTGTTTGATTATTTGTGCTAAGTTTACCACGGCTTTTCGCTTGGTAGAAATAAAAAAAGCAGCACTGAGATACGAGATCAATCTCAACGCTGCTTTTAAATGTATTTTAATTATCCAAGCTTGATTTTAGCAAATTTCCGTTTACCTACCTGTACAATGTCGCCTTCCTGCGGCTTGTATGCTTCGTTCACATCGGTCCACTTCTCTTCATTAATTTTGACCGACCCCTGCTGAATACTACGCTTGGCCTCACCGTTAGATGCTGCAAAGCCTAGATGAGTCAGCAACTGGATCACACGAATGCCACCTTCTTCTAACTGATCTGCTGTTAAGGTGAATTCTTCAATGTCATCAGGAAGCGCGCGTTGTTGGAATACAGTCACAAAATGCTGCTTGGCCGCTTCTGCCGCCTCTTCACCGTGGTACATGCGCACTAATGTTCCGGCCAGTTTCATTTTGGCATCACGTGGATGCACCGAACCCTCCTTAACGCCTTTCGCCAGCTCTGCCAGCTCCTCATTGGTAATATCCGTTGCAAGCTCAAAATATTTCAGCATCAACTCATCAGGAACGGACATCGATTTACCATAAATTTCATTTGGCTCCTCATCCACACCAATGTAGTTACCCAAACTTTTACTCATCTTTTGAACGCCATCAAGCCCCTCAAGCAGTGGCAATGTAATGGTTGCCTGCGGTTCTACTCCGTATTCCTTTTGCAGGGTTCTGCCCATCAGCAGATTAAACTTTTGATCTGTTCCTCCCAATTCTATATCGCTTTGGAGAGCCACAGAGTCCATGCCCTGCATCAGCGGATAAAAGAACTCATGGATGCTAATCGGCAAGCCGTTTTGGTACCTTTTTGTAAAATCATCCCGCTCCAACATACGGGCAACCGTTACTTTGGCAGACAGAGTTACCACATCCGCAAAAGACATCGGTCCTAACCATTCGGAATTGTAGTATACCTTTGTCTTTTCAGGATCGAGAATCTTAAAAATTTGTTCCTTGTATGTTTGTGCATTACGCTGTACATCTTCCTCAGTCAGTTGCTTGCGGGTCTCCGATTTACCTGTCGGATCACCAATTCTGCCTGTAAAATCTCCGATAATCAGTTGCACTTGATGCCCTAATTCCTGGAACTGGCGCAGTTTGTGCATAACAACCGTATGTCCGATGTGAATATCGGGTGCAGACGGATCTAGACCCAGCTTAATTTTGAGGGGCTCGCCGCTAACAACCGATTTAATAACCTTACGCTTCAGCTCATCCTCAGGTACAATTTCCGCTACTCCACGACGTATCACTTCTAGTTGTCGTTCTACCTCTGCCTGTTGCTCAGGCTTCAATTCTTCCCATTTCATCCTGAATCCCTCCTATTTTCCATCCAATAATTACTATTTAAACAAACCAAAAAGCCCCTTTCATCCCAAGGGACGAGAAGGAGCTACTCGCGTTACCACCCTAATTAAAGAAACGTATGCAAAAAACCAACGTTTCTTTCTCTTCATTCCTATAACGGGTTTACACCCGGTACCGGATTACTATGGAGAGCTTCGCAAACCTGCAAAAGCTTCCATTCATCCAGACAGCTCCAGACGGTAATTCAAAGGAGGGACGCTACCGATTCACACCACCCATCGGCTCTCTGCACAACGTGATTCCGCCTTCTACTGAAGTCTTTCTCCGCTTTTCACGATATTTACTTTGACCTATTTATAACACACTGTTTTTATGTAGTCAACGACACCAAAAGACAGGCTTTTTAGCATATGGGTTCATTTTGTAATTTTATGCTATAATAATGGCTGTTATAAAGGAGGAAGACTTAATGGTTGAAGAAAAAAACAATGTATCAGAGCCTAAGCCTTCCCGCTTACGGAGAACCATGCGAAGGCTCGGCCGTGTCATAAAGTGGGTCGTCATCATCGGTTTTATGGGGGCACTATTCGCAGGGGGAACCGCCGCTGGCTATGTTGCTTCTATTGTAAAAAACGAGCCCGTGCGTTCCAGATCTACGATTCTACAGGAAGTAGATAAAAATGCAATTACAGGCTTCGCTTATTTTAATGATGGCTCTCCCATCGGGCAGCTTCGGACCGAGGAAGATCGAAGACCTGTTACGTTTAAGGAGATTCCTCAGCTCGTCATTGACGCAGTTATTGCCATTGAAGATAATCATTTTTACGAGCATAAAGGTGTCGATTTGTCGGGAACGCTGCGTGCTGTGAAGCAAAAGGCACTACATGAATCCGTACAAACTGGAGGGAGTACGCTTACCCAGCAGCTTGCACGTCGTGTCTTTTTAAATCTTGATCGTACGGATGACCGCAAGGTCAAAGAAATTTTGCTATCTCTGCGCCTTGAGCGCTTCCTGAGCAAGCAGCAAATAATTACAGCCTATCTCAATAAGGTACCTTTCGGTAACGGATCAAGCGGTTACAACGTCTTTGGTATTAAAGCAGCGGCCAAAGGTATTTTTAATGAGAATGATTTGGGCAAGCTTAATGTAGCCCAAGCTGCCTATCTGGCAGGTCTGCCGCAACTCCCTTCTTCTTATTCTGCTTACAACGGTAAAGGTGAGTTTAATGAAGCCGGATTTAAAAGAGCGATTAACCGCCAGCACCTGGTGCTCAGCCGAATGCTGGAGGAGAACAAAATCAATAAAGCACAATATGATGAAGCGATGGCTTTTGATATCAAAAAATCTCTAGCACCACGCACTGTTAAGGCTTATAACACCTATCCATATCTTATGATGGAAACAGAGCGGCAAGCTGCTCAGGCACTCATGTCTGTCACCAATCCGAGTCAAGCAGCTAATGCCAGTGCAGATACCAAAACCAAGGATGATAACGACATGCTCAAAGAAGCTGAACAGCAGCTTCGCACAGGCGGCTATATGGTATATACCACCATTGATAAGAGCGTGTACAAATCCATGCGTCAAATTGCAGAAAATAATGACAACTTCTCTGCTACAAGTAAAACCAAGGGTGACGAGCAAGCGGCGGCCATTCTGATTCAGCATAAAACCGGCGCCATTCTCGGTATGATGGAAGGTCGGGACTTCCAAAAAGAGCAAATGAACTATGCTACCCAGATGGTACGCCAGCCGGGTTCAGCCATGAAACCGATTGCTGCTTATCTGCCTGCTTTGGACAGCGGTCTTGTACAGCCTGGCACGATTGTGGATGATGCTCCTATTATTTTGAAAGATGGCAGTAATGGATATCACATCCCGAAAAATGCCAACAACCGCTACCAAGGATTAGTCACAGCGCGTTATGCACTGAATCAATCGCTAAATACGATAGCACTCAAGCTGT
This sequence comes from Paenibacillus sp. P2(2022), assembly GCF_029522175.1. Taxonomy (NCBI): domain Bacteria; kingdom Bacillati; phylum Bacillota; class Bacilli; order Caryophanales; family Paenibacillaceae; genus Paenibacillus; species Paenibacillus sp. P2(2022). Next base: position 778,988 of record NZ_JAKWFI010000001.1, on the reverse strand, counting down.
TTAACGAAAAGGTAGGGATCAATAAGGCTTGGGCTTTTGCTAAAAAACTGGGTATTACCACCTTGGAACCAAGTGATAACAACGCCCAAACCGGTGTACTCGGCGGCTTGGCCCACGGGGTAACCGTTGAGGAACTAACCAATGCATATGGAGCCATCCCAAATGGCGGTGTGTTTAATGATGCCTACATGATCGAAAAGATCGTGGATTCGCAAGGCAATATTGTATACAAGCATCAGCCTAATCCTGTACAGGCCTTCACACCACAAACCGCCTACCTGATGACAGATATGTTACGTACAGCCGTATCGGAAGGCACAGGCAGACTGGTGAAGCGTAACTTTAATCAATCCGGCAAGATTCCGATCGCCGGCAAGACAGGTACTACGCAATCTTACACCGATGTGTGGTTTGAGGGTTTTACGCCTGACGTCACGCTGGGAGTGTGGGTTGGTTACAAGCAACCTGTCAATAAGCTTGAAACGAAAGCACAAAAAGAGCGGGCTCGTCGTCTATGGGCTCTAATCATGAATGAAGTAACGGCTAAAGATTCTCAGTTATTCCAAACGGACAGTTTCAAGAGACCTGACGGTATTGTAAGCCGGACAGCGTCCGCCTATGGTTCAGACATTTATAACAGTAAATATTTACCCAAAAACAGTGAAAATGGTGTTACCCGTGCGAAATACATTACCTATCAGGGTGTAAATTACATTCCACGTGATGGTACGCCAGATGATATGTTGTATGAACGGACCGTTAGAAAACGGGAAAAGCCAATCTCAGAATTGATTAAAGAGCTTCAGCAAGCCTTTAGAGTGATGAGACGGCATAATTCGTTGTCCTACTATCTGCCTCAAGATGCAGATAAAGAAGCACCTACTCAGATTGATCCACGCAAGGACGATGGGGCAGCTCCTAACGCTCCATCTAGCGTCAGCGTAAGCTATAGTGATGGCAAAGCCATAATTAGCTTTAGCCCAAGCGGAAACAGTGATGTTGTAGGTTACCGTCTATATCGTTCTACAGATGGAGGCAGCTTCCAACGGCTTGGAAAGGTTGTCATGGCTGATGGCTCCAAGGTATTCTCTGATAGCCCTGGTGGAAGCAGCGCAAGTTACTATGTGACCGCCGTTGATGTGGGAGGACATGAATCTGGGCCAAGTACCCAAGCAAGTGCAGCGCCTGTAGTGCCACCTGCAGATTCTGAATCACCAGATATTCCGGGCGAGGGAGATGGAACAGGTGCGCAGCCTACAGAAGTTCCTACTGCTCCTGGGCAGCCCCAAGCTAAAGCGGCAGGCACGTCCGTAGTCCTCCAATGGAGTGCAGGAAAGCCTGCGGACGCTATAACAGCCTATAACGTATATTACAGTGAAAGCGGTGCGGAGCCTTTTAAAAACATAGGCTCTACCGCAAACACCAGCTTTGAGTATAAACCAGGCCGCAAGCCCAAAGGCTGGTTCCGTGTTACTTCCATGAATACCATGGGGGAATCAGCTCCTTCTGGAGCCGTTCGTCCATAGTTCAAAACAAAAACAAGAAGCGATAGTTTGGGTGAGATGCATGAGTTCACCCTAATAAAAAAGGGAGTCTCCATAGCTATAATAGCTATGGAGACTCCCTTTTTGGTGCAAACATGCATCAATTCAATCCTCAATAGTAGACAAGTCACCTGTAGGAAGGTTAAGCTCCCAAGCTTTCAGCACACGTCTCATAATTTTGCCGGAACGGGTTTTGGGTAACCTTTCCTTAAATTCAATTTCACGCGGAGCAGCATGAGCAGACAGCCCTTCCTTGACGAAGCGGTAAATGTCCTGTTGTAACGCTTCCGACGCGGTATAGCCATCACGCAGGGCGACAAAAGCTTTAATGATCTCTCCTCGTACAGTATCTGGTTTGCCAATGACTCCTGCTTCCGCTACGGCAGGATGCTCCAGAAGCTTGCTCTCCACCTCAAAAGGACCGATGCGCTCTCCAGAGGAGTTAATAACATCATCAATTCTTCCCTGAAACCAGAAATATCCGTCCTCATCCATGTAAGCTGAATCACCGGATACATACCAACCGGAAAAGCGGAAATATTCCTGAAACTTATTGGGATTGTTCCATATGCGGCTCATCATGGATGGCCATGGTGTACGAATCGCCAAATGTCCCATCCTATTAGGAGGCAACACCTGGCCTCTGTCGTCCAAAATAGCAGCCTGAATACCTGGAAGTGGCTTTCCCATCGAACCCGGCTTAATCGGCAGCTCTGGGTAATTACAGATCAACTGTCCTCCTGTTTCCGTCATCCACCAAGTATCATGAATACGCTGTGTGTATACTTGCCACCCCCATCTCACTACCTCGGGATTCAGTGGCTCCCCAACGGATAATACATGCCGCAAGCTGCTTAGATCATAATTGGCAACTACCTGCTCCCCTGCGCTCATCAACATCCGAAACGCCGTAGGAGCACTATACCAAATAGTCACTTCGTGACGTTCAATCGTGCGGTACCAATCCTCTGGGCTGAAACGTCCTCCACGGATGACATTCGTGGCTCCATTTAGCCAAGGAGCAAAAATACCATATGATGTTCCCGTAACCCAACCAGGGTCCGCAGTACACCAATACACATCATCTTCCCGCAGATCCAGTACCACTTTCCCCGTATAGTAATGCTGAATCATTGCATTTTGCACATGATACACGCCTTTGGGCTTGCCCGTTGAGCCTGACGTATAGTGAATAATTAATCCATCTTCACGCCCCAGCCATTCGGGCTCAAGATCTTCTGAGGACGTGAGCATTTCCGTTTCGAAATCAATAATTCCCTGCTCCCGTTCGTCCATATCACCAACCACAAAAATATGACGCAACGCAGGAAGCTCCTCACGTTTCACCCGTGAAAGAAGCGCAGGTGTGGTTACTAGTGCCACCGCCCCGCTATCCTCCAAGCGATCTTTAACCGCCGTTTCCATAAACGCCTCAAATAGTGGACCGACAACAGCCCCTACCTTTAAAACCCCAAGCATGCTAATGACCAGTTCAGGTGAACGCGGCATGAATATAAACACCCGCTCCCCTTTACCAATACCGTATTTGCGCAGCACATTTCCGAACCTGTTGGAGCTGGCACGGAGCTGAGAAAAAGTGTAGGTTTCATGACGGTTTGCGTCGCAATACAAAAGTGCTGCTTTCTCCCCCCGGCCTTCCTCTACATGTCGATCAATCGCCTCATGTGCCATATTCACTTTGCCTGTTTCATACCACGTAAAATGACGTTCTACATCTTCCCACTGAAAGTTGTTGTAAGCTTGTTCATAAGGGCCCATGTTGGATGTGGGAACTACAGCCTGGAGTTCTTCAATCTTCATGCGTTCAGCCTCCTCACAATGGAATAATGAGAATTACACAGAACAAAATAGCGCTTACAAAATTAATGATGCAAATCCAATCTTTTGATTTGTGGTTTGATTTAAAGCATTTAATTGTGAACAATTCGTGTCTAAATCAGTATATCATAGGTGAGGATGTGACGACCATCCTTTTCATTTATTTGTTTTTTTGTTATAAGTAGGGGATATGAAGAGGTACTGATGGCAAACAAGGAGGTCGCACCCATGCAGCATTTAAAATTGTACCACTTGGACACACTGGATCATAACGGACAAACCATCCATGTAGAAGGACCGGTATCCGCTGATCGATTGCGTTCATTTCAAATGCATACGCAATTGGACGCCTTTCGTAAACCAAAGGAGCAATTCGACGCGCTGGTGGAAATTTCAGAACTGCCTGAAGGCAGAATCATCATTGCCCATGATGGAGAAACCCTTCTGGGATATGTCACTTTTCACTATCCAGATGAGATGGAACGCTGGTCGGAAGCTGGCATGAAGGATTTACTGGAACTCGGAGCTGTCGAGGTAGCCGATGACTATCGCGGACTGGGCCTGGGTAGCCGAATGATTCGGATTGCCTTTGAAGACGGACAGCTCGAATCCTATATTATTTTTACAACTGAATATTACTGGCACTGGGATTTAAAAGGCAGCGGTCTTTCCGTATGGGAATACCGCCGCATGATGGAACGTCTGATGAAAACCGTAAATATGGTATGGTACGCCACGGATGATCCTGAAATATGCTCACACCCTGCGAACTGTCTGATGGTACGAATGGGAGATGATGTGCCCCTCGAATCACGAGAACAGTTTGACCGTATCCGGTTTGTTCGAAGATTCATGTATTAAAAATATTACACTCTTATCCCAAATGCTTGAGCATGAACTCCACAATACGGTGCGAACGATGTGAGGCTTCTACCGTAAACTCAGCATAATTCACGTGAGCCGATCCATCAGCCTTATCTGACATAGATCGTAGGACAACATAAGGCACAGCGTTCATATGAGCTGTCTGAGCCACTGCGGCGCCTTCCATCTCGGTACAAGCACCGTCCATTTCTTGATGCAATGCTGTCACTATCTCACGATTTGCGACAAATTGATCGCCGGAAAGTACTTTCCCGACAATGTATCGATCGCCAAACGATTTGCAGGCTTGTTCAGCCAGACGGACAAGCTCGGGATCGGCCGCGAACTCTGAGGTGTCCTGATAAGGAATGACCCCTCTGGCATAACCCAAAGGCGTTACATCCATGTCATGCTGCATACATGTTGATGAGATGACAATGTCCCCAATGTTTAAATCCGGGTGTACCGCCCCTGCCACTCCCGTGAATATAATTTGTTCGACGCCAAAATGATCAATCAAGATTTGTGTTGTTACCGCAGCATTGACTTTGCCTACACCGGACTTGCAGACGACTACCCTTTGCCCGTGAATCATTCCGGTAGTGTATGTGATTCCCGTCTTGGTCGTCTTGCTTGCTTCCGTCATTGCCGAGAGCAGCAATTCAATTTCTTCATCCATCGCACCCATTAATCCATAAAGTCGGCTCATTACGCATCCCTCGTTTCTTAGTTTGATGATGATGTCACAAGAAGCTATGTATCTACGAAAAAAGCTCCGTCAAAGGAGCTTTCATCGAAGGTGTATCCTATTCGGCACTGTGCCTAGTCTAAATAATTAACTGATAACCGCAAAATAGTCTCGTGCGGCAAAATAACGCGAGAGTTCTCCACGTTTTCCTTCTTCATCAGCTTGGTCAGCAAACGCATGGCTACCGCACCCAAATCGTACATTGGTTGTGCGACGGTTGTCAGCTGAGGACGAACCATGGAGGCCATACGAATGTTGTCAACACTGATTACCGAAAAATCATCAGGTACTTTCAATCCCTCATCCTGAATACTATGAATCGCACCAATTGCCATTTCATCCGTAGCGGCAAAAATAGCACTTGGTTTCTTCTTCAGACCAAGGAAGTATTTCATGGCTTCAACACCGGATTCATAGCGGTAGTTCCCGATTCTCACGAGATCCTCCTGATAATCAATTCCAGCTGTTTCCAATGCTCTCTTGTAACCTTGGAAACGTGCATAGCCGTTTGCAGGGTCTTGAAGCGTACCACTGATCATTGCGATTTGACGGTGTCCATGACGGATCAACGTGTTAACTGCATCAAAAGCAGCGGCTTCATGGTCAATATCAACTGAAGGATAGCTACCTTTTTCATCACTCGTTGCACATAGAACAATAGGAACTGCAGCTGTATGGAAGGCCTGAATATGCTCGTCCGTTACTGTGCCGCCCATGAACAGCAGTCCATCCACTTGCTTTTCAAGTAATGTGTTGATAACGCGGATCTCTTTTTCTTTACGCTTGTCGGCATTACATAAAATGATGTTATAGTGATACATATTTGCAATATCCTCAATACCGCGTGCAATTTCTGCAAAAATTGAGTTCGATATATCCGGAATAACCACGCCAACAGTCGTTGTCTTCTTGCTGGCCAGACCTCTAGCTACCGCATTCGGGCGATATCCCAATTGTTCAATCGCTTCGTACACCTTCTTGCGGGTCTGAGGTTTTACATTAGGATTATTGTTAACTACGCGGGACACCGTGGCCATTGAGACACCAGCTTCGCGAGCTACATCATAGATCGTTACCGTCACATTCCTTCTCTCCATTGCCAATAAATTTTCAACCGAATCCTAGATCAACTAATTAGAACCATGATACGACAAAATACTACTTTATGCAACGACAGCACTCATTCTATCTATGTGAGATGATCGTGAAGCGCACGGGCTGTAATATTCGAATGGGATGTATGCCAGACAGCCTCCCCGTCCTTGATTAAAATGGCCTGCGGCGATTCATGTTTCACCTGAAGCTTGTCCGCAGCCGCATTGGACACCGGCCGATCTTCTACTACATAAATGATACCGTATTCAATATTTTCGTCGGGAGCACCTTCCAAATAAGACTCCACTTCCTGATATGCACCTGCACTTATCGGACAACGTGTACTGTGCTTAAAGAGGAGTAACGGCTTGTCTGATGACGCTTCCAGAGCCGTATTTAATTGTTGAATAGTAGTCATTTTCGTCATCGTCGCCATTGGATATACATTCCTTTCTGTGTCTTGTCGTATGGCCTATTCTCATCGTAACAAAAAGAACATGTAAAATCCAATGGTGACCATGAAAATTTTCATATTTTTTAGTTTTTCGTATTCGTAAACACCGATTTACTGGTAAAACCGGATAATTGAACCAATCTTTTCTCTACATCATTCATCCAATCTTCATCTCCTAGGCTTCTCGCATAGCGATAAAGATCCAGTAAGAGATTAATTCGAAGCTCCATTCGCTCCTCCAAAGCGGATTGCCAATCCACATTGGGATTATCCGCTTCCTCCAGTACAAGCTTACGAATAATTTCTGCCAGTTCATTGTTGCGTGCAAAAGATATTCGCCGGGGTGCAGGTTTGCTCCCTAAACTTTGTAATAGTTCCTTAATGTCCTTCGTCACATGCTGCAAAACCTCACTGGAAAAGCATGACGGACATGAGAATACAGGGACATGCAAAATTTCAACCTTACTCGCATATATTACCTTTCGCAATTCCAGCCCCATCGGTTCACCACATTGGCATTGCTTATGCATTTTACCACCTCATTACGTAGGATCAAACTTATATGAGGATCTCATCAGAATCCAGATATATCTATTTACTAGTCTATAAAATATTTGTTAACTCAATAAAATCTATCATACCTTTTTTTATTTCGACTTTGGGGCCTCAAATCCTTCCACAGATTGCAGCAATGAACAAATTACCAAAGCTTTGGGGGTCAAAAAATGACGACGATTGTTGTTAAAGAGCGACTCCTAACCCGAGAATCTGCGGAGGAATGGACTTCGGGCGTACTTTTTCTTAAGATGTAAAAGTACAGATTACAAAACAAAGGTGTCATCATGTGACGCACGAAAGGATGGTTGGATGTCAAGACTTACCGGAAAAAAGGTAATTGCCCTGGTAGATGAGGAATTCGAGGATCTGGAATTATGGTACCCGGTGTATCGCGTTCGTGAAGAAGGCGCGGAAGTACATTTAGCCGGTGCTGAAAAGGGTAAAAAGTATATTGGAAAATACGGCGTACCTGCTGAAGCAGAATATGCCTTTGAAGAACTGAATAGCAGCGATTATGACGGAATTCTCGTTCCTGGCGGATGGGCGCCCGATAAACTGCGCCGCTATCCCAAGGTCATTCGACTCGTACAGGAATTTCATGCCGCACATAAACCCATCGGACAAATCTGCCATGCAGGCTGGGTACTGATTTCTGCAAAAATATTGGATGGTGTTACGGTCACCTCCACACCAGGTATTCGTGATGATATGGAAAATGCAGGAGCCATCTGGAAGGATGAAGCTGTGGTGACAGACGGACATATTGTATCCGCTCGTCGACCGCCTGATCTTCCCCCTTACGGAAAAGCGTTCTGCGATGTATTAGCTAATAGCGCTCAGAAATAAGATATCCAGTCCGCACATTCAGGACTTGAGTAACCCTTATCTATAGCTATATCGAAAAAGCACCTTCAAAACCACTTTATTCATGGTTTTGAAGGTGCTTTTTTGTACGAGCCAAGCTAAGCTTTCAGATTTTAAAGCATTACTGCCGCCCAGGTCCGGCCGGGGTGCAGCTGATATTAGCTGCAGTCAGCTTGTCTTCGATCGCTGCACCAGTAGACATGCCAAAGCAAGCACGAGCAACTGTCATCGCCTCAGATGCGGTCGTATTCAGCACACGATGCTTGACCCGCAATAAAGATTGGGGGGACATACTGAGCTGATGTATTCCTAGTTCCAGCCAAAGTGGAACGGATCGTTCATCTCCAGCCATCTCACCGCAGACACTCACATCAATTCCGGCTTGATGTGCCGCCTGTGCAGTCATGCGCAGCATTCGAAGTACAGCCGGGTGGTATGGATGGTACATATGCGCAATCTGCTCATTCATACGGTCCACAGCCAGCACATACTGAACTAGATCATTTGTTCCGATACTAAAAAAATCGGTTTCAGCTGCTAATAGATCCGCGATCATCGCCGCAGCCGGAACCTCAATCATAATTCCTCGCTGTATTTTGGGATTATAGGCAAGCCCTCTTGCATCCAGATCCGCCATAGCCTCCTTTAAAAGAACATCTGCCTGACGGACTTCCTCCACAGATGAGATCATCGGGTACATGACCTTGATATTCCCCGTTGCACTGGCTCGCAAAATTGCAGTCAATTGAGTTTTAAACATTTCCTTCCAATCCAAACTAATCCGTATAGCACGATAACCTAGAAAAGGATTTTCTTCCTCTGGGAGTTCAAGATAATCCAACGGCTTGTCGCCGCCGATATCCAATGTACGGATGACTACGGAGTGATTGCCTGCCTTTTCCGCTATTAGCCGATATACTTCATACTGTTCCTCTTCATCAGGAGCAGATTTGCGATCCATATATAAAAATTCCGTGCGGAACAGCCCCACACCCTGAGCTCCATGCTTCAAAGCGGCCTCCAGCTCTTTAACGGAGCTAATATTGGCCGCCAGCCTCAGCGTGGTTCCATCCTTGGTCACAGCTTCTACCGAAGCGAGTACCTGAAGCTGCTCTTTTCTGCGTCGCTGCTCGTCACGCAAAACGATATAGTGGTCTGTTACTGATTTTTCCGGATTTACATACACCCTGCCCAGGTCTCCGTCCACAACCATCATATCTCCGGTTTGAACGGGCAAATTCAAATTGCTCTCCAATCCTGAAACGAGTGGGATACCAAGCGCACGGGCCATAATCGCGGAATGCGATGTTTTACCACCATTCATAGTCACAATCCCCAACACGTAGCTGGGATTCAGGTGTGCCGATTGGGATGGCGAAAGCTCCTTGGCTACCAGAATATAGGGCTGTGTGTCGTTAGGAAGAGTCACTTCCGGTGCGCCCAGCAAATGCTTGAGCAGTCGGTTCCCCACATCCTTAATGTCGATTGCCCGCTCCTTCATATATTCATCATCCAGCAAATCAAACATGGTCACAAAATGATCAATAGCTTCCTTCACAGCCACCTCGGCCGCCTTATACTGACGCTGAATAATTCCGCTAATTTCATTCATGAATTCCGGATCTTCCAATATCGCAAGATGAGCATCAAAAATGCTGGATTCCTCCGGTCCCACCATCTCTCGAAACTCATCCTTAATAAACTGGATTTCACTTTTGGATGTACGTATCCCTTCATACAATCGTTCAAATTCCTTCGCTAGATCTACCGTATCCATTTTTTGATCTGGTAAATCCCATTCCCAGCTCGGCAGGACAAATGCCTTCCCGATGGCCACACCTGCTGCGGCGCCGATGCCTTCTATCATGTTTCTACCCCTCCAACATTCCTGTCATGCAGCACAACGGACATTACCGAGGCCTGACCTTTTTTCACTGTTTTAAACGGAGCAAAGCTCCACGACTTGACGCGATCCGGATTCGTGATGACCATAGGAGTCACCAGCGATGGAGCTTGCTCTCGTAGCGCCTGCAAATCAAATTTGATCAGCAATTGCCCCGGTTCCACCGTATCGCCTGCTTCTACCATAGCAGTAAAATTCCCTTTTAGCTGTGAAGTATCAATCCCGATGTGAAGCAGAACCTCAAGTCCTTCTCGTGTGGAGATGCCTAAAGCGTGCATGGTCGGATACAAATGCATCACAGTACCATACACCGGAGACACAAGTTCACCGCGTTCAGGAACAAAAGCAACACCGTCCCCAACCAGCTTCGTTGCAAAAATTTTGTCAGGCACTTCATGAATCGGTAGCATTTTTCCATGTACAGGAGCATTGAACAAAATTTGAGGAAGATCACGTTCCATCAACTTCGCAATTTCCTCACGGATCAGTTCTGAATATGTTCCAAATACGACTTGTAAATTACCCCCGCCCAGATTAATAAGCCCGGCCGATCCCAAAGCCTTCATTGCTCCGGTATCAATCAGCCTGTCATTGTGAACGGTCAGCCGTAAACGGGTAATGCAGGCCTCTACCTGCACAATATTCTCCTTCCCACCGAGTGCTTCCAAAATAAGTGGAGCACTGTAAGGAATATTACCGGCCCAATCCTCCAGAACTGAGCCTTCCTCGCGACCAGGGGTTGGAATACGGAACCGACGGATCGCCCATCGAAATAGTACATAATACACAAGTCCATATGCCACTCCGACTGGAATTAGTAACCAGGCGTTATGTGACAGATGGAAGTTAAGGACATAATCTATAAAGCCCGCCGAATATGAAAAGCCATGATGAATGTCCAGCTCAAAGGTAAGCCACATGGCCAGACCGGACATAACCGCATGAACGAGGAACAAATAAGGAGCAGCAAACAAAAAGGCAAACTCAATCTGTTCCGACACTCCGGTAAAAAAGCAGACCAATGCGGCCGTCAGAAACGTTTTCTGCACCTTTGGCTTCAAATCTTCACGAGCTTCCTGAATGATCGCTAACGCAATCGCAGGGATCGCAAACATCATAATGGGAAACAACCCAGACATGAAATAGCCCGCTGTCGGATCACCAGCAAAAAACCGGGGCAAATCCCCCTGCACAACGTTGCCAGACGGCGTTTTATATGTACCCAGTTGAAACCAAAATATATTATTAAGCAGATGATGAAGACCAAAAGCTGCCAATAATCGGTATAGAATACCGTAAATAAGCAGTCCAAAACCGCCCAAGCTCGATTCCAGGCCTACTATAAATTCCAGTCCTCGCTGGATCAGCGGAGCAATAATCAACATAAGCCCTGCAAATACAGCAGAGAACAGGCCAATAAGCAGCAGAACAAATCGGGTTCCCCCAAAAAACTGAAGCACTTCGGGCAACTTAATGCTTTTGAAGCGATTATAAGCCAAGCCTGAAATAATCCCCAAAATGATACCAATGAGCGTCGCTGGCTGAATGAGTCCGTTTCCAAATCTCAATGTGACCTGATCATATATAGCCATACCAGCCAATGCAGCCAGTCCCGCCTGACCTGCTTGATTCGACATACCCAGTGCAACACCCACCGCAAACAAATACGGCAAAAAATAAAAAATCCCGTGTCCCGCCGCATTTGCCATATCAGACACCATAGGAAATCCCCACGTGGCCCAAGGAAGGCTGCCGAGACTTAGCAATATTGCAGCTGCTGGTAGCACCATCGTCGGGAGCATGACAGCACGACCAAGCTGTTGTAAGGATCCGAGCCAATTCATGGCATTCCTCTCCCTTCTATCCCTGATGGTAAGCCGAATAAATACTTTTGTCAAAGCAATGGTTCCGTCAGCCAAAAATATTTATTTACGCTTTTACAGGTCATATAACTTATTACTCAGCGATAACCCTATGAATTTAACTAGACCCTATCATATTCCAAGCATACATACATTATATGGATTCCTGAAAGTATAATATACTGTATCATAGTTCTGATTTCACACCAAAAACCTTCAACCCTATGAAATAAGGGAAGAAGGTTTTTTTCATGCTCATATAGCATGATTCAGCGATGTGATTATCCTTTACGTACAGCTTGGGTCACTGAATCCTCCACCTTAATGCAACGATCCATAATAACCGTCATTCCATGCTCCTGCGCAATGTCAGCGGCTTCCTGGCTTATAATTCCCTGTTGCAGCCACAATATCTTAGCTCCAATAGCAGCGGCTTCACGCGCAACCTCTGCGCAGTATTCGCTACGCCGGAATACATTAACCAATTCAACGGGCTCTGGTACTTCAGCAAGACTGGCATAGCAAGTCTCTCCAAGAATCGTTTGTCCTGCGGCCGCAGGATTTACCGGAATAATCCGGTATTCCCGCTGTTGCATAGCATAAGAAACCATGTATGAGGTGCGGTCTGATTTATCAGACAAACCAACAACCGCAATATTGCCTACTTGTTCCAAAATATTCTTAATCTCTTCTCTGGACGGATTTTCAAAAGCCATTTTTTCTCCTCCTGTCTGCATCTTAACTTACCTTTATTTTACCCATTCTACAGAAGCACCAAGCGTCGTCAGATGGTCGAAATACTGTGGATACGATTTGGCGACATGATGCGCATCCTTGATCACTAGCGGCTTCTGCGCACGCAAACCTACAACCGTCAATGCCATAATGACACGGTGATCAAAATGCGCGTTGATTTCCACACCACCTTCGACACCCTCCGGTCTACCATGCACAATGATTTCCGCTTGACGTTCTTCTACCCGAGCTCCAGCCTTGCTCAATTCATTCAAATAATCGGTAATACGGTCACATTCCTTATACCGTAAATTTTCCACGTTATAGAAACGGGACGTACCTTCGGCAAATACAGCCGCAGCTACCATGGCAAGCACAGCGTCTGTCGCAGCATCACCGTCAAACTCGATGGCTTTCAATCGACCGTTCCCCTTTACGACAACGGTATCGTTCTCATGTGTCAGTGGCACTTCCATCATACGCAGCACGTCTACAATAGCACGTTCTCCCTGTTTGCTCTGTTCTTTAAGACGATGGATGGTTACATCGGAATTCGTTACTGCAGCCGCCGCCAGCACCGCAGCACTCCCTGGATAATCCCCTTGTACAGTATACGTACGTGGCTGATAGGATTGCCGACCCGGTACGCGGAAAGACATGTAGTCATCACTTGCATGAATGGTAATACCAGCCTCTTGCAATACCTCCAGCGTCTGCCCAATGACCACTTTGGATTTCAAATCATGCAGCACTTCAATTTCACTATCTTCCTCCAGTAGAGGTGTAAGGAACAACAGAGCGCTTAAATACTGTGAGCTAACCGAACCGGACACTTGGATTTTACCGCCCTTCGCCTGACCACCCTGAATACGTATTGGCAACTTGCCTTCACGATGATCTACTTTAACCCCCAGTTGGCCCAGTGCATCAATTAGATCATCATGGGGTCTTTTCCCCAAGGAGTCGGGATATGTATTCACAAATGTAACATCCGGACATAGGGACGCAATTCCCATCAAAAAACGGAGCACCGCTCCTGCATTGCCCACGTTCAGTTCCTTCACAGCTTGAGGATGGCTACCAAAACCTGTAATCACGATTTTTTCATCATCCTCTTCCAGCACTGCTCCCAGATCGGTGATACAACGACGCATAGCATCACTGTCTTCACTATGAGCTGGATAGTAAATAGTACTTTGCCCATCAGCTAGTGCAGCCGTTAGCAGATAACGAGTAGTGTAGTTTTTGGAGGACAAAGCCCCAATCTCTCCTTGCAGGGAAGGGGTAGGTCTAACGATAACATCCATATTATACATGCTCCTTTTCGATTCAAACCATCCTAGTTTACGTTAATTATACAAGTTGTAACGTTCATTTCTCCACCTAAAAAATAAGGAATATTCATCTAGGTCTGTCGAGGTTTAGCAACCTGGTTGACCAATCTTTATTTGATTTTTAGATTCAGGCTAATTGACAGCTTAGAGATCGCTTCGCTATCATACATAGAGAGTGTGACGTTTCTCACACGTCAACAATACAAATAGTACCCATTTACATTAGAAAAGAGGTCCAGCCATGACGCAAATCGCTCTGATTGAACCTTCTGAGCTTCGCGCACGCCTGCAAGCAGGAGAGCAATTGCAATTGATCGACGTCCGTGAAGCGGAAGAAGTAGCGGAAGGTATGATTGAAGGTGCCAAGCACATTCCGCTCGGACAGATTCCGGGCCGCCTTGAGGAAATTGAACGCACCGGTGAAATCATCTTTATTTGCCGGAGCGGTTATCGCAGTGAACGTGCCTGCGAATATTTGCAGCAGTTAGGTTACGAGGGTTGCACCAATATGACTGGTGGCATGCTGCAATGGTCACAGGAGCAGTAAAACAGCTAGTCTATAAAAGAGACGGGAATCTTCCGTCTCTTTTATTTAAACTCAAAGCTTAGACGCGGTAAAGCATTAAAACATCATACTTCTATCATACCATAGCGTCAAAAGATTACACAATCCTTTAGCGAATTCAACATTGTATCTAAAATACCAAATCAAAAACGGAAGCTTTTTCTACCCAGAGGGCAAAAAAGCTTCCGTTGTGTTACATACTGCATTCTTACATATTCGTCAGTTCATTAAAACCATTGATGATGGAATACGCCTTCTTTGTCCACACGCTTGAAAGTGTGTGCACCAAAGTAGTCACGTTGCGCTTGCAGCAGGTTTGCTGGCAAACGCTCCGTGCGATAGCTGTCATAGTAAGCAAGCGCGCTGGAGAAGCCAGGCACTGGAATACCTTGAGATACAGCCACGGAAATCACTTGACGCCATGCATCTTGATACGTTTCTACTACATTTTTGAAATAAGAGTCCAGCAATAGGTTTTTCAGAGCAGGATCACGGTCATACGCATCCTTGATGTTTTGCAGGAATTGCGAACGGATAATGCAACCACCGCGGAAGATCATTGCAATTTTTCCGTATTTCAAATCCCAATCATATTCATCGGAAGCTGCACGCATTTGTGCGAAACCTTGAGCATAAGACACAATTTTACTTGCGAACAGGGCTTTACGTACGCTTTCGATAAATTCTTTTTTGTCGCCGCTGAAGGATTCAGCTTTAGGACCGCTCAGCACTTTGCTTGCCGCAATACGCTCATCTTTCATAGCAGACAAGAAACGGGAGAATACGGACTCGGTAATCATGGACAATGGCACACCCAGATCCAGCGCGCTTTGGCTTGTCCATTTACCAGTACCTTTTTGACCTGCAGCATCCAAGATCACATCTACCATAGGCTTGCCTGTTTCAGCATCATACTGGGAGAAGATGTCAGCTGTAATTTCGATCAGATAGCTGTCCAGTTCACCTTTATTCCATTCTGTAAAGATTTCATGAAGTTCTTCCGCACTCACATTCAGGACTGATTTCAGCAAGTGATATGCTTCACCAATCAATTGCATGTCGCCGTACTCGATACCATTATGCACCATTTTTACATAGTGACCAGCACCGTCGGGACCGATATATGTACAGCATGGGTCGCCGTCCACTTTTGCAGAGATTGCAGTCAGAATCGGCTCTACGAGTTTGTAGGCACTTTCTTGTCCACCCGGCATAATGGCAGGACCATTCAAGGCACCTTCTTCACCACCGGATACGCCTGTACCAATAAAGCGAAGTCCTTTTTCCTCCAGCTCCTTGCTGCGGCGCTGTGTATCAGGGAAGTAGGCATTGCCTCCGTCTATAATAATGTCGCCCTTGTCCAGATGAGGCACAAGCTGTTCAATCGTGGCATCTGTAGCTTTACCAGCTTGAACCATGATTAGGATTTTACGGGGTGATTCCAGTGAGTTCACAAATTCTTCAATGGAGAAAGTACCCGTCAGTTTCTTACCTTCTGCTTCTTTGATAAGATCGTGCGTTTTTTCTGGAGAGCGGTTAAAAACCGAAACGGTGAAGCCTCTGCTCTCAATATTAAGGGCCAAGTTTTTACCCATTACCGCCAGGCCGATCACACCAATTTGCTGTTTTGCCATCTGGTTCCTCATCCTTTGCAACATATTTTGTATTCTATATCGCCGCTTTACCGCATTACACTTTATGTGAATCGGAACACGTGCACTTCTATTTTAACGTTTTTAGTGTCAGAAGTGAACCCCTGTCTAATCACAGATCAAAACACCCCATTTGCATGAGGTGTTCCGATGTACTACGCTTCCATCATCAGCAGTTGGTGAGATAGCGTTTGCAGGCGTTTGTGGCAATTCTCGATTTTAATCGTATCTTCCTCGGTCATGGCTGTGAACAGCTTCTCCAATTCATCATCCACTTCCATTTTGAGCAGCAGCAGCCGGGTTTCCCCTTCATTGGAAGCGTACATATCTTCCATTTCCTGAGCGGACAGCACGGGTCCTTTCTGATAAATAACACGCTGCTTAAAGCCAGTAACCTCGACCAGACGAATGACCTCGCCGAACAAAATATTTTCTACCAAGATATGATGATCCTTGACTCTTTTGACAATGGCATGACCTCGAGTACTTCCAATTAGCTTCTCCAACCACTCAGCCAGCTTGGCATCGCGGATTACATAATCTCCAGCCAGCTTATAGTGTCCTGTGCGCAATTGCTGAAAACGGAGCTTCACCAGCTTGCGCCCGGTTCTCACCGACAAAACCAGATACGACTCATCCTCGCTCCAGTACAGCGAATACCCTTCCGATATCAAATCCTTGATCAGATTATGGATATGCCGACGGCTAAACCGGAGCTCTAGATTGCAATATTCTACCTCACAGCCCTTGTTCACGGCATTCCCTCCTTTTTCAAGTCCGATTCAAGAAGTCCGGCTACAGCAAGCCTGCGGCTTTCCCGCTTGATCTTCCCTTGCTCTATTTTATACTTCATTTTATGTAAGGGTACTTGGTTATTTGACCTATTTTTATGAGTAACAGCGCACAATCCTACTTTTGCCTTATGTGCTTGTACCGAGCCTGGTCTAAAGACGGTCAAGCCCGCTGACATTATGCTATAATCGGACATAATACGCCACACGATATGGCTTAGCCTAGATACAGGAGGAATAGGAATGACATTCAGTGGATTTACTGCAAAGGACTTTGATGTTTTTGAAATACCAGGCTTGGAACCTCGCATGGAGGTGCTGATTCAGCAGGTTCGGCCCAAGTTGGAGGCGATTGGCGAGGAGCTAGCCCCCTTCCTGACGGACTTATGCGAGGAGCCCATGCACGTTCACGTGGCCAAGCATGCACGACGCAAGGTCAATCCCCCGATCGATACATGGGTAGCCTGGGCGGCAAATAAACGCGGGTATAAGGCGTTGCCGCATTTTGAGGTAGGTATGTTCGCTTCCCATATATTCGTCATATTCGCAGTCATTTATGAAAGTCCGAATAAAATCACATTTGCCCAGGCGCTTGAAGCCAACCTGAGCGATGTGCGATCTAACATACCAGGTCACTTTTACTGGTCCATGGATCATATGGCTCCACAAGGTACAGAACAGCAGCAAATGGACACTGAAGAGTTTCAAACCATCATTAATAAGCTGCAGCAGGTGAAAAAAGCAGAGGTCATGTGCGGGCTCCGCATTGATCGTAATGATCCTCTCGCTAGTGACGGAGCTGCGCTACTGCAGACAGTGCGTTCCACTTTTGAGCATTTGCTGCCACTGTACCGGATGTCTTTTCCAAAGGAATAGCTTCAGAATAAATGCGGCCCTGATCCACTTCTAAAAGCACCGTTCAAGCCTTAACAACGGTTTTTCTCCGTGGATTGCGCGCCAAAGCCAGATGGCAGCCAAACATGAGCAGCATCACGATCCCACTGATGATAAATGGAGCTGTGTGTCCAGCGCGGTCCCATAGCACTCCTGAAACGAGCGGACCAATAACCATGCCAGAGCCTTGGAGTGTTAAAAAAAAGCCCCATACTGTTGCACGCTCGCTTTCCGGAATCAGTTGGGCAAGAAACGTGTTCCATGCAGGCAAAATGAGCGCATATCCCAAGCCAATGATTGCTACGGATACAAACACAAGTGGGATGGTCTGTACTGTTGAAAAGAAAAATAGCGTGGTCCCGGCAAGCAAAAATCCGATGTGCAAAAAGTACTTGGTTCCAAGGCGATCCACCAGCTTGCCACAAGGGATCAATGCCAGCACAGTCACCCCACCGCCGGCAATCAGAAGCACGCTATACAAGTTCGGTGAAATTCCGAGATCCGTCCGCGCGTACAGCGTTAGCACAGGGCTGATCAAACCGATGACAAAGGACTGCAAAAACAGCGCAGGGTAAATTAACGGATTCACATTAAGCTTGGTTTTGAGCGTGCTGATCGTCTCCTGGATACCACTCAGCACTTGCCGCTTCTGCTTGGACTTCCCATCAGAAGATATGAGAGCGCTCTGTTCGAGGTCACCTTTGCCAGCAGACCTGTTCGTTCCAGGCAGCATAAGAGCAACCAGTAGTAATACAATACTGCATCCTATCAAAATCATGAACACCATACCGTAAGAGTGTCCGTAGTGGGATATGGCGAAGTTCATAACGAGTGGACCCAAGCCCGTTCCGCCCATGGACGCAATTTCCAGTGTTCCCATCGCTGCACCATTATTGTTATTAGGTCCGGACATTTCGGTCGTTCCGGTCATCACACACGGCCAGAGCGGAGATGTCCCCAGTCCTAGTAGCAGACACGCGATGACGAGCCACACAGGTTCCGTCAGTGCGCTTAGCATAATGATCGCTACAAGTGTAAACAACAACGCGGTTGACATCGTGCCACGGTAACCGAGCCGTTCAGCCATCCAGCCCGCCGGTGCCCGGAATGCATTGTCTCCGAAATACTGAAGCGAAAAGGCTAAACCGATAATTCCGGCCGACAGCCCCAACGTTTCTCCCATATATACCGGCAGGATCGATACCAGAAGAGATCCCTTCATAAATTCGACCAGAAACACCAGTATCCATAATTTGGCGAAAAAAGGAGTCCACAGCCCTTGCGAAGCTTTTTTTCGTCTAATTTGCTTCATCTATCCCACATCCTCCGCCTTTGTTTTTTGTCTATACATTCGGGGTTCTCCGCCTACTCCACTCTTTCGCAAATAAATGCGCCCTCAATCGCTTGCATTCCTACTTCAAACTGCTATACTCAATTTTGTTCTATTATCAATTGCACAGGATTGTCGAAATCCTGCATGAAAGGTTGTGACAACACTAATGAATCAAAGCAACACCCCGCTTTTTACTGCTTTGAAAAAGCATGCTCAGAGCAACCCGGTTCAATTTCACATCCCAGGTCATAAAAAGGGAGTGGGGGCAGATCGGGAATTTCGCGAATTTATGGGGGATAATGCTTTTTCCATAGATATGATCAATATCGCTCCATTGGACGATCTGCATCAGCCATCAGGCGTCATTGAAGAAGCTCAAAAGCTTGCAGCAGAAGCCTTCGGAGCTGATTATACTTATTACAGTGTACAGGGGACAAGCGGAGCCATTATCACCATGATTATGTCCATTTGTATGCCAGGTGATAAAATTATTGTACCCCGAAATATACACAAATCCATAATGTCTGCCATCATCTTCGCTGGTGCGAAGCCGGTATTCATTTCTCCGGTCAGTGATGAGAATCTCGGTATTCACCACGGGGTTACAACCAAGTCCGTACGCCGGGCATTGGAACGTCACCCTGACGCCAAGGGCGTCCTTGTCATCAACCCGACATATTACGGTGTGTGCGCCGATTTGAAGGAAATTGTAGATCTCGCTCACAGCTATAATGTGCCGGTCCTGGTCGATGAGGCTCACGGAGTACTGATTCATTTTCACGCTGATTTGCCGATGTCCGCCATGGAGGCGGGGGCAGACATGTCAGCTACAAGCGTTCACAAGCTGGGTGGTTCTTTGACTCAAAGCTCGATACTAAATGTAAATACAAAAAACGGATTCGTTAATCCGCAGCGTGTACAAACTATTTTCAGTATGCTGACAACGACGTCCACTTCGTACATTCTGCTGGCTTCGTTGGACACATCCCGACGCAATTTGGCCCTTAACGGCCATGAAATCGCACAACGTGCTCTGGAATTAGCTGAATATTGCCGCGCAGAGGTCAACAAAATCGAAGGGCTATATTGCTTTGGCAGTGAAATTCTTGGCACGGAAGCTACCTATGATTATGATCCGACCAAAGTGACGGTTCATATTCGCCATTTAGGCCTTACCGGATATGATGTGGAAAATTGGCTGAGAGATCACTACAATATCGAAGTTGAGCTTAGCGATATGTATAATATTCTCTGTTTGGTGACTCCTGGTGATACCAAAGAGGAAATTGACATTTTATTAAAAGCTTTGCGCGAGCTGGCTTCACTGCACTATTCCACAGGTCAGCAGCATGAGCTGGTTGTAAAGATACCGGATATACCGCAGCTCTCCCTCATTCCGAGAGACGCTTTTTACGGAGATACGGAAATCGTACCCTTCAAGGAATCTGCTGGCCGTATCATTGCAGAATTCATTTATGTATATCCACCAGGCATCCCAATCCTATTGCCGGGCGAAGTTATTTCGCAGGACAATATTGATTATATTGTAGATCATGTGGAAGTAGGCCTGCCTGTTAAAGGACCTGAGGATCGAACGGTACATCAGGTGAAGGTTATCGTTGAAACTGACGCTATTTCTTAAACAATGATCTGTTAGCATCTGCATGCAAAAAAATGTTGATGGTCAACAAAAAAAGCCCCCATTCGGGGGCTTTTCTAGTGTTTTGAAGAGCAAGAGCAGCTGCTGTATCCAATCTTATTCGTATTGGGCAACAAGCTCGCTATAAGCTGCTTCTACACGCTTCCACTCATCTTCGTCCTCAATATTGTAAAGCACCATTTCTTCGTTTTCTTCTTCCATACGAAGAATGATACCATCCGCTTCGGGATTGCCACGCTCAAGCAACAGAGCATACACGTGATCTTCTACGTCAAAGGTCTCTACCAGCACCATTTCTACATCTTTGCCATTTTCATCAGTTAGCGTAAGAACCATTTCTTCATGTTCGTGGTCATGATCGTGGTTGCAGGCTTCACCGTGTTCATGTTTGTGATCACTCATGGAAATACCTACCTTCAAATTGTTTTATTTTCCCTCGTATCGTAACATGATCAAGAGTGCAGGTCAATTTGTGGTATGCCTAATTTATCGCTGTAATGACTTTTTCGGATACCAGTGTATAACTACCGTCTTTACTTTCTTTAATGTAGAAACCGACTCGATAGTTCCCTGCTGTTTTGAAATCATACGTAAAGTCGTTCGTACGGAACCAGAAGTTATCCTTTTGCGCTCCTTTGATATCTTGGGACTGAATATCCTTTACATTGCCCGAAGGGTCGGTAATCGCTACTTTCACTCCGGAGATATCTGTTTTCAGGGTATCAATTTGGCTGAAAACATTAAACTTCACTTTGTTACCTTTATTCACGTTACCAAACACAGTATCTCCCTTGAACAGGAACATATGCACGTTTGGCTGGTCGAAGACAACTTTTCCACCAGAGGGATCAAAATTTACAAGCCCGTTAAAGTCACGGATAGGCACATAAGTTTTCCCATCAATGACAACTGCGCCATCTTTTGACACTTCTCCGTTAATAATCAACTGCACTTGGTCCTTGGCGGACTCCGCCGAAATGACGGTCCC
Organism: Paenibacillus sp. P2(2022); assembly: GCF_029522175.1. NCBI lineage: Bacteria > Bacillati > Bacillota > Bacilli > Caryophanales > Paenibacillaceae > Paenibacillus > Paenibacillus sp. P2(2022). Next base: position 757,305 of record NZ_JAKWFI010000001.1, on the reverse strand, counting down.
TCCCATTATTGAAAAGGCCATCACTAGGGCCATCACTTTTCTCCATTTCATACTACATATCCCTCCATCGTTATCTGTTAAAAACCATCTGTCGTACATTTATACCTAGCTCAGCCGCACAAGTTGCGCTGTGTTTCACAAATTGTCCAAAGTTTTTACATAAGGAGCCAAATCTTTAGTTCCTGCAGCCTAGATGTTAAAATACGATTGTAGAGTGTCTTATAACACATCGTCTGGAGGGTGAATCCATAATGGGCCTAACGATACAGATGCTTGGTACAGGTAGCGCCTTTGCCAAGCATTATTACAACAACAACGCGCTGCTGGATAGCGGGGAAGGCAAGCTGCTGATCGATTGCGGTACAACCGCATCTCTAGCATTACACCAGATGGGTGTCCCTTTGCCTGATATTGACGCTATTTTAATCACACATATTCACGCAGATCATGTCGGAGGCCTAGAGGAATTCGGTTTTCAAATGAATATCCTCCATCGTCGCAAACCTCTGCTTTATATCGCCGAACCATTAATCCACCCTTTATGGGAGCATACGCTCAAGGGCGGCATGTCACAGCAAGGTATGATTGACAAGCTTGAGGATGTATTCGAGGTAAATGTCATAACCCCTGGCGTACCCACCACCTTAGTACCGGGTATCCAGGTAGAGCTGATCCCTACACGGCATATTCCTGGTAAAAACAGTTACTCTTTGTTCATTAATGATCGTCTTTTTTATAGTGCGGACATGGTTTTTGATCCCGATTTACTTCATCATCTGGTGCATGAACGGGGATGCCGGAGCATTTTACATGAGGTTCAATTACAAGGTGCCGGAGAAGTCCATACAACGTTAGATGAGCTGCTAAGCTTGCCAACACCTCTTCAAGAGCAAATTCATCTGATGCACTATAGTGACGATATGGAACAATTTAGGGATAAGGCAGGGATTATGTCCTTTCTGGAGCAGCAACGAGTATATCCGCTAGCAGAATTGGAACGTGCAGAGTAACCGAGCTAAAGGGAGTATTAACAATTAACAAAAAGCCGCCCGACTTTCCTACAAAGGATAGCTAGGCGGCTTGCTGCATATTTTTTGTATCAATGATAAGCTTGGACGTTAATGTTGCGAGTCAAGGTCAGAACAACGGCAGTTGATCCAGGTTATTAGAAGGATCTCCATCGGCATCCCCTCGAATTCGTTTGCTTCCATCCTTGGCCTTGAACACGTTGACGCCTGCAATTGAACCTGCTTCAATCTCGTTCAACGCTTGGCTATAATCCAAAATCCGTCCAGTAGACGTCTGAAATGACGCAAGATCGCCATCCCCGTTTTTACGTACTGCCGTAATTTGTTCTCGTTCTGTATTAGCCATGCTGCATCGCTCCTTATCCATAGTATAGTGGAGGAACTTTTACTAGCATGCGCATTGTACAGCTTTGTATACACCCTGTGCCTCGACTACAACTTTTTACGCATACGTACATGCGGTATTCCCGCATCATCAAAAGGTTCATCGGAGATCGTTTCATAGCCAAGCTTTTCGTAAAACTTCTCAGCTTGACATTGAGCATCTAACAACGAGTATCTCAGCCCAAGTTCACGTGCACGTTCCTCCAGTGCTAGCAGTAATACACGTCCATAACCTGCTGCACGATGCTCCTTGAGAACGGCAATACGTTGCATTTTAGCTGTCTCTTCATCATAATATGTCAGCCGACCAGTAGCCACCATTTCCCCATGTTCACAAATTAGCAAATGATGGGCGGTATCTCCCAGCTTGTCATAATGATCAATTTCAAGATCCAGAGGAACCTTCTGCTCTTCGACAAACACTTTGGTACGGATCAATATTGCCTTCTGCAGTTGCTCTTCTGTTGTTACAGTTATAATTTCTGCGGCCATCATCAGTTCCTCCTATCCTTAATTTCAAATGTAAACTCACTAAATTTGAATTATATATATAAATAGTCATGAAGTACAGGCTGATTTCTATTTTTTCACTTTACATATATGGTTAATACATGATATTATCTAGTAACTACAGGACGGTAGCTCAGCGGGAGAGCATTATCTTGACAGGGTAAGGGTCATGGGTTCGATCCCCATCCGTCCTATACCGAACCCCCCTTGATTTATAGGGGGGGTTCTTATTTTTATAAACTCATATCCGATACGAATTTAATACGAATCACTTTTTGATACAAAAAAGCAGCGGCTAAGATCCGCTGCTTTCGTTGTTTTGGAACACATCAAAATTAGTACCATCATGCCAGTTACGAAATACCAATTTACTGATATATATTTCCCTACCAGAAACTCGTAGGTCTTTTTTGGGCTCATCTTCATTATTTCCTCAACATACTTGGGGCGCAGAGTCATAGGGTATTGCGCCCAATCATTAGCCACTTTAATTTCGTTCATTTTCCCACTCTTTCTCTACTCCTTCTCAACAAGAAGGTTCATAATAGAAGCAAACTTATTATATATCTTGTATTTCTCAAGAACTGCCTCTACAGCAGCCTGTGTCCGTTTCCGGTCGATCTCAGGAGAGAGGCTGCGCAGAACAATGGCGGAAAGAGTTTCAGAGCGAATCGAAAATGACGAGCAGTATTCATAAGGTCCAATTCCAAAGCAATACGCGTATCAAATCCACCAAGCTTTTATAATCCAATCTGCTCAACTCCGCTTCTATATTGTTTGGGTTCGAGAGATACTAAAATACTTTGTTATTTTCAGTACCAATAATGCTCAATTCCTTCTTGGCTTCGACCAAGTTATTCACATCAACCACCAACTCCCGGATCTCTTCCACTTGCATGGGCGGTTCAAGAAACTCCGGTATGTCTCCGACAAAACTACCAAACTGAAATAACCCGCGCGATGGGATCGGCGGGCCAATGTAAATTAATATGCTCTCTTTTATTGTTAACACCTCCTTCCTGGTGGAATAAGGGCAAGAAAAAAGCTGCCTCTCAGCGACCATATAAACTAGAACTCGGTATTTTTAAAACTTGAAAATGAGCCTTGAATATTTCCGATTTTAGACGAACCAATTCATTGTAATTTATTGTTTCAGAAGCGGTTAAATAATCCTCTAATTCACGTAAGAGCAAGTTCAAAGTTATAACATCATTAACAAATAACTCCTTGTTGTGAACCTCAGAAAGTGAACTGAATCTCGGAGCAGTCTTAAGAACTCTCAATAAGTTTGTTTTATCGTAGTTACTGTTGTCTTTAAACAAATCTATTTCGAAATATACTTGCCTTAGAAAGTAAGACATTATCTGTTTCTCTTCTTCAAATTGTTTTATCCAACTTGTCCTTTTATCCTTCTCTCTATAGTATTCTGTCATAACCCACCCTGTACCGATCCCTGTTATAATGGCTATCACAACATCTTTTAAAATATCAAGTATAATCCCCATTGCTTCCTCCTAAGACATCTAAAAAAGCACCACTTAAGGTGCTTATCTTCAAAATTCAAATTTTGCTGGCAAACTTAGCTTGTTCCCCTTCACTTTCTCGTGCTCAACCTTTATCCCATATATCTCAGCGGCGAGATCTTCTTTAAAGGGAGTATGAACAATCAGTTCTACTTGATACCACGGTGAATCAGACGATAATGCGAAGAATTCACCTTCAACAGGGACTCTACTAAAGTGAAAATATTGATTCTCCCAGTTGGCTTTCCCCATGTCATGAGTATGAACAAAAACTTTGGGCACTTCAAACACCTCCTTCCTTCGACACAACAATTCAACACATAGGAAGGATATTCCTTTTTATGCACCGAAAGTAATAGTACGAAAGGAGGTGTTTATGTTCCATATACTTGAAGATATCTGGGACGGTGTCTATGAACGAATAGTTAAGCCCCTTTTACAAAACGTTGCTGCGGTAGCCATTGCACTAACACTTTTAACAGCCGTATCCTACTATTTTTCATAAGGGAGAATAACTATGACAACATACTACGTTACTGGTACAAAGCAATTTACCAGTGAATTGCAAACAAAGCTCATGGAGTTGTCAAATAATGAGTTGAAAACTCCACATCCGTACACTCAGGAACTGGAACTTTTAATGTTTGCAATTACTCGGAGCAGCACTCCTGGCAAAAAAGACTTAGATTCGCGTTTCGGCGAATACTACCAGTTTATTCTGTTGAACGAACATGCGAAGAATTTACTGATAGACTACAAAGTCCCTTTTGAAATACTTGGAACTGTAGAATATGAAGATCCGATCAATGAAGGATTTAGTCTCTTGATCAGAAATACAAGATTCGTTTAAATAAATGGCACCTTGCGGACTCGAACCGCACATTTTCCTTTAGGCGCTTAAAGTCCCCGGAGTTGATCCGGGGATAAACACTATTGCAGCTCTTTGACTACCTTGGCTATATGGACCGGAATCGTAAGGCCCTCGCTCTCAGTCAATGAACTATCCACATGCAGCTTGATAGCCAATTGGTCGTATTCTCCCGTGCCTGTAGGGACTACAGGGTTACCATATGCGTGTGGACCTGCAAAGCTTACTACTCTACCAGTGGGGCTATACTTACGAGCCTCAGCCTCGGTATTTACCACCTTAAAGATATTATCCGAACCAAGATACCCAAATCCGCCGTTACGTACTGCGCTTGCCTCTGTACTCATTACAAAATACTTCCTTTTCTATTATTGTGAAAACAAAAAGAGCGACGCATATACGCCACTCTCATTAGGTCTTTTAATTAGGTGCACGGTGTGGGAATTGAACCCACGCCTTTAGGTCTGTTTTACTCGGGCCCGCCTGTGCTCTACCATTGAGCTAACCGTGCATAATAGTGATATTGAAGAAACTAAAAAGGTCGGCACGATAGCCGACCTCCTCACTGCATTTAAAATATTATTGCAATTCCTCTCTTGTGTTACCTATGCGAACCGACATACCACCCTCCATAGGACCGCCTGGTGAAGTAAGGTTTACATAGAAACTACCAACAGTCCAAGCACTTGAGTTGATTTCATCAAATGTTTCACCTTTCGCTATTCTTCCCTTCATCTTAACCGGACCACTAGCTGACCCCTGAGTTACTGTTATATTAATCGGGGCTTTCCCATCATTATGCACATACACTCTAGCATATCCGTAGTGCGGATCAATGTAGAAACGCTCTGACATGTCAGTGTTCGCAAGAGACTTGTTCAGCACCTTATTTGTGTCTTGAGGAGTAATAACATGATCTCCCGCTTTTGGTGTATTCACATCGGTCGATGTGTTTGCAGATTGGGAAACTGCTGTTGAGCCAGTTGTAGCTGGTGTAGAATCAGTTACAGCATTTGAATCTGCAAAAATCGCATTGGGTACGGCAATAGCTCCCCCAATTAGTCCTAGTGCCAAGGCTGGTGCAATAAAATGTTTTTTCTTCAAAGCTTATTCCTCCTATATTTGTATATTTAACTACCACCTCAGTCTACTAAAAGATTCCATGTTTTTTAATTTTTCTTACAATAAGATCATATTAAGGTAAAGCAAAGAGGGCAGACCATGACGGTTTGCCCTGTGTTTGTGTTGAGTTGGTTTCTGCATACGCACGTATGAAAATAGAGCCGTACAATGAAGCTACGGCTCTTCTCACGTATTTTATGTGTGTATCCTTATAGCTTATTAAAGTTCAGATGTATTATCTGTTGTAAAACCACTAAATGTTACATCTACTGGTTTAGTTCCATCTCCATTCTTTCCACCTCTGAAGGTCACTGTATAGTCACCAGATCGCACACCTTGCTTAACTCCGGGATAACTCTTCCAACTGTCCGAACTTTTTCCGCTCAAGACTTCTTCATAATAATTTTTATTAGTGTCATTATGTGTCACAATTATTTTTACTGGATCACTAGAATTGTTCTTAAAGTTAATTTTAACATACCCATATCCACCAGTCACTTTAAAGGGAGCTGTCGCACTACCTTCGCCAGGTAAGCTTTTCACAGTACTCCCGAATTTATCCTGCTGGTGTTGAGGAGTAATAACATGATCTCCTTGTGTTGGTGTATTCACATCAGTCGATGTGTTTGCAGACTGGGAAACTGCTGTTGAGTCAGTTGTAGCTGGTGCAACATCCGTAGTAACTGCGGCAGAAGCAGTTAATGGAATTGCAAGAGCTAAAGACAAAACGGATACTACAGAAGCTTTTTTGATGTTTTTCATGTTCAGATGCCTTCTTTCTTTTAATTTTTTTGTACCTGCACAACTTTATCAATCAAATCATTATGTATAGAATCTATTAGAGCATTCATGATTGATAAAGTTTTAACAGGTATTTATGAACATTTACATTATAAGTCTTTTATTGTAATTATTCAACAAAAAAATGGGTTCTGATTCCATGTTAGCAGAAGCCTGGGTTTGAACCGGGACCAGCCAGAAATGAATCCAGTAGCACACCAAGTATTCTGCATGAAACCACTGGCGGATTCGAACCACCGACACACCCACCCATTCTTTTTCGCGAGAGGAATCGAACCTTCGTGGATATACCCCACTGCAGTTATGATAATAGATGTGGACATGGCACTTTCACCCTTGCATGCAGCCTTTTTCTAGGTACTTTCTTACGCGACCAGTTGCGCTCCTGATCCACTCTTTAGCGGCTAGGATCACTGTCATGAGGAGTGCGCTTGTCAGACGCACATTAGCAAGAGTGGAGTAGTGAAAACAGAAAGAGCAACATGCCCACTTATCCTACCCTAGCGGCTCTCTGTAGGTCTTATAGCAAGAGGATAACTGGTACCGCTCGTTTTACACCTACCACCGTCAAACAGGCATGTGTTTGTGTGGGGTGCTGCTCTCTCTTTGTTTTCCATGTTACTAATTTACCATGTGTAAAACCTAAAAGATCACAAATATTTTCATTTTACGATCAATTTTTTCGTAATATTTTTTCAATTCAATAGTTTGCTAGAATTACTATTATTGAAAGAGATATAAACAAAGAGGATTTGCGGCTTCAACAGGGAATATCTGCTGCTGCAATGGAAAAGATGAAAATATATCGTTCGAAGTGTTGAATAAGATATGTACGCATTTCGGCGTTAGCAGCATCACACCACGCCACATTCAAGACTTTTATAAGATCAGCAATAACCCTGTTTCGTTAGTCGAACGGCTAAAGCTCGAAAAAAAGGAAATGCAGATATGGACCTTGGAACAGGCACACGCTTTCCTAGAAGCTTCAAAAGAAGATATGTATTATATTGTGCTCCTTCTTACTCTAACTACCGGAATGCGGAGATATTAGGAATTCGGTAGAAGGACGTGGATTTCGATAAGAGAACTATATCAATCACTCAGATTATGAGTAGTGATGGTAAAGATTTTCAAGTTGGTGCTGAGAAGAGAAACTGGTCATTGTTTAAGATTTAAGCGACAAAAAAGCCAACCAGAAGTAAGGTTGACTTTTTATATACACCACGCTTAAGCAGTAATGTCTCTTTTTTCAGCAAGATTGAATTCTAGAGAATTGTTCGGCAATACGCATCTCTTCTATTATATAGAAGAACAACTAAGTCCAGCATCCCAAGCAAATAAACCTAATGCCCCTAGATTACGATGTAAACTGCTCCACTCTCACTGTCAATCTCCGTCGGGTAAGTGGTCACACATCCAGTATCCGGCTCTTGCACCTGACCAGTGGACAGGTCGACTTTCCAATCATGAAGCGGACAATGGACCACCGATCCGCATATCATTCCTTCAGATAGCCGTCCCCCTTTGTGTGGACAACGGTTCTCAAGCGCACGCACGCTGCCGTCACTAAGGCGAAATACGGCTATCTCTGCATTATGAATGCGAACTGTTCTTGCTCCACGTCGGTCAATTTCGTTCAGATCTGCTATCCTGATTCTACTGGTTGTCGTATTGCTCTCCATTTAGTCCGCCCCCTATTCCATTACTGCCTTAAGCTCAGGCAGCTGTACAAAGTTTTTGCGCAACTCTTCGTCATGAATGATTTCGTGCCAAGGATCAGTCGTTGTGCTTAACGTCTCCTCAATTCTGCTTACCAGTTGCTGCCTCGTCTCCGCATTTACCAATACCTGTTTGATCGACTCTACGCCTACCCGTTCTACCCAATGAGCTGTTCGCTCGTTCCAATTCGCCTGCTCACGGTAATACTGTAAATAGGCACCAGTCCATTCCATCACTTCATCCTCGGTTTTTACAGTACACAGCAGTTCTGCTGCCCGCACTTTAATCCCGCCGTTACCTCCAATATAGATCCCCCAGCCACCGTCAATAGCGACAACACCCAAGTCCTTGATCGTCGCTTCTGCGCAGTTACGCGGACAGCCCGACACAGCCAGTTTGACTTTGGATGGCGCATTCAGACGTTCGAATGCCTTTTCCAACCGGATGCCCATGCCCATAGCGTCCTGTGTGCCGAAGCGACAAAAAGTGTTACCGACACACGTCTTGACGGTTCGCAATGTCTTTCCATATGCATATCCAGATGGCATATCCAATTCGGACCAGATTCCCGGTAGATCTTCTTTTTTTACACCAAGCAGGTCAAGACGTTGGCCACCCGTAAATTTAACCAAAGGCACATTGTATTTCTCCGCGACAGCAGCAATCTTCTTCAGGTCGGCAGGTGAAGTAACTCCTCCATAAATGCGGGGCACCACAGAGTAGGTGCCATCTTTCTGAATATTGGCATGGTACCTTTCATTCGTAAATCTGGATTCCTTCTCATCCTCATAATCCAGTGGCCACAGCATACCTAGATAATAATTGAGGGCCGGCCGACATTTGGTGCATCCTTCAGCTTCGTTCCAGCCCAGCACGTTCATCACTTCTTTGACGCTCTTCAACCCCATTTCTCGGATACCATCAATAATCGCTTCCCGATCAAGTGTCGTACAGCCACATATCCCCTCTTTAATCGATTCTCCGGCTTCTGCACCTGCGTACAGCTGTAAGAGTCCCTCCACTAATGGCTTGCAGCCGCCGCATGATGCCGATGCCTTCGTGCAGGCCTTAATTTCCCCAAGACTCTTACAGCCAGCCGCAACCGCCTCTCCAATGTCACCCTTGGATACACCATTACATCCGCATACAATTTCGTCTTCAGGCATCTGCTCCAGCATCATGGTGCCACTACCTTCTGATTGACCAGGGTTAAAGCCAAGTAACAACTCTTTCTCTCGACCAACCACCGACTCCCCACTTTTAATCAGAGAAAACAACTTGGCTCCATCAGAGGTATCCCCAAACAGAACGGCACCGATCAGTTTTTCTTCCTTAATGACGATTTTTTTGTAGACGCCATCAATATCATCCTGATACCGCAGTGATCGTGTTCCCGACTCATCCTTGTAATTTCCTGCTGAAAATACATCGACGCCCGATACCTTCAATCTTGTAGAAGTAACGGAACCACTGTAGCCGGGAGTCTCCATTCCCGCGAGTCGCTGAGCCAGGACGCCCCCCTGCTCATATAATGGGGCAACCAGACCGTAAGTGATTCCCCGGTGTTCTGCACATTCTCCAACGGCATATATGCCAGGAATATTCGTTTCCATGTGATCATTTACGATGACACCGCGGTTTACAGGGATTCCCGCTGACACCGCCAGTTCAATGTCTGGTTTGATACCTACCGCCATAACGATCAAATCCGCTTCCAGTTCGCTGCCATCAGCAAACTTTAGCCCTTCCACGCGACGACGCCCGGTAATAGCCGCCGTCCGCTTATTGACCAGAAAAGTCATTCCCTGTTCCTCCAGCTCGCGCCGTAACATAAGGGAAGCAGCCTCATCCAGCTGCCGATCCATAATATAACCGTTAATATGAATAACTGTAACGTCCATCCCCAAATTGAGCAGCCCCCTGGCTGCCTCTAGCCCAAGCAATCCGCCGCCGATAACAGCCGCTTTTTTGTGCGTCTTCGCCGTCTCCATCATCGTCTCGCAGTCACGAATATCCCGGAACCCAATCACACCATCCTTGTCGGCTCCTGGAAGCGGCAAAATGAAGGCTTTAGAACCTGTTGCCAACAACAGTAAATCATAAGAGACGCATACACCGGATCGTGAAGTCACCTGTCGCTTTTCCGTATCGATCGCTGTGACAGGATCATCGGTATACAATCGGATATTATTGTCTTCATACCAATTCCAATCGTTGATGATAATATCCTGCAAACCTGCTCCACCGGCCAGAACAGAGGACAGCATGATCCGATTATAGTTTGGATGGGGCTCGGCCCCAAATACCGTAATCTCATAGGCACCTGGTGCGATCTTCAGCAAATGTTCGAGAGTGCGTATCCCCGCCATTCCGTTGCCGACCAGCACTAATTTTTGGATGTAGTTCATTAGGTCACTCCCTCTCCATTTCTATCCTTAAAACATAAAAAGCCTGCTTCACATACGGGGATGCAAAACATCCCTCCACATGTAAAAACAGGCTCCATTGCCGTTTCATCGAATACGCCGTTGTATCCATCAGAGTATGAATTTAAAGTACTGTAGTCAATATATAACGATTCAAATCACATGTCAATATTCCTTACGCAAAATCTCGTAAAAATAATATTTTATCACTAAGTAACATATTGATGACGTATAAAATATCACTCTTCTACAAAATTAGGATTGATTTTCAGTCCAAAACACGCCAAAATGGTTTAAAAGTCCGTTTCCACTTCATTATGATGGAAAAGAAAACCCATCTCATCAAGTTATATGTTACATTTCTTATCAAGACATACAATCCTCATGCTTATTTACCCTTCATGTTAAAGAGAGGAGGAGCCCGCTTGCGTTCCTTGTTGGTAATTCACTCACATGCTGACCCTGCATCCGAGCAGGCAGACACCATTCCCTCATGGCAGGCAGAACCTGAGCACCTTTTAGAATCCAACGGATACCTGCCTTTGCCCTGCCGCCATGAATCTGAAATCAAACAGCTCATCCATAATGCAGATGCGGCCGTACTAAACATACCTGTCGGCTCAATCAGCATGTGGAGTAGCAGGTTGGAGCAAACCAAAGCAATTCCGTTGCTCTGGTGGTGCAGCGCGACATCAGCGCTGTCATCGACGGAGGCTTGTGAAGCAGACGTGACTGTCGACGGTATTCTAACCCCTTCCATGGCAGCCCATGAGCTGAATTGGGCTCTTCATTTTAGCGCCAAACGCTTTTTTGAACGCCAGCATTGGCAAAGTGAACGCAAACAACTGACCGCTCGGCTGGAAGAACGCAAATGGATTGATATGGCGAAGGGGATACTTGGCGAAGTAAACGGCATCCCCGAAGCGGAGGCATATGATCTGCTGCGTAAAAAAGCGATGAATGAGCGCAAACGAATCGTTGATGTGGCCATCTCCATTGTGAAAGCACAGCAAATGCTAAAAGCATAAATCTGAAAGGGGCCTTGAACATGAATATCATTGAAATATTAAAAGAAGTTGGGCGCGGCAAAAGAGGCGCTCGTGATCTGAACTATGCCGAAGCCGAAGCTGCCGCCGAACTGATTATGACCCGGTCAGCAACCCCAGCTCAAATCGGTGCCTTCTTTGCCGCGGAACGCATCAAAATGGAGAGTATTGCCGAGCTGGAAGCATTCGTTAATGTCTGTCGCAAATATTCCCACCGCTTTCCCATGCAGGAAGGCATTGATTTCGCCGGTCCGTACGACGGTAGGAAGTCATCATTTATTGCTACCTTCGCAACTGCCTTTCTACTTGCCTCATACGGATTACCTGTAACGATGCATGGGAGTGCACCCCTCCCTCCCAAATGGGGGGTTACACTCCCACTTTTGTTGCAGGAGATGGGGGTAGCGACTGCGGACATGTCACACGAAACCGCCATTCATGCTGCGAAGCAGACAGGCGTGCTTTTCGTTGTTTCCGAACAATGGTGCACGCCCCTGCGGGATCTGCGGTCTATTCGCGAAGAGTTGGGGCTTCGCACAGTACTGAACACAGCCGAGAAACTGGTTGATTATGGTTCCTCCCCGTACATTGTATTTGGTGTTTTCCACAACACCGTATTCGACAAGACGGCGAAAGTCATGCAGAATCTAAATTATCGCAGGGCTTTGATCATCCAGGGGAGCGAAGGATCGGAGGACCTGTTCATCGATCGACCGACCCGGACTTACCTGTTTGCTAATGGTAAGGTGTCCCTCCAGGTTATAGATCCCGAAATGTACGGGCTGGATTCGGTAGTACCAGAACACCACTGGACCCCTGCTGAACAGCTGCGCATATCAGAGGAAGTGCTGCAAGGCACAGCTCCTACTGCCTTCTCGAATCAAGTGTTGCTCAACGGCGCGGTACGACTGTTCATTGCAGGGCGGGTCGACTCCATTGAGGAAGGCTTGTACACCTGCAAGCCGCTGCTTGAAAACGGGAACGCCTGGGAGTTGTACTGCCGCTGGCGTGAAGCTATGTTGAGAAAAGAAATAAAAACGGGTGCCAACACATCCGAACCCCATTTTCATTTATAAAACTCGTCTCCTACAGTCCAGCATTTATCGGGACATAAACTGAACTACTCAAAAAGGTCCGCCCCCATGCTCATGCAAAGGGGGCGGGCCTTTTATGCAAGGAAAAAGAAGATGCACTCACACCTTCCTGTTCTAGAACTGTGACCACTCCCCGTTATGTCCACTGGTTGCAGCTACAGCTAGGCGGAGGGGACGGATGCATACAGCTGCCGTCTTGAAGCCGGGCATCCGGCAGAACGGATCAAGGTCTGGACGGGTCGCCCGATTTACATTTTGCGTCCCGCCCCAATGCATGGGCACGAAAAGCGTGTCTTCGCGAATATGTGGCCTGATCCGGCTGCGGACGGTGAAGCTGCCGCGCTGGGATGTTATTTCCACCCACTCCCCGTCCCTGATATACCAGCGCTGCGCAGTACGCGGATGAATTTCTACATAATTCTCAATCTCACGCGCGGCCAGAGAAGGACATCTGCGTGTTTGCGCGCCAGTCAAATAGTGAGCCAGCACGCGGCCATTCGTCAAAGTAAGCGGATATTCCTCGGATATTTCCTCTCCTGCTCCACAGCTTTCAACCACTGTAAAAACAGCCCTTCGGTCGGAAAGAGCAAAACTTTCCCGAAACATCGTATCCGTACCAGCTTCATCCATAGATGGGCATGGCCAATACACCCCTTCCTCGCGACGCAGCCTGTCATAAGTGATCCCGTAATAATCAGCAAGTCCCCCTCGGCTAGCGAGACGCAGTTCTTCAAAGATATCCTCTGCATCCTTATATGCGAAGTACCTCCCCTTGTTCAACCTTGCAGCTATTTGGCATAAAATGCTCCAGTCATCTCTAGCTTCGCCCGGTGCAAGGCGCACCGCTTCCCGCAGCAAAACGCGGCCTTCCAGATTAGTCATCGTTCCCGTATTCTCCAAATAAGACGTCACAGGCAAAACAACGTCGGCCATTCGTGCCGTTTCAGTGAGAAACATATCCGCCACAATCAACAAATCCAGCTTTTCCAGCGCGTCCTCAACCAACCGTGCATTCGGGTTAGACACAACAGGATTAGAGCCCATCACGAACAGCGCTTGAATTTCTCCCTGATTCACAAGCTCCATCATTTCATAGGCCGATACTCCTTTTCCCGGCAAGCTGCTTGGTTCAACTCCCCACACGGACGCAACATAGGCTCGGTCTGCTTCATTCTCAATCGATCTGTAACCAGGAAGCTGATCAGCCTTTTGACCGTGCTCTCGCCCCCCTTGCCCGTTCCCCTGACCTGTGATGGCACCATACCCACACCCTTCTCTTCCAATCTTTCCGGTGGCCAGCACGAGATTAAGAAATGCACGCACCGCCATATGCCCATCTGTCTGCTGTTCGACACCCCTGGCTGTAAAAACGATGCCAGTCTCCACGCCACCGAAGGCACGTGCTGCCTGCCGGATCATTTCTGCCTCAATTCCGCACAACGCAGCCGATTCGTTCAGATTCACCCCATTCAAATGAGTCAACAACTGGTCATACCCGTTGGTCCGCTTGCGGATAAATTCTTCATTTATCAATCCCTCATCCACGACGACCTTTAGCATGGCATTGGCCAGCACAGCATCCGTACCTGGTCTGATTTGCAGGTGCAGATCGGCTATTGCCGCTGTGGGAGTCGTGCGCGGGTCAATTACGATGATAAACGCGCCATTTTCCTTCGCTTGGTGAAAATAAGGCATTAACGTCGGCTGACATTCAGCGATATTCGTGCCTGCAAGCACAATACAACGAGCCAACGGAATATCAGCCAGCCTACAGGTCAGTCCGCGGTCAACACCAAACACTTTGCTGCCAGCAGATGCTGCCGCCGACATGCAGAAGCGCCCGTTATAATCAATATAGCGCGTACCTATAGCCACTCTGGCAAATTTCCCAAGTAAATAAGCCGTTTCATTCGATAGCGAGCCTCCGCCGTAAATGCCGATTCCATCAGGACCCTGCGTGGACAGTAGCGAAGAGAAACTGCTAGTTACAGCATCCATCGCCTCTCCCCATGGGACAGGAACGAGCCTGCCCTCTTTGCGCAGGAGAGGCTGTGTCAGCCTTTCTGCATGAGTTGCATGCTGATGCGCATTCATTCCCTTGATGCACAACCTGCCTTGTGAGGCTGCATTAGGTTTCCCTTCCGCTTTATACACCGTTCGAACGATACCCGCGAGTGCTTCCGTTTCCGTACTAACGGTCATCTTACATTGCACGCTGCAAAATGGGCACTGTGTCTCCACCACAGGGAGGACGTATTGACCGGCTTCCAGTTTGTTTTCTCCTGACTGACACATAAAAGTCACCTTCCCTCTCCATTCACTACAACTCCCACAATCTGTTAACCTGTCAGCATGGTGGACCGCAGGCTACCGGTCAGCTCACTTCGCAGAGTAACGTCGAGCACACTTTCCCGCAGCGCTAGGACGCCAGTCCGTTCAATCCATTCCCACATTTTCTCCCCATACCTAGCACTATGCCTGTATATTTGCAAGCAGGTTACAACCATCAGCACCACTTCTTCCGGATTCTCCTCCAATCCAAGCAGCAACCCCTGACGAACCGGATGTCCTGCATGGCCACCAGCATAAACCTCCCAACCTGCTGGAGATCGGGAGATTCCAATGTCATGAACAAGCACGCCATCGGGATACTCTGAACCCGGACTAACAGCAACCGCAACTGGTGACGGTAATGAAAGACTGCCCCATACTGCTGCCAGCCGCTCTCTCAGCCAGATCACTCCACCAGAAGCCTGATCGATCGGGGCAGGATCAACAAAATCCCTACGTTCAACATCCAAATTTGTAAAACTCAGGCCCACAGAACCCGCTTCCCCTTCGTATGGTACGGTGGGCTGAAGCGCAACGCCTATTCCCAGTTGATTTGTTGCAGATCCGTTCCGCAAACCTAGAGATTCCAGATAATAAAGTACAGCAGGACGACATAATTCACAGCCCTGCTGCCTGGTCCAACCGAGACGAGATACTACTTCCTCTAGAGTTCGACAAACTGCCTCCACCATCGCTGTCTTAAGCGAATCATGATCATAATGCGTACAACCACACACAGGGACAACCTCTTGAGCAGTCGGAGTATCCACAGGTCCAGAAGCTGTCGCTCGGGACAAACCATTTTTGACCAGTGCAGCCACTAGCGGCCGGCAACCACCACAGGAACCGGACGCTTTGGTCCGGCTTTTCACCTCTTCGACTGTTTTCAGCTTATCTGTGGCAATCACTCGCAAGATATCCCCCTTGCTCACACCGTTACATGCGCATACCGTCTCTCCTTCGGGCAATGCTTCCGCAGCATCCTCTGCTTTGCTTTTGCTGTTATTCTGAGGTGTAAGCTCTGTAGTTGGCGCGCCGCGCCGAACCATTCCAAGCAGCGAGGTGCTTTCCGCCGTATCGCCGAATAAAATCGCTCCAGTAATAGCGCCAGCGCGCATCATCACTTTTTTGTACATCTCCTGCATACCGTTATATTCCATGATCGCAATCTCGTTTCCCTCTTCACGAATGTCTCCTGCCGAAAACACATGAATTCCCGCAACCTTGAGCTGCGCATAGGGAACCGTCCCTTCATAAGGAGCCGTTTCACGACCACAAATCACCTTTGCCAGCACTTTGCCCTGCTCATATAGCGGCGCCACCAGCCCATATGAAATTCCACGGTGCTCAGCACATTCGCCAACTGCGTAAATACCAGGAATATTCGTGCGCATATAATCATCCACGACAATGGCACGGTTTACTGTCAGACCACTGCCCTGAGCCAAAGCGATATTGGGCCGGATACCAACCGCCAGCACGACCAAGTCACTTTCCAATCTGTTCCCGTCCGCAAACATCAATCCTTGTGCCCGGTTGCGGCCTATAATATTGACCGTATCCTTCGCCAAATGAAACCGCATGCCCTGCTGCTCCAACCGCCGTTGTAAAAGCACAGCCGCAGTACGGTCAAGCTGACGATTCATCAGATACTGCGCATTATGAACAACGTCAGTTTCCATCCCTAGATTCAGCAAGC
This sequence comes from Paenibacillus sp. P2(2022), assembly GCF_029522175.1. NCBI lineage: Bacteria > Bacillati > Bacillota > Bacilli > Caryophanales > Paenibacillaceae > Paenibacillus > Paenibacillus sp. P2(2022). Next base: position 740,754 of record NZ_JAKWFI010000001.1, on the reverse strand, counting down.
CTTGAGCAGCCTCAAGCCCCAATAGCCCTCCTCCGATGACGGTGGCCTTGCGATACGTTTTGGCATATCTGGCCATGGTTTCACAGTCATTTACATCACGAAAAGCGATTACTCCCTCTTTTCGGACTCCGGGAATGGGAGGTATGAAAGGCAAAGAGCCAGTTGCCAGTATGAGAATGTCATAGGGCTCTTGAATGCCGGATTCCGTTTCCACCATACCGGTTGCTGCATCAATACGACACACACGTTCACCGGCTTGCAACTTTACCCCATTTTCTTCGTACCAGTCCCAGCTATGGGTAACAATATGTTGGAACGAGCTCTCCTCCTGAAGCATTTTGGACAGGAGCACACGATTGTACCCGGGACGTGGCTCTGCACCAAATATTGTGATTTGGAACCGCTCCGGCTCCAGACTGAGAATTTCCTCAACACATTTGATGCCTGCCATACCATTACCGATGACGACCAGTCTTTTTATCATAATTAATCCAGCCCCATTCTCTGAACCTAAAATAAGACAGAAAAAGCCCTTCTCCATTCGATGGAAAAGGGCACCGTTGCCGTAAATGTCGGCACATCGTTGTACCGATATGTACTTAAGATTACTGAATTGTGAGTATTATGTCAATATTCAATACATGAAACCTGTATTTAAACCTATTTTTTAATTTATTATAATTTTAATGTTATGTATATTGACACAAGTAGAATGTCTTTTTATAATTTGAATTAAAATCACTACCATGTGATCATACCAAAGCGATGCACAATGAAGTGTGTCAAACACGGCAATGAAGCCGCAAAACGATCCCAATATCAATGACGGGACGATTTGCGGCTTTTTATGTTCAGCAGAGGGCTGAAGTCTAAGGCCTGAGCTCTACAAACCCCAATAAGAACAGGAGAGATGGAGAATGAAGAAAAAAAGTTTCTGGCACAGCGGACACAAGCCCACCCTTTTTGGCTCTTTTTTGTATTTTGATATTAGCTTTATGATATGGGGGATGATTGGACCGTTGGTCGTTGTCATTGCTAATGATTATCCAATGGACCCTGTACAAAAAGCCAACCTTGTCGCTCTCCCGATACTCAGCGGCTCTCTGTTGCGACTTGTGCTTGGATTCATGTCAGATTATATCGGTCCGAAGCTCACGGGACAGATCGGTATGCTTGTCACGATCATTCCTCTCCTGCTCGGCTGGCTGTGGGTTGATTCGCTGGAGCAGTTGTACACTGTCGCCCTGCTTCTGGGTGTGGCCGGCGCCTCATTTGCAGCTGCACTACCATTGGCTGGCCAATGGTACCCCAAAGAGCATCAAGGTCTGGCCATGGGAATTGCCGGTGCCGGCAACAGCGGGACCGTCCTCGCAACTTTGTTTGCCAACCGTATTGCCCAACATTTTGACAGTTGGGAGGTCGTGTTTGGATTGGCCATTATCCCAATTTTTATCGTCTTTGTTCTGTTCAGTATTTTTGCCCGCAACAGCCCTCATCGCCCAGCACCAAAAAGTCTGGCGCAATATGCTTCAGTGCTCAAACAGAGGGATGCCTGGGTGTTCTGTGCCTTTTATTGCGTGACGTTCGGTGGGTTCGTCGGCCTTTCTAATTATTTGACCATTTTCTTCAATACCCAATACGGCCTCTCTGCGGTGCATGCCGCTGATTTTGCAACCGTTTGTGTGATTGCCGGAAGCTTCTTTCGTCCTGTAGGCGGCTTTTTGTCTGACCGGATTGGTGGTTCTCGCATGTTAATGTATTTGTATGCCGGGGCCGGGATGATGCTCGCCAGCATTGCATTTTTGCCACCACTTGCCGTAGTCGTAGTTCTGCTGTTCGTAGGCATGATGTGCCTTGGGGCTGGCAACGGCTCCGTATTCCAGCTTGTGCCGCAGCGATTCGGCAACGAAATTGGGCTTATGACCGGCATCGTCGGGGCTGCTGGTGGCATAGGCGGATACTGTCTTCCTCTTATTCTGGGCCATCTGTACAAATTAACGGGTTCTTACATGCCTGGCTTCATCTGTCTAAGTCTGATCACATTCTGTGCTTTTGTCCTCGTCATTATCATGCAATTGAAATGGCGCAACAGCTGGATGCAACGCTCTGCTCCAGGCGCTAATGAAGCCGTAAACCGAATCGGAGAATTAAATATCTGACTATCCACTAAATAGACAGCCACCAAACGTTTAGATTTTAAGCCTCAATTATCCCTTATAATAAAAAATAGCTTAACTTCATTTATAGAAAAATGAAGTTAAGCTATTCCTCTATACATATTCAATCAAATTATAAGAGCTATGAAAAAAGTCACACTTATTGAATATTTACCGAAAATATTATGAAAATTCAATGAATTTTTCATTTGAAAATCATTGAAAACCGCTTTAATTTTCATATTTTTTCTTATGTAAACACTTATATAACCATTTTTCACACAACATACTTGTTCACTTGGTTTAAAATAAGGCGTATACTTGTTCACGAATTGTTCAAGGATTAACCGAATGTATTTTTTAGAAAGAAGGAATTGGAAATGCGTGCTTTTCATGTTACGGAAAATGGAACTATCGAAACTAAATTAACCGGAAAAGATCTTCTTGCCAACCCACTGCTGAACAAAGGAGTGGCTTTTACGCTAGAAGAACGTCAGCAACTTGGACTTGACGGCCTCCTTCCTCCTACCATACTCACGATTGAGGAACAGGTTCAACGGGTGTATGAGCAATTTCAAAGCCAACCGGATAATTTACGTAAAAACGTTGCATTAAATGATCTTTTTAATCGGAATACTGTCCTTTATTATCGTTTGCTTTCCGAGCACTTGAGCGAGATGCTTCCGATTGTCTATACACCAACAGTCGGTCAGGCTATTCAGGAATACAGTCATGAATATCATAAACCGGGCGGTATGTATCTATCTATTGATAATCTTGCTGGCATCAAAGAAGCTTTTAAAAATTTGAACTTGGGTCCTGATGATATCGATCTGATCGTAGCCACAGATTCTGAAAGTATTTTGGGAATTGGGGACTGGGGAGTTGGCGGTATTAACATCTCTATTGGTAAGCTTGCTGTATATACAGCCGCTGCTGGTATTGATCCTAGCCGGGTACTGGCCGTTGTGCTGGATGCAGGTACAAACAATGAAAAGCTGTTAGAAGATCCTTTATACATGGGGAATCGTCATAAGCGTGTACGTGGAGAACAATATGATCAATTTATTGATACTTATGTTCAAGCTGCACTTTCTTCTTTCCCGAACGCACTGCTGCACTGGGAAGATCTAGGTAACGTCAATGCTCGGAATATTATTAATAAGTACGGAAATAATATCTTAACGTTTAATGATGACATTCAAGGTACCGGTGCAGTTACACTTGCAGGTGTGATGTCTGGTGTCCAATTGTCCGGAATCCCTCTGAGCAAGCATCGGGTTCTAGTGTTTGGTCCAGGAGCTGCCGGAATCGGCAATGCAGACCAAATTAGTGCGGCCATGATGCTGGAAGGATTGTCAGAAGCTGAAGCAAGACGTAACTTCTGGGCATATGATTACCGTGGCCTGCTTACCAATGAAACGGAAGGACTTTTGCCATTCCAGGTCCCTTATGTGCGTGATGCTGCCGAATGCCGTGACTGGGAGCATGCTGAAGATGGCAAAATCCCTCTGCTTGAAGTTATTCGCCGCGTGAAACCGACGATTATGATCGGAACTTCCGGTGTTACTGGAGCATTTAGTGAGGAAATCGTGAAAGAGATGGCCAAGCATACAGAACGCCCTATTATTATGCCAATGTCCAATCCGACTCCTCTGGCGGAGGCAACTCCTGAAGACCTGATCCACTGGACTGAAGGAAAAGCGCTTATTGCAACAGGAAGCCCTTTTGAGCCAGTAATCTACAACAATATTACGTTTGAAATTGGGCAATCCAACAATGCTTTTGTATTCCCTGGTCTTGGTCTTGGAGCAATCGTAGTAAAATCCAAAATTATAACAGATAGTATGTTTGCAGCAGCTGCCCATGCAGTAGCTCAAATGGTTGATTTGTCACAGCCTGGTGCTTCCCTGCTGCCAAAAATCAACGAACTGCGAGAAGTATCTGAAGCTGTAGCAGTGGCTGTCGCCAAGGCAGCCGTTCAAGATGGAGTAGCGCGTCATCAGCCGGATGATATCGTACAAGCGGTTCGGGAATCCATGTGGGAATGCAAATATAAACCCATCAAACAGTATGGACAGGAAGCCGTTCTGGTTTAAAAATAGCGAACAACATCAAAATTTATACTTGCTGTAAGCAAAGTGATTATTTAACTGATGTCCGCCATTTTTGGCGGACATCTTTATTGGAGGCGACATCATGGCTACAGGTCATATCTTTATTATTTTAATTCCTATTTTCTTTGTCATTTTAATTGGTTATTTTGCAGGTTTTTTTAAGGCCTTTAACCCAGCTTCTTCTAAGGGACTAAATACACTGGTAACCAAATTTGCTTTACCTGCACACTTGTTTATTGGTATTACGACGACACCAAGAGAGACATTAATCCAAAAGTGGCCCTTTCTTGTTGCTTTGCTGCTTGGGGTGATTGGCTTTTATATTGTATTGCTCATCTTATATCGCTTGATTGCAAAAAAAGGCCTGACAGAATCCTCCATGTTCGCATTGAATTCGACACAGCCCTCTTTTGCATTCATGGGGATTCCCGTTTTGGGAAGCTTGTTCGGAAGTGCGGCAGTCGCCATTCCTATTGCGATTACCGGCATCGTTGTTAATGCGATTCTTGATCCGCTTGCAAGTATTTTGGGAACGGTCGGCCAGCGCAAATCAACACAATCTGACGACACAAAAGGCAATTTATTTAAAGTCACTATAAAATCTGTCCTTCATGGACTCAGTGAACCGCTGGCTTGCGTACCCTTGATTGGTGTTGTATTGACTTTATGCGGATTCCAAGCTCCGAAACTTTTGCAATCTATGTTTGACCAAATCGGCAATATTACTGCGGGTACGGCTCTATTTGCTATTGGGGTAACTATTGGGATTAAAAAGATTACGTTCAGTCCAAAAGCACTTAGTATCGCTGTGCTGAAAGCGATCGTAATGCCTATGGTTATGCTCGGTATTGCTGTTCTGATCGGACTGTCCCCTGAGGATGTAACCAAAGCCGTACTGCTTGTCGCATTTCCCGGCTCTGCTGTAGCCGCTATGATCGCGACCCGCTATGAATCACTGGAAACAGAAGCGGCATCTGCATTTGTTATAAGCTCAGTATTATCGCTTATTTCGCTCCCTCTGCTCATTTCACTACTTGTATAATGACAGAAAGCTTTCAACGTTCAGCGAAAGACTGTTATATATAATGATTAAGGGCATTCGTTCGCCCGCATTTATCTTATTTTTTAAATATTGTTCAAACAATAAAGTAATTTAGTTGTATTTGAGTTGAAACCAGCTATCCCGTCTTGCTAGCAAGCGGCGACCTACATTTATTGCATGTGGGTTGCCGCTTTTGTTTTTAGTGAAACCAGTAAGTATATCCCAATTGTAATAATTCGCTAACATTTATAAAGGAAATTGACGAAATATATAAGGGATAGCTGTACTGTAGCATTAAATTAAAATTTAAAGGAGAAGAAACTTGTGAAAAACTTGAAGTGGAGCACTATGTCCTTTTTTGGTAAAAATCTATTAATATCTTTTCTTAACATCGTATTAATAGGTGCTATTCTTATCACATCTAGCTATATACTTCAAAAGAACATTCTCACCACGCAGCTGCAAGATCAGGTTAAAGTGCTGACCAAAAAATGGGCAGAAGATGTTGACAAAACAAAAGTACAACAAGCATTAAGCGAAAAAGATTATAACGGTTCTGTTCAACAGGAATTACGTAAATTTCTAGATTCTATTCACACATTTTATCCTAATGTCGCCCAAGCTTACATATTTGGGACAGAACTAAAAGAAGGAAATCAAACCTCCATTATTGGCGTTCCCACTAATTTGGTGCAAGCTTTCCAAGACTCGAAGATGAACATTGGGGATATGTACACTCTGCCTGACGAAAATGCAGAAGCCGTAAATAAAGTGCTTCAATCCAATGAATCAGCATTGAGCAGCTTTTATACGGACGAATATGGCACATGGACTACGATTGTTTACCCGATTACAGATGCAAGTGGTAAAGTCACAAGTGCAATTTACTTTGACGTAGATGCGAGCTCTGTACCTACGGGTCTTCATAAGCTGCTTGTATATGGTGTTTCACTGCTCATTCTGTTTCTTGCTATCTTCTTGACGATTCAATACTTGCTGGTAAAACGCACGCTCTCCCCAATTCGTTCCTTGATGAAGGGAATTGAAGAAGTCAGCGAGGGTAATCTGAATGTGAAAATTAAGACAGGACTAGACGACCTTGGTATTATCAATCAAAAATTTAATTCTATGATCAAGCGCCTTAACGATACAATGGTGAAAGTACAGGATACGACGCAAGAAGTAACGGGATCAGCCCAGGAATTGTTAAGCATCAGCGAGAAAAACAGTACGAATACAAACGTCATTAACAGCAATATCCGGGAAATAACCCAGGGGCTTGAAGCTCAGGATCACGCAGCACTTGAAAGCTCCAGGGCTATGAATGAAATGTCTACAGTGATCCAAACCATCGCTGAAAGCTCCTCTTCTGTTGCGGATCAAGCTTATTCCATGGAAAAGCGCTCCGTTGAAGGCAATCAGGTAGCTCAAAAGCTATCCACTCAGATGGATTCTATCTCCACTACAATGGAAAGTACAGTTGATTCCGTTAATGCATTGCAGAACCGTTCTAACGAAATCAGTAATATTGTAAGCATCATTACCGGTATTGCCAGCCAAACGAATCTGCTTGCCCTCAACGCTTCGATTGAAGCTGCCAGAGTCGGCGAAGAAGGCAAAGGTTTTGCAGTAGTAGCTGGAGAAGTGCGTAATTTGGCTGAACAGTCTCAAGAATCCGCCAAACAAATTGCAGAGCTTATTGAAGAAATTCAAAAAGAGATTGAACAAACTGTAAAAGGCATTAGCCTGGGTACAAAAGAAGTTCACGTCGGACTGGAAGTTACGAAGCAGACAGGCGAAATGTTCTCTGAAATTTTAGAAGCGTCCAACAAAGTGTCGTCACAAATCCAGGAGGTATCCAGTGCAACTGAGCAAATCTCGGCCAGCACGCAGGAAATGTCAGCTACCTCGGACGAGTTGTCTTCCACAGTTAGCAAAACAGTCAACAGCAGCAAACAAATTGAACAAACCATTGGGGAACAGACAGAGTCTATGGCTTCGATTGTCCAAGCTTCGGACAAGCTTACATTGATGTCCGGGGAGCTGGAAGAGCTTATTTCATTCTTCAAGGTAAACCGGGAAGTCTAAACATTATAACTACCCAATCATCATAAAACAAAGAACCTCTAATCTGTATAGAATGCGCATTAGAGGTTCTTTGATATGCTCTTACATCGTTCTTTAGTTTAAAAAGCCTTCCAACGCTGAGGTTGGCTTACCATCAGCCTGCCAAGCACCTTTGTTATAGCCTTGATTATAACCTGGGGTTGCAGCTGGCTCCCAATAAAATACGCCCACGCCTTTACCGCCTCCGATACTCCGAACCTTCGTTTTGATTGCGGAAATAAATGCCTTGGAAGCAGCAGGTTCATTATATTCCATCCCGATTTCACTGATAACAATGCCTTTACCATATTTCGCAATGAGGCTATTGGCATTGGTAATCGTCTGATCCACCTTACCCTGCCAGTCAGAGGAAGACGGATATAAAGACAGTCCAATAAGGTCAAACTGAGCTCCATTATCAATCAGTCCACCAATGTTCCAGTTCAAAACGGAACTGTTATCCCCGTTAGCTAAATGTACGATCGTCTTGGTGCTGCTGCTTACGGATTTAACAGCGTTATTCCCTGTATTGACGAGCCACGCATAGTTTTTCATATTCACTGAGGCTTTGCCGTCATCCCAGAGCATGCCATTGTTCGTTTCATTGCCGATTTGCACCCAATCCGGTGTCACACCCTTGCTCTTCATCGTGTTCATAACATAGACGGTATGGGACCAGACCGCATCCATAAGTTGTGTAAATGTAAAATTGCGCCATGCGTAAGGCTTATTCTGCTGTCCTGGGTCAGCCCATGAATCGCTATAATGCAGGGTCAGCATAACGCTCATGCCTAACTTTTGAGCTCGCTGCGCAAGTTCTGCTGCCTTCTCGGCATTCATGTATCCGCTTGCATAATCCTTCATGTCAGGATTTACCCACACTCGAATACGAACCGAATTGATCTGATAATCGTCCCGTAAAATTTGCAGCACATCCCGGCGAACCCCTTTTTTATCCTTCCAGGTCATACCTTGGGCTTCCATCCCTGCGACCCAGCTTATATCTGCTCCTTTGGCGAAAGCAGGGGCGGCCGAAGCCGCACCCACTCCCACAGAGCCCAATGGGTACAAAAAGCTGGATAACAAGATCAACATCGCAAATACCATAGTACGTTTACCTGTTTTCATAAGTCATCCCCTATCTAAATTGTATACTCACATTGCCTCTGGCCAATCCACCTGCTCCCTCACTCGGGAATCAGCGGCGATCACATGTATAACGTGTCTAATTATTGCGCTCTGTCTTTAGAACCTTAACAGCATAGGCACCCAATTGAACGCTGCTGTCTGCTATCACAAGATTTTCAAGCATATCCGTATAAGTTCGTCCATCCAGTGTAATCTCTTGCGGCTCATGCGTAAAATTCATTACAAAAATATAATCATGAACTCCATCGGTACGAATCGCTGTGTTCACTCCATGTGGCAACTGCACATCGAGTGCTTTACTGAGACCTGCCTCATCAATTAAACTCTTGTAAAAATGACTATGGAATAGTCCGGTGTTGCGTGATGCGATGTAATAAGCTTTTCCCTGTCCCAAACGATTCACCGTCAAAGCCGGACGTCCTGCATAAAAGTCTGTCCCGTACTTAGCCAGTACCTCTGCACCCTCCGTATGAATGAGATCACACAATTCAACAGCTTCATATTCCCCTTGTAGATCCAGCTCATTGCCTTCAATCGGTATAATGTAGTTACGATCGTGATCATGTAATCCATCAATTTCTTCCGACCAGATGCCCAGCGTTTTACGAAGCGGCCCTGGAAAGCCTCCAAGGAAACACAAATCATGTTCATCCACAATGCCAGACCAATAGGTTGCTACGAAAATGCCGCCATTTTCGACAAACTTCTGTATGCGCTCCCCTACACCGCTGCGGACCATATACAACATCGGAGCGACCAAAAGTTTATATTTGGAGAAATCTGCATCCATATGAATGACATCTACCGGCACTCCCTGCTCCCACAATGCCAAATAATGTGCTTCAGCTGTCTCCTCATATTTCACGCCTTTGTTCCGCGGTCCCTGTGAATCGTTGATTCCCCAACGGTTCTCCCAGTCAAAAATGACTGCGGCCTCAGCCGGTACGGATGTACCGACCACCTCTTCCAGTTTTTCCAGCGCATGACCGACATCTGTCACGTCCCCGAATACCCGAGTATGCTCGTGTCCTACATGATCGACGACTGCACCATGCAGCTTTTCACTCGAACCGCGACTTTTCCGCCACTGAAAATATTGAACGGTGTCTGAGCCGTGCGCCACTGCCTGTAAAGACGACAGCAGATGCATGCCCGGTCGCTTCAGCTTGCTAACGTCTTGCCAGTTTGTCAAACTTGGCGTACTTTCCATGAGCATCCAAGGCTTCCCACCTTTAATGGAGCGAATAATATCGTGCATCATTGCCACTCTTGCAGCCTGCCGGCTATCATCTCCTTCACGGTCATGCCAGGTCGGATAACTATCCCAGGATATAACATCGAGCAGATCAGCAAACTTCCAGTAATTCAATCCTTCGAAAAACTCCATTAAATTGGTTGTGACTGGAATGTCCGGATTTGCAGCCTTAAGCGGCACAATCTCATGCTTGATAAAATCTGCGGTCTGTTCGGTTACAAATCGTCTCCAGTCCAAATTCATGGCATGAACCTGCGTTTCACCATGAGGTGCTGGAGATTCGACTTGGCTCCAATCTGTAACTGTATGACTCCAAAATGTTGTCCACCATGAATGATTAAGCTGATCCAGCGTACCATATTTATCCTGCACCCAAGTGCGAAAAGCCTCCTGACAATAATCACAGTGACAGTCTCCACCAAATTCATTGGAAATGTGCCAGCCAATAACAGCAGGATGATTAGCATATCGCTCAGCCAGCTTCGTATTCATGATACGTACTTTTTCCCGGTATACAGGCGACGTATAACAGTGGTTATGTCGAAACCCGTGCAAGTTACGGACACGGTTAACCCCTACACGCAGCACCTCGGGATATTTTTGCGACATCCAGGCTGGTCTTGCTCCGCTCGGAGTGGCCAAAAACGCATAGATTCCGTTCTCAGCAAACGAATCCAGAATACGATCCAGCCATTCAAACGTAAACACACCTTCCTCAGGCTCTAATGAAACCCAAGAGAAAATGCCGACAGACATCACGTTACATTTGGCTAGTTTCATCAAGCGGATATCCTCCGCTAACACCTCGGGATATTGCTGCCATTGTTCCGGGTTATAGTCTGCTCCATGCAGCATACGCGGAACTCGCTCACTAATGGGAGGATACTTGGTTATGTTTGGATATGTCACTGTAAATCATCTCCTTGTATTAGTTCTGTTACTCTTTGACGGAACCTAACGTCATACCTTTAACAAAATACTTTTGTAAAAATGGATATACAATAAGAATAGGCGCTGCACCAATGAAAATTTGTGCTGCATTAACCGTCGTCTGAGACAGTAATTCCATCTCTTTCGGACTCATGCTCATGGAGCTCATATCCTTCTGTATAATTACAGTTTGCAGGAACGTCGCCAGCGGATAATCCTTTGCATTGCTCAAATAGAGCAGACCATCAAACCATGAGTTCCAATGAAATACCATACTGAACAGCGCAATCGTCGCAATGGAAGGCATGGATATCGGTAAGAAAATACTAAACAATGTCCGAAAATGCCCTGCTCCGTCGATCAATGCCGCCTCTTCCATCTCTTTGGGGATACCTCTGAAAAAGTTCAGCATAAGAATGACCAGAAATGTATTGACCGCTCCTGGCAATACAAGTACCCAGAAGCTGTCCATAAGATGAATCTTTTGAATAACCATATAAAATGGAACCAGACCACCGTTAAAAATCATACTAAATACAAACAGCCATGAATAAATGTTGCGACTACGGAACACCGTGGTTTCCTTCGAAAGCGGATAAGCAGCTAAAAAGGTAATCAGCAGCGTCAAGCCGGTTCCCAAGACAGTTCGGCAGACGGAAATCCAGATGGAGTGCAGAAAAATTGGGTTATTCATCGTCTTCTTATAGGCTTCTAAAGAAAATTGCACTGGCCACAGTCCAACCAGATTGGCATCTGCTGCTGATTTAGCACTAAACGATACCGCCAACACATGGATCAGTGGAACGATACACATGATAGACAATATCACAAGCAAGCAAATGTTGAACACATTAAAAATGCGGTATGGCGTTGTTTTATGATACATGACTCTCCCTCTTTCAGCCTCGTGGAATCAGAATATGCGGTAACCTGCCCATTTGTAAGCAAGCCGATAAGATATCAGAATGAGAATCATACTGATAACGGATTTGAACAATCCAATGGCGGTAGCAAAGCCCATCTCCCCATTGATCAATGCTGTCCGGTAGACGAATGTGTCAATAATATCGCCTTTTTGGTATACCAGCGGATTATAAAGGTTGAAAATCTGGTCAAAACCAGCATTCAGAACATTACCAAGGGCAAGCGTCCCAACAACGACCACCATCGGAATCAATGATGGTACAGTAATGTGCAGCGTCTGTCTCCATCGGCTCGCTCCATCCATTTCAGAAGCCTCATACAACGAAGGATTGATACCCGCCAGTGCAGCGAGGAATACGATGGTATTGTAGCCAAACTCTTTCCATATGTCCGATACAATGACGGTAAAACGAAACCAGTTGTTATCTCCCAGAAAGAAGATAGGCTGGATTCCTATACTTCCAAGAATCCGGTTCATAAATCCGTCAGTAGCCAACAGATCAATCAGAATGCCACCCAAGATTACCCAGGACAGAAAGTGTGGCAGATACACCAATGTCTGAATGGAGCGCTGAAGTCCGACCTTGCGAATTTCATTCAGCAGGATAGCAAAAACAAACGGAACCAGCAGATTGAAAAACATCTTTAACACAGCAATAATCAGCGTATTCCATACGACCTGAAGACTGTCCTCCCGTTGGAACAAAAAGCGGAAATTATCCAGTCCAACCCATTCAGAACCAGTTATGCCTAGCCAAGGTTTGTAATTTTGAAAGGCCATCACGATGCCGCCCATTGGAATGTAGCTGAATACAATTAAGAAAATGATGGCTGGCAGCAGCATGATATGAAATGGCCACGTACGTTGCAGACTTCTCATTGCAGTTCCTCCTGTAATTCTCATGGTATACCTCAATTATAAAAGCGTTTTCGCAGTCCCAACAGTTCAAAAAACCAACATACATGGCACAAAAGCAATCATTTTTATTTAATCCATATGAAGCTGAAGTAAAAAGGCTGTCCACCTTGGGACAGCCTTTTTCAATCTGTTTTACACCATCGACAACTTTTACTTTTCGACGCTCTTATACCATTCGTTTACTTCCTTTGTAATTTGTTCGCCACCAGCGGCTTTCCACGTCTGTACAAAGGTATCAAAAGCGGAAATCGGCTGTTTGCCATAAATAATTTCATTGAACGTCTGGCTTTCAATCTTATCGAGATAATCCTTTTTAGCCTTCATCGTTGGCGTGGTTGGTCCTGTAAACTGATCTTTCATAGAGATATCCTTTTGTTCCATAAGCACTTTGGCCGCTGCGGGAGTGTCTTTCCCGTAATTCACCATTACATCTTTCTCCAGTCTGGTTTTCGGTTCTGCACCGTCAGCCAAGCTTAACAAAGCCTTCATTTGGGCATCAGGGATACGTGCACCATCACGAACCAGCAAATAACGAATAGAGTTTACATAACCACCCGGTATTTTATCAATAGACACCAGCTTTCCATTGGCATCTAAATCATAATCGTAGCCCTTAAACAGCCCATTCGACAAATCACCGTCCGGTTTGGCATTTGCATAATGATCAAACAAGTAATTTTGATATGTGAAGAAGGCTTCAGGATGCTGCATTTGTTTGTTGATGAGTACGACACCATTGGTGTACTGCGTTCCATGGCGCATAGCTTTGTTGTCAGGTCCGGCTGGAATCTTGATCGGCTTCCATACAGCACTCGGCGCATTTTTAACCGTATCTTGAAGCGGCCATCCGCTCATCCAATATGGCCCAGGAATCATCCCGGCTGTCCCTGCAACTGTAGGTTCTGTCGTTTTATTTTCATCCCATAATGCTGCTTCCTGAGGGATATATCCTTTTTTGAGCCACTCGCTCAGTTTTTGCAGACCCGGCTTCATGCCAGGCTGGACAGAGCCATATTCCAAGCTGCCGTTTGCACCTTTGTTCCACTGCTGGGGTAGTGTGCCATAAGCCCCGAAAATCCAGGATGGGTCACCCATCCAAGTGTTCATGGATGTTTTGAAACCGATGCTGAGCGGGGTCACTTTGTCCGGAGCCAATCCGTCCGGATTTTTATTTTTAAAGGCATCCATCACTTTTTCCAGATCATCCATCGTCTCAGGAGCCTTCATCCCCAGCTTATCCAACCAATCTTGTCGTACCCACAATACATAATCATGGTTATAGGCGAAATCAAGCACAGGGATACCCATTTTTTTACCATCCCGGCTATACTGATTCCATACATTCGTATCCTGACTCATGGCCTGCTTCCAAGAATCCGAAGCATATTTATCAAACAACGGGCCAACTTCAGCGAACATACCGGAATCGATCATATCCTGGGCCAGCTGCTCATTCTCCGTTCCCAGTACAACGACATCAGGCATCTCCTGGCCAGAGGACATCGCCAACCGCAGCTTGGTAGCAAACGCACCGTTTGTATCCGTGACAGACCAGAGTGATTTTATATTAATACCAAATTTCTCTTTGGCCCATTTCGTCGCAACGTTATTTTCGATAGATTCGCCATTTTTAAATTTTAAGGCGGGATCTACCCCCCATACCGTGGATATTGTAACTTCTGGGTTGTATTTTTCTTTGTATACGTTTTCAGTTTTAGCTGTGCTGTCCGCATTCCCATCATTTCCTGCACCTGAGCAGCCCACAAGGCCAACCCCTAATACCATAGTTGCGGCGAGCAACGACAATAGCTTTTTCTTCGAATGAACTCGCATCTTGTTCCCCCTCTAAAAATCATTTTCTACTCTTTTATTATAAGAGGGCTTTTCTTAGCAGCCTATGTCACAAAATAAATATTTCTGCACCTTTCTCAACTGATCTTTATTCATTCGTCTTTACTGGTCCCGAAATTCATGCGGAGTCATTCCATAATGCTTTTTGAACATCTTGCTGAAATATTGGGGATTCTGATAGCCGAGTTCAGTTGTTATTTCATATATTTTTTTGTTGGAATATTTGAGCAAATAAAGAGCCCGTTCCATTCTCATTCGGATAATATAATCTCCCAGGCCTTCCCCAGTTTCGGCTTTATAGATTTTGGACAAATAGACGGGATGAAGATAGACCTGATCGGCAATCGTCTTAACAGACAGCTCCTGTCCTTTATCCTGAGCGATCAACTCCTGAACCTGCTTGACCACATAGCTTTTGGCGCTTTGCTCGCTTGCGGACCACTCGGCTTTAAGCTTGTTCATCATGGAAAATATCCACTCTTTGAGGTGGGGAAACGAATGAACCAATTTCTGCGCATGTAACGGATCGAAGCCTACCTGGTCCATTTGTGTAATGAAGCGTCCTTGTTTGTGAGCTGTATACATAAAGGCGCTCGTTACCGAAATAAACAGTTCATACAAATGCTCGCGTGTATAACCTGCCTCTTCCATTTTGCCAAATACACGGCTTACTTTTGCTTCGGCCTCTTCCCATTGCCTGGACTCTAGCAGATGAGTAAGCGTAGGGTGCGTATAAAGACCCTCCAGCGACTTCACTGAGCTATGTGACTGTTCTGTCTGCTCTTCTATGAATAGCAGTGGATTCGTTTCCTCCTGTTGGTTCCAATATAAGGATCTGATTGCTGTCTGATATAGCTTAGGCAGCTCATCCGGGAAATGAAACCAATTCGTTAATGTGACGTAAATTTCACCTTTCAAGTAATTGCTCACATTTTTCCGAAAGGTCTCAATCGCTGCACGCAAAAAATGATTCTGTTCATCCACAGTCCTTTCAGCAAATAAATCCCAATTTCCTTCAATTAACACGATTAGGCAATCATGTGGCGCTTTGCAATGCCAAACATGAAAATCAGGAGCAAACACTTCTTCTGCAATATTTCCAATCGCATACTCAATTAAGGAAACTGAGTGATAATCCATATCGGAAAAATGCTTGCCCAGCTGAATAAGCAGCATACTGGCAGGATGTTCTGTACGTAGCTTGATTTCATATTCGGACATTTTGTCCGTTATTTTCTGTACAGTCAAATCACGCCCGAGTAACAAATCGTGCATCAAATGAGTGCGCAGCACACCGAAATCGTTCCTGCGACTGTATTGTAATTGATGAACCTTGTCGAATGCTTCCCATTCTTCCTTTAGCGAATCCATAGCAGCTGACACACATTTGATAAACTCATCATCATCCACCGGCTTTAATATGTAATCAAAAGCCTTAAGCTGGAGCGCTTTTTTAGCGTATTCAAAATCAGCATAGCCTGTCAGTAATAAACTTCGGATGTGCGGCCAACGTTCGTTTACTTCAACAATCAGCTCTAATCCCGTCATGCCAGGCATACGAATGTCCGTAACCAGAATATCAATATCATGCGCTTCCAGCACATCTACTGCTGCCAAGGCTGAAGCTGCTTGATGTACCCTCTCAATTCCCAATGACTCCCACGGTATGGTAGCCGCCAGGCTTTCAGTAACATAACTCTCATCATCGACTAGTAATATCTGAACCATCAGTATCCTCCAATTTAACTATTTCTTGAATTTGATGAAGAATGGATCAACCCGTCTTCCTGCCCTTCTTCAATTGACAGTGGCCATTTTAAAATCACTCTCAATCCTCCCAACGGAGACAACGAGAATTCCAGCCCGGCGTTTTCACCAAAATGTAATCGCATTCTTTGATGCACATTCCATAAACCATAGCCACTTTTCTCCTCTACAGGCTTCTCAAGTGCTAATGTCAGGGATCTTATATCCTCTTCACTCAAACCGAGTCCGTTATCGTCTACAATCAAGTACATGGATGAGCCGATGCACTCAGTCATAATACGGATGATCCCCTCCTCCGCCTGAGGTTCTATTCCGTGCAGCACTGCATTTTCCACCAGGGGTTGCAATACAAGCGGTGGAACCAGCAGACTATGGGCCTGTGAAGAAATGTCAATAGTGAACGTTAACCGTGGCATACGCATCTGCTGAATTTTCAAATAATATTGCACAAACTCGACTTCATCCGATAAAGGAACCAAATCTCTTTCCTGTCTTGTCGTATAGCGATAATATTTGGACAAATTATGAGCCATAGCCACGACCGCCTCATGATTGCGCAGCTTTGCCATACTCGTAATAAAGGAAAAACAATTATAAAAAAAATGGGGATTGATTTGAGACTGGAGCTGCTTTAGACGAGCTTCCTTTACATGCAGCTTCTCAACGTAAACCTTCTCAAACAGCTCTTGAATCTGTTCGACCATCAGGTTGAATTGACGTGACAGAAATGCAAATTCATGACTACCCTTAGGACTCAAACGAACAGCATAGTCTCCATCCTTTAATCTCCTAAACGCCCGCACAAGCTGGAGAATCGGAACTTGTACCTGTGAGTGAAGAAGATAAGCACCAATGATCCCCACCAGTAGCGAGCCAACAACGGTTAGATAAAATAGTCGGTTAGATGAATAAATCGGAGACATCATATCGGACAAAGGCATGTAGTCAATCAAATACCAACCTGTTGTTTGCGAAAGAACGGCGTGAACAAGGTAACTCTCTTCTCCAATTTTCACGGTCAAATTATCAACTTCATGTAATCCCAATTTCTCCAGTTTCGCAATCAACTGGCTTGACAATTCTTCATTTGCAGAGCGATTGTAAATCACGCCTACACCTTTTTTATAATAAAAAGGCTCCTTTCGCCCATCGCCTTTAAAGCGGTCAAGCATGTCCTGAATGTTGCTGCTATCGAATTCCACTTTAATAATTGTGTTAGCGGTTTCTGGATTGGCTAGTGAGGAAAACGGGGATAAGGTATACAATGAAAATATAAATTGATCCTTACCGTACACTCTTTTTTTAGATACCTGCCAGCCGTTTGTAATCGATTGTCTTAATTTCTTCTGATCATAATAACTGGCTCCATTCTCCGATACAACTCGTCCAAGCGAAGGAGAATATATACTCAGCCCTGTTCTCCAGTTCGAAGAGCTTTCCTGAAGCCCAAGCTTGGTTTGAATCCGCTTGACAAGGTTAATTCCATCCAGGTTGAGAGTCTTATCCTTTAAAAAAATTGCTTGGAAACTGGCTACATCAGGATCATGAATCAGCAGATGCGGCCAGGAGGAAATCATTTCAATATTCGTATTCACCTGGTTTTGAAAAAAAGTCAGCTGGTTATAATTGGATTGATTCAGTTCTTCACGTAATACGCCTGTCGTTGTCTGATTAGAGTAGACATACAGAAGCAGCACAGGTATCAGCAATACGATAACGATGGAAACGATTTTAGTATAAAAATTAAATTTTAACATGAGTTTTACACATCCTCTGCACAAAAAACAGGCATACTTAAAAGGTATGCCAGAGCCCTGACCTTCGTTGCCGCCACTACATACTATACATTATTAAGGGTTGGCGGTGATAATATGTTTGACGCTAAGCAAATGGAATGGTTAGATCAACTATCTGCTGAAGACCTGGCCATATTAGGTGCCGGCTTCAATACACTAGGTGATTTTTTTGATTTTTTGGCGCTGATTAAAGCCAAACAGGAAACATCTAAGGAGCTAAAAGGTAAAAACACTAAATCAAAAACTATTTAATAACGAATTTTACACGAGTCCCATCCTCATACTGATCTAACTGGTGACTGACCCATGATCCTGCCCCACGATTATCCTTAGGAGCTATGTATTTGATATTTGCACCCTTACCCCCTTCTGAGCACATAGCCATCGGCCATTCATCACGATCAAACCCTTTACGAGTAGGAACACCCGCAAGTGAATGCTGACGATTTTGCTCGGCTCCTTCCCGGTCAATTGTGCATACTGGTGATTTTCCCGCTTGAATGGCTTCCTTAATATGCTGCGCCGTTTCAGGATAACGACCTGACGGAAATTGCAGCGTTACCTGAGCTGATGAAGGCGGGTTCTCTCCTGTTATTTTCGTAAAAAGATTGTCTCCTTCAAACCAGTACGCTCCCACAGCTAGCAACACTAAGGCTATAAAACTTAGCAACTTTTTCTTCAATTTCCCTCTTCCTTTCAAGCTATTCCAGTAAATGACCTTCAGCTAAGGTAATCCCCAGATTTTATTTTTTGTAACCCCTTACCGACTATAAAAAAAGGTTAAATATCCGACGACAAATAGTATAGAGAGGAGGTTGTACGAATGAACGATGAGATCAAACTGGCCGTGAGCCAAATGCAAGCTGTTGTAATCCGGTTACTGAATGGAAATACCGTAATTGGCTGGCCTAAGCTCCTATCTGACCAAGAAACTCAGCAATTCAAGCTCTACGATGACGAACACGTATATACGATTTCCGTTAATGACGTGGATACAGTCGCAAGAGTTATTGTATAAGATACAGAGAACGACTTAATGAGTCATCCAGCGGACAAGCCCAAACAAGGCGCACCACAGGAGAAGACTAATCAGAATTCCCCAAAATAAACCTTTAAAAAGCTTCATACCATACTGACAACCTTTCCGACTGGGCTTTTTCCCCATTATAGCATGTCAGAAAGACAGCTGTCGCAGCCTGCTTTTACATTGTCTTCGTATCATATATTTTAAATTTTGAAATCACGATACCAAGAAAAAAGCACAAAATTCCGAGATTAGGACTGATTACCATTGAAAATGCAATCATGACATAATAAAAGTCACAATTTAACCGAAATTTAATGAAATTTTTCCGAAAATGATGTATAATTATTGACATAACAAAACGCACGAGGTGATCATCATGGCATTATTAAACAGAGTTAAGGAATTAAAATTACAACTGCCTAACGAGCATCATAGCATTTCACAATACGTGGAGCATGCATTGCATTCGATTGACAGTTTTGTAGAACAACATCGTCAATTTGTAGCTGCTCAAGCTTTATATGGTGAAAAAATCAACGGTACGGAAGAAAGATTATTTCGTGACACAATCGCTGAGATTAAAGCCCAACTAGTAGCTACTCTGGAGAAAACAGTTGAAGATTTCGCGCACAAAGGCGATAAGCACTGGAAAAATCATTATCAGGACGGCGTAGAATAAGCTGAAAATAAAACCCCCGGTCTTTGGACCGGGGGTTTATTTGTTTGGTATACGCCAGATGTGGCAATGTACGTAGACTATTTTAACACTTTGGCAGACGTCGTTACCTTCTTACCACCATAGACTACTTTAATACTGGAGCTTCCGCTATCCAAGGCCTTCACCTGACCAGCTGTAACCTGTACGATCGACGGTTTGGAGGATGTCCACACCGCTGAATTGGTCACATTCGCAGTCGCGCCTGAATCATAAACTGCACTCACGCTAAGCACTTGAGATGAGCCCTTAGGCAGCTTCAGGTTTTTATTGCTCAATACCAGCTTAAGCAACTTAGGTGTAACCTTAATCTCCACGTTAAACGACTTATCCTGGTACGTACCCGTAATGGTTGCTGTTCCAATTCCAACAGCTTTAATGGAAGACCCTTTTACGAGCACTACAGAAGCATTCGATGTTGTCCATTTCACTTTGCTGCTCAGGGTAACTTTTTTACCATCTGTATAATTGCCGACGACTTTGATGGACTTACTTCCCTTCAAATTCATCTCAGCATTCGAAAAACTTGGTGTCAATGTAGAAATGGCTCCCTCCACAATGACAGGCACTTTCACGTATTTATTCATATACATTGCCTTGATTCCCGAGTTTCCACCACTCACCGCTTTTACTTTGCCATTTCCCACTGTAACTGCCGCTGTTGTAGCTACCCAGCTTACCTGGTTGGTCACATCCAGTACTCCGCCACCAGCCATGTGTGCTTTTACAGTCGGAATACTCGTTTCTTGGCCTGCAACCAATACATATTTTTTCTCAGAAGCCGTCAGCTTAAGAACCTTATATTGTACGGTCACTGGAATGTCCAGCTTGAGCGCACCTACTGTCGCTGTCAATGTTGCACTACCTGGGTTTACTGCTACCAGTTTACCATTTGCAATTTTGACTGCACTCTCACTGCTTAAGCTCCATTTTACATCGGATTGAACTGCTTTTTTGGCTCCATTGACCAAATAAGCAGATATACTCGGAAGAGATGTTTTGCTGCCAGTTTCAAGAGCCAGACTGGCTTTGCTTGAGACCAGTTTTTCGACAGTTGGAAGTACATTAATCTTCAGAGTCTTACTCAAACCATGATAGGAAGCTGTAATCGTCGAATTCCCTACATCCATCGGTGTGATTTTCCCTTGCTCTACAGTGGCAACCAGCGAATTAGAGGAAGTCCATTCTGCTGTGTTGGTCACATCTGTTTTGCCGCCAGTCAGGTTCACATCGGTTGCAGTAACCTGAATGGGGGAGCTCCCCATATAGACCGATTTGGAGCCAGTCTCACTCAGTACCAGTGCCTGGGATGAAGAGCGCACATACACGATCAATTGAGCATTAAGGCCATCTTTGGCGGCTTTTATATAAGTCACGCCTTTGGCAAGAGGACGTACAAGTCCATTTTCTACGGTAGCAACAGCTTCATTCGTGGATGTCCATTCCACGCCGGACACATTTTCCGTGCCACCTCCGCTAAGCACACCTTGAGCAGTCAGTTGCTTCGATTCTCCGCCAATAGTCAGATTCAGAGGACCCGTCGGATTGAATTGCAACTTGCTGTAAGGCGATTTTACCGTAATCGTCGTACTTACCGTTTTCTGACCATATGTGGCAACAATCTTAATCTGCCCTTTGGACACTGGGGTAATGAGTCCCTTTTCTACCTTTAAAATACTTGAGTCCCCGGAGATCCATTCAGCTTCTTCGGTTACATCCGTTTTACCAGTCTCCGTCACAGACCACACTTTTAATTGAGCGGGGCTTCCACCCAGATTGATTGTGGTTGGATTTTGACTGTCCCACTGTACCGTAGAGGTCGTTTTCTCCTCAGCCCGGATCAAACCTGCTGGCCATGCTGCGAATACAAACATCAGCAAAGCAAGTAAGAAGGTACTCCGTTTGCTCATACGTTTCATACGCTCCATTCGTTTCTCTCCCTTGGTTTCATTCTATAAAACAGGATATTATTAACAATCCCATTATCTTTTATCGGTAAGCAGCTAACTAAATTGAACCCTTCATCAAAAAAAGGTGAATTATAACAGTTAAAGTTCGCCACGCAGTGACCTCACTACAAATAAATG
The DNA here is from genome assembly GCF_029522175.1 of Paenibacillus sp. P2(2022). Classification (NCBI taxonomy): domain Bacteria; kingdom Bacillati; phylum Bacillota; class Bacilli; order Caryophanales; family Paenibacillaceae; genus Paenibacillus; species Paenibacillus sp. P2(2022). The sequence continues at coordinate 718,913 of NZ_JAKWFI010000001.1, read as the reverse complement.
CTCTGCCTTGGATAAGGTTTGTCCATCCTCAAGAGTCACATGGTCTGCCGAGTGACTAACCAGCTTTACATTATAAGCAATCAGTTGATCATCTCTCCAAATCGTCACCGCCGACTGAAAATGAATGGCATTATCAAACTGTAACGGAACATTCATTACATAACCGAAAGCGTTCAGCCTCGCTGGCTGGCGGCTTTTACGCTCACGTCCCGGAGGAAGCATGGTAATATGCGTAATATTTTCAAAAGGAATAGCCAGCATTTTCGGGCCCAAAATAACGCATTTTCGTATATCATCCCATTTTTCAAGTGTGCCGCGCACCTTCTGGGTATGACCGTTGTTGCCGTGATATAAAATGACCTGACGTCCCTTCCATTGACGCATGTCCTCACCTCCCGTGCTAGCGGTTAGGAATCTCCCACCGAATCGGTTCCATTCCATGCTCTTGCAAAAATGCATTGGTACGTGAAAAAGGCTTGCTGCCAAAAAAACCTCTATGAGCCGCCAATGGACTCGGATGAGCAGATTTCAGCACCAAGTGCTTACTGGTATTCACGAAGCTTGCTTTTTTCTGAGCATGGCTCCCCCACAAAATGAACACTGCCGGCTGTTCACGTTCATTAATCGCTTCAATGACAGCATCCGTGAAACGTTCCCAACCTATTCCCTGATGAGATTGAGGTTGTCCTTCGCGCACGGTCAGCACGTTGTTCAGCAGCAGCACACCTTGCTCAGCCCAAGGAACGAGGTATCCCTGATTCGGAATGGGAGTGCCGACATCATCGCGCAGCTCCTTGTATATATTTTGTAGAGACGGCGGTGTACGCACACCGGGTCTAACCGAAAAGCTCAAGCCGTGAGCTTGTCCCTCTCCATGGTATGGGTCCTGCCCTAATATAACCGCTTTGGTCAGATGATATGGCGTTAATTTGAGTGCTGAAAACAAATCTTCCTTTGGAGGATATACCTTATGTAACTTGTACTCTCGAGCTAACGTATACCTTAATTCATTAAAGTAAGGCTTTTCGACCTCTTCCCGTAGTACATCATCCCAGTCATTCCCAAACATACCGCTGTCTCCTCTCAATATGTAAATCTGTGAAAGCTGTTAACTTTTGTACAAACAAATAAAGCTGACCCCTCATCCGGAGCCAGCTTATTTATTCGTTACTTGTGTTTCTATGCCGAAGGACCAGAAAAGTATTCTTACGATAGTCAACTACCGCGGGGTCTAAATTCGATTTCCTTATTATAGCATTCACGGTATTGATGTCAAGTAACTGAATGCTTAAATTCCTCAGAAGTAAAGCTCTTAATTGCTGTATTGGTTACGACTTTGGATGAGCATTCAGGTATTCCAATGCATTGTATAACATAACAGCAGCTTCGGCACGTGTAATCGCACTTTTGGGATGAAAATTTCCCTTCCCATCCAGGACATTGACCTTGTACACTAGCGAGCGTTGAATGCTGCCTTGGTAAGAAGGCTCCAGCTCGCTGTCATCCGCAATATTTGCAGGTGCGATTTTAATCATGGGAAGAGCACCTGCTTTTTCCATGCCCTGAATCAACATGTGAGTGAACTCTTCTTTGGTTAGTGCTTTGGCAGGATTGATTTCTTTTGGAATGTCTACACCGTTATAATACGCGTTAATAAAAGCTTCGGCGTACCAGGCGGTATCCCTAACCTGGGTAAACAGTCCACTCGCCTGCGGCGCCTGGTTCAAATCAATGGCGGCCAAACTAAGCTGAAGTCCGCCCGAGATCAACTGAATGCCTTGGGCAGCGGTCACTTTAGATGAGGGGAGAAACTGCGTGTCAGAGGCACCTTTAAGTAACCCCCGCTCTTTAAGGGATATGATTTTTTCTTTGCCATTTACATGGCCCAAATCCTTGAATTGACTGTCTGCCGCAGACAAATGACCTCCAATCGAGAAGGACAGCAGAGCTATAGTCGTAAGGGCTGCGATTGCACTTTTTCTCATGCTCATGTTAAGTTCCACCTTGTAGTTGAATTAGGCCGCTTGGCCGTTAACAACTTCTTGACGTGGTTCACGATAGAAAGGTTGCAGCAGTTGCTACTAACCTAAATTGAACAATCTAAGCTACATAAAAAAACTCTCCTCTGCTTCTAGCAGGGAGAGTTTTTAGCTCACTCAATCGGATTTAATTGCGTGCTGGATTCAGCTTTGCTTGCAGTATCTTGTTGAATCCGTTCATTCTGTTTGTGGCTTGGCATTTGCCAATTTTATATGAACATCTCTCAATTGTTTGTCAGTAACCTCTGAAGGGGCTCCCATTAATACATCCTGTGCTTTACTGTTCATTGGAAAGGCAATAACCTCTCGAATATTCGATTCATTTGCAAGGATCATCACAATCCTATCAATTCCAGGTGCTATACCTGCGTGAGGGGGTGGCCCAAATTGAAAAGCATTAAAGAGTGCAGGAAATTTACTCTTAATCTCTTCATATGTATAACCCGCGATCTCAAAGGCTTTTACCATAATCTCTGTATCGTGGTTACGGACAGCCCCCGAGGACAGCTCAATTCCATTACATACAATATCATATTGGTACGCCAGGATCTCCAGAGGATTCATATTCAGCAGCGCATCCATGCCACCTTGCGGCATCGAAAATGGGTTATGGCTGAACTCTATTTTATGAGTATCAGGGTCCAATTCAAACATGGGGAAATCAACAATCCAGCAAAACTTAAACGTATCCTTTTCCAATAAATCCAGCCTTTTGCCTAATTGGTTTCGGACAGCGCCAGCTATTTTTTCGACATTTTTAAGCTCATCGGCAGCAAAAAACAGTGCATATCCCGGACCAGCTTGCGTTACATCGATCAATTCGTTTTTTACCTTCTCCGGTATAAACTTTGCAATCGAGCCGCTGAGAGACATATCATCATTAAACTTAATCCATGAAAGACCTTTCGCTCCAGCTTCAGCAGCAAAGTTTACCATGTCGTCGTAAAAGCTTCTTGGCTGCCCTCCACAATCAGGAACAGCAATAACTCGTATCGTTTTATTTTTAAACACTTTAAAATCACTCTCTGCAAAAAGCTCTGTAACATCATGGATAATTAATGGATTTCTTAAATCAGGTTTATCGCTCCCATATTTGAGCATGGCTTCTTGATAGGGAATTTTACTAAAAGGCTTTGAAATTTTAAAATGTGTAAATTCAGAAAAAACTTCATACAGCATATTTTCAACTACATTAAAAACATCTTCCTGTGTAGCAAAAGCCATTTCCAAATCCAGCTGATAAAACTCACCGGGTGATCTGTCTGCTCTTGCATCCTCATCTCTAAAGCACGGAGCAATTTGAAAATATTTATCAAAGCCGGAGACCATTAATAGTTGTTTGAATTGTTGAGGTGCCTGAGGCAAGGCATAAAATTGACCTGGATGCACTCTACTAGGAACTAAATAGTCTCTGGCGCCCTCTGGAGATGAACTTGCCAGAATCGGTGTCTGAATCTCTAAAAAATCCAAATCAATCATCTTTTTTCGGATACTTTGAATGACTTTAGAGCGAAGTACAATATTATCATGCAGATTTTCATGGCGCAGATCCAGGAAACGATACTTTAATCTTAAATCTTCCCGGGCTTCATGTGCTGAAGATACTTCAAAAGGCAACGGATTCATGACTTTCCCTAGCACTTCTATCTCATTGGCAATGACCTCAATATAACCGGTTTTCATATGAGGACTGATCGTACTTTCGGACCTGTGACATACAGCTCCTGTAACAGAGATGGTTGATTCCCTATTGATCTTGGATACAAAATCCTTTAATTCATTAGGATCAGAGACAACGATTTGCGTAACCCCATAATGATCCCTAAGATCAATAAAAACAATCCCACCGAGGTTACGAATATTTTTAACCCAGCCTGCAATTCTCACGATTTCCCCGACATGCGTCTGATTCAGCTCTCCACAGTTATGAGTTCTATATCTATGCACAGAAACACCCTCTTTCTTTTACCCTAGTATCTACATGGTTTCAATGATGTAACCCATGGTCTGATTGCATATATTGCTACTCTATTCTGCATGAATCCGGCCATGGGCTTATACGGTTAGAACATACTGCACTTCATTATTAGCTTCTTGCCCTAGGTTGAATCCAACTAGATTGTAAGACTAGCAGTTAAAGCTTTAAATCTTTCATTCAGGTACTCTGCAGTCTCAACCATTATTTTTTGTCCTATATCGTCAACATGTCTATTCTTCCAATTCTCAAGATCTGTCCCCTTAACCCATTGATTAAAAGCGCCGAGGGCTGGTCCGCAGTGTACTTGATAATCGACTCTGTTGTTTTTGTCGCCATTAATGGCAAGTCGAGTAGAATAAGTAAAGTACCATCTAAATATCAAGGCCATCTTCCGTTTCGGGATTCTTTCAGCTTTTTCAATGATTTCAGGCGGATAATAAGCTTTAATATCTTCGTAGACTTGTTCAATACTCTTCTTAAAATACTTTTCTTCAATATAGTGTTTTGTTTCTCTATCAATTTCATCTATGGAATTATAATTACGGTAAAGATCATATAATTTATTCGCCCTGGCTGGGAAAAACACTCCTTTTTTCATGACCTGAACTTTTGCGCCCATTTCAAACATATCCCCTGCTGGAGCGTAGTCCGTATCCTGAATGTTTAACTGCTGAAGCAAATCTTTTACTTCATCACTCGTCCCTGCTTCAACTGTGCACTGATTGATTGAACCCGTCATGATAAAATCAGCACCCAGTATAAACGCCGCCGCTGCAGCTTGTGGAGTCCCTATTCCCCCGGCTGCCCCTACCCTTATACTTTTATTGTGTTTATACTTTCGAATCGCTTCATCCCTCATCTGAAGCATCAGCGGGACCAATACATAAGCAACTGCATGGTCAGTATGCCCACCTGAGTCAGCCTCGACGCACAAATCATCTACCATGGGAATTTCCATCCCCATCATCGCTTCTTCCCGGCTGATCCTATTTTCCGCCAGCAGCTTATTGATAATATTCTGAGGCGCAGGACTCAGGAAGGCTTCAACAACCTCTGGCCTGGATACTTTCGCAATAATTCTGTTCTGTGGCGTAACATTTCCCTGTGCATTCCGTCTCAGCCCCTTCAGCCTGTACCTAACCAAAGAAGGTGTGATACTCATAAACGCAGAGGCTTCAATATTTCTAACACCGTATTTTATGTACAAATCAACGATGTTATTTTCTATGTCTGGGTGGTCCGGCACATGAATCAGATTCATTCCATAGGCTTCGCCATGGTTCAATTGCTTCTGAATATACTTTATGGTTTCCTCCAGAACATCCATCTTCACTCCCCCAGTTCCAAAAAATGCCATCATTCCTGCCTTTCCTGCTGTTACGACCATCTCTTTTGAAGAGATTCCCTTGTACATAGAGCCTATAAGATACGCATACTTAATTCCGTAATCTTGTTTAAATTCGCTATGCCCAAGAGACTCTGCCGTAAATCGTTTGCTGGATTCCAGTACGTCATGACCGGATTTTGTTATGGGAGCCTGTCGCTTTTCGGATATCGATTCATCATTTCTCAACGTATCCTTCGACATCCTCTTCTGTACCTGTTCGTTTCGGTCTTCAACCTCTGTCACGATCAATGGCTCGGCTTCTCGTTGTATGGCATTAACCAATCCTGCCACAACATTTCCAGGCCCGATTTGGATAAACTGGGTTACACTTTTACCCATCAGATACCGTATACTCTCCGACCACTTGACCGGGCTTACAATCTGGTTGATCAGCGTACTTCTTAAGTCCTGCTGCTTGTAGGGTCTGGCATGGACATTGGAAATAACGGGTATTTTGATGTTCGAGAATTCAAATGGCGCCGCATAGGCCTCAAATTTCTGTTTGGCATTTTCCATATACCTAGAGTGAAATGCTCCACTTACATTCAAAACCACATAATTTCGGGCTCCTGCATCTTCAAAAATCGGTTTCGCCTGCTCAATCAGTTCCTTTGGCCCTGAAATGACAATCTGGCTGGGCGAATTATAGTTGGCAACATCGAGCTCTATTAATTTATTTTTCTCCATTACTTCCCGAAACACTTCTTCTTTCAAGCCTAAAACTGCCGCCATTCCGCCACCAGTAGCCCGAGCCATCAGCTCTCCTCTTTTTTGGACCAGCTTCAAGCCGGTTTCAAAATCAAACGCTTCCGCGGCAAATAAAGCATTATATTCACCCAAGCTATGTCCTGCAACATAATCGGGTTTTCTTCCGGTCTCTCTTATTTTTTTCAGATAGCTTAAAGCGTTTACGACGAATAGGGCTGGCTGGGTAAAATCCGTTTGCCCGAGCTGGTTGGCAGGGTCTTCAAGGCACAGCTTCTGAATAGAATAACCAAGAACTGCATCCGCTTTGGCAACCAATTCTGGAAATTCATCAAACAGTCCTTCGCCCATACCTTTTACTTGAGCTCCTTGTCCAGGGAACAGATATGCGATCATTGATTTCCTCCTTGTTAGTAATGGATGCATATTAGGCAAATATTTCGAACAGACGATCCAAATTTTTTATGTCCTGTTGAAAAGGGGAGAGAATAGAACAGACGCTTGCCTTTTTCTTGGGGCCAAAATTGTACTTTACAAAATTAGCAAGCGTGCCCGAGGGACCGAGATCAATATAGACAACACCGTCCCTGTCTCCCAGACACTTTAGAGCGCTCTGAAATTGCATAGGCTTTCTAGTAACATCCCAAAGAAAACGGTTGTCAAGCCATGTCATCTTCCCGCCGTACATAGATGAAACCATATTTATTTTAGGGCTTCTTATGGTCATGAGCTTTAAAAATTCCGTATATTCCAATGCGATTGGGTCCATTAAGGAAGCATGAAAAGCATAGTGTACTGGCAGTCTTTGACAGATCATCTCATTTGCCTTCAAATAGTGTTCAATCTCTGACAGACCCTCGCAGCTGCCTGAAATAACAAAATGCGAGTCAAAGTTGATGGATGCCAGCTCTGAGTTGGTATTCAATATGGGTACTTCATCATACAGACCGGGATCACCAATGACGGCCATCATACCCCCTTTCGGACAGTACGTTTCCACCAGCTGTGCTTGCTTGATAATGCATTGAAGTGTGTCCTCATAGCTCATGCAGTCAGCCACAGCACCAGAAACAGACTCACCCAGGCTAGAGCCTAAAACATAATCAGGGTAAATTCCCTTTTCCAATAACACCTGTGTGAGCGCATATTCAACCATAAAAATGGCAGGATGAGTATATAGCAGGTTGTCAAACTCTTCTCCCCTGCGACGCGTGTCATCGAACAGCGTTTTTAATACAGACCTGCCTGTAACATCCATATGAATCTCATCCAACCTGGTCATCCATGTTCGGAAAACCGGGTTGGACATATATAATTCCTTTCCCATACCGTAGTATTGCGAACCTTGACCTGAAAACATAAAAACCACTGATCTGTCCATCCGAGTAACCCCCACAACGTATTGATCAGACTCGCCTAAGCAGTTCCTCTATCATTCACAGTTCATAACAAATTGCGCACTAATTGCATTTGGGATGCCGTAGGATTACTTTCATTAAGGACATTCTCCATATGCTGCCTGATTGCAGGTTTGAATTTCGGTTCTGTGATGATATATAGCTGCCCTTTTCGGATGCCCTCAAAAATTTGATGGGCCACATCCTCTGGAAGTATGCCATTTTGGACAGCCTTGCGAGCCAATTCGGTAATGACTTGTCTTTCGGGCGGAAGATTTCCACTCCCATCTGGCTTACGCAGCTCTGTCGGGCGGTTTCGCTCTGCATCCATAATTTGAGTACGGACGAATCCCGGACACACAACCGACACTCCCACATTAGAACCGATCAATCTTAGCTCTTGGTATAGCGTTTCAGACAGGCTTAAAACGGCATGCTTTGACGCGCTGTATATTCCATTTCCAGGACCGGACAGCAGACCAGCAATCGATGCTGTATTTACAATATGGCATGGAGTTTTTTGTTTCACCATAATAGGAACAAAAATTTCGGTAGCAAACAGAATTCCCCAAATGTTTACGTTAATTACCCACTGCCAATCTGCCACAGTATTCTCCCATAATAAGCGGCCTGTGCCGGCATCCACACCTGCATTATTGAACAAAAGATGCACAGCACCAAAGGTCTGAACTGTTTTTTGCGCTAATAAACGAATATCAGCTTCTTTGGAAATATCGGTCACAACAGATAGTGTAGCTGCGCCCATTTCTTGCAATTCTCGTTCAGTCCTTAGAAGAGCCCCCTCCTCAATATCCGCCAGAACAACCTTCATCCCTTCATTGACACATCGGTCTGCAATAGCTCGGCCAATTCCGCTGGCAGCTCCCGTAATCACAGCTACCTTATCTTTGAACTCCCTCATGTTTACCTCCGGAATATTCGTATTTTTCGTTAGACAGGGTTTTGTTCCCCAATGTGTGCTCAGAAAGGAGAAGTCGGTAAGGGAATTCTACGAACAGTGTGTCCCTCATGGAGCGCCTCCCACGTAATCCTGCCTCCCTGGGTCCAATACATCGCAATATTTTCCAGATTTCTCTCCTCTAGAAGTATTTGAGAAACTTTCTCGCCTACTTTTCCTGACAGAAGTGCACTTTTATTTGAATCTTCTCCGCCTTCTCCGATAAATACTGGAATAGATGCTCTCTCCGGCTCGTTGCCCTGGCCGACTGACTCGATAAGCTCTCTAAGACCAGTTCGCAATTCCTCCCGTGAGCTCGCTACGATTGCCGCCCGGCACTTCATCGCTTCACGGCCTGTCTGAAGGGTGAAAGCAATATCATGTAAGGAAAGCTCGTGCTGCTGCTCTACATATTCAAGTAATTGACTCGCAAGCGCATTTAGTCGCTCCCAGTTTATGTCTGAGAGAACCACTACTTCTGTCTGATCTGCCCCTTGCAACTGGACAGCTTCTTTTGGCGAAGGGATGTATTCTTCCAGAATAAAATGAACATTCGATCCCCCAGCACCGAAGGAGCTTACTGTTGCCCGTAGCGGAAATTCCCGCTCTTCTCCCTCCAGCTCTATTACAGGCCGCTTCCATTCCTGAAGCTCCCGCTGCAAATAAAATGGAGTATTGCTGAACGTAAGATTAGGATTCAGCTTTTCCGCTTTAATGGTGGGAACCAGCTTTCGATGCCACAATTGCAATATGGCCTTGGTAAGCTGCGATATCCCCGAGGCCGCTTCTGCATGGCCTATATTGGATTTAACCGAACCCATGGCACAAAAGTGCTGCTCATCCGTAAATTTCTGGAAAGATTTTTTCAAGGCGACTAGCTCAATCGGGTCTCCTAATGTAGATCCATTGGCTGCTGCCTCTACATAGCTGACTGTCCGAGGGTGAATGCCGGCTTTCAAAAAGTTCTCTTCAACAAGTTGTGCCTGTGCATTGGGATTGGGGACCGTGTACCCATTACTGTGTCCTCCATGATTAGTGGCCGTAGATTTGATGACTGCTAAAATGCAGTCTCCATCCTCCTCTGCCTTATGAAGCGGCTTTAAGAGAACTGCCCCAACACCTTCAGCAGGAAGATATCCGTCTCCATCCGCAAAGCTTCGACTTTCTTCATGGCTTCCGATCAATTGGTTCTGGCTGGATTCAATATACTTTTTGGGGCTTGTCAACAGATTCCCACCGCCAGCTACTGCGATTTGACACTCACCTCTGATCAGGCTTTCACATGCCATATGGACAGCCACAGCAGAGGAAGAGCTCATCGTATCAATGGATATGCTCGGTCCCTGGAAATTGAAATAATGCGACATGGGGTTGGCGACGGCAACAGAACCAAAGGATGTGATCCGAGGGGCATCCGTATTTGTATCACAGGTGCAGTATTTATGATACGTAGCACCAACGTAGACCCCAACCTTGGATTGGTGTTTTTTCTGTAGCATCTCTCGCGTATATCCCGCACTTTCCAGCAGGCTCCATATCATTTCCAGGAAAAGCTGTTCCATAGGGTCCATCAAACTCACCTCATAAGGAGTGAGGTGAAAGAAAGAAGAATCCAACGGATTTATTCTGTTTAGGAAGCCCCCCCACTTGCAGTAGGTTTTTCCCGGTTTATTTCTTTCTTTATCAAAGTAAAGATCGTGATCCCAGCGATCTTTGGGAACTTCGGTAATGCAGTCCTTGCCCTCTTGGAGATTTCTCCAGAATTCTTGAATATTTTCCGCTCCAGGATATTTTCCAGACATCCCGATGACAGCAATGTCCATCGCTCCTGTTTCTGTTTTTGTTTCTATTTTTGTCTTCGTTTCTTTTGCCTCCTCCTTAGGCTCTACTCGCACTGACGAAATAGGTGAGTGCCGAAATAAAGGAGAGGGCGCTTTTGCATGCTCTACGATGCCCATGGATTTCGTGCTGGCTGCCGCGACTAGCTCTTGTTCAGCACCAAACAAAGCGTTCAATTCGTCCCGATGAGATTCCAGGAAGTAAGCCGTTAAACTCTGGATATTCGGATATTCAAACAGTAAGGTTCTGGACAGTGATCCAAACGTTTCTTCCAACTGATCGGTTATTTCCATAGACTTTATGGAGTCAACCCCATAGTTTTCTAAGTTTTTATCCTCTTCAATGCGCTGTTCCGGCAGTCCAGTGGATGAGGAAAGTAAGCCCTTTAGATAACCCGTTATCTGATCACGCAACCGCTCTTCTCCAGCCAGGGATTTTGTCTCATTGGCTACGGAAGCCGTGTCAGCTATTGCACTTACAGTCGCTACCTGATCCAGACCAAACAAAGTGCTTAATTCGTCTCGGTGAGATTCCAGAAAATATTCGGTTAAGCTTCGGATATTCGGATATTCAAACAGTAAGGTTCTGGACAGTGATCCAAACGTTTCTTCCAGCTGATCGGTTATTTCCATAGACTTTATGGAGTCAACTCCATAGTTCTCCAGGTTTTTATCCTCTTCAATGCGCTGTTCCGGCAGTCCGGTAGACGAAGAAAGCAAGCCTTTTAGATAACTTGTCACCTGATCACGCAACTGTTCTTCTCCTGGTCGAAGTTCTGTATCCATTGCTGTCGTAGCGGTGGTGGCTTTTACACCTACAGTTACTGCCTGCTCCAGACCAAACAGAGCGATTAATTCGTCTCGATGAGATTCCAGAAAATACTCGGTTAAGCTCCGGATATTCGGATATTCAAAAAATATCGTCTTCGACACCTGATCGAACGTTTTCTCCAACTGGTCAGTCAGTTCCATGGACTTGATAGAATCCACCCCGTAATTTTCCAACGGCGCATCCTCTTCAATTCGATATGCAGGCAGTTCGATTGACGAAGACAACAAAGTCTTCAAGTAATGGGCCGTCTTTTCACGCAGCAGATGTTCATCTTGGACGGACACTGTCTTATTTTCTGAGAAAGGAGCGATGTTGTCTTCTGATCCGAGTCTCTGATCTCGGGCTGCTTCTCCGCTGTCTTCAAGCTGTCCTTCCATAATCATCATTCTGCTGATCAGCTCAATGTCTCCTTCTACCACCATCGCTTGATTCGATATGCAGGCTATACTTTGATACAACGCACGAATACCAGTCTCTGTCCTCATCGCATACATGCCTACATTCTGCAAAGCTTTTTCCGTCTCCTGGTCAGGTCGCATTCCGCCGTCTTTCCATAACGGCCAATTGATCGACAGCGTTTTGCCCATACGCTCCCAGGAGGATACCAAAGTATTACGATACCAAGCATAGGCATCCATGAACGCATTCGCGGTGGCATAGTCAGACTGACCCGCATTTCCGCCCACTCCGGCAGCTGATGAGAAAAGAATAAAGAAATCTAGGGGCATGTCCTTACTGGCCTGATCCAAATTGGCTAGTCCGACCACCTTCGGTGCCAGAACTTCCCTGAATTCTGCGCTCGTCTTTTTGATAATATAGTTATCTTTAATGATTCCAGCACTGTGCAGAATGCCGTTAATTCCGCCGTATGCCATTTGGATGTCCTCAATCAGGCCAACCACCGCTGCCTTCTGCGTGACATCCACCTGTCTGTATTCCACCTTGGCGCCCAAAGCCTTCAATTCTTCCAATTGGGCCAGCTTGTCCTCGGTCAGCAGGGACCGCCCAGTCAGAATCAAGGTTGCTTCCCTGGTCTGGCGCGCAATTTCTTTGGCAAAAATTAGACCCAGGCCCTTGGCACCTCCAGTAAGCAGGTAAACCCCATGATCTTTCCATGGAATTTGTGGTGTCGCTGGCATTTCAACCTTGTTCCAGGCAGGAATCCAACGTTTACCTTCTACAAAACGGATGCGGCTGTCCTCTGGACGCTGACTGCTCGACCTTAATATTTCAATGAGTCCTTCATTTTTTTCCGTTTCCCCTACTTCAATCAGTTGCCCGTAGAACTTTGGATTTTCCTTATGAGCCGTTTTGAGTATGCCGCACAGCCCGGAGAAAAGTAGTTTCTCATTTCCAGACATCGTTACCATTTGTACCAGCACTTTGCCTTTAGGCTTGTCAATTAGGATGCCTTGTATTTTCTCAAAAACCTGAACGGCATATGTTTCAAAGCGTCGGTTGACCTCTTCCATGCGGGCTTGTAGGGTGATGCATTCCACGCCTGTCAAGGAGGCCTCGACATGTACTGCAGCTATGGCATCTGTCTCACAAAGTATGACCACATGCCGTTCGTAGTCGGTTGCTATGGTTTCCTTATTAGCCGCCTGTTCTTTCCAGAATGGCTGTAGCATCATTGCACCGAGCGGTTGCTCACAAGTCTCCGCTTCCTTATAGGAGACCCCTTTTATGCGCACACAGATTCTGCCTGCCTCGTCGCACAAATCAATATCATACTTGTGCATCTTATGATTAATCTGATTTCCTCTTCCATGCCGTACTAACGCCCACATTTTGCTCGGACATTCCTGAAATATTTGAAGCTTATCTATCGCAGTCGGCAGTATTTTTTCCCGAGAATCAATGCCATTGAACTGCATAACATTTTCATTATTCGAAAGCAGGTATAACGGCAATTGCAGGGCAGCACTTGTCATGAAGGGATGCATAACAAATAGGCCCCCAGTATTCGCAATACCGGAAGGCAGTGATAGCTTGGCCAACACCAAACCCTGACCTATATAAACTTGCTCAGCGGACTGGAATTCCGAATCGTAGTTGGCTCCAGTCGTGCGCAGTGCTTCATCGTCTCCCCTAGGTAAAATATGATCAATGCACTCCATCTGCAAAGCCTGAATATCTAATGTTTCCGTTCTATTTAAAGCCTCCAGCTCGGCACTTCCCTCGCTGTGTAAGACAGGATCTCCTGCTTCGGTTCGTGTGCTGTAAATTTTGAAGCCAATTCCACCTTGATCTCCCGGAAAGAGTCCTATATGTATTTCCGGCTGATCTCCTATGACAGGAGCATGTGTCCATACCATGTCTGTGAGTGTGATGCCTGCCTGACCCTTCTCCTGAACTGTTAACGATTGTTCAACCGCTGCCCGCGCCATTTCAAGACATGCTCCATCCGACAGAACAAGTCTTCCATCAACGACGGAGTTATTCAGATAAAACTCCTGACCGTTGAAGATTGAGCTGAATCTTTGCTCAGAAAGAACGGAGGTATTGTGATGCAGTAAGGGGTGCAGATATGCCGGAGTGACGCCAGCGGGCTTTTCTTCATCTACTGATATCCAGTAGCGTTCCCTAGCAAAGGGATACGTAGGCAAACTGATGCGGAAAGGCTGGACATCACTGTAAAGTCTGTTCCAGTCAATGTGCACACCCTTGACCCACAATTCCGAAAGCCTGCCGTATTTCTCTGCTAGATTCCAGGCATCAGAGGATTCATCCAGCGCTTCTTCCTGCTTAACGACATCTAAACTCTCCTTATCTCGTTTAGCCTGTCCCCGATAAAGCTGTACAATATTCTGCCTTCCCCCAATAAATTCCTGCAGCTTGTTTCTAAGTTCCTCCACTGACTGAACGACCACAGCAAGGCGCTCTTCCATCGCCTCACGCCCTATCTGCAAGGTGTAAGCCACATTTATCAGGTCATTATCCGAGAAGTCATTTTTATCCATTGCAGCAGTCAATTGAACAGCCTGCTCTTTCAATGCTTCATTACTTTTGGCCGACAATACGATGACAACTGGCCTTTGCGGAGTAGAGGCAGCCTGTTCTGCTGGAATGTATTCTTCAAGAACGATATGGGCATTAGATCCTCCGGCTCCGAAGGAAGATATTCCTGCAATTCTCGGGTATTCCCGTTGCTCGCCGTTTTCCTCCAGAATCGGACGTTTCCATTCAGCAAGTCCCTGCTGAACTGCAAATGGCGTCTTGGCAAAATTTATATTGGGATTCAATACTTTGGCATGCAGACTTGGGGCAATTTTCTGGTTTTTCATTTGCAGTATAATTTTAGCGACACCCGCAATCCCTGCGGCCGCCTCCAAATGGCCTATATTTGATTTTACCGAGCCAATCGCACAGAACCCTGTATCCTGTGTATCCTTCTTGAAAGCCTGGGTAAGTCCGGTAATTTCAATAGGATCACCAAGCTCTGTCCCTGTTCCGTGGGCTTCAATATAACTGACTGTTCGAGCATTGACGCCTGCTTTATCCAAAGCCTCTCGGATCAATTCTCCTTGTGCTACCGGATTAGGAACGGTATATCCGTTCGTTTTTCCACCATGATTGATACTAGTAGCCCGAATAACCGCATAAATGTGATCCTTGTCAGCAATGGCCTGAGATAAAGGTTTGAGCAGTACAACGCCCGCACCTTCACCAGGGACAAATCCATTCCCCCCTTCGCCAAAACTCTTGCAACGTCCCTCTGGCGATAGCATTCGCATTGTGCTTAGAAAAACATAGTTGGAAGGATGAAGATATAAGTTGACTCCACCTGCAATGGCAATCTCGCATTCTCCGTTATGAATATGCTCACAAGCCTCATGGATTGCAGTTAATGACGAAGAGCACATGGTATCGACCGAAAAGCTCGGTCCCTTCAAATTCAAGAGATACGATATTCGATTGGCTACCGAACTGAACGATGTGCGAGGAAAGATCGGTTTGCCTTGCTCCCACAGCTTGGGACCGTATAAATTGAAGCCTGTTGCGGTAATGCCTGCAAAGACGCCGATTCGCCCATTGTATTGCACTGCAAGCTGATCTCTGCTATATCCAGCATCCTCGAAGGCCTTCCAGCATTCTTCCAGGAATATCCGTTCCTGAGGGTCCATACTCATCGCTTCCCGGGGCGATATATTGAAGAAAAGAGGATCAAAATCTGCGAAATCCTCTACAAATCCCCCATATTTGCTATAGCTTTTGCCCTTCTCCACAGCTTCCTTGATGTCAGGAGAATAAAATCCTTCCCTCTTCCAGCGATCCGCAGGGATTTCTGTAATACAATCTTTGCCCTGTTGTAAATTGCTCCAGTATTCTTCCATATTTTTTGCTTGTGGGAATCGTCCGCTTATACCAATAATGGCTATTTGCTCGTGTTTCGCACTGCCTGTATCCATAGCTGCACTGCTAGTGCGATGTTTTTCTTCCTTTTGCAGAGTCGACAATGATAATTCGCTATTAACATGCAAGGATGCAGGGACGAAGTTTTCTTCCGGCTCCAGCCGTCTGCCAAGTCCTGTCCACCGTACGCATTCCTCATAGTAGTCAGCAATAAAATATTTCGCTACCGCTTCCAACGTCTGATATTCAAAAAACAGGGTCATCGAGATTTCACCAAAAACTCCCTGAAGCTTTTGATTGAGCCTTGTAATCATGATGGAGTCTATGCCGTAGCTCTCCAAAGGCTCACTGACATCAATCTTTTCAACGCTCAGCTTAGTCACTTCTCCAAACAACACTTTAAGCTGGTGCAAGGTTTTTTCCAGAAGCAGCTCAGGATTTATTGGTGAAGAAGCTGTCTCTTCAACGTACACGTTCTCCTGTGGCTGAGGCTCCAATAGATGCTTCCGCAATCTGGATAAATCCCCCTCTATCACCAGCACCTGCTTCTGGCCAGAGGCCAGGCTATCATATAAAGCCTTAACACCGTTTGAAGTTTGCATGGCCACCATGCCAATACTTTGCCAAACCCTCTCCGTTTCAGCATCCGCATGCATGCCTCCATCCTTCCAGAGAGGCCAATTGACAGACAGCGTCTGCCCTTTGCGCTCCTTGCAAGAGACGAGGCTGTTTCGATAAAAGGCATAGGCATCCATAAACGCATTTGCTGCGGCATAGTCGGCCTGACCAGGATTGCCCATAATCCCTGCGATGGAAGAGAAGAAAATGAAGAAATCAAGATCTAGCTCCTTCGTCGCCTGATCCAAGTTGACCACCCCGGCTACTTTGGGCGCCATTACTTCCTTGAACTCTTCCTGCGTCTTATGAATCATAAAACGATCCTGTATCACCCCTGCGCTATGGAGGATGCCATCAAGCCCCCCGTGCTCCTCTCGGATCTTTAGGACCAGTTGCGAGACCTCTTCCTTTCGGGATACATCCGCTCGTTTGTACTCTACGCGGGCTCCCAGCGCCTTCAACTCCTCCAGTATGACCTGCTTGCCTTCATCAAGCATGGAACGTCCTACAAGGACTAGCGTAGCTTCTCGGACTCGCCGGGCGATATCTCTCGCCAAAACAAGCCCTAAACCTCCTGCACCGCCCGTAATCAAATAAATCCCCTGATCCTTCCAGGGCACTCTTCCCGGAGTTTCAGGGGCTTTCATTTCATTCCAGCTGAGAATCAGACGTTTACCGTTCTCATACCGTATCCTTTTGTCTTTGGGGTATTGACTGTTCTCTTTCAATTTCTCAACGATCTCTTCCAAACCTGTAGCTTCCAATTCAACAAATTGCCCTACGATTTTTGGATTTTCTTTTTCGGCTGTTTGCAGCAATCCCAAAAGCCCAGCAAAGAGCTGCTGCCCGGTTTGTGAAGAAGCAGCAATCTGTACCAACACGCTGCCCCTCAAGTTCTCTTTGAGGAGCATTTGCACTTCTGCAAGCAGTTGAAGGGCATAGCGCTGAAAGCGTTCATCCATGCCGGTCAAACCGGCATGGAGCTTGATGCATCGGGTTCCTTTCATGAGCGCTTCAATACTTCGCTCTGAGATATGATCAAGTTCACAAAGCACCACCAGATGCTGGCTACATTCATGAAGAGTCGCTTTTTGGAGCGCAGCTTGCTCTTTCCATGAAGGCTCAAGCATAAGGACTCCTGTATCCGCCAGAGCCCCCTCCGTGTTCCCTGCTCTGCTGTGCAGAGTTCCATCTGAAGCCATTTGAGCTTGAATTTGGCGTATTCTGAGGAGAGCCTCCTCTTTCTGCATCCGTCCGCTTTTTACCTCACCCAGAATAGTTTGAAAAAAGTCCTTCATCTTCGATTGCCTCCCAGCATGTAGAAACTTCTCATTTACGTATGAATATATTGAAGATTTCATTGGCGGCCTCATCAACAGACATGGCGTCGTTCATCATTTCATCCAAGAGTCTGCCGCACAATTGATCATCAAAATCTACATTGCTTTCATTTTGCGACAGTAATGCGTGGGCTTTTAATTGATCCTTGCTATCCGAAGTCCAATAATGCTCTTTTGCAAATGGGTAGGTTGGCAGGCTGATACGGTGAGGTACCTTCCCCGTATAAACTTTTTCCCAATCCAAATTTAGCCCTTTGGCCCACAGCTCCAGAAGCTTTGTATATTTCCTTTTGGAAATCCAATGTTCAATCAGTTGTTGCAGGTCTTCGTCCCCCGTAAAAATGGACAACGCTTCTTTGTTGCGTTTTACTTGACCTCTATACAGGTTGAGCATGCTGTGGCGTCCGTCCACAAATTCCTTTAATTTCTCCTCAAGATCTGTGATCGAATCCACGAGCATGGCTAGACGCTCCTCCATCGGTTCGCGTCCCACCTGGAGCGTATAGGCAATATCCAATATGCTGGCCGAGGATAGCTGACCCTGAAGAGCCTCAAGCAGCTGTCGTCCTTTTTCCTTAAGCTGCTCCTCACTCTTGGCTGATAGCACGATCATCGCAGGTCCCTGAGAAGCAGGTTCTATTCCTGATGGCTCCTGAACCTCGGGAATATACTCTTCAATCACGATATGAGCGTTGGCCCCACCTGCACCGAAAGACGATATTCCAGCCCGTCTCGGACACTCCTGAGTGATTCCATCGGTTGTAATTACCGGTCTCTTCCATTCTTCTAGATTCTGCTGAACGACAAAAGGAGTATTGCTGAAATGAATTTCAGGATTCAACTTCCTAGAATGTAAGGACGGTACTAACTGGCGATGCTTAAGCTGCAGCAATATTTTAGTTACTCCTGCAATGCCTGCTGCGCTCTCGGTGTGACCAATATTGGATTTGACCGAACCTATGGCGCAGAACTGCTTGTCTTGTGTGAATTTCTCAAAAGCCCTGGTCAATCCGGCAATTTCAATAGGGTCTCCCAAAGCCGTGCCGGTTCCATGGGCTTCAATATAACTGATGGTTCTTGCATCAACATTCGAACGCCGTAGCGCATCCTCAATCAGTTGAGATTGAGCTTGAGGGCTAGGCACGGTATAACCACTGGTTTTACCTGAAGCATTGAGCATGCTCCCTTTGATGACACCATAAATATGGTCACCGTCTGCAATAGCCTTCTCCAGCGGCTTTAACACGATAGCGCCGACGCCTTCCCCATCAACGAATCCATCCGCTTGGTCTCCAAACGACTTACATTCGCCAGTTTTCGAAAGCATCGTCATCGCTGACAGCTTGATATAGTGGATTGGGTCTACGATCAAATTGACCCCTCCGACAATAGCGCACTCGCTGATACCGCTATACAGACTTTCCAAAGCTAGATGGATAGCCGTCAATGAGGAGGAACAAGCGGTATCGATGGTCATACTTGGACCTTGGAAATCCAAATGATAGGATATCCGATTGGAAATGGAATTGTATTGAGGTCCCAAACCGTAATTTCCATTCATCACGCCTGCGAATACGCCCACTTTACGACTCTCACAAAGATTGGCAGGGGTATATCCGGCATCCTCTATACTTGCATATGCAGCTTCCAGAAAGAGCCGTTCCTGCGGGTCCATAGTTTCGGCTTCTGCAGGAGAAATCTTGAAAAATAGTGGATCAAATAAATCGATTCCCTCGATAAAGCCGCCTGATTTCGTATAGATGGTACCTCGTTTTCCTTTTTCTTCGTCAAAGTAGGTCTTCCAATCCCAACGATCTTTCGGAATTTCAGTGATGCAGTTTTTACCCTCTTTTAGGTTGTTCCAATATTCCTCTACATTACGAGCTCCTGGATAGCGCCCGGACAAGCCCACAATCGCAATATCTCTGATATTAGAGGAGTGCTCCTTCGGCTTCTCACCTTTGCTGACAGACGGCTTAAGGAAGCGTCCTTTCTGTGCAAATCTCATCGGGGCAATATCGACTACCTGTGGAGCAGGGACTTCTTCCACTCTGGAAGTTTCTTCGCTCATCTCTGTCTCCTTCATACCTACCAGCTTCTTCAACGAATCCTTTTGCGTTTGAAGCAGGTACGCTACCAGATCATCTATGGTGTTGTACTCAAAAAACAGGGTGCTGGCAAAATCCTCGATCACTTCACGCAGCACATTGGTGATTTGCACAACCAATATCGAGTCGATCCCGTACTCTTCCAGGGCAACCGTAGAGTCGATGCTTCCCGGTTCCATTTTTAGGGTTTCGCCAAGTAAATTTTTAAAGTAGGCCGTACTTTTGCTGCGCAGCACATTTTCTGATTCCGCTGATTCCGCCTGTACTGCCTCTCTTTTGGGCTGAGCTGATTGTTTTATTGATCCTGCTTCAACGGTTCTATTCTCTACCGATAGGGATTTTTGCTTTGGCTGTCGCTTTTGCCGAACCAAGCCATCGCTTTGGGCTGCAACGATCTGCTGGCCCCAATCATGCGCCTCCTGTGCCGGGAAGAACGCTGTGTGAAAGCCTTCTTTGGCCAATACGCTTTTCCATACGTGAGGATAAAGTCCAGGGCAGCCGGGAATACGCAACTCCGAATCCTCATAAGCCCACCAGCCATCCAGCAATCCGAAGGTAAGGTGGGTAAATATGCTGCTGCCCATGAGTTCATTTAATAGAAGCAGGCCGTTGCTTTTCAAAACCGCTTTCGCATTACGCAATGCCTGACGAATATCTTTGGCCGTATGAAGTACATTGGCAGCAATGACAATGTCATATTTACCCGCATCAATACCTTGTCCAGCAATAGGTTCTTCCACATTAAAGATTCGATAACTAAGGTACGGATTGTCTGGCCCATACTCTTTTTCCGCATGCATCAAAAAGGCCTTCGAAATATCGGTATAACAATATTCCTGAATGTGTTTGCAATATGGCCGTAATTTGAGGAATACGGTGTTGCTGGTTCCTCCGGTGCCTGCTCCGATTTCGAGAATTCTGATTTCTGCAGCAGAGTCGCTCATAATTCTCTGCTGAACATAGGCGGCGATCGTATCGGAAAGAACTTCATTAAAATAGTCAGCTACCAGACTGTCTTTATAAATCCCTTCCACTAATTCCATCGAGGAATTGGGGAACATGATTTCCGTTGCAGGACATTGGCCGGTAATAATTTCAGGCAAGGCCCGCAGCGTTGTCTCAGCCAAATGTACCCTCGCCCGCATCTGCGGATATTTTTTCCATGTATGCTTGTGCTCTTCCCATTCCTGCCAGACATCCTCTCGGTAAGCCGGGCTGGAAGCATTTCCATCTGTAAGAGCATCATTCAGCCGTGCCAAAATCTTTACACTCTCACCTAGCCATTTGCCGTATAACTCAGGCAGTCCATGCTTATGTTTGAACTCGTCAACAGACTGATGATCTGTCCCTGACAGCCCCATGGACCAAAGCTGCTCCTGCAACAGCTTGCCCAGAAGGTGTTCCAATTCCTTTTCCTGCAGGCTGCCAGCATCCTCTGCCGCATAATCCTCGGCAAACTGGTCTTTTGATTTGATTACTGCAGCCATACTTTCTTGTATATCCCGAAGATCGGGATCCGTGTTGTGCGGATATAGGCCAATGGCTTCCGCCGGATTAGTCCCTTCCAAATCTAAATGTTTTGTTGTCTTCATCAGCCCTACTTGATTCAATGGTGAAGCAAGCAACGTCTCAAGTGCCTCCATCCCCTCTTGAGGCTCAATAAGTCCGACGCCGATCTGCGCTAGTTTTGAGTAATTTTCCACCTCTTGCTGCCTGTCTTGGGAAGCATTGTTCTCGTCGTTCCCCCAGTATCCCCAGTTCATGACTTTCACCGGGCAATGCCATTCCTGTGAAAGCCGCTGCGCAAACGCATCCTTAAAGGTACATCCGGCAGCATAGCTGCTTTGTCCCGGATTTTTTACATAGGCAATAATGGAAGAGAAAAACAACACGAAATCCAGCGGTTCATTTTGGAAGACCTGAGCCATGCGCACACTCACATCGACCTTTGCCGAAAGCCCGGACCGGAGCTCTTCCTCCGTCAAATCTTCCAAACCCTTCTCCAAAAAGGCAATGGCAGAGTGGACTACGCCGTTGATCTTGGAGTACCGCTGCTTTATCTCCTCATATGCCCCCTGCAGCGACCTTTCATCTGCTGCATCTGCCGTAATATAGTATGGAACAGGTCCGTGGCCTTTAAATTCGTCCAATTTAGCCTGGATGGACGCGTCCTTTGGCCTTCTGCCTATCCACACCATCTGGGCCTGATAGGTCGAAGCCATATACTTGCTCCACGCCACTCCGATGTTGCCTGCACCACCGATAACCACATAGATGCCTCCGGTTTTGTACAGCGTCTGTCCTTTTGAGCCTGGAGTCTGCTTAAACGGAATCAGCTGCTGGCGATACCACTGACCGCCTCTGAAAACCCACATCCGTCCCTGACGGTCTGAAGGCAGCGTAAATAGTTCGGATAACGGCCAGTCATAGTCGGATTGCAGGTCTATGATACGAACCTTCCAGTTCGGATATTCTTTGGCCATCGTGCCTACCAACCCATGCAAACTTGCGTGGGCCGGGTGGACTGTATCGTCCTGATCGATCGACTGAGCCTGGGTGGTTATGGTGGTCCAGCCTAGCTTTTTCGTCCCATACCCCAGCAGGAGCAGCGCCTTGACCATTCTAAAGAAGAGCAAGACTCCGGGCTCCTGTTCCTCAATCAAGGATTCAGCAGTGACCGATTCGACAGAAATCGTAGGTGCAATCCACAGTATATGGTCAACGGCTCCATATTCTTCAACCTTTGAGGCAACCGTTTCTATGGAATCCTGCGCCTGCAGCTCCAAAAAATGCGCCTTCGGATAATATTCCCGGATGGCCTGTCTATCTTTGTCCGTACCACCTGCAATGACCATTCGGTCTGTCGAAGATGGGAAAGCTGATTCTTTTTTAAGCGCAACGGGGTCCCATTTTGGGATGAGCATGACAGCTCCTACAAGCGGATCGGCGGCATGATCTCCTGCAACTACGCCTTGTGCATGCTCAGTGCGGATATCTCCGTCCAGCGCTCGGGTGGATAGTCCCGTTATTCTGACACAAACGTTCCCTTCCTCATCACATAAGTCGATATTGAGCTTCTGTACCTTGTCCTCTCTCTTGCTGCCCTCGCTGTATTGAATCAACGACCACATATTCTGGGTGCATGCCCCATGGATTTCGATCTCTTGAAGGGCGAATGGCATAGAAGGCGTATTGGGTACTGTGCTGTCCGGCAGCTCTCCATCTTGACCCATGATTAATCCAATGGATGCATGCAAGGCCGCATCCATTAGGCTAGGGTGAAGAACAAAGCTGTCAGCCGAATCGGAGAGCACGGAGGGCAATGCCAGCTTGGCCAGTACCTTGCCCGGACGTGTATACACTTTCTCCACGCACCTGAAGGCTGGGCCGTAATCCATGCCAATTTTTTGGAAGATATCGTAGCAACGCTCCCCCTCAAATCCGTGTAGATCAAATTCTGCCTGTAATGCCTCTAGGTTAAGCACTGGCTTTTGTTCCACGTTAAACTGCACCGCATTGCCCTGGCTGTGCACGGTATGTCCGATATCGCTTCCTGCTTGCTTACTATATACCTCAAAGCTGATTTTTCCCGCGTCTTCCAAAAATAGGCCTGTGTGTACTGGGAATGACTGATCTTCGACCACAATTGGCCGAATCCAGTTTACATTTTTCAACCGGATTCCTGTTGTGCAGTTGTCCTCATCTCCTATAGAGCGTTCCACAGCCGCCCGCACCATCTCAAGATAAGCGACGCCTGGTAGAATCCGTTGGCCTTTTACCGTATGATCTCTGAGGAAAAATTCCTCGCCTGTAAACGTTGAGCTGAACCGCTGCTTCAAGAAGTTTGAAGTGTTGTGATGCAGTAAAGGGGACAAAAATGTAGACTGACTCAGAGCGGCTATCAAGCCATCGCCCTTTACCTGGTTTACGGGCACCCAATAGCTTTCTCTGGCAAAAGGATAGGTTGGCAAACTAATTCTGTGAGGCTTCTTTTCCCCATAAAGCCTGTTCCAGTCCAACAGCAGTCCTGTCACCCAAAGCTCGGCGAGCTTTCCATATTTACCTTTGCTCACCCATGCACCCACCATTTTAGCCATATCCTCATCGATTTCCTGAGTGACCAATACTCCTTTGTTGCGCTTTACCTGTCCTCTATACAGTTCTTCTATACCTTCCTTTTCCAGCAGGAAGCTTTCCAATTTCCAATCCAGCTCTTGGATGGATGTGGCGATGATCGCAAGCCGTTCTTCCATCGCTTCTCGTCCGATCTGCAGCGTGTAGGCGATATCTGCGAGACCTATACGCGGGTCATTCAGCTCTCTAATGGCAGATAGCAATCTTTGCGCCTGCTCGTTCAGCCTTTCCCTGTTCTTGGCCGATAGCACAATCATGGCAGGATGAAGAGACGCAGGAGCAGCTTGCAGCTGAGTAGTCTCTGCTGGAATGTACTCTTCAATTACCACATGCGCGTTAGATCCGCCTGCCCCGAAGGCCGAGACTCCTGCCAACCTTGGATACTCCTTGATTTCACCATCCATGGATACGACAGGTCTTTTCCATTCCTCTAATGTCTGCTGTACTTTAAAAGGACTATCACTAAAATCGATGTTGGGATTTAACTTGCTTGAATGCAGTGAAGGCACCAATTGTTTATATTTCAACTGCAACAGCACCTTTGTCACTGCGGCAATACCGGCTGCGCTCTCACAATGTCCGATATTAGACTTGGCAGACCCGATTGAACAGAACTGCTTGTCTCTGGTATATTCCCGGAACACCTTTTGTAAGCCCGCAATTTCAATCGGATCACCCAGAGGAGTTCCTGTCCCATGCGCCTCTATATAGCTAATGGTTCTAGGGTTGATTCCCGCCTCCTGAATAGCCTGCCCAATCACGCTAGCCTGTGCGTTGGGGTTGGGTACAGTATATCCATTGGTTTTTCCTCCGTGATTCACTGCAGTACCTTTTATGACGCCATATATCCGGTCTCCATCTGCTATAGCTTTGGCCAGCGGCTTGAGCAGCAAAGCCCCGACTCCTTCTCCTGGCACATATCCGTCACCCTGTCCGAAGCTTTCACACCGCCCATTGCTTGATGCAAAGCTTCCCTGTCCTAGTAATAGATATTTGTTAGGATGGACGGAAACGTTGACTCCCCCTGCAACCGCCAGTTCACATTCTCCATGCTGCAGTCCGTGACAGGCCATATGGATTGCTGTCAGTGACGAAGAGCACATGGTATCCACAGCGATACTTGGTCCATGAAAATTACAAAAATACGATACACGGTTGGCAACCGCCGAAGCATTCCCGAGAAGCCCGAGCATATTCCCTTTGGCTTGTTCCTGGGCTCCATAAAGCTGATATTCGTGATACATTACTCCGACATAAACGCCAACATTGCCTTCCATGCCGCCAAGTCCCCGGTCTGCACCAAGAGTTTCGCGCGTATAGCCCGCATCCTCTATGGTTTCATACACACATTCCAGGAAAAGGCGCTCTTGAGGGTCCATCGTTTCCGCTTCTCTTGGCGAAATGTTGAAAAACAACGGGTCAAACCAGTCCACCCCATCGATGAACCCTCCCCACTTGCTGTAGGTTTTCCCGGGCTTCCCTTTAGTTTCATTAAAGTACAGACTGTAGTCCCAACGCTCCTTGGGAATCTCAGTGATGGAGTCCTTCCCATCCCTTAGGTTTTTCCAGAACTCCTGGATACCTGCTGCCCCCGGATATCTTCCCGATACCCCTATAATGGCAATGTCCAAGCCCTTCTCTTCCTGATGGGGCTGCGTACCTGTCGGGAAAGGCCATGGACGTCTGCGACTCGCAGCGATCGGAGCCAAAGGCTCTATTGCTGCTTTTGCAGGTTCGTTCGCCACTTTATGAGGAGCCGCATTCTTCTCCTGCGCTTTTAAAACGTCTACCAGCCGGCCATGGTGCGATTCAAGGAAATATCCAGTTAATGAGCGGAGATTATGATATTCAAAAAATAATGTCTTCGGCAGTGAGCCAAACGTTTTTTCCAATTCATTTGTGAGCTGCATGACCAATATGGAATCAATCCCATACCTGTCCATAGGCGCATTTACATTTATACTTTCAGCTGGCAGCTTGATTACAGCCGAAAGCAATGTTTTCAAATAGTCTTCAGCTTTTTCTCTTAGCCATTCTTCGCCGATAATCGAGGCTTCCCCATCTTCCATTCTGGAACGGCCTGAAATCTCTGTTCCTGAAGGCTGTCCCAGAATGGCCGTCTTAATCGTTTGAGGATATCCTTCGATAACCATAACCTGGCTTTTACCGGAAGATAAGCTTTGATACAAAGCCTTTATTCCACTCTCTGTTTCCATGGCAATCATGCCCAGACCTTGCATTGCCTTTTCCGTTTCCCCATCGACATGCATCCCACCGTCCTTCCACAACGGCCAGTTGATCGACAGCGTGTGCCCCTGGCGTTGCTTGCCTGCCGCCAAAGCATTTCGATAAGAAGCATAAGCATCCATAAAGCCATTGGCAGCAGAGTAGTCAACCTGTCCTACATTGCCAACACTTCCGGCGCCGGAAGAAAACAGGATAAAGAAATCCAGAGGCAGGGAGTTGCTGGCCTGATCCAGATGGATCAACCCTGAGACTTTGGGAGTCAGCACTTCTCTAACTTCTTCTATCGTCTTTTTGATGATGAAGTTGTCCCGTATCACTCCTGCTGTGTGTAAAATACCGTTAAGACCGCCATATTGCTCGACGATGCCATGAATTAACTCGGTGACCGCTTCCTTTTGACCCACGTCCACCTGTCTGTACTCTATATGACCTTCCAGCGCTTCCAATTCGCTTAACAAGGTCTGTTTATCCGCTGACAGAGGTGATCGTCCTACCAGTACGACGGTGGAGTCTTTCACATTACACAGGATGTCTCTGGCAAAAATCAGTCCCAGGCCGCCTAGACCGCCAGTGATGAGATAGGTCCCTCCATCTTTCCATGGCTGGGCTGCATCTTCACGCAAGGTTTCAATTTCTTGCCACTTTAAAGCCTGTCGCTTGTCGCCATGATATCGTATTCGTTCGCCGTACTGGCCGTAACGGTTCTCTTGTAATTTTGCAATAATCCCCTCAGGGCCATCCTTGGCATCAAGCTCTAGCAGTTGACCCATGACATTCGGGTTTTCTTTTTGGGCGGTTTGCAGCATGGCAAAGAACCCGGAATAAACCTGTTGGTCATTTCGGGCAGGGACTGCAATTTGCAGCAAAGTTTTTTGTTTGTGTATATCCAGCATTATATTTTGCAATTCTTCAAATATCTGAATAGTGTAGTCTTCAAACCGCGCATCCAAGTCATTACTCGATGACTGTAAAACAATGCAGCGAGTACCATCCATACGAGCTGCAATATCCTTTCTGGAAATACCTTCAAATTCGCACAGGATCACAATATGCCGTATATCTTTGAACGCGTTCTCTCCTGCAAGGACTGCCTCCTCCTCCCAGACCGGCTCCAGCATGAGTGTGCCCACATTCTCGACGAAATCTGCTTGCCCTGCTCCTTTTTCCAGTTCTCTGGATGAGAGCCCTTTGAGCTGCACACAAATCTTTCCGCTCTCGTCGCAGAGATCGATATGTACTATGCTCAATCCATTTAGTGTCTCCTCACTCGCTTGTCTGGAAATCCGTGCCCACATCACAGAAGTGCATTTTTCGAATATTTTCAGTTCCTGCAAGGCAAAGGGTACCGAGAGGTTGCCTTCAGACACATGTTCTTCCCGATCCATCACCAAGCCGATTGTGGCCTGCAAGGCTGAATCCATCAAAGCCGGATGCAATACAAATTCACTTTGAGTATGAGATACATTGGATGGAAGGGACAGCTTTGCCAGCACGAAATCCTTTCCCCGTAAGATGGTCTCGATCCCCTGGTGTCCCGGGCCATAGTCTATTCCCATAGCTCTGAAAGCTTCATAGCATTGGCTTGAAGATAGTGAACTGTGAATACATTCTGCCTGTAAAACATTCAGGTCCAGGTACTGCGGCTCACTGTTTCTCTCCAACACAGCTATCCCCTGGCTGTGTATAATATTTTCGGCGTCTTCTTCCCCCCCGCTGTATATTTCAAACGCAATCGCTCCATCGTCCTGAGGATATAGGCTGGTGTGTACCCTGATCGGATTGTTAGCTACAACGATGGGCTGAGCCCATACTACATTTCTCAGTTGAATACGGGTCTCACCCTCCATGACATCTCCTGCTGCTTCTTCTACGGCCGCTCGCACCATTTCAAGGTAAGCCACCCCAGGTAATGTCGGTTGGCCCATGACTCGGTGATCTGCTAGGAAAAATTCCCGGCCTGTAAAGGTGGAGTCGTAGCGCTGCCCGGAGAGATCGGAAGTATTTTGATGCAACAAAGGGTGAATTTGGGCGGTCATAGCCGGGTTTATATTCTCCTGCTCCATGTCTGTCTCAGACAACCAATAGTGTTCCCTCTCGAAAGGATAGGTCGGCAGACTGATTCGCTGGGGCTTGGTTGCTCCATAAAGTGCATCCCATTCAACAGTTGCGCCATTAGTCCATAATTTGGCTACTTTATCAAGTCTTTTATTTTGAAGCCAGGTCCGAACGAGGGTTCCAGTATCTTCGTCAGAATCAAAAAGTTCAATTTCGCCTCTAGCATCGTCCACTTGTCCAGTTAACA
Organism: Paenibacillus sp. P2(2022); assembly: GCF_029522175.1. Classification (NCBI taxonomy): domain Bacteria; kingdom Bacillati; phylum Bacillota; class Bacilli; order Caryophanales; family Paenibacillaceae; genus Paenibacillus; species Paenibacillus sp. P2(2022). Next base: position 690,674 of record NZ_JAKWFI010000001.1, on the reverse strand, counting down.
CCTTGTCCGACGAGTTGCCATTCACAAAATGTTCCAGCTCATGGATCAGATTTTCTCTTGAATCTGTCAAAAACGCGAGGCGCCAGTTCATAGCCTCTCTGCCCACTTGCAGGGTATAAGTCAGGTCTGACAGCTTAGTGCTTTCGTGCAATTTAACAAATTCCATCATGTCGGCGGCATAGGATTTCAGGGCTTGTTCGCTTTTGGCAGAAAGTACAAATAGCACTGGGTTATCTTGATCGACTGGGTTCAGCTTCACCTCAGAGGCTACAGGCACATATTCTTCAATAACCATATGCGCATTAGTACCGCTAAACCCGAAAGCACTGACGCTTGCACGTCGAGGTATCCCCGGTTTGGACTCCCACTTTTGTAGCCCAGTGTTAATGTAAAACGGGCTTTCCTCCAAAGAAATATGTTCATTTAGGGATTCAAAATTGATGGTTGGCGGCAATTGCCGATGTTTCATGGCGAGGAGCACTTTCATTATGCCAGCTACTCCGGCCGCTGTTAGCATATGTCCCATATTGCTTTTCAGCGATCCCAGCGCGCAATAGCCCTTTTTGTTCGTATAGGATCGGAAAGCTTCGGTAAGCCCTTCCACTTCGATCGGATCGCCCAGTTTGGTACCTGTCCCATGGGCCTCTACCATAGAGATCGTTTCAGGATTAATATTGAACCGCTGGTAAACCTCACTTTCAAGCGAAATCTGTGAATTTACACTTGGAGCGGTAATGCCGTTGGTTTTCCCATCCTGGTTCATTCCCCATCCCCGGATAACTCCATAGATGGAGTCCTTGTCCCTGATTGCATCAGAGAGCCGTTTTAATAAAATAACGCCAACCCCTTCTCCAGGGACAAACCCGTTTGCACGGGCGTCAAAAGTAAAGCATCGTCCATCCTTGGACAGCATTCCTGCTTTGCTGGTCATGACATGCATCCCTGGCCCTGCCATGATCATTACTCCGCCCGCCAAAGCAAGATCGCTTGTTTCTAAAACAAGGCTGTTGCAAGCTTCAGCTATAGCTACCAGAGAGGAAGAGCATGCGGTATCAATCGCCAGAGAAGGGCCCTTCAAATTCAGCAAATACGAAATCCGGGCCGATAAAATGGAAGGTGATCCTCCCATAAGAACCTGCGCATTCAATCCCTGTCCGCTCATGGACCTTCCATAATCACTAGCTGCACAACCTACAAAAACACCGCAACGGCTCCCTGACAGTGAGGCTGGATTCAATCCAGCATCTTCAATGCATTTCCAGCTACTTTCCAGAAATAGACGCTGTTGAGGGTCCATCATCTCTGCTTCCGCAGGAGATATATTAAAGAACAACGGGTCAAATCGATCTATATCCTCTAGCACACCCATCCACTTGCTATAGGTTTTCCCCTCAGCCTTGGGATCAGTATCATAATATTCGTCAATGGACCAGCGTGTTGAAGGAATTTCCGATATACAATCCCTGCCCTGAGCCAGGTTATCCCAGAACTCAGCCAATGTCTTGGATTTGGGAAACTGCCCCGCCATGCCAATAACTGCGATAGAATCCTTCTCCTGACCATGCGGCATACTGGGCACAGATTTTTTCATATCCGCCTGCTTGAGCGGTTTGTGCGTACCATCGCTATTCGGAAGTTGTCCGTAGGCCGTCTGAATCCGTTCCTTGACCTCTTGCTGATTCACAAACGTTTTGTCCTGCATTTTTATTTCTTTCTCAATCGTAGCCGCCAGCTTTTCTCTAATCGGCTGAGCCATATGGTTTTTCAGCTCAATCAATGACTCTCTTGGCGACTCGGACAGTTTCCTTGCCAGCTGCATTGCGTACGGTACCACTTCATTTCTCGGCAGAACAGGAAAAGGAGTCCCTTTGGACTCCAGTTCTGAACCGCTATATCTAGTACCAGTGAATAAAATTTCCTGCGCCATGCTAACTCCGAACTTTTCAGGAAAAATGAGGGTTGAGCCCGCACCGGGAGTAAAGCCGTATTTCATAAAATTAGTAGTGTAGATACTTTCTCTACTCATCACGATAAAATCGCAAAACATCCCCATGCACCAGCCCGCGCCAATCCCATGTCCCTGCATAGCAGCAATGACTGGCAGCTTGCAATCCAGTGCAATCTTGTAAACATTGGTATCGCTATATTTCGCCTTTCCCTCATGAATGGCCAGCAATCCCTCCTGCGTACCCCCTGTGGCAAAATAGGTGTCATATCCCGTCAGAATCACAACTTTATAATTCTCGTTAGCCTGCACCGTAGCGAACGCCTGGTTCAGGCCCACAATCAGTTCATCGGAAAATGTATTTTTGTGCACGGTATCCTTCATTGTTAACAGAACAATGCCATGCTCAAATTCCTGCAATTGAACCACAGGCGGCACTTCCGTTTCGCCATTGCTCTCCTTCTCCGGTCCGTGAAAGCTGTCCAATGGCTGTAGCGAAAGAGACAATTCCTCTGAAGTTGATTCCTGTGACCGGACTTCCAATGATTCTTCCAAAGATTCATCCGAAAGCCCGCCCATCAATTGGCGCAATCGTGCTTCGGCATCTTCAGAATTTATTTCCCCTGTTTGTACCGCACGAAAAATATCTTTTGGATCCATAAAAATGCCCTCCTAGCCGTATGAAATAGGACGAATATCGTGTCGGCAATTTACGAGTGTAATTGCTTGAACAACTGATCGGCCTGCTCAACATTTAATTCACCTTGCAGCACCTTCTGGATCAATGCTTGCATGGGCTGCGTAGAAGTTGACTCTACAGGTACTTGGTTTGAGGCTCCCGCCGATTTGCTTAATTCCTTTGCTAAATATTTGGAAAATTCTTTGATGTTAGGATAGTCATATACTCTGGTTGCTGAAATAGCCGTTCCAAACCGTTTATTCACGTCCTGTACCCACTCTACGCCTATAATAGAATCCAGTCCCATATCGATAAATTTATCGTCTCGGCCAATATCCTTTTCATCCATACTCAAGGATTTCGCAAGACTTTTAATTAGTTCCTTCTCCAATGCATCCACCCGTACAGCCGTAGGTCCGTTAGCAGGTCGCTTGGCCTCGTCCCTGACAGCGGGCTGCGGTGTAGAATTGATAGGTTTAGGCTGCGGGGGAGCAGGCTTCAATTCTGCAGGCTTAGCTGCCTTTTTGGGTGCGACGGCTACCTTCTCGATATCAGAGACTGAGCGCAGCAAAATACCCTGCGGCTTTTCAGGTACCCTTGCCAATGTCTGTACCTGCACATTAGCGTTGGCAGTAGGAGGGCTGAAAACAACGGGCTCTTGCTTTTGTGCTGGAATATCAACTACAGGGAGCTCCGTCTTGACTTCCTTGGACTGGCTTCCAAACGTAGAGATCCAATAGCTTTCCTTGGCAAATGGATAGGTTGGCAGACTCATCCGATGAGGTCTAACCTTTCCGTAAAGCCTGTTCCAATCGAATAGTAGTCCCTGAACCCACAGCTCTGCCAGCTTTGTATACTTGCTCTTGCTTATCCAGATATCCACCAATTGTTCCATGTCCTCGTCTGCTTCAAGAACCGTCAGAATATCTTTATTTTTCTTTGCCTGACCCGAATAGAGTCCGTCGATTTCCTCATTCCCCGCTAGGAAGCTCTCCAGCTTTCCTTCAAGCTCCGTCGTAGACTTAGCTATGACTGCTAACCGTTCCTCCATAGCTTCCCGTCCCACCTGAAGGGTAAATGCTATATCCCCCAAACTGGCATCCGCGTATTCCGGTGCTCTGAGTGCAGAAAGCAATCTTTGCACCTGCTCGTACAATCGCTCCTGATTTTTGGCTGACAGCACGACTATGGCCGAGTTTTGCAATATCATAGGAGCTTGTCTAGTCTCCTGTACCTCAGGGATGTATTCCTCAATAAGCACATGTGCGTTGGAGCCTCCAGCACCGAAAGAAGAAATACCTGCAATTCTTGGGTACTCAACGGTCTTCCCATTTATCGTGGCGACCGGTCTTTTCCAATCTTCTAGCTCCTGCTGAACTATAAAAGGGCTATTGCTAAAGTCGATGTTCGGGTTGAGTGTGCTTGAATGCAGCGAAGGTGCGATCTGTCCGTATTTGAGCTGCAGGAGCACCTTAGTCACTCCTGCAATCCCTGCTGCACTCTCGCAATGCCCTATATTGGATTTTGCCGAACCAATGGCGCAGAACTGGGTGTCTTCCGTGTATTCCTGGAAAACCTTTTGCAATCCAGCGATTTCAATGGGATCACCTAAAGATGTCCCGGTGCCGTGTGCTTCAATGTAACTGATTGTTCTGGGGTTTATACCAGCTTTCTTAAAGACCCTTCCAATTACACTAGCCTGCGCCTTAGGATTTGGAACTGAAAAGCCATTGGTCTTCCCGCCGTGATTCACAGCGGTTCCCTTGATGACCCCGTATATGTGATCGCCGTCTGCTATTGCTTTGGTCAGCGGTTTGAGCAACACGGCCCCTACGCCTTCACCCGGCACATACCCATCTCCGCCTTCTCCGAAGCTTTCGCATCGTCCCTTGCTTGATACGAATCTTCCCTGCCCAAGCATCAGGTATTTGTTCGGATGAATGGAGACATTGACACCGCCAGCAACGGCAAGCTCACACTCGTCTTGCTGTAAGCTCTGGCAGGCAAGATGTATGGTCGTCAATGAGGATGAGCACATCGTATCCACAGCCATGCTTGGTCCGTGGAAATTACAGAAATAAGAAACACGGTTTGCAATGGAGGCCGGATTCCCCGGAACGGCAATCATTTTGCCTCTAGCCTGCTCCTGCGCCCCGTAAAGCTGATATTCTTCGTACATAACGCCGACAAAAACGCCTACATTCCTTTCCAGTCCAAGCCCTTCCCGTGTATAACCTGCATCCTCAATCGTTTCATAGACGCATTTCAGAAACAAGCGCTCCTGTGGATCGATGATTTCTGCTTCCCTAGGAGAAATGTTGAAAAACTTCGGATCAAATTGATCCACGCCTTTGATAAAGCCTCCCCACTTGCTGTAAGCTTTTCCAGACTTGTTCCCTTCCTCGTCAAAGTATATACTGTGATCCCAGCGCTCTTTGGGAATTTCTGTAATACAATCCTTCCCATCACGCAAATTACTCCAGAATTCTCTAACATTCTCGGCCTCAGGATACATGCCCGACAAGCCGATAATGGCAATATCCCCCGTACCACCTGCTGCTTTCGGCTGCGGTTGGAGTTTTTTCTGATCCAGCAATTTTGCCTGAGCCGGCATTTCACGAGCTTGTCTTCGGCTGCTGGAAAGCGGCCTTTCCGGGTTCTCTTTCACAGTGGAAGACGTAAACGCTTGGACGGCGTTGACCTCTTCCTCCATTCCAAGCAGTTGAATCAGCTGCTTCTGGTGAACTTCAAGAAAATATTGGGTCAGCTCCCGGATACTCTGGTATTCAAAAAACAACGTTTTGGGTAATGTGCCGAATGTTTTCTCCAATTCACGTGTCAGCTGTCTGATCATAATAGAGTCAATTCCATACTTCTCCATAGGGGCATCGGCTTCAATCTGCCTTGCTGGCAGTCTGATGGATGTTGCGAGCAATTGCTTTAAATAATTTGCTGCTTTTTCGACAAGCAGGTCTTGACCGATTCCAGGCTCCTTTCTGCTCTCCATGATCATAGAGGAGGCATCTTCAACCTGATTCAGGGATGGCTGCTGCAGGAGCGTTTCTCTGAGCTGGCTGGCATGCCCTTCTAATACCATGACTTGATCTTTTCCAGAAGCCAGACTCTGGTACAAAGCCCGCATTCCTGTGTCGGTCCCCATAGCGAACATCCCCATTTCCTCCATGATTTGTTCCGTTTCACTATCAATACGCATTCCGCCTTCCTTCCAGAGCGGCCAGTTGATTGAAAGCGTCTGCCCATAACGTTGTTTCTGTTCTACAAGTGTATTGCGATATCTGGCATAGGCATCCATAAAGGCATTGGCAGCAGCATAGTCAGCCTGTCCTATATTCCCAAGACTGCCTGCAACAGATGAAAATAGAATGAAAAAGTCCAGCGGAATATCCTTGCAGGCCTGGTCCAGATTCGTTAATCCTGTAACCTTTGGCGCCAATACTTTCTGCAATTCCTCTTCTGTTTTTTTAATCATAAAATTATCGCTGGTTACTCCTGCACCGTGAATAATCCCGTCCAGTTTCCCAAACTCTTCCCGAATATCCCGAACCAAATCCTCAACCGCTCTGTTATCGTCGACATCGGCCTGCCGAAATACGACTCTTGCTCCTAGAGCCTCTATTTCCTCAATCCTTGCTTTGATGTGACCACGGAGTATAGATCGTCCGACGAGAATTAACGCGACATCTTTAGCCTGTCGTGCCATTTCTTCAGCCAGAATCAAACCAAGGCTGCCGGTTCCGCCAGTAATCAAATAAACCCCTTTGTCCTTCCAAGGAATACGGTTCACTTCCTGCGAGGATTTGATTTCCGTCCATGCGGCAGCATATCGTCTGCCCCACTGGTAGCGGATATGTGAACTCATGAAGTTGCGGCTATTTTCTTGCAGGATATTTATAATACCTGCTGCATCTTCCTCCATATCCACTTCGATCAGTTGGCCCACTAGTGTGGGATTCTCAAGCTGTGCTGTTTGTAAGAGTCCGTAAAGTCCAGAGAATACCTGTCTGTGATCCTGTACCGGAATGATAAGCTGAACCAATGTTTTGTGTTTGGATTGGGTTTTGAGCACCTGTTGAATTTGCTCAAACACCTGTGCTGCATAAGTTCTAAAGCGTGCATCCATGCTTTCCTCTTCGGATTGCAGGATAAGACAATGCACCCCGTTCATCTGTGATTCAATCATTTCCCCGGAAATATGTGCTGGTTCACATAAAATGACCAAATGCTGCCGATATTCAGGTGCTGTTCCTCCCGAGACAAGGGCTTGTTCCTCCCATACAGGCTCAAGCATCAAAGTCTCAGATAGCGTCAATTCATCTGAGCCCCCTGTTCCTCCTTCTGCAATTCGTGATGAGAAGCCCTTCATGCTTACACAAACATTCCCCTGCATGTCGCACAAATCAATATCCAGCTTTTGCACTGGACCATCCTGTCTGCTGCCTTCACGATTACGGACCCAAGCCCACATCTCTGATGTGCAGCCACTAAACACCTCAAGCTCTTCCACAGCAAACGGTAAAGCCGGCTTTGACTTTATAGAAGCTTTACCGTCAGACATGGCAGCGCCGTATGTGTCCATCATCAGGCCTATGGACGCCTGCAAAGCGGAATCCATCAAGCTAGGATGCATCACAAACTGTCCCATGGTCTGGTAAACAGAGGTAGGCAAGGACAATTTGGCAAGTACCTGATCCACGCCAGTGTAGATCTTTTCAATTGCTTGATGCCCTGGCCCATAGGAAACCTGCATGGCTGCAAACGCCTCATAACACTGCTGGGATGAATAGGTACCCAGATTGCACTGCTCCAGCAGTGCTTCAATATCTATGGCAGGAATCTCAGCCAACGGAGCAATTGCTGCGCTGCCTTCGCTATGCACAACTAACTCTGTATCCAGTGATTCAGACTTGCTGTAGATTTCATAGACAATTTCTCCGTCTTGCGGGTAGAGCCCGATATTTATAGCAATCGGCCGCTCCCCAGCTACCACAGGCCGGAGCCATAATACATCTTTTAAACGAACACAAATCCGACTTTCTTCCGAAGATGTAGCGACTTGCTCTACTGCCGCTCGCGCCATTTCAAGGAAGGCCACTCCAGGCAAAAGCTTCTGTCCCTTGATCACATGGTCAGCGAGGAAAAATTCTCTTCCCGTAAATGTGGAGCTGAACTGAAGTCCATAAATATCGGACGTATTGCGCTGAAGCAAAGGATGAATGATGGCTGACTTCTCCTGCTTTGGCCCAACATCGTTTGCTCCACTCAGGTTATTGGTATCGGTTACGCAATATCGTTCTTTGGCAAAAGGATAGGTCGGCAGGCTGATACGGTTTGGCTTATGCTTTTCGTACAGCACGTCCCAGTCAAAAACCGCGCCTTTTACCCAAAGACGTGCGATTTGGCCATAGCTGCTTTCACTAACCAACGCCTCAATCGTCGTGCCTACTTCCTCTCGTGTTCCCCGGTCTCTATTTTCTTCTCTATAGCGTTTTGCCTGCCCTACATATAAGCTAGGGATGCCTTCCCGTCCTTCAACAAATCCCTTTAGCTTCTCCTCTAACCCAGAGAGAGACACCGCAGTGAAGGCCAAACGTTCTTCCATCGCTTCGCGCCCCATCTGCAGGGTATAGGCTATATCTCCCAGACTGCCGTCTGTGAACTGGCGCTCCCGGATTGCAGTCAGCAATTGCCGTGCCTGATCTTGCAGCTGTCCTTCAGTCTTGGCTGACAGTACAACAATAGCCGGCTTTTGGGCACTGAAGGTAACTGGCTCTTTCTCCTGATTTTTCGGAACATATTCCTCGATGATCAAATGAGCATTGACGCCGCCGAATCCAAAAGAGCTGACACCTGCTCTCCGAGGAATATTGTGCCCAGAAGCATCTTGCTGCTGCTTCCATTCACTCGTCTCCTGGACGATATAGAAAGGACTGTCTTCAAGTTTGATATAGGGATTAATGGCATCGCAATGAAGGCTTTTAACAAGCTTTTTATGCTTCAACTGAAGCAGAACTTTGATGACACCAGCGATTCCGGCAGCCAGCTCCAGATGTCCAACATTGGTCTTCACCGAACCTAGGCCACAATGGGGCTCTTTGATCCCGGGTCCCTTTGTACTCTCATATAGCTCTTTAAAGGCTGCTTTCAGTCCGTTGATTTCAATAGGATCACCCAACTCGGTGCCTGTCCCATGGGCCTCAATGTAAGAGACTGTTCTTGGGTCGATACCAGCCTTTGTATATGCATTTACCAGTAAATCCGCCTGTGCCCTCGGATTAGGTGCTGTCAGGGAATTAGCCCGGCCACCATGATTGACAGCTGTGCCTCGGATTACGCCGTAAATATGGTCTCCAGCCTTTTCTGCGTCCTTCAGCTTTTTCAGGAAAACCATGCCTACCCCTTCACCACGCACATAACCGTTGGCTTGATCAGAGAAGGTTTTGCACCGGCCATCCTCACACAGCATCCCTGCTTTATTGAAACTGATATGAAGCTCAGGTGTGATAATCACATTGACACCACCTGCAATGGCCATTTCGCAGCTTCCATCTTCTATAGCCTTTACGGCCCGGTGAATGGCCACCAGCGAACTGGAGCAGGCAGTTTCGACAGGCTCGCTCGGACCATGAATATTAAGGAAATAGCTCATACGATTGGGTCCTACCGACGGCGCCATTCCGCTAGAGGAATACGCCTCCACACCCACATCTCCCTGATAGATCATTCCGCTGTAGCCGCTGTTTGCGGTTCCTGCAAAGATACCTGTATGGGTTCCAGATAACCCTGCTGCCGGAATCCCAGCATCTTCAATTGCCTTCCAAATATAAGTCATCAACAGACGCTGCTGCGGGTCCATGAGTGCAGCTTCCCTCGGTGAAATTCCAAAAAATAAAGGGTCAAACTCATAGATCCCGTCAATAAACCCGCCCCACTTGATGTTTGTTTTATTGGTCTCTTCCGCAGGGTCACCGTAATACGCCTTCCAATCCCAGCGATCTTCAGGTATTTCAGTGATACAATCCCTGCCTTCCTCAAGATTTTTCCAAAACTCATCTACATCCCGGGCCATGGGAAAGACGCCGCTTATGCCTACGATTGCAATAGGTTCAGAACCAGCCTGGGTCTGTTGCGGCATAGCTAGCACATTCTCGTTTGCAAATCGGGAACGCTGGCGTCTACTGCGGATGCTGTCTTCCCTATCATCCTCTTCATTCTGCACGGCAGGCTCAGTCCGGGTCTGGACGACAAACTGCTCACCAAGCAAGGTGGCATATTCGTCCACTAAATACCTGCAGAAGTCATGAAGTGTAGTGTATTCAAAGAATACGGCAGGAGTCAGATCAAGCCGATACAAGTGATTGATGTTGTTGGCAAATTGCGTGAGCAAGATCGAATCGAAGCCATACTCACTCAGTTCTACATAGGCATCAATATCTTCAAGCTTGACTTTCAGCAATTTCGATACCGCCTGCATCATGGCGATTTGCACCTTGTCCTGCAGGTCCGGCGCGGCATTTCCGTCAGTCGTGGAAATGGCTGAAATAATTGCTGAAGCACCCGTCGCCTTTTCAAACTGTCCGGTTTCCGGAATATCTAAGCCTATTGCTCTTTTCATTTTTTCGAGATTGCCTTCCAGCACCATAACCTGATCAGCACCCGTAAGCATGGCACGGTACAAGGCCTGAATGCCGGAAGAAGTTGAAATACTGCCCATGCCTGTGTGCTGCTTTACCAGCTTCTCTGTCTCCTCATCAATATGCATCCCGCCTTCTTTCCATAGTGGCCAATTGATAGATATCGTTTGCCCCTGGCGCTGTTGCGATCCTGTCAATGTGTTCCGGTATCTGGCGTAAGCATCCATAAACGCGTTAGCGGTAGAATAGTCCGCCTGTCCCTGATTGCCCAGCCCTCCAGCAACCGACGAAAACAGAATGAAGAAGTCAAGAGGCAGGTGCTTGCTCGCCTGATCCAAATTCACTACCCCTAGAACTTTGGGTGCAAGAACCTCCAGCATTTCCCCGCTATTTTTTTGAAGTATGCGGTTGTCACGAATGACTCCTGCACTATGAATGATGCCATTCAGGCTTCCGAATTCTGCCCCTATTTCCCGAATTAAATCAGCCACCGCCTGCTCCCGGGTCACATCGGCCTGCTTATATGCTATTCGTGCTCCTAATGACTCCAATTTCTTTATCTCTGCCCGCTTGCCCTCATCCAGCGCGGAACGGCCCGTTAAAATCAACGCGACATTTTGTACTTTATTTACAATCTCTTTGGCAAAAATAAGTCCCAAGCCACCGGCACCGCCGGTAATGAGATATACTCCGTTCTCCTTCCACGGAATGTCCGCCGTTTCCAGAGAAAATGGAATCTCGTTCCAGCTGAAAATCCACCGTTTACCTTTCCCATACCGGATCTGGATGTCTCCAGGACTCCAGCTGTTTTCTATTAAAATATCTATGATTGTATTCGGGGCCTTATCCTGTTCAAGTTCTATCAACTGCCCCACCAGTTTTGGATGTTCTATTCTGGAGGTTTTTAAAAGACCTGAGAGCCCTGATACAAGCTGCTGCTCCTCCTGGTCGTTAGTAACAATCTGGATTAACACCTTGCCATGGTTTTTTTCTCTAAAAATTCTTTGTATTAGCTCAAGTATCTGAACGGCGTAATACTGAAACTGTTCCCCGATTCCGTTTTGATCAGGTTGCAATATTATGCACTTTACGCCGCTTATTTGAGCTTCTACTTGTTCACGAGAAATCTGGGACGGCTGGCAAAGGATCACGACATGGCGATCATATACAGGTAAATCGCCCTCTATGCTAACTCCCTGCTCTTTCCACACGGGTTCAAGCATCAAGGTACCAGAATTGGACTGCGCGTCTGTGGGAATAGAGTCTATATCCAGAATTCTTGATGAATAACCCTTTATCCTCACGCAGATCTCTCCGGTTTCGTCGCTCAGGTCAATATCTAGTTTCTGTGCCTTATCTCCTGCTGTACCATCTGCACTGTATCGAATCAGCGCCCACATGGTGGAGCTGCAATGTTTTATAATTTCAACTTCCTGAATGGCATACGGCAGAGCAGGCTTAATCTCGCGAGAGCCCAGCGTCAAGCCTATGGATGCCTGGAAAGCTGAATCAATCATGCTTGGATGCAGGACAAATTGACCGTGATTGTCAGAGACTGAGGAGGGCAAGGATAGCTTCGCCAGCACTTGACCCTCTCCGGCATATACCATCTCAATCCCCTGATGCCCAGGACCATAATCAATCCCCAGCTCTCTGAAAAGGTTATACAATGCTGCCGGATGGAAGCTTCTGCTGCATGTATCCTGCAAATCTTTAATATTCAATGCAGGAACCTCCACCGCTGATCTCCGAACCGCATTGCCGAAGCTATATACCATAAGTTCTGTATCATCGGCTCCGTTATTTCCATAAATCTCATATGAAATTTCTTGATCTTCATTCTGGAAAAGCCCGATATGCAGCTGTATTGGGCCATCCTCTACGGCAATAGGCCGTGCCCAAACCACGTTTTTAAGGCACATTCCGACCAGGCCGCCCTCATCCGTCCCTAGTGACTGCTCCACTGCCGCCCGGGCCATTTCAAGGGATGCGGCCCCAGACAGCACCTTGCGCCCATTCACCACATGATCCTTCAGGAAAAACTCCTGGCCTGTAAAGCTAGAACTGAATCGCTGCTCCGAAAAATCGGAGGTGTTTTGGTGCAGCAAAGGATGAATCGTTGCAGCCATGACAGAAGTTGTACCTTTGCCAACCTTACTGTCTAGCTCGGGCGCCCAGCACCGTTCTTTTGCAAAAGGATAGGTAGGCAGACTCATCCGGCGAGGCTTGATGTTCCCATACAGCTTGTTCCAGTCCATCGTTAGCCCCTGTACCCACAGCTCTGCAATTTTCCCCAATTTTCTCTTCTTGATCCAGGTTTCAAGCAAGGATTTGGCATCTTCATCTGCCTCAAAGAGCACGATCCCGTCCTTGCCCTTTTTCACCTGAGCCGTCAGGACTCCAGCTGGCCGTTGGTGATGAACCAAGCCATCCAGCGCTTGTAGTAGATTCTCTTTTGAATCTGCCACAAAAGCCAGACGGTGGTTCATCGGCTCACGGCTTACTTGCAGCGTATACCCCATATCTGTCAAGTTAAGGTTGGGCTGAGTGGCAATAAAGTTTCTCATGTTTTCGGCATAAGTTACTAGTTGCTGCTCATTTTTGGCAGACAAGACGAAAAGAACGGGACTATGTGACTCGTCGTCTGCTGGTGAAATTGCAGCCTCTGGACGATATTCTTCAATAATAAGATGGGCATTGGTACCGCTAAAACCAAAAGAGCTCACAGCGGCCCGCCTTTTGTTACCTTGAGAAGGTTGCCAGTCCTTCAATTGTGTATTTACATAAAATGGAGAATCATCGAAATCAAAATGTTCATTCGGGTTCTTGAAATTCAGTGTCGGTACCAGTTTCTTATGCTTCATGCATAACAGCACCTTTTGCATGCTTGCTACGCCTGCTGCTGCCGAAGTATGCCCGATATTACTCTTTACCGAGCCTATGGCACAGAACTTCTTCTGATCTGTTTTTTCTTTGAAAGCTGTGCATAAAGCCTCCAATTCAATAGGATCGCCCAGCTTGGTGCCTGTCCCATGCATTTCAACATAGCTAATACTTTCGGGTTCAATCTGATACTTATTGTATATCTCCTGCTCAAGCTCTATTTGGCTGTTCGTGCTTGGAGCGGTAATCCCGTTGGTTTTTCCATCCTGATTAATCCCAGTTCCGATAATAACCCCATAGATGTGATCCCGGTCAGCTTCCGCATCCTTTAGCCGCTTCAGAACCAGCACCCCTGCTCCTTCGCCTGGAACAAAGCCGTTGGCACTATTGTCAAATGTCTTACACTGACCATCTGGTGACAACATTCCGGATGCAGACATACCTATATAGGATTCAGGAGTCAGGTATAAGGACACACCGCCGACCAGCGCCATTTCAATCTCTTTATTTGATAAAGCCTGGCAAGCAAGGTGAGTTGCCACCAGCGATGAGGAGCATGCCGTATCTACGGATATGGCGGGTCCTTTCAAATTAAGGAAATAGGAAATACGAGCCGCTGCAATAGCGTTGCTGTTCCCGGTAGTATTGCTGAACTGTGCTTCATTTTTGTAGCGCATCATACTGTACTCATTATTTAAAATGCCAAGATAAACACCGCATTTTTTATTTCCCAACTGTGAGCCGCTATAACCTGCATCCTCAAAGGCTTTATAGGCTTCCTGCAAAAAGATGCGCTGCTGCGGGTCCATCCCTTCCGCCTCGGTAGGAGATATATTAAAAAATAACGGATCAAAATATTCTATATCCTTCAAGGCACCCAGCCACTTGCAATTTACTTTCCCCTCTTGTGCCGGACGCGGATCATACAACGGGTCTACGTCCCAGCGGTTCTTCGGGATTTCAACAATGGAGTTTTGACCTTGAGCGAGATTTTTCCAATATTGCTGTACATCTTCGGCACCAGGATATCTTCCCGCAATCCCAACAATTGCAATTGCATCTTGATTTTCCGAAGTTGCTGGCACTGATTCCTCTTCTGCTTTTACCCGACGCAATGGCACCGTTTCCTCCTTAGGGAGCTGCGCTGGAGAGCATTGGATCGTGTCTGGTCGCGGTAAATGGACTTCTGCTATAGGTTTGACCGTGTCCGAGACTGTGTTCAAGGGCTGCTGAACGAAGCTTTTCTTGCCCCCGTGCTTATTGATTTCTTGTGCCAAAAACTCGGTAAATTGCAGAATAGTCGGATAGTCGTAGACCTTGGTAGCTGCAATGGATGTGCCGTAGCGCTTATTCAAATTTCGAATCCATTCTACGCCTATAATCGAATCCAAACCGATGTCTATAAAGTTTCTATCTGCCTCAATCTCGCTTTGCTCCATGTACAAGGCTTCAGCTAGGCTTGCCGTCAGTTCTTTCCGTAATTGCTCTGTAGAGACACCAGACGGAATCGTGCCGAATTGCGGCTGCTTTTCAGGCGATATCGGCATTAAATTAATCTGAAGTGAGGCCTCTGTCTGCTTATCCGTTTCCAATGATACGAGCGGCGGTAAATGCTTTGCAGGCGCCTGATCCAGAATAGACGCAGCAGAAGACGGCATGATTAATTGGGCTACACGATTGCCCAATTCCTTTTCTAAAAATTTGCTAAACTCCCGTATGGTCGGATAATCGTAGACTTTTGTCGCTGTTATGGATGTGTCGTAATGTTTATTAATGTTTCGAATCCACTCTACGCCTATAATGGAATCCAATCCAAGATCAACAAAGTTTTTATCCTCATCGATCTCGTCCCGATCTATATATAAAGCTTGCGCCAGACTTGTTGTCAGCTCCTCCTGCAATATTTCTGACGATATGGATAGGGCAGGACTAGCAGGCACCTGCTCTTCCGTCTCGTTGTCATTATCTGACGTGTGCATTACCCCTTCCGGGGAAGTTAAAATAATCGGTGCTGTCTGCTGATTGGCAGACTTGCTAAGCTGCGGCTGACTGTCTGACAAATTCCGCAAAGAAATCCCGCTTGGTTTTTCAGAACTACTCGAAAAACTGGATGGCATTAAAGCTTCAGGAAGAGCAGACTGCATTACTTGAGACTGAACAAGAACTGCTTTTTCCTGAGATTCCATTTGAATTTTTTCTACAGATGGGATCGTAATATCTGTGACCCAATACCGCTCCTTTGCAAAAGGATAGGCTGGCAGGCTCATTCGCTGCGGCTTGGCATCTCCGTAAAGCATGCTCCAGTCCATCGCCAGTCCCTTCACCCACAGATCCACTATCTTCGCGTATTTCCGTTTCCCGATCCAGGCAGCGATTGTTTTCCCCATGTCTTCATCTTCTACCAGTGCGGATAGCGCATCTTTGTTTCGCTTGACCTGTCCTCGATACAGCTCGGAGATCCCCGTCTGGTCTTTCATGAATCCTTCCAGCTTTTCCACCAGCGCTGGCATCGATTCGGCAATGACTGCCAGGCGTTCTTCCATCGCTTCGCGCCCAACCTGAAGCGTGTAGGCTGCATCCGCCAGATTGCTTTCTGTGACCTCTCCTTTCTCGATCACGGACAGCAATCTCTCGACCTGCTGCTTCAGCCGTTCCTCATTTTTGGCTGACAATACGATAATCACAGGATGGTGAGCTGTCACACAGATTGGCGACTGCTCTTCCGGAACGTACTCTTCGATGATGACATGAGCATTGGCGCCTCCTGCTCCAAACGATGAAATCCCCGCCATTCTTGGGTATTCCCGTGTCTCTCCATCGAGCTCAACCACTGGCCGCTTCCATTCCTCCAGCTCCTGCTGGACGACAAACGGCGTCTGCTCAAAAGGAATGTTCGGATTCAGTTCCTGGGCATGCAGACTGGGAACCAGCGTCCGGTTTTTCATCTGCAGGACAATTTTCCCAATCCCTGCGATGCCCGCTGCCGCCTCCAAATGTCCGATGTTGGACTTCACAGAGCCCACGGCGCAAAATCCCTTGTCTGCCGTGTCCTTTCTGAAGGCCTGGGTCAAACCGGTCACTTCAATGGGATCTCCCAATTCTGTGCCAGTTCCGTGAGCTTCGATATAGCTGATGGTCCGGGCATGTACCCCGGCTCGTTCCAGAGCCGACCGGATCAGCTCCCCTTGAGCAATCGGGTTAGGCACGGTATACCCGTTGGTCTTGCCTCCATGGTTGATGCTCGTTCCCCGGATGACCGCATGGATCGGGTCCCCATCTGCTATCGCCTTCGACAACGGCTTCAATAGCACGACCCCCACACCTTCTCCTGGGACAAAGCCGTTGCCTCCCTTTCCGAAGCTCTTGCACTGTCCGTCTACGGACAGCATCTGATTCGCACAAAGTCCGACATAACTCAGCGGATGCAGATACAGGTTCACTCCTCCTGCCATGGCCAACTCGCATTCTCCGCGGTACAGATGCTCACACGCTTCATGAATCGCGGTCAATGAGGATGAACACATCGTATCCACTGGCATGCTCGGCCCCTGCAAATTAAACAGGTACGAAATCCGGTTGGCTACTGAGCTAAAGGAAGTGTGAGGGAATATTTGCGCTCCCTTCCTCCACAGATCAAGACCATATAAATCAAATCCTGTTTTGGTAATTCCCGCAAACACACCTACACGGCTGTTATGTCGTACCGCAAGCTGTTCTCTGGTGTAGCCCGCGTCCTCCATCGCTTCCCAGCAGGCTTCAATAAACAGCCGTTCCTGAGGGTCCATGCTAAGTGCTTCCCGCGGTGCAATATTGAAAAACAATGGGTCGAATTCAGCAAATCCCTCGATAAAGCCACCCCACTTGCTATAGCTTTTGCCATGTGAAGCCGCTTCCTCTTTATCAGGATGGAAGAATCCTTCTAGTTTCCAGCGTTCCTGCGGGATTTCGCTGACACAATCCTTCCCTGCCTTGAGATTTTCCCAATATTCATTCATATCCCTCGAACCTGGATACTTTCCTGCCATACCAATGATGGCGATCGGCTCTCGTGTTTCCTCTGCGACAGACTCCGCGCAGCTTCGAACAGGCTTCACATAGCTACGGCTGGACTTCGTTGTCACCGTCTCCGCAATCGTTTGCTCCGCAACTGGCGTGCTTTCTTCTTCAGCGTACCGGCCTGTCGCAGCCGTTTCCTCTACCAGTTCCTTGTCCAGACTCATTCCAACCCACTGCATGCACTCCGGTGCGTATTCCGACACCAAATATTCCGCCAAGGCACGCAAGGTCTGATACTCATAAAACAGCGTCTTGGATAGCTCGCCAAAGGATTCTGCCAGCTTGGCATTGAGCTGGGTAATCATAATCGAATCAATCCCATAACGCTCTAGCGGTTCTTGGGCTTCAATGCTACCGACGCTCAGACGGGTCACCTCTCCCAATAGCGCCTTGAGATGATACAAGGTTTTATCGTACAGTAAACCCGCATCCAGCTTCGGCGCAGATGCCTGTATCGCACGGATACCGGCCTGCGAGACGGCTTTCGCCAGATAGGCCTCGATTTTCTCAGGCTCTCCTTCCAAGACCATCACCTGATCCTTGCTTGAGGTCAGGCATTGGTACAACGCCTGAATGCCCGACTCGGTCTGTAGAGGCGTAATGCCCATGTTCTGTCTCATGAGCTTTTCCGTATCCGCGTCAATCATCATCCCGCCTTCTTTCCACAGCGGCCAGCGGATGGATAGCGTCCGGCCCCGCCGTTGCTGGGCTTCCACCAGGGTATTCCGGTATGCTGCGTACGCATCCATAAAGGCGTTGGCGGTGGCATAATCGGCCTGTCCCGGATTGCCCATACTGCCCGAGATGGAGGAAAAGAGCACGAAGAAGTCCAAATCCTGACCGCTGCTCGCCTCATCTAGATGAACCAGCCCTTTAACCTTCGGACCCAGCACCTCGATAAATTCTTCCCTGCTTTTCTTGAGAATGAAGTTATCGTGAATGACCCCAGCGCAGTGGATAATCCCATGAACACGCCCGAATTCTTCCTGAATGCTTTCCAACAAGCTGGTAACCGTGTTCCTGTCGGTGATATCCCCCTGCTTGTATACTACTCTGGCTCCTGAGGACTCCAGCTCCTTCAGCCGGGTTTGTCTGTTGCCGTCCAGTGGCGAGCGGCCTGTCAGGATTAAGGTTGCTGCTTGGGTGCGCCGAACCAGTTCTTCGGCAACAAGCAGCCCCAGGCCGCCAGAGCCGCCGGTAATGAGATACACGCCACCGTCTCTCCATGGCAGCTTCTCTTCTGACCGAGATGGCTCCAACCTGTTCCAGCAAGCGGTTTTGCGTTGACCGCCCTCATAGCGAATCCATCCATCCACCGGACTGCGGCTGTTTTCCTCCAGCTTCGCCAGCAGGAGTTCCGCAGATTCTCCCTGTTCCACTTCGATCAATTGGCCGATGAGTTTTGGATTTTCCAGTCGGGCGGTCTTCAGCAGACCCGAAAGTCCTGAAAAGAGCCGCCCTTCTCCAGCCGCCGTCACGACAAGCTGAACCAGCACCCTTCCAGCAGGCTTGTCTTTGAGCAGGCCCTGGATGCTCTCAAAGGCCTGAACGGCATAGGCCTGAAACCGCTCATCCACCCGGCTCTTCCCGGATGAGAAGGCCAAGATCTGCGCTGCTCCGTTCAATCGCGCTTCGAGCCGTTCAGGTAAAGCCTTGTCCGGCTCACACAGCAAGATGATACGGCGGTCGTAGGTAGGTGCTTCCACCTCTGGCGATACGTCCTGCTCCTTCCAAACTGGCTCCAGCAGCAGGGTATGGGTAGCTGTAGCCACAGGTTTTGCCTCTGCTCTAGAAATCGTTGATTTGGTTTCACTTTCTATACTTATGCTTTTAGCCATTTGGGTTTCATTCCCAGGCGCCCAATACCGCTCTTTTGCAAAAGGATAAGTCGGTAGTGGGATTCTGCAATACGGTTCATTTGAAAACAAACGTTCAAAGTCTAACGGATATCCCTGAACATATAAATCCGCAATCGTAGTTAAAAGCTCCAAATACTCGCGGGCTTCACCTGCATTTTGACAGTTTTGAATACATTCATTTCCATATCTCTTCAATGACGTTTGAATGCGTTGGTCTTTTTCGTGTAGTTCAGAATAATAAACTTGAGAAGAATTGCCTTTTTCCAGCCACCTTTTAAGGGACATGACAAGCTCACCTTGATTGCGGGCAACACATGCAAGCCGATGATTGCAGTGCTTTCTCCCAAGCAATAATGTATAGCTCATGTTACCGCAGTCTGCCTCAGGCTCCTGTTCGCAATAGGCAATCAGTTGCTCCACCTGACGGCGTAATTGTTGTGAAGTCCGGGCGGACAGCGGAATGAAATAAGCCGGCTTTTCGCAATGTCTTCGTTTCGTATGTGGAGCCTCTCCGATGACCAGGTGGGCATTAGTACCACTGGCACCAAAGGAGCTGACCGCAGCACAGCGTCTGGCTTCAGGCTCAATCAGCCAATTCTGCAACTGCGTATTGACATAAAAAGGGCTGTCCGCAAACTGAATATTAGAATTGCCTGATTGGAAATGAAGTGAAGGCGGAATCTGCTCATGCTTTAATGACAATAACAGCTTAATTACTCCTGTGATTCCTGCCGCAATTTGCGTATGACCGATATTCGTTTTAATGGACCCGATCGCGCAAAATCCCTTCTTGTCCGTATACTTTCTAAATGTTCGCGTCAATGCCTGATATTCAATTGGATCACCCAATTTGGTACCTGTCCCATGTGCTTCCACCAATTGGATTTGCTCTGGATGAATATGAAAAGTATCGTACACATATTGCTCCAGCCGCTCCTGAGACTTCTGGCTTGGTGCAGTAAGTCCATTCGTGGTACCGTCCTGATTGATTCCTGAGCCTAAAATTACCCCATAGATGTGGTCACCATCGGCAACTGCTTCCTCAAGCCGTTTGAGTACAACCGCGCCAACAGCCTCTCCTGGAACCATTCCGTCCGCCCTGTCATCAAAGGTATAACAGTGCCCTGTGTGAGACAGCATTCCTGCTCTGTCACCGTATAAATAGCAACGAGGGGTTGTATGAATATACACCCCGCCAGCTAAAGCCATATCCGTTTCTCCAGACCATAAGCTTTGGCAAGCAAGATGGGTGGCAACTAGCGAACTCGAACAAGCTGTATCTACAGCTATTGCCGGTCCGTGAAGATTCAAGTAGTAGGAAATTCTGGCGGGTATCACGGAGCCCATATGGCCCCACAGTGCTTGCGGAGGCAGGTCTTCACCCAGCAATCGCTGGTAATCGCCTTCGGCACAGCCTACATAAACTCCGCACCGACGCCCATCCATCCCTGCACCCGCATAGCCCGCATCCTCTAGAGCATGCCATGCTTCCTCGAGAAACAACCGCTGCTGCGGATCCATGTAAGTTGCTTCCAGTCCGGAAATATTGAAAAAAAGCGGATCGAACTTATCAATATCCTCCAAAAAGCTTCCATAATTGCAGTAACTCGTATTTTTTTCCTGGTATTTTGAAAGATCCCACCGAGTTACCTCTTTTACTAAATCGTCGCCATTCTTAAGGTGATTCCAAAGCTCATCTACATTGTCAGACCCGGCAAACCGCCCGCTCATTCCAATAATCGCAATCGGCTCTCTTTGCGCCAAGCTTTTTCCTGTATTCTCCTGTTTAGGTCTTTCTGGCTCAATCGATGCACTTGCCGTTTGAACCGGATTAAACATATATTCCTTTTCCTTAGGCGCTTGGGTTTCACGGCTTGTATCTTTCCCATCCTCTATTGGATCAGCATAGTGTCCCAAAACTGGTAAAACGATGTCGCCGAATTGGCCTAAAATGTATAACGTCAGTTGTTTGACCGAACTGTAATCAAAGATGTCTGTAGTCTGCAAATGAATGCCCAGCCCCTGATTAACATCCTGTACAAAGTTGACGCCAAGAATAGAGTCCAGGCCATAATCTGCGAATGACTCATGGACATCAATCATTGAAATGTCCACATTCAAGGCCTCTGCCAACTTCTCTACAATAAGTTCCCTGACATGCTCTTCAGCCATCTCATCGGTTACATCAGCAGCTGATTGAGTCCCTGTGTCACGCTGTTCTAATGGAGGCTTGCCCTGTTCAAGCTTCTGTTGGTCCCGAAGCATCCCATCGCTAAGCTTACCATCGCTTTCAGCCACAATAATTTGCTGGCCTATTTCATGCGCTTCCTGAGCGGGGAAGAAGACCGACCGGAACCCCTCGCTTTCCAATACCTCCTGCCAACGTTCAGGGTATAAACCGGGAGAGCCTGGAATACGCAGCTCGGGGTCATTATAAAGCCACCATCCCTCCAGCAGGCCAAAGGTTAGGTGGTTTAACAGCGAGTTTCCACTGATTTCATTGATAAGAATCAGGCCGTTTTTTCGCAGCGATGCTTTGACATTGCCTAATGTCTGCCGAATGTTCCTCGTAGCGTGCAGGACATTGGTGGCAATTGCAATATCATATCCGCCCGTGTCGATATCTTGTCCCACAGCCGACTCTTCCACATTAAAAATTTTATAAGTCAAGTAAGGATTTTGCGGGCCGTACTCTTTTTGCGCATGCAATAAAAATGCTCTGGATTTATCGGTATAACAGTATTCACGAATATGCTCCTGATAAGGTCGAAGCTTCCGGAAGAGCATAGCGCCGGTTCCTCCAGTGCCTGCACCAATTTCAATAATTCGAATCGACCCTGACGGGTCATGCTTAAGCCGTTCATTCAAGTAGGAAACTACAATATCCCCCAGCACTTCATTAAAGTAATCTGCTGCAGGACTATTTTTATATATACCTTCTACCAGCTTCATAGAGGACTGAGGAAAAACAATGTCAGTGGCAGGTATGTTTCCGGTTAAAATTTCCGGCAGCTTGCGCAATGTTGATTCTACGAGTACAACCCAGGCCGAGAGATCCGGATTTTTCAGCCATTCCCCTTTCTTCAATTCCCATTCCTTCCATACAGCCTGCAGATCAACCAAAGCTGTATCCGTTACGCTATAAGAGTCTCCTTTACGGTAAAAATAATGATTCCGCGCCAATACCTCTATGCTTTCTTCAAGCCAGCGATCATATAAATTCAGCAATGCTGTTTTGGTTTTAAAATCATTAATCATAGCTTTCTTGTCCATATGTGCATAGGGGCATAATCCCATCAATTGCAAATAACCCCATAGCAATTTGCATAAGACATCATTCATTTCCTTCATCTGTAAGCCTCCTCATCCGATTAGTCCCTCGCGTCGTCCCATCCTGTTCCGAGTAAGCTTGGTTGTCGACCATAGTCGAAGGAATTCTTTCGTATTCAGCCGCTAGATAAGAAATATCTGGCATCTTCTTCATTTTGACACTGGTGGAAATATGGCTCTGAATATTCTGGATATACGAAGGAATAGCTTCGGAATTTGGATCTTCGCTTTCTTTTTCATACTTTTGCGAAATATTTGCCGCTGTCTCAGGTGTTTTTTGATCAACAAATATATCTGTTGGCTGTACAGATTTGGTAGATTCAATGGAAGCCTGCTTGGTTTTAATATCCGTGATCCAATACCGCTCCTTTGCAAAAGGATAGGCTGGCAGACTTATTCGCTGCGGCTTGGCATCTCCATAAAGCATGCTCCAGTCCATCGCCAGTCCCTTTACCCAAAGATTCACTATCTTCGCGTATTTCCGTTTCCCGATCCAGGCAGCGATTGTTTTTTCCATATCTTCATCTTCTAACAGTGCGGACAGTGCCTCTTTGTTTCGCTTGACCTGTCCTCGATACAGCTCGGAAATCCCGTCGTGGCCTTCCAAGAATCTTTGCAGCTTTTCCACCAGTTTCGGTAGCGATTCAGCAATGACCGCCAGGCGTTCTTCCATCGCTTCACGTCCTACCTGGAGCGTGTAGGCTGCATCCGCCAGATTGCCCTCTGTGACCTCTCCTTTCCCGATCACGGACAGCAATCTCTCGACCTGCTGCTTCAGCCGTTCCTCATTTTTGGCCGACAATACGATAATCACAGGATGGTGAGCTGTTACACGAATGGGCATCTTCTCTTCTGGAACGTACTCCTCGATGATGACATGGGCATTGGCGCCTCCTGCTCCAAACGATGAAATCCCTGCCATTCTCGGGTATTCCCGTGTCTCTCCATCGAGCTCAACCACCGGCCGCTTCCATTCTTCCAGCTCCTGCTGGACGACAAACGGCGTCTGCTCAAAAGCAATGTTCGGATTTAATTCCTGGGCATGCAGGCTGGGAACCAGCGTCCGGTTTTTCATCTGCAGGACAATTTTCCCAATCCCTGCGATGCCCGCCGCCGCCTCCAAATGTCCGATGTTGGACTTCACAGAACCCACAGCACAAAATCCCTTATCTGCCGTATCCTTTCTGAAGGCTTGGGTCAGACCGGTCACTTCAATCGGATCTCCCAGTTCTGTGCCAGTTCCGTGAGCTTCGATATAGCTGATGGTCCGGGCATGTACCCCGGCTCGTTCCAGGGCCGACCGGATCAGCTCCCCTTGAGCAGTCGGGTTAGGCACGGTATACCCGTTGGTCTTGCCTCCATGGTTGATGCTCGTTCCCCGGATGACCGCATGGATCGGGTCTCCATCTGCTATCGCCTTCGACAGCGGCTTCAATAGCACGACCCCCACGCCTTCTCCTGGGACAAAGCCGTTGCCTCCCTTTCCGAAGCTCTTGCACTGTCCGTCTACGGACAGCATCTGATTCGCACAAAGTCCGACATAGCTCAGCGGATGCAGATACAGGTTCACTCCTCCTGCCATAGCCAGCTCGCATTCTCCGCGGTACAGATGCTCACACGCTTCATGAATCGCAGTCAACGAGGACGAACACATCGTATCCACCGGCATGCTCGGCCCTTGCAAATTAAACAGGTACGAAATCCGGTTGGCTACCGAGCTAAAGGATATTTGGGGAAATATTTTGGCCCCCATCTTCCATAATTCCGGCCCATAAAGCTCGTAGCCCGTTTTGGTAATTCCCGCAAACACACCTACACGGCTGTTATGTCGTACCGCAAGCTGTTCTCTGGTGTAGCCTGCGTCCTCCATCGCTTCCCAGCAAGCTTCAATAAACAGCCTTTCCTGAGGATCCATGCTGAGGGCTTCTCGCGGTGCAATATTGAAAAACAATGGGTCGAATTCCGCAAAGCCTTCGATAAAGCCGCCCCACTTGCTGTAGCTTTTGCCATCAGCTACCGCTTCCTGTTTGTCAGGCTGGAAGAATCCTTCCAGTTTCCAGCGTTCCTGCGGGATTTCGCTGACACAATCCTTTCCTGCCTTGAGATTTTCCCAATATTCGTTCATGTCCCTCGAACCTGGATACTTTCCTGCCATGCCAATGATGGCGATCGGTTCTCGTGTTTCCTCTGCGCCAAGTTCCGCGTAACTTCGAATCGGCTCCACGTAGCTTCTGGACTTCGCTGCCGCCTCTTCCGCTATCGTCTGCCCCGCAATTTGCGTGCTTTCTTCTTCAGCGTACCGGGCTGTCGCAGCCGTTTCCTCTACCCGTTCCTTGTCCGTGCTCATTCCAACCCATTGCATGCACTCCGGTGCATATTCCGCCACTAAATGTTCTGCCAGGGCACGCAGGGTCTGGTACTCATAAAATAGCGTCTTGGATAGCTCCCCAAAAGACTCTGCCAGCTTGGCATTGAGCTGGGTAATCATAATCGAATCGATGCCATAGCGCTCTAGCGGTTCTTGGGCTTCAATGCTACCGATGCTCAGCCGGGTCACCTCTCCCAATAGCGCCTTGAGATGATACAAGGTTTTATCGTACAGTAAACCCGCATCCAGCTTCGATCCAGCTGCCTCTACCGCACAGATGCCGGCCTGCGAGACGGCTTTCGCCAGATAGGCCTCGATTTTCTCTGGCTCTCCTTCCATGACCATCACCTGATCCTTGCTTGAGGTCAGGCATTGGTACAACGCCTGAATGCCCGACTCGGTCTGTAGAGGCGTAATGCCCATGTTCTGTCTCATGAGTTTTTCTGTGTCCGCGTCAATCCTCATCCCGCCTTCTTTCCACAGCGGCCAGCGGATGGATAGCGTCCGGCCCCGCCGTTGCTGGGCTTCCACCAGGGTATTCCGGTATGCTGCGTACGCATCCATAAAGGCGTTGGCGGTGGCATAATCGGCCTGTCCCGGATTGCCCATACTGCCCGAGATGGAGGAAAAGAGCACGAAGAAGTCCAAATCCTGACCGCTGCTCGCCTCATCTAGATGAACCAGCCCTTTAACCTTCGGACCCAGCACCTCGATAAATTCTTCCCTGCTTTTCTTGAGAATGAAGTTATCGTGAATGACCCCAGCGCAGTGAATAATCCCGTGAACACACCCGAATTCTTCCTGAATGCTTTCCAACAAGCTGGTAACCGTGTTCCTGTCGGTGATATCCCCCTGCTTGTACACTACTCTGGCTCCTAAGGACTCCAGCTCCTTCAGCCGGGTTTGTCTGTTGCCGTCCAGTGGCGAGCGGCCTGTCAGGATTAAGGTTGCTTTTCGGGCGTGCCGAACCAGTTCTTCGGCAACAAGCAGCCCCAGGCCGCCAGAGCCGCCGGTAATGAGATACACGCCACCGTCTCTCCATGGCAGCTTCTCTTCTGGCCGAGACGACTCGAACCTGCTCCAGCAAGCGGTTTTGCGTTGACCACCCTCATAGCGAATCCATCCATCCACCGGACTGCGGCTGTTTTCTTCCAGCTTCGCCAGCATGCTTTCCGCAGATTCTCCCTGTTCCACTTCGATCAATTGGCCGATGAGTTTTGGATTTTCCAGTCGGGCGGTCTTCAGCAGACCCGAAAGTCCTGAAAAGAGCCGCCCTTCTCCAGCCGCCATCACGACAAGCTGAACCAGCACCCTTCCGGCAGGCTTGTCTTTGAGCAGGCCCTGGATGCTCTCAAAGGCCTGAACTGCATAGGCCTGAAACCGCTCATCCACCCGGCTCTTCCCAGATGAGAAGGCCAAGACCTGTGCCGCTCCGTTCACTCGCGCTTCAAGCCGTTCAGGTAAAGCCTCGTCCGGCTCACACAGTAAGATGATACGGCGGTCGTAGGCAGGGGCTTCGACCTCTGGAGGTACGTCCTGCTCCTTCCAGACTGGCTCAAACATCAGAGTTTGGCTGGCTGCAGTCGCAGGTGCTTCCGCCACTGCTCTGACCCTTGCTGCTCCAGCCTCAACCTCAGGAGCCCAGCAGCGTTGCTGAGCAAAAGGATACGTAGGCAGACTGATTCTTTTCGGTCGCATATCGTAATATAGTGATTTCCAATCGATATGGAAGCCTTTGGCCCATAGCTCTGCCAGCTTGTTCATTTCACGATTTGAGATCCATTTGCTCACTAATTCCTTGAACACTTCTTCCTGTTCAAACCATTGCATTGAATCTTGCTGGTTATTTTCTCCCCTCCAGCAATTCTCGATATGTTCTTGTCCATTCGCGAACGAATCCAATTTTTGCACCAGCTCGCTCGTATTCTTGACGATAAACGCTACCCGACATTTCATTGCCATTCGTCCTGTTTGAAGCGTAAAAGATACATCCGACAAATTGATTTCTTGAGAAGCTGTCAAGAAAGCCGAGAGGTCCCCAGCATATGCCTTAAGGCGCTGATCATTTTTGGCAGACAAAGGAACAAGATACTTAGCAGCATCGTTCACCAAACTGGATTTAGAACGTTCGGGTTCATCATTAGCTACAAATTGTTCGAAAATGGCATGAGCATTCGTTCCGCCTATGCCAAAGGAGCTTAGCGCCGCTCGATGGGGAACTGACGCTTGTTCCCATTTCCGCAGTTTATCAACAACATAAAAAGGCGATTCAGATAAATGGATATCGGTATTGGGTGTATCATAATTAAGCGTAGGAGGAATCTCATTATGGTATAAGCTTAAAGCGACTTTAATACACCCCGCCAGACCTGCTGCAGTGTCCAAATGTCCGATATTGGTTTTGACCGATCCAATACCACAAAACTGTTTTTTGGCTGTATACTGCCTGAATGTATCATTCAGGGCAGCAAATTCAACCGGATCGCCCAATTTGGTTCCTGTTCCATGTGTCTCAATATAACTGATCGTTTCGGGATGAATTCCGGTTGATTCGATCGTCTTCTGAATAACTTCAGACTGACCCTTAACACTTGGAGCATAAAACCCTAGTTTGTCAGTCCCATCGTTGTTCACGCTAACCCCTCGTAAAATCGTATAAATATGGTCACCGTCTCTAATGGCATCCAGCGTTTTTTTCAGTAGAACAACTCCAACCCCTTCTCCGCCAATCATTCCGTCTGCCGAATCGTCAAAAGCTCTAATATGGCCATCACTAGAAAAGTTCAAGCCAGGCTGATATACATAACCTAAGCTGTTGAAAGGAAAGATTGTTGACGCTCCAACCAACGCGTATTTTGCTTCACCAGACAACAGGCTTTGCGAAGCTAGACGCAGTCCGACTAACGAAGAAGAACAGTTGGAATGCACAAATAAGCTGGGACCTTTAAATCCTAATTTATGAGAGATCATAGTAGGAATGGTCCCGCCTTGTGCCAAAATCCAGGTTACATATTCATCCGCATTCTTCAGGACATTAGGTGATTGCGATGCCAAATTAGGAATAAAGGCTTGATAAAAGCTGCTGCTCGCCGACATATACACGCTGGTTTCAGGAATCTCTTTGGAAACATAGCCAGCATCTTCAACGGCCTTCCATGCATGCTGTAGCAGCAATTTCATCTGAGGATCCATAAATTCTGCATTTTTCTGGGACAAATTAAAAAACTCAGGGTCGAAATACTCTTTTCCCTCAATCGTGCATTGTCCGGGTACATAGTTTGGATGCTCGACAATCTCTCTCTCCAGCCCTAACTGGGCTAGTTCTTCCTCAGAAAAGTACCGGACACTTTCCACCCCTGCCCTCAAATTGCTCCAAAACTCAACGTGGTTTTTCGCACCCGGAAAATGGGATGAAATTCCTATAATTGCGATACTATCCTCATAATAATCAGGGTAGGATGGTTTATGTTCATCTTTCTCCGAGTCTAATCCCTGTGAAATGGTATTTTTAGCAGTATCTGTTTGTTCTGTTGCAGAAGCTGGTGCCTCGCCTTTTACTTTCGTAATATAGGCACTAAGTTCCCTAACCGTTGGATACTTGAACAATGCTGTCACCGAAATATCACATTCCAGCTTGTCCTTGATCCTTCTAATCATCTCTGCGGCTGAAAAAGAATTTCCGCCCACGTCGAAAAAAGCATCATCCGTACTTAGATGATCGATATCCAGAAGCTTTTTCCATATTGTTAAAACTTGTTGTTCAACATCCGATTGCGGCAAATGGATTTTTCTTGTTGCTGTCGCCAGCTCGACCCTACGACCCATTAATTCCTTCCGATCTATTTTGCCATTCGGGGTCAATGGCAGCTTGTCCAGTTCGATAAAGAATGCTGGAATCATATAATAAGGCAAGAATGCTTTTAAATAATTTCGTACTTCTTTCGGATCAAGTGAGGATTCCCCGAACTGAGAGTTGTTGCGTAAATAGTAGGCGACAAGCTGCTTATCCCCTCCTTGTTCCTTGGCGATCACGACACATTCATCAATTCCCGGATATGTTCTGACCTGACCTTCAACTTCACTTAGCTCAATTCGAAACCCGCGGATTTTCACTTGATAATCCATCCGACCCAAATATTCAATGGAACCGTCAGAAAGCCACTTGCATAAATCTCCGGTTCTATAGAGCTTAGTTCCGGGCTTGAATGGGTTGTCAATAAACTTTTCATCCGTAAGCACCGGCTGATTCAGATAGCCTCTGGCCAAGCCATTGCCCGAAATGAAAAGCTCACCCGGAAATCCGATAGGTACAGGTCTAAGAAGCTGATCCAAAATATAAATCTGGGTGTTGGCAATAGGCTTACCGATCGAAATCGGCTTGTCGGCGGTAATCGTTTGAATTGTAGACCAAATCGTCGTCTCAGTCGGACCGAACATATTCCATGCGTCACCGTTGTTATGCACAAAATAAGATTTCAATGTTTCCGAAAGTGCTTCTCCGCCACAGAGCATTTTCATATTTTCTTCGTTCTTCCAGCCAGCTTGAAAAAGCATGGTCCAAGTCACAGGTGTTGCCTGCATCATTGTCGGTTTTATTTTTTGAATCTCCTGCTTGAGTCTTTCGGCATCCTTAGCTTTTTCAGAACTGCAAACATAGCATTGAGCGCCTTTAATCAAAGGTAGATATAACTCCAGTCCCGCGATGTCAAAGCAATACGTTGTCACTGCAAGCAGTTTATCCTGCTCTGTTATGCCTGGCTTTTCTCCCATGGAAAGAAGAAAGTTGGTCAACGCTTTGTGTGGGATCATGACCCCTTTGGGTTTCCCTGTACTTCCAGAGGTATATATCACATATGCCAAATGGCTAGGCTGCACTTCCCGTTTGAGTGTCTTTCTCCCCTTTATACTACTTGTAAGAAGATCCCAATCGTTATCAAGAACAATGCAGTTCACATGACTCCCTGCCAGCCGAGATACTTTTTCCAACAATCCCGATTGCGTAATGACAAGGGATGCATTGGAATCCTGCAGCATATACTCCAATCGATCCTCGGGATAGTCCGGATCAAGCGGCACATAGGCTCCTCCCGCCAGAAGGATTCCCAACAGCCCAATGACCATTTCTAAAGACCGTTCCATGCAAATTCCTACCAGCGTATCAGGGGTAACGCCCTGATTTTGCAAATATAGAGCGAGCAATGTGCTCTTTTCTTTTAATTCCCGATAGGTAAGCGATTGTTCTTCATACACGACTGCAATAGCGTCAGGCGTTTTCCTTGCCTGTTTTATGAATAATTCAGGGAAGCATTTATCTGGATAACTTATTTCGGTCGCATTCCAGTCATAAAGGACGCTGTTCTTTTCCTCTTGCAAAAGTAATGAATAGTCCTGCAGGGCAGCTGTAGGATTGCTCATAAGTGCTTCCGCTAATCCGATGTAACGCTCAGCCATCTGTACGATGGTTGATTCATCGAACAAACCGGAACGGTATTTGATATTTAATGTCAGCTCTTCTTCCTGCTCCAGCAGCTCCAATACCAGCTCATATTCACCTTCCTGGTGAATTTCCTCTACCAACTCAACGGTAAAGCTATCGCTATACGGCGCACAAAGCTGCTGCAAGCTTGAAGTTTGCAGAAAATTTTGGTAAGAAAAAACTGCCTGAAAAACAGGCGAGCTCGCCTGCAAACGTGGCACATTTAATGCTCGAACCAGAGCCGGAAAAGGATAAGGAGCATGATCCATCCCATTGACTACGGTGATTTGCAATTTTTTCATAAAATCCAGGAATGTCTCTGTTTCCGACACTTGGCTGCGTATTGGAAGCATATTGACAAAATATCCGATTAATTGATCAAAACGCTCCTCTGGTCGTACCATAACTGGCATTCCAACGATGATGTCTTCCTGTTTCGAATACTGGTTAAGCAATATCACATACATACCTAACAAGACGGTAGACAAGCTCATATATTGCGTACGGGCGAAAGATTTTACCCGATTGACCCAATCAACTGGAAGCCGCTTGGTGTATGTTTGTCCTTCCATGCTCGGAGTCAGAAAACCTGAGCGGTTATATGGAAGCTCTAGAGTCGGTAAAGCATCCGACAGTTGTTGCTTCCAATAGGAAAAATGCTTTTCCCCTTCTGCACTCGCCAGCATCGTTTGTTCCCATTCCACAAAATCGTTATAGCTCGCGGCAGGTGGTAAAACGACTGGTCTCTTTCCTTGTCCCAAGTCCTTATATGCATCTAAAAAGCTTTGAATAAAAAGGATGAAAGAACTACCATCAAAAATAATATGATGGATGACCACCAGTATGAAATGTTCTTGTTCGGACCTGGACATCAGATAAACACGCATCAAAGGGTCCTGTTCCAGCGCGAATGGCTGCTTTGCCTTGCTCCGAATAAAGGGAATGATTTCATCCGCTTTCAAGCTTGAAATATCCTCTATCTGCATATTGAACGGCTGAGCAGACTCCAGCTTTTGATAAGGTGTCCCATTATCCTCTTCAATCACACTTTTTAGAATAGGATATTGCTCTAAAACGGTGTGGAAAGCCTGTTTAACGTTCTCTATCTCAACTTTCGTATTAAATCGGAGACATATTGGTACATTGTAAGCATTTATTTCAGGATACATTTTATGTAATAGCCACAACCCTTTTTGAACTTCAGAAAGTGGATTCTGTTGCAAACCATGCAGGATTGTTTCGGTCTTGATCTCTACAACCGGTTTATCTTTTTCAATCTTTTTGGCTAAATAAGCCGATAGTAGTTGAATCGTTGGGTACTCTAGAATTTCTCTTGCATTAACCTTGATCGGATAAGATTTTTCAATGCCGCGTATGAGCTTCATGATAAGAATGGAATCGATGCCATAACCGTGAATATTTTTATTCAAATCCATTGCCTCGGACTCCAAATTCAGTTCCCGTTGCAAAAATTGCACCATATATTCCTGAATCTTCAGCTGTATCAACGAAACAGCGTCTACAGTAGCATCCGTTTCTCCAATACCCGAATACGCTGTTGAGAGTGCACTCCGATATTGATAAAGTGCCCTAAGCTCTTGTTTGATGTAAGCATTACGGCAAACCTTTCTTTGGATTTTCCCGCTCCCCGTTTTGGGAATACTACCTTTTGGCAGCAAATATATATCATAAATCTCAAGTTGATGTGTCCCAGATACGGCATTTAACATCTTTTCGACCAGTCGTTTATATTCCTGCTTATGAAGGGACGTTTCAATCTCTTGTACGACGATTACCTTTTCCTGGCCTTTGACTTCAGAGGCAAATACAGCGATAGGCAAGGTCAACTCCGGCATATTCTTTTGGATGGTCCATTCAATATCGACAGCATGATGATTTTTGCCGTGAATGATAATGACTTCCTTCTCTCTGCCGATGACATAAATATGATTGTCTGCAATAAAGCCAAGGTCACCTGTACGGAAAAAACCGCCTTCTCGTGTACTGGAAAGTACCGCCTCAAAAGTGCTGTCCGTTTCTTGCTTCCTATTTAAATAACCCTCTGCCATCCGATCGGATTTAATCCAAATCTCGCCGATTTCCTCTGGCAGGCATAGCATATGACTTTCAGGATGAACAATCCGTATTTCTGTCGGAGCTTCGATCTCCCCGCAACTGACAACGGACTTCGATGGGTTCTTCTCATCTGTGTATTGGACTCTTCTTTGCTCCAAGCTAGGAATATCCAAATTAAGAAATCTCATCGACTGGCCCGGTTTTACACTGGTAACAGGACACAGCTCAGATAAGCCAAGAAGAGGACAAAATATATCTTCTTTAAGCCCCAATGCCCGGAAATGATGGACAAAATTTTCGTAACTTTCCTTCCGAATGGGCTCACCTGCACATATAATAGCTTGAAGATGGTGCAAAGAATATTCCTGTAGTAAAGCTACGTCCAAGGTGGAGCAGCAGTAATCGAATGCAAAGTTTGGCGCAGCCGTATGGGTAGCCTGATACTTGTCAATCATCTGAATCCAGTGCTCCGGATTTTTAGCAAAGCTTTCTGGCGGGAGAATAATGCTTGAGGCGCCATTCAATAGCGGTACCAAAATATTGTTTTGCAGTCCAAAAGCATGGAATTGCGGCATCCAGGAAACGATACGGCTATTTTGGTCAATTCTCCATTGCTCAGCCTTAACCTGATTCATCAAACATCTATGGCTGAGAATTACACCTTTAGGCAGTGATGTAGAGCCTGATGTGTACAGCAAAAGGGCCATATCTTCAGGTGCTGGCATTCTCATCTTTATATCTTCGTGGGCGGCGCTCTCTTGAAGAATCTCATCAATATTTAGGATACGAAACGTTCTATACTCCGGTTGTGTTTGGAGAAAAGCTTTGAAGGCAGTATTTGTTATGATACATACAGCCCCGGAATCCGTTTGAATAGGCTTTATTTTCTCAAGCATTTTTTCATCTGGCTCTGCTGCTGTAATGGGTGTAGGGATGGCTACGATGTTTGCATAAAAACATGCCAGCATGCTGCTGATATATCCCAGACCCTGAGGAAATACAAGGAGCGCTCTTTCCTGCGCAGCCAGTTCTTTCATTAGAATGTTGCCCAAAGTTTGCACTTGCAGCAAAAGCGTGGTCCCCGTAAGAACGTGAGGATGCTCTCCTTCATTCTCAAAAGTAAACAACTCTGTTTCAGGAAATTGCCGGCAAGTTTCCATAAAAGAAAGGATCGGGATATTAAAGTCTGATCTTTGATCATGTTTACGTGTCATTCATCCACCAACTCCTCAAACACAAAATTTAAATACAACATGAGCCAAATGCTTATCACGATGTCTATTTTGAGCTACTGTTTCACGCTTGAAGCGTTGCCTAACGAAAGTAGCAAAGAAAAAACGAGTGATGAGAAAGGCTATGCGCCCCTTTCACACTCGTTTCCAGATTCCCATGAAAAACCGTAAAAGCGTCCAACAAATATAAATAAATAAGGATGTGAAAAAGTTATTATTTTCCAAACAGGTTGATGATTCGTTCTTTAACCTCGGCTTGGTGAAAGGTCTTCTCATGCATAATCAGCTCTTGTTCTACGATTTTGGGAAGCTGAGCACGGAGTGAAGCAACCAGATGATCCTTTAATGTGATTAATGAAAATCTGGGTTTCTCGGCCAGCTGTCTAGCAAGATCCAATCCATAGCTCATCACTTCTTTGCGAGGCAAAACTGGAAACGGCACTCCTCGCTTCTCCAGTTCTGCGCCTCGGTAATTCCCCCCATTTAACAATAATTCTTCTCCCAGGCTGAACCCGAGTTTTTGGGGAAGAATGAACGTCGCACCCATTCCTGGTGTAAATCCGTATCTCATAAAATTAGTCGTGTACATACTTTCCTTACTCAGGATTACGAAATCAGAAAATAGCCCCATGACAAAGCCCCCACCAACCGCATGGCCCTGCATAGCAGCTATCACTGGAACTTTGCAGTTCAATGCTAGAGAGTAAATATTTTCATCAGTAAACTTTGATGTTCCTTCATGTATAGCCAATAGTCCTTCTTGCGTTCCACCCGTGGCGAAGTAGTTGTCATACCCTGTTATAATTACGACTTTGCAGGTCGAGTCATCCTGGATCGTACGGAACGCTTCTCTAAGTCCATGAGTCATTTCAAGTGTAAATGTATTTTTATGAACTCTATCTTGCATTGTTACTTGGATAATCCCTCGCTCGATCTCAAGTAACTCAACCACAGATTGTGACATGATGATCTACTTCCCCCTCAGCATCCCGTCTTGTGGCAAACGCCCATCAGTCCATCCACGGAAATTGACCTGTTTCGACATATCGGAAAATGCCCTTCAGATTTTGAGCGTCTGAAAACACCTCTTGATTGGACGCCAGCGCCAGTGATTTATACTGACGCAAATCGCTGAGTTCGTCCATAAAGCGTTTGTAGCGTAAAATACCCGTTTTGGACAATCGTCTGAGGCGTAATAAATGCTTGCGCAGCACCGTATCACTCTGGGCATCATATGCATCGACTAATCCCCATGTAAGAGCCTGCTCAACCATAATCGGCTGTGTCATTAATGTCAAATAATTCGCTTTTTGGAATCCAATTCTGCGTACTAAAAAGGGCAGAACACAAGCAGGGAAAAGCCCAAATAACAATTCCGACAGACTGAACTGTGCTGTCTGATCTGCTATCACAATGTCGCTGGCAGCAATAAATCCAATGCCGCCAGCGTTTGCCTTTCCTCGCACATGAGAAATCGTGATATAGGGCCCTGTCGCCAGTTTTAACCACAGATCATATAGAGGTTCTGGATTCTGTGCATGCTCATGTTCATTTGCCATTTTTTCGTACATTCCTTGAAAATCCGCTCCAAGACAAAACACCTCCGGCAGGCCTTCCAAAACAACGATCGTAACCGACTCCTCACACAGTGCAAGCGCATGCATGCATTCCTCAATGAGGGTGTTATTAATCGTGTTATTTGCCTCTGGTCGGTAAAACCGTAAGTAACAAATCGATTCTTGAAACCGAACCTGAATTGTTTGATAATTCATGATTCCCACCGATATTTGCGGTGGAATTCATAGATTTCCTCCAGATATAATCGCTGTCTCCCTTTCCCGGAATCGATCACTCCAGGAACCAATTGAAAATCAAGTTTGGTGTTGCGGGTTCCAAAACGTACAGCGCCACTGCCTTTCAGCAAGGATTCATATTCATCCATGGATAATTGATACCGATCATTCAAATTACGCTCGATCTCAAAACGACGCAGATATTCCTGGCTTTGCGGCATCACTACCCCGCTATAAAATTCCGAGCAGCAGCCTGATCCATAGGAAAAGCAACCAATCCGCTTCGGAGAATCAAATGTGCCCTTATCAATCGTGCCTGCCAAGGACAGGTACAAGGTCGCACCCATAATATTGCCGACTCGTTGGCAATACTCCAATCCTGGCTTGACACGTTGTACATAATCCGCCTCAATCTCATTGGGCTTGGCCTGAGTAATCCTTCGCATCATCGTGCGATGAGCTCCTTTTACCATTCCACCGAATGGAGTATGGAAGGAAAGATACTGGAAGGTATCTTTATAGTCCACTCCTTGTACCCGTTTCTGGTATTCCAAAAATGCTTGCTCGCAGCAGTCCAGATAGGACATTAAAGACAAGTCCGCATCTCCGGCCTCGCTAT
This sequence comes from Paenibacillus sp. P2(2022), assembly GCF_029522175.1. Taxonomy (NCBI): domain Bacteria; kingdom Bacillati; phylum Bacillota; class Bacilli; order Caryophanales; family Paenibacillaceae; genus Paenibacillus; species Paenibacillus sp. P2(2022). The sequence goes on along the minus strand of NZ_JAKWFI010000001.1, from coordinate 654,706 downwards.
CTGGTATCGGCCGGCAAGTATCCATCACCTCATAGCCATAATATCCATTAGCGCCCGCATCGACTTGGAATATATGAGGATTTTCACTAATGAGCATGGCCACAGCCCCTGCCCCTCCGCTTGGTTCAGCGTAAGACCAATCCTCACTCAAAACATCCCCGCCTTCAGCGGCAATAAATCGTGAGATATCACTGGCAATAACAAGCGCTTTGGCCCCTGGCGAGACTTGGGATAAAATAAAATTCACCGCCATTTGGAGTCCGGCAGTACCTGAATAGCAGGCTTGCTTGAGTTCAAATAGCCTGCAATTCCGATTCAGTCCCAAATAGTGGTGAATATATGTACTGATTGATTTTCCAAAATCAATTCCTGATTCTGTACAGGTGATGAGCATTTCGATGCGGTTTTTTTCCGCTTCAGAGAGGGCGTCCACCAGCGGTTTTGCCGCATTGACTCCAAAGGTAACCGGATCTTCATAGGGCAGGGCAACAGCCTTTTCTTTCATTAATAAATTTTCAAATCTCGCAGGGTCCAACTGTCTGTGCTGCGCTAATTGCATGACATCTAGATAGGCTGAGCCCCCAAAAACATTCATTGCTTCTATTCCTACCAATACCATAATGCTCCCCCTTTCTTAAATGCCCGACTCATACTTTTGCATACAGATGGCCGTATTGATCCCGCCAAATCCCATGCTCAAATTCATAGTATTGTGAATAACCGCTGGGATGGACTCATTTTTCACCCAGTTGCAATCCACTTTGATCGGCTCCTCCAAATTGCGGGTAGGATGAAGTTTCGACTCTTTCATTTGTAGAAGAGTAGCAATAATTTCAACCGTCCCGGCTGCGCTCAGACCATGCCCGATAATGGATTTGGTTGCATTGATGTAAGCATGTGATAATTGGCAATCCTGTATTGCCTTTATTTCGATCTCGTCCCCAATTACAGAGCCTGTCCCATGGGGATTAATATAATCAATTTTTTCCGGCGACAGTTTCGCTTTCTCTAAGGCCCTTTTAATCACTCGAACCTCGCCCTCATAAGAAGGATTGGGGTTCCGGTTCCGATCCATCCCCATATCCCAGCCTGCAAGCTTTGCATAAGGTTTCCCCTGCCGCTTCATTGCAAAATCCGACCGCTCTATGACGATAACTCCGCAAGATTCCCCGTATATAAATCCATCGTGCATCTTATCAAAGGGGCGACACGCCATTGCTGGTTGGTCGGCATATCGGTCGCTTCCCATGGCTCCCAAAGATCGCAATGCCTGGCATTCCAAATACGAAATATCCATCAACGCCCCCATCGCAATGCACACATCAACCCGATTTGCTTGAATTGCCTCAATCGCTTGAATGATGGCGACTTGTCCGCTCGCGGAAGCCCCGCCGACAGTATACGCTAACCCTTGAATACCGAATTGCTCAGTGCATAATCCGCACAAATCAGTATCCATAAAGGACAGCCCATAGGTCGGAGATACAAAGTGCATTTTTTCCCGATAAGCCTCATAGGTTTGAAATAATTCCCGTTGCTGAAAATTGGAGCCTCCAATCACCAATCCTATGCAGCTAGGGTCCACGTCATCCAATTGAGCATCATCCCAGGCCTCTTGAAGGGTAACCATTGCCACCTGTCCTGAAAATGATGCGGTTCGTAACATTCGTTTGGAAATGGTCTCCGGATAAGACAGAGATGGCAGCTCCGCACCTATAAATGAAGCTTCTCCCTTTCTGCCTGGACGTTGCATAACTCCAAATGCATGTTGCCCTTTGAACAGCGCCGAAGCAAAGGCAGTCTTCCCTTGCCCAATCGACGAAGTAACACCAACTCCCGTAATAACTAACTCAGGCTCTTTATAATTTGGCATAGAGCGCATCTGCCAACTCTCCTACATTTTTAACGCCAGATAACTCAACGCGCGGAATATTAAGAGATAATGCTTCCATAGACTTCATTACAATATCGGCTCGATCTACCGAATCCGCACCCAAATCTACCAAGCGATCGTCATACTGAAACTGGTGATCGTTTAATTCCGGTAGAACTTCACAAATACAACCTTTAACGATTTCGAATACTTCTTCTTTACGCATGTATATCCTCCTAAAATTGGGTTATTTACAAACAGCTTGGATGGAAAATCGGATTAAATTGCTCATACAATTGAGACATATTGATACTCCATTCCGTCTTCCTTGGCGCTGCAATAGTAAAGATGTAGTTACCCAACCGATACGACTGGGCGGCATATTGCGGAAAATGCGAAAATGTACTCCGAAAGCATCCACTATTAAATCTGATCTCGTTAATTTCAAGCACTTGCAATGATGCGGTAAAGCCTGTGCGCAATATTTTCGAAATCGCCTCCTTTACCGTCCAAGAAACCGTCAATAAAACAGAGTATTCCTCTACTCCTCGCACGGCTGCGATTCTTTCCCTTTCTTCCGTCGTCAATTGGCTTTCCATGGTCTTATTTCGGTTAGGACTTATCCTCTCAATATCAATCCCCATAGGATGCGCTTCTGGAAAAACAACAGCGGTCCCGATTTCATCACAGTGGGCAATGCTCACTTGGTAACCAGGGACTCCGGTAGTTCGAAGCAAGGGCTGGCCGAAAACACCTGTCTCCACGCTTATGTTGCGTAGGTTCTGCTCCCTTAACAGCACGGATGCTGCTTGTTTTGCACTTAGCCTGCCAAGCAGAAAGTTGGATTTTCGGCGCTGGAATAGCAGGCTCTCAAAGTAGCTACACTCATCTGAATGAAAAATCTCCGGATCGAGAGCAGCATCGTCACGGCAAACTGCATGTACAAAACTAACAGCCGCCTTCATCACGATATCTTCCCGCTTCAACATGAGCTGTTCCGTATACATGGTCACATGCATATCCCCCTATGAATAGGCAAGCACAAACCAAAAAAACCTTCAAATGCCTTAAGGGCTCTGAAAGCTTCCAAATGGAGAAGATATCCCCACGATTATTCTATTTAAACTTTACTAATAATTTCTAAAGCTACGTTCACTAGTCTGATATCACCCATAAATTCTAGCTGAATAACCGCCTGTCTTTTATGTCTGTCTATCTTCTTAACTATGCTGCTTCTTCCTTTAAGCGGCCCTTCTATGATACGTATATTGTCTCCTTCAATAATTCCAGTTGAGCATTCTATACAATATCTATCATTGCATAAACTCTCTAAAACTTGTCTCTCGCAATCTCGCATAGAAGCTTCTAACTTCGAATATCTCAATAAACGAATGATATCGCTGGAAGTATAAATCATTGAATTTGTACTTGTTACGAACTGCAAGTCAGGTAAGTTGGACTCAATAAACACATAACTGGGGAACAAAGGCGCTAATTCTTTCTTGACTGTTCCTGCTACTTTAAAAAGCCTCTCTTGGAGCGGTATAAATGGTTTGTAAACTTCAGAATCAAACCACTTATTAAAAAGTTGTTTAACCCTTTCTTCCCTACCCGTTCGCACAAAAAGCACGTACCAATTCACTCCGCTCATCTCCTAACAAAACATACTGCCAAAATCAACCCCTATAATGTCTGCTGCCAGTGTATGCATAGCTTCGCCCTTTCACTTATCCTGCTTGATAAGCTACAATCTCTCACGATATGTCCCTCATCAGTGGTTAACGTGACCCGCCAGCGATTAACCGCAAACAAGTTCCTTTATTTTTCATATAATCATATAATTGGAATAGTATATTTCCATTATAATCCTCTGCTCAAACAGTGTCAATTGCCATTTTGGCAACAACCCGGTCTATCTTTAAGGGGATAGAGGCCCCATCACCCTTTAGAACTGCCCCCTTTTACCAACTCATTTAAAATTGAATAAACCTTTTTGGTTGGGGCGCATTCTGAAATTAATAAACGGCTTCATGCTCGTAAATTGAAAATAAATATTTTCATCCATAAGGTGACTGAGTGGGAACCCAGGTGCTTTACCATATGAATGAGCAGGATAAATTTGAATGGAGCTATCAACCTCTCGCTTTATTTTTTGAACGCTATGATATAAGTCTTTCGGATCTCCTCCATTCGGATCACAAAAGCCACAACCTTCAATGAAAATGGTATCCCCCGTAAACAAGTGATTGGATAAAAGATAGCATACACTTCCCACGGTATGTCCTGGGGTCAAAAGACTTCTAATTTCTGTTTCTCCAAGTTTGATAATATCCCCATCTTTAACGGGATGTAAATTATCACATCTAAAATGGTAATAATCGATTTCTTGTATTGACATGAATACGTGCGGTCTATACTTTTCCAGGAGCGGATTTACCAAATTAACATGATCTAAATGTGAATGGGTTAATAGTATGACTCTGAGATTACCATTCAACTGTCGAAGATATGACTCTATTTTCGATAAATCCCATGACGGATCGACAATAGCAATGTCTCCTGTTTTCTTATCCATTACAATATATACATAGTTAATAAAATTCATAAAACAGACTCTTAACTGTTCCATATGGTATGTCAGACTCATATCAGCTTCACTGAACCCACCTTCCCATGGCCAAATCCAAATTTGTGCGTCAAATTCACAGTTCAAATGCGGCTGAATTGATCTACATCACTATGCGTTTGCTATGTTGTAGTCTTTGCTAAGAGTTCCTGAATAACAAGCATTTCTGCGCTTTTCGGGATAATTCTCGTCTCCGATGTCTTTCTGTCAAAAGTTGCTGTACCAATGATTATACCAACTTATGCAATAGAAAGGCTTCGGCCCTCTGTTACAAGATTTTGCTCTATAAAGTCGTAAAACTCTTTCTCGCTGTAATTACGTAACTAAAAAAAATACCGCCATACGGCGGTATTTTTGGTTTCTCTTAATATGAACACTATTATTCACACTTTCATAAACTACTAATACAAAATACATTTTTTACTGAAAGAGAGTTGGCTGAGATGAAACCTAAAAAAACTGGAAAAAGTACAGCTACTGTCCGTAGAGGGATGAATAGATCCCCTATACAATCTCAACCTCACGCATTGAAGAAGAAAAGAATATTGCCTACTCAGGCTGTTGTTAGAAACGGCGGCTTTGAAGATCAGGATTTGACACCTTGGATTGCAAACGTCAGCAACGTGACAGGTCAAATCTTTATTACCAGAACCAACCCGCACAGTGGCAATCAAGCCGTCAGAATCTCAGCTAACCCGGGGCACAGCGTCTCGCTTAGACAAACGATTTCCGATCTGAGAAGAGGAAGAAGATACCGTGTGACCTTCTGGGTACGTAATTTGATCAGTCCTTTCGGTGGTCGGCTTCAAATTAGTTTAGGAGAGCAAACCTACACGATCCAGCTTAACTCGCTACCTTCATCACAATATGAGAGAGTCTCCCGTACCTTCTCAATCTCAGGGAATTCGGGGACAGTCTCTAGAGATTTAGTGTTCCGCGTTACAGCACAGGATACTTTTGCAACCATTCTTTTGGATGATGTATCTATATCCAGATTAAGATAATAAATCATTTGGTAGCAGAATTATCATTACAAAACACAAAACTAAACTGAATTTTATAGCATGTAATTTTTCCAAAATTAAAGCGCCTCTTCCGCATATTAACGGTGAGGCGCTCGTTGGTCCTGTGTACCTACGACTACTGTGATCTATATAAAATACCAGAGTCTGTCCCCAATTCGTCTTTGTTCTCCTAACTAAAAGTGGAAATTTTAAAAAGATAATTATACTTTCACGTCAAAAGTAAAATTCTCCACCTCTTCTTCGGCTTCACGCATTAAATCCAACAAACGATCGGCGTATTCTCCAAGGGATTTCCTGCTTGCGTGAAAATCAAGCCATTGAATTGTAAGTGGCATCGGGATGGAGCCAGTTAAGCAATCCCATAATGCATCCAAATTTCGACCGTAAGTTTGGTCTAATCCAAGCTGGGCTTGAAGTGTATCATGTAATTCTTCTTTTCCATGAATGTTATTTCCATTTATAATTACAACCATCATAAAGCCTCCTTCATTCTTTTAGTTGCTCAAACGTACGGTAATGATCAGTTGTTTTATAGATTAAGCCATCATTGGAGTAGAGAATTCGATCGCTCCCCCTAGTTCCGCCTGAGTAATTAATGTCTGCTTCGTACCAAATTCTCCCTTTTTTCTCGGGCAACAAGCCTTCTCGATTTCGAAATACATCACCGCCTATGCTTTTGCCTGGGGCTACTTTTTCCAAATTTCCTTCACTAGGCTCCCAGCCTAATTTTCTGGCCTCTTTCTTGGTTATATAATTCCCGGGAAGATCATTATGCTCCGAAATATATTTAGCGACTTCATCAAATTGCGTTAGAACAGAACTGCTGTGTGTCGAGTCCTTTAATGAGACCGTTTGGAGCGAACAGCCTGTAAACAGGATGGTCACTAAAATAAAAAGCAAGACACCTAAATATTTTTTAACATTCATTACATTTAATCTCCTTTGATAGTTACATCCTATGTTCAAAACTTATCAATCTCATTGATTTCTTTTATTCATTATTTTTTCTTTTGGTGTATAAAAGTCACCTGTGAAAGTAAATCCAAATTGTTTATATAATTGAATTGCATGGATATTATTTTCATAAACACTTAAATAAATATGGTGGCCAGGGTACTCATTTTCTAAAAATGAAATAAGCTTTTCCATAAAATATTTGCCCAAGCCCATTCCCTGAAATCGCTCATCTATTAGAAACCGATCGAACCAGACTTCGTCTTCAAATTTACCGTACATAGCAAAACCCACTGGTATACCATTTTTATACAGACCTACTGGTACAAAACGAGTATCCTCCCTAGCCTCTTGTAAACACTGTGAGATGGATTCTACAAACTGTCGCTGATCCTTAGCTATGCTTAAGGAAAGTACTTCTTTTTCATTCGAGCTCGTTACAACCCGAATTTCGCTAAACATAATAACAAAACCTTTCCATTTAGTTTGTCTACAAAACGATCATATGGTATATAGTAACTATATAGTCAAGGGAGGCACTCAAAAATGAATGAAAAGTACTTTACTCCGAGGGAATTTTCCGATCTATGTAAAGTTAATAAACAGACATTACTCTATTACGATCAAATTGGCCTTTTTTCTCCGATTTACAAAAACGATAAAGGATATCGTTTTTATTCTATTCGTCAATTAGAATGGTTCAACGTGATTGAATTGTTAAAAGATCTTGGAATGTCACTCAAAGAAATCCAGCAGTATATGAAACACAAATCACCTGCCAGCTTTTTATCTTTAATGCACCAACAGAAAGAGAACATTGTTAAAAAAAGAAAAGAAATTGAAATGACGGAAAGGATCATTGACGCAAAAATAGAACTCATGGAAGAGGCATTGCGGTTAGATTTTCATCAGATTTCTCTTGAAGAACACGCAGAAGCAACACTTTATCTTAGTAAAAATATAAAAAATATTTCGGAAGAAGATTTTGTGAGAGTGGTTTCAGAATTTGTTGACGAATTATATGTATCATTTCTCGATACAGGATATCCTATTGGGGGTATCACAAAAAAAGAGCAAGTATTAAAGGGTGAATATACGAACTACAGTTATCTGTACATAAAGCAACCTAATCCTCGGGAGGACTATCCTTATTTGAAAACTAAGAAAGGATATTTTCTAACGGGCTACCATATTGGTGAAGAAAAGAGCATCCATGAAACCTATGATCGACTTTTTTCGGAAATGGATCGACTAAACTTATCTTTAGGAGATTATGTTTATGAAGAATATATATATGATGCCGTGGTAAAATACCGGGAAAAAGATTATATTACCAAAATTATGATGGAAGTCATATTAGAATAAGGGTAGGCTCCTACTTTACCTCAATCTCTCCTTCATCAGGCTACGAAAAATAATCCTCTAGCGGATATTAGTAACAAGGATAAGAAAGGCGTAAAGAGAACAGAAAAACTATTTTGAGGAAGAAGCAACCAAAGTTATTGATGCGTTAATCAAGAGCGACTCAGTCTGAAGACTTTACCTTTCCATAAAAAATGAAGCCTATGAGGTATGCAGATATGCATATAGAGGAAGTATCCACTCATGTCAAAGCTATGCGTAAATCCAAAAATTTGTCCCCAATCCGTCCCCAAAAGTGAAAATGGCACTCGCCCCTTATGATATGGGTTTTAGATCTCAACCCCTAAAAAAAGCAAAAAGCCCCTGATTATCAAGGGCTTCATGCAATAAACTAGGATGCCGAGGACCGGGATCGAACCGGTACGGTAGTCACCTACCGCAGGATTTTAAGTCCTGTGCGTCTGCCAATTCCGCCACCCCGGCAAGCATTTAGGAACGCTATTTTACACTTACTTGTTCTTGTCTTACAAGTATCTGAGAAGCTTACTTACTAAGAAGTGTTCTCGTTATGTAAATGTCGTTCATCTGGGCACCAACTTATAATACGATATTTTTATCAAATTGTAAAGTGTTTTTTTAAAAAATAATAAAATTTCTCTTTTTGTATAACTTGTGCACATTTGAACTACACTAATAAACGTCTTTCCAAACCACCAGAAGGGGTGTTACGAATGCGTGAAGGTATGATTCCAGCTGTTCTTGGGACGGTAGTATCGGCTTCAGGCGCTGTGTTGCTGAGCAGTAAGTACAAACTTGCAGCTACAGGCATTCTCGGTTTCGGACTGGCTCATGTTGTTCTGGGAGCGATTGATTTGATTGAGCATCGCTAGTTGTTTGGAAAGTACCGGGCGGGATTTATCCTTCCCGGTTTATTTTATAAGCGTTTAATATGGAGCATAAGCGTTTATGTAAAGTGTAGAACTGACCATGCCTAAGAAGGAGCGTGTAATGTGCTATGAAAAAACATAATTCAAAAAAAAAGAGTCTTACTGACGATCAAATCGAATATAAACAATCTCTGGATAAGCGTGAACCAGGATTTGATCGGATTCCTGACCCTGGTGCCGATTCACCTGCAGCTACCGATATGATTGATGAAGCCGTAGGCCGTGGAATAGACAAACTACGTAATGATTTTACAAAATAAAGCATGAATTATAAGTCACAGGTTTTTGTTAAGCATCACTTGAAGATAAGCATGATCCAACCAATAATTGAGATCCACAGCACAATGCTGATGGAGAGTCCACACAAGAGACCAAAAGAGAAATTACCTTCACTCTTCGGCATAGCACTGCCAAATTTCAATCTAAGCTTCATTTGATTCCAGTTCATAGAACCCCCTCCTTAAGTTCTATTTCGGAATATGAAGCTTATTTTTGTAGACCTATAGTCATGTTTTTAAAAATAAAAAAGGGGTTTTTGTCCTATCAACCTGAGCGCGGCAACAGAATTACAGCTATGCCTACTAAACAAATCAATCCACCAATGAAATCGTACAAGTCAGGTGTCTTTTTATCAATCCACCAGCCCCATGCAATGGAAAGAACAATAAAGACACCTCCGTATGCTGCATATACACGCCCAAAGGAGGAGAAAACCTGGAAGGTGGCAATGACTCCATAGACAGCTAAAATCACTCCGCCGCAAAGTCCGACATACCATGTCTTGCCTTCTCGCAGCCACTGCCAGATCAAATATCCACCTCCGATTTCGGCGATGCCAGCCAAAATAAAAAGTAAAGCTGCCTTTAACACTCCATTTCACATCCCTAATCTTTTTGACTTTTCAGTCATCTCATTAAAGTAATCGGCCTATAATAATAATCAATGCAATTACGCCAACCAGAATAAGCAGATTACTGACCTGACGCCAAAGGCTTGAAGCTCCCTCGGAGTGAAGCTTCCGCTGATTGGCATCAAAGTTTGCTTTGGTTCCCTCAGCATCTGCTGGACTAGAAAATGGTCTGTTTTCTTCATTCATATGAAAACCTCCTTTGCAATCCACTTTAATCATACCAAACTTTTCCGTCGATTTCGCGTTGCATTTATGCTTATACTTTACCGCCATTTCCAAACGGAGCTTCATATGTACGTAGTGTACAAACCATATGTCGATATTTCACTGAATATAAAGTATGATGGCGAATCAAGGTAGAGTGGGTATTTAGACGCCTTTCATTGCAGGACGGTAGTTATGGTATAATTTAGTCAACTTGTTCAAGATCATAACCAGAGCACAACAGTTACTCACCCTGTCCTAAAACTTGCATCTAAGAATCCACATCTGCGGTTACAACCTGCATATTCTGTTTGTAGACCTAGGAGGAGGATACGGATGTCCCCTATTTTTATAGCTAGTTTAATGATAATGGGTATATTTTTATTTCAGGCAGCCATCATTTTGGGCATCATACATTGGGTTTCTAAACGTACCAAGCGTCCAGCACAAACCAAAATGTACCTTATAGTGGGTTTGCTTGTTTTTATATCAGGCTTCCTTGTGTGGGACAATTGGATACAATCGCAGGAACTCAATGGGTGGACTATGATTAGTCTGATAATGATCATGATTAGCGCCTACATACAACTTAGAAAACACAAAGAAAAACACTAATCCCATTACCAGCATCAAAGGAGGAGCGCCATGAAATCTCACTCAACACGCTTTTGGTTACAGAGGGTGCTACTGCTAATGCTTGTTTTACTCTTTAGCGGCTCTCAACAATCGTTCATTGTTGCCGATGCCGCCCCGCCAATTAATGCTCATGCCTCTGCCAAAGCCAGGCAATTACTTGCCTATTTAACTAATGTACCGGATGGTATGCTAATTTCTGGACAGCATGATTATTTAGAGGCACCGGATGAACAAAATAACAAGCTGCAACAAATCAGCGGACAATTCGCAGGACTTCACGGCTATGAGTTTGGTGGGTTGGCTAATCAGTCCCGTACTGCTTTACGAGAGCAACGTCAGCGCGTTGTGAATAGTGCTATTGAATGGAGCCAGGACGGCGGAATCGTAGCTATCACCTTTCATCAGGCGTTACCGGGCAAGCCAAAAACGTGGAAAAACGTACAAGCAAAAATTACTCAAGCTGAATTTAATCGTTACATCACGCCGGGTACCCCGCAATATAAGCAGCTCATCGCTGATTTGGACGAGGCGGCTCTGTCCCTTAAGACCTTACGGGATGCGGATGTACCAGTTTTATGGAGACCCTATCATGAAATGAACGGCAACTGGTTTTGGTGGGGGAACAAACAAAATTACGCTAAGCTGTGGGATCTAATGTATGATCGGTTCGTACATGTCCATCATTTAGATAACCTATTGTGGGTCTGGAGTCCCAATGCCCCGAACGCATACAGCACGCCCTATAATCTGTCCTTTCCAGGCATTAACCGGGTAGATGTGCTTGCAGCCGATATCTATAATAATGATTACAAATCCTCCTACTACACTGAATTGCTAAAGCTTGCACAAGGCAAGCCTATGGGAATCGGAGAAAGCGATATTCTGCCAAGTGCGAAGGTGCTACAGAATCAGCCAGCCTGGGCTTATGCTATGACATGGGGAAAGGAACTGTCGGCAACTAATTCGCAGGCAACCATTAGACATTTTATGAACCAAAATAATATTATCACACGAGATCTTCTCCATGAGTCCCTCCGCTGAAAGAAAAAAGCTTGTACTTTGCTCCTAGAGCGAAATACAAGCTTTTTTCATACCCAGTCAAAAGAAACTCTCTAACTATTTCTGATTACCTCTTCAAGATCAAGATCGGCATACGCCTCTTCACCAAGATGTACGGATACAATGGTGTAGATCCGCTTGGTTAATCTAGACATCAGCCGATCACCTGGTGCTACGGAATATTCTTCCCGAAAATCCCCAATCTTGTGAAAACCGCTGGACATGTGGATGTACAAGTTGCCCCTACGTGTTTTACCATGTACCAACATCAAATCTCCTCCTGCTGTGTGACCAACCTAATTTCCCTGTTATATCTATATCGGTCAGAACAAGATAGGATATAAGTCCCTGGTCCCTTCTTTCGTTTCACTCGTTAGTGCACATAAACGAAACGGGCCTGTCAGTGTTATGACAGACCCGTCTTTGTAAAGTTCACTTTTCTAATTAGAAAGAAACTATTATTGATAGGATTCTGCAATCGCATTGGCTGCGATGATTGCATTATACACATCATCAGGACTAACCGGGAACGGCATGTTGATCATCGTATCATTTGCCGCACAAGCAGCTTCAGCCACCTGGCGCCATTCAGCCTCAACAAATTCCTCTACACCCAGGTCACGAAGAGTTAATGGAAGCCCTACATCCTTAACCAGCTTAATCACAGTCTCCAGCTCTTCTTTTGGCGCGTTTTCCAGCACCAGCTGAGTTAACAAGCCAAAAGTAACTTTCTCACCATGCTGTGCTTTGTGGAGCGAAGGAACAGCCGTCATACCATTATGAATAGCATGTGCCGCTGCCAATCCACCTGATTCTGCTCCCACACCACTCAGATAAATAGTCGCTTCAATCGTATCCTCAACCGCACGAGTATACACTTTACGATCCACTGCGCGTTTGGCCTTCACAGCATTTTCCAGCAATGTATCATAACAAAGGCGAGCAAGTCCCAGACCTGTAGTGGAAGGCTTGTTCAGCACCAGATTGTCCCCGTTGGCCTGATAGCAGGCACGAGCTTCAAAATAAGTTGCCAGTGCATCACCAATTCCTGCTGCAAAGAAACGTGCAGGCGCCGCTGCCAAAATACCTGTATCCGCAAGTACTACATCTGGATTCGTAGGCAGGAACAAATATTCATCAAAAGAGCCATCCTTCTTGTAAATAACCGCAAGCGCGGTACAAGGAGCATCTGTAGAAGCAATCGTTGGAAAAATAACAACAGGCAGCTTTTCATAATATGCTGTTGCCTTGGCGGTATCCAGCGTTTTTCCCCCGCCAATCCCTATAATGATGTTCGAACCATGTTTACGTACTAATTCACGGTTACGATCAATCTCTTCTTTTGTACATTCATATTGGAATTTCTCGAAGACCACTTGGTTACCAGCTGCTTCAATCGAAGCACCTGCCTCCTTTTGGGCTCTTTCAAGTATAAACTCATCGCAAATAACATAGGCTTTATCGCCATAATCCTTGATGTAGTCATTTAACGACGAGAGCAGATTTTGTCCAGAAATAAATTTCTTGGGTGAAGTGACGGACCTTACAACATTTGTCATGTAAATTCCTCCTCAGCTTTGACTCATACTCAAATTAATAATGATTTGGGCATGTGACCCCTTAACTATAAACCTCTTTCCACATTATTAAAAGGCTTATTATGGAATATTTTATGAACAAATTGTGTATCTATTATTCTTGAAGAGTCGAAATCCATTCAGAGTACAGGATGCCCATCATAATACGATCATAGCTGTTGCCATCACGGAGAACAGCGGAACGAACTCTACCCTCCAGCTGGAACCCTGCCTTTTCATAGGTACGGATCGCTTGTGTATTGTACTCAATCACATCCAAGCCGACCCGATTAAGATTCAGCTCATAAAACGCATAACGAAGAATGAGACGTATAGCTTCCGCTCCAAACCCCTTGCCACGGTAGTCTGTATTACCTATACCTACTGCCAGCTGCCCGCAGCGATTATTCCACTCAATCCCATGAATAGCAACAAATCCGATCAAGACATCGTCTGCCAATGTTCTTAACCGAAAATAGATCTCGTTAGAGCTAGGAGATCCTTCCGATTCCATCTGTTTCAACGTGTAGGGGAGTGCCAAATCCGTATCTACATTTCGCAAATACTTCGCATCCTCGCCCCATTTGAACATCAGTTCAGCATCTTCTTCCCTAACTGCCGCCAGTTTTATTCGTTCCCCGTAAAACAAATTTTCGATTTTAATAACCCTTCAGCTCCTATTATGAATTGTGTACGATGTTTTCCGTCATCATTGTCATGTTATCCAATGTCCGCAATATGAGCTCTCCCTTATGAATTCAATGTTTAAATTTTACAAAATAATCACCCCTAACACAACCAAATCATTACAATTATCATGGTGGGAAATACAAAAAGACCTTGCAGCTGCAAGGTCTTCGTATTCCTAATATTTGAACAACATAGCAACCAGTTGATATCCAGCTCCGATCGTCCAGAATAGCACATGATCGCCACGCCGGATACGACCTGATCCAATACCTTCATATAGAGCAATGAACGGGCTGCTGGTACCTGTATAACCATAACGATCACCCACATAAATCATCTGATCATCCTCTAGCTCCAAATGATCCTGGATCTTCAACACATTGGCCAATGAAAACTGCGACAGACAATAAGCCCGCACATCCTGAGGCGTCAGCCCATTCTTTTTTATAATGCGTTCAAGCAGCTCAAATGTTGGAGGCAGGGCCATATTGGCGTCGAACGGAAGCCATTGAATATATTTTCCGGGCGCGTTCCTTTGAAGTGTCGCCGCTAACCCCTGAGCTGGGTACAAAATTTTATCTATATTGACGGGGTCCGTAAAATACAGGGAATCTATGAATCCAGTTTCCTCTTCAGTACGCTCCAAAATAACTGCGCACGCAGCATCCCCATAGTTCGCATAAGTAATCTCATCCGCAGGATCGGAAATGAGCGAATTATAATCTGAGCCGATAATAAGCGCTGTCCGTACATCGGGATTAGATAACATCGACCGACTGGCTTGATCGACAGCTACTGTCATCCCTGCACAATTCGCATTGGAATCCATCACTGCCACATCATGTCTGGCCCCAATCGCCTGGTGAACAAACAAGGCATTCATCGGAAACAGCGACTCAGGAACTTGAGTGGAGAACACGATCATATCCACATCACGACCTGTCATACCAGCTTGCTCCAATGCTTTTTGCGCAGCTGCTATCCCCATAGTTAGACCGTTTTCGTTGGGGTCATCAATGATATAGCGGTGTTTTCTTCCCATATGCTCCATGAAGCGCCGGATATCTTTTCCCCGCTCGTCAAAATGGCGAATATAATATTCGTTATTCAACGAGTGGGACGGATGATACGCTCCCAGTGCTTTTATTCTGATATGGCTCATCAGGTTTCCCCCTTACTCATACGTCAGCGCATTATTGTACTACAATATCTACGTTGTTTAATCCTGCTTCACGTGCTACGCGACCAAGCTGCATTTTAATAATCGTTTGCTGGAGGCTGATAACAAAAATTATTTTGGCAAATCCAGTTTCTTTATAACGTGCAAAAGAACCCTTCAGTTTCTCTACTTCACCTGGTCCCAAAAGTGCCATTTGGGTGCAGTCTACCTTGAGTGTAAAGCTCGATGCCTGAATAGATGAAGTTTTGGCGATATAATCCTTTACAAAGCTGTCGTACTCCTCTTGGCTAAAAACTCCATTCACTGCCATATGTACCGTTTTAATGACTTGATCCACTTCGATGGTATAAGGATGTTGACTCATTTTAGAAAGACTCCTTTGATTTCATTTTTTGTCTATTAAGAGTATCGGAATAATAGGTAGAATTTTTAATATAAAACGAGATACATCACCCCTAATATATTACAAAATTGTGAATACACAAAAAGCCGTCACCACTTCTAGAAGAAGCTACTGACGGCTGAAAAAATTACAAATGCTCATATGGAATTAATTCGTAAATGTATGACGACCAAGTGAGATGACAGCCGGACGGCTTTTACTCCATTTGGCTGTGGCAATCGCTGGGTTGTAATAAAACAAGGACCCATTGGTCGGATCAGCCCCATTAAGTGCCTGTCTGGCTGCTCGGTACGCAGTCTTGTTGGGCTTCAGGCGGTATTGACCATCCTGTACAGCGGTGAATTGACCCGGCTGTAAAATAACGTCGGGAATCGAGCTTGGAAACTCGCCGGACTGCACACGGTTTAATACGACAGCGCCAACAGCTACTTGTCCTTCAAACGATTCCCCACGCGCCTCGGAATAAATGATCCGTGCCAGTTGATCCAACGCGGTTACGCGGACCTTTCCGAACGAATCCAGCTTGGCCTGTGTTGCCGCTCCCGCTATACCATCAGGCGTCAGACCGTTATCCCGCTGAAAACGAGCCACCGCTTTGCTGGTCAAAGAGCCATAGTATCCCGTAAAACCAGCTTTGAAGTAACCGAGTGAATGAAGCTGCTGTTGAAGCTCCAGCACCCGTTCGCTTTGAATCCCTTTCTTTAAAGCTGACGATTGTGCCTGTGCTTGTCCTGGTGCGACTGATAATACTGTACCTAACATGCATGCGCAGGACAGGATTAAAATAGATAATTTTTTCATATTCCAGACAACCTCCTCTTTCATGTTCTGTCCGGTGCAACCATTCCGGCCTGTACAACTCAGGGACGTTTATCCGATGATGCTTCTTTTGCCATAACTTATGACTAGCTGCGGAAATGACGCGTGGCTATATATGGAATCGGATATTGATGCATTCACACGTCCGTTGCAGTATACCACAAGCCGCATTTACGTATCATCCGGCTCTGGTCCTAAGAATAACTAAGCTAATAAAACACCATTCCTAAGGGGCTGACGTGTATGAGAGGGCAATAGACCACATTTCGACTACACTTGAATACGTGACTTTTTTCGCTATTTTTCGATTCAATCTACCCAGGACCTGAATCTGACATTTGCTTTTTCAAACCACATTTTGTGCACATAAATATAGGCGAATGCATAGGGTAGCGTACGATCATTCATTTCGAGTAACAGAAAGGCAGGAAAGGACACGTGAATTCATATATGGATTACACCTCTCCCACTGTACAGTTCACCTATGATTTAAGCGACAATATTTTGTTTCAGAAAGATGCTCAGAACTCAGTCAACGAGCTGTCGATCCAGCAGCTGAATACATTAGCAAATGTATCGCTACTGGATATCCGTCTCAGCACTGCTAATGTTGTAGAGCCTCACTACCATCAAAATGCCACAGAACTAATATACTGTATTTCTGGAGCAGTGACCGTGTCACTGATTAATCCCTTTACTCGCGAGTTACGACATTTTCCGATTACACCTGGACAGGTGGCTAACGTCCCTCAGGGATGGTGGCATTATCTAGTCGCCACGGTGGACAACACTCACTTGTTGGCGATTTTTAACGCTCCAGTCCCTGAATTCATTTTAGGCTCCGATGTTTTGCGGCTAACGCCGAGTAACATTATGGCTCATACTTACTGCCTGGATGAGAAAAAGGTTCAGGAAGCGCTCGCCCCTATTAAAAAACCTGTCATCATCGGTCCTCCCAATGACTGCAAGCAGCAGCCACCTCGAAAACCAGGGATTCATGTAAGGCTAAACGATACTTCATCACATCGTCAGATCGCCCCCCAAAGAGGTTACACCTATACTCATGGATACCCTGGCTTTTCCTTTAATCCCTATCAAGAGCAAGATTAACCCTAGTCAGACCTGAAGTACGCCGGAATCCCCCTTCCCTGTATGTTCGCCGTTACCATAAGACTTTCCCTCTCATAAAATGCCAATGTGTATAAGAGGGGGTGATTGAATGGACGCTTACTACAACTGTTTGAACTGTATGAATAAAAAGGTGCGTATTCTCACCATTGACGGAAAACAGTACGAAGGAACCATTACGGATGTGGATCGTAAAAATGTGTACTTAAAAACCGAGCGGAACGGACGTGTACAAACGTCTGCCTTTTATCCTTACGGGTATGGTGATCAAATCTTAACTTTGAGCCTATTTACCCTATTAGCGATTGCTTTAATTTAATCCTCATCCATCTCCCGTTTCGGCTTATTGATGCCAAAACACCCCATTTGACAGCTCCCCAGCCCTGCACAGTTGTGTTGGGCTTGTGCGCTGTTATTTGGGGTGTTTTATCATACAATCCATTCTCTAAAGCACTTAACCCCCCACCGGTAATATACCAATGAGGGGTTAAGCTACTCAATTGAATTTAGATCCAGAAAGACTTTGTAATGATAACGAGCAGAATGAACAATACCAGAATAGCTCCTGTCGATGTCCAAACGCCTGGGTAGCCCCCTACCGAACCGCCACCGCAACCTCTTTCACATTCACTCATGGATCATTGCCTCCTTTAATTCAAGGTACAACATAGCTTATGTATGGAGCTTTCCTATGGACCGGGCTTTTTGGCAATGTTATGAATATTTTCACGGATGGGCATTAGCCTACACCTTTCCTAGGCAGGAGCATAGGATATCACAACTAATCCTGAAGGAGTGAAGCAATTGAATTCAAATCAAATGTTTAATTATAACGTTAACCAACCTTTTCCTCACCATCCTACCTCCCACCATGTCGTGGTACACCCCGTAGATCCATATGTCGTAGAGACATTAAAATCAATGATCGGCAAGTACGTTGTACTTGAAACAACACGTGGCAGAATTGATGGATGTGTAGTAGATAGTAAGCCTGACCATGTCATCTTGGATGTATACGGAAAAAAATTCTTTGTTCGAATCAGCGAAATCGTATGGATCATGCCCAGCTAAACAAATCAGACATTAAAAATCCTCGCAGATCCTATCCGGATTCGCGAGGATTAATCATGACATGAACCTTCTAATCAAGCGAGCCTGCCAATGAAGCACGAAGTTCATCTATCGTTCCATTGTACTCATCTAGATCGACTTGGCCGCTAATACCTGGAACACTGCCTGTGCTACTGTATTGCCAAGCCCACCAGCTATTCCAAGCTGGAACTGCGGTCGGCTTTTGCGTAGTGCTGTATCGCGCTACCCACAATTTATACATAGAAAACGTAGGATCAAACTTGGAAGCAAAGACATTTCCCGTGTATACGATCGGCTCACGTCCGGTAAGCTTCTCCATTTCATCCAAAAATGCATGAGCCACTTCACTGATCTGTGCGGAAGTAAGACCTTTAGGATTATTTTCGTAATCCATCACAGGGGGCAGATCCAGCCTTCCTCCTGCTGAATCTAGAGCCCTGGCGAAATTAGCTGCTTCCTGGCGAGCTCCATCTACGGTAGTTGCGTTTAAAAAGTGATAAGCGCCAACCAGGATGTTAGCATCTCTGGCCCCCTGAACATTTGCTAAAAATTGATTATCTTGATACTTGGTGCCCTCTGTAGCTTTAATAAAAGCAAATGTCTTGCCTGCTGCCGCCACCTGCTGCCAATCAATATTGCCATTATGGTGCGAGACGTCAATCCCCTGCGCGTGTCCGTCAGAAGAAATCGTAGGCTCAACAGGTATAGTAGATATAACAGTATCGGTAGATGCTGACTCCTCCGAAGCCTGATCCAACGCTATGACAACTTTACCATCATCTGCATTAATAAGATGAAAGGGTGTGCTGTGATCAAGATCAACCACAATACGTGCCGAGGCTGGGTTTGTGCTAAACATGGAGTATCTTACCTTGGAAGCATCTAGATCTTCTGTGACTAGAAAGCTTCCTTGTCCACCATTGTTAATAGATTGCGAAGCTGGAAATTCCTCGCCAAACTTCGAATCAGGTATATCTATAACAATACGATCTGGTTGAGTCAATGTGGTTACTTTGGGGCTTACCTTTCCATCCACCGTTATCATCAATTCGTGATTGTTGAAGTTAATTTGGTGTATAGCTGTACGCTCACTCTCTGTAGCATCACTTGCAGCTTGAGTAGCAGAGTGATCATGGGTGGTCACGCTGTTTTCGCTTGAAGCAGACGGAGTCGTCAAAAATACGGTTTTAAGTTCGTTGTTCCAGACCACTTCAACTCCTGTCTGTTCAGATACAAAACGAAGTGGAACATAAGTCGTCCCCCCGTTCAGCAAAGGAGCTACAGCCAGCCCCATCGGTTGATCATTAACTGAGGCAATGGGATTGTTGACCTGAAGGCTCAGGTTGAGATTTTGTTTATGTATAGTTATGGTACCTGTCTTGGATTCCCAATTCACACTATAACCCAATTCCTCTACAATAAGACGGAGTGGAACCAGCACATTGCCCTTTACTTCCTGAATCTGCGCACCCTTGCTGACACTTATATCTTTACCGTCCAGCTGAATATGTGAATTTGAAGACGCAGCGTGACTTTCTCCTGGAAATGCTAATAGAAACAGAAACAAAAAAGCAAATAAACTAATTTTCTTCATATGTACCCTACCAATCTCTAATTTTTCACTATGTAAATTTTACATTCTATGCACCTCTGAAGCCTCCATTTTGATAGACGCGACTCCTATGTAAAAAGTTACGATTCATTCATTATATATTTCAGCCTTGTAATACGAAAGCACTAAAAAGCTCCGCCAGCTATACGCAAGCAGAGCTCTTTCCAGTTTTACTAATCTCATTTGCTACAATCTCATCACAAGCACATACTTCCAATTTATACAGTTACAAACGTTAGCCCTACAAGAATGATCGAAGTAACAGACAGTACAAGTAAGGGCAGCATTGCTTTCTCTCTTAAAGTCTTAAAGCTCACATTCAGCCCCATGCCTACCATAGCCATCGTTAACATAAAGGTAGTAAGCTGAGAAAGTTCGTTCATTAGATTAGGTGGAACTAAAATATATTTTCCAAAAACATAACTTCCCAAAATACTTGCCGCAATAAAGCCAATGAGGAACCAGGGGAACTCCACTTTAGTACCTGTACGAATCTTTCCGGTTCGTTTCATCCAATACATTAAAATAAAGCTAAGCGGTATGAGTAAGAAGACACGCCCCAGTTTGGCTAATAAACCCATGGCAAGAGCATCCTGTCCGGCAGGCGCTGCTGCTAAGGCCACATGTGCAATTTCATGTAAGCTGATGCCCGACCAGATTCCATATTGCATATCCGTCAGAGGAAGCCAAGGTCGAAGCACTGTAAACAAAATAGCAAATACCGTTCCGACCAAGGCAATGAGTCCAACTCCTATGGCTGTATCCTCATCGTCCGACTTTAACAAGGGAGATACAGCTGCTATTGCTGCTGCACCGCAAACTCCTGTTCCAATCCCTAGAAGTAGAGAAAGCGAAGCATCTGCCTTACATCGTTTGGCCAGCCAAACCGTAAAAAAAATGGCGAACACCACAGTGCCTACATCACGTAAAAGCAACCCCAGCCCCTGATGAATAACAACATCCATATTCAGCTTCAGTCCATACAACACAATAGCTCCGCGCAGTATTTTCTTAGCTGAAAATTCAATTCCTGAGCGTACAGCTTCAGGATATCCCCACAACTGTCGGTATAGTATAGCGAGAAACATCGCACATGCCAATGGACCTACATAATGAAAGCCTGGTACTTCATTCAGGACGTATCCCGCCAGTGCGAAGATCATCGTTAGCACAATGCCGAATAAAAACCGAAACAATCGACCTTTGTTCAATAAAAGTTTGCTGTGTTGAATATGACTTTTCATGCTGATTCCCTCCAATTCTACATGCATACAGCTTAATATGTATTTTGTCATAAGAAAAATAAATCATTACAATAATGATAATAAGTAAATAGCATGATTAAATTGGAGGAATAAGCTTTGGATCAATCTTTAGTCGTTTTTGTTAGGGTTGCGGAGAAACAAAACTTCACACGAGCTGCTGAGGCACTACATATGACCCAACCTGCGGTAAGTCAATATATTCAAACATTGGAACGCAGTGTAGGAACCCGGCTCTTGGAGCGAAGTAATAAATATGTGCGCTTAACTAAAGCAGGTGAAATTGTGTATCATCATGCCCAGGAGATTATCCGACTCCATACACGTATGCAGTACTTGGTGGATGAGCTAATGCATACGGCAAAGGGTAACCTGTCTATTGGTGCAAGCTACACGTATGGTGAATATGTATTACCACATGTAATTGCGCAAATGAGAATTCAGTACCCACTCATTCAGCCCTCCATTACCATCGGCAATACATTGGAAATTGAAAAGCTCGTGATCCATAATCAACTGGATGTGGGCATTATCGAAGGAGAATTTCAGCATGACCATTTGCACATTGAATCCTTCGCCGATGATGAAATGGTTATTGTCGTTCCGCAAAATCATCGTTTGGCCGGTAAATCTCAAGTGGATATAAATGAGCTGCATGAGGACATCTGGATTCTGCGGGAAGAAGGCTCTGGAACCCGGGAGGCGGCTGAAAAGATGTTTGCACAGCTTCGATTTTATCCTTCTCATATGATGAATTTTGGCAGTACACAGATCATCAAAGAGTCGGTAGAAGCAGGCTTGGGGATTTCTTTGCTGTCCCAATGGGTAATTCAAAAGGAACTTGCTTTGGGAACATTAGAAGTATTGGATATTCTCAATCTCCCGTTCATTCGGAAATTTTCTTTTCTGACCCCTTCTGCGATATTTGAGACGAAAGCAACCACTGCTTTTTTGGAGATTTTGCGAGATTATAATGTGAAAAGGTAATCTGCGAAAGAAAAAAAGCACCCATTAAGGTGCTTGCAGTATAGTCAGTATTATATTTTTATGAGGAGAGATGGTCCTTACCATGGTATAAGAAGTGGGAGAAATCAGCATGGCTTCCTTGGAATTGTTGCATATCATGAGCTGCAATACCTACAAAATTCCCTGTAAATCCTCCAGACAAAAAGCTGATATCCTGTATTTCAAAAAGTCGCGTCCAGGAAGGTTCATCTCCGACTCCATAATAAAATTGTGCATGGGATGCATGAACCTCTACAGCCAAATGTACAGGAAGATCATTCTGAAGGGCAATCACTTGCGGAATTAGCGTAAATGAATTAGCTTCACAGCGCATCATGCGCAGCACTTTTCCCACTCCCTCTTCATAGCTAACATACGCATACAAATAGTCTTCTTCATTGAGATACAGCAAAAGTCCCGCCATTTGCAAATAGCTGGTTGGCTGATACTCCAGTGCTGTTTCTACCCGGAAATGATGATCCGTTTGCCGAATGGCAAGCACGTGATGCTGGAACAGACTTTGTATGGATTCTCCAGCATGGATTCGAAGATAGCCTGGGCGTTGACTTAATGAACACCAGCTATCGTCCGCCAGGATACGCAATGTGTTCCACGTTTTGTCAAGTGTGGGGCCCTCGAAAAAGTCTTC
The DNA here is from genome assembly GCF_029522175.1 of Paenibacillus sp. P2(2022). NCBI lineage: Bacteria > Bacillati > Bacillota > Bacilli > Caryophanales > Paenibacillaceae > Paenibacillus > Paenibacillus sp. P2(2022). The sequence goes on along the minus strand of NZ_JAKWFI010000001.1, from coordinate 631,693 downwards.
GAAAATATACTTCTGCTGCTCTTGCTGACCCAAGATTGTCCCTTGAGGCGCAGGCACCTCCAATTGGGGTGTATGGCCCCCGGCGGTTAATCGCAGCCAGCCTTCATCATTCCAATATACTTGCTGTAACGCTGTCTCGCGCCCTAAAATGGCGTATTTCCCCTCCACTGGACGTGTACATAAATGAGCCATATACCATTCTCCGTCCGGTGTTTCCACAAGACTGCCATGTCCTGCGCATTGTAAAGGGAAATTCAGCAGATCACGAGACGTAAGCATCGGGTTATGCGGGTCCACTTCATACGGGCCGGTTATCTGCTTGGAGCGTGCTACGGTAACTGCATGCCCCGTACCCGTTCCACCTTCCGCTGTAACAAGATAATAATAACCGTTCTGCCTGTAGATGTGGGGCGCTTCTGTCTTCTTCAATGGAGTGCAATCAAAAATTTTAATAGGCTCGCCAACAAGCCGCTGTTGACTGCTGTCATACTCCTGCATGACAATACCCGATGACTTATTGCTTTCCAACATGCGGTAATCCCACAACGCGTTCAGCAGCCATTTGCGTCCATCCTCATCATGAAATAAAGATGGATCAAATCCACTACTATTCAGATAAACGGGTTCCGACCACGGTCCGTTGATCGTGGGTGCCGTTATCACAAAATTATGAACGTCCTTGAACGGACGCTTGGTGCTTTTCACATCCGTATAGAGCAGATAAAAAAGGTTATCCGCATAGCTTAATTGCGGTGCCCAAATGCTGCAATTTTTCGGGTTCCCTCTCAAATTAACCTGGTCAGTCAAAATATCCGTGCAGTGCTCCCAATGAGCCAAATCTTTGGACTGATACACCCGTACTCCAGGCAGCCACTCAAATGATGACACTACAATATAGTAAGTATCTTCGACTCGCGTAATACACGGATCGGGATTAAAGCCTTTTAATATAGGGTTTTGGATCAACATGAGACATCACTTCTCCTTACTTTCCAAAATGTGACTCCCTCAAAAACCTGCTTCTTGCTCCATGCTTCTGTCCTCGCTTCAAAGCAATCCGCCCACGGAACACGCTGCTTACGTAATAAAGCTATTTCATCAGATCCGCCATATTCCTGATAGCAGACGGTTTTCTCATTCGCGACATTGTCCCAATTGTCCCAGCCGCGCGGGTCGATATGGTCGCCCATTTTACAATCGACAAATACGGTTTTGGCATATTCCCGCCATGGACGGCCCAAAAAAACAGGAGTAATATCAGGCTCTGCGGTTAAATAGCAATGATCGAATACATAGCCGTACGTTTGTCCTTGCGGTGTAGAGGCGGCTGTAACGTAGCTTGTATGGTTCTTATGATGACGCAAACTACGAATCTCACAATCTTCAAAGTAAGCGGTAGCCCCGCCAAAAATGAAATCTATCGTACCCTCGATGTAACAATGCTGATAAAGCTGGCGATAGTGTGCATGGTGTTCTTTCAAAGGAATTCCACCAAACTTTAATCGTTCTTTGGGTGCAGGAGGCAGAGGGCCTGTAAATAACGTGTCCTGGTACCCTTTAAAGGTGCAGTTTCTAAAGACGGTTTGATCACAATGAGCGTATACCGCAACGGCCTGCCCAATGTGTTCTCCCTGTCCGGCCGTGTTGGAAATGATGAGATTTTCCAAGATCAGATGGCTGCCGCCTATAAATAAAGTCGGTGTCGCAAAGGTTCCTATTTCCTCACCTGCTTCATTCCGCTCCTTGGCATACCGGTCCATACGAATCTCTACCTGCCCGATGCCTATGATATGTAGATTTGAACGGTAAATCCGCACTTCTTCCTCATAGGTACCCGATAAAATAGTTAGCGTTTCCATTTCGTTGGAAGGCGATTGCTCCAATACATGAATCGCCTCCTGAATAGTGTGGAAATCACAAAAGGATTCTTTTCCGACTAGCATGGTTACCCCAATCCTTTCATTTGATTTACAAGTGTTCAGCTAAAAATGACTGCCAAGCCGTTCGCATTTCCAATGTCTCCATATGGCCACCGCCCGCAATCACAGGCTGCCAATGCTCAGGGTGACCTGCTTTCTGATAAGCTTCCAACAACCCCTTGGCCAAATGCTCGACTCCTTCTATAGGACACATCCGATCATTTTGACCTGTTATACTCATCCGTGGACGAGGTGCGATCCGCTTTTGAATATCCAGCGTGGTGAAATGCTTCAACAAGCCGGGGACATAGGAATAGAAGCCATGATGATCCAATCCCCTTTTAGCGATCAGCGTATGGGCATCTACCTGTCCGCAGATATCCACCGTGACCTGTATTCGTTCATCTAAAGCAGCCATCCACCATGCCATAAGTCCACCCATCGACATACCGATCGTTGCGATACGGGAAGCATCAATGTCCTCACGCTGACACATATAATCTACCAAACGACGGTTATCATACAGCATCATGCCCCACAGCACCTGACCCTGCCAGAGCATTTCTTTTACCAGCTCGCTCTCGGTTTTGCCTCCACGCTCATTGAAGCCCCACATGTCGATACAGCACACGCAATACCCCATGTCTGTCAGAGCTGTAGCAAACGAGGGCTGCTGTAGGTAAGAACTGCTATGAAGCAGTTCCTTACGTCCATTCGTATAGTTGCCTCCATGCGAATGGTTAAATACGACCAATGGGAACGGACCGTCCCCATGTAAGGGTGTAGCTACATAAGCGGGTACAGACTCGATCCCGTTCAAGTCCAGCAGGAGACACTCCAGTTGATAACCCTCCCGCTCTTCTTGATTCAGTAGAGTCGCCGTTATAGGGCGATCTGCCGGAAGGTCTCCCAACAATGCTTGCAACTTATCCACGTTTTATGCTCCTTTCATCCCCTCCTATTTCACAACATTTTGTTCAGAAGGTTGTATCGTTACTTGTTCTATCAGCTTTTCAGGCTGAGCTGTATTCTTCGAATGACAACGATTGATTTCAACATCTTCCCCATTTTCAATGTAAAAGGCAGGACCTTCATGATTTTCAATCGTAACCTGTTGAAAACGAATATCCCTCACATTACCTAGATAAAAACCACGGTTATTCATATCTTCAATCCCTGTCATCATGGCCGGACGACCGGGAATCGCATTTTTAGCCATAGATATATCAATATTGGAAAATGTAATTTCAGCAATATATTGTTCTGCAAGTCCGTATAAGAAACCAGCCGCCGCATGAACCTGACGTGCCGTGATATTGGAAAAATGGATTCTTCTAAAGCACGGAGTTTCATCAGTAATTGGATAGGGATTTTTATCCCACACATATTTGTCCTTGCCCCGAGGTCCGCAGAAATAATACAGGTTTAGAATAAATGGACAAATGACCTCCTCCATCACAATGTTGCTGATACGAATATCCTCGATGATTCCACCGCGTCCCCGTCTTGATTTCAGACGTATGCCCCGATCCGTTTGCTTGAACACGCAATTGCTGATCGTAACATTACGAATATCTCCGCTCATTTCGCTTCCCAGTACGACAGCACCATGACCATGCACCATTGTACAGTTGGTAATCGTAATATTTTCACAAGGAATCCGCTCATGGGTATCTTCGGTTCCTGCTTTGATCGCAATACAATCATCACCTACATCAATATTGCAGTTGCTAATACGAACATTGGAACAGGATTCGGGATTAATGCCATCCGTATTGGGAGAGTCAGCCGGGTTAAGAATGGACAAATTGTCAATCGTAACGTTATAGCAAGCAATGGGGTTTACAGTCCAACTGGGGGAATTTTTTAACATGAGGTCTTTAATGGTGACCCGTTGACAGCGGTCAAAGCTGATTAATTTGGGTCTTGGATACTGCAACTCTTCAGGGTGATTCCGATGCTTTTCCCACCACGGTTGACCATTTCCGTCCAATGTTCCGCTGCCTGTAATCGAAATATTCTCAAGGTTCTCTCCATAAATGCACGATGCATGTACTTCCCGCTGAACGCCTTCCCATCTGGATTCTACTACAGGGTAATCTGCCAGTTCCGTACTGAAGGAAAGAATTGCGCCGGGGCTTAAATGCAGCTCAATGTTACTTTTCAGAATAATAGCACCCGTCAGGTATGTTCCAGACGGAACAAAAACGGTGCCTCCACCAGCATTACTTGCTGCTTCAATGGCAGCCGCAATCGCCTCTGTCGCCATCGTCGTACCATCCTGAACTGCTCCATAATCTACAATGTTATATAATTGCATTTCGTTCTCTCCTGTCTTTATTTTAAGTGAATAAAACGCAGTAGGCGGAATGGTGCTGGACAAGTGTCAGCGATGTTAAGCACCATCCGCCTGCGTAGTGACAATTCATGTACACTAATGTTCAGCCTATATCTTTATTTTTTCGTTTTCTTATACGCTTCTTCATACTCAGTGGTAATTCGTGCTCCGCCTGACTTTTTCCAGTTTTCTACAGCTGCTTTAAATCCGGCTTCATCAATTTCACCCATAATAAATTTGAAGGAGGCGTCGGTAATGATTTTCTCCAGCTCTGTTCCTTGTTCATTAGCGGTGGCTGAATCCAGTGGCACTGTCGGGTCCAGAACAGCAAATTTATTATTTTCTCGCACTAATTCATTAGCCATTTCCTTTTCCGGATTGGCATCCTTTAAGTTATAGGTCACTTCACTTGGTCTGGAGCTTGAAAATGGCTGAACGTCTGCTTGCCACAAATCTGTATTCGTAATTTTAAAGGAACCATCCTTTTCGATTTTATAATGAGTACCTTCAATACCACCGGTCATGTACATATATACATCTTTGTCAATTAAATCATCTACAAATTGCAGCAGTCTCTTCAACTCAGCTTCTGTCTTTACTTCAGATTTCGGAAATGCCAGCAAGCCTCCTACCCCGCTTCCTTCAGACCATACGTGATATTGGCCATCTCCATTAGAAATCTTGTTAACAGGTACCAGCTTCAGCCCTTTTTGTAAGCCTTGAGACAAGGTTCTAAGGTTAGAGATATCAATCATGCCTGTATAAATCCCTGCTTTACCTTGTGCAAATTGTTGTTGCTGGTCCGTTTTAGCGGTTACGGCAAAGTCTTTGGAGAGGTATCCGTTTTTGTATAATTTATTGGAATACTTTAAGGTCTCCAAATATTGAGGAGTATCAAATTCCGGCGTAAACTTGCCGTTTTCATCTACTTTCCAGCCATTAGGTGTCCCAAAGTAGGAGCTTAATGTTTTGAAGCTGCTGTAACGCAGATCCGATCTGTCAACAAACCCAGTCGTATCATTTTTTCCATTGCCATCTGGATCATCTTCTGTAAACGCTCTCGCAACTTCATACAACTCATCCAGTGTGGTCGGCACTTTCAGTCCTAAGCGATCGAGCCAATCCTGACGAATGACCAGACCCGCCCGAGCCAGATTTTTCTGGAACGGAACACCATACAGTACCCCTTCAATAGAAGCAGCTTCGCGCACTTCAGGCGGGATCTTCTTCAAATTTTCATAATCATCCAAGTATTTGCCTACATCCCAGAATAATCCTGATTTCAATGAACTACGCACTGATGAATTTGTCATCATCGTCAAAGTCACCATGTCTGCCAATTCACCAGAAGCCAGTGCGGTGGTAATTCTCTCTTCCTTGGAAGCATCCGGCACCCAGTTGAACGTAATTTTGGAATTGGTGTATTCTTCGATTTTGCTTTTAATCGTTTCTGTAGGCGGAGAGGCTGTATGCAATACGTTTAGCCAGGTAAATTCCAGTTTGGATTTGGGATCATAGGTTTGGCTGGCTTGATCCTCAGTCCCCTTGTCACCACAAGCAGTTAGAAAAACACTCATGACCATAAGTCCGGCAAGAAGACCCGATACTCCCTTTTTCATCGCGTTTCTTTTCTTCATCGTGTTTGCTCCTTTTTCGTTTGTATATTCATGCCATATCTTCCTCTTTCACCAGAACCTCTCGTTCTATTTTGCTGAATACCTGATGCGTCATCCACATCACGAGATAACCGATGATGCTCGCTCCGGCAAAAGTTAGAATTCCTGGGTACAAGCCTAGAATCAATGCATAAAGCACGACAATAGCTACAAAAAGAACTAGTGTATATTGTAAATACGAAAATCCAATGACGATCGACATCTTGATCTTCAGCTTGATGCCTTTCCAATCATAGTGAGCCAGTAACGGAAAAATGTATGCCAAAGAGATCAGATACAAAAAGGCACCCATCAGTGTCACCACACGAACATACCAGGATGAGCTGTTGACGATATCCACGTAGAGCACGTAACCCACAAGGCTGTATAGCCCGCCAATGATGGCTGCTTCCTTAAAGCTTTCTTTAAAGTAACGTACAAACGTCGAGAAAATGGCGACTTCCTCATTGCCCCGAATCCACTGCCTTAAAATACTAAGCATAGCAACGGTTGCAGGCCCTACACCTATAAAACCCAAGCCCAGGATTGTCGCAATCGTCCACAGCAAGTTAAGGTAGACCAGGCGTAGCAGGCGCATGCACCATTTGTTCATGTTTTCTACAAATCGTACCATTTTGCATCCTTCCCGTCGTCATTAGTAAACGCCGTCCTCACCAAATTTCTTAGCGAGTCGATTGGAGAACATAATCAGAATTAAGCCTACTACACCTTTGAAAAGTCCTACCGTCGTACTGAAACTTAATTGTCCATTCTTTAAGCCCGCAGTATAAATATAGGTGTCAAAGATTTCGGCAACCTCGCGGTTTAATGAGTTCAATAGCAGATACATATGTTCAAAGCCCAAATCCAGCGTGCTACCGATTTTCAAAATTAACAAAGTAATAATAACCGGGCGGATCGCTGGCAACGTCACGTGCCATGTCTTTCTCAAACGTCCAGCACCGTCCATTTCTGCTGCCTCATACAATTGTGTATCCACCACTGTAATTGCAGATAAATAAATGATGGTAGACCAGCCAAGTTCCTTCCAAATCACTTGCCCGATATAGACCGTTCGCAGCCACTGCGGTGATGTTAAGAAGCTGATCTTCTCACCACCTAGTGCGGCAATCAGTTCATTCAGCACACCGCCGTCCACCGTCAGGAATACATAAGAAATCGAAACGATGATAACCCATGACATAAAGTGCGGAATGTAGATGATGGTTTGAATTATATTTTTGAAAAACATCTTCCTAACCTCGTTCAGCATGAGCGCCAATATAATGGGCAATGGAAAAAAGATTACAATATTCAGTGCAAATAAAACCAGCGTATTGCGAAGCAACATAAAAAACGTAGGCTCTGTAAACAAACGAATAAAATGCTTCATTCCTACCCATGGACTGCCTGTAATTCCCTGAAAGGCTTGATAATCCTGAAATGCAATTACCAATCCTCCCATAGGGAAGTACTTGAAAATAATGAAGTACACCAACCCGGGTAAAACCATCAGATAGAGCAGCTTGTGTTTCTGCATTCGTAAAAGGCTTTCCGTCGTTCTTTTGTTCTTTTTCATTTTCATCTTCATGTTTGGTGCGGGGACACTTGAAACTTTCATTAGTTCGACCTCCTTCAAACGTTCCTGTATACGCTTTCAAGAGTACGTTATTTTCGTCATTACGCATATAATCATCAAATGATAGCGTTTACAAAAATAGGCCAACAGCCTACTTTACAGCCTTTTCACCTTAGCTAATGATTACTACACAACTTAATGATCATCCTCTTTTTTCCACGCTTAGAGAACACCTCAAGATTTGATTATATACGGAATTCTTTGCTCTTGATAAGGTTTACATGTAAACGATTACAAGGAGGTCACCCACATTGGAACAACCATTAATCAAACCAAAATCACGAAAAAAAGAATCACTGGGCAGTCGTATTTTCAACATTGTAAACAGTACACTTTTGATTCTCATTGCCCTCACTTGTCTCTTACCTTTTTTGAATATCATCGCCAGCTCATTTGCTTCAACTGAGGAAGTAGTGGCCAAGAAGTTCATCTTATTCCCTGTAACTTTTTCACTGGATGCTTATCGCTATATCCTATCCACTCCAACGATTTTTAGAGGACTTGGGGTTTCGGTCGGAGTAACGATCGTGGGTACAGTTGTAAGTATGATTTTTACCGCTTTTATGGCTTATGGATTATCCCGAAAATATCTGCTTGGCCGCAATACGATTAACTTCATTGTCGTGTTTTCTATGTTGTTTAGCGGGGGGATGATTCCGACATTCCTCGTGGTCAAAAGCATGGGACTGATCAATTCGTATTGGTCCTTGATTCTGCCCGTAGCTATTAATGCATTTAACCTGATTATCATGCGTAACTTTTTTCAGGCATTGCCGGATGATTTGGAGGAATCGGCCAAGATGGACGGGTGCAACGATTTTGGTATCTTCTTTAAAATTATGTTGCCATTAGCCCTGCCTTCTATTGCAACCATTTCTTTATTCTACGCTGTTGCCTACTGGAATACGTATATGCACGCCATTCTCTATATCAATGACTCTGCCAAATGGCCAATTCAAGTCTTACTTCGCCAAATTGTTATCGTCTCCAGTGGTATGCAGGCAGAAGGAACTGCGGTAGATGTCATCCCGCCTGCGCAGACGATTAAGATGGCGGTCATTGTTATAGCGACCGTTCCGATGTTAATCGTGTATCCATTTGTGCAAAAGCACTTTGTCAAAGGAGCCTTACTGGGGGCGGTTAAAGGTTAATTGGCTTGCTTCATCTTTCGATAAGCCCCTGGTGTAACCTGTTCTTTTTTTCGAAAAGAGCGGATAAAGTTTTGCGAATTATGATATTGCAGCCGCTCGGCGATTTCTTTAATCGTCATATCTGTCTCAACGAGCCATTTCTTGCTCATTTGCAGGCGATAGCCCATCAGATATTCACTAAACGTCGTTCCGTATTCTTTTTTGAAAATACTGCTTAAATAATTTGGATTGTAATGCAGTCGATCTCCAATGAGTTCTAATGATAATTCCTGGTCATATTCAGCACGGATAATCGCGGCAATTTTCTCAGAGAGACAGCGGAATTGCTGGTTGGTCTTCTCCTTCATGCTTTTTACCATGGGGAAAATAACCTGTTCTAACAGCATGCGTTCTATCTCCTCCGGGTTACGGATATCCAGCAAACGGTGATACAAGGCATGATTGTCTTGCGTTAGCAGTACTTCAATCCCTAATAGCTGCTCTAATTGGATGAGGTTATTGACAAAGCGTACCAGCAGCACTTCAAAGTTCATGGAATGGTTGTTCTTTGTCATCATTTCCGCCAATAAAGAGTGCACGGTATGATATACCTGCTCTTCATCTCCTATGCGGATGGCATCAAACAGTTTGGATTCCAATTCCGCAGGATAATGCAGCAGCACCGGACCTGAAATGACCATGGAAATATCCTCATAAAAAATAATCGACTCTTTACCTAGGTTTAAACGGTGATGCAATGCTTGCTTGCTCATCTCACAAGCTTCTTTACTTTCTAATAAGTTATCATACGCTGTGCTAATACCGATGCTGATGGATACATTCAAATACTCTTTTACATTCTGAATCAAAAGGGTCGCATGATCCAGCACTTGCTTTCTCATTTCCTGTGCACTCTTACCTGCCAAAATTAATATGGTAGCCTGGGTGTTATCGTTCAAAATGATGGGAAGCATACGCTGCTGCTCAGGAATCGTTTCTTCTACGATTTTGTTAATAGCCAGCAGTAAAACATCTTTATCCGAAGGTTCTCGATCTCCCAGATTATCCAGTTGAACCAACAAGGTAATATACACTTGATTCTCGATCTGCGGGTAGCCCAAGCGTGGCATTTTTCGTGCCAATTCCTCTGCGGAAACACGTTTGCGAAACAGGTTGAGAATCAATTGCGTTTCCAACTGTGGCATTTCGGACTGAATGAGACTTTCCAAGCTTTCCTTCTCTGTTACAATGTTGTCGATGGAATTAATAATCCACTCAATTTCATTTTTAGAAGGTTCATTTTTGAAAGCGAAATTGGGATTTTTCGGTAAGCTGCGTTTTATTTGCTGGAATGGCTTGGTAAAGTAAATGGCAATGATGTATGCCACCACCACCATTAAAAGCGTTAATACAAGGCCCATCATGATAATCCCAAATTTGGTCGTTTGAAACGCGTTTGCAATCTCTTTTTTATCTAATACCGTTAAGTAAGTCCAATTGTTGTAAGCAGATTTAGCATAAATGATTTGCCGCGCTGGCTGATGCTCCGTTTTCTCCAATGTCAGCATGCCCGTGTTGTTTGATTTAGCAGTAACCTCTGAAATGTGCTGAAGCTGCTGAGTAGACAATAAGGGAGTAGCAGGCTCAGTTTCGTACATTAAGTCGCCTTTTTTATTCAAAATAAACACAGGCATATGATCCTCTGTTTGAATGGTATGGCTTAACGTCTGCGACGAAATATCAGATAGCGCGATGGCCTGTTTCTTTTTGGAAAACACAGGCAAGGTATTCACAAAACGGATTCCTTTATCTGTTTTAATCCAGAATAGTCCCTTATCCTGGTGGTCGATATAGGTACTAATCAGCTTTTCTCGTTCCGTTTTCGTCAAATAAGACAGGCTTCCATTGGAGATTCTCCAATTCTGATTTAGACTTATTAGTGAATACTCGGTTCCTTCTAATCCCATCGTAGCAATATAATTGAGCTGGGTATTTACATTCCGATACGCTACAAAATCTTTTTCTGTAATGGGATTTTTGACAACTTCATTAAAGGAACTGGTCGTGCTATACGTATTAAAAGCGTATTCAATGGTTTGGATTTTCTGTTCCAGGCTATTTCTGATCTGCGCCATGTAGCTTTGCTTGGTATTGGAAACTCTCTCCACAACGGAGCTAATTGTTGTAAAATAGATATAGCTGCCAAAGCTGGCCACCAATCCTATTCCCAAAACCAGAATCGTAATAAAAATAGTGTAGAACATTCTTCCTTTTTTCATTGCGCTCCCCCTTTGGTTCTTGGTATCACACCAAATTATAGCGCTTTCATAACAAGGTTTAAATCATTTTTTTCACGTGTGCATTATTTTTTACATCCGTATCATTCCAATTTAAGTTGATTTTATTTGGTTTGCGGCAGTTAAAAAGAAATTTGGAGGTCTCTTATGCTACATGTCGTTAGTTCTAAAGAACAGATTGTAAAAGAAGAATTTCCGTTGGACACTTCCTTTCTCTCCCTCTATCCCGTAGTGGCTCGTGAAGCTCGTCCTTTTGTATTGGTGTTACCTGGCGGTGGCTACGAGCATTTGGCCTCACATGAAGGAGAGCCAATCGCCCGGTGGTTAAATGATCTAGGTATTCATGCGGGCGTGCTGGAGTATCAGGTCGGTGATTTCGAGATTACCTCCTTGCTGGAGGATGTAGAACATGCCCTGCAATGGATTCGCCAAACACCGCATGACTGGCTAGTGATCCCTGATCAAGTGGGTCTCATCGGTTTTTCAGCAGGGGGTCACCTGGCCTCCATTGTCTCCACGATCGGAGCGGAAAAACCAAATCTTCTGATGTTGGGATACCCTGTCATTTCATTTCATGATCCTTATACGCATCTTGGAAGCCGTACGCACTTTTTAGGGGAACAGCCAACCCTGGAGCAGCTCCAAGCCTTTTCATCCGATCGGCAAGTGACTGCACAGACACCTCCGACTTTTATGTGGACAACGGCCAATGATGGCGCTGTACCGGTAGAAAATAGCCTGTTGTTCGCTTTCTCATTATCCAGAGAGCGTATTCCGTTTGAACTGCATGTATTTGAGGAAGGACGACACGGCTTGGGACTATCCGAGGACAACCTTGAATGCAGACAATGGCTCGACCTGGCGGAAACATGGCTACAAAAACATGGATATGCGCAGGCAAGACAACAGATGACAACTCGACTGTTTATCGCAGGGGACTCTACTGCAGCTCAAAAAGGAGCAACCGAAAAACCGATGACAGGCTGGGGCGAACATTTGCAAGCTCATTTGGACTCTACTGTTCATGTGGATAATCGTGCCGTCAACGGACGAAGCACCAAATCTTTTATAGCAGAAGGGCGATTAGCTGATATTGAAAAAGATATTCAAGCTGGCGATTATTTGTTTATTCAATTTGGACATAACGACGAGAAAAAAGAAGACCCTGCACGCTACACCGATCCTGATGGAGAGTACCGTCTAAACTTAATTCAATACATTCAGTCCGCTCGGGAACGTGGCGGAATTCCAGTGCTGTTAACCTCTGTAAGCCGCCGCCGCTTTACCGCAAACGGTGAACCTGATCCGCTGGCCGTAGGAGCCTATCCCGCTGCCATGAGACAAGTAGCCAAGGAAACCCAGACACCGTTGCTCGATATTTTCGAAGCATCACAGCAGCTTTATCGTTCCATGGGCGAAAAAGAGTCCCAGCTTCTATTTATGCATTTGCCTGAAAAAACGCACCCTAATTACCCAGCTGGTGTAGCAGATAATACCCATTTTTCTGACGAAGGAGCAAGGCAAATTGCCCAGCTGGTAGCAGAAGCGATTCGTCAAAATACGGAGCTGTCTGCATTAAAACAACGCATGGTCGAAAGAAATCTAGATAGTAGCAAGAAGCTTGCACATCAACTTGTCAACTGATATCAAGTGCCATACATGCACATACGAAAAACGGATCTCGGACGAATCACTCCGACGTCCGTTTTTATTTTGTTATGCAAAGATGGCCCAGCTATAGAGAATAGCTCAAAAATACAGTATATTAAATGAGTTTCTTTAATTGTCATATTTTAATTATTTTGTATCTTATAAGACTATAGAATCGTTTCATTGTATTATTTTTACAATATTTATCGAATGAAGTGAAAGCAACCATTTTACACGGTATATTTTAGGAGTTCATATCATACATAAGGAGGATTTTTTTATGAATACTAAGAAAATATTATTATCAACAGCTATCTCTTTGGGACTCATTGGGGGATTATTATCCCTAGCGTGTCCGCAGCAGTAGGCCCTTCTCCAGAAATTACACCTGTTGTACAAGTAAACGGAGTATCCTACAGAACGGCTACGTTGCAAAGTAATTATTCTTATGCGTTGTCAAATTACCCTGGAGATACTTATAAAGTGGCGAGCGGAAATGTCACCGTCTCCGCTTCCGGCGTAGTAACCACCACCACTGCAACGAATGCAAGAGTTGAGATTTACGCCGGTAACGGTAAATTGAGAATGGTGTATACCGTTAAGGTAAACTAACTATTTAGCTGACAAAGGCCTTGGCACACTTGGTCAATGATTAGCAAGAATATCATTGCATTTTCTGAAAAATCCCCTGCCATTATTGCAGGGGATTTCAATTTATTTAGAGTATTCACTTACTTCAAATGTGAGAATCTTATCAAAGATTACATAATCCTTCCGACTGCTGAATGGACCTTTGTTGTTATTGTGTTTATCGATTTTATAATATGATTGACCACGGCCGGCATCTTTTGCATCATACCACGCTATAAAGTTGTTAACTTCTTTCATACTTAAATCAAATTCCTTCTCAAAGCCATTGGTCATAGTTACTACAAGAATTGCTCGATCACCTGTCGATTGAGCTGGCTCAGATGGTTCAGGATTAGGTTGAGATGGATTTTCGGTATCGGAATCTGTTTGCTTTTCTCCTTGTGGAGTAGCTGAAACCTCTTTAGAAAATTCACTTTCGCCATTATTACTTACTGCTGTAACTACGTAATAGTATGTTGTTCCATTGACCACAGATGTATCAGAATACGATGGAGTTTTGACGTTGGAAGCAATTGTATCATACGGTCCTGCAGAAGTAGTGCTTCGTTTTATAGTATATTCTGTTTTATCGGGGCTTGCTGTCCAGCTTAAATCTACCTTGGCGTCTCCTGCCTTTGCAGATAGATTTGAAGGAGCACTGATTTTAGGATTTACTAAATATCCAGTCTCGTTGATATCTAAAGCATCAAATTCGAACAGATTATAAACGTTTGAGTTGCTTGCACTTACTTCTACGGAATGTAATTTATTTTCTAAGTTCCTTTTTTCAAATAAAAGGGTAGTCACTTGTGCTTGACCATTTGCTGAGTAACTATAATTCACACCATCAATATTTACTTGAATAGATGTTTGTCTATCTCCGCCTCTATAACTAATTAATCTTAGATCCGTACCCCAAAATTGAAATTTAACAGTATGTAGAGATGAATTAAGTGTAAACTTTTCACTTCCTCCAGAATAGCTTCCCGCAGTTGGCGTTTGCCATCCATTTCCTTCAAAGATGAAACCAGGTGCAAGTTCTTCATATCGTTGCCACCCACTCTCTGGAGTAGGTAATGCCTGACCAACTGATGCTGCTGCATACGTTCTTAAATTTGAAAATACGATTAGTAAAAACAATGATGCGCTGAACAATATAAAAGTTTTCTTAATGAGATTCTTTTTCATAAATATTCCCCCAGTAATCTATCTCTTGTACAGACACTAAGGTAACATGTTCTTCAAAAATTATCTAAACATAAACTTACTGACTTATAAATATTATCTATATATTAGAATAAATATTTTTTATTGGATACTAATAACGATAAGACTCAGTAAAATAGGAAACAGTTTTAATAACCTACATAAGCTAGAACGAGGTTACATAAGGTCTAGGTCCCATTAAAGAAAGGTGTAAATTTTTAGAGTACTTATCTATTTAAAATGACAGAATCCGATAAAGAAAGCACCATGACCAAAAGGTAAGCAATTAAGTTTAAGCAACTACTCTCCATTCTCTTATAGCACAGAAAAAAAGACGACAAAAAAACCCTTGCTAAGCAAGGGTTTTTGAGGAAATGGGCCCTGAGGGACTCGAACCCCCGACCAATCGGTTATGAGCCGACCGCTCTAACCAACTGAGCTAAGGGCCCTCAAAAAAATATGTATATTCACGCTACATATTCGTAACAGCAACGTTAATTAATATACAACATTTTCTTGTGTTTCGTCAATAGTTTTTATAAATTTCTTTTTAAAAATTATTTTTGTACACCTATGGAATAAATCGGACACCATAACGGCCTTTGCGCGAGCGGTACACCTCCACTGCGCGGGGATCATTGTATCCATACATCCAGCCGTCATGCTCCAGCCTTTTTGCCAAACATCCTGCCTGAAATTTAGTCGTGTACAGTCTGCCATAGTAAACCCAATACATCCGAACTCCCTCTTTTCACATGTATAGTAGGAGTTAGTGTAACCGGATCGAATTCGATTTACACAGCTTGATTACTAACAATCTGCACTAGATGGCAATGAGTCTGTGGCGCACTACTTATTAGCTCCGTTGTCTCTAGTACTCAGCCTTATTTGCCAAAAGAAGCTGGGTCCTGACGCCAGGAACGCAGCAGTTCCATTTCTTCCTCCTGAATGGTTCCTTCACGCAAGGCAACCTCCATCAAGGCGGTGTAATTAGACAAGGTTTGCAGCTTCACACCTGCTTCTTCAAAAGCTTGAGTGGCTTTGTCCAGCTGGTAGCTGAAAATAGCCAGTACAGCTAACGGCTGAGCGCCTGCTTGCTCTACGGCCTGTGCTGCTTTAATGGAGCTTCCCCCGGTAGAGATGAGGTCTTCGATAACCATAACCTTTTGTCCGGCGCTGATACGGCCTTCGATTTGGTTTTCCTTCCCGTGTCCTTTGGCTTTGTCTCTGACATAAGCCATTGGCAGATTTAGCTTTTGTGCCACCCAAGCGGCATGAGGAATCCCTGCTGTGGCTGTGCCGGCAATAACCTCGGTCTCAGGGTATTGTTCACGGATGAGAGCCGCAAAAGAGTCTGCGATTAGTTCACGCACCTCCGGGTAGGACATGGTCAGGCGATTGTCACAGTAGATAGGGGATTTAATACCGGATGTCCATGTGAAAGGCTGCTGTGGACGCAGTGCCACTGCCTGAATGCGTAACAGATGGGATGCAATTTGCTCTGGGATATTGTTTAATGTAGTCATACTTGTATCATCTCCTCAATAATATGTTTTGCTGCGGCGCGTGGGTCTGGTGCCGCCGTGATCGGCCGTCCAACGACAATGTAACTGCTGCCTTGGGCAATGGCTTGTCCGGGTGTAAGCACACGCGACTGATCACCTGTAGCGCTGCCTGCCGGGCGTATGCCAGGAGTTATGGTTTTAAAGTCCGCTCCGCATACCGCACGAATCGCAGGCACTTCTAATGGGGATGCTACCACACCGTCCAGCCCAGCCTCACGTGTCAATTGTGCATAACGAACGACAGCATCCTGCACCGTGCCCGGAATGCCCAACTCTGTATTCATGGTCGTCTGATCCGTGCTGGTCAGCTGTGTGACTGCAATAATGAGCGGCATGGTAAGTGAGCTGTCTGCGGAAATCGCTGCTTCGGCTCCGGATCTGGCGGCCGACATCATACTGCGGCCTCCAGCAGCGTGTACGTTAAACATATCCACCCCTAGACGGGTAATACTCTCTGCCCCTCCCCGTACCGTGTTAGGGATATCGTGCATTTTCAAATCCAGAAATACGGAGTATCCTCTTGATTTTAATTGTTCTACAAAAGCTGGTCCTGCGCTATAAAACAGCTGCATACCCACTTTTATATAACAAGGAATTCCCTCCAGCTGCCGAATTAACTGCTCAGCCTGTTGTGCATCCGGGTAATCTAGCGCAACCATCAGCCGTCCTGCCATCTGCTGAAATGCTTCGTTCACCGTTCTACCGCCCCTTTTCACATCAATTCGGGTATATTTGCCCGTGATAAAGGACATCCGTCAGCAAATGCTGATGAATGTCCTTCCCATTACCACTTATTTTGCTTATCTATTCATAACGCGTTAGTTGCTCAGAACTGGCATCGATTCGGATGTGAAGTTAATCGTCTCCAGCATTTTTAACAGAGCGCGCACTGTATCCAGCGAGGTCATGCAGACAATGCCGTTTTCAACTGCTTCACGGCGGATGCGGAATCCATCACGCTCTGGCGTTTTGCCTTTGGTGAGCGTGTTGAAGACAAAGTTGGCTTCACCTGTACGGATCATATCCAGAATATTCGGATTGCCCTCACTTAGCTTGTTAACAGTGTTCACTGGAATGTGGGCCTGTTCCAAGGCTGCTGCCGTTCCACCTGTAGCAATAATTTTGTAGCCCAGTCTATAAAAGCCCTGCATCAGCTCGACCGCTTCTTCCTTATCCTTATCCGCTACTGTGATGATGATCGCCCCAGTAGATGGAATTTTCATACCTGCGCCTACGAGTCCTTTGTACAATGCTTTCGCATACTGGATATCGCGTCCCATAACTTCACCTGTAGATTTCATTTCAGGCCCCAGTGTTGGCTCTACACGACGCAGCTTGGCAAAGGAGAATACAGGAACCTTAACCGAGACATAATTACTTTCAGGCCATAGTCCTTCTGTGTAGCCTGCATCTTTGAGCTTACCGCCCAAAATGGCCTGTGTCGCCAGGTTAGCCATCGGAATATTCGTTACTTTGCTTAGGAAAGGAACCGTCCGTGAGGAACGAGGGTTAACCTCGATGACATACACCTCATCTTGATGAATGACGAACTGAATGTTTACCAGACCAATCGTTTTCAATTCCTTGGCGATGCTGATCGTAATGTCCACGACTTTTTGCTTCAGCTCGTCAGACAAGTGTTGTGGCGGATACACTGCGATCGAGTCACCTGAGTGAACCCCTGCCCGTTCCACATGTTCCATAATCCCTGGTACTAGGACCGTTTCGCCGTCACAGATGGCGTCAACCTCAACTTCTTTGCCCAGCATATAACGGTCGATGAGCACAGGATGTTCCGGATTGATTTTAACCGCTTCTTCCATGTACCGCAGCAATTCCGTATCTGAGTACACAATTTCCATAGCGCGTCCGCCCAGGACGTAGGATGGACGTACCAGAACTGGGTACCCCAATGCTTGGGCAGTTCCTACCGCTTCATCTACCGACGTGACCGTATTGCCTTTAGGCTGGGCGATAGCAAGGCGAGACAGCAGCTGTTCGAACTTTTTCCGGTCTTCTGCTTCATCGATACTTTCCAGACTCGTACCCAAAATATTCACGCCTGCCGCACTAAGTGGTGCTGCGAGGTTAATCGCCGTTTGACCGCCGAACTGGACGATGACACCAATCGGTTTTTCCTGCTCGATGACATTCATTACATCCTCGAAGAAAAGTGGCTCAAAGTAGAGACGGTCAGATGTGTTGAAGTCTGTAGATACAGTCTCCGGATTGTTATTAATAATTACCGCTTCGTAACCCGCTTTTTGAATAGCCCACACCGCATGCACAGTGGAGTAGTCAAATTCAATCCCCTGCCCGATTCGGATGGGTCCTGAGCCGAGTACGATGACTTTCTCTTTGTTAGATGGAATCACTTCGTTTTCCACCTCATAAGAGGAGTAGTAGTACGGAGTTGTGGCTTCAAACTCGGCCGCACACGTATCTACCATTTTGTAGACAGGACGCAGGTTTTGATTTAGACGGAATTCACGAACCTCGGGTTCGGTTGTCATACTCTTGCGTTGACCCATACTGCGAATCTCAGCAATGGAGCGGTCAGTAAATCCTTTTCGTTTGGCCTGATAGAGTGTTTCATAAGTCAACTCAGACTCTTCTGCGATAGTGGATTCAAATTTGACAATTCCCTCTACCTTGTCGAGGAACCACCAATCAATTTTAGTTATATCCTGAATATCTTGTTGCTTCCAGCCACGACGGAATGCCTCGGCTACCAAGAACAAGCGTTCATCATCTGCTTTACTCAGACGATCCTTAAGCACCTCATCAGATAGTTGATCGGCACCCTTTAGATGCAGGCGATGTACACCAATTTCCAGAGAACGAACCGCTTTATGGATTGACTCTTCAAATGTACGTCCGATGGCCATGACTTCACCGGTTGCTTTCATTTGTGTGCCAAGTTTGCGGTTGGCAGAAATGAACTTGTCAAATGGCCAGCGTGGTATTTTACTCACGATGTAATCCAATGTCGGCTCAAAGCAAGCATACGTTTGTCCCGTTACCGGATTCACAATTTCATCCAGTGTGTAGCCTAGTGCAATTTTGGCCGCCATTTTGGCAATCGGATATCCGGTCGCCTTGGAAGCCAGTGCCGAGGAACGACTCACCCGTGGGTTGACCTCAATCACGTAGTATTGATAGCTGTGCGGATCCAGTGCAAACTGTACATTACAGCCGCCTTCGATATTGAGGGCGCGGATAATTTTGAGAGAAGCGGAGCGCAGCATCTGATACTCACGATCTGACAGCGTCTGGCTCGGCGCTACGACGATACTGTCACCAGTGTGCACGCCGACCGGATCGAAGTTTTCCATATTGCAGACCACGATACAGTTGTCATTGCCGTCACGCATGACTTCATATTCGACTTCCTTCATACCTGCGATACTTTTTTCCACTAAACATTGTCCGATTGGACTGTAACGCAAGCCAGAGCTTACGGTTTCACGCAATTCTTCTTCTGTGGCGCAGATCCCACCGCCTGTACCTCCCAGCGTATAAGCCGGTCGAACGATAATGGGATAACCGATTTCGTTAGCAAATTCCAGCGATTCTTCCAATGTCGTTACAATTACACTCTCCGGCACGGGCTGTTCCAACTCACGCATCAGGTCGCGGAACAAGTCCCGGTCTTCGGCTTTTTCAATTGAATTCAGTTGAGTTCCCAGCAGCTTAACGTTTTCGCGCTCCAACACCCCTGCGCGAGCCAGTTCCACTGCCATATTCAGACCTGTCTGTCCTCCCAGTGTAGGAAGTAGACCATCTGGACGCTCCTGACGGATAATCTGTGTTACAAAATCCAGTGTAATCGGCTCGATATATACTTTGTCTGCCATATTGGTGTCTGTCATGATGGTTGCCGGGTTACTGTTAATCAGTACTACCTCGACGCCTTCTTCTTTGAGCGCTTGACAAGCTTGTGTACCAGCGTAATCGAATTCTGCTGCCTGACCAATAACGATAGGACCGGAACCGATCACGAGTATTTTTTTAAGTTCTGTATTTTTCGGCATATTAGCGCTCTCCTCTCACTGCGGCGGCGATAGCAGCCTGACGCGGTTGCTTTGGTTGATTTCTTTTGTGTTCACGAATCATATCCAGAAAGCGGTCAAACAGGTAGCCATTGTCGTAAGGGCCAGGTGCAGCCTCTGGGTGATATTGCACCGAAAACGCAGGATATTTAGTATGTTTAAGACCCTCGATCGTTTTATCGTTGTTATTAATATGCGTCACTTCAAGCTCAGTTCCTTGGATCGAATCCTCATTCACTGTGTACCCGTGATTTTGTGATGTAATGAAGCAACGGCCGCTCTCCAGTTCTTTCACCGGATGGTTACCACCGCGATGTCCAAATTTCAGCTTTTCCGTATCTGCTCCCGAAGCTAAGGCAAACAACTGGTGTCCCAAGCAAATCCCGAAAATAGGGTATTCTCCTAGCAGTTCAGCCACCGTACGGACAGCATGTGGTACGTCTTTCGGATCTCCAGGACCGTTGGACAGCTGTATACCGTCTGGATCTAAGCGACGAATTTCTTCGGCCGTCGTATCATGCGGAACGACAACCACATCGCAGTCCCGTTTATTCAGTTCGCGCAGGATGCCGCTCTTGGCACCATAGTCAATCAATACGATCCGTTCTCCGTTGCCAGGGCTGCTGTACGGATGAGGTGTAGAAGTCAAAGGAACCTGATTGCGCAGTTCTTCTATGGTCATGTCGGACATCATTTCTTTTAGTTCTTCCACCGGCTGGGAACCAGTCGTCAAAATGCCCTTCATTGTGCCGTGATGGCGAATAATCCGGGTGAGCATGCGGGTGTCGATGTCGCTAATGCCAATGATGCCATATTCCTTCAGCAAATCGCCCACGCTGTATTGAGCACGCCAGTTACTTGGCGCCGGCTCGTAATGTCGAACAGCAAAGCCATGAACATAAGGCCGTACCGATTCAAAATCATCACGAGTAATTCCATAATTACCAATCAGCGGGTAAGTCATGGTTACGATTTGTCCGCAATAAGAGGGATCCGTCAGCACCTCTTGATAGCCTGTAATCCCTGTGTTGAAAACGACCTCGCCTGTTTTTTCACCTTCCGCACCAAATGATGTGCCTGTAAACAGCGTGCCGTCCTGAAGTAACAATCTTGCCTGCATCCCGTCTCACTCCTCTATTTTGTTTCCTGCTATAAGGTTCTATTTTTTAAGTAGTTGTGTATTATTTTGCTTCGTCAGCAGACCATACCAGTTTGCCGTCTACCCAAGTTTTTACCGGCCAGCCTTTGAGCTTCCAGCCTGTAAAAGGAGTGTTGCGTCCTTTGCTGGCAAACGTTTGTGGATCAACTGCCTGTTCCTGCTCCAGATCAATCATGGTCAGATCAGCGGGTGCTCCCTCTTCCAGACGTCCTGTATCAAGGCGGAAGACACGCGCTGGGTCAGTCGTCATACGGCGCACCAGAAAGTCCAGCGTCCATTTCCCGGTAGCTACGAATTTGGTGTACAGCAGTGGAAAGGCCGTTTCAAATCCGACGATTCCAAATGGCGCCAGCTCCAACCCTTTTGCCTTCTCTTCCTCGCTGTGTGCTGCATGGTCAGTTACGATGATATCAATCGTTCCGTCCTCCAGCCCCTCGATGCATGCCTGTACATCACGCGGGGAACGTAGTGGAGGATTCATTTTCCAGTTGGCATCCAGCCCAGGAATGTCCTCATCGGACAATACCAAGTGATGCGGGCATACCTCAGCAGTGACTTTGATGCCAAAAGATTTTGCATGGCGAATCAACCGCACCGATTGCTCTGTGCTGACATGGCATACATGATAATGTGCCCCGGTTGCCTCGGATAGCAGGATGTCACGCCCAACATGGATCGCCTCGGATTCATTGGGGATACCTTTAAGTCCGTGACGCTTGGCAAATTCACCGTCCGTCACCGCTGCTCCTACAACAAGTGTGTTATCTTCACAATGTGCAATGACTGGCATATCCAGCGCTTTGGCTCGTGACATGGCATCTTTCATCATTTGCGCACTCTGCACTCCGACTCCGTCATCAGTAAAGCCGATTGCACCTGCTGCTTTGAGCGCTTCAAAATCCGTCAGTTCTCGTCCCAGTTCGTTTTTCGTGATGGCTGCGTAAGGAAGTACCTTGGCCAGCCCAGCCTCTTGCCCCTTTTTCAGCACCAGCTGAACCGTGTCTACATTGTCCGTAACCGGACGTGTGTTCGGCATGCAGGCAATCGTGGTAAATCCACCTTTCACCGCAGCGCGGCTACCTGTTTCAATGGTTTCTTTATATTCAAAGCCAGGTTCTCTCAGATGCACATGCATGTCGATTAGACCGGGGATGACCAGTTTTCCCTGGGCGTCGATTTTTTCGACTTCGAGCTCTTGCCCAGATGCCCCTTCTTCCACAAGTAGGCTAACACCGGCATCCGCATTGGCGATAGCTAAAATTTTTCCGTCGGCAATTAGGATGGATTTCAATTCAGCCTCGCCCTGCTCGTTCAATACGCTTGCATTCATAATTAATTGTTTCATCTGAAATATTCCTCCGCTCAGGTTTTTTGCAACTTTTTCCTACGATCCTGCTGACAGCTTCTACAGCTTCATTGCCCGTTCCATAACCGCCATGCGGATCGGAACCCCGTTGGCCATTTGCGGAAAAATTCGCGATTGCTCGCTTTCCACAACTGCACTGTCGATCTCCACGTTTCGATTCACTGGAGCCGGGTGCATGATAATTGTTCCGGACTTAAGGCTTGCTGCTCTTTCTTCTGTCAAACCGTACTGCTCTCGGTACTCATCCGCTGAGCGCAACATTCCTTCGGCATGCCGTTCCAGCTGGACCCGCAGCATCATGACTACGTCTGCCTGCAATGCTTCTTGCATCGGCACATAAGGCGCGTACGTTGCAAGATCAGATGCCTGCATATTGTCTGGTGCACAGAAGCTAACCTCGGCTCCGAATTTTTGCAAGGCCCACAGATTCGAGCGAGCTACACGGCTGTGCAAAATGTCTCCTATGATGGATACTCTCAAGCCTTTAAGCTCACCGAAAGTTTTGCGCATGGTGTAGAGGTCTAGCAAAGCCTGCGTTGGATGTTCATTGTTGCCGTCTCCCGCATTAACCAGCGGAACACTGACCTTCTCAGCAAGCTCTTGCAGCACTCCGGCTGGCTTTAAGCGAATGACTCCAGCATCAATGCCCATGGATTCAAGCGTACGCACAGTATCGTAAATGGACTCCCCTTTTTCCACACTGGAAGCCGCAGCGGAAAAGTTCAAAACCTGAGCGCCGAGTCGCTTCTCCGCCATTTCAAAGGAAAAGCGTGTGCGTGTACTATTTTCAAAAAACATGTTGGCCGCGAAGCGTGACTGTAGGACTGGAATCAGTTTTTGCGGCTGTGATTCCCAATACTGAGCACGATCCAGAATCGACTCAATTTCATTTCGGCTAAGTTCTTTTAATCCGAGCAGGCTACGTTCTCTAAGTTGACTGGCTGTTGTGATCATACCTATTCCCCCCGGTTCTGAATGATCGTCACTTCGTCCTTACCGTCCGTCTCCTGAAGTGCAACTACGATTTCCTCAGATTTGGAGGTCGGGATGTTCTTGCCGATGTAATCCGGACGAATCGGAAGCTCACGGTGTCCGCGATCTGCTAGCACAGCCAGCTGGATCATTTGCGGTCGTCCGCAGTCCATCAATGCATCCATCGCCGCGCGAATAGTGCGGCCTGTGTACAGCACATCGTCAAAGAGAATGACTTTCTTATCATGAACCGATACGTCAGCGGGATTCATCAAAAGCTCTTTTCCATTTCCTTTAGCCTCGGCAACGCTGCTCCGGTCATCCCGGTAGGCTGTGACATCTAGCTCTCCCCATGGAATTGGTGCGCCTTCAATTTCAGCAATTTTTTCAGCCAAGCGCTGCGCCAGATGAACTCCGCGTGTTCGAATACCTACGAGTACGCAATCGTCAATACCCTTGTTTTTCTCCAAAATTTCATGTGCAATCCGCGTTAATGCCCGACGAATCGCAATTTCATCCATCAGTACATGTGTTTCAATACTCATGCTTCCAGCCTCCTCAGGTGATGTTCCCTTCAGACCTGGTCCCGTGTTCGGATACAAAAAAGACTCCTTGCCCAAGTTTGGCAAGGAGTCTCGTATGAACAGTCTTCCACTGTTCTCCGATCTGTCGGACACACTGAAGACATACCGCCGCAGCGGATGCACTGATCAGTGATCCATTCACGTTACCTTGCCAGCCTCACGGGACTGATTTAAAGGTGCTATTCAGGATTTCCTTTGTCCTGTTTCTCATAGTGTGAGATGGTTAACCATCTCTCGGACAAAGTCCATCGCAACTACAAGAAGTATGACAGATTGAAAATCTCGTGTCAACACCCGTTCAACCGGAACCACCGGAAGCACTTTAATAATTATACATCCTAATTGTATAATTATCCATAGTTGTTTTTACCCATTCCTATTCAGACAATAAAAAAACCGCCATTTAGGCGGTTATACTTAATAATTTATTCAAGTTTTTGAATAGGAAAGCAGAGCAAATCATCATTATTTTAGCGACTACGCAAGGACGTTAATACGTCCTCCATATCAGGAGGGATCGGTCTGCTAAATTCTAAGTACTCTCCAGTAGTTGGATGCTTAAATCCCAGAACCGCTGCATGCAGCGCTTGGCCATCCATACGAACCCCTTTACTGCGTCCATACATAGGGTCGCCAACCAATGGATGTCCAATGAATTTCATGTGAACACGAATTTGGTGTGTCCGTCCTGTCTCCAATTGAAGTTCAAGCAGGGTATAATCACCTAACCGTTCAATGACGAGAAAATGGGTAACTGCATGCTTGCTGTTGCGTTCCGTAACCGTGAACAATTTACGGTCACCTGAATCACGACCAATCGGAGCATCTACGGTTCCCTGATCGTGACTCAAATGACCGTGGACCAATGCTATATATTTCCGAGTCACGCTATGATCCTTCAGCTGTGCTGCAAGTGATGCGTGGGCCTGATCATTTTTAGCTGCCATCAGCAGTCCTGATGTATCTTTATCAATACGGTGAACAATACCAGGACGTAATTCCCCGTTAATGCCGGAAAGGTCATGGCAGTGGTACATCAGTGCGTTGACCAGTGTTCCCGAGGAGTGTCCTGGTGCAGGATGCACAACTAGACCACGTTGCTTGTTAATGACAATAACGTCCGAATCCTCGTATACGACATCTAGCGGAATATTTTCCGGCATAATATCTACACTTTCTGGTTCAGGTACCGATAGTACGATATGATCTCCTTCAGCCAGCTTGTAGTTCGCTTTGACCGCCGCACCGTTCACCAGTACCCGACCATTCCCGATCCACAGCTGGATCTGGGAACGAGACACTTCCTTCATTTCTTCGGCGATGTATTTATCTATACGTGTTTTGACATCCCCTGAATCCGCTGTCCATTCCAGAGATTCACCCTCCAGTTCGTCCTCATAAGACAGACCTATGGCTTCGCCGTTTTCATTCACTTCGTTCATGCTATGACTTCCCTTCAACGCTATCATTGCCATTCCCTTTTTCCCGACGCGATTCCAGCAATGTATCCAAAATAATCAGTGCAACACCGATGACAATTGCCGAGTCTGCCACATTAAAAATCGGGAATGTGTAGCTTCCAAAATTGAACTGTGCAAAATCAACTACTTCTCCAGAAATAGCTCGATCCAAAAAATTACCAACCGCTCCCCCAAGCACCAAACTTAGCGCAACAGGAAGTAGTTTTTGCCCAGCTCTGACCGTTTTTCTCAGGTACCATACGATACCGATCACAACTACAATTGTAATCACGATAAAAAGCCAGCGTTGCCCTTCCAAAATCCCAAAAGCGGCTCCGCGATTACGATGAGAGGTGATTAAAAAGAAATTGCCGATGACTGGTATTTGCTCGTACAATTCCATCCGCGTAGCCACCAAATATTTGACACCCTGATCAATCAAAAAAATAATTAGCGCAATACCAAAATAAATCACAGTCCTTCGTCACTCCGATCCGCTTATATCCGTTGTCGAACCCATTTATTGTAGCATAAGCCTTCTCAGATCGTCCACGAGTCCTGCAAGCTATCGAGCATAGTCCTTAAATGGAATGAACTCAATCACATTTGATTAGAATTTCCTATGTAAAAGAGGTCTTCCCGGTGCACACTACAAGGAGCATACCTGACACATTGCATGCATGTAAATCTAGAACAAGGAGAGGATTCCATGTCCCCATTGACGGAGCAACAATTGCAGGGCTTGCGTAACGAACTGCTGGAACGCAAAAAGGAAATTGAGCATCGTTTGCAAAACAACGACCATTATGGACTCGGCGATTCTCAACGCGACCAAACCGGTGAGCTTTCTCCCATCGATAACCATCCAGGCGATCTAGCTACCGAAACCTATGAGCGAGCCAAAGATATTTCCTTACTGGAGCATGACGAGTTTCAATTGGAACGTATCAAATCAGCCTTGATGGCTATGGATAAGGGAACCTATGGCATTTGCGCCGCCAGCGGCAAACCCATCCCCTATGAACGCCTGTTGGCTGTTCCCTATACCATTTATTGCAAAGAGTACAGTCCTGAGACAGAAGTATCCAACAACCGTCCGGTGGAGGAAGAATTTCTCGCTCCCGCGTTCGGTAGAACAAGCCTGGATGAGCGTGAAGAACAAAACGGCTTTGACGGTGAAGATGCTTGGCAGATCGTTGAAAATTGGGGAACCTCTAACACCCCGGCCATGGCGGAAAGTGGTGAAATCCACCGCTATGATGATATGGAAATTGAAGCTGGCGATGATAATATGGGCTTCGTAGAACCATATGAAAGCTTTGTCGCTACTGACATTTATGGCAGAAATGTATCCATTGTCCGCAGTTCTATTTATCAGCGTTATATAGAAGATGGCGAGGGTGAAGGTCTGCTGGAGCCAGATTTGCACGAGGACGAATCGGAAGCTTAAAAGTGAAACGCCCTAGTAGGTAGTAAGCTCTAATTGTCGCTGTACGATCCGTACAATATCAGCGATATAATCACCGATAATCGGCAAATTCAACGCTCCGAGCACTTGCAGCACATAAATTATGGTAGCGGCAAAAAAAGTAAACCCTAGCGCAATGCCGATTCCACGGGAAACACCTGATATTAGGTTTAGCCAAAGTAATCGCCAAGGCTTATTCAGCAGCAAAGCGTAATCTGCAATACGTGTTCGTTCCATCTGCTCTGATACAGCTTGCACCAGCTTTTCCACACGACTTAGTTTCTCTGCCTGGTCACCTGCTATTCCCTTATCTGAGGCTATGGCGGCCCCTTCTCCGTTCATCCCTCGGAGACTCCTTCCCAGTCTGCGCCTTGACCGTGCTGTCATATGCACAATCCCCCTTTTCCCATGGCTGCCCCGAAAGCAGCAAACGAGCCGAAGCACGTAACGGAGGAAACCCGTTTCCGATGCTTAGGCTCGTTTTTATATGCTGCCTGTTATTGTATTATGGGACAGGGGGCTTGTAATTATTCCCCAATATGAACGCCGATCGTTTTGCCATTCACTTCTACATGTTCCGCTGGTTCGGCTTGACCAAATGTCACCGTGGTTACCAATACGTTCTCACGCAACACAGAGTCGAAGCTTTCGATCGCCTGACGCAAGTCGTTGTCTACATCCAACGTCAATGCTACATACTTTTCAATCGGCAGATCCAGCTTTTTGCGGTAGTCTTGTACCGCACGAACCACTTCACGTACCCAGCCCTCTTGCTCAAGCTCCGGTGTAATGTCTGTGTTCAACGCTACCGTTAAGCCATAGCCAGAAGCAGAAGCGAAGCCTTCTTTCGCTTTTTTCTCCACCAGCAATTCCTCAGCTGTAACTTGCAACTCTTCTCCTTCTGGAGAAGCCACGTTCAGTACCCCTTTTTCTACAACAGAACGAGTTTCTTCAGCAGACATTCCCTTGAAAAGATTTTGTAGGAATCCGACATTTTTGCCGTATTTCTTGCCTGCCACTTTCAAATTCAGCTTCAATGTAAAATCTACAAATCCGCTATCGTCCGTCTCAACATGAATATGCTTCACATTGATCTCATCTTTGATAATTTCCTCATAGCCACCCAGGTCAAAATCCTGATCCATAGACAGAATCAACTCAGACAACGGTTGACGTGTTTTCAAACCCGTTTCGTTACGGACATTACGTGCTAATTCAACGACGCGACGTGCCGTTTCCATATCTCGCTCCAGTTCCAGATCAATTAAGGATGCATTGGCAGACGGATAGTCATCCAGATGAACACTTTCCCCATTGCTCAGGTTGAGGTAAATATCCTCAGCAAGCAGCGGTGTGAACGGTGCAAGCAGCTTCGCCGTCGTTAACAGCACCTCCGTCAGTGTGCGGTACGCATCCAGCTTATCTTCTGTAAGCCCGTTACCCCAGAATCGATCACGTGAACGACGGATATACCAGTTACTCAGTTCATCCACAAACGACTCAATCGCTTTGGCAGAGTTCAGGAAGTCATTGACAGACAATGCTTTGTCCACAACCAAAATTAAGCTGTTCAGACGGGACAAAATCCAGCGATCCAATTTGTGTGCCGATGGCTTGAACGGATGCTGTGCCGGATCAAATCCGTCAATATCTGCATACAAAGTCAGAAATGCGTGTGTATTGACAAGCGTATCTACCAGCTTCGATTTAGCTTCGCCTACGATGCCTTTGGAAAAACGTTTGCTATTCCATGGTGCGCTATCGGAGAGCAATGCCCAGCGGAAAGCGTCTGTACCGTACTCGTCAATTACTTCCCACGGATCGATAACATTGCCCTTCGATTTGGACATTTTCTGACCCTGCTCATCCAGTACATGGCCTGTTGCCATGACAGCTTTGTAAGGAGCTTTGCCAGTCAGCATAGTCGAAACCGCAAGCAAGCTATAGAACCAGCCACGAGTCTGGTCAATCCCTTCACAGATCATATCTGCTGGAAATTGCTGCTCGAACGTTTCATTATTCTCAAAAGGATAATGATGCTGTGCAAACGGCATAGAACCGCTATCGAACCATACGTCGATGACTTCCGGTGTGCGAGTCATTTCGTATTTACCGCATTGGCTACGAACCTTGATATCATCTACATATGGTTTGTGTAGCTCGATATCCGCCGGCACGTCCCCAATCGCACGTTCTCTCAACTCAGCAATACTGTGGGGTGCGAACTGTTCTCCAGTTTCCTCACAAACCCAGATATTAAGCGGTGTACCCCAATAGCGATCACGACTGATGTTCCAGTCCACCAGTTCCTCCAAAAACTTGCCAAAGCGTCCTTCGCGTACATGACCTGGGTACCATTCAACTTCGCTGTTGTTGGCAATCAGTTGATCCTTGATCGCAGTTGTTTTGATAAACCAGCTGTCCATAGCATAGTACAGTAATGGAGTATCGCATCGCCAGCAGAACGGATAGCTATGCTCGTATTTTTCCTTGCTGTACAGCAAACCTTTTTCGGATAGCATTTTCACAATATCTACATCGCAATCTTTCACAAAACGGCCTGCAAAATCAGTGATTTCAGCTACATAGTTACCTTCAAGATCCACTACGTTGATAAACCCAACACCATTTTCACGACATACGCGATAGTCATCCTCACCATGTGCCGGAGCCATATGAACGATACCTGTACCGCTGGAGTCTGTTACGAACTTCGCACCCAGAATTTGGTTACCCTTTTCCACCTGAAAATAAGTAAATGGCGGGGTATAGGTTTGGCCTACCAGTTCAGAACCCGATAGTGTGCCAATCACTTCATGATCACCTTTAATTACGGTCTCAACCAGATTTTTAGCAACGATGTATACACCATCTTCTTGCTTCACACGTGCGTATTCCAGCTCAGGGTTGACAGCGAGCGCCACGTGGCTCGGCAAGGTCCAAGGTGTTGTCGTCCAGGCCAGTACATATTCACCACTGCTATGCAGCTTGAATTTGGCCGTGGCACTCAGATCCTTTACATCTTTGTAGCCCTGTGCTACTTCATGGGAACTTAGCGTCGTCTGACAATCCGGGCAATACGGACTCACACGATGACCACGATACAGCAGGTCTTTCTCATGAATCGTCGCCAAAATGTTCCATACGCTCTCGATATAGTTATTGTCCAAGGTAATGTACGGGTGATCAAGGTCTGTCCAGTATCCGATCGCTTCGGTTAAATCGCGCCATTGCTGCTCGTATTCAAACACGCTCGCTTTACATTTTTTAATAAATTTCTCAACACCATATTCTTCAATTTCAGGTTTGTGGGAGATCCCCAGTTGCTTTTGCACACCCAGTTCCACCGGCAGGCCATGCGTATCCCAACCCGCCTTCCGTACGACACGATATCCCTTCATAGTCTGATAGCGGCCGACGAAATCCTTAATTACGCGACCCAGCACATGACCGATGTGTGGTTTGCCGTTAGCTGTTGGTGGGCCCTCATAAAACACAAAATTGGGCTTTCCTTCACGATTGGTAATGGATTTACGGAATGTGTCCTCCTGTTTCCATTTGCTCAGGATGCGTAGGTCACGTGACCGTGCTTTTTCTTTAACATCCACTCTGTTCATAACGTTATACTTCCTCTCTGCTCATCATTGATTGTTCTAGCGCACTTAAAAAAGCAACAAAAAAAGCCCCATCCCTGTAAAAGGGACGAGACTGTGCTCGCGTTACCACCCTGATTCCGTAAATAGACCAATCTAAAAAGACGATCTTGTCACGACTCTCTGAGCCCTACTCTACTTCAGCAGGGCGCCATTATAACGCATGGCAAACGGTGATCGCTTACACACGCCCCAAGTTTAAGCGCTTCAGCTCACTTCTCCGGGAGGATCTTCAGTCATGTTCTGAACGTTGGCTTGCACCGGTAGGCCAACTCTCTGAGGGACAAATCATGACGTACTCGTTCCCATCAACGAATTAAACATGTTAAATTCATCGAAATCTTAAATCAGCAACATCGTTGCCTTGAATAACAACCATCAACCGATAGACGGATAATCGTTGAATTCAGTATAGTATTTACAGTTATAGCCTGTTTAAAGATAAAAGTCAACCCTAACAAGACCTAATATAAGCTTGTCAGAAATCAAAATTAGTAAATTTCTTTCATTTCACGCTCGCGCTCCAGCACTTCGCGTTCACGGTTTTCAAGTGCTTCCCAGCCATCTTGGCTTAACAAGTCGAGCTGCGCTTCCACCAATGTACGAAACCGTGCTCGGTAAATTGAAGCCTGTTTTTTCAGCTCTTCAACCTCCAACGCGATTTTACGGGATTTGGACAATGCTTCGTTCACAATACGATCCGCATTTTTTTCCGCTTCCTTCACGATCAGTTGAGATTCTTTCTTGGCGTTGTTGCGAACTTCATCAGCTGCTTCCTGCGCGACAATAATTGTCTTGCTCAGTGTATCCTCAATCGTCGCGAAATGATCGAGCTTCTCCTGTACGTTCAACAACTGGGTGCTCAATTCTTTATTTTCACGGATAACGCCCTCGTAGTCCTTGATCACCTGATCCAAAAATTCATTAACCTGATCCTCGTCATAACCGCGAAGCCGGCGGGCAAATTCCTTATTATGTATATCCAATGGCGTTAATGGCATGCCGTCCACCTCCTATAAGATTGACAAAAAATTCATTTTCCGCGTCACGACGCTCAATATCATCTATCGGTCATCATACCCCGTTTTGTGAATACTGTACAGAGCAAAATCGTTCCAGTTCAACGCTATAGGTTAATTCTTTCGACAGAAATCTCATGAATCCTGCCTTCAGCTATACAAACTTACCAATTTTGACACGGAATCTACCCTTTTTTGTCATCCCGTCTGTTTCAAGCACTTTAAAACGCCCAAATCCCTGCATGGAAATAACGTCCCCAACTTTAAGTGAAGTCGATGGATTCTCCTCCACCTTCCAGTTTACCCGACATCGTCCCGCTCGAATCGGTGTTAATATTTTACTGCGGCTCAATTTGTAGACGTCACTAGCAATCCCGTCCAGGCGCAAAGAAGCCACCGTCAGATCCATCGCCTCTAATGCAACTTCCTTCGTTCGGAGACTTGCTACTGGCAACAGTTCTGTCCATACATGAACACGATGTACCTGCTGCAAATGCATGGTCATAAAATCTCCAATCTCTGACGCCACCAATACATGACACCCATCATCCAGCACATGAATGTCCCCGATTTTTCCACGCTTGATTCCAAGCCCCAAAATGGCACCTAGATAATCACCGTGCTCAAGGGTATTGATTTTATGATCATCAGAAGTGATGGACAGGACCTGAATTCCCATTTCCTCATCGTCCAAATACGAATAATCGGGCGCAATCAGCGCCCGCTTTCGTTCCGAAGCCATGTATCCGCCATCTACCCTAATCGTGACCTTGTCTTCCTTCGAAGCAAGTGTCTCCAATATGTACTGTTGCCGCGGATCCAAAAAATCAGTCAGCTTCTGCTCATGATAAGCTCCCGCATGACTGATCCATTCGGAAGCACGATCCACATAATCCCGTTCATCCGGGTGAAAATGCTCATAAATCTCAGTCCGCATAAATCCTCCTAGACGAAATTGCCGATTAAAGAAATCAAACCGTACGATGCAAAACGCAGAGCAATCAGCGCTACGATAGGTGAAATATCAATCATCCCGAAGATTGGCGGTATAAACCTGCGGAAAGGAGACAAATATGGCTCCACAAACCTGGCAAGTAAATCACCGATCACACTCTCTCTGGCATTAGGAAGCCATGACAGCAGGACATATGCAATGATCATGTACGAATAAATCTGAAATAGCCAGTAAATTACCTCGATCAAGAAAAGCTCACCTCATTCTGTTAAGTTCTTGTTCAGTGTCAGCCAGTATCTCCGTAATGGAGCCTTGAATTTCAACCGTATCCGGTGTGCACAGAAAAATATTGTTACCGACCTTCGAAATGCCGCCACTCAGTGCATACACAGTGCCACTCAAAAAATCAATGATGCGTAGCGCCTGATCCTTGCGAATTCGTTGCAAGTTAACCACGACGGTCCGGTGGGAACGGATATGGTCGGCGATTTCCTGTGCTTCATCGTAAGAACGCGGCTCATACAGAACAACTTTCACATTTTTTTGTGAATGGATGCTGACAACATTCGTGCCCTTCTGGTTCTTACGTTTATCAAAGCTTGGGGTTTCAATTTCTTGATCTTCCGGCGTATTCATAACCTCTCGCTCTATAACTTCCTCTTCTTCCTGAAGGCCCAGAAAGTTCATGAACTTATTCATTACGCCCACTGAAAATCCTCCTCTCGTCCGACCAGTACGGAACCAAGCCGCAACCAAGTCGCTCCTTCTTCAACCGCCACTTCAAAATCATTGGACATCCCCATAGACAAGTGAACGATAGGTTCTCTAGTCAAAGCTTGTCCATTTAACCGATCACGCAGTTCACGTAATCCCCGAAACACAGGTCGAGTATGTTCTGGGTTTTCCTCATGAGGAGCCATGGTCATCAGGCCGATTACATCCACATGTTCCAACTCGCGAATTTGTTCTAGGAAAGGGGCAACTGCCTCGGAGGATAAGCCGTATTTTGAAATTTCCCCAGAAATATTGACTTGCACAAAAGCTTTGACTCGCAGTCCCAAAGCGGCTGCCTTCTTGTCCAATTCCTGAGCAAGCGATAAGCGATCAAGCGAATGTATAAATTTAAATTTTCCAATTACATCTTTAACCTTATTCGTTTGGAGATGACCAATAAAATGCCACGTTCCCCGATCACCCAACTTGCTCCATTTATCCGCAGCATCCTGCCAGCGATTTTCGCCCACATGCTCCAAGTCGTTATCCAATACGGATGCCATTGCCGCCGCCGAAACATATTTCGTGACAGCGATCACATTTACTTCATCACGCGAACGTCCGCTACGGGCACATGCCGCTTCGATACGGGCGTTAACTTCTTTAATTCGTTCCTCCAAAGACACGGGAGGACTCACCTCTCTTCCAGACCAATCCAACTCGCCATTCTTCCTGTAACGCCGCCTTCCTTGCGATATGAAAAAAATAAATCGCTGCGGCTACTCGTGCACAAGGTAGTACATTCGATATGGCTCGGCAATATTCCTGCTTTCATCATAATGTGTCGATTGCATTGTTTCAAGTCGAGTAGTGTTTTTCCACCAGTTAAGGGGAAATAAACAGAACCTTCCCATTTATCATTACCCGGGCAATCATGCTCTAAAACCCGGATTTGATTCATCACATGCTCATCTACCTCATAGGATTCAGGACCAATAGAAGGACCAATAGCTGCTAGTATATCGGACGGCTGAGATCCATATTCAGTTTGCATGGTCTGTACCATTTTCAACGCAATCTCCGCAACTGTTCCCTTCCAGCCTGCATGCGCCAATCCAATCACACGATGCACGGGATCACAAAAATATAAGGGTACACAGTCCGCATAAAAGGACGTCAGCAAAATGCCTGGTATATTCGTCAGAAGTCCATCTGTGTCCTGAAAAGCTGATGCACGATCCATAAAGCCTCGCCCACGATCAGCAGCGTGGACAACAGCAACATGATTACCGTGGACCTGTTCGCCGCACGTCCACGCTTCAGCAGCAAAACCAAGCTGCTCAGCAATTAATTGGCGATTGCGAATGACTTTCTCCGGGTCATCCCCTACATGAAACGCACAGTTCAGATTATCGTATGGCGCTTCGCTGACACCGCCATGACGCCCTGTAAACCCCACTGTTAATCCCTGAACCTGCCGCTCCCAAGATTGGATATATAACAACTCTGGCACGGGACGTCCGCCATCTTGCATGGGCGTAGTCCCTCTAGCCTCGGTATTCACTATAAACGGTTCCATTTCGTTCTCACCTCTACTGCCCAGTGTACCAAAAAGCCGCCGCTGTGTCTTCACAACATACTAAATTACGTGTACCTGCTGTTCAAAAGCCCCGTCGGTCATTCCGCTCCTGACGTTCGATATAAGACTTTTCCTCCCTCTCATCCGGCGGCTCATGCAATCCCTCCAGTCGAACAAGCACAACATCCGAACCAATTTTCACAATGTTGCGCCACGGAATAACCAATTCGCTTCCCCCTCCAAACCAACCCATGAATCGGCTGCTGCCCGGAACCACAATAGCTTCAATTTTCCCTTGTCGTACATCAATCTCCAGATCACTGATTTGTCCTAGACGTCGTCCATCTACAATGTTAATGACATCCTTGGTTTGAAACTCGGAAATTTTCATGGCTCTTACTGACGTTTCCGGTGCATTCACACGCATCACATCCTTTATTTCACTATATGAGTGGGAGAGCCCAAAAAATGTCCTGCAAACGCAAAAACGATCCACACGGGATCGTTTTTATCACTGAATCATTCAAGCATTCATTTCATTAGGACTTTACATGTTTTTGCATTTGCTGTATAGCCGACTTCTCTAATCTCGAAACCTGGGCTTGAGAGATACCGATTTCGTCGGCAACCTCCATTTGCGTCTTTCCTTCATAAAAACGCATAGACAATATCATCTTTTCACGCTGGCCCAGGCGATGCATCGCTTCCCGGAGAGCGATTTCCTCAATCCATGAGACGTCTTTATTTCTGTCATCACTGATCTGATCCATCACATAGATTGGGTCGCCCCCGTCGTGATATATCGGCTCGAACAGCGAAACTGGATCCTGAATCGCATCCAATGCGAACACAACATCTTCTTTAGGCACGTTCAGCACCTCTGATATTTCAAAAATCGTTGGTTCCCGCGAGTTCAGATTTGTCAGACTGTCCCGCACCTGAAGCGCCTTATATGCAATATCCCGCAACGAACGGGACACACGGATCGGATTGTTATCCCGCAAATAACGGCGGATCTCTCCGATGATCATCGGCACCGCATAAGTGGAGAACTTTACGTTTTGCGAAAGGTCAAAATTATCAATCGCCTTCATCAGGCCGATGCATCCTACCTGGAACAAATCGTCCACAAACTCCCCCCGATTGTTAAAACGCTGAATCACACTCAGGACGAGCCGGAGATTGCCGTTGACCAATTTTTCTCTGGCTGATCGTTCATTATTTTGCTGAAGTGATGTGAACAGCTCGCGCATCTCTGCATTGGTTAATACCGGCAGTTTGGCGGTATCCACACCGCAAATTTCCACTTTGTTTCGGGTCATCGTGTCTTACCTCCCAAGGAGCAACATTAATGTACATTATCTCCTGAGGGCATTTTTTTATTCGCCGTTTCCATCGCTTCCGGATATCCCCAAGCATTATACCATTTTATTGAATTCTTTTCGTAAGCGCTTTATAATTCGTTTTTCCAGACGCGAAATATACGATTGCGATATACCCAGCAGGTCAGCAACATCCTTCTGTGTCTTCTCTTCTCCGTCTTGTAAGCCGAAGCGCAGTTCCATAATCAAACGCTCTCGATCCGTCAACTTATCCAGTGCCTTATGCAATAATTTACGATCTACTTGCTCCTCAATATTACGGTAAATGGTATCATTTTCCGTGCCCATCACATCGGAAAGCAACAACTCATTACCATCCCAATCGATATTAAGAGGCTCATCAAAAGAAACTTCCGTTCTTGTTTTGCTATTACGACGCAAATACATTAAAATCTCATTTTCAATGCATCGAGATGCATAGGTGGCAAGTTTGATTTTCTTCTCTGGATCAAAAGTGTTCACCGCTTTGATCAGCCCAATAGCACCGATGGATACGAGATCCTCAATGTTGATTCCCGTATTTTCAAATTTACGGGCGATATACACGACTAACCGCAAGTTTCTCTCAATTAGCATCGACCTCACTGCTGCATCTCCAGAAGAAAGCTTTCCAAGCAAATACTCTTCCTCGTCTCTTGTTAATGGAGGGGGGAGCGCCTCGCTACCGCCAATATAATAAATTTCTTCACTTTTCAGCCCGAATAAAAATAAAATACGATAATATTGCAGTTGCCATGCTAGCCTAAATTTCATCTTTAAATTCATTTGTTCCCTCATATCATTCTCCCCCTTTTGGAAATAGTACAAGTCTTACTGGCTCCGTCCATTTCAGCATCGAATGTTTCTCCTCGTCTTTAAACCTTGTCCTGTACTCTTCTCCATTATCCTGATTCTGTAAAATGATCACTAGCATATGCTTCTCGTTTCAAGCTTGAATCAGCACCCCCCTCTTCGTGTGCCGTCACATCTGGATGGATGATGGCATGGTATTTGCCCTCTGCCGACAACTTTCCCCCGTCCAAGCCAATCAGCACTCGATGATGTACAAAATGAATCCCATTCATCACCACCTCTACTCGATCTGGTTTGAGTGCGAGCATAAAGGAATGACTTTTGTTAATTCCACGATAGGGAACGAGACGAACACGATCCTGCCAGTTGAACGGTTCCTCCCCCAGATCCATCACTAGTTGATCAGCATTACCCTCAGAACATTTTTGGAGCCAGGAAGCGGGTAAATACGATTCCCACAAAGCCGCCTCCATCACCATTACTGGGGTTCGGGTCAAAGGATCTTGCAGTTGGTTACCTGTATCCAACAAGCCTGTACACTCAATATGATCCTGCCCAATCCACACCTGTACTTGCCCCAAAAAGCCACTCATCCTTTCTGTGCGCTGCTTCGAGGACTGCACAATACGAAAGAAAAGCATCACTCCGCCAAATGCGCATAAAATAAACCAGAATGCGATTTTCAATTCAAAAGACATTCCACCTGATGCGGTATACCAGATGCCATTAAACAATTCCCCCGTATTTTGGAGAAAATAATGCATCCCCAAAATGCCACCTGCTGCTACAAAATTGATCATGTAAAAGGCACCCATTGTACGAAGATACTTTTGCATGCTGCCAAAACCAAAGGCCACCAGCAGCATGATGACCGATAAGGCCAGCTTGATTAGAAACGTAAATAAAAATGACAGTTCCGGCACAAACATCATGACTACGTACATTGCGCCAATTCCAGCTGAAGTCATCAATCGCCACCACACTGGACGAATCTTTCTCATCCAGGCGGTGGCCATTAGCAACACAGCATCAATGAACAAATTGGCCAAGAAAATTAAATCGATATAAACAACCAAGGATTCACCCGCCCAGCATTTTGCAGGATAGGCTTAAGTATAGTAGTCATATGATTCAAAGTCTGTCTAACGGTGGGGACGGTGTCCGACTAATTTTGTCGGAAAGAGGAGAAGCACTGGCCGTACGGGATGCGGAGAAAACAGAAAGAAGCCCGCATCTCCAAAGAGGATGCGGGCTGTCTAGATATAAACTAGTTATCGTTATTATTATTGCGTGAACGGTTACGTAAGAATGTCGGAATATCCAATTGGTCACTGCTTTGAGTGTTACCGAATGGACGCAAGTTAGGAGAGGACTTTTCCGTTGCTTCGGAAGCCGCTGGGTTAGCTGCTGGTCTACGTCCCGGTGCTGGTTGGCTCGGCTTACCTTCAAAACCAGTGGCGATCACGGTAACCTTAATCTCTTCTTTCAAGTCTTCATCAATGATAGCACCGAAAATCATGTTCACTTCCGGATCGGAAGCTGATGTTACAATTTCAGCCGCCTCATTGACTTCGTATAGAGACAAATTGGTGCCGCCAGTGATGTTCATAATGACACCACGCGCACCTTCTATGGATGTCTCTAGCAACGGACTCATGATAGCCTTGCGCGCTGCTTCAGCCGCACGATTTTCACCCGTCGCTTCGCCAATCCCCATCAACGCGGAACCACGCTCCGTCATGATCGTTTTTACGTCAGCGAAGTCAAGATTGATCAGACCCGGTACAGCGATCAAATCCGAAATACCTTGTACGGCCTGACGTAGAACATTATCTGCTTCACGGAATGCTTCCAGCATCGGAGTTTTCTTGTCCACAATTTCAAGCAAGCGATCATTCGGGATTACAATCAAGGTATCTACTTTTTCTTTCAATCCCTCAATGCCAAGTTCAGCTTGATTGGAGCGTTTACGCCCTTCAAATGTGAATGGTCGGGTTACCACGCCTACAGTCAGCGCACCGCACTCCTTAGCAATTTCAGCAATGACAGGAGCCGCTCCGGTTCCTGTACCGCCACCCATTCCCGCAGTTACGAATACCATATCCGCGCCTTTGAGCGTATTCATAATGAGCTCACGCGACTCTTCAGCCGCTTTTTTACCCACGTCAGGGTTAGCCCCGGCACCCAAACCACGAGTCAGCTTATCGCCAATTTGAAGCTTATGCTCAGACTTCGCCAAGTGAAGCGCCTGGGCATCTGTATTGACAGTAATAAACTCTACACCCTGAACTCCATTTTCGATCATTCGGTTAACCGCATTGCTGCCGCCGCCTCCGACGCCGATCACTTTAATTTGAGCCAAGCTCTCCATTTCAAAATCAAATTCCAACATACTATTCCATCTCCCCCTCAATGTGCATGGATGGCCCGTCCATGATTGGCATAATTAGCAATGAACGTTATATAAATTCACTGAACATATTTTTTAAGCGTTCAATCAACCCCTGCTTCTGCTCGCCTTCCGTAACGGGACTGCTGCTCTTGGTTCGGTTAGTCGGCTTCTTGGTACTACCGCCACTGTTGCTAACACTAGTCGATCTCCCGCGATAGTAACGAATAGCATTATGCAAGATACCAACTCCGCTCGTGTATCCCGGATCCCTTACACCGATAAAATCAGGTACAGCGATCCTTACGGAAGCGGCCAGTTCGCTTTGTGCCACCTGAAGTACACCAGGCATGGAGACGGTGCCTCCGGTAAGTATATAACCCCCCGGAAGCTCTGTGTAACCCAAGCGCTTAACTTCCGCCTGAATGAGTTGAAAAATTTCCTGTACTCTCGGCTCAATAATAGCAGCCAAATCCTGTTGGTTGAACTCCTTATCTACATTACTGCCGATACGGGTCACTTTAAAGACGACATCGGCTGCTGCATCATCATACCAAGCGCAGCCGTATTTGAGTTTAACTTTTTCGGCTTGATCGGTAAGGGTTCTCAGTCCGTAGGCAATATCATTGGTTACAAATTCTCCGCCGATTGGGAGTGTTGATGTGGCAACAATCGTTCCTTCCTGGAAAATGGCCACATTCGTAGAACCTGCACCAATATCCACCAGCACGGAACCCATCACCTTTTCATCCTTCGAAAGAGACAACTGTCCAGCTCCGAGAGGCAACAAGACGAGATCTTTAATCCTCAGGCCAGCTTTCTCAACGCAGCGCAACAGATTATGTATTGGGGTTTTGCCTCCAGTAACAATCGTAGCCTCTACTTCGAGACGAACACCGATCATACCACGAGGGTCCTGAATTCCTTCAAGGCCATCCACGACATACTGCTTGGCTACCACGTCAATAATTTCTCTCTCCGGTGGTACAGCAATTACTTCTGCTGCCTTCAGTACACGTTCAATGTCCTCCTCACCGATTTCACGGTCCTCGTTGGACACGGCTACTACGCCATGACTATTTTGCAGACCAATATGGTTGCCTGAGATCCCCACATACACTTCTGTTATTTGAATACCAACCATGCGTTCTGCGTGATCCACGGCGTTACGGATTGATTGCACGGTTTGATCAATGTCTACAATTGCACCTTTGCGAATCCCTTCCGAGTCGGCAGATCCAACTCCAATAATATTAAAGGTTCCATTATTCATTTCCCCAATAATAGCCCGAACTTTGGATGTACCGATGTCCAAACTAACAATGATGTCATTGTTGCTCAAGTCTGTGGCACCTCCTGACTCCAAAATGAATTTCGTTCTTTAAACACACTCTGTACATATTCAACATACTCCATGCTTTCCCTCTTTTTTCTACAAATTTTTTAGAAGCCAATTTATGGTTGCAGTCACATAAAAATTTGAAGAAAAAAGAAGGAGGCAAGTCTATTACCCATAAAATCAATTCTAGCATTTTTTCACATCACTGAGTAGTATCTTTTTCTTGGCCCTCTTCGCTCGTATCGGGTTTGAATGGAACGTAGGAATCCGCCTCCAGCATTGTGATCACACCAGGCTCTTCTGTTTCTAGCACCTGGTTCAGATAGCTGATTTTAGAGTTCAACAGTGAAACAGTTGTAATAACCTCAAACTGGGAACGCGTGTACATTTTTATACGGTCTGGAAAAGAAGGAATCGGCGCCGGAATGATTTCCGAAATATCAGCTGTCCATTCTCCCGGAATGCGTGATAAAGCATCACACAGCTTCGCTTTGTAGGGATCATCTGATTTCCATTTAGTCAAAATAGGCTTTTCAACCGCTATCCCACTGCTTCCTACGCCCACGCTTGTCCCATTTGCTAGAATAGCACGCAGGCTACCGTCACTTTGCAACTCGTAAGCTACTGTAGCAAACTCCTTAATGTGAATCGTAATGATGCCCGGAAACTGCTTGTCCACTGTGACTTGCTGAATCGACTGAATTTCCCGCAGCTTCTCAGAGACGTCGGAAGCACTGACTCCGAAATATTGATCTCCGACAGCGAGACCACTTCGATTGAGAAGTTGCTCCCGGGTCGAAAATACATTACCATCAAAACGAATTTCAGAAACCTGACTCAACGAAGAACGGAAAAAGAGAACAGCGAGCAGTACAATAAACAACAAAATGAGAAGAATAGCAATCTTCCGGCTTGTTCTTTTTTTCGTTCTGTTCTTTTTAAGAACAGGTATTTGAGCATTTGGCATAGCTTCTCTCCACAAAAGCCCTTTGTCCCCCCGTTAACGGAGGGACATTATAGGCATTAATTTACGAAATCCAGCTGCTCGGGCACCGGAGACTGACGGCTCATTCGGGCACCCAATCCCTGGAAAAGACGTTCGATCCGGTCATATCCTCTGTCAATGTGATGAACCTGCTCGACAATGGTACGTCCCTGAGCGGCTAGACCGGCTATAACCAGTGCAGCCCCTGCCCGCAGATCGGTAGCCTCTACTGTAGCCCCGTACAGACGAGAAACCCCTCTTATAAAAGCAGCATTCGCATCGACCGTAATATCAGCACCCATTACATTCAGTTCATCTACATGTTTAAATCGGCTTTCGAAGACAGTCTCTTTCATGACACTGAAGCCGTCCGCCAAAGATAATAGAACCATGACCTGAGATTGCAAATCCGTCGGAAATGACGGATAAGGTGAGGTAACG
This sequence comes from Paenibacillus sp. P2(2022), assembly GCF_029522175.1. Classification (NCBI taxonomy): domain Bacteria; kingdom Bacillati; phylum Bacillota; class Bacilli; order Caryophanales; family Paenibacillaceae; genus Paenibacillus; species Paenibacillus sp. P2(2022). Next base: position 589,355 of record NZ_JAKWFI010000001.1, on the reverse strand, counting down.
ATCCTCTCCACTGCTTTGGGACGACTCATACAACTTACGGTCATTATATCATTCAAGATGCCAATTTGAACACCAGCCCGCCTGAGGACGTGAATCAGAGCAGACAAGTGGGAAGGATTGCAGTGTGTCAATGACACACTACCTCGTGTAGCTGCCGCTGCGATCATAACCGTTCCAGCTACTATGCGGTCAGGAATGACCTCATACGTACAAGGATTGAGTTGACTGACCCCCGTGATTGTAATTGTGTCTGTTCCAGCACCGATAATATGGGCTCCCATGGCATTCAGAAAGTTTTGAAGATCCTGAATCTCTGGTTCCCTCGCTGCATTGGTAATCGTTGTTCGTCCTTCGGCCAGCGCGGCAGCCATCATAATATTTTCTGTTGCGCCTACGCTCGGAAAATCCATGTGGATGTCCGAGCCGATCAGCTTGCGGGCTCGAAACGTAATTTGCTCGTCTTTCTCCTCGATCTCTGCGCCAAGAGCTTTTAAGCCCTCCAGGTGAAGATCAATTTTGCGCTCACCTATGGCGCAGCCTCCGGGCTGATAAATGGAAACTTCTCCGTATCTAGCGAGCAACGGTCCCATTAGAAAGATAGATGACCGCATTTGCTTCATCAAATCCTCAGGAATTTGGAACGTTCGGACGGACGATGTATCCACATATACCGTTTCCTCTTCATGTCGGCATGTGCAACCAAGTCTTTCTAGGATGTGCAGCATGACCTTAATGTCTAAAAGATGGGGGACATTCCGAATTTCCACCTTACCTTGTGCAAGCAAACTTGCTGCAAGAATAGGTAGTGCCGCATTTTTTGCCCCATGGATACGTATGGTGCCTGACAGGGGACGGCCTCCCTCAATCACCAATTTGTCCAATGTATCACCTCCGAGTTTACCGCTCACCCACTACGAAAACCTCCGGAATTAGCTTGATGCCGGTTTGAGATGATATTGTACTTTGAATATGCTTCATTAGGGTAAGCACGTCCTCTGCTGTCGCTTGACCGGTATTTACAATGAAATTAGCATGCTGTACTGATACCTCAGCGCCTCCCGCCTTCAAACCTTTGAGACCTGCGCTTTCAATAAGCCGGGCAGCATAGTCTCCTGGTGGATTACGGAACACGCTTCCTGCACAAGCTAACTGTAGCGGCTGGGTCAGCCTACGGCGGTCTTTAAAAGCCGCAAGCGCTGTTGAGATTTCCTCTCGGTCCCCCCGCTTCATCTGGAACACTGCCTCTGTCACCATTCCACGTTGCTCATGCAGCACGGAGTGACGATAGCTAAAGTGCATATCCTCGGCATTGTACACAGCCAATTCCCCTGTATCCAGCACAATCTCAGCGGACTGGAATATTCGTGACACATCAGACCCGTGGGCACCGGCGTTCATGTAGACAGCCCCACCGACCGATCCTGGAATACCACCAGCAAACTCAAGGCCTGACAGACCCTGCTTGCTAGCCATAACACATAGTTTAACCAGTGAAACGCCTCCACCAGCAACGATCTGTTCATCCTCAAAACGAACATAATCAAATCCTGGTCCAAGCTTGATCACCAGTCCCCGAATCCCTTTGTCAGAGACGAGCATGTTGGAGCCCCGCCCCAACTGCATCCAGGGAATTCCGTGCTCGCTAGCAAGCTTCAAAATCCTTGCCAACTGCTCTTTGGTATCCGGGATCACAAGAGCATCGGCAGGGCCTCCGATCTTCCAGGTCGTATATTTGGACAGCGGCTCATGCTCCAGCACTTTTCCGATATCATGCTCCGCTAATAATGGCATCCATTGCTGCATTGTACTGAAACCTCCTTGTTGCTTGCCCCGCATCGTTATAAGGCTCTCACCTAACAACCGGCAGCCTGGGTGATGGTCACAATCTATAGGGTATCCTATGTAAATACCGTCCAGTGTGTGACAACCGCCCAAATCTGCGCTGCGGACTACCTATTATGGGCAAGACGCTCCATTTCTTTTACTAAAATATCTGCTGAGTCAGGCTTGCCAAGCGCAGATGCCAGCTCCGCCATTTGGCTCCGCCTTGCCTCATCCTTCATAATTTCTGCTATAGATTGAAACAGAGCATGGCCACTTAATTCCTTTTCTGTGATCATGACAGAAGCCCCTGCCTTTTCAAGTGTACGAGCATTAGCCTCCTGATGGTTATTCGTCACATTGGGTGATGGAATCAGAATGGACGGAATGCCGAGCGATGTAATCTCTGCCAAGAAGGAGGCACCTGCACGATTAACAATTAAAGAGGTACAAGCTAGCACCTCAGGCATATTGTGAATATAGGGGAGCACGTGAAGATGATTGGGCAATGAGCCGATCTGATTTCGTATGCTGTCCAGCGTTTGCTCATAGTAAGATTCGCCGGTCACATATACAAAATGGACGTCTTTCAGTTGCGAAAGTTGCGGAACCATTGCAATCATGGCATCGTTAATGGCCTTTGCCCCTCTGCTGCCGCCAACCACCAGGACCACAGAGCTGTTCATAGGAACCCCTATAGTTGCAAATCCCCGATCCCGGTTAGCCAGACGAACTGTTGTAGCACGTGGGTTCCCAGTGTATAGTACATTTTTAGCTTTAGGAAAAGCTCCTTCCGAGCCTTCAAAGCTAACAGCCACTGTATCCACATAGCGACTCAAAAATGCATTGGTCAACCCAGGAATTGCATTTTGTTCATGAATAATGCTGGGGATTCCCAACTTGGAAGCTGCATAAACGACAGGGCCGCATACATATCCTCCGGTGCCAATCACGATATCTGGCTTAAATTTCTTTAATAATGCTTTGGACCTGCGAACTCCTTTGAAAAAGCGCATGATCGTTTTTATATTTTCCACAGACAAGCTGCGACGAAATCCTGTGATATCAATAGCCTCAAATGGAATTTTTTCCTGAGGAACCAATTTACTTTCAAGTCCTCGTTGACCGCCAATGTATAAAAATTCAGCGTCCGGATCTATTTCTTCGCACTGTCTGGCTACGGCCAGCGCTGGATAAATATGCCCTCCAGTACCGCCGCCGCTCAACACGACGCGCATAAACGTTCACCTCGCATAACGTGATAAATTTAATAAAATGCCCAGAGCAGTTAGCATTAAGGTCAGTGAAGAACCTCCATAGCTGATTAAGGGCAATGTTATTCCTGTCACTGGCATTAGACCGATAACAACACCAATATTAATAACGACCTGTACCGCCACCATTCCGACAATACCGACTGCAAGCAAACTGCCATAGGTGTCCGGAATGGTAATAGCGACACGCATCCCTCTCCAAACAAGGACCAAAAAAAGCCCCAGCACTGTCATTCCACCGATAAAACCAAGCTCCTCCGCCAGTATAGAGAAGATAAAGTCCGTCTGTGGCTCAGGAACGTAGCTATATTTTTGCCGACTCATGCCAAGCCCCAGGCCCGCCAATCCGCCAGGACCAATCGCATATAGCGATTGAATAATTTGATAACCCGCGCCAAGCGGATCAGACCATGGGTCCAGAAACGCGGTAATACGCTGGAGTCGATAAGGGGCAGCCGCAATCAATGCAGCAAAACCCGCTGCCCCAGACAAGGCCAGTAGACCCAGATGCTTCATACGCGCGCCTGCCGTAAATACGATCAGCATGGATGCTCCCATCATTACCGTGCCTGTGCCCAAATCGGGCTGGAGCATGATGAGCCCAAAGGCCAGTCCCATGAGCCCAAGCGGAGGCAACAGCCCGCGCGTAAAAGAGCTAATATCATAGTCAGGACGACTGAGCCATTGAGAGAGAAAAAGAATCATACCCAGCTTCATAAACTCGGAAGGCTGAATGCCGAAAGAGCTAATACCGAGCCAGCTTCGTGCTCCTCCTCTTACTACACCAATGCCAGGAATTAAAACGGCAACCAGTAGAGCCAGACAGATCAACAATACGACCTTGGCATATTTCCGCCAAATCCGATAGTCCGTTCTGGCCGTAAAGTACATGGCTACAAGGCCGAGCCCCGCAAACAGCAATTGTCGTTTAACAAAATAGTAGGAGTCCCCGTACTCGTGAAAAGCGAGGACGGCGCCCGCGCTGTATACCATAACCATGCCGATGGCTAACAAGCTTACAATACAGACGAAAAGCCATATATCTGGCGCCGGACGAGATTGCTTCATCAGGAGGCCACCCCTTGCATAAAAGTAGGGGCTTATCCAACCCCCCTACTTACAATTTATGCGCCGCCTCTTTAAAAATACGTCCACGCTCTTCATAGGATTGGAACATATCCCAACTTGCACAGGCGGGTGAGAGTAATACCACATCTCCCGTCTCAGCAAATTCAGCTGCCTTGTTTACAGCCTCCACGAGCGTAGCGGCGGCATCCTCCCCATTATCGACGACCTTGACATGCTCTATTCCAGCCTGACGAGCCCGATCTGCCAGCTTATGCCGTGTCTCACCCAAGAGCACAACGGCTTTCACACCATCCTGCAAGGACGGTACAAGCTCCGCATAATCAGAGCCACGATCCAATCCTCCGGCAATGAGTACGATGGGTTGCTTAAAGGAAGATAAGGCCATCATGGTCGCTTTGGAGTTGGTTGCTTTGGAATTGTTGTAATAAGCTACTCCACCGTGTTCTAAAACATATTCAAGCCGATGTTCTACACCGCGAAAAGAGCTTAATGGTTCCACCAATTTTGCTGGTTCTGCGCCTGCGGCTATGGCGATTGCGCAAGCAGCTAGAGCATTTTCTACGTTAAAACGACCTGGAAGCCCAATATCGGTCACGCCTATAATGGGTTGCAGTACCCCATTTCCATCACGGTATACGATGTTTCTTTCAATATCATCCGTTACATCCGGTATGTATGGCGGGTCAGCGAACACCCCTTCCTGCAAACGTTCCGTCATTGAGAAAGGAAGCAGCTTCGCTTGAATATAGGGCACAAGCTCCCGGCAGACGGGATCATCCCAGTTCACCACCGCGGTATCCGACGCTGTTTGATTGGCAAATAGACGTGCCTTGGATGCAACATAGTCCTCCATGCCTCCGTGGTAGTCCAAATGGGTCTCAGCTACATTGAGCAAGCAGGCTACAGCGGGCTTGAAATCCTTTGTTCCTTTTAACTGAAAGCTGCTCAGCTCCACAACCATCCACTCGTCCGACTTGGCGTCCACAGCCGCCTCGCATAACGGCGTACCGATATTACCAGCCACGATCGGATTCATGCCGGATGCCTCCAACAACTTGCCCACCCAAGTGGTCGTGGTCGTCTTTCCGTTGGAGCCAGTAATTCCAATAATCGGAGCTTTACATAGATGGTAGGCGACCTCAACCTCGGTCACGACCTCAATGCCGAGCTCGACAGCTTTCTGTACGGGAGGGGCCGCGTAAGGAATTCCTGGATTTTTGACAACCAGTTTCACTCCAGGATGAATCAGTCCTTCCGGGTGACCCCCGCATAAAACGGAAATTCCCAAAGCCTCTAACTCAGAAGCTTCGGGACATTGTTCCCTATCTTTTTTATCATTGACTGTGAGCTTTGCCCCGGCCTGATGTAGCACCTTGGCCACTTGTACGCCGCTTTTGGCCAGACCGATAATGACGACTTCCTGATCTCGGTATGCGTCTGGATGATTCATTTGTCTACAACCCCTTGTTGAGATAAAGTCCGAGTCCTGCCAACAGCAGTCCTACAGCCCAGAATGTGATAACTACGCGCCATTCGGACCAGCCGGACAGCTCGAAATGATGATGAATCGGGCTCATTTTGAAAATACGCTTGCCACGGGTTTTAAAGGAAGCTACCTGCAAGACCACGGACAGCATTTCAATCACGAATACACCACCGATGATGAGAAACAAAATTTCGCTTTTCGTAACAATGGCGATGGCACCAATGGCTCCGCCGATTCCCAGCGAGCCTGTGTCTCCCATAAATACCTTGGCAGGATGAGCATTATATACGAGAAAACCAAGTACAGCACCAATCATGGCCGCTGCGCAAACGGCAGCCGGAAGCGAGGTTGCTTGAATCGCCACAATGGCATAAGCAGCAAATGCAATCGCACTTGTACCGGACAGCAGCCCGTCCAGCCCATCTGTAAAATTGACAGCGTTGCTGATCGCCAACATCATGATAATAATGAACGGATAATAGAACCAGCCGCCCCAATCAAATGACCATGAGCTGCCTGGGATACCGATCGCCGTGCTGTGATCATTGCTAATCAGAAGCCAGCACATAATCGCGCCAAACAATAACTGCCCGAACAGCTTTTGACGTGCCGTCAGACCGAGCGAGCGTTTGAATACGATTTTAATATAGTCGTCCAAAAAGCCGATCAGCCCAAAACCGAGCGTAGCAACCAGTAGAACGTAAAAGTCCGTATTTTTGATAGCTGAAAACTTAAGAAAGGTCAGCGTAAAAGCCAGCAAGATTACGATACCGCCCATTGTAGGCGTACCTATCTTTTTAAGATGGCTTTGTGGCCCGTCATCCCGGACCTGCTGGCCGAATTTCATTCGCCGCAGCAGCGGAATGAGCAGTGGAGCGGCAATGACCGCCAGTATAAACGATACGACGATCGTCAGCAGTAATAATTGAATATCCATGGGAGTCTCCCTCTCGTCAACATCAGTTCTGTAGCGGACCGTTTTTCAGCGCATCCACAATTTCTTCTAATCGCATCCCTCTGGATGCCTTAACCAGCACAATATCATCGGCATGGAGATAAGACCGCAAATGCTGGATCAGCTTTTGCTTATCAGTATAAGCGTGTACGTTAGCAGTTGGCATTGTCCCTTGCGCACCCTGCGCAATCGAAGCGCCTAACGCACCATAGGTAAACAGTGCCTCTATGTTATGCTTTGCAGCAAAACGCCCAATTTCCTCATGAAATTGCTTTTCCTCAGCGCCCAGCTCCAGCATATCCCCAAGCACGGCAATTTTACGTCCACCCGTTTGATATGCAGACAACGTCTGAATTGCAGCCTTCATTGAAGCAGGACTGGCATTGTAAGCGTCATTTAGCACGGTAAGTCCATCCGAACACTTCACGACCTCAATGCGCATGCCCGTCAGCTTTAAAGACGACAATCCTTTACGTATATGGTCTGCATCCACATTGAAATGACGTGCTACCGCCAGCGCTGCCAATCCGTTTACAACATTGTGCTGTCCGAGTAAGGGAAGCCGGAAAGCCTCTTGGCCGGATTGGGCTGTTATGAATGAGCTACCTTCTTCATCCGAAGTGATTTCAATTGGATAATCATCATTGTCCGCAGCTAACCCGAACGTGAATAATTTTAATCCTTCAGGCTTGACCGTTTCAGGTTCTGCCAACACTTGTGGAAGTAGTGGTTCATCCCCATTATAAATAAGCAATCCACCAGATTTAATCCCACTTGCAATTTCCAGCTTTGCACGAGCAATTTCAGTGCGAGAACCAAGCTGAAGTAAATGCGATTCGCCAATGTTAGTTATGACAGCTACATCTGGTTGGGCAATATTAGCCAACAGACGGATTTCCCCGCGTCCACTCATGCCCATCTCCAGAATCAGGATATCTGTATCCTGCGGCATGGACAGTACTGTTAAAGGCAACCCGATATGATTGTTATAATTTCCTTCGGTTTTGTGTACTTTAAAAGTCGTGCCCAATAGAGCATTTACAATATCTTTCGTCGTTGTCTTGCCGTTGCTTCCCGTGATTCCGACGACAGAAACGTCAGTTTCGCGCAAGTATGCGGCCGCTAGATGCTGAAGGGCTTCTAACGTATCCTCGACCTCAATAGCATTGACGGACGGAGGTGTTCCATGATCCTTTTGCCATAAATATGCTGTTGCCCCTCCCTCGCTTACGATCTGCTGAACATAATGATGTCCATCAAATCGTTCACCCGCGAGTGGAACGAACAGTCCCAGACTCTGCGGCCTGCGTGAGTCTGTAAAAACGCCCTCAATCATCCGTTCAGCGTCCGCCTGTGCGTGAAGTGTTCCTCCACACATGGATGCAATCTGACCGATTGTTCTTTTCATCACTTGGATAAACCCCTTATCGCTTCTTTGGCTACGATGCGATCATCGAATTCATGCACCGTTTTCCCGATCAACTGGTAAGTCTCATGACCTTTTCCCGCAATCAATACTACATCGTCAGGGCTTGCCATTTCAACAGCTTTATAAATTGCAGTTCTGCGATCCACGATCAGTTCATAACGTTCGGCAGGTACACCTTCATCAATCAACCCTTGTTCGATGTCTTTCAAAATCAATATCGGGTCTTCTGTTCGCGGATTGTCGGAAGTAATAAACGAATGATCGCTGTATCGTGCAGCAATTTTCCCCATCAACGGACGTTTCGTACGATCCCGATCTCCGCCGCATCCAAATACACACCATACTTTACCAATCGCAAATTCCTTTACGGTACGAAGGACATTTTCCAATCCGTCTGGCGTATGGGCATAATCAACGATTACAGCAAAGGGTTGACCCGCATCAACAGGCTCTACGCGCCCATCTACGCCTGCGATGGATTCCAGACTCCGCTTGATATCCACCAACGAGATTCCTTCCAGCAGAGCAGCTGAAATGGCTGCTAGTGCGTTGTACACATTAAACTTGCCTACCATTCGAAGCTCAATATCAGTATCTCCTTTAAAAGTGGAGACATGGAAGGAGGTTCCCTTGGCACTTATAGTGATACGAGACGCTTGCACATCCGAATCCTTTTCTACGCCGTAGGTAATCACTTGGGCCGCAGTTTGAGCCTGCAAATAGGAAGAGACCGGATCATCTGCATTCAGAACAGCATATTTACTATTGGATGCATCACGCGAGAAGGCATTTCCCAATCTGGAAAACAAAAGTCCCTTGGCAGCGCGATACTCCTCCATCGTGTTGTGATAGTCCAAATGGTCCTGCGTTAGGTTTGTAAATATAGCGGTACGAAAATCTGTTCCTTTGACACGGCCCTGCTCCAAAGCATGTGAGGATACCTCCATGACACAGCATTGAACCCCTTGCTCTGCCATATTCCCGAGATAACGTTGCAGTTCTACTGCTTCAGGCGTAGTGCCGGACATAGGATAAGACTGGCCATTGTAACGCATTTGGATGGTACCAATCAGCCCGGTGTTCACCCCGGCGTCCTTCATAATTTTTTCAAGCAGGTATGTTATCGTTGTTTTCCCGTTCGTTCCGGTTATGCCGATCATACGCATACGGCGGCTTGGCGAATCAAACATATAATCCGCCAAAACCGCCATGGCATGTCGCGCATCCTTAACGACAAGCTGCGGGACAGGCACATCCAGTTCTCTCTCTACGACCAAAGCCGCCGCCCCAGACGCAACGGCCTGCTCAGCATAAACATGTCCGTCCACTGTAAAACCAGGCAAGCACAGAAATAAGTCTCCCGGCTGGACACGACGTGAATCCGCCCCGATTCCTCGGCAATCCACTGTACCGTCACCCACCACTCGGGAAACGGCCAGCAGTGAAGCCAATTGTTGAAGCTGCATCTTACATTCCTCCATTGCTCTCTCGTTATTCATAGTATGGTATAAAAAGAACCTATCAATCCCCCATATATATACGGATCGTTGATCCTCGTTCCAATCGAGAGCCTGGCTTCGGTGCCTGACTTACGACCGTCTTGCCTGACCCAGATTTCACGAGCATAAAGTTCATATTCATATCTTCATATAAATCAGCTGCAGTGGCACCTACCAGATCAGGTACCGTTTCAATCGGATTTTCGCCATACTTGTACTCTTTGGCAATTTGGTTGGTACGAGGTGGTATTTTCAAGGCAATCAGTGCATCCTTTAAAATATTTTGCACGATTGGAGCAGCAACCACACCGCCGAATTGAATCCCTTTCGGATTATCGACAGCAGTATAGACGACGATTTGCGGATCATCCGCCGGAGCAAAACCAATAAAGGATACAATATGCTCCGAGGAAGAATAACGTCCGTTAATTACCTTTTGTGCTGTCCCCGTTTTACCTCCAACCCGGTAACCCTCAATAAAGGCAGGGCGACCTGTACCTTTAGCGACGACACTTTCCAGCGCTTCCCTTACCTGTCGAGAGGTATCCTCTGAAACAACTCTACGCACCAGTTCCGGCTCCACTTTTTCGAGAACCTTTCCAGTTCCGGGCTGAATCCAGCCTTTTGTAATGTGAGGCTTATAAAGATTGCCACCATTGATTGCTGCCGATACAGCCGTAACCTGCTGAATCGGAGTGACAGATACCCCTTGACCAAAGGCCGTAGTAGCCAGCTCTACAGGTCCGACCTGAGGTAGCTTGAACAAAATGCCATTGCCCTCACCAATCATGTCAATTCCTGTTTTGCTGCCGAAGCCGAAATTGCGAATGTACTTGAACAGTGTTTCTTTGCCCAGACGTTGTCCCAACGTTACAAAACCGGGATTGCATGAATTTTCCACCACTTGAAGAAAGGTTTGGCTGCCATGCCCGCCTTTTTTCCAACAACGCAGACGTGCTCCACCAACTTCAATATATCCCGGATCAAAGAAACGGTCATTTTTGAGATTGACCTTCTTTTCTTCCAAGGCAGCGGCAAGTGTAATAATTTTAAAAGTAGACCCAGGTTCATATGTCATCCAAATCGGCAGATTTCGATTATAAATTTCAGGCGCATATTGCTTGTAAAGCGCTGGCTCATAGCTTGGCCGTCCAGCCATGCCTAATATTTCACCCGTTTTGGGGTTCATTGCAATAGACAACGCGGACTTCGCCTGAAATTTGACCATGGCTTGGTCAAGCTCTCGTTCCATAATGGATTGCACCGATTTATCAATGGTTAATTGTAAATTCAGTCCATCCTTCGGTTCAATGTACTTTTCAGAAGAACCAGGCATCAGACGGCCACCTGCGTCTGATAAATACGCGATGCTTCCATCGATTCCCCGAAGCTTACTGTTTTGCTGCTTCTCTACGCCTGTCAGCCCTTGATTATCGATTCCGGTAAATCCAAGAATATGAGCCGCTAGATCACCATAAGGATAATAACGTTTGTTGTCTTCAGCAACAACGATACCCGGCAGCTTCAAATCACGAATTTTCTGGGCTTTCTCCATCGTAATTTTTCGTCCACCGGGCTGAAGTTTTTGGCTTGCTGTTCGTTTGGTAATCAGCTTGAGCACTTTATCCTCACTCATATCTAGCAACGGCGCCAGCCTGCGAGCCGTTTCTTCCGGCTCCTTAATCTGTACTGGTATCGCCATGACAGTCGGCGAACTGACATTATAGGTCAGCGCAGTACCCTGTCGATCCAAAATTTCGCCACGCTTGGCGGCAAAAGGAATATTGCGGCGCCACGAATCCTCAGCCTTGGCTGAGAGCTCGCCTCCTTTACCCAATTGAACATAGGCGAGCCGGATCGACAAGGCCGCAAACAGTACAAACAATCCCAGTAGCCCCCATACCAGCCTACGCCGCATGGTCACGTTAGATTTTTTCAAACGCGCCCCCTCCGTTCCTCAAATACTCATGACATGTCTTACCTCATGAATATTCAAAAGAACGGACATTAGAACAAGCTATCAGTTATCTTCGCCTTTAATCGCGGCAGCACTTTTCTCATCTGCTACAGCAGATATTCCTCCCTTTGGAGTTCCCGCATTTGTTTCAGTATTCGCAGTAGTATCGGCTTTGGTTTTAGTATCGGCTTCCGTTTTCGTTGCATTGCCTGTCTCGTTAGCTGCAACTCCAGTAGTCGAGTCCTGTGTTTCCTCCGGCTTCACTCCGGTCACTGTTTCTTTGGCCGGCTGAAGCGTCACACTGACGACCCGCTTGCCATTTACCATTTGTGCCTTTTGAGAGACAACATACCCTTCCCCGCTTACCTGAACACCAACCTTCATAAGCGTCAGAACTTGAAGTGTGTCACGCAACGAGACACCTGTAAAATCGGGAATCGTCATGTTGGCACTATCCTCTGTCAGCAAATAGATGCGCTGTCCCGGTTTCATTTTGACGCCTGCTTCAGGATACTGACGAACAATTTTGGAGCCTTTACCTACCGTTTCGTAAGCAATCCCCTGTTTGAGCAATGCGTTTTGCGCATCCTTCTTCACTTGGCCTGTTAATTGTGGTACCGTTGGCAAATTCACCGTTTTCGCTGCAGCCCCACCTGATTTATTCGTTTTGGTTCCCGTTTTGGGAACCCCCATATATTGCAGCGATTGGGACACGATTTTTTTAAACACAGGTGCTGCTGCTGTACCGCCGCCTACCGATTTGTTAGGTTCATCCATAACTACCAAGACAGCTATTTTCGGATCATTTACTGGTGCAAAACCGATAAAAGACACGACATCCTTCGAATGATCGTAAACTTTTCCGACGACTTTCGTCGCTGTCCCTGTTTTACCAGCAACACGATATCCGTCGATGTAAGCTAGACGTCCCGTACCAATTTCCTGGTCAGACACGACCTGCTCCAGATAGCTGCTTGTCTGAGTTGCCGATTCCTGAGTAATCACTTGGCGGACTTCCTTCGGTCGAATCGTCTGCACTTCGCCTGTATCTGGGTTTATAATTTCCTTCACCAGATGAGGCTGCATCAACTTCCCACCGTTAGCAATCGCCGAGATCGCTGCCACCTGCTGAATTGGCGTTACCTGAACCCGTCCGTGTCCATATGAAGCCGTCGCGACTTCGGATTTGTACTGGGTATGGAATGTGATAGCACCGGTAGACTCACTCGGAAGATCAATGCCTGTTTTGACACCAAACCCAAAGTTATTGATATACTTCTTCAGTCTCTCGCCACCCAGCTTATCCAGCCCCAAATGGACAAAACCGACGTTACTTGAACGCTTGACCCCTTGAAGATAGGTTAATGTTCCCCAGCTACGGCTTACGTCACGAATATCCCAGCCTCCGACACGAATCATACCAGATTGGTAGGTCTCATTCGGATTAAATACCTTTTCTTGAACCGCAGCAGCCAAGGTTACTATCTTAAACGTGGAGCCCGGTTCGTAGATAGACTGAGTAGCATTATTACGGAAATTTTCCAAAGGTGTACTCCCATATGTATTGGGATTAAAATTCGGATAAGTTGCCAAACCGAGAACATCCATCGTTTTGGGATCAGCCGCTACGACAGTCATCGTTTTGGGATTATACTTTGCGATAGCTTCCTGCATGGCATCCTCTATATAATACTGAATCGTATCATCAATCGTCAGCTTTAAATTTTTACCATTTTGTGCCGGCTCATAGACACTTTCCGATCCCTGAAGAGGAACTCCCTTTCGGTCCCGCTGATATAGAAGCTTTCCAGCCGTGCCGGAGAGCTCTTTATTGTAATAAGCTTCCAACCCCATACCTGCTGTACCATCTTTTCGCAAATAGCCAAGGACATGAGAAGCCAGCTTATTTTCTGGATAATAGCGTTTGGATTCCTGAACAGTGTCCACAGCTCCAACTACCTCATACTTATCCTTCAAATACTCTTTGAATGTATCCACCTGTGCCTTCACCTCAGGGTCTACCTTCCAGCCTCCATTACGAATCTCACGGTTTTTTAAATAGTTACCCTTTTTATCCTTTGCAGATAGATGTCTTCTCAGTTCATCCTCAGGCGTTTTGAGAAGCTGATGCAGCTTGGCTACAACCTCATTCTCCAGATCATACTCCTGAATGATGCTAGGGTTGACAACCACCGTGTAAGCCGGTGCATCCGTAGCTAGTACATTCCCTTTACGGTCCATTATAGTTCCACGCTTGGGCTGAATCACCTGGTCTCTTTCTATCTGTGCAACTACCTGATTATGCCAGTATTCCCCACTCACAACTTGAATCCAAAATACTTTAAGTAGCAGAACAAGAAAAAAGAGGGTAATACATCCCCCTATCAGCAGTGTGCGAAGCTTTATTCTTTTGACCATAGCTCAAACCTCTCTGCAAAAAAATATACGTCAGAGCATAGCTTGATGCTATGCTCTTAACTATTTGGCAGCCTGCTTTTCCACACGAATGGGCTCTCTTGTTGGTTCGATATATCCCTGTTCCTTTGCAGTAGGCACAATCTGATTCTCCAGACGTTCCTTCTGAATCTTCAATTGGGCGATATTGGTCTGTAATTTGGAAATGTCCTTGCTGGCTGTATTAATCGCATAATTAATTTGATAAATGTGCGCATATCTGCCAATCAACGTCCCCGCAATGACAATGCATGCTACAAGTGTCAATAGATACAGCAGCTTTTCTCGAATCGGCAGCTCTCTGCGGCGTGTAACGACTTTAGTGGTCTCACGATACCGTTGTTGCTGAACCTGTTCCTGACGGGCTCTTTCTTTTACAGCCAAATTACCGCGTGTATAAGCCATGTCGCCTCTCCTTCTCCATTAAATTTACAATTTTTCGGCAACTCTCAGCTTGGCTGACCGGGATCGTGGATTAAGCTCTAACTCTTCTTCTGATGCCACAATCGGCTTACGATTCACCAGCTTTAGATCGCCTACCATTTTGTCATCCAGAATCGGCAAGTCAGACGGATAGATGCTTTTCGCCAAATACTCCTTGAAAATATGCTTGCATATCCGATCCTCCAAGGAATGAAACGTAATAACCGAAATTCTGCCCCCTGGAGCCAGACATTTTACTGCCTGATGCAAAGTATCTTCCAGTGCACCCAGCTCATCATTCACAGCAATCCGCAAAGCCTGAAAACTGCGTTTAGCCGGATGTCCCCCGGTTCTGCGTGCCGCAGCCGGAATTCCTTCTTTGATAATATCGACAAGTTCCCCCGTTGTGTGAATAGGCTTGTTCATTCTACGTTCAACCATGATCTTCGCGATCCGCCTGGAGAACTTCTCTTCTCCATATTGAAACAGGATACGCGCAATCTCCGCCTCCGGCCATTCATTAACAATTTCATATGCCGTAAGCGAACTGCTCTGATCCATCCGCATATCTAGCGGTGCATCATGATTGTAACTGAATCCCCGCTCCCCCTCATCGAACTGGGGCGAGGATACACCCAGGTCGAACAAAATACCCTGGACCTGCGGGACGCCGTCTTTTTCGGGCAATCCCAGTTCGGCCAGCTTGTCCTGCAAGTGGCGGAAGTTGGATTTCACTAATGAAATCTTTCCTTCATAGGCTGACAGCTTCTCTCGTGCATTGTTCAATGCCCAGTCGTCCTGATCAAAGGCAATAAGCCTCCCCTCAGGGCCAAGCTGTGATGCAATGACGGAACTGTGTCCTGCCCCTCCCAACGTGCAGTCCACATAAATCCCGTCCTGCCTGATGTTTAGTGCCTGTGTTGCTTCTTCCTTGAGTACGGTAATGTGGTGAAACAAACGGCTGACCTCCTAAATTACAATTCAAAGTTGAAATCAACCAATTTCTCAGCAATGTCGTTAAATGCTTCTTCTGATTGGTTGAAATATTGCTCCCAAGTATGCTTACTCCAAATCTCTACCCGGGTGGACACTCCCAATACGACGCACTCTTTTGTAAGCTTGGCGTATTCGCACAAATTCCCCGGTAAATTTACCCTGCCCTGTTTGTCCAATTCGCATTCAGTCGCTCCCGAGAAAAAAAACCGGGTAAACGCACGCGCATCAGCCTTCATCAAAGGCAGTGCTTTAAGTTTTTTCTCCATGACAGCCCACTCATCCATAGGATACACGAAGAGGCATTGGTCCAGCCCGCGGGTAACCACGAACGAGGCACCGAGAAGTTCACGAAACTTGGCCGGGACAGTAAGCCGACCCTTCTCATCAATGCTATGTTGGAACTCCCCCATAAACATTGGTTTCGTCACCCCTTACCCCATTCTCCCACTTTGGCCCACTTTCCACCACCTAAGCATAATAGATTCGCTTTAAAAAATCAAAGACCTCTTTTTCATTACAAAAAAGTGATAAACCTAGAATTCGGGCATATGTCTGTTATTGTTGCCCCGCGTCATAAGATGCCAAAAAGCCCCTTATCCCATGAAGTCGAACCCCCGACAATATGCATCAGGTTTCGAAACAACACGGAATAAAGGGCTTATTCTCTATCCATCATGTCAACCTATACAAGTACTTGCTTAAAAATGCACCATTTCTGCAGCGGACATCGTGACCGAAAATAGATTAGGCGTTCCAGCTGTCCAGATAGACCTTTTGGTCTTCTGTTAATGTATCAATCTTGATTCCCAGACTATCAAGCTTGAATCGAGCCACTTGCTCATCAATTTCATAAGGTACATTAATCACAGCTTTACCCAGCTCGTTGTAACGATCATTCATATATTTCAAGCCAAGTGCCTGAAGAGCAAATGTCGTATCCATAATCTCTGCTGGATGACCGTCAGCGGCAGCTAGATTCACGAGGCGCCCTTCTGCGAGCAAATACATTTTACGTCCATCTTTAAAGCGGTATTCTTCGATATTGCGACGCACTGTGCGAATGGATTCGGAGCGTTTAGCGAGCTCAGGCTTGCTAACCTCCACATCAAAATGCCCTGCGTTACACAGCACAGCTCCATCCTTCATAACATCAAAGTGTTCCCCTGTAATTACAGCTTTATTTCCAGTTACTGTAATGAAGAAGTCGCCCAGTTTGGCAGCTTCCACCATTGGCAATACATGAAAACCATCCATATGGGCTTCTACAGCCTTGATTGGATCAACTTCCGTTACAACCACGTTGGCTCCCAGCCCTTTCGCACGCATTGCAACCCCCTTGCCGCACCATCCATAACCCACCACAACCACTGTACTTCCTGCCACAACCAGATTAGTCGTACGAATAATACCGTCGAAAGCTGACTGGCCTGTACCATAGCGATTGTCGAACAAATATTTACAGTAAGCATCATTTACAGCTACCATCGGAAAGTGAAGTTGCCCTTCTTTTTCCAAGGCCTTCAAACGAATAATCCCTGTAGTGGTCTCCTCTGCTCCTCCACGGATCGTAGAAATCAGATCAGGCCGTTCAGATTGCAACAGAGTAACCAGGTCACCACCGTCATCTATAATGAGATCTGGCTTAGTTTCCAGAGCCTTGATTTGCAAATTCTTGAATTCCTCTGGATCTGGATTGTATTTAGCTAATACCGTAACGCCATCTTCTACTAATGCGGCGCAAACATCATCTTGTGTCGACAAAGGATTACTACCCGTAATGGTGACCTGTGCTCCACCTGCTTGTACCACTTTAGCTAGGTAAGCCGTTTTGGCCTCCAGATGTAAACAAATCGTTACCTTCAGACCAGCAAAAGGCTGCTCTTGCTCGAATTGTTGACGTATACGGTTCAATACCGGCATATGGGCTTCTACCCAATCAATTTTCAAATGACCTTCAGGGGCCAAGTTAAGATCGTGAATAATGCTATTTTGCAGAGAATGGGAAGTCATATGTTATTTCCTCCTAAATATTAGTTAAATTCGTTTATGATCATTATACATAAATCACACGATGCGTTCCCGACAGATCCAATGGTACGTTCATAATCATATTCATCAGGTCGAGACCATAACGATTCAGAAAATGATAGATCGTAAATGCACGCTCCTGCGGCTGTCCAAATGGGAAAAGCGACCACTCGATATGATCCCAGTGGCGAAGTGCTGTTCCATTTTGCCGAAGCAGCGCTTCCTCCACCTTTGCCTCCAGATAGGAAATCTGCCCCAGAATTTTCTCGCAGTTGGTTTCTCCGAGCTGTAGCAAACCTTTCTCTATCATCCCTGTCTGCTGTATAAGCGGTTTATAGATGCGGACAAAAGCATCCTTAGCCTCGGAAAACTGATCCTGCATTCCAAGCTGATCTTGAGTGGCGATCCATTGCTTTTTTCGTTCCTCAAGCCCGTCTCTAACTTGGCCAAAAGTTAGTTCGTACTTAAGCATATGCTTTTCCACGCCCGGCTCCAGTAATGTAAAAGACATACGCGGCAGCAGTATCGGCATCTGCATCCCGAGCACTTCGAAAGCGTCCCGTGTAATTGCCCAGTAGGCAATTTCTCCTAGACCCAGCACAGACCCCAGTACCGGGAACAGCGAATCCTGCATGAGCGGACGAGTTAGTACATTGTTACTAAAACGTTCGGGGTGTCTATCTATCTCTTCAAGCAGTTCAACCGCTGTAAATGCCACCAAACCGCGTCGATCTGTGAATAATCCAGCTTTTTTGAAAAGCAGTAGGCGTTCCTCTTCATGAATGTAAAAAAGGTTCGCACCACCTTCATGCACATCCGCTTGTAAGTGATAACCATAGTCCACGATCCGCGTAGCGGTTGTCCTATACGCTGTCTCCAACTCATCATTGTGCTGAACCAACTGTCTAAAAACGGATGCCTCTAGCTTGCGCAGCAAAGGATCTGCAGAATCCATGAGCACCAATCCATAGGTACCAAACAAACGACCCATCAGCTTGGCAAAGGCATCACTTAGTCCATATGACTCTGTCAAACCCTGCTCAATCATGTGCATAATATCGGTCTTATGTTCTGAATCTGGCAAGCATTGCTCTATATCCGCCATCGCTTGCTTCCACTCAACCGTATCGACTTTAATAGCACTAACTGAAGAACGACGTTCAGGCTGCTTATTCAGCTTGATTTTAACTGCTTGCGGGTCTTTTGCCATTACGTATGTATGATTGACCTCGTCCCAGTCATGATCTTCACCAGCAATCCAGAAAATTGGAATAACCGGACGTCCAAGCCGTTCTTCAGCTTCTCTAGCTGCTTTAATAATCGTAGCGGCTTTATAAATGACCAGCATTGGGCCTGTGAACAGTCCACTTTGCTGTCCGCCAACTACTACTAAAGCATCTGGGCTTTCCAAACGGTCCAATGAAGTATGAACCGCCTCATGCGAATTGTGTTGCTCATTGTATATACGAAGACATGCTACGACATCCTTACGATTTAATCGCAGATGCTCCGTCTTATCCAGCCACTTCGCCCGTTGGGCATAAGCATCGGCGTGCAGAATATCATATTCATACAAATCGCTTGCGCGTCCTGTACCCTGTATATAGTCTTCTGCCAAAGCCGACCCTCCGCGAAGCGTTTCCGGAACTATTTTCATGGGTCTGCCTCCTGTCTCCACCAAAACCTTACTGCTTGATTGTACCGAAAGCCCATGTCCACGTCAAAGCTTCCTACAAAAAAAACCGCCGAATAACTCGGCGGTTGGTATATAGAACAAGATCAAGCGTAAGGTTCAGCTACAAAATGCCCTTTAGACACTTCGATAAGCGTGGCATTTTCCAGGTTATAAGCCCCTGCCTTATTATCGGACGCGTTATGAATCGGTCCGCCTTGATCGTCAGGCATAATAATTCGCTTTTTGTTGGCTTCAACTTCCGGATCAGGAAGTGGAATCGCCGACAAAAGCATTTTCGTATACGGATGAATCGGATTGGCATATAATTCAGAGCTTTCAGCAAGCTCCACCATTCTGCCTCTATACATTACAGCTACCCGATCACTGATGTGCTTGACCATTGACAGATCATGCGCAATGAACAGGTACGTCAGGCCAAGTCGTTCTTGAAGCTCTTTCAACAAGTTGACAACTTGAGCCTGAATAGATACGTCAAGCGCTGAAATCGGCTCATCACAAATGATGAACTTAGGATTAACAGCCAATGCACGGGCAATACCGATCCGCTGACGTTGGCCACCAGAAAACTCATGCGGATAGCGCGTTGCATGGTCAGGGTTCAAACCAACCAGATCGAGTAACTCCTCAATCCGTTTCTTACGTTCTGCACGGCTACCAGCCATATTGTGAATATCTAGTGCCTCACCAATAATATCAGACACGGTAAAACGCGGGTTCAATGATGCATACGGATCTTGAAAGATCATCTGCATATCACGACGCATTGCTTTCATTTTCCCCGGTGATAATTTGTAAATATCTGTGCCGTTAAAACGTACGCTACCTGCTGTAGGCTCATACAAGCGCAAAATAGTACGACCCGCTGTAGACTTACCACAACCGGATTCGCCAACCATACCCAGCGTTTCACCCTCACGAATATAGAAATTCAGGTTATCCACCGCTTTGAGCACACGGTTTTTGCCAACATTAAAATACTTTTTAAGGCCTTCAACTTCAATTAAATTGTTGCTACTCACCATGATCTCACCTCCTATTTCTTCAACTTCGGATCAAGCGCATCACGCAAGCCGTCGCCAAAAAGGTTGAACGCAAGCATAATCAAACTGATCAAACCTGCTGGGAAAAGCATCCGCCAAGGGTAATACATCCACCCTGTCAGAGCTGATTCAATCATTGAACCCAGCGATGCCTGAGGAGCCTGTACCCCTAATCCAAGGAAGCTCAGGAATGCCTCGGAGAAAATAGCACTTGGAACCGTCAAGGTCAATGTGACAATGATTGGTCCTACCGCGTTAGGCAACAAGTGACGGAACAACAAACGACCTGCACCAGCACCCATTGAACGGGAAGCAAGTACGAATTCTCGGTTTTTAAGTTGCAGCATTTCACCACGTACAATCCACGACATGTTAATCCACCCTGTTACACAGAGCGCAATAATAATGGTGGTGATACTTGGCTCCAGTACAACCAGCAACAGAATTGTAACAAGCAAGTAAGGAATGGAATACAAGATTTCAGAAAATTTATTCATGATTTCATCAACGCGGCCACCAAAGTAACCCATAATTCCACCATAAATTACACCAATCATCAAGTCAATCATTGCAGCAGCCAAACCAATAATCAATGAAATCCGAGCGCCCATCCAAGTACGTACAAACATATCACGCCCCAGATCATCTGTTCCGAACCAATGTTCCGCCGATGGAGGAAGATTGGTGCTCAACAAATCATTCGTGCGGTCATCGTATGGCGACAGCATCGGACCAATAATTGAAGCAAGCACTATGAGAACCAAAACGCTTAAGCTCGTCATAGCCAATTTATTTTTACGAAGACGCTCCCAAGCATCTCGCCAAGCGGATAAGCTTTCACGCTGAATAACTTCAGACTGCTTTTCATCCGCTCCGACCCTCTGGAAATCTTCCGGTTTCACCTGAAGTTTATCCAAGTTCACAGCATTATCTTTAACAGACATAAAGTTATCCCTCCTTCCCGCCAGTAAGCTTAATCCGCGGATCAATAAATCCATATGCAATATCCGTAATAAAACGTGCCACCATCAACAAAATACCGTAAAAAATAGTAACTCCCATAATCATCGTATAATCACGGGTTGTAATACTATCTACGAACACCTTACCGATACCGCCAATCCCGAAGATTCGTTCAATAACAACCGAACCCGTAATAATATTGGCTGTCATTGGTCCTACATAGGTAACAACTGGAAGAATGGCATTACGTATAACGTGTTTGAACATAATTGTAATGGATTTCAAACCTTTAGCCTTGGCAGTCTTAATGTAATCTGCATGGAGTACTTCCAGCATGCTGGAACGCGTTAGTCGAGCGATAAACGCAATCGGTGAAGCAGATAGAGCCGCAACTGGCAAGAAGTAATCCATCGGGCCTTCAAAGCCCATAACATTAAACCAGCCTAACTGTTGAGCAAAGAAAAATTGAATTAACGATGCCAGAACGAAGCTGGGAACCGCAATCCCCATGATAGCTAATACCATAGCGACGTTATCTATGAGCCTACGATGATACAAAGCTGCTAGCATTCCTAGCAAGATACCGACAATTATCGACACGATTATGGCAACAAAACCGAGTTTGAGGGAAACCGTAAACGTTTGTCCGATAATGTCAGTTACACTTTGATTCAGCTTTTTCATAGAAATACCAAAATCACCTGAAGCAATATCACCTAAGTATTTAAAATATTGGACATATACAGGCTTATCCAGCCCATATTGCTCCATTAACCGGGCTTGAATCTCAGGAGAAGTCGCTTTTTCACTCATGAAGGGGTTACCCGGAATTGCTTTCATGAGAAAAAACGTCGCAGAGATCAGAATGAACAAAGACAGCAACATATAGAAAAATTTACTGATCAAATAACGCGTCATTGCCCGTTTACACCCCCCATAAATTATTTTCGACACCATTCGATTTTATCGAAATAGAATTGGACTGTCCAATCTACTTATTTGCATGGTTACATGATGATGGAAAAGACTAGGACACACAAAAAAAACGGGATATATATGGTTCAATCCA
The DNA here is from genome assembly GCF_029522175.1 of Paenibacillus sp. P2(2022). Taxonomy (NCBI): domain Bacteria; kingdom Bacillati; phylum Bacillota; class Bacilli; order Caryophanales; family Paenibacillaceae; genus Paenibacillus; species Paenibacillus sp. P2(2022). Next base: position 567,176 of record NZ_JAKWFI010000001.1, on the reverse strand, counting down.
CATATATATCCCGAAGTAACTATCAAACTTCAGAATTAAGCTTCAGTTACTGTGTAATATACGCTCTTGTGAAATCAATTGCTCCACTAAAGTCAAGTCCAATGTCTTTAACATTCGGTTTCGTTAAAGAAACATTTGAATAGTAATAGATCGGAAGCATTACCATATCATCTTGAACCAAAATTTTCTCTGCTTTCGCAAAATCTTCCATGCGTTTAGCTGGATCAGTTTCTGTTTTAGCAGCTTTAATCAATTCATCATACGCAGGGTTAGCATAACCTGAGTTGTTGTTACCATTGCCTGTTGTCCACATATCCAGGAATGTCATTGGATCATTATAGTCAGCAGACCAACCACCACGAGCGATTTGGAAATTCAGCTTGTTACGTGTTTGGATAAATACGCCCCACTCTTGGTTTTGAGTTTTAACATCTACACCAAGATTTTTCTTCCACATATCAGCTACTGCCAAAGCAATCTTTTGGTGACTTTCACTGGAGTTGTACAGCATAGTTATTGTAGGAAGCGTAGTCATGCCTTCTTCTTTCATACCTTCTTGAAGCAATTTTTTCGCTTCAGTGAAGTCTTCTTTGAAGAAATCGTCTTTATGCTCGCTACGGAATTCTTGAGAAACTCCTTTTATGCCTGGAGGTACAAAGCCGTAAGCAGGAATTTGACCGCCCATTGTTACACGTTCAACGATCGGTTGGCGTTGAATAGCCATCGCAAACGCTTTACGGATTTTAGCATTGTTAAATGGTTTTTCTGTTACATTAAACAGATAGTAGTACGTACTTGCAATTCCTTTAGCCTTAAATTCATTAGGCAATTCGTTTTTCACAGCCGTAATTTGGTCAGTAGGAATTTCACCTGTTGGCATACCTGAATAATCAAGTTGTCCACTTCTGTACGAAGCCAGTTCAGTTGCTCCACTGTTTACAAGGGACATAGTGATTTTGCTCAACTTGATTTCGTCTTTACCCCAATAGTTTTCGTTCTTGGAAACTTCGATCTTTTGACCGCTATCCCAAGCCGTTAATGTGAAAGGTCCGTTAGTAATCATGCTATCTTTCTGAACTGCCCACTTGTCATTACCTTTAATAGAAGGGTTTACAGGATAGAAAGTGTAGAAAGAAGTCAATCCCAAGAAGTAAGGAGTTGGGTGTTCCAGCTCTACTTGCAATGTATGGTCATCAACAGCTTTGACACCTACATCTTTAAAGTCTGTAACTTTTGTTCCTTTATAAGATTTCGAAGTGCTCAGGTTGTAGCCCTCAGCATTCTTGATATAGTACAATTGGTAAGCATATGGAGGTGCAGGAGCCGTTGAAGGATCCAATACCCGTTGCCAAGCGAATACGAAGTCGCTTGCTTTGACTGGGTCGCCATTACTCCATTTTGCAGTATCACGAAGTTTGAACGTGTAGGTTTTGCCGTCATCGGAGATTTTCCAAGATTCAGCAACGCCAGGGATTTCTTTGCCGTCAGGACCCATACGTACGAGACCTTCATACAAAGTTTTCAGAACCGCGTTGGTTTGACTATCCTGAGCTTGTGCCGGATCGAAGGTTGGCGGCTCGGAAGAAAGGTTAACGCGCAAAATTTGCTTGTCGGCCGGGGCCGGCGTAGTCGAGGTGTTTTCTTGTGCGCCCTTACCATTGGTATCATTCTTGCCGCCGCAACCTGCGAGCAGTGCGCCAACTGCAAGAACGAGTGTCAAAAGGACTAAAAAGCTTTTCCTTTTCATCTAGCGTTTTCCCCCTAGTTCTAAAGTGGTATATGTTTATAGATTATACAACCAGCGGTCAAAAAAATCTACATTACATTTCTTCAAATTGAGCTTTTTTTTCAAAAAAACATGATTAATTCATATTTTTTCATCATTTCATGTCATATTTCATCACATAGAGTTGAATATATTTTTAAATATACCAACAACAGTCAACAAAGTATACGCCAATGTCATCGCCATAAAAGTTAATCTCCAGACCGCTCTACATAATCTTTTACCATCAACCTTTCCTTTTATTCGGTTTTGAGCTCCTCCAATTAAACCCAATGCCAGTAACAAGAGCAGTAGAATCAAATAAAAACCGAATCGGGATGTAAATAGGACATTAAAGAGTGCTGCGACGGAAAATATCAGAAAAAAAGTGGTAATATCCATAGAAGTAAGCAATGATTTCTTCTTTTCCATTTTCAGAATGTAGCGACAAACCGCAAACACGATCAAAAACGGAAAAAAGGGAAGAATACTGAAAGTGATAATAGTACCTTGTATAAGACTCAACTGATCACCCCTCTTTTAGCCGCATTCCTTCAATTAATTGCCACAATACCTCATGAGTTGGCGCACTAATCCCAGCTCGCTTTGCCATCTGCACCAGTTGCCCGTTAATGGAAGCAACTTCGGTCATGGAATGTGCAAGTACATCAGCTAGCATAGACGAGTGATTCTCTGCCGTTGCCCGGCAAACATCCATAATTTGATCCCACCATGCGCTTTCCCAGCGGATACCATGAGCTTCATATACTTGAATGCCTTCATCATACAGCTTACGCATCATATGTATTCGAACAGGCTCCGATAGCAGCTCGCCATTCCGAACTCGCCATACAGCTGTCAGTGGATTGATCACAGCGTTAATCAACAACTTGCGATAAATCCCTTTCTCGATTTCTTTCGACAAGCAAACGTCAAATCCTGCTGCAAGCAGCCGATTTAACACATATTGTTTGAAATCAGTGTTGTGCTCTCCCTCTACTTCCTCCGAATATCCAATTTCAGTCACGCCCGATCCTGCATGCACAATGGATGCTGCGCCTTGTTTCTTGGCTCCTTCGGTTGTCACAGCAGGATATACTACAGCTTTAGGCCACGCCTGCCTGATGCGTTCTATATGACCGATTCCATTCTGTAAACAAATAATCCCTGTACCTGTTTCCGTTTGAGCTACAGGCTGGATCTGCTCCAATACTTCTTCTATCGCCCCCTGTTTAGTCAAAAACATGATCCACCGTGCCGAAGTTTGTGAATTTAACCGTTGCCAATCTGCCAATGGCGCTACCTTTAATTGGTCCCCCGATACATGAACAGCCACCTGTCCCTCCTTATCAAGCACAGTAATCCCTTCACGAGCAATGATGTGTGCCTGTTCAAGTGTTCGTGTCCACAGCCTTACTGTAGCACCCGAGGCCGATAATCTCCCGGCAAACAGCAATCCCAGCGAACCCGCTCCAATAATATCAATCACTTTGTATCGTCTCGCTTCCATCTTTTTTTCTACTATATCATATGCACTCCAATGTAATAACAAAAAACGCCAACTACGGCCAAGCGATAGTTGACGTTTTATTTAGATAGCTATTGTAATCTTGCTACTCAATGCGCTCCAGATTCCCATTAGCGTCCATTTTGAACCTGGATTTAAGCTCTTCCTCATCTTCAGTGATTAAAGCCAAACGCCGGGCACGGTCCATAATCTGAATCAGAGCTTTATAATCATCATTTACAACACGATAGTCGGTCTGCACATCATTCACTTCTTTGGACAGCCGGTCATTAATGGAGCGAAGCTGATTTAATTCTTCTTCCTTTTCCCGCAAATCTTTCTCCAGCATCTTAATCTGCCGATTAGTCTCCTGCACAGATCCCTTCCATTGACGCAAGAAGCGAATTACGGCATCAATAGATAACGTATCTTCACTCGTGCCATCGGTTCTGTATCCCCCTTCGACTGTATCGAGCGTGGCAAAGGCCGCTACCTGCGATACACCTACTGGGCTCTGCTTGCGAATATAACTGCGCTTCTGGCGCTGCGCTTTGGCAATGCTAATCGCTTCATCGTAACGTTTGCGCACGCAGCTATTCCAACGAAAGCCGCATGCCGCAGAGGTTCTACCTATTTTTTGTCCAACCTCCTCAAACGCAGCGAGCTGTGTTCCACCTTCCCGGATATGCCGCAATGTCACCTCCGCCAATATCAAGTCATCTTCCGCACTCCATGCATCTTGTCTTATTGCAGTCATGCCTCTAGCCCTCCTAACAACATCCTGAAATAACCGTCTTCATGAACCGATCTTGCCGGTATTTGAATAGGGTATAAAAGCTGTTTATTCATTCCTATGCCTCTCGTAGAGTTCATAGAATCTATTTGATACTAAATTGTATTTCCATTTCTGCCAGAACTCATACGTGAAGTAAACAGTTTCGGGTTTCACGCATGCTCTGACTGCTGTACAATAAAATGAATGGTTAAAGAATAAAAAAGGATCATATACATTACCATTAGTCTTTTTCTGGAATACATAAAAGGGGAAACTAAATGAATAAACGAATAAAAATCGCGATCTGCACCCTGCTGGTCCTCATAATGATGCTGACTTCCATATATGTACGTCCTACTTTGGCCGCTCCCTCTCCTGAAGAAAATCAGATTTTACAAGATAGCCTGTCTATCGTGGAGATCGACCATGAAATCGAGCGGATTAGTCAGGAACAGCAGGCTCTTTTACAGCGTCAGCAGGAACTGCGTAGTAGTCTAGCTGATCAACAGGAGCAAATGAACCTACAACGTAAGCGTGCAGGTTCTGTGCTGCGATCTTACTATATGGGAGAAAGGGACAAGCTGCTGAGTGTAGTGCTAGGGGCTAAAAGTATAAAGCAACTTCTCTCTTTGTACGATTATTACTTATTATTGATCAGTCACGATCAGGATGTGCTTCAGGAATACGAAGCCAATTATCAATTTATGCGAAAAACAGAGCAGCAAGTCGCCCAAGCCACGACGGAATTGGGGACGGTTAAAACAAACCTACTGGCACAACGTAAACGGATTCTCCAACTTCAGTCGCGTGTAGATGACGGCGTTAACGCTAGCGATAATCCTGATACTCTACGCAAGTTAATTGGCGAAATGACAGCTTATTGGGAGAATGTAGGGGTATACGAGGTAAATAAACACTTTAAAGCATTAGCTCAAGCAATGCAGGATTTACCCCAATTCATTCAACAACAGCAAGGTGCTATGATTACAAATGGAAAAATCATTACGATAAGCATTCGTGAAGAAGAATTTAACCGTTTTTTAAAGTCAGAGAATGAATTGTTTAATCACTTCAACTTTTCCTTCGTGCAGGATCAGATTGTGGTAGAAGGTCAGCAAGGAACGATGAAATTGAGGGTAGAAGGTCACTATACAGTAGAGAATGAACCCAAAAATGCCATTCTATTTCATGTAGATCGACTGGTATTTAACGGACTGGAATTGCCGGACACGACTCGCAACAAACTGGAAGAAGATTTTGATCTCGGCTTCTATCCACAGCAGCTTATATCATACGTCAAAGCTACAGAAGTACATGCTTTAAAAGGTATTCTTGAAGTTAAGCTCGAATTAAGTTTTAAGTAAGTTTTGCTCACCTACATTGTTCTGATTTTTGATATGAACAAAACAAAAGACCTCGGGATGTTCCCGAGGTCTTCATTATTTGTAATAACGATCAGGGGTTATAACAGATCAGCTGCCAACTGCGCGAGCTTGGAGCGTTCTCCTTTTTCCAACATAATATGTCCGCTAATCCCTTCTTGCTTAAACCGCTCCACCACATAGGTCAAGCCATTACTGGCTGCATCTAGGTAAGGATGATCAATTTGCTCTGGATCTCCCATCAGAATAATTTTACTTCCCTCACCTACCCGAGACACAATCGTTTTGATCTCATGTCGGGATAAATTTTGCGCCTCATCGATAATAATAAATTGCCCAGGTATCGAACGTCCGCGAATATAAGTGAGCGCCTCCACCTGAATACTGCCCAAGCCCATCAAAATTTTGTCGATATCCCCAGATTTTTTGGCATCAAACAGATACTCCAGATTGTCGTAGATTGGCTGCATCCAGGGGCGAAGCTTTTCTTCCTTTTCTCCCGGTAAATAACCGATATCCTTGCCCATAGGAACAACAGGCCGAGCAATTAACAGTTTCTTGAAGCGATGCTCATCCTCTACTTTAAGCAGCCCCGCCGCCAGTGCCAGTAGCGTTTTGCCTGTACCTGCTTTTCCAGTAATCGTCACAAGAGGGATATCATCATTAAGCAAAAGCTCCAATGCCATCCGTTGTTGAGCATTACGCGCGCTGATTCCCCACACCGATTCGTTACTTAAGTACAAAGGTTCTAATCGCTCTGCCTCCTGATTTACTTTCAGCAGTGCTGATTTTCCAGTGCCCATTTCATCTTTCAAAATAACAAATTCATGTGGATACAGCGTATAAGGTAGTTTCAGTGGTTTGATTGGTAAAAAACGGTTAGAGTAAAATTCATCTATGATGGACGGATGCACCTGTATCGCTGAGTATCCGGGGTACAACTCACTTGGATCGCCCGTTCTATCGGATAGGTAGTCTTCAGTCAGCAGCCCCAATACATCTGCCTTGATTCTGACTAATACGTCTTTACTAACCAACACCACTGAACGCGGATCAGATTGCTCCTGTTCTTCCAAATGATAATTTAAAGCAACTGCCAAAATCCGGTTATCGTTCGAAACCTCCCCGAACATCTCCTGAACTTTCAAAAAACTCCGGTGGTTTAACTCAACCTTAAGCCTTCCCCCTTGGGGAAGTGGAACTCCACTGTGAAGATGCCCCACTTCTCTCAACCCGTCCAACAATCGCGATACATTACGGGCATTCCGTCCAATCTCATCCGCGTTGCGTTTTTTGGAGTCGATTTCTTCCAGAACAACAGCTGGAATAACAACTTCATGTTCTTTGAAGGTAAAAATGGCTTTCGGATCATGCAGTAGCACATTCGTATCCAGCACAAAAATTTTCTTCATTAAATCCCCTCCAAAGCGGCGTGGACAATCTCATGTTTCATACCTATACCTATTCACTGGCTACCCAATACTTGCTGATTCCCTGAAAAAAGAACCCCAAAACAGCATAATGCAACGAAAAGTGTAGCTGAAGATAGCCTCAGAGCCTGTACATTTTTAAAATTAGACACAAAAGGCCCAGTGATTGCTCACTGGACCTAGACTGGGTTCACTTTAAATTTAGACATACCTCAACCCCCTTATGCTATATAAGAGCTTTACTCGCTGCGAGTATAACATAAGCGGGGAAAAAGATACATACTCAGGAATTGGAAGAAGCTTCAGTGCTGTCGCTTGCTTTTTTGGCTAATTCCTCTTGTAGCGCTTGTTTGGCCAAATCGAGCTGTTGCTCATCAATGTACACATAAGGGCTACGCCACGTTCCTGATACAGGATTGTATTTTACATTTTGCTTGGAAATATTCCAATAGGTTTGTACGATATTTTTCATTTGCTGTGACTCGATATCAGTCATCATATTCTTATCAACCGATTTAATAATTGCACTAAACTTGGTCAAAGCATTAAAGGATTGCATTTGGTCAATTAGGGAATGAAGCACCTGATTTTGTCGACGATTGCGATCAAAGTCGTCAGATTCAGCCGTTCTCGGACGACAATTCGACTTGCGGTAGCGAACAAAATCAAGAGCTTGGTCACCGTTCAAATGCTTGGCCCCAGCTGTCAAGTTAATATCGGTGCCATCAGCACGGTCTCGATAACACATATTTTTGTCAACCGTTACATCTACGCCACCTAGATTATCTACAACATCTCTAAAGCCCTGGAAGTTAATAACCGTTACATAATCAATATTAATGTTTAAATATTTGCCGATCATCTTCTTCATTTGCTCTTCAGCAACTTCACCAGAGTCTTTCTCTCTAGCCTTAAACACCGGATAATACTCATTCAGCTTGCGTGGTTTATACCCATCCATTTCTAGACGCGTATCACGAGGCAAGGACACAATGGTAGACGATTTTGTACTAGGGTTCAATGTAGCTACCATAATAACATCTGACAAATACGTCGGATGGTCAGGGCGATAGTCGGTTCCAAGCAATAAAATAGTCAAAGGCTTAGCCTCAGCTAATTGCGTTTTGGGCACTTCCTTGTTGATTCCAGTATCCAAAACTTCCTCTACCTGATTGTAAATATAGTAGGTATAACCACCTGCTGCCAAGATACCTATAATGAGTAGAAATAAGACAAACTTCATAAACGATCTGAAAAAGCTTTTTTTCTTTTTCGTTTTTTTCGGTTTGGCGGATTTTTTCCCGCTTTGTGTCCGGGGAGGCAATCCATTCGAAAGATTACTCATGCTTCAACACCTTTTCCTGCGTTTTGAGAAATATAGCTTTCTCCAAGTTTACAATCCTAAAACACATACAGCGGCGCATCCCATTTCCGGGCGTCGCCGCTGTGGCCAAAGACCAATCCTATGAATTAACTATTTGCTTGTGCTGTTTTACGTTGTTTCTCCGCACGCTCGCGCTCACCTTTGTTCAAGATCTTTTTACGCAAACGAATGGATTTAGGAGTGATTTCACAATACTCATCATCATTCAGGTATTCAAGCGCCTGCTCCAGAGAGAAGATAACAGGTGTTTTCAATTTAACTGTATCATCTTTTGTTGCGGAGCGAACGTTTGTTAATTGTTTTTCCTTACAGATGTTAACGACAATGTCGTTATCACGTGTGTGCTCACCAACGATCATACCCTCATAAATTTCAGTCCCTGGCTCCAAGAACAAAATACCACGATCTTCTACGCCCAGCATACCATAAAATGTAGAGGTGCCGTTTTCCGTGGATACGAGTACACCTTGATGACGTCCACCTACTTGACCGCCAACAAATGGTCCATAGCTGTCAAATGCATGGTTCATTACACCGTAGCCACGAGTCAAAGTAAGGAAGTTTGTAGTGTAACCGATCAAACCACGTGCAGGGATCAGGAATTCCAAGCGAACCTGTCCAGTACCGTTATTAATCATGTTGACCATTTCGGCTTTACGGGAGCCCAGGCTTTCCATAACTGCACCCATGCTTTCTTCCGGAATATCAATGAGGAGACGTTCGATTGGCTCCATTTTTTTACCGTCAATTTCCTTAACGATAACTTCCGGTTTGGACACTTGCAGTTCGTAACCTTCACGACGCATGTTTTCAATCAGGATTCCCAAATGCAATTCACCACGTCCAGATACAATAAAGGCATCCGGGCTATCGGTTTCATCAACACGCAAGCTGACATCTGTTTCGAGTTCTTTCAGAAGACGCTCACGCAATTTACGAGATGTTACCCACTTACCATCGCGACCTGCGAATGGACTGTTGTTAACCAAGAAGGTCATTTGCAGTGTAGGTTCATCAATTTTCAGTACAGGCAACGCTTCAGGATGATTTGGATCGGCAATGGTTTCACCAATGTTGATGTCCTTAATCCCCGCGATCGCCACAATGTCACCAGCGCCTGCTTGATCGGTTTCAATCCGTTTCAGTCCTTGGAAGCCGAACAACTTCTCAATACGCGCTGATTTACTGCTGCCATCACGTTGGATAACTGTGACCGCTTGTCCCTGCTTGATGATACCGCGGTTCACCCGACCTACTGCAATTCGGCCCAGGTATTCGTTATAGTCCATCAGTGTTACGAGGAATTGAAGAGGCTCATCTACTTTCTCAGTTGGAGATGGAATATGCTCTACCACTGTTTCGTACAATGCTTGCATGTTGTCATCTTGCTTTTCAGCATCCAAGCTGGAGGTTCCGTTCAGTGCCGAAGCGTACACAACAGGGAATTCTAATTGATCGTCATTCGCACCCAGCTCGATGAACAGATCGAGTACTTCGTCAATGACTTCTGCTGGACGAGCTGCCGGACGGTCAATTTTATTGACTACAACGATAGGCGTCAGATTTTGTTCCAGCGCTTTACGCAGTACGAATTTCGTTTGCGGCATGCAGCCTTCGTAAGCATCAACGACGAGCAAAACGCCGTCAACCATTTTCATGATCCGTTCCACTTCACCACCAAAGTCGGCGTGTCCCGGTGTATCTACAATGTTAATCAGGTAATCTTTGTAAGTGATAGCTGTATTTTTAGCCAAAATCGTAATACCGCGTTCACGTTCCAGATCGTTGGAGTCCATGGCGCGCTCCTGAACAGCCTCGTGTTCTCTAAATGTTCCAGACTGTTGAAGCAACTTATCGACAAGTGTCGTTTTTCCGTGGTCGACGTGGGCAATAATCGCAATATTGCGAATGTTCTCTCTTGCATGCATGGTTTGTATCCATATCCTTTCCGTATATCAAAATAGTGTCTCTATCCTGAAGCAATGCTCATTCAAGGCTAACAATCGTTCTTTAGGCCCACTCCCTGCCAGCCTTCTATATGTTTCAGGCTTTATACAGACAGCTTCTCTCTCCGATTCGCGTGAAAACCTTAAAATAAGCGTCAGAAATCATTCCGACGCTCTTTTCATATCCATTATATTATAGTAGAAATATGTCATAAAGCAAGACATTATTGCCTGTTCCGTAATTTACCGCCATGAAATCTGCACAGCTTGTCGGTTTACCAGTTGCGTTTGCTACGGTTGTTTATGACCAACCAGATTCCAGCTCCAATCAGCAAAACGGCAATAATATACATGATGCCTGTACTTAGCAAGGTAATAATTAATAATAGCACCGATATCAAGCCTAATAGCACGCTCCCTGTGTATACATTGCGAGAAAGCGAAATATCATTAATGGCATACTCCCATAATCCAATCGCCACACCTAGAAGGAACATAGGCCATAAGTAGACCATTAAATGCCATCCCCAAGTATTGCAGAGAAAAAAGAGGAAGCCGTATACCGACAAAATCCCTGCCGGCAGCAACATAAAGGGTGATACCTTGCGCATCATATACATTGCATGCAGCACGATTCCAGGTATTAAAATCAGCAAGGGCCAAAGGTTGCGTCCCAAGAAGGAGAACGTCCCCAATTTCCCCAACAAAATAATCAGTCCTACGGCAACAATGCCTACTCCGATCATACGCTCTTTTCCGGAATTCATCGTGGTCTCCTTTGTTTGCTGGATTTGTTTTTGAGTCATTAAATGTAGTTATTTTTAAGTACACTTTTATGAATATAGAGTTTTTACAAAAACCGAGCAAACTCCCCGGCATCTGCAAAACCCTATGTCTAGTTTAGCCGATGTTTTCCAAAAAAACCACGTTCAAATATGACGGGTCCGTAGCTGTCGATATATTCCTGCAATGAGAACTGCTACGGCCAGCAAGAGCGGTAACCATGCATGTATAACCTCACCCATGTCTGCTAACCATATGCCCAATTTGGGATCACGCAGTAGCATTTCTCCTGCCGTAAAGGCCAGAATGGCAGATCCCAGCAGAACAAGGATCGGGAATCGATGAAGCCAGATTGCTATCACATTGCTGCCCCAGACGACAATCGGAATACTAATTGCAATACCAATGACTATAATAGCAATGTCCCCATTGGCTAGAGCTGCAATAGCTAACACGTTATCTAGACTCATCACAAAGTCTGCTACTAGTATCACTTGTATTGCCTTCCAAATGGTTGTTTCCGCTCTTACTCCTACATGATCATCATTCTCATACAGCAACTTGAATGCAATCCATAACAGAAGTAAACCGCCCGCCGCCTGAATAAAAGGTATGCCCAGCAAAATAACAGCTACAAAAGTCAACACACAGCGCAGAAGGACCGCACCGACTGCCCCCCACCATATTGCTTGACTTCGCTGCCTTGCAGGCAAGTTTTTGCTCGCCATGGCTATAACAACTGCATTATCACCGCTTAGCACCAAATTAATCATTAATATTTTCAATAGCAAAATGATATGCTCCATATGTACAAACACCCCCATCCTACATGTATGCGAAATCGGACGAGGCTATGCTTGCAGGCATTTCAAATAAGTCATCATTTATTAATAACTGATATCCAATTTGTTGAGTATATACCTTGAATTCAATAACAAACAGCAATATAATGAATCGTATTTCCGAAAAACGGGTATTAACATAAACAACATGCAATGTTTTTGATGATGTTTAATCAGGGAGATGAGAACGATTGACATGTCTGTACTTCAGTTCTTTTGGCTATTGCTTAATGTAATATTTATTGACCTTCTACTCGCAGGAGATAACGCGATTGTAATTGGGCTTGCCGCCAGAAAGCTGCCTCCTACAATGCAAAAAAAAGCGATTCTATACGGCACCGGGGGTGCCCTGCTCATCCGCATAGCAGCCACTATTGTGGTACTTTGGTTGCTCCAAGTACCGTGGTTGTTACTCATTGGGGGTATGATGCTAGTCTGGATCGCGTATAAGTTGCTTGTGGACCAAGAGGATCATGCTGAAGTTAAAGCAGGCACAACGCTATGGGGTGCTATCCGCACCATTATTGTCGCCGATGCGGCAATGGGTCTGGACAACGTGATTGCTGTTGCTGGCGCGGCCCAGCAACATTTGATACTTGTAGTGCTGGGCCTGTTAATCAGTGTGCCGATCGTTGTATGGGGAAGCACTCTTTTTATCAAGCTGATCAACAAATTCCCCTGGATCATCTATTTAGGATCGGCTGTGCTTGGTTATACGGCCTCTAATATGATCACTGAAGAACGTAAGCTGGCACCATACTTTACGGAGCATCCGGCGCTGCGTATCTTGTTTATTGCCACCGTTATGGCTGGCATTTTGCTCACAGGGTATCTTCAAAATCGCAGAGCAGTATCCCGTCGAGAAAAAGCCATCTAAAAGAGGTTTCAAAAGGACCTCACCCAAATAGAAAGGCAGACCCCAACATTGTTGCGGGTCTGCCTTTTTTATTAAAACCAATCTTCCTGTATAACTTCCTCTTTACGCCCCTCTACAGCTCCACCTGCCTCAAGGACAACCGTCTCCGTTGTAGCTACAGCCTGATCGATCAAAGCATTTAAATCCCGAATAGAGGCTTCAATCTTCTGCACTACCCACAAATTCGGATTGGTCGTGGGAGATTTGGGAACAAACAATGTACAGCAATCCTCATACGGGAGAATGGATAAATCGTAGGTGCCAATTTGCTTAGCGATTTCTGTGATCTCCTGCTTATCCATCATGACGAGAGGTCGCAGCAAGGGGAGTTCCGTCGAACGACCAATCACATTCATGCTGGATAGCGTTTGACTAGCAACTTGACCCAGACTGTCGCCCGTCACGAGTGCCAATGCTCCTTCACGCTCTGCCAGCATTGTTGCAATTCGCAGCATAGACCGCCTCATTAGCGTAATAATCAAATTATCCTGCCCAGTGCGAGTAAAGGCCGTCTGCACCTCTGTAAACGGCACAAGGTGGATTTTGATTCGGCCCGCGTATCCTGCTAATACTTTTGCCAAATCAATAACCTTTTCTTTCGCACGCTCACTTGTAAATGGATAGCTATAAAAATGTACACATTCGATTTCCAAGCCTCTACGCATGGATGACCATCCTGCTACCGGACTGTCAATTCCACCGGACAGCAGCAGCATAGCTTTGCCGTTCGTCCCTAACGGAAAGCCCCCTACAGCCATAATAACATCACTAAAAATATATGCCGCCTGCTCTCTTACCTCCACACGCAGCTCAATATTAGGTTGACGTACATCGACCCTCAGCGCCGGAAAATTCCGCAATATAGGAGAACCAATTAAATGATTCATCTCTTGTGAAGAATGGGGAAACTCCTTCCATACTCTGCGGGCATTTACCTTGAATGTCGTTCCCTCGTCTACGTTCAGCTCATGCATTAAAGCTACAGCCGTCTCAATGATAGCATCCAACTCAACAGGAGCCATTTTGACAGGACTAATCGTCGTGATGCCAAACACCTTTTGCAATACTTGAATGATCTGTTCATAAGGCTCTCCTCCGAGAACCACATAAATCCGTCCAAATTCCTTGCGCAAAGAAGCACCTGGAAAAGGCTTAAGCAACAGTTTTACGTGTTTCAGTACAGCCTTTTCAAAACGAGCACGATTCTTCCCTTTTAATGTAAATTCGCCGAAGCGAAGTAACAGCATATCATAGTGCATTTTAACGTTTCCACCTTTCAAGGGATTCCAGCTTGGCTACAGCCTGTCGAAGTGCGAGTATGAGCTCGTCGATATCCTGTTCCGTATGTTCATCACCAAAGCTGATACGAATGCCGCCGGCTGCTTCTGCCTCATTGCGGCCCATCGCCAGCAGTACCCGGCTGGGCTCGGCTAATTTTGAAGAGCAAGCCGATTTGGTGGACACTGCCACACCCAATTGCTCCAGCGTATGCAGCAGTACCTCGGCCTTCATGCCCGGATACGAAAAGTGGACAATATGCGGCGCTTCTTTCCCACTGTTCAGCCGCAGTTGTGGGATTGTTTTCAATTCTGCAGCCACTCGTTCTCTCCACTCAATCATGCGCTGTGCTGTCTCTGCTTGTCGTTCGCCCGCCAGCCGTACCGCCTTGGACATACCGACAAGCGATGGTACATTTTCGGTACCCGCACGAACCCCTTGCTCCTGAGAGCCGCCACTAAGCAGTGGGAAAAGCTCTACACCTTCTCGAACGAATAGCAACCCCACACCTTTGGGTCCACGTAGCTTATGCGCTGAAAGGCTATACAGATCAGCTTGCCACCCCCGGATATCAACCGGCAGCTTTCCAAACCCCTGTACACCGTCAATATGAAATAGGACTCGGGGGAACCGCTTTTTCAGCGCGGCTCCGATATCATGTAATGGTTGCACCCTTCCCGTCTCATTATTGACATGCATGATACTGACTAAAATCGTATCTTTACGAACAGCTGCACAAACCTGTTCGGCAGTCACATGACCTTCTTCATCCACAGGTAAAAAAGTAACCTCAAAACCCAAATTTGTTAGCTGTTTGCATGCTTCATACACAGACGGATGCTCTGTCGATACAGTAACGATATGTTTGCCTCTAGTCTGATACTGCAAAGCTGCTCCCTTAACGGCAAGATTATTACTTTCCGTTGCCCCGGATGTGAAGACAATCTCCGAAGGAGATACTCCCAAAGCTGCAGCGCATACTTCGCGCGAGCGCTTAATCAACTTAGCCGCGTCCTCTCCATACCGATGCATGGAAGATGGATTGCCATAATGGCGTCTCATTACCTCGGCAACGGTTGTAATCACCTCTTCAAAAGGCGGAGTTGTCGCGGCATAATCAAAATATTTCATCAAACTCCCCTTTCTGCCCCACAACTGCTACAACAAAAAAAGACCAAAACAGGGAAAGGCCGCTTCATTACAGCGACACCCTTTCCCCATATTGATCCTGTCTGCGGACCTAATCGAATTGAAATTACGCACTTTTATGCTATAAGCTATAGGGCTTAGATGGTATATTTTTCACGTGCATTCTGAATTTTGGAAATATATCTTTGCGTTTCTACCGGAAGCTTGTCCAGTACAGACATCAACTGCTCATCACTACTTACTCCAAGCCGCTGCACCCGTCCGGGACCTGCATTGTACGCAGCCAGCGCCATATTTTCCTGTCCGTTAAAACGTTTAATCTGGTAAGACAAATAGCGTACGCCAGCATCAATATTTTGTGCAGGATCATAGGGGTCACTAACTCCCAGACCTTGAGCTGTAGCATCCATCAACTGCATAAGTCCTTTGGCTCCGGCCGAAGAAGTAACCGATGGATTAAATGAAGATTCCGTATCAATAACTGCTTTAATCAAAGCTACCGGAACGCCGTATTTCTGACTTGCCTCATTAATCAAACTATCATACGCTGTAGCTTTTGTAGGTCCGTCCGTTGCCGCATTGGAAGAAGCCGGATAGACTGCCAATGGCGAAGCCGTTCCCCTCGAAGGTCCCAGTTGTAGCCAGAGCAAGCCGTTTTCATCTCTGGTAACATCGCCTGAATTTTCTTGGGTGACAGCATCATCTGTTTCCAGCTGACCTACTTGTTCCAGCAATCCAGAAAAAGCATCCGCTGTACCCGTCTGGGTCGTAGCACTCATATTATTTAACAGCTGCATGTCTAACATAGATTTGGACACGCGCGGATCAATTTGCATGTGGTGTTCCCAACTTTCTATAGTTGTTATATCCCAAATAGCTTGTCGTTATTGCTATGATACAACTTTTTACTATGTACTTCCATACTTTTTAATGAAAAAAAGCTCCGTTTCTGTCGAAAAGACAGCGGAGCTAAGATATCGGAACCTTTACCCAACAGGGTTAGCGCACAAACGGGATAAAAGCAAAATAACTCAAGGTTGCCAATGCGCCAAGACCAATCGACCAAATACCGGTTGTTTTACTGCCATTTACATAAGCAAAAAATCCTAAAACTGCCGCAATGGGTCCCAGCACAATAGACCACATAAACAATGATGCGATACCAGCAGCCAGCCCAATATAGCCGGAAATACGACCACTATTGTTTATAACCTGCTCTTCACCCTTGTTCTCATGTTTGGTCACAACTGGCGAGCCAGGAGCAACCTCTGCGGCATATTCCTCACGATGATGGCGGCGCTTGGCAGAGCGCTCCTGAACGTGACGAGGATAATCTACACGTTCACGGCTAACATGCTCTTCATTCTTATGCTTATCGTTTTCATGATCTTCCATAATTCCTGCACCTCCAAATGGAAATGAATCGCGTAATAAATCTACAGAGACTTCGGCTTAAAGGTGTGGCAACAGGTTGCAGCAGACGTTGCAGCCTTATCACGTTCTTCTGAACTAAAGCTTTCCCCCGCATATTCTTCTTTAAATTTTTTCCCGGCATGACCATCTACTTCAATCATGATCAAATCTGCCTTGCAAAAGTTGTTTTCTCCCCAATAATGGCAATTGGCTACACTGCACTTTACGATTGGCTTGGCCTCTTGGCTCATGATCATCACCTCGGATTCATTGTCCCCCCGCTCGTCTGCACCTATGCGTTCATGGCATATGGCAGTTGGTGACATACGAAAAAAGCCGCTTCCCTTCGTCTCCTCCAAACTGGCAGGAAACAAGTAGAAAACGGCTTGCTTGTCTTGTTTTAGTTTTTGATTAGAAATGAATTTCTGGATTGAATGCTTTAGGCATGAGTACGACGAGTCTGCATCCGGCGCTGTGTCAAATAATCACTTTCATAATAAGTCAGATCATCACGCAATTCTTCAAAATTTTTCGTAATGTCCATGATCACTTCGCGTGCGGCTGGCACAGGCGTTTTACGGAAGCGGATAGCATCTTGTCCCGTATAAGCATAGCGTCCGTCCTCTGCGTAAGATTCATTTTTGGGATAAAAAAAGCTGTTCACGCAGTCATGGTATACGTTATACAATGCCTTTTCCGCAAAATCGACGTCAAAGTTGGCACGGCGCAAAGCCACACCCAGCTTTTCATAGGATACTTCGGAAAAAACAAGGACATGGCGGAGATCCGATAAAAAACCTTTGTAAAAAAGTACAGACTCCTCATTGCCATCCACAGCCAGTTGCGGCAGAGCATGCTCATTGAGAAATGTTTCCACACGTTTTACGGCAGTTTTCAGTCTCTCCTGCGCCGACTCACATAATTTTTGTACGTTGACTGCTGACATCAAGGCAGCTCCCCCTTATTTGTTGCTTGTTCATCAATTTGGTTACCCGAAAATAGTCCCTTCTAACCGAAAGAGCTGTAATTTTCAGTATTTATCCTACCACAAATAAGCATTGAAAGGTATAAAAACATGCCAACCTCCTCACGCTAAACCATAAATTTATGAATACTTAAGGAGGACGGTTCATGTCTCGGCGAAAATGGTTAAAACCCCTGCTTGGAGCAGCTGCCGGGGTGCTTCTGATCACACTGATGCTGCCTTCACGCGATCACCGCCACACACCACAGCCCGAATATACGACCAAGATGGTACCACAGCAGGAGAAGCAGCTTAAAAAAGGAATGTTGGCTTTGGACCTGTCCGCTACAGATACCCTCACACGGATGGACGCAAGACAGGATATTCAATACGTAATGCGGGAGCTGAATGGTAAAACTGCCGATCAGAAAAGACAGTTCACCCACACATTGCAGCAATCACACAGTCATCTTCATACGCTCCAGTGGATTCACATTAGGGACGGAAAGACTAACACCTATACAGGTAGCAAAGCACAGACAAGTCTGCTAAGCCATCCTCAAATTCAAAGCAGCTTGGCTGCAGCTCGTCGTTCCGTCACGCAAAATAAATCCTATGAATCGGCTGCTTTTCAGATTGAAGGCGGTAAATATTTCGTCATGGCTGAACCATCGGCTGACGGAACATGCGGTGTTGCTGCTCTAGTCAGTCAGCAAGTATTGCGTGACGTGGAGAAGCACCAGCGCAAAAATTTGCGTTTAATTCCCTATCCAAAAGAAGGTAGCTACAAAATCGAATCCGTACATCCCGACACATTGCACGATATCACGGTCAAAACGGGACACGACAACGAAAATGCAAGCCATTATTTTGAAAACGAAATTGTGGTTCGCTTCCGTCACAATCCTGATTCACGACAACTGCAGGAAATTGCAGCAGACTTACATTGTGAGCCAGGTCGCAAGCTTGGTTATACTTATGTATTTCATTCGGATAAGATGAACTTTAAAGAGCTAAAGCAATACTTTTCACGAAAGTGGAATCCACTTTATGCTGAGCCTCACTATGTGTATCTGACTAATGAGAAAGCACCTATCAAAGCGGACAGCTCTATTCCTAATGATCTGCTTTTTTCTCGCTATCAATGGAACCTGCCTGCTACCGAAACCAACAGAGGTTGGAAACTAAGCAAAGGCAGCAAGGATGTAATTGTCGCGGTTGTAGATACAGGAGTGGATTTGGATCATCCTGATCTAAAAGGTCAAATTCTTTCAGGGCATAACGTGGTCAACCCGTCTGAAAAGCCTTATGATGACGTCGGTCACGGAACGCATGTCGCTGGCATCATTTCTGCGCTCGTAAATAACGGTGAGGGAGTCGCCGGTATGACGTGGTACAACAAGGTCATGCCGATCAAGGTACTTGACCAATCTGGCTCCGGTACGACTTACTCGGTTGCAGAAGGTATTATATGGGCAGCTGATCACGGGGCCAAGGTCATCAATTTGAGTCTCGGCAACTATGCACAAGCTTCATTTTTGCATGATGCAATCAAATACGCTTATGACAAAGATGTTGTATTAGTTGCAGCCACAGGCAATGATAATACGGAGCGACCTGGTTATCCAGCAGCATACCCTGAAGTATTTGCCGTTTCTGCTACAGATTCTTCTATGCACCGCGCATCCTTTTCTAACTACGGCGATTACGTGGACGTCATGGCTCCAGGTGCAAGTATTGCCAGTACGTATCCAGGGAATCAATATGCTGCGCTGTCGGGTACTTCAATGGCCAGTCCACATGTATCAGCGCTAGCTGCCCTGATTCGATCCATTAACCCTGATCTAACCAATAAAGAGGTAATGGATTTAATGAGAGACAGCGTAATTGATTTGGGCACACCAGGACATGACAAATATTTTGGGTATGGTCAAATCGACGTGTATAAAGCATTGAAAGCAGCACAACGTCCGTATGTTCCCCTGCAATTCTATCCACAGCATTTCAGTGACAAGTTAA
This sequence comes from Paenibacillus sp. P2(2022), assembly GCF_029522175.1. NCBI lineage: Bacteria > Bacillati > Bacillota > Bacilli > Caryophanales > Paenibacillaceae > Paenibacillus > Paenibacillus sp. P2(2022). Next base: position 547,623 of record NZ_JAKWFI010000001.1, on the reverse strand, counting down.
AATCCCTATTGAGGAAACTGGAAGCCTAGGATACCCCAGAAAAAGCAGCCATGTTGCTCCATGGCTGCCTTTTTAGGCTTTCTTAACGCTTGGAACTGGTACGGACAGGCCGCTTTCCATGACTGCGAGTATGACAGCATGGGTCACCAGGATCCTTGACAACCACCGGAAATACGTGGTGGGGCACAGGTATAACATGCGCCTGATTGATAATTTCAATCGGATGAACAACAGGCACCACCTGTGGGTAAAATTGATGATTTACAAATTGGATCGGCGGGCACACAACCGGGTCGTAATGGCAATGACTCATAATGTGCAACTCCTTTCGGTGAATTAGTACAGCATATTAAGAAGGCGTATGCTGTGCTTGGATGTTTACCCCCTAATACATTTATCCCTTATAAAATAGGCTTTCGTTCCACAATGACCGAATGATCAAGAATTTCGCCCAACATACGACATAGCTTGCGCAGACCTGATTTAAGTGTTTCCTTGTCCGCATACGAAAAAGAAATACGGATATGATTACTATCCATACCACCTGCATAGCACACCGCACCAGGCAAAAAGGAAATGCCTTCACGGTCAGCTACCCGCTCCAATTCTGGAATATCCACCATAGAGGGAAGTTTAATCCATAGATTGAGACCACCTTCAGGAGCATACCAGGCAACCTCTGGCGGAGCATAGCGCTGGAGCGTATTCAATGCGACAGTTAGACGATCACGAATTTGTTCTCGCAATGAAACAAAATGCTGATCAAGTCGATTTCTGATAAAGGGTAGCAGTGCTTTTTGCGTTAATAGAGGGCTTCCCAAATCCGTAGTTGACTTGGCAGCCACTAAACGATCCATTACGCTCCCAGTTGCCGCTACACAAGCTATACGGCAACCGGGAGCAACAGTTTTACTGAAGCTTTTGATATAGACAACATGCCCGGATTGATCATGCGCCTTGATAGAAAGCGGTGGTTTTGCTTTGTAATACAGGTCGGAAAATGGATCATCCTCAACAATGAGACAGTGATAACTTTGAGCCAGATCTAGTAATTGTGTGCGTCTGGCCATCGTCAAAGTTACACCGGTAGGATTATGAAAGGTAGGTATCGTATAGATCAATTTTGGGGGATGGGTATCACAGAGACGTGTCAAAATATCAATCCGCATCCCCTGCTCGTCCATCGGAATCATAATTACTTTGGCACCACGACTAGTGAACACATCAATGGCCCCAGTATAGGTAGGAGCTTCCATGTAGACCACATCTCCCGGGCCAACAAACGTACGCGCCACTAGGTCAATCCCCTGTTGAGCTCCGCTGGTCACAAGCAGTTGCTCTGCCACTGTAGGTATACCACGTTCACTCAAGTGGTCTGCAAACACTTCTCTTAGTTCTAAATCACCTTCAAAAGTCCCATATGCAGCCATTACATCGGAATGTTCAGAGGATAAACGTTGAGTATCTGCGATGATTTCGCGCGTGGGAAGAAGCTCCGGTTGTATTGCGGCTATATGAAAAGAATAGGTAGCCTTTCGGCTATGATTAAAGTTTCTCCATAACTGCGCGCGCGGCAAATAATCGATGAGCGACATCTGCCAAGACAAATCCTGCGTCCGCTCACGATAAATCGGTACTGAAGCTTCCGCCACATAGCAACCTTTTCCCTGTGTACACGTAACCAGATTCATGGACTCCAGCTCGGCATACGCTTTGCTTACAGTTACAGGACTCACCGCAAGCAGACTGGACAGATGACGGATAGAGGGAAGCTTGGTACCTTGAGGTAGGAGCCCTGACTGAATGCGATCCGCTAATGTTTTGGTAATCTGTAAATATAATTTGACACTGCTGTTGCGGCTGAGATCAATATGCATCGGAACCCTTCCCTCCAAAAATCAACTGTTACATTTAGACGTTTACTGTTATACTTCATTATCGATATAATACAACAAATTTCTTAGCACAGTATAGAACACAGGAGATGATTGGATTGGAATACAAATTTTCGGGTATGGCTCGTACTCAGGGCTCGTCCATGGTAAGGGACATTTTGAAGCTGACACAGGGAACAGATGTATTATCTCTCGCAGGTGGCCTTCCGGCCGATGCCTTCTTTCCCGTCGAAGCGGTTGCTAAAGCCTATGAGCGGGTATTCCGCCTCGGCGGTACTACCGCACTTCAATACGGCCTAACCGAGGGATACATTCCTCTACGGGAACGTCTGGCAGCAATCATGTCATCCCAAGGCATCTCCGTCACCAGAGATAACATCCTCATGACAACAGGCTCGCAGCAGACCATTGATCTAGTTTCACGTGTGTTGCTTGATCCGCAGGATACTGTATTGGTGGAGTCCCCTACTTATTTGGCAGCTCTTCAGGTATTCAATTCCTATGGCGCTAACATTGTAAGTGTAAATACAGACGCTAACGGTATGCAATTAGATGATCTTGAGGCCAAAATCAAACTGCATCAGCCAAAATTTGTGTATGTCATCCCTACCTTCTCCAACCCAGCAGGAAGTGTATGGAGTATGGAACGCAGAACAGGTGTTGTTGAGCTATGCCGTAAATACGGAACTTTAATTTTTGAAGACGATCCTTACGGGCGACTCAAATTTGATGAGAACCTTAACTTCCCATCCCTATTTTCTATTGATCAACAGCTAGGTGGCGACGGTCATGTAATGTACACTTCTACATTCTCTAAAACTGTCGCTCCAGGTGTTCGCTCTGGATGGTTGGTGGCCGATCAAGCGATCGTCGTTAAGACCGCGAATGCCAAACAATCTGCTGATTTGCACTCCAGCAGTATTGACCAGCGTGCTTTGAATGAACTGTTGGACTTCTTTGATTTGGAGGGACATATACGTACCGTGTCCGCTGAGTATCACACTCGTATGCTGCGTCTTACATCGTTAATGAAAGAACGCCAATGGGAAGGAATCACTTGGAATGATGCACTTGGTGGCATGTTTATGTGGGTTACCTTACCTGAAGGCTTCCGTTCTGAGCAGTTGCTGCAACTCGCGATTCAGGAAGGAGTCGCATTTGTGCCTGGACAAGTTTTCTATGCTGACCTGAGCGGCAGCAACCATATGCGAATCAACTTCACGCATACCGATCCAAGCCTGCTTCCAAAAGCAGTTGACCGATTGGATCGGGCGTTGAAGATGTATATGGAGGAAAATGTAGTAAGAAACGCGCGTTAATAGAGTGCTGATTGCAAGTCTCATCCTCGCACGTTTATACGACACAGGATTTGTAAGTCAAAAAAACAGAATGAAGCCTCCAGTGCTATGCTGGGGGCTTCATTCTATAAATGTACGGATTTTGCGCAATCCGGCTGTGCATTAAAAAGGGTGCTTCATCATTCCCACAGGAATATGACGCACCCTTTTTAATGCAATAAATACATTTGGATTAAAGATTTCTCATGCAAACAGGTCATTAATAAAATAGATTCATACATTTTAAGGTGTTGCAGTGGGGAAAGTTTTCCGTAAGCCGGGTTCTGTGCTATTCGTGGTACAGACGGGAACTACCCTCCCACTAAAAGCGACAATCATCTATCTAGGCCGAACATTGCTATCCAGCTCCAGCGACCAACCTAGACACACCTCGGGCTAAGGCTGCTTCGCGAAGAAGCTGTGTCCCTTTAGGTCTTGCTCCAGATGGGGTTTACCAGGAACGAAGTCACCAGCGTTCCTCGGGGTCTCTTACACCTCGGTTCCATCCTTGCCTGTGCCGCAAGCGGCCATCGGCGGTCCATTTCTGTGGCACTATCCTTCAACTCGCGCTGACTGGACGTTATCCAGCATCCTGCCCTATGGAGCCCGGACTTTCCTCTCGTGGCTTACGCCACCAGCGATTGTCTGTTAAACTTTCCGAACAACATTACATAGTATACAGGGAACGCGTGCATGATACAACCCTGAAAATATTGTAAATTATAGAGCACTCTTTTTACTTGCTCAAATAAAACGGATGTACCTTTCTCTGTAATGAATCATCTGCCACGTAATAAGCAGACCTTCCCACGTATAACGGAATTGAAAGCTTACTAAAATCAGGAACGTCCTCATCTAGGAATAGTTCATCATCCCGGTAGGTCTGCTGTATTTCGCCGACAATCCAGTCATGATCTCCGTAAGTATGAATATCCACTACTTTACACTCATAAGCGAGATACGCTTCCAGCAATATAGGCACATCCACTGAAATTCCGTCTTCATATGCAATCCCAAACTGCTGAAACTTATCTACATCTCTACCACTAAAGGTACCTACAGCCTGAATCCATTCCGATCTGTGCGCAGGCAGAAACTGAACACCAAAGCCTCCGCTTTTCTTAATCAGTCCGTAAGAATACGTTTCCTTCCTCAATGAAATGCCATACATGCCCGGTGATGATCCGATATATGTATGCCAGCCTGAGGCCATTACATTATTTACTCCCTCATAACGGGAAGTAACAATTGCAACCATGCCTGGATAGGCATGAATCGCAGAATCGGCTATCATCGTTCGCATACAACCTCTCCCTACGAAAAAATGTAATAGTACGCCTTTATTTTCTCATAGATGTGAAGGTTTTACAAAAATTGAAAAGGATCGGTGTCTACTTCAGATACATATACTTCCGTTGAGTATCGACCTTCTGCCAAGCGTTTGCGCATCCATTCTGCGGTTTTAGGCTTCATAATCTTTTCTGCGTTATGTCCAGGGTCAATAATAGCAATGCCGGCCATCAGGGCATCGTGAGCCGTGTGATAGTCGATATCCCCCGTCACTAATACGTCAGCGCCTTTAAAAAGCGACTTATTTACATAGCGACTGCCAGAGCCTCCAAGCACGGCTGCTTTTTTGATCCTACGGTCCAAGTCACCCACCACACGTACATGCTCAACGTTGAGACCGTTTTTCACAACATCTACAAACTCCCGCAACGTGCGGGCTTCCTTGAGCTTGCCCACTCGTCCCAATCCAAAGGTACGGCCTTTCAAATCCATAGAGTAAAGGTCATAAGCCACCTCTTCATAAGGATGAGCCTTCAGCATCGCTTGGACAACTTTATTGCGTACACCCTGCGGTACAATAGTCTCAATACGAACCTCTTCACTACGTTCCATTTTACCTGGCTCACCCAAAAACGGCTGTGTGCCTTTACCCGGTACAAAAGTTCCATAACCATCGATGTTAAAGCTGCAATGGCTGTAGTTACCGATATGTCCAGCTCCCGCATTCAGTACGGCATCCAGTACACGTTGATGATGTGTTTTGGGTACGAAAACAACAAGCTTAAATAATTGCTCGGTGTGAACATCCTCCAGCGTACCTTCACTTTGAATACCCAGTGCTTCTGCCATCCAATCATTCATGCCATCCTCTGCCGTATCCAGATTCGTATGACTGATGTAGACAGCAATATCATTCTTGATCAGCTTTTCATACAATCTGCCTGCAGGCTGGTCCGTGTTCAAAGCTTTAAGTGGGCGGAATATAATCGCATGATGCGCAATAATGAGATCAGCTTTTATGCGGATCGCCTCTTCAACAACCTCATCATTGACATCCAGGGCTACTAATATGCTTTTGATTTCCTTTTGCAGGCTACCCAGTTGAAGACCAATTTTATCGTCTGGAACTGCCAAGTATTTCGGAGCCAGCTGCTCCATATAGCTAATTACTGTCTGTCCTTTGGCAAACATGCAAGTACCTCCTTCAGCTGTTCAATTTGCTTGCGCAATTGCTCCTGCTTATGCTGCGCGGATGCCTGATCTGACCGTGCCACTTGCGCCAGCACATCCTGAAGCTTGCGAATCTCCAATTGCCATTTAGAAAAAAAGATTTCATTGGGTGCTTTGACCAATAACGGTCCGAGTAGTATCAACAAATCCTCTGTCAGCACCAGCGAACTACCAGGAAGTTCCCATGGCCGATACAGCTCGTCCTGTTTCAGTGCGCTTTCGGAAGCAGGTACTGCTGTCAGAACTTCATATATTTTACCGTCTTCTTCCATAATATGTTCGTTTATTAATACCCATTGATGCTTGATTAGCCAGCGTCGTAAAATATCCTCGCCTACGTTGGGCTGTAAAACAAGCTGTTTCACTGAAACAAGCTTGTCTTTCCCTTGCTCCAAAATGGAAGCGATCAAGGCACCACCCATGCCCGCTATCGTAATAACATCTACCTCATTGACCTTAACTACAGCCAAGCCATCCCCTTTTCTAACCGCAATGCGATCTGTAAGGCCTGCTTCAGCCACCTGCTTTTGAGCCGCACGCAATGGTCCATCGTTGACCTCACCCGCTACGGCTTGTGATACTCTGCCAGAGCGCACTGCAGCCACAGGGAGTAATCCGTGATCCGAGCCAATATCAGCCAGTCTGCTACCGGCAGGAATTTGTTCCAAAATATATTGTAATCGCTGAGAAAGTTTCATGACGTCACCCACGTAATCCATTTTTTTCGAGTCCAAAATAAAATCCCTACGACAAAAGCCAACTTCAGTATGCTAAAAAACATCACTTCGCCTGCTGCTTGATGGCGCAGGACGACCGTGTCTGCTTCCGCCATAAACACAAGGGTCAGTCCTATAGTAAAATAAACCAACGCGAGACGGGGAAAGCGGCGATGTACCCACCAGCTTAATCCAATCAACAATACTGCGTGTAAAATCCAAAATACCTCAAGCATCACTAAAGTAGCTGTAGGCCAATAGCGGCCTATAAGCACCGCATACACTAAAAGCAGCCCAGCAAGACCACAGTAATGAAGCAAGCTGATGCGCAAAGTTAATCCTACGAGACACCATATCAAACCGCACAGGCCCACCAGCACTAGAAACCAAACCTTAGCTTCACCCTGATGAAGCTGAATGATCCATACACCTGAACCCAGCATAATTGCACTGCCTAAAGTGCTCAACATTGCACTCATACTCTTTTCGGAAGACCGCCAAACCGCGGCCATTCCATAGCAAATGGCAGTAACTGCACTTGCCGAGCATATTTGCATTGCCAACGGAAAAGCGGTAAAATAAAAACCGATCAAACAAATGCAGGAAATAATGACAAAACCAAGAAGCCAGGCGATCCCATGCCCGTGTCTAAGATATGTAAGCAGCCCAGTGTTGTTACGGTTCTGGCTTTGTGCCGGATTTTCATCGTCCCGATACAGGTTGGATAGAAAATCGCAATATTGCTCAGGGAGCAGTCGACTCTGCCGCCAATGCTCAATTTCATGTAACAGTATTGTCCGTTTTTTCTCCTGGTCCAAGCTTCTTCCCCTCCACCAAGGCTGCCATGAGATAAAAAAAGACCTTCTGCGCGCTTCAAGCCGCAGAAGGTCCGCAATGTTACGCTTCTATTCGAGGAAATCCTTCAGTCGCTTACTGCGGCTTGGATGGCGCAACTTACGCAGCGCTTTGGCCTCAATCTGACGAATACGTTCACGTGTAACACCGAACACTTTACCCACTTCTTCAAGAGTTCTGGTTCTTCCGTCGTCCAAACCAAAACGGAGACGCAAAACATTCTCTTCCCGTTCGGTCAACGTATCCAGTACATCCTCGAGTTGTTCCTTCAGAAGCTCATAGGCAGCTGCGTCTGCAGGCGCCAATGCTTCCTGATCCTCAATGAAATCCCCCAGATGTGAGTCATCCTCTTCACCAATTGGTGTTTCCAATGAAACCGGTTCTTGGGCAATTTTCATGATTTCCCGTACTTTTTCCACGCTTAGCTCCATCTCGGCAGCCACTTCTTCCGGCGTAGGTTCGCGCCCCAGCTCTTGCAACAGTTGACGCGATACGCGAATTAGCTTGTTGATCGTTTCCACCATATGCACCGGAATACGGATCGTTCTAGCCTGATCGGCAATTGCGCGTGTAATCGCCTGACGAATCCACCAGGTTGCGTACGTACTGAATTTAAAGCCTTTTTCGTAATCAAATTTTTCTACTGCCTTAATCAAACCCATATTACCTTCTTGAATTAGATCCAGGAAAAGCATGCCACGACCAACATAACGTTTGGCAATACTTACAACCAGACGCAAGTTTGCTTCAGCCAACCGACGCTTAGCTTCTTCATCGCCGTTATTGATCCGTTTGGCAAGCTCCACCTCATCATCAGCAGAAAGCAGCGGTACACGACCGATTTCCTTCAAGTACATCCGGACTGGGTCATTAATTTTAATACCGGGAGGCAGGCTCAGATCGTCATCGAAATTAAAATCATCCCCGTCATTGTTTTCCGGGTCGTCATTTTGACGCAATCTGGTAACTTCTTCGTCGTTGTCATTTACAACCTCAATCCCCAAGTCACCCAGCTGCTCATAAAACTCATCCATTTGCTCGGGGTCCTGATCAAACGGCGACAGTTTTTCCATGATATCTTTGTAGTTCAGAGAGGAACTTTTTTTACCCAACTCAATCAGTTGATCTTTGACCTGATCCAGTGTTAATTCCGTCTCCAGTTCAGTATGCTGATCATTCGCCATCTTTCGACTCCCTCCTCCTAGAAACATCCGACCTCTGTGTGTTCATTGTCTCTCTAGGGCTATAATCTCACTTGCAATTTGTGCTGCACGCAAAAAATCACCTAAGCGCTCAGCGGTTCTCATTTCTTCCCTTTTCAAATCCAGTTGCTCCTGCAATGGAAATTTTCGCACTTGACGAATATAATCATCCAAAATGTGCGGTGCCCATACGCCTGGAGCATCCATCATCATGATCGAACTTACGTTCTTCTCCAGTCGGTCGTCTTGCAAAGATGAAATAAAACGGCTTGTATCCGGTAACTTCCCTTGCGCGTAATAGGCATATAGATAAGCAGCAATTGCTGCATGATCCTCAATATTAAAGGCGTCCCCCAGATGCTTCTCTACATACTCTGCAGCTTCTAAATCCTGCATCATCCAGTGAAGCAGCCTACGTTCAGCCACATGGTAAGCCGGCAACAGATTAGGCGTAGAAACCTGCCCTTTTTTATGCCTACCATTATTCCACCCATTTTCGTTATTATCCCCAAAGTTCTGTTTTTTTTGCAGGGTTTGGCGGAGTAAATTGCATTCTTGCTTTAAGGTTTCAAAATCAACCTTGACTTCGGCTGAAACTTCGCGCAGATACACTTCCCGCTCAGTCGGGGATGACAGAGGTGCAATGACATTTAATGCTTCGCGGGAATACGCGATTCTTCCTTCTTCCTCTTGCAGTATATGGTTTTTTTTCAGATATATAAGCTTAAATTTCACCGTTGAAACAGCACTTTCGATAATTTGGCGTTGAAATCGTTCGGCGCCGTATTGCCGGATAAAATCATCCGGGTCCATACCGTCGCTGACTATCGCTACTTTCACGTGAAGTCCCGCATTTTCCAACAGTGGAAAATTTTTAAGCGCTGCCGCTTGTCCTGCCCGGTCACCATCATAACAAATAATAACCTCGTCGCACAGTCCCTTTAACATCGTAGCATGATGCTCCGTTAGAGCTGTCCCCATGGCGGCCACTCCATTTTGTACGCCAGCTTCCCATGCCGAGATCACATCGCCATAACCTTCAAAAAGAACACTTTGACGAAGCTTGCGAATTGAGGTTTTAGCATGATGGAGATTGTACAGCGTTCGGCTTTTGTTAAATAGCTTGGTCTCCGGTGAGTTCAAATACTTCGGCTGCCCCTCGCCAAGTATACGGCCCGCAAAGGCAATAACTTTTCCGTTTCGATTCCAAATGGGAAACATGATACGATCTCTGAATCGATCTACATATCCGTCACCCTCATGTCGGGGAGAAATAAGCCCTCCCTTCTCCATCTCGACAGGATCAAAAGAACGCTTCTCTAGAAACTGAACGATCGTATCCCATCGGTTGGGTGCATAGCCAATTTGGAATTGGTCAATGATCTTGTCACTGAATCCCCGTGAACGCAAATATTCCATGGCTGGTTTGCCGTGCTCCGTATTTTTAAGCAAAAAATGGTACATCTTAGATGTTAGTTCATACGCTTGCAACAGCCTGTCCAACTCAGGATGCTGATGCGATGAATCACGTCCCTGCCATTCGCCGAGCGGAATATGACTTTCTTCTGCCATTGTCCTGACAGCTTCGGGAAAGGATAGTCCTTCGATTTCCATCATGAACTTGATGGCATTGCCTCCCGCGCCGCAGCCGTAGCAGTAAAAAATCTGACGATCCGGTGTCACGGTGAATGAAGGGGTTTTTTCGGAATGAAAAGGACAGAGGCCTTTCATATATTTCCCCTGTTTGGTCAAATGCACGTACTTGCTTACCGTATCTACAATATCATGATGTTGTAAAACTGACTCGATGATATCGTCCGGTATGTTACCTTGTCCGGCACTCATATTAACCACCTTCATCTCTTTAGCACGTAAATATAATTCGATACCGTTATTCATTCTCCTGCAAGCGAAGTAAAAGTTTTGTCAGTTTATGTTGAAAAACTTCACGATCCTCTAATGTAAACGGTTTAGGACCTTTTCCATAACGTCCTTTTTTCCGTTCTTTGGCAGAAGTGTGGCGTCGGTCCAGCATGAAGTCTATCGAATCGTTTCGATACATCGTTCCGCGAAAAGACATCACTTCACACCCTTTTGCCAAGGCAAGTGCAGCAAGACCATAGTCGTTGGTTGTTACAATATCTCCGCGGCGGATATGATTGGCAATATAGAGATCGGCACTCTGGTCGCTTCGGTCTACTTTAACAACGCTTACGCCTTTGCTGCCCTGAATGAGATGATCATATGAAGATACCATAATAACGTCAATATGAAAACGGGAAGCTGTCTCTGCTATTTCACTTTTAACCGGACAAGCGTCCCCGTCAACAACGATCCGTATATCCGGGAAATTTCCGGACCCTCCCATGAACATCCCCCATCTCGCATCCGCATTCGAGTAAAATACGGAACGGCTGCAAGATCACTCTTACACCGTTCCGTATATTTATACCCATTTTTTCAAGTTGTTCATACTACCACAACCGACGTTTAAACTACAAGCTTGGAAAAATCAGCAAAACGCTTCAATTCTGAGTCAATAGCAGCCAGCAATGCCAAACGATTATTACGTACAGCATCATCCTCAGCCATAACCATAACGGAATCAAAGAACGCCGTCACCGCAGGAGTAATGGATGAAGCAAGCGTCAATGCTTGTGTCGCATCACCTTCCTGTAAAGCTGTACAATAAGACTCATAGGCGCCATACCATGCTTCATATAGGTTTTTCTCGCCCTGTTCCGTAAATTCACCCGTATTCACTGACTTATGAACTGCTTTAGCAGCCAAATTACCTACGCGATTAAAAGACTCGACTGTTGCCTTGAAGGCATCCCCTGTTTGTACAGCAGTCATTAACGCAGCTCCGCGGTTAACAACGGAAGCAACATCGTCATATCCAGCTGAAAGCACAGCATCCACAACGTCATAACGAAGTGTCTCGGACAATAGTTTCTTCACGCGTAATCCGAAAAACTCATGTAATTCTTTACGTATTTCATCTGCAGAACGTTTCATATTTCCAAAGTTGCTGTGCACATCAAGCGCGATATTGAACACATCAGACAACGTAGCCGAAAGCTTACGATCTAACAGGATCTGCACGATACCCGCTGCCTGGCGACGAAGCGCGTAAGGGTCCTGTGAACCTGTCGGAATAATGCCGATGGAGAAGCAGCCTGTAATGGTATCTATCTTGTCTGCGATACTTACAATCGCTCCAGCGTTCGTTGAAGGAACCGTTTCACCTGCGAATCGCGGCTGGTAATGCTCAAACACCGCTCTTGCCACTTCTTCCTTCTCTCCAGCCTTACGAGCATAATCTTCGCCCATAACCCCTTGCAGTTCCGGAAATTCATAGACCATTTGTGTTACAAGGTCAAATTTACAAATATCTGCTGCTCGGCTAACCGATTCCTGTGTATCTTGGGAAACACGTAGCTTCTCTGCCAGAGCATCGGCAATGCGGCGAATCCGGCGCACTTTGTCTCCAACCGTTCCGAGCTCTTCGTGGAAAACGATGCTTTCCAGCTTGGAGAGTGCATCCTTAATTTCCAGCTTCTGATCTTCTTCATAGAAGAATTTGGCATCAGACAGCCGCGCACGCAATACTTTTTCGTTTCCTTTTGCAATGACTTCCAGTGATTGACTGCCACCATTACGTACCGTAACAAAGTATGGCAGCAGCTTTCCTGTGCGATCCAGCACTGGGAAATAGCGTTGATGTTCACGCATGGAAGTAATCAATACATCCTTCGGAATGTTCAGGAACGCAGGGTCAAAGCCTCCGAACAGCACTGTTGGAGTTTCCACCAGATACAGCACTTCTTCCAGCAAATCGTCCTTGACCGCAATCGTCCAGTCTTTTTCGGCTGCAAGTGCTTCAATCTGCTTCACAATAAGCGATTGACGTTCCTCAATGTCCACAATGACATGCTGCTTGTGAAGTACTTCGACATAGTCCGCCGGGCTTTCTACAATGGCCTCCTGTCCAAGGAAACGATGTCCTCTTGTCACATTCCCTGACTGTACGCCAGCAATCTCCAAATTAACAATATCGTTGCCAAACAAGGCTACCAACCAGCGGATTGGACGAACAAATTTAAAGTCATAACTCGCCCAGCGCATAAATTTAGGGAATGTCATGGCATGTAAAATGTGTAGTAAACCTTCAGACAGCACATCTGCCGTCGGTACACCTATGCAGCTCTTGGTCGCGTAAATATATTCCACGCCTCCAAGCTCTTTGAACGTGAACTGTTCAGGATCAACACCTTGGCTACGGGCAAAGCCTAGAGCAGCCTTACTCCAGTTACCGGCTTCATCAAGTGCGATTTTGCGGGAAGGTCCTTTAACTTCTTCGTTAATATCTTCCTGCTTCTCCGCTACTTCCTTAACAAGTACTGCCAAACGACGAGGTGTAGCATAAGCCTCTACAGCACTGTAAGCAATACGCGAGCTGTCGAGCCACGCTGTCATACGTTCCTTCAACTGCTGAATCGCATTCGGGATAAAACGTGCAGGAACTTCTTCCAATCCGATTTCAAATAATAAATCCTTAGACATTTGCCGCACCTCCTTTCTTCAACAGCGGGAAGCCCAGCTTCTCGCGCTCCTCTAGATAGGTCGCAGCGACCTGGCGCGCCAAATTGCGTACTCGTATAATAAAGCCAGTCCGTTCCGTTACACTGATTGCTCCGCGAGCGTCCAGCAAGTTGAACGTGTGAGAACATTTCAGCACATAATCATAGGCTGGGAATACAAGATGCTGCGCCATCGCTTTATTCGCCTCTTCTTCATACATATTAAAAAGAGTAAATAGCATTTTGACATCAGATACTTCAAACGTATACTTGGAATGTTCGAATTCTGGTTGATGGAAAACATCACCGTACGAGATTCCAGTGACCCATTCCAAATCGAACACATTTTCCTTGTCCTGGATGTAGGAAGCAAGACGCTCCATACCGTAGGTAATTTCAACCGCAACCGGACTGGCATCAATACCACCCACTTGCTGGAAGTAGGTGAATTGGGTAATTTCCATACCGTCCAGCCATACTTCCCAACCTAACCCCCAGGCTCCCAGCGTCGGTGCTTCCCAGTTGTCTTCCACGAAACGAATATCATGCTCCAGTGGGTTAATCCCCAAACGGTTCAAACTCTCCAAATACAATTCCTGAATATTATCAGGTGAAGGCTTCAAAACCACTTGAAACTGATGATGCTGATACAGGCGGTTCGGGTTCTCACCATAACGTCCGTCAGACGGACGGCGAGAAGGCTCAACGTAAGCTACGTTCCACGGCTCAGGTCCAATTGAACGTAAATACGTCATCGGGTTCATCGTACCTGCCCCTTTTTCCGTATCATAAGGCTGTACAATAATACAGTTGTGTTCAGACCAAAATTGTTGCAGCGTTAAAATCATCTGCTGAAAATTCATGGGCACACGCTTCCTTTCCAATTCCCTAAAATGTTGGTGATTTCTAAACATTAAGCTCATATGTACAGGGCTAATTTATCCCATAAGCCTTGCTAGAGACAGCAAAAAGCCCCCGCCTCTACGCCTGTACAGACGTAGGGACGAGAGCTGACTCCCGCGGTTCCACCCTACTTGATTGCGATCCTACATCACCAGTCAGATCGTAATCCTCTTTTCCGTGTCCATTCAGACGCTCCAGAGTGCCATGTTCACGAACAATTCCCACTGGGCTTACACCGTCCCCAACTCGCTAACTACAGAGAATACGTCTCGTTACTTTCTCGTTCAATGCATCTGCTCCCAAAGGAGATATATAGTAGGATATTACACGTTTTCAGGGATACAGTCAAGAGAACACCGTATTTCACATATCGTACTTATCAAGCTGATCCAGGAAATTACGGGATTTCAGCTTAACCTCCAACTGCATATCCATGAACTGACGCATGACATGTTTGATCTCCAGCTTGGTGGAGTCCTTCACGTCGATATTGCCGAGTCGATTTAGATCCATTTGGGCGAACAAGCGCAGCAGCTTCAACGTACGTGGAGCAACACTCAACGCAGCTGGATCAAAATGCTTGTAGCCCCGACACAAAACCCCACCTAACCTCGGACTGATAAACATATCCTCATCAGCACATTGTTGACCGCTTGAAATACAAGCATCAAGCTGAGGTGCATATCCGGCCGCCTGCAATATTTTAAATTCATAAATACTCATGACGATCAGCGGATCTTTGCCACTCTCCAATGCCTCCAAACAGGCTTTGAGCTGCTTAAACCAAAATGCACCTGTTTCCTCATCCTGTAATACCCGATCAAGCAGTTCACAAGCATAGGAAGCGTAAGCAGCCTTTGTAATATCCTCGCGCAGTGTATGGTGGGATTGGATAATTTCACCGGCATTCAGTGTGCCTAAGCCTGTGTTACGAAAAAAAACAAATTCACCGTACGTAAACGGCTGCGTTAAAGCAGCATGACGGCTTTTGGATTTTTTCGCGCCTCTGACCAGCACACCTACTTTGCCTCCGCTTTCGGTGCAAAGCGTAATAATTTTGTTCCCCTCACCGTAATCCATGCTGCGGATGACGATTCCTTCCATCCTGTAAAGCATGCTTCTTCCCCCAAACATTCGCGAAGAAGCCAGTGGTTCGCTCTATTCACGGGCTTCTTCATGCTCGTCCGACTCTCCTTCATCCGTGTCTTGCTCCCTTGTCACGGCGCTCTCCCTGTATAACAGATACGCACCGACATCTCCAGTCATCGCAAAATACTTCCACGAAAAATCTCGCATTCGTATTCATCCTTTCTTCGGAAATGACGTCTGCATCTCAAAAATAGGATGATGCGAAGAGGGAAGAAGTATGCGATGAAATTAATGGATTACGTTGAAAAAGGCTACTGTGTACGGTCTGGTCACCGCTTCGCGAATGATTTGATCTTACGATCGCTGTTACCCCTGAATTTATTTTATCCAATGAGAAAAGGAGTAAATCAGGAGTAAAGGCGAACGCTGACGCTTCTTCAGATTCAAATTCTTCGCTCCGCTACAACGTGCATACAGTTACAATAGCTCTTTTAAAAAGCACTCCTTATTTCATCGCTGGAAGAAAGGGTAAGAGCAAGAAGTTAAGCGCCGCTTATGCGCGGCGCTTGGGATGATTAGAAGACTGATACTTATCTCCGTCGTAGAGATCGGTACGGCTTTTTTATGATACTTACAACAACTATACATATTATTTAACATCAATTTTAGCCTCAATAAACCTTTGACGACCAAAGTGATGGTAGAATCGATATCTGCTTTTAAGCGTCGCGATGGAAGCCCAGATCACGAAGGACACGTTCCTGGTTACGCCAGTCTTTTTTGACTTTAACCCAAAGTTCCAAGAAAATTTTGGAGCCTAGCAAATTTTGGATATCCTGGCGAGCTTGTTTGCCCACCTCTTTGAGCATGGCTCCCTGTTTGCCGATAATGATCCCCTTCTGGGAATCACGCTCTACAAAAATAACCGCCATAATATGCACTACACCATTATCCTGTACTTTCATGTCTTCAATCATAACCGCAATAGAATGGGGTACTTCCTCACGTGTCATGTGCAAAATCTTTTCCCGAACCAGCTCGGCAATGACAAACTGCTCTGGATGGTCGGTAATTTGGTCATCAGGATAATATTGCGGACCTTCTGGCAAGTATTTTTGAATCTGGTCCAACAGAGTGTTTACATTATTGCCCATTTTGGCCGAGATCGGCACAATTTCCGCAAAGTCATACAACTTGCGATACTGCTCAATCAGGGGCAACAATGCCTCCGGCTCAATGCGGTCAATTTTATTCAACACCAATATAACTGGTGTTTTGACTTGTTTAAGCTGTTCCGCAATAAAACGGTCGCCTCCGCCCAAACCTTCAGCAGCGTCAATCAGAAAAAGTACCGCTTCTACCTCACCCAATGTATTAAAAGCGGTCTGATTCATATAATCGCCCAGTTTTGACTGGCGCTTGTGAATCCCCGGTGTATCCAAAAATACAATTTGTGTGTCCTCTGTGGTGTATACACCGTGAATTTTATTCCGTGTCGTTTGGGGTTTGTCTGACATGATGGCAATCTTCTGCCCAATGACATGGTTCATCAATGTTGATTTTCCGACATTGGGTCTGCCAACAATTGCGACAAAGCCGGATTTAAACTGTTTCTTAGCCATTTTTTTTATTTCCTCCAGCGCGATTAAGCACCTAATTTTTATTTTTGTTTTTTTCATTAAAGCAGCTGACTCATTAACGTCAACAAAGGTCTATAAAATACAAATATGCCAATAATTACAGCAAAAACCGCTGCCAGGAGCACGGCTCCGGCGGCGGTGTCTTTAGCCGCTTTGGCCAGCGGATGAATATCAGGTGAGATTAGATCCACCGCTGCTTCAACAGCGGTGTTGATCAGTTCGGCTACCATGACTATGGCAATGGCCATGCACACGAATAACCAGTCGAGCCGGGAGATGCGCAGAGTTAACCCTGCCACAATGACAAGGAGCGCCACGACCGCATGTATCCGCATATTTACTTGCGTACGCAGAGCGTATACCACGCCTTCTGCGGCATAGCGAAAGGTCATTCTCCAAGGCTGACGTCTCATTACCGTGTCAACCCCACTTGAGCCAGCACAGCTTCCTGCTTACCCATCATTTCCGCTTCACTTGCATCGTCTTGATGATCATAGCCTAACAGATGCAGAAAACCGTGAACAAACAAAAAACCGATTTCACGCTCAATCGAATGTCCATATTCTTCGCTTTGAGCTTGGGCTGTCTGTACAGAAATAATAATATCTCCTAGAACATCCGGTACATCGTTTAAAGGATTTTCTTCCGTCGGTTCGTAAATTATTTCAAGCTCTTCATCTAGTGTTTCCTTCATAGCAAAAGACAACACATCAGTAGGACGATCAATTCCGCGATAATCCCTGTTCAACTCATGTATTTGATCATCATTCACGAAAGTAAGGGCAACCTCACCGTCCATAACCCCTTCCGCTTTGCCAGCCTCCTCTAATAAGGTGTTCAGCAGCGTGATCAACGATTCGTTAATTACCATATCGTTTTGTTCATTATTCCAAGCTAATTGAAGGCCCATGCCAACCGCTCCTTTTAATTCTAATGCTTTAGCTGTGCTTCATGCACAAGTAATATTAAGCTTTTCCACTTTCGGGCTTAGGTCTTTCCTCTGGATATTCAATACGGGAATGAAAAATTCCCATTACTGTTTCCTTGAGCGTTTGGGCCACGATATCAAGCTCCCTCATGGTCAGTTCACAGTCGTTAAACTGGTGATCATCAAGACGGCTCTTAATAATTTTTTCAATCATGGATTCTACCTGCTCCACCGTAGGTTTTCGCAAGGATCGAACTGCTGCTTCCACACTATCAGCAATTCCTACTACAGCAGCCTCTTTCGACTGAGCCTTCGGTCCCGGATAACGGAAATCATCCTCTGTGAAGTCAGGCTCCACCCCCCGTTCTTCCGCCTCACGCAATGCCTTGTGGTAAAAATAGTGCAGAAATGTCGTTCCGTGGTGTTGTTCGGCTATATCACGAATCGGCTTGGGTAGCTTGTAATCCAATTGCATTTCCACACCATCACGGGCATGGGCTATAATGATGGATTTACTAAGCTTGGGCTCTATTGTATCATGCGGATTTTCCATCCCATTTTGATTTTCAATGAAGTATGAAGGCCTTTTGGTTTTACCAATGTCATGATAATACGAACCAACCCGGCACAACAACCCATTTGCTCCTATAGCCTCCGCTGCGGCCTCCGACAGATTACCTACCATTACACTATGATGATATGTTCCGGGAGTCTCGGTAAGTAGCTTGCGAAGCAATGGATGATTAGGATTTGACAATTCGACAAGCTTCAGTGCCGACAAGATGCCAAAGGTGGATTCAAAAAATGGCATTAGCCCTATAACAAGGATCGCTGTAACCAGACCACCTGCAAAAGCAAAGGCTACCCCATAGAGTGTCGTTGTTTGAGTCCAGTTCCCTTGGTCAATCAGCGCCAAAGAAAAAACAGCCAGAGCCCCGAACAGGCATACCATAATAGATCCCTTGAACAGCGTTGAACGCTGGCTGGCCCGGTGGGTAGAAAAAATCGACGCCAGACAGACCACAAGGGCAAAAAAACCAAAATTAAAATCAAAAATTTGTCCCTGACGAACATTCAAAATAACACTTGCCAATATACTGAATATAACGGCACATACGAATGCCAGCGACATATCAAGCAACAACGTTACAAGCATAGCTCCAAGTGCGATAGGTGCCAGATAGCCGAGGTAGGATCGTTCACTAGTCTGCAGTATAGAAATTAACATCATAGCTCCCACTGTAATCACAAAGATTAACACCAGCATGAGCAACTGTGCATTATTATACTTGAAGTTTCGTGTTCGTGATTGAAATTGACGAATATACATAAACAGACCCAATGCCAGCATCATAGACAGCAACAGCAGGCCAAATTGTGGCCAATAGTTGATTTTATCCTTGAGCAGCTCATTCTCATCAAGCAGTGTATAGATTTCCTGGGTAATAATCTCACCCTTTTTAACAAGTACTTCACCCTGTTTAATGTAAACTGTAGGTGTATCTTCACGAGCCTGTACTTTAGCGTCCTTCGTAGCTGTATCATCATAAAACTTGTTGGCTGTAATCACAAGCCTTGCAAGTTCCTGAACAACCTCCCGGGAGGTACGTTTAGTAAGAGAGCTTGTACTCACCCGTTCAGCTACCTTGGCTCGAGCCGTCTGGGCATCCGTAATTTGATCATTCATCAATCCTGTTACAATCTCACGGGCTACGGGCCGCATTTCGGCAATATCCTCAGATGTAAGTCGCGGAATTTTGATGTATGTCTCCTCTGGGATTCGGTACGTTTGCTCTTTCGTTTTTTCCAGCACCTCATCCAGCAATTTATCTGGGTAGGCATCCGCATTACGGCTGTTGTTCACAAAATTTTGCACGAATTCCCGTGCACGTTGAGGAATCTCATCCTTATAAATCGAAATCTTATCTGCTCTGGAGACCTGATCATCCTGATTGAGCCGTTCAATTCGATCCAAAATACCGGTAATCAGGTTATCGTTGCGGATCGGTACAATGGTATACATGGGCTGCACGCGCTCAGCAGATTCCTCTTGGGCCTTCAAAGTCGCCTTACTGTTAGGAAGCTGCATTGGAGCGACAATTTCCTTTTCACTCGGTTGATTCACCCGGATGTCATAGCGTTCGGGAAGCAGCTTGGACGCAAAACCCACATAAAAAAGAACCACCAAAAATAAAAACAGAAGATAGCGTGTCGCCACGCTATACTTCCATCCATTCATTCTATGCTGGAACGTTTTTCCTTTAGATAATTCCTTCGAGGTCATCTAAAACAATCCCTCTCCATCATCTTTTTCAAGGCAGCTATGCTGCTCATTTTGTTCGTTTTCTGATCATACCCACTATACTCGTGCTCAAGGGCTTATGCTTGATTTTCAGCAACACGGTCATAAGCGACGATGATTTTTTGAACCAGGGAATGACGGACAACATCCTCTTCCGCAAACTGGACAAAGCCTATTTCCTCAATCCCTTTTAAAATCGCATTTGCTTCAATTAGACCGGATTTTTTGCCACGAGGTAAATCAATTTGTGTAACATCGCCGGTAATAACCATTTTGGAACCGAAGCCAAGTCGAGTCAAAAACATTTTCATTTGTTCTGGTGTGGTATTTTGGGCTTCATCCAAAATAATAAATGAGTCATCCAGCGTACGACCCCGCATATAAGCCAGTGGCGCAATTTCTATCAACCCGCGCTCCAACGCTTTTGCCGTCTGCTCAGGACCCATCACATCATATAGGGCATCATACAACGGGCGTAAATACGGATCAACCTTTTCCTGTAAATCCCCGGGCAAAAAGCCCAAGTTTTCACCAGCTTCTACCGCAGGACGGGTCAGTACAATACGCTTGACTGAACCTTCCTTTAGAGCAGCTACGGCCAGCACTACAGCCAGATAGGTTTTACCAGTACCCGCTGGGCCAATCCCAAATACAATATCGCGTTTTTTAATCGTGGTTACATAGTGCTTCTGTCCAATCGTTTTGACACGAATCGGTTTGCCCCGAAACGTTGTCGTAATTTCTCCCTTGAACAAATCAAGCAACTGATCGGCGCGCAGATCTTTTGCCAGCTCAATCGCATAATGGACATCCCTTTCGGTCAGTATATACCCATTACGAATTAACTGGAGCAAAACATCGAACAATTGTTCGAGCACTTCCACTTCGTGAGCATCTCCAAAAACATTAATTTCCGCCTCACGAGATGCTATTTTTGCAGGAATAGCTGCTTCGATCAATTTTAAAAAGGAATCCTGCGGGCCGAATAACGCCTGACCTTCTCCCGCACTGTTCAATGCAATTTGTATGCTGCGTTGTTGTTCTGCCAAATAGCCTCATTCTCCTTGGTTATGAACTAACGGAAGTTCTTCCGCAATATCCTGTTCCACTTCAAAAAGTACTTTCATATAAACTTTACCATTCTCTCTCTTCTCATGCAAAATTTTTTGGCTCATTATTTTCGTTCCTTTGCCGTATTTAGCTAAAATATCCGCGCGTGCGCCTTCTATTCCTGACATTTTGGCTTCTGTTTCCGTTAACTTCTGCTCTTGTATCTTGGTCTCCCTCACACTTTCATTCATCCAACCCATCGGAAGTTTGTAAGAACGCCATGTTAGCGGATCATGTTCAACGGTCGTTTTATGTGTAGAATAAGGTATTTTCCCATATCCCCACAATTGTATCGCACGGTTGCCTAGCACCAGATACAAGCGATCGTGGCTATTCCCCGTATATGTGCTGCTGCGTCGTACCATGGGACTACTAATTTCATATTCATGCCACACAAGCCCCTTAATCTCTCCTTTGGCTACGACCTGTTGCTGATTCTCCTCATCTCCAAGCGTTCCTGAAATGAGAATAGCTCCTTTTTTGACCCGTGTATTTTTATGCACAACAGGACGTCCCTGCTCGGCAAAAATTTCAGTGACTACCGCGTCCGCCTTACTGATGAGATGACGTGGACTGTAGAGCGGCGGGGGAGTAGGCTGTGAAGCTTCAACGACCTGAATTGTCACCAAGGTTCCCTGCCTTTCCACACCGATCCAGGATGCCTCTGGAAGCTTCTGCATGAGTGCGCGCGAAAGCTTGTCCTGGCTGGAAAGGCGAAAACTCCATTGAAACGGATAAAGCCCCTCCTGTCGGGCTGCTTTGAGAACAGCTTCCGTTGGGAGCTTGTCATTCCCCTTCACTTCAATGTCCCAGATGAGCGATGACATCAGCAGGAGTCCTATCCAGAACAAGGCCAGTCCTGCGAGAAAAAATTTACGTTTGGCGAGTCGTACAGCAGTAAAAGGAAGTCCTTGACGTTTGAGAACATGCATTTTGCAGCCTGTCCTTCTCAAAAGCGGACGCAACAGGAAGACGTGCGGCAGCAGAAGGTTCATTTCTGCAAGTCTAGTACCCATCGGCCGCACGTTCCAAACAGGTATATGGTGATCAGTGAGTAAATTAATGAAAGCTTCCACACTTTCGCCCTCGACAGCTAGGGTAACCGTGCCACGCAGCTTTGCTAAAGCGGGATGTTTCACGAGCCTTCCTCCGTTCCTTCCAATTGAATATCCGTAATATGTCCCTCTACACTTACCTGGTCTGGCAGGATAGACGTAATGATTAGATCATGGCCTGACACTCTTAGCCTGCCTTGCGCAAGTGCAAGTACGAGCTGGTCTGGTGTAAAATCCACCACACCCCGGTGATTTTCTACATAAAGCTGGCGGCTGCCGATGAGGGTTAACCGCGGCAGATCAAATAGAATATCCTGCGGAAGCTCCAACGTCTCGCTGGCCCACTTTCGCAGTTTGCGGCTCATCCGGCTCATACGGCGAAATCTCCTTTCCTGTCATCAGAACAACTGTTATCCAACGGCTAATAGTTGTTTTGATGGCAGCTATGCTGCTTTTTTTATAATCTTCTGTTATTACCACTAGCACTCCATCGTTGTTACGACAGCAGCTATGCTGCTTTTTTAATCGCTTGTTATGACTATTCGGTTTATCCTATGTCTCGATCATCACTGGACACTGTTACACCAGCGTCACAGATATCTGTACTGTACATTTTATGATCCAGTCATCGCATTTATGAGGCTAAACTTACAATTCGTAGCAACTGCAATATTAAAGAGGAAAAAGACCATGCTTTATAAAAATTCACATAAAAAAAGACAACCTCGTTTTCATATCAAAACAAGGCTGTCTTTTTAGTTTCACAGTATGAAATGGTTAGTTTTCGGAATCCTGATTCAAAAGAGAGTTTTTTCGGGAGTATAAAAAGTAAATAACCATACCAATAACAAGCCAAATGATAAAACGAATAAACGTTTGACCATTCAGATTAAGAATAAGAACCCCACATGAAATGATAGCCAGAATAGGAATAAATGGAACCCCAGGACATCGGAAGGCTCTTGGCAAATCAGGTTGTGTTTTTCTCATCACTATGACAGCGACTGAAATCAGAATAAATGCTGATAAGGTTCCAATGTTCACCAAGCTTGCTAACTCATCCAGCGGGATCAACCCACCCATTAATGCAGATAAAGTACCAAAAAACAACGTGTTAATATAGGGTGTTTTATATTTGGAATGAACCTTTGACAATACTTTAGGTACTAAGCCATCACGTGACATCGCAAACATAATACGGGTTTGACCATATAACATTACCAGCATGACCGTTGTCATCCCCAAGATGGCTCCGATATCCACAATACCCGCCACCCAATTCTGACCGGCAACCTGCAAAACTAATGACACCGGATGGGAGATACCTTCAAATTGCATAAACGGCACAATACCTGTCATAATCGCGCTAACGATCACATACAAAAGCGTACAAATAGCAAGCGAGAAAATAATGCCACGTGGTAAATCACGAGCTGGATTTTTGGTTTCTTCAGCAGCTGATGAAACAGCATCAAAGCCAATGAAAGCAAAAAACACAAGGGCTGCGGCTCCAAACACCCCACTGAACCCAAACGGCATAAATGGTGTCCAGTTGTCTGGCTTCACATATTTAACAGCAACAATAATAAACAATAAAACGACAACAATTTTTACAATAACCATGATGTTGTTAATTCGTTTGGATTCTTTTATTCCAAAATAAAGCAAGAATGTGATAGCCATCAAAATTAAAAAAGCTGGAAGGTTAAAATAAGTAGTTTGGTCTTTTAAAGCTCCTGGCGCAGCAGTGAATTCAACCGGGATATGAAGACCAATTCCTTTCAAAAAGGATACAAAATAACCCGACCAACCTGCTGAAACAGCGCTGGCAGCCAACATATATTCCAAAATTAAATCCCATCCGATAATAAAAGCCAATAGCTCTCCCATCGTAGCATATGTAAAAGTGTAAACAGAACCGGATACTGGAACGGTGGAAGCAAACTCAGCATAAGCCAATGCTGCGAACAAACAAGCGAGCCCCGCAATCACAAAAGACATTACCAAACCCGGACCAGCCGTAACTGCTCCCGTACCTGTCAAAACAAAAATTCCCGTTCCGATAATGGCTCCAATCCCAAGCATTGTTAAATCAAACGCACCCAATTCCCTTTTAAGTGCTTTTTCCCCACGTGTAGCAGCGATCAGTTGATCAATGTTCTTCTTTCTGAACAAGCTATTCCCCATCCATCCCATCCTCCTAAACATAAATTTTTACTTTTTGTATAACCCTGTGACATCACCTCGATATAAATCAAATTTTAGCTAAATATGGGGTAAATTTTCATAAGTTCTATCGTTGAGAACATTATATATAAAAAAGAAAAAATGAAAACGACTTTTGGAAGGCTTCGTTCATATTGTTACATTTGATCATTTTTTACATAAGTATTTTCACAAATGAGATTCTAAATTAGACAAAATGCCGTCTTTTTAGATGACAGTAAATGTGAGAAAAATGTAGCATATATAAGATCATCACATTCGTTGTTAGGTAATTTGAGCATTTGTCGTTAGGTCTTTTTTTATTCTAGCAAGTTTATGTATTGCTAAAAACATCGCAAAAAAAAGATCCGCCACAGCCAAAGCCGTGACGGATCACTATCATTTTAACGTCTTCCTCCACCCATGTAACGCTTGGAACGCGGAGGGCCTAATATCTCTGCCCAAATTACACCTCTGCGTAGGTCAGCTGCATTCACGGTACCCCGTTCTTGAGAAGTTTGCTCTAGCCCATCTGTAATTTCCTCCGAATCACTCGCATTGGATATACGATCGAGTCGGGCTAAAACCATCCTTCGCTCTTCTTCCATAATACGAATCCGATCCTCTAAAGTCGTACCGTTATCTAATGAATCTTGGTCCATCTGTTCTTCCTTTTTCAGCCCGTCTCCCACTTCTTCTATAGGACGAGCTTCCATCTCCGCCCGTCGCTCATTAGGAAATTGACGTTGCAGCTCTCCAGTAACATCTTGCTGACGTCTCTCTATCTCAGGTTCCGTTGTGAAAGGTCTGGACGACGTCGAGGACCCGCGCGAACCATGATCACCACCAAAGGTAGGCATACCTTGCCGCGGGGAAGATTTCCGATCTCCACCTTGAATGCTTTTCCCCAAAAAGGACACCAGTGCAAAGCCAATCACGATCAAGATATACAAATGGTCAAAGATCCAGCTGATAAAATTCATTACTCACCGCCTAACTGCTATAGTTCATCGGCCCGTCCGTTAGTTAATCCCGGTTCTTGTTATCATTCCCCGAGTTCTCATTCGGTTTGCCTAAGGAACTACGCATTTGCGTATCTGCCTCAATATTTTTTAAATTCATATAGTCCATGACGCCAAGTTTACCGCTACGCAGCGCTTCAGCCATTGCCAGAGGCACTTCGGATTCAGATTCCACCACGCGCGCTCTCATTTCTACAACACGTGCCTTCATTTCCTGTTCTTGCGCTACAGCCATCGCACGCCGTTCTTCGGCTTTTGCCTGCGCAATACGTTTGTCTGCTTCCGCCTGCTCTGTTTGCAGGAAGGCACCGATATTTTTACCTACATCAACGTCTGCAATATCAATCGATAGAATCTCAAATGCTGTCCCTGCATCCAAACCTTTGGACAATACGGTTCTCGAAATGGAATCTGGATTTTCCAGCACGTCTTTATGCGAGTTACTGGAACCAACCGTTGTTACGATACCTTCACCAACCCGAGCAATAATCGTTTCTTCTCCTGCACCACCGACGAGTCGATCAATGTTGGCACGCACCGTAACACGAGCTTTAACCTTCACTTCGATACCATCCTTGGCGACCGCAGCAACAATAGGCGTCTCAATAACACGCGGATTAACGCTCATTTGGACCGCTTGCAGAACATCCCGTCCCGCAAGATCAATCGCAGCCGCACGTTCAAATTCAAGCGGAATGTTAGCGCGCTGCGCGGCAATCAACGCATTGATCACTCGGTCTACATTCCCCCCTGCGAGAAAATGACTTTCCAGCTGATTGATATTCAAGCCCAGACCAGCTTTGGTAGCCTTAATGAGGGGATTGACAATTCGGCTTGGTGTGACGCGCCGCAACCGCATAGCTACTAGCGTAATGATACCGATCCGCACACCCGAAGCCAGCGCCGAAATCCACAGCATCACCGGGAAGAAACTAAAAAACACACTCAATACAATAATCACTACTACGGCAATCAGCAAAATACTGACAATACCCGATTCGAACACTCGCATCATCCTCCATTAATCTAATTCTTCGTTGTTAGCTTGCTAGACGCTCGCGTCTGCCTTGACTACAATTCGCCCGCCTTCTACTTTGGATACGATAATCGGCATATCCGGGGCGATAAACTCCCCATTCGTTACGACATCCACTCGCTCGTCAGCGATTAGCACCGTTCCAGCTGGACGTAATGGGGTCAGACTGACACCCCTCTGACCTAGTAACGTTTCCCGATTCACAACCGAAGAAAACCCTTGGTCAGCCGTTAAACGTTCCTGAAGTATAAAACGGTTCCATATCCCTCGGTCCTTAAAGACAACCGCGATGATCGCCACCACGGCAACAGCCGCTGCAAAAGCAATCCCCAAAGATATAAACGCATGCTGCATGTTGTATGCTGCACGGACTACACCCGCGACAAGGCTGATGGAACCCAAAATACCCAGAATGCCAAAGCTTGGAATGAACATTTCAAGTATAAGCAGTGCCAGACCGATAATGAACAACAGCCACGTCTCCGAACCTGCAAAGCCAGCGATATAATTACCAAAGAAATACAAACCAAATCCAAGTACACCTAAAATTCCCGGTACACCAAAGCCAGGTACAAGCAGTTCAATAACTACACCCGCGATACCAACAAATAAAAGCAATGTCTGCACGATCGGGTTGGTCAATATCTCGGCTGCTTTTTCAGCCCATGTGCGCTCCACATGGATTACATCATCTGTACTGTAGCCCATCCACTGGATAACTTCTTGTTCCGAAGACGCGATGTGATCCGCGTACCCCAATTTCAGCGCTTCCTCACTGGTTAAAGAAATGATCTGGCCATTTTCCTTATTAAAATTCATCTCCGGGATAGATACAGTCGATTTGGAGTCGACCATGCCTCTAGCAATATCGGGATTGCGCCCGCCAGCTTCTGCGGCAGATGCCATGCTGCTCTTCCACCAAGCTATCGTTTTTGGGTCTGTAATAGCATTCCCCCTGCCGTCTACTAACGCTGCTGCTCCGATAATACTCCCCGGTTTCATAGCAATCTTGTTAGCACTCAACGCAATATAGCTACCCGCTGAGGCCGCTTCTCCCTTTATATAGGCTACGGTCGGTATGGGACTGTCTTTAATCAGTTTGCCCAGCTTCTCCGCTGTATCTACCCGTCCGCCGGGAGTGTTAATATCCAGTAAAATCAGACCTGCTTTGGAATCAACCGCTTCTGCAAATCCACGCTCCATAAATTTGCCCAGACCCTGTTCAATTTCCTGATCAACTGGTATAACAAACACAGCTCCACCCTTTGTTTGAGCTGCCGCTGATCCAGAATGAACTAAGGGTAACAACAGAACGGATATCATAATCCACAACGTTAAAAAGACCAATTTGCGGCTGGAGTGGTGATGTTCTCTATGCATTTCTTTCCCCCCTTTCGATCTTTCCTTGTTACAGCATACCAAACTTTGTTAGACAAACTATACAGTTTTCAGGATTTAATGTGAAATTATTGGGTATATTGCTAATCCTGACGCCTGTCAAATACTTTACGCCCCTAATGGACATCACGTTTCACACAATTGCGAGAAGCGCTTTCATAAAGGCGTTTTCCACCATTCTCTTTTATGACAGGCGTCACACATATAGAAATAACACCCTCTGTAAACAGAGGGTGTTGTGTTTTCCTGTTTGTCGCAGGGTTTATTGCAGAAATTGCTGAACCGCCTGGTTCACGAGCTTACCGTCAGCACGACCTTTTACCTTAGGCATTAAGGCCGTCATTACTTTCCCCATCTCGGCTTTCGAAGAAGCACCGGTTTCCTGGATGGTCTGCTGTACAATAACTTTAATTTCTTCTTCAGAAAGTTGTTCAGGAAGGTACTGAGCGATGATCTCTATTTCTGCTTTAGTGCTTGTCGCAAGTTCATCACGACCGGCTTTTTCAAACTCATGGAGGGCATCTTTTCGCTGTTTGATCTCACGACTCAGAATATCAAGCACTTCGTTGTCGTCCAAATTCCGTTTCAAATCTATTTCAAGATTTTTAATCGTAGAACGAACCATTCGAATGGTGGAGAGTTTGAACTTGTCCTTACTCTTCATTGCTTGCTTCATATCTTCGTTCAATCGTTCGCTCAAATTCATGATTACTTAGATCCTCCTAGAACTTTCTCTTACGAGCAGCCTCGGACTTTTTCTTGCGCTTTACGCTTGGCTTTTCATAATGCTTGCGTTTCTTCACCTCAGCCAATACGCCATCCTTAGCAATGGAGCGTTTAAAGCGACGAAGTGCAGCATCAATTGTCTCGTTTTTGCGAACTTTAGTTTCAGACACCAGTTTTCCCTCCCTCCGACCAGACCGTCCAAGAGCAATAACACGGTTCATCAAATTTTATTATAGGTGAAACGGAAACCAGGTGTCAACCTATAAGAAAAAATGAGTACATAGAAGGAACTTTTTTTCCCGTCACTTCCGCATTACTGAAAAGACTAGCTCTGTCATTTTTAAGAATGCGAGTCCGAAATACCTGTCAGGGCACCTAATTTGGCGCCGCCCAGCAAGTGATAATGCAGATGGCCTACCGCTTGTCCACTATCCGGTCCACAGTTGTTAATCAACCGATAACCAGACTCAGCGATTCCCAACTTTTTCGCAACCTCAACCGCAACACGATGAATCTCCGCGATAAGAGGAAGATCCTCCTCCGTTACAGCATTCATTGAAGGAATGTATTTTTTTGGAATAATGAGCACGTGTACTGGCGCCGCAGGCTGGATGTCATGAAATGCGAGCACATTGTCGGTTTCCAACACCTTTTTGCTGGGGATGCTTCCATCCACAATTTTCAAAAACAGATCGTCCATTCAAAACCCTCCTTTGGCAGTGAGCCGATCATAAGCAATTAAACATCAGCAGTCCTTGCTCTCGGCATTCAAAGTTATGTATTTTCCACACCAAACAGAAACATAACCAATCATGATTGGTTATGCCTTTGTTTCTATATGTATCATAACGGAAAATGGGGCTTAATACCAGTTTCCCTTACTAACTTCCTCTACTATAGATTTAACTCCTTTATCAATTAGATCCGGCTGTGCACGCGAAATACTTATGCGCAAAAATTTTTCTTGTTCCCTGTAGCTTGATAAATAAAAGCCTTTTCCAGCTACAACTTGGATGCTTCTCGCGTTAAGACTGTGTACCAAACGTTCCAAATTCACCGTCCTCGGCAGCTTAAACTGCGTATAAACACCTGAGGTTGCAGCTGGAGTTTGAATGTACCCGGACTGATTGTATCGTTCCACCGCCTTGTTCAGAATACGAACGCGCTCCGAATACAGTTTGGATATCGTGTGTTTATGGCGTTCATACATTCCATTTTTAATATAGATATCAAGTGCTGCCTGAGACAAAATGGATGTGTCAACATATCTTTTATAGGTACTGAACGTCTTTAATAAGTTTTCTGGCAGTACCGCAACCCCTAATCGCAAGCCAGGGAAAATGATTTTTGAGAAGCTTTTCAAGTAAATAGTGTGCTCTGTCTGATCGTATGCATAAATAGGATCAACAAGATGATCAACTCCCAAATCAGCCATATAGTCATCTTCTACGATGTACACATCATATTTCGCAGCCAAGGCAGCTATCGTTTTTCGTTCCTCCGTGTTATATGAGATACCAAGAGGATTATGATGCCTTGACATGGTATAAAAAAATTTGATGTTACCCTGCTTAAATTGGTTCTCCAACTCATAAAAATCTAGACCTTCCGCTGTCCGTGCAATCGCATTGACGGGTATGCTCTCTTCCTCCAAAAAACGCAAATAAATATCGTAGCTGGGCTGCTCGACCAAAATCTTTTCTTTGCCATTGGGAAACGGCATTTTCGCGAGTATTTCTAATGCTTGTTGAACACCTGAAGTAACGATAATCCGATCTGTTTTTGCAAACACCTGAGTATCAGCCAAATGAGAGACGAGCGTATGTCGCAATGTTTCCAATCCTTGCGAATCCCCATATGTGAACAGATGATATTTGTAAGTGTCAATAGCCTGATTTAGACAATGCTGAAAATCTAGATATGGAAATACATTTAAATCCGGGGATGCTGAAGCAAAATCAACGTAGTCGGAAATATGGCTATGGTGTACGTCACTGGGGTTTTCCACTACATAGTATCCGCTTTGCGGTATGGAATAAATGGCATGCTTCCTTTCAAGTTCAGCATAGGCTCGCAGAATTGTGCTTTTGCTGCACTTGTATAGCTCCGAAGCATCACGGACCGATGGCAGCTTGTAACCAGATCTATATTGTCCCTCGCGAATTTTAAGCTCTATATCTAATAAAACCGAAACATATTTTTTCACGATATCCTCCTGCCTGTTCAGTACATCCTCTTTATATGCTTATTCCTTCTTATGTTTCTGTACACGCTTGATGTTAACATGGTTTTTAATTAAACAGGATACCTCTTTTCACTAAACTGTACCCATACAGTCTCCATTCATAAATCATTGTAACCTCGATAAAGGCAGTAAGCGTTATAGCTCATTAACATATTGAGACGGTAGATGTGAAAAAGAGGCTGTTTCTTCATGCTGGAAGAAACAGCCTTACTTAGTGATGATGTATGGATACGCCTATATAGCCACTTATACTGTACAAGGGCTGTAGGCGGGAGAGAGTAGAACGATGGTCAGGCAACGAAGAAGATCGGATTAGTAGTAAGGCAGTAAACTAATCGCTGTCAACGCAGCAAGTGGCAGAATCAAGCGATTAAAGCGGCGACGGCCGTATGGGAATCCATACGCATAGGCGGGTACTGGGACCGGGTAAGGGTACGGATAAGGGTACGGAGGATAAGATGCATAGCCACTATAAGCACGGGAGCCGCATCCACAATTGTTGGGCGGATAGGGGAGATTAACATTCTCCATTTCTTCTCCACCCATAGGAACGGCTAAGTATATCTTTTCATCATCCACATGCTCTACAATTCCGTCATACATTGTCCCGTCCTTCACCCATACGCATACATAACGATGCATATGCTGTTGACATAGTGTTTTAGCATCCATCTGTTGCGATGCTGTAACATTTTCGGTTATCATGCTTTTTTCCATGGTTGTTTCCTCCTAGACTCTTGCATGTATACCGTATGTTATTCAAAAACGGGCTATGTGCTACATCAAATTGGGCGAATTCCGGCTACAAAAAAAAGAAGCACCCCGGGAGCTCTTGGCAGAGCCCCTCTGAACGGACGTATGACGGGAAGACTTCTTCCGCAGCATACGTCCGCCGGGGTGCTGTATGATTAACTTGTCGGCTTAGCTGTATTATAACAACAGTTTGAAACTGTATCTGTGATCCGTATCACATTGTTTCAAAATGTTTCCATAACTACACGAGAGCCTCCACCAGCCTGCTCTGCGGGAAGAACAACCAGCTTGCGTGGGAGCCGGGCCCGCAATTCAGGCACATGGCTAATCACACCAACAGATAATTGATCGTGATGCAGCTTTTCTAGCGAGGTAATTACTGTGTCAAGCAGTTCGGGGTCCAACGTTCCAAATCCTTCATCCAGAAAGAAAAATTGTAGAGGGTATTGGCCCCGCAATTGAATTTGAGCCGACAGCGCAAGCGCAAGCGACAAAGAGGTCAGGAACGTTTCGCCGCCGGACAAGGTCGATACCGGACGTTTGACCCCACCGTTGGCATCATCACTAATAACAAAACCACCGCTGGAATCTACTTCTAGCGCATAACGCTGCTTAGTCAGAAAACGCAGGCGGCGTGAAGCGGATTGGCTGACCTGCATGAGCTGCTCTTCGGCAATATATTCAACGAAGGCATTGCCTCGAAAAACAGACTGGAGCTTGGACATTTTTTCCGCCTCGCTACGCAGATGTAAACGATTGGACTCCAGCTCCATCCAGCGGACGTGCCGACGCTGCAAGTCCTCTAAATCACGTTCAGCCTTGGCGCGATTCTGAAGCGCCTCTTCGTCGCGTGCACGGCAATCACGCAGCCTCGCAGTGGTCGTTTCCCACTGTTCCTCTGTTACTGTTGCTCCATTCAACTGCTCTTCGACATGTTTTAAGCGGGAAGACAGCTCCTTCTCCCGTTCTCGGTGCAAATTCACTTCACGCTCATAGCGTGTGGCTTCTTCCGGTCCCAAGCAGCATTCCAAGACCTCTGCTTCCGTAGCAAAAGAGGAAGCTTCCAGACGGATGCCCCAACGGGATGCTGCCGTCTGCCGTCTTTCTTCTGCCGAGTCGGAGGCCTGCCGCGCTATCAGTGAAGCATGAACAGCCTGCTGCTTGCGTTCTTCCGCTTCGGTACGGCGGCGGGCAGCGGCTTCGGCTCCGTTTTTCAGTCCCAACAAGCGTGAGGTCGCTTCTTCCAGCAATGAGGCTGCTTGGCCTTCTCCAACCCACTTTCGGAGCTGTTCTTGCTTTTCACGCAGCAAATCATCTTTACTTTGCAGCCCTGTACGACGGGCAATAATGATTTTGTCCTCCTCGATGATGCTTTGCTGTATCTGCTGTACACGCGCTGCCTTTTCTTCGAGGAAAGTCACGCTCGTCTCCAGTCGGGATCGCAGCTCCTCCGCACGCCGGTCGCGCTCCTGCATGGCGCGATAACGCTCCGCAGCTTGGTCGGGGCCGACATCCGGCAGCTGCGCTGCCCATTCGGCGCGCAGCCCCTCGCTGCGCGTGGTACATGCCTCGCGCTTGCTCCGCGCCTGCGCCAGGGCTGCAACCGCCGCTTCCTGCTCGGCGGCTGCACGGATACGCCGCTGCTGTCCGGCGGCGTCCGCCTCACGCAGTGCCTGTGCCTCGGCAGGCAGCGTATGCGCACGCGCTGCCAGCTCAGCCGCTGTACGCTCCAGCGCTGCACAGCGCTCCGCCCATACGGCGACACCACGAGGCACAGCAGCCGCAGGCGTAAAAGGCTCGCCCGTGGCGGCAGCGCCGCTGTCTGCGGCGGCGGGCTGCGTCAGCAGGCTGCGCTGCTCGTGCAACTGCTGGCGCAGTGTGAGACGCAGCTCCTGTAAGCCGAGCCGCAGGCGGTGCAGCTCATCCGGCGCAGCGGAATCCGCGCCATGGGCCGCAACAGCGGCAGGCGCGGGGTGATGCAGAGAGCCACACACTGCGCATGGCTCTCCTTCGCGCAGCTCGGCAGCGAGATGTTGCGCGAGACGCGCTAGCTCCTCGGCACGGAGCTCGTGACGCAGCTGCTCCTCCTCGGTAACCAGTGCCGACACATCGGCTGTAATTTCCGCATCCAGCGCCAGCAACGCCTCAATGCCTTCAGCCACCTGTGCAGCAAGGACAGAACGCCGTGCCTCCGTCTCCTGTGTCTCCTGCTCCATTAGCTTTAGACGTTCGTCTGCTAGTGTAAGCCGTTTCTCCTGAGCTAAATACTCCTGTTCAGCTTCACGCCATTGCTCATGCGCTGTCTCCAGCTGTTGTAGCCGCTGCACAGCCTCTTGCAGCATACGCCGCTCATCTGCCCGCACTTCATTTTGCTTCAACTCCTGCTGAAGCTCCTGCTGCCGCTTTAAACCTCGTGTCTGTAACTCTTGTTCCTTTGCGAGACCTGCAGCATGCTCCGCAAGGGTTTGTTCGCTATGCACCAATTCGGCTGCCAAACGTTCTCTTTCGGTCCGCAGCACCTCCGTATCACGTTCCAGTTGAAGCGCCTGCTCCAGTTGGTCGATCCGAAGCAATAGCTTTGGTTCTTCGGCACTGAGTGCTTGCCGCGCCTGCTCATCTGCTTGCACAGATACAAGCGCCGCCTCCGCTGCGGAGGCAGCCTGGACTGCCATCTGTTCAGCATTCTTTTGCCGTTTTTCTGCTTCGGCAACGGCTTCCTTCCAATCTGTCAGTGCAGGCAGCAACGCCTCCGCTGCAGATGCTTGTCGCAGCTTGCGCTCCAGCAAAGCAATGCCTGGTTCCTGCCTTGCCATATCCTCCAGCTCATTCACTCTTTGGCTAAGCTCGATGACCAGTTCCCGTGTTTTGTTCAGCGCCTCCGCTTCCCGTGAAACACGCTCTAGTTCGCGGCGTGAAGCCTCTGCATGGTCAATCGCTTCTTTGAGGCGCAGCTTTACAAGCTCAAGCGCTTCAGCACTCGCATCCCCCAGCCCTTGCTGCTCCGCTTCCAACGACTTCAAGGCGATGTCGTTATCCTTCACACGACGGCTCAGCTTCTGAGCAAGTTGATCTCCGTACTTCTCCAGATGGAACAAACGCTGAAGCATCTGTCTACGTTCACTGCCCTTTAAGGATAAAAATTCCGCAAACTTCCCCTGCGGTAATACGACAGCGCGCGTAAAATCGTCCATTTTCAGGCCGATGTACTCCTCCACACAGCGTGTCACATCCTGTACTTTGTCAGCAAGTACTTCCTCGCCGTCTTCTGTATATGCAATAAAACGGCTAAGCGTATTATTAACCGATACGCCTCCTGCACGTTTGAAACGTCGTTCTACACGGTAACGGCGAGGTCCTTGAGCTGACATTAATTCAAATGTAAATGCTACAGACAGCGTATCCTCGGCATGATTCATGATGCCTTGTGTACCATTCACCGCCCGCTCCACTTTACCGTACATGGCCAACGTAATGGCATCCAGCAATGTTGATTTACCACTACCCGTTGGACCAAAAATTCCGAACAGCCCCGTTTCGGTCAAATCGTCAAAGCGAATTTCCTGGGACTCCCGGTAGCTTTGCAACCCCGCCAGTTTCAGAAGGATCGGTTTCATACTTCATCCTCCTCAGCGTGGTCTCTTGCATCATCCTGTTCTACCAGTTCCAGAAACAACTGTACTAATCCGTCATCCGGCTGTGCTCCGCCCGTCTGTCGTTGATAGAACGCCCGGAACAGCTCATGAACCGGCAATTCTGAACGTTGCTGTTCCAACTGTGCCGCAGCCATTTCTGGGTACACGGGGCGAATATGAATGATGCCTTCACGGCTTTTGCGCAACCGTTGAATATCTCCCATTGACATTGCTTCATCCAGCGTAATTTCCAGGTCAATAAAGGCATCAGCATCCAGTCCTTCATCCAGCCAGCGATATACTTCCTCCAGACCTCCCCGTGCTCGCCACCTCACTAATGGGCGTCCACTGGTAATATACAGTTCCTCAACCTGTGCTGGCTTGCCGGCAATCACGTCAATTAACGTAACTGATTTGGCTTGTCCAGCTTCGGAAAAGCTATAAGCCAGCGGAGAACCACTGTAACGCATCAGCCCATCGCCCTTCACATATTGGGGACGATGCAAATGCCCCAGAGCCGTATACTGCGCTCCAATGCTCAAAGCAGACGGATCTACGGTATAGGCTCCCCCGACCTGAATCGGACGTTCCGAATCCGACTCCAGCCCGCCAAGCACATATATATGGCTCATCGACAAATTAACAGTATCGGGCCGAAACGCTGTACCCAGCTGTGACATCAGCATCCCTACACGACGGCTATATGCCTCGCGTAATATGGTTTCATCCCCGTCTTCAGACAATAGCTCATTCAGACGAGACTCAGACGGATATGGCAAGGCCGCAATACATGCCATTTCGCCCGTTCGCGGTGTACGAACGTGCACTGCTTCCCCATGAGGCAGTCCCAGCAATGTAATTCCACGCCCGCTCACCAGCGGGGTGACCGAGGATACTCTTTCCGGCTGATCATGATTGCCGGCAATGACGACTAGCGGTCTTCCTCCAGCCGTAAGACGAGCAGATGCTTCATAAAACAATTGCTCTGCGGCGGCCGAAGGATTGACTGAGTCGTACACATCCCCAGCCATCATAATCAAATCAGCCTGCTGGTCGTCAGCCATTTTCACCAATTCTTCCAAAAACGCCTCCTGCTCCTTCAGACGGCTTCGACCTTCCAACGTGCGACCCAAATGCCAATCCCCTGTATGCAAAATCCGCATGCTATTCCCCCTCTCCCTATCTATATCACTACAGCCGCACACTCTCTCCAGCTTCTATAAAATACAACCATTTCTCAGCAACCTTTTTGCCTGTAATCTCTTCAATCACACGGGCATACAGCTCCAATTGAAAACGATATTGGTCTGTTAAATGTGACAGCGTACGATATTCGGTTATCCGGTCTGTTTTATAATCCAGCAGCACAAGCCCTTCGGGAGTTTCAAACAAACAGTCAATGATCCCGTTCATCAGCACTTT
Source organism: Paenibacillus sp. P2(2022) (assembly GCF_029522175.1). Lineage (NCBI taxonomy): Bacteria > Bacillati > Bacillota > Bacilli > Caryophanales > Paenibacillaceae > Paenibacillus > Paenibacillus sp. P2(2022). Next base: position 511,049 of record NZ_JAKWFI010000001.1, on the reverse strand, counting down.
ATCGTCCTGCCCGCTTTCCGTAACTGTCTTCTGTTCTGGCAACACCGCAGGTAAACTGTGGTTCCAGTAATCGGTTGCCCGCATGGTATAAGTAAACGGAAGCTCACGCTGAATACAGGATGAACCCAGCATTCTCTCCCCTAGCTCACTAGAGAAAAACCGTAATATTTTATTCGTATCCAGCGCCTTTGCATGAACATCCAGTAAGATACGTTGATTCAGCAAACGAGCTTTGGTTTCCTCAATAACCTCAGCGCTCATGACTCCATCTAGGGGCACATGCAGCATCAACGTATGATAGACCGTCCCTCGTTCTGTAGGAGTCAGTCGCTGATTTCCCATAAACTTAGGTCTGCGCAAGTGTAATTGACTGCCCCTAGTGTCAGAATCTTCGCGATCCTCTGGTAAGTCTGCTTGTTGGGAGATAGAAGATAGATTCAGCCAATCATCAGATCCTATCTCCTGCATCTCCAGCCATCTTTTCATCTCTGTGACCGATGTATTCGCTGCTGTCTTGCCCGCCCGTTCATACGGGTAGGTCCAGGAAAGAGCCGCAGCAATATCCGTTTCACTTTCTTCGTCTAATTCGATTAGCTCAACATTTCTCAGTGCTTCTGTTTTCTTTTGGCGTTCTTCGGCCGATACCTCTTCTCCACGATCCGAGTTCACACGAGAGCCAGAAAGTGTTTCTGAGGCTACGATTTTAAATAACCAGTCTGCCCCCGGCATGTGTTCCAGTCTGTGATAGTACCCCTCCTGATCCCCTGCCGCTTCCCTCAGCGAAGTTGCAGAAGGATGCCGAATCAATGCAGGACCTACCCAGTCCAGATAGCTGCGACCTGCCGCCAGCATATAGTCTGGTAGTACTGTTTCCGCATGTTCCTTGGCACGTGCCCAACCTGCTGCGCGGGAAGCGAGATCCTTCACGGTTCCGGTCATAATCAGCTTTTCACGCGGACGCGTAAGCGCTACGTATAGCACACGCATTTCTTCAGCCAAAAGCTCCAGCTGTGAGCGTCGACGGATCGCTAAATTAGGCAGCGTAGGGTAGCTAACGCGGTTTTGTTCCTCCACATATTTAGGACCAAATCCCAACTCCTTGTGCATAAGAAACGGCGCATTCAGATCCTGCTGATTGAACATTTTTGCCGTCCCGGCAATAAACACGACAGGAAATTCAAGTCCTTTACTTTTATGAATAGTCATAATGCGGACAGCTTGATCGGGTTCAGTCCCCCCGCTGATGGATCCTAAATCACCGCCTCGCTCCCGCAGACGGGAAATAAAGGTCAGGAATCGAAACAAGCCTCGGTTGGACGTAGAAGTCTCATACTGTCTCGCTCGGTCATATAAAGCCCGTAGGTTGCTTTGACGCTGTGAGCCGCCAGGGAGTCCACCCACCCAATCCAGATATCCTGTTTCCTCCAGCACATTCCAAATCAATACACTTAAGCTACCTTGTCTGGCTTCCTGCCGCCATGCGTCCAAATTACGCAAAAATGAACGTAGTCGGGTAGACAACGTATTCCCGTCATTCCTATGGACTGGGTCAGGTGGAGATAGCGGGTCCTCAGTGAAAAGATCCATCTCCATAACATCAGCAGAGGTCTCTTTTAAACTCTCCTCAACTTGTTCAGTCTGTGCCGCCGCCAGCAATGCATCATAAAACATTCCATCCGGCTTCTCTAGACGAATTTGTGCCAGTTCATCTTCGGTCAAGCCGACAATTGGCGAACGAAGCACGGATGCAAGCGGGATGTCCTGCTGCGGATTATCAATAATGTGCAGCAGGGACAACATTACCTCAACTTCCGTTGCTTTAAAAAAGCCTGTCGTCTGCTCTCCAGAGGCTGGGATGCCCTCAAGCCGCAATTCTTCCACAATTAAGGGAGCCCATACGCTTGATGAACGAAGCAATATGACAATATCACCGTAGACTGCTGGACGCATCGCTTTTAATCCCCTGTCATAAATCAACAGTGGCTGTCCAGTATCTCCAGTCAGCTCCTTAATCCGTTGAGCGATTACACGAGCCTCCAACTGAGCCGTTTCAAGCTCCGCAAGCTCGGCCAGCTCACTTTCCTGTAAAGCCGATTCGTCCCCCGTTTCATACAACTCCGAAACCTCAGAAAGACCACGCCCGCCTTTATCAACTAACAGCAGTTCAGGCGCGTATGCAGAAGCAGCGTCCTCCTCTGTCTTCTCTGGATAGGACGCGCCGTGTACGAGCCAGGCTCGTTCATCGTACTCAATTTCCGCCACATCCACACTCATAATCTGGCGGAACACCAAATTAACCGCATCGACAACTTCCTCCCGACTGCGGAAATTACGCGCCAGATCAATCAAAAAGCCATCTTCCTGCTCCTGTATGCCGTACCGTTGATACTTATTCAAAAACAGCCCTGGCTCTGCCAGCCGAAACCGATAAATACTCTGTTTCACGTCTCCCACCATAAAACGGTTACCCGGTTCCTCGCGCGATACCAGTCTAACGATATCTTCCTGTACGGTATTCGTATCTTGATACTCATCCAGCAGCACCTCGTCGAACTGCGCCTTGTATTCAAGTGCAGCATCGGAAGGTAACAGCTTGTACGGAGTAGAGTCGGGGTGTCTTAATATTTTCAAACAATAATGCTCCAAATCCCCGAAATCCACCAGTCCTTTTGACTGCTTGTGCTGTTGAAATCGTTCCCCGAAAGCAATCACAGTCTCCACCAGTTCGTCCATCAGAGGAGCGGTCGCATGCAGTTCCTCCAAATAAGCTTCTGCTCTCCGACCGAACAGGGAAGCCTTCATATCCGTAATCATTTTTTTGGCAGCCTCGCGCAGCGTCTTAACCCGTTCCTGCAATGCAGGCTCGGTTTGATCTTTTTTGACTGGCTTGAGCTTGCCAAAGGATGCTGCCTGAAATTGATCATACAAGGATGCCCACGGCTGTGTCTCGAGCTCTTGCAGTAATTCCTTCACCATCGCCGTATCCTCTTGCAATGTCATGGCATAGGGTGCAGGACCGCCAGGCTGCATAGCTGTCTCATGCGCCTGTTCCAGCAAACTCGCTGCTCCGCGCAACGAAAGGGCAGCATCCGTCAAAATACTACGAACCCAAGGAGTCTCCCCCAAAGCTGCTACATCCTGTACACGAAATGCTGCTGCCGTCTCGCGCAGCCAATGCTCCGGCCAAGGATGACTTTGAGAAAAATCATACAAACGCTGAACAAGCACATACATGGCATCATCGGTGCGTTCTCCACTAAACCAGTCGACCAGTCTGCGGAATGTGCTGCCTTCATCATGAAGCTCATATTTCTCCTCAAACAGTTCTTCTAAAAGCTCTTGGCGCAGCAATTCTGTTTCATGCTCATTCATAATCCGAAAGCCGGGATCAAGAGGAATGGCCTGATAATGCCTGCGGATGACCTCCATACAAAAAGAGTGAAGCGTCGTAATCGAGGCTCGATTCAACAACGATAGCTGGCGACGTACATGTTCACTTTCCGGTTCCTGTTCCAGCACACGTTCCAGCGCTTCGCGTATCCGTTGACGCATTTCTGCGGCTGCAGCCTTCGTAAAGGTCGCCACCAGTAACCGATCTACACTGAAGCCGAGCTGAGGATCAACAATTTTGCGAATAATACGCTCTACGAGCACCGCTGTTTTACCAGACCCCGCCGCTGCCGCAACCAGCATGTTGTTACCGGATTCCGAAATGGCACGCCACTGATCATCGCTCCACATGCTTCCTTCCGGCTTCGGCAAGCCTTTAGCATTTGACGTGCTTATCATTGCTTCATTCCTCCTTTCCCTTCCTGTGTATGACCCAGCAGATCCCAGACCTGATCCTTGCCCGGTTTCCCCCATTGGTTGTAACCACTGCCTTCCAGACTGTCGTCAAATTGACAAACAGGCTTAAAAGAACAGAAGGTACATGCCGTTTCTTGCTGGATGCGATAAGGTTCAATGGCAACATCGCCTTCCGTCATCCGTGTGCCAATCGTCCGAATATTGTTGCGCACCGACGCTAACAGGCTATCCCACTGTTCAGGCGAAGCAACGGAAGCACTGCTATAAAAACTGCCGTCTGCTTTCACTGCAACAGGTAAAATAGAGGAATATCCTTTGTCCAATGCTGTATCCATTTGCCCAACTACATCCCGATCCGCGAGCAATAATCCCTTCATCTTAAAACGTTTCAAGAGCTCCTGACGCGCCTGTTCTGCGCTAAGACCGTTAGGCGATTGCAGCATCGGATTGTGGACGTGAAAATACAGTGTACCCGCCGGATAAGCAGTCTCGCCCAACCATTCCTCCGCCGCATTCAGCAGCACGTCCAGGTAGGTGAGCATTTGCAGGGATAAGCCATAATACACCTCATGCAGCTTAAGATCCTTTTGGCTAGACTTATAATCAATGACACGCAAAAGCAATCCTTTTTCTCCTTCTGCCACATCCACACGGTCAATCCGTCCGACAATTTCCATCACCACGCCGTTATCTAACCGGAAGCTTAAGGGAGGAAGCGGCTGACCCGGTCCGAAGTCCAACTCCAGCCCAATCGGCTCAAAGCTACCTCTCCGTGCATGTTCACCCAAAATTAATGAAGCACGGCTCACAATGTCTTTTAACTTGCGCAAAATATAGCCATACCGCTTGGAGCTCATTAAAATCTCGCCTTGCAGGCGAGGAGCAAGACGCTCCACCGTACTTTCCGCCTCTTGGCGACATTCCTCGGTAGTGAGGCTTCCCCAACTGACATTACGTTCACGCAGATTGATCGCCATCTCACCAAGCGCTGCATGGAATAATTGTCCGATATCCGGAGCCTTCAGACGATACATTTGACGTTCCTTCAAACGAAGACCATGAGAGGCAAAGTGAGAAAATGGACATGCGACAAAACGTTCCATCCGAGATACACTGGTACGCAGCTTGCTGCCATACAGACGGCGGCTCGTTTCCTTCTGCATTTCGGCATGATTCTCGTAAAAAATTGAGGTCAACAGCTGACGCAACTTGTCCTTCTCACGTCCCTGCTGGCTGGCATACCAGTTATATACCTCCCACCAGGGAGATAAAATATCACCGCCACGCCGCCAATGCCGTAATTGCGCAATGAGCTGCGGCAATGCCTCAGACGGATGGGAAGCATACTCCCATTGCGTCGTCCAAGCGTCTTCAGGCAGAGGGTATCCAGCCAGTGGACGTTCGTTCAGGCCAGGAAACAGTTGCCGCACATGTCGCACTAACTCTGACGGCAGCAATGGCTTGCCTTCTTCATCAGTCACTGCATAGCTCATCCACAGGCTTTTACCAGCAGAGGTCAGGGCTGTATAAGCGAGAAACCGTTCGTCCAACAGACGTCTTGTCATATCTGGCGCCAGCTCTACGCCTTGTTCGTTTAATGCTGTACGTTCCTGCTCATTGAGCACCCCATCCTCATGGAACACAGCCGGCATTACTCCTTCGTTCACCCCTAGCACAAAGGCATGTTGAATGCCGGATACACGTGTACGGTCCGTATTTCCGACCAGCACCTGATCCAGAGCCGGTGGAACAAGCCCCATACGGAACTCAGCTAATCCCGTTTCCAGCACTCCCGCAAACAAAGCAGTATCCAGTCTCTCATCACCCATCATTTCGACGATTTGATCAAGCAGTTCAAGCACCGCATCCCATACCTGACGGTGCTCCTTCGCCTGCTCGGGATTTCCAGCTTCTTCTGCCTGATGAATGAAGGCGTCCAGCTTGTGACCGATTTCTGCATCCTCCAGCAACAGATATACGGCTTCGCTCTTCTCAAGCGCCGTTCGTGCCTTACCTATACGCTTCTCAAACGCATGCAAAGGCGTCACAATCACATCTCGGCACAACTCCATCAAATCCAGCGTTTCATCCCGTTGACGGTTCCGTTCCTGTTCCTCCAGCTCCAGCGACAAACTGGGCACAGCCTGCCATGCCCGGCCATCTGTCCAACGGCTACCTTGTATGCCGCAGGCCAGCACATAGTTTTCCAGACGGTCCATCTGCTCGCGGCTCACTCGACCGTCCAGCGGCAATAGAAGGTCTGTTTTGACCGCACGAAATACATCCTCGTATCGCCAGCGTCGCTGCACGATATCCAGTGAAGCCCGAATCAATTCCACCAAGGGATGATGAAGTATACTTCTCCGCTGATCCAAAAATACCGGAACTTCATATTGCTTGAATATCGGTTCCACCCACGGCTCATAATCTTCAATATGACGCACAAACAGAGCCATCTCCCGATAACGCGCGCCCTCTTCGCGGGCCAGGCGGCGCATTTCGCGTACGGCTCCTTCCAGCTCGGCGCGGCGATTTGCCGCAGCATACAGTTTTATGCCCTCCGGTTGTGTATCTGTCCATTGTTCTCGCAGTTGCTGTAGCCGCAACCGTTGTTCCTGATTCCGCAGCCCTGTGCGATGTTCGAAATAAGCCTCCAAATACGCCAACGCTGGACGTTCTTTAAACCTAGGCATTGGATCGGGGCGTAATAACTGTGTCTGCGTTTCAATCATCAGCTCCTCTGCCATTCCTTTAAGCTTGACGTAGGTAGCCGCTGAAGGATGAAACAAATCCAGCTCATGCGGAAGCTGTCCACTTTCGTAGCTGCGGTTACAGGTCAGCGCCACTGTCAACGAAGAGGCGTGCAGCATAAGCTGCTCCACCACCTTGTATTCATGTGGTGTAAACCTCCGGTAGCCATCCATCCAAATGTCTGCTCCGCGCACGAGGGAAGACTGTGCAATCTGTTCTGTCAGCATGCGAAGCGTATCTTCACCATCGATATATTTAAGCGTCAGCTCCCGTTCAAAATCCTCATAGATTAGACTGATATCCTTGAGCTTGCCTCTTAATATCGGAGTGGACTCCCCCGCAGCATGCATTCTATCCAGTTGCTCCGGTACAGACCGAGCATCATTTCCGTACTGCTTTAGCTCTGTGAACAACGTATTCAACCGATCCACAAAACCGAGTTGGTCTCCCGAATCTTTAAATAAACTCAGTTCATCCTTGCGACGACGAATAATTTTATATAAAAGCATCTTCTTGCCTTCTTCTGTTACAGGCACCAGTGCTGAACCCCCTGTTTCCTGCATGACTAAATAGGCAAGACGATGGAATCCCATCACTTGGGCGCGCACCGACCCCTGAATACCGTTTCCGACTTCGGTGAGCAACGCATGCTCTGAAGCAAATGACGATTGCTCAGGCACAAGTAACAGCATAGGCTTACCTAGCGGCTCCTCGCGTAACATAGAGGTCATTTCATTACGGATTAACGTGCTTTTACCACTACCAGAGCGGCCAATCAATAAGCGGACCGACATGATGCCGCCTCCTTTCTAACCAACAACATTCTATTAAACAGTATAGCATATCAGGCAAAGGAGAAAAGAACGTACGTTTGCCATGTTGTAGCAATTGGGCTCTTCTCAAAAACAAACAGTCCCGCAGGATGGCTTGGTGCAAGCCTTCTCTACAGGACTGATTTATACTAAAAATGAGTTTGTTTTCACCTATTTATCTTTATCGCCTAATAGTAGTTTAACTTTGACAAGGGTATGAAATCTACAGCTGTGTCCGGCTGCGCACCTCAAAGATGGCAAATTTCAAATAATGACCTTCCTCCACACCTAAAATTTGGGGATGGTCCTTCCCTGCCGCTCTCCAATCTACCAGTCGGAGGATTTTGCCAGCATCTGCAGCCGCTTCCTTAATCGTGTCCAAAAACAGCTCCGGCCGCATATGGAACGAACAACTCGCTGTTACCAAATAACCGCCCTCATTGACGAGCTTCATTCCGTGAAGGTTGATATCTTTATATCCACGTGTAGCTCCTTTGACAGCACTCTTCGTTTTGGCAAAAGCCGGCGGATCCAGAATAACTACGTCAAAGGTACGTCCGCCACCCGCAGTCAGCGGCTTAGATGTATCTCCTTTGCCGCCCGCTCGCGCGGTGCGTTCCTCTACACCTTTAACCTGATTACGTAAATATTGAAAAGCATCGTCGACGACAAACTCGACGCGATCCTCAAAACCGTTCAGCTTCACATTATCCCGAGCACTTTCAATCGCATGTTCAGAAATATCCAGACAAGTTACTTTTTTCGCACCATGTTTACACGCATTGAGCGTAAAGCTACCTGTATGTGAAAAACATTCCAATACAGTTGCACCGTCCCAGAATGGGAATTCAACAACCTTACCACTTTTATTCACAGGCTTTATGACCGTTGTGCCGTCATCCCCTGGGTTTGCAGCTACTTCTTGCAACGTAATTCCGCTACGCGCTCCCCAACCTGTCATCAACGGCGCGATGGCCGCACGATTTTCACGCTGGTCAAAGAAATACCCCGTCTTTTGTCCCTCTTCGATATCGACCTTGATTTGTAAGCCATTTTCCGTCACCACCACATGGCGCGGGCAATCGCCGTACAAAGGACCCTTCGTCTGTTCCAACCCTTCCAGCTCACGGATGGATACATCACTACGCTCATATATACCAACTGGTCCCATTACTTCAACAAGTGCATCTCTGATTTCTTCCCTGCGCCGATCCATGCCAAGCGTTAACAGCTGAACGACCAATACATCACCAAAACGGTCTACAATCAGCCCAGGCAAAAAATCAGCCTCGCCGTACACCAAACGATAAGCGTTTCCTCCGGTCACAAAGCGTTCACGGTGCTCCAAGCAATTGCGGAAACGTTGGGCAAAGAAGCTTTGGTCCATCACTTCTAGCGGCTCATAGGACATCACACGCACTGTAATTTGTGAAGCAGGATTATAGTAACCTGTCGCCAAATAACGCCCCTGATGGTTCAGGATGCTGACCAAATCACCGGCTTCTGGATCACCCTCAATCTTGGCTATTTCATTTTTAAACACCCAAGGGTGTGCTTGCTCCAGCCTTTTTTTACGGCTACGCTCTAATATTACTGAAGGCAAAATCCTTCACTCCTATTCTTGGATTACTCAAAGTGTTAAAACATTTTGTTCGATAGGGGCGCGGCTCCGCCGATTCATTTGGTCTTACGATCGCTGGCGCTTCTCCAGCTTCAAATGAACCGCTTCGCTACTGCCCGCCTGTATGTCGACGTCACGCTTTAAAAGCTTGTGAAGATACTACAAAATGTTCGTTCCATAAAAAACTGCTCGGCCATGCTTGTCATGGCTGTCCTAGGTAGATCATAGGCTGTTACATAAGTATTCTCATTTTCGCCTAGAAAAGGGGGGGCTAAAGCCGTGTTTATACATGTTATATTGCCGCTGTGCGGTGGGCTGCTTATTTTTTTAGGTGGAATGAAGCTGATGGAAGCTGCCCTCCGGCATTTGGCCGGCCCCTTCCTTACTCGCTGGCTAAACCGGGCTACGGTTTCCCCTTGGCGGGGTATGTTGTTTAGCTCAGGCATTACCGCCCTACTGCAAAGCAGCACCGCCGTAACGGTGCTGACGATCGGACTGGTCAATGCCGGGCTGTTGACCTACGGCCGCACGCTCGGCATCATTCTTGGTACCAATATTGGTACCTGCCTGACGACCGAGCTGATGGGCCTCCAGCTCGGCAAGCTGGCTGCTCCACTGCTATGTGGATCACTGCTATGCTGGGGCACTGCTGTTCTGCGGGGGGAAACGGTCACTGGCCGTCAGTATGCAGCTGCCGGAGCTTCAGCCACCTCCAATGGGCTTAGCCGCCCACAGGCTGTACAATTTATCAGCCTCGTCTTCGCCGGATTTTCGCTGATTCTCGCAGGTATCCGCGTGATGCAAGCCGTTGGCCCCTGGATTGAGCAGGCCGGACTATTCCGCTGGTTTCTTGATCATGCTGCAGCCAACATGTGGTGGGCCTTCGCTGCTGGAGCCTGCCTAACCGCGCTGGTTCACAGCAGCGCAGCTGTCATTGGTATGGCGATTAGCCTGGCTGCTGCGGGTGCCTTGCCAGTTGATGTAGGAATCGCCATCGTCATCGGCTCCAATGTGGGCACCTGCGTGACTGCCCTGATTGCCGCTGTTGGCGGCAGCGTGTCTGGCAAATTTGTGGCCTGGTCCCACGTGCTGCTGAACGTAGGCGGGGCATTGCTCTTTATGCCGTTAATCCCCGGGCTGGATATGGCCGCTTCTTGGATATCTACTGAGCCCGGAGCCCAGGTAGCGCATGCCCAAACCCTGTTTAACGTCATCAGTTCTCTGCTTGCCTTGCCCCTCTGCTATTTACCTGCATGGACTCGTATAGAGGAGCAAGTGTCTTCCCATAGGGTTAAACGTTAATTCCTAGCATAGACAGCGCCTTGCTCAGAATGACATCATTGTTGTCATATCCACCCTGACGCTGGAGACGCCATGCTTCTTCGGGCGTATGCCACGCGACGCCTTTGATTTCTTCTATCTGTGCCTGCAAATTCCCATCCAGTGCCTCTACGAGATAATAATGAACTTCCTTGTCCACTTCCCCATATTCAGGGTGCTGGTACGTATAAGCAATCATATCCACATGCTGAATAATCCGCCCGTTCAGCCCTGTTTCCTCACGAATTTCACGTAGAGCAGTTTGTTCGATTGTTTCACCTGGCTCCATTTTGCCTTTAGCCAGAGATGTCTTGCCATATCGGTCGGTGATCAGCTGAATTTCAAGCTGCTCCCCCTGTTTGCGAAACACTACGCCACCTGCGGAAATTTCCTTTTTTGCTGCCATCCTGTAATCTCCTTTCCTTGCGCAACAAGGATTCCGTCCTTTCTGTAGGGAAAGGCGAAATCCTTGTTGGCCATCGCTATTGCCTGTTCAGGCTCTTTTTATTTTACAAAGCTGTTTGCAGCCCGTTCTCCAATACGCGGACCAATTGGCCTTCACTTTCATTAACGCCCGCCTTCGTCAGCTTCACGCGGCACACCTTGCCAACCAGATCCTTATTACCTTCAAACACCAGTTGAATGTAATTGTCACTATAACCATAAAGTATACCGCTATCTTCCGTCCCTTTAGGGGCTACTTCAGGAATAACCTCCAGCACCTGACCAACAAACTTTTCAGCATATGCCAGCTGCATTTGCTCTGACAATGCAATCAGGTCACGCACACGCGCATTTTTCACGTCCTCGTCCACCTGATCCTCCATACGTGCCGCAGGCGTGCCAGTACGCTTGGAATACGGAAACACGTGCATTTCCGAGAAGCCGATTTTTTTCATCAGCTCATAGCCATTACGGAACATTTCGTCCGTTTCTCCAGGGAAGCCGACAATTACGTCTGTTGTAATTGCTACATCTGGCATCGCTTTACGAATCATGAGCATTTTGTTATAAAACTCTTCTGTCGTGTACTTGCGGCGCATCCGTTTCAGCACGGTATCGTCCCCTGCTTGAAGCGGTATGTGGAAATGGCGAACCAGCTTATTGGAGCGTTTCAGTACATCCAGCATTTTTTCATCAATCTGACTGGCTTCAATCGAGCTGATACGGATACGTTCCAGCCCTTCCACTTTCTCCAGATCCCACAGCAGATCGGACAGGTCATAATTATCCATATCGTCGCCATAACCACCAGTATGGATACCCGTGAGTACGATTTCCTTGTAGCCTGCGTGCACCAGTTGACGCGCCTGTGTAATAATGCTCGCGGCATCACGGCTGCGGGATAAGCCCCGCGACCACGGGATAATGCAGAAGGTACAGAAGTTATTGCAGCCATCCTGAATTTTTAGAAACGCACGGGTATGATGAGCAAAATCAGGCACATCCATTTCCTCAAACACACGGGTCTTCATTATATTACGCACAGCGTTTACAGGTTGACGCGACTCTTGGATCTCCTTCACAAACGGAATAATCTTATCTCGATCCTGCGTACCAATAACAAGATCAACACCTGGAATATCCATAATTTCGGCCGGAGAAGTTTGAGCGTAACAGCCCGTCACTGCCACAATGGCATCTGGATTTCGGCGAATCGCACGACGAATGATCTGACGGCTCTTCTTATCACCGGTATTCGTAACCGTACATGTATTAATTAAATAGACATCAGCAGTCTGCTCGTCAAAATCCACCTGCTCATAACCTTCTTTTTTGAACAGCTGCCAGATCGCTTCTGTATCATAAAAGTTTACTTTACAACCTAATGTGTAAAATGCCACTGATGGCATATTAAACCCCTCCCATTTCTCCTGTCTCATATAAAATGCATGCCAATGCAACCATACCTGCGGTTTCCGCACGTAAAATACGTCTTCCCAGTCCTGTAGACTGTGCCCCGGCCTGCTCAGCCTCTAGGCTTTCCGCTTCAGTAAAGCCGCCTTCCGGGCCCACCACCACCAGCACACGCGGCTTGTCTGTGGACACCCATTGTCCTGCGAAAGGCTGGATTACATCCCGTAGCTGCCGCCCCTGCTCTTTTTCATAACAATAACATATCAAATCATACCCAGCAAAAGAAGCCAGAAGTTCTTTCCACGTCAGGGGTGCGCTAATTTCCGGAATCCGATTGCGATGGCTTTGCTCAGCCGCTTCCTTCACAATCTTGCGCCAACGCTCCAGTCGCTTGCCTTCCTTTTTGGCATCATACTGTACGACCGTACGCTCGGATAAAAACGGTACGAACCCGGTGGCTCCGATTTCCGTACATTTTTGCATCACCGTCTCCATCTTGTCCCCTTTAGGAAGACTCTGCGCGATGGTGATCTGAACATGCGGTTCAGAGGTCATCTCCAGCGGTTCGATAATCGTCGCCTTCACATGGTCCTGCTCAATCGTATCCAATGCAGCTAGCGCTTCCCTGGATACCCCGTCACTGACTATAATTTTGTCACCACTACGGCCTCGCATGACTTTGGCGATATGTCGTGCGTCCTCACCCGTAACAATTGCGTGATCTTCTAGAAATTGCTCTGCCGGAATAAAATAACGCTGCATTCTCTCACACCTATTCTAAAAATAACTATTATCCACTAACGTTCCGTACAAAATCCGATGAAATCACCAAGCACCATCATATCATCTTTTGCGCCTGTATGACCAGTCTGTTCCCTTTTCCGTTTATGTTATACCAATTCTCGTAAAAAAAAGGAGCCCTTAGGCTCCAAACAATCCGGTAATGTAAAAAGAGAACTGTAAAAACTGTATATAAATCATCTGAGACAGCGTGTAAAGAGGTTCAATCGTTACAGCTCGTACTTGCGGAATTACCAGTATAAGCAGAAAAATAAAGATCGACCATTGCTCAAAGTGCTGAAGCTTGCGGCGCACAGGAGTCGGAGCCACGTCCTCCACAATCCGGTAGCCATCGAGTGGAGGCAGTGGGATCAGATTAAAGATAAACAAAAACAAATTTAAATTGATTAGCGCATTGATAAACAAATAGATTGCCTGAGCCACCCGCTGGTTCTCCATTCCCGGCAATACTTGAAAATGAAGAAGCACAGCATAGATCAGTGTAGTCACAAATGCAAGCAGCAGATTGCTCAGCGGACCAGCAGCCGATACAATAATGCCCATAAGGCGCGGGCGGCTAAAATTGTCACGATTGACCGGGACTGGCTTGGCCCAACCAAAGCCTCCGATCAACAGTAACAGCGTACCCAGCAGATCAATATGCACTGCCGGATTTAAAGTCACGCGCCCCAGTAGCTTGGCCGTAGGGTCGCCAAATTTATTGGCATAATACGCATGCGCAAATTCATGCACCGTAAACGATATGATCACAGCCAACAAGTAAAATGGAAGGACATTTAAATTTACACGAAAAATACTTTGTAAAAAATCCATGCTTACCTCTTTCTCGCCACAAACGCCAGCCAATCTTCATCCCGGTTGATTTCGGTAATCTCAAAGCCAGCAGCTTTCAATGCGGTTTCGACAGCCTCTTCTTTGTTCTTCCAAATTCCTGATGCAATATAAATACCGCCTGGCTGTAGGGCATTATATACATCATCAATGAACAACAAAATGATCTCGGCTAAAATATTAGCTACCACCAGCTTGACTGGCAGTTGAATACCCAGCGTTGGATCGCTTGCATTAAGCACGGAGAGCAAATCGCTTTCTTTAATGGTGATGCGCTCCTCCAGTTCGTTCAAACGCGTATTTTCACGCGCACTGGATACCGCTACCGGGTCAAGATCCAAGGCAAGTACATGCTTTGCTCCCAGCTTTACAGCTCCAATCGCTAAGATACCAGAGCCCGTACCAACATCAATCACTTCTTCTCCACCCTGAATCACGGATTCCAGCGTTCTCAGACAAAGGGACGTCGTCGGATGTGTTCCAGTGCCGAAGGCCATACCCGGATCAAGCTCAATAATTTTTTCATCTTCACTCGCAGGCTCATACTCTTCCCAAGTCGGTTTGATGGTCAAACGATCCGATACACGTAAAGGCTTAAAATATTGCTTCCAGGCATTAGCCCAGTCATCCTCGTGGACCGTTTTCAGCTCATACCGAACCTCGCCAGGGTCAATATCAAAAGTTCTCAATTGTTCAACCCGCGGCTCAATTTGTGCACGCACGCTGTCCATGTCTACTTCTTCGGCAAAATAGCCCTTGATGATCGCTTGTCCTTCAGGGATGTCGTTCAAAGGACGATCGTACCATTGTCCATAAGACGTGTCCCGGGGCTTATTAAGCGAACCGGATTCTTCAATGGAAACCCCTCCCGCACCTGCTTCGTGCAGAAAATTCGAAATCATTTCGATGGCTTCTTCACTTGTATGTATTGTAATTTCATTCCACAACATGGTTTACATTTCCTCCTCATTTCACATGCATACATTACATTGTACTATATACTCGCATAGGAGTTCAAAAAAGCCAGTATGACAAAGACAATATTAGATTATAATGCTAGTTATTGTTACGGCTATCATCTGGTATAAATCTACTAATGAATAGCACAAAGGAGAAACATAAATAAGACGGGCTATCCCACAAATCACCTTTTTAGGTGGGATACCCGCCTTATTGTATTCTACTCGTTGTCGTTTATGATCCGTTGCTGACGGCGGTCAGCTACTTCACTACGTCGGATCGCTTCCAGATCCTCAGCATCTGCCTGCTCTGCCGAGAACTCAACATCTTCGTTTTTGGCAGATTGCATGCGTTTGATTTTCTCGGTTTTGGTCAGCACTTTATCGAACCGTTTGTTTTTAGACATCGGTCATTGCTCCTTCCAAACTTGTCACAGCATTCCACCCGCTTGTTCCACAATCGACATCGCCTGATGATGGATGGATTCATCTACCACCGCAGTCAACAAAATATCGCGGCCTGTCGGTCCACCTTGTCCTCCATCACTCATGCCACTGGCAGCAGGATCAGCCGCAGCCAGTATCGCTGGAGAAGCATCTGTAAAATCCACGCCCTGTGTGAGTGAGGACAAGCTGCTAATCTGTCCTGAAAACACAGGCAGTCCGGCGTTGCCTGTAGACTGCCGCGGATACCGGCTAAAACGATCTATCGACATATCCGTTACCCGAAGAGCTTCCAGTTTTCTCGCGGCTCCCTGTGCTTCCTCAGGACTTTTGAAATACGCCAAAATATTTTTTTCGCCCATCCCAAAATCTCCCTGTGTAGTATTGAGCGCAACTCGTGTTTGAGAACATAGATCGTTACGCTTTGTTATATCCTGCTCATTGGCAAGACTTTATATTCTCCACGAAAGCTTAACGGATACAGACATTGCATTGTCATGAACAGCAGGACAAGACGGTGAACTAAAGTTTGTGAAGAACATAACTTTTACGGACGTAAAGTAGCAGCCGGAGCTTCACCTGACATGGCTACTCCTGTCTCCCAGGCTGCGTGAATAACAGCATCCCGTACCTTTTGCACCACCTTTGGATTAAAAACATCCGGTATGATATAAGTTTCACTTAGCTCCTCAGGGCAAATTGCATCAGCGATGGCAAGCCCGGCAGCCAGTTTCATCTCCTCGTTAATCGTCTTCGCATGGCAATCCAGAGCGCCCCGGAAAATTCCCGGAAAGCACAACACGTTATTAATCTGATTAGGAAAATCGGAGCGACCGGTAGCAAGCACACGTACATAAGGTGAAGCTATTGCCGGATCAATTTCTGGCTTCGGATTCGCCATGGCGAACACTATAGGATCAGTTGCCATGCTCTGTATGTCTTCCACAGTCAGTATATCTGGACCCGACACACCGATGAACACATCAGCTCCCACAATTACCTCAGATAAGCTACCACTTAGATTATGCGGGTTAGTCATGTTCGCATACTCTGTCCAATGTGGGTTACTGTATTCCACATCGCGGTGAATGGCTCCTTGCCGATCGACCCCAATCAGATTACGTACCCCTGCCTTGAGCAGCATGCGCGAGCAAGCCATACCCGCCGCACCGATACCGGCAAAAACTACTTTGACATCTTCCATTTTTTTGCCGCATACCTTTAATGCATTGACCAAACCCGCTAATACCACGACTGCCGTACCATGCTGATCATCATGAAATACTGGAATGTCGAGTTCCTGCTTCAACCGTCTCTCGATCTCAAAACAGCGTGGTGAAGATATATCTTCCAAGTTAATGCCGCCAAAGGCAGGAGCGATCATTTTGACAATTTGAACAATCTCATCTGGGTCCTTCGTATTGAGACAGATTGGGAATGCGTCGACACCTGCAAATTGTTTGAACAGTACTGCC
This sequence comes from Paenibacillus sp. P2(2022), assembly GCF_029522175.1. Classification (NCBI taxonomy): domain Bacteria; kingdom Bacillati; phylum Bacillota; class Bacilli; order Caryophanales; family Paenibacillaceae; genus Paenibacillus; species Paenibacillus sp. P2(2022). The sequence continues at coordinate 494,371 of NZ_JAKWFI010000001.1, read as the reverse complement.
TTCCCCTCCATCACAGGCATAGCTGCCTCCGGCCCGATATCTCCTAATCCAAGTACCGCTGTTCCATCTGAAACGACTGCTACTGTATTTTTTTTGATCGTTAATTGAAACGCTTTGGCTGGATCATTGGCAATTTCCATGCAAATTTGAGCCACACCTGGCGTATAAACTTTGGACAACCCCTCCATCGTTTCAATTCGCTTCTTGGGTAAGGTCTCCATTTTGCCACCTTCGTGTAATTCTCTGATTTCATCTCTTAAACTGCCCATATATTTCTCCATCCTTTCATGACTGTATATGATATGAATTTTATAGCTTGGTCTAAAACTCATCAGCTCCATAATTGTAGTAACAAGGTGGCTAAAATGACGGTGCCTGCTCCACCAATCCGTGTTGCAATTTGGGCAAAAGGCATCAGTTCCATCCGATTGGATGCAGACAGAATGGCTACATCGCCCGTGCCCCCCAATCCGCCGCGACAACTGGTCACCAAGGCAGCTTCTACGGGATACATATGAATCCATTTTCCTGTGAAGTATCCAGTAATAATCAATGCAACCACTACAGATGCACAGGTGATCGCATAAGGAACCGTTAGAATCCCAACTACACTATTTAATGGCACATACAAAATGCCTAACCCCACCATCAAGGGCCACGTCAAACTAGCAGTTATACATTTGTACAAATGAAAAGCTCCCTGCTCCAATGTGTTCGGCATGATCTGAATACACTTTATTAATGCGGCCGCCAGAATCATGAGAATCGGCCCTGGAATATGGAGATAAGGCTCTAGCAGCTTACCCACAATAAAGAAAGTACAGGCCAACAGCAGACCACCACCCATTAATGGAAAAGAAACGGATTGTCCCAAGTTTACCGGAGCTAGCTCCCCTTTGCTTTTTTCTAGTTTTAACAACCTTCCGTTACCAGAAGTTTTTGGTTTTTTCTCCGCTAATCTCTTCAAGACGCCTGCACCTATAATTGCAACAATGTTACCGATAATGGCAGCCGGGATAAACTGGGATACGAATTCCGCAGAATCCTTGCCCAGTACCATTCCATACGAAATGGACAACGGTAAAATACCTTCTCCAATCCCACCGGAAATAATCGGAATGATGATGAAAAAAAATGTATGATAAGCACTGTAGCCCAAAGCCATACCCACCACCATACCGACAGCAACAGCAGCAATAGATCCTATGATAATGGGGGCAAAAATTTTGACAATTCCATTCATCAGCATTTTGCGATCCATGCCAAGAATGCTTCCTGTTACTAGACATGCGATGTAAAAATAAAGAAAATTCGAGGTTTTCATAAGCGTGTGCACAGCCCCCATTGCAGATGGACTGAACATATTCCAAAATACCATTAACGATGGAACCATAAGGGATAAAATGGCTGGCCCGCCTATATGTTTGAGCAGTGGAAGTTTGGCCCCCAGATCACTGAGCAGTATACCCAAAATCATGATGACGGCAAACCCGCCCAATAGATCGTTCGGAAGTCTTTCTGTAATTGCAGCCGCATAAACAATTAGCGCAATCACGGCATATAGCGGAAGAGGAATAACTCCCACCTTTATCCTGCCCAGCATCCTAAACCCATCTACAGTATTTTTACTCCATCTTTGCCCCTTTTGCATGACAGGCTGGTTCGTAGCATTTTCCATAAATCTCCCTCCATAAAGTGAAGAATGATGATCATGTTCCCATTCTACACCTTGGAAAACGCTTTATTTGGTTTTAAAACTAAGAACTAACTTTAGTAACTAAAGTAATCAGAAATAGGGCTAAATATAACTATTCATGATTCCTTCTGCCTGCGGCAACACCTGGTATTGGTAAACAGGACGTCCAATGGTACCATATATAGTTTCCATAGAAAGCACTTCAATCTCTGTCATAAAAGCCAGATACTTGCGCATAGACACCCTGGAGATCCCTGCACTCTCCGCAATATCCTCGGTGGAAAACAGAACCTTATGATGCTGCTGGATACAATTCCATATCATAGCCAGCGTGGATTTCGTTATCCCCTTAGGCAACCGTGCCAAGTCTTTAGTCAAGCTTTTATGATAAATCAGTCGGTCCAGCTCCTCCTGCGACAGTAGACTACACTCACGAACAATACTAATGTGTTCTCGGTACCCGGTAAGGGCCTCTAAAAAACGGTTAAAGTGGAAAGGCTTGATTAAATAATCCACCGCGCCAAAGTTCATCGCTTTTTTGATGCTACTCATGTCACTTGCAGCTGAGATGACAATAACGTCCACATTCACTCCAGCCTCCCGTATAAATGACAGTAAATCAAGGCCATTACTTTCTTGCATATACACATCCAGCAATATCAGATCAATGGCTTGTTCAGCTATATATTTCTTAGCCTCTTCCACCGAAGAAGCCCAACCACCACATTGGAAACCCTCTACCTGCTCCGTATATTTGCGGTTGAATTCCGCAACCATCGGATCATCTTCTACAATCAGGACATTAATCAAGTTCATCATTCCCCGCTATAATGTATGGAATCTTAATCTGAAAACAGCACCCCTGCTCGACTGGGATCAACTTTACACTACCTTGTAGCCTTTTCACACTTTGCGACACTAGGTAAAGTCCCATCCCTCGCGACTCTCCCTTGGTCGAAAAACCTTTTTCAAAAATGGCCTTCCCAAGGCCCTCCGGTATACCTGGACCATTGTCGCACATGATACAGGTCAGACAGCCATTTTTCTGGTTTTCTTCATAATAAAGTGAAAGGGTAATCCGCTTGTGCTCCAGAGATTCCATCGCCTCCACTGCATTATCAAACAGATTGCCAAGAATAGTAATCAGTTCATGAGTCGTTTGAGTTTGACTGGATTCAGGCAAGTAACTACCCGGAGTCAGTTCAAAATTTACCCCTGCCTCTCTGGCCCGGCTTAATTTCCCTAACACAAACCCCGCCATCACTGGGTCCTTAAGCTGCCGAGTAATGGAGCCAATCTCTACTTGATGATGCTCGACAGCATCCATAATATAGTGCTCCAGTTTATCATACATTCGCAAATGCACCATCCCCATAATGACATGCAACTTGTTCATAAATTCATGAGCCTGCGCGCGTAGTGCTTCCGTGTACAGAGAAACTCCTGTCAAACGTTCAGCAAGCTGTTTCATCTCCGTCTTATCCCGAAAGGTTACAATGGCTCCGACAATTTTTCCTTTGACCCGTATCGGAACACTGGTGGTCAGCAAGGTGATCCCACCCAGCTCCATTTCCTCATCCATCAGTGGAGTGCTTACTTCCAAGACCTCTTGTAATCGGAAAGCAGATAAATAAACAGTAATTTCCTGTCCAGAGAATGAGAAATCTTCAATCCCCGCTTGCCTCAGTAGACGGATCGCTTCTGCATTCATCAGCATGATACGACCGCATTCATCCACCGCAATGACGCCTTCCTTGATGGACTGTAACATCGCGCTGCGTTCCTCCAGCAAACGTGCGATTTCCGGCGGCTCCAGACCGACCAGCATATTTTTGATTTTACGAGCCAGCACAACCGCTCCTCCTGTGCCAATCAACATTCCGATCCCAATGGCGATAGCAATAAGACGGGTGTTGCCTTCCTGGGCCCGCTGTACATCCTGCATGGATATACCGACAACAATTGCACCTACCTGTTTTCCCGTCCCACTAAAGACGGGGGAGAAGGCCCGCATGGACATGCCCAATGTCCCCTTTGCAACGGACACGCTCTCCTGACCATGAAGTGCAGTATACTCGTCCCCTCCGACAAAGGCTTTGCCGATCCTCCTAGCATCCGGGTGGGTTTTACGAATTCCCTTCATATCCATAACCACGACAAATTGGATATGATTCGCCGTTGAGACCTTCTTCACATACTCCTGCATGGAAGGAGAAGAACCTGTCTGTTGCAATTGCTCAATAATAAGCGGTGTATGGGCTAGTGTACGCGCAATGGACATTGCCTTTTCCTCGAGTCCCTTCTCCGTTTCATGCTCAACTCTCTCGGCAAATAACAGTGTTACTGGCAGGAGCACAAGTGCCATAACCAGACATACGAGCAGCGTTATTAGACCTCTAAGCTTTAATAGCGGCTTACCTCGACGCAGACTTGCCCGTATTTTTTCGATGGAACTCACCCCTTTCTAGTTGATAGAAGCTCAATTGTTAACTCTGGTTATACAAAAATGGCTATGTATGTGTTTACGTGAATATAAAAAAAGGGACTATCCCGCAATTGCGGAATAGTCCCTCGGATTCATAATTGAAGCTCCGCGATTTCGACTTTGGCTTAGTCGCCTCGGAAAGCCCGCTTCACACGGTCAAAAAAGGACTGCTCATTCTCATGTGTCTGCTCTCCACTAAGCGAAGAGAACTGACGCAGCAAATCCTTCTGTTCCTCACTCAGCTTGCTAGGCGTTACCACGACTACTTTAATATGCTGGTCACCTTGACCTACGCCGCGCAGTTTTGGCACACCCTTTCCTTTAAGACGGAAATAAGTCCCTGTTTGCGTGCCTGCTGGAACTTTCAGCTTCACTTTCTCGGTCAACGTCGGGATCTCCACCTCATCTCCCAACGCTGCCTGTGAGAACGTCAGCGGAATTTCACAGTAGATATCGTCTCCTTCACGCTCAAAGAAGTCGTGCGACTTCACGCGGAATACGACGTACAGGTCACCTGCCGGTCCTCCGTTGACACCGCCTTCGCCTTCACCGTTGATACGCATTTGTGCGCCGTCATCCACACCCGCCGGAATGCGAATATGAATTTTACGTTTCTTGCGGACACGGCCTGATCCGCTACAAGTCGTACATTTTTCTTTGATGATTTTACCGGAACCGCCGCAATTGGAGCAGGCGCGTCGGTTAACCATGCGGCCAAACGGTGTATTCTGCACCACTTCTTCCTGTCCACTGCCGTGGCAGACGGAACAGGTCTGTGGTTGAGTGCCCGCTTTGGCTCCTGTACCATGACACGTATCACATGTTTCCGTACGTTCAATTTGAATGTCGGTTTCTTTACCAAACACCGCTTCTTTGAATTCGATTGTCATCGTATATTGAAGATCGTTCCCTCGTTGCGGTGCATTCGGGTCACGTCGACCATTACCGCCACCAAAGAACATATCAAAAATATCACCAAATCCGCCACCGAAGTCGGCACCACCGAAGCCGCCTCCCATGCCCTGATTCGGGTCTACATGACCGTATTGGTCGTATCTTGCCCGCTTCTGACCATCACTGAGGACATCGTAAGCTTCTTTAACTTCTTTGAATTTAGTTTCTGCGTCCGCAGCCTTGTTCACGTCCGGATGATACTGACGCGCAAGCTTACGGTAAGCCTTTTTGACTTCTTCATCCGAAGCGCCTTTTGCGACACCCAGCACTTCATAATAATCACGCTTATCAGCCAATGTTCCACCCCCATGCCTACAACGTGTCTGCACTACATATAAAAGGAAAGCCAAAGGCGCGGGATGACCCGGCTTTGACCTTCCCATCATTTCAAGGCAGTACAACCCGTAATATGCTTATTTATCTTGGAAATAACAGTTACCCTTAGGCTAATTGTTATTTATCAAGGCAGCTACGCTGCTAATTATTGTTCAGTATATCATAACGTACCGGTATACCGTAAAGTTGCCACTACCCGATTCGTTGCTTAGTCTTTCTTCTGATCTTCGTCAACAACTTCATAGTCCGCATCAACTACATTGTCACGGCCTTTGCTGTCTGCTGCTCCGTCTTGAGCTTGCGCTGCTTGAGCAGCTTGCTCATACAATTTCACAGACAATTGCTGAACAATCTCAGTCAGCTCTTCAGTAGCTTTTTTGATGTCTTCCAGGTTGTCAGTTTCCAGTGCTTTTTGCAGATTTTCTTTAGCTGCATTTGCTTTTTCGACTTCACCTGCATCCGCTTTTTCGCCCAGATCTTTAATCGTTTTGTCTACGGAGTAGATCAGTTGGTCTGCAGCGTTTTTCGCTTCTACCAACTCTTTACGTTTCTTATCTTCTTCCGCATGCAACTCGGCATCCTTCATCATACGTTCTACTTCTTCGTCACTCAAGCCGCTAGAAGAAGTGATCGTAATTTTTTGGCTTTTACCTGTGCCTTTATCTGTAGCAGATACGTTCACGATACCGTTCGCATCCAGATCGAAAGTAACTTCGATTTGCGGTACACCACGTGGTGCTGGAGGGATATCTCCCAATTGGAAACGGCCCAGTGTTTTGTTGCCTGCTGCCATTTCGCGTTCACCTTGCAGCACGTGAATTTCTACGCTAGGCTGATTGTCGGCATACGTCGAGAATACCTGCGATTTGCTCGTAGGGATTGTCGTGTTACGATCAATCATTTTAGTGAATACGCCACCTGCGGTTTCAATACCGAGGGACAGTGGAGTTACGTCAAGGAGAACGACGTCTTTCACATCACCTGTCAATACACCTGCTTGAACTGCCGCGCCCAAAGCTACCACTTCATCAGGGTTTACGCCTTTGTGAGGCTCTTTACCTGTCAGTTTTTTGATTGCTTCTTGTACAGCTGGAATACGTGTGGAGCCGCCGACCAGAACGATTTTATCGATGTCGCTAGCACTCATGCCTGCATCTTTCATCGCTTGACGAGTAGGTCCCAAAGTACGTTCTACGAGACCTGCGGACAATTCTTCAAACTTCGCACGAGTCAGGTTCAACTCCAAATGCTGTGGAACGCCATCAGCTACTGTGATAAACGGCAAGGAAATTGTCGTTGTCAGCACGCCGGACAGTTCTTTTTTCGCTTTTTCTGCTGCATCTTTCAGACGTTGTACAGCTGCTTTATCTTTGCTCAGGTCAATACCTTGATCTTTCTTGAACTCATTTACGAGGTAATCAATAATCACTTGGTCAAAGTCATCGCCACCCAGCTTGTTGTCGCCGCTTGTTGCTTTAACTTCGAAGAAACCATCGCCCAGTTCCAAAATGGATACGTCGAATGTACCGCCGCCCAAGTCATATACGAGGATGGTTTGGTCTTCGGATTTTTCCATACCATATGCTAATGCAGCTGCTGTTGGCTCATTGACAATCCGCAGAACTTCCAGACCGGCAATTTTACCTGCGTCCTTAGTTGCTTGACGTTGACCATCATTGAAGTAAGCTGGAACAGTGATAACCGCTTGAGAAACCGTTTGGCCCAGGTAAGCTTCAGCGTCAGCTTTCAGCTTTTGCAAAATCATAGCGGAAATTTCCTGTGCGGAATATTCCTTACCGTCAATGTTTTCTTTATGATTAGTACCCATGTGGCGCTTGATGGACATGATTGTACGATCCGGGTTCGTAATTGCTTGGCGTTTTGCCGTTTCCCCTACAGTACGCTCCCCATCTTTTTTGAAACCGACAACGGAAGGGGTTGTGCGCGCGCCTTCCGGATTTGGAATAACGACGGCTTCGCCGCCCTCCATAACAGCCACACAAGAGTTGGTTGTACCTAAGTCAATACCGATTACTTTGCTCATCGGACAATTCCTCCTTCTGTATATACGAGGCCCTCAGGCCAGAATGGTTGAATCAAAATGATGTAATTCTAATGTATATAGAAAAAGTTACATGCTAACTTTTACCATCGCTGGACGAAGCACCTTGTCCTTCAGCATGTATCCTTTTTGTACCTCTTCAACGACGATGCCTTCATCATGCTCTTCGCTCTCCACCTGCATAATAGCCTGATGGAAATCAGGATTAAACGGTTGTCCCACTGCATTCATGGCCGTCACTCCCTCTGCCTGAAGCACACTCTCAAACTGGCGGAAAATCATTTCCACGCCTTTGGTGAATGACTCAGACTCCGCTCCTTGCGATGCTGTTGCTAGCGCTCGCTCGAAGTTATCCAGAACAGGCACCAACTCGGTAACAAGCTTCATAGACGCATATTTAGCAAGGTCTTCCTTTTCTTTCAGCGTACGGCGGCGAAAATTATCAAAATCCGCCTGTGCGCGCAAAAACCGTTGCTGATGCTCCTCAGCCTCTGCACGAAGTTTTGCCACCTCTGTGTTTTCTTCCTCGGCTTCCAGTGCTGCCGCTTCATTCACCAGCTCGTCCTGCTGGCTCGTTTCGGCGGCTTCCTCTGTGCTTACATTTTGTTGTTTGTCATCTTGGAACGCTTGTTCTTCCTTCAAAATGTTTCACCTCCTTCAAGTTGTAACTCCCCTTATAAAAGCACGCAACAATGCACCCGCGCAGGATACAAACCGTATCCCAGCGCGGAACATGTAGGACCGCAACCTATGCGATCTTATTTTATTTAAACCGTTGCGTTAGCATTGCGGTCAAATCCTTAGACAGGATACCCAAAATATTAATAACTCTCGCATACTCCATCCGCGTCGGACCCAATATACCTATAGTACCCAACGCTTCTCCGTCTACTGCATATGTAGCAGTAATCAGGCTGCAATTGGCAAATGCTTCATGATCATTTTCTGTGCCGATGCGGACTTGAATTTCAGGTGCTCCGGCTACAGGAGTCATCAGTTTAAGTAGCGTTGGTGTTTCCTCCAGCAGATCGAGAATATGTTTAACCTTTTCTACATCTTTAAATTCAGGCTGATTCAGCATGTTCGTCGCACCGCTTAAATATAGGCGCTGATCTGATTCATTATCGAGTGCTTTATCCAGCACCTTCATAGCGTCCTCAAAATGAGATACATGCTTCTCCATTTCCTGACCCAGCGCGGTGTAAAGGCGCGATTTAAGCTGATAAATCGGTACACCGACCAGCTTGCTGTTCAGTAAATTCACAACCTTTTCCATCTCGGAGATTGAAATTCCAGGCGGAATATCCACCGTTTTATTCTCCACCTGACCGGTATTGGTCACGATAATCGCCACAGCCGTCGTTTCGTTGAGCGGCAACAGCTGAAAATGACGCAACGAAGTATGAAAAACCTCCGGCCCAAGCAGGATGGAAGTATAATTGGTCATATGGGACAAAATGCCTGATGCATGCTGGATCACTTGCTCCATTACATTCAGCTTTTCGGCGTAAAAGGCTTTTAGTTCCCGCATTTCCATAGGCTTCAGTGTATTTAGCGGCACCAAATGGTCCACATAATAACGATAGCCTTTATGAGACGGGATGCGTCCCGCAGAAGTATGGGGTTGCTCCAGATAGCCCTGTTCCTCCAAATCCGACATTTCATTACGGATTGTGGCTGGGCTGAATCCGACATCCTGCCTTTTGGATATGCTGCGGGAACCCACTGGCTCAGCCGAACGAATGTAGTCATCAATAATCGCATTCAAAATGAGTCTCTGACGTTCGGTTAACAAGCGAATCCCCCCTTGTCATTTATCCATAATAGCATGATTGTTAAATGGAATCATTAGCACTCGTTCGCGATGAGTGCTAACTGATAATACAAAAATACCAAACCGACCTGATCATTGTCAAGTCAGATCAGTATTTTCAATAAACCAGATTTATTACATCCATTTGGATGACTACAATGAAACAGACTATTTGCACTTTTTCACGGAAAACCTCATTATTCATCATATCCAAACCGTATTTATGTATAGGCAACAGAAAACTGAAAAATTTGAGACTGTGTCTACAAACTGTATAACTTTATTGCCTTTAAGGAGGAATGGGATCTGAGAAGCAAGCGCCGCAACCTTTTATACGCATTAATCGCTCTTTTACCTACAATTTGTATGTTTTACATTTTAATCGAATTGTTTCCGTACACAGGACTAGGAAGAATACTTGCTTTGCCACTAGTTTTTATTCTGAACGCTGCCCTTATCATTTCGGTGATCCACTTAATTCGTAAATTAAGACCCCTATGGTGTGCCTTAATTTTGGTCCCTACAATTCTGTTAAGCATGTGGAATACCATTTTATTTTACCCACAAGAATTCAGTCCAAGCATTCCCAAGCAAATCAAATATAGTGTGGCAGCTATACTGCATTATGATGATGTAACACCAGCCGACTGGGAAGGATACACATATCGTCCAAGCCGAACCGGAGAGTCTGAAAAATATGTTGTCGCCTTGTATAAATACAAACGTCAGGTTCCGTTAGATGGCACTACATACTTTTATAATGATACGGATTACCATAAGGACCATCCCATAAGAAGCTTGAATGATATACCTTCGGAACTGGAGCCTCATCATCAATTCATTTGGTGGTTACTCCAAACATTTGAGAAATAAACAGGGGCACAATAATGTAAGCCGTAACACATACACACGGCTACGTCCTGATAAAAAAACACTGAACTGACCTCATTATTGACAGGTCAGTTCAGTACTTTCAACACTGCGATTTCATCACAATTGTTTTGCTTACTGCAGTGAATGCAGTCGGTCCATACCTTCTCAGGAAAAATCTCTTTGCTAACTACATCAAAACCGTTTTTTATAAAAAAGGATACCTCATAAGTCAGTGCCATAATTTTAGGAATACGTTGCCGCCGTGCTTCTATAATAAGGCCTTCCACAAGCTTGGAGCCTATTCCCATTCCTTTATGCCCCTCAGAGATGCCAAGGGAGCGAATCTCTACCAAATCAGCCCCCAATTTGCATAAAGAACCACAGCCAACGACTTGGCCGTCCACCTCTGCAACAATAAACAGCTCCAGTTGGCGCGTAAGCACTTCCCTTGAACGTGGCAGCATAATCCCCCGCTCTGCATAGCCACTAATCATTTGATATAAAGGCTCCACATCCTCAGGAACCGCACTTCTGCACAATACATCTTTACACACTGAAGCCATCTTGCTCTCCTCCTGCCGCTTGCCGCATATAATGAATAAATATACAACATAACGCATAGAATCGCAATACTCCATTTACCCTGCTGTGGCAGAATGGTGTAATAAAATGATAGCCCAGCTTACGATGTCAAAATGTATTGTATTGAAACCTGCAACTTATGAATTTACCGTGATAGAACCGATGAACTCTGCAAATACGTCATTTCCGAATAAAATACCGCGTTCGCTCAAACGATACCCATCCTCGATTGATTCAATTAATCCCGCATTCAGCATTTTTCTGAGAGGAACTGTAAACGTGTCTTCCAATGTCTGACCAAATTGAGCCTCAAAGCGGGATTTAGACACACCTTCCAGCATTCTCAAACCGACCATGAGGAAATCCTCCATGGCTTCCGCCGTCGGCACCTCAAAACTGTCCAAACGTGGTAAACCATTCCGAGTAGCCTCCACATAAGGGTTAATGCCCTTAATGTTCATATGACGCTCTCTGCCAACATAACCATGTGCCCCAGCGCCAAGACCGTAATAATCCTCATTACGCCAATAAGTCATATTGTGCTTACTTCCCAAACCTGGTTTTGCGAAATTGCTAATTTCATACTGTTCATAACCCGCTTCTTTCATGCGACGCATGAGGAGCAAATACATTTCCAGCTCGTCATCTTCATGTGGAAGCGGCAGCTGATTTTTCTGGTACAACGTATGGAAGAGCGTATTCTCTTCAACCTTCAAACTGTAGATAGAGTAATGAGGAAGTCCCAACTCTAGGGCTCTACTGACGCTTTCATCCAGCATGTCCACCGTTTGGTTCGGCAAACCGAACATCAGGTCAATCGACAGATTGTCCAAGCCGGCCTTACGTGCGTTTTCCAAACTACGATAGACGTCATCTGTACTATGAATACGACCTATGCCTGTAAGCAGCTCATTCTGGAAAGCCTGCACACCAAAGCTGAGTCGATTGACGCCGCCTTCTTTCATCACAGAAAGTTTTTCAAAATCAGTTGTGCCTGGATTGGCTTCCATGGAAAACTCAATATCTTCCGCCCAATTTGGAAAATAGGTACGAACGCTCTTCAGAAAGTATTCCATTTCCTTCGGATTGAGGGTTGTTGGTGTGCCGCCCCCGACAAAAATGGTTTTTATCTGTCCTGGCGGGTGAAGTTTGATCGTATGTTCCATCTCCCGTTCCAAGGCATACAGATATTCCATAACAGGCTGATCCTTGAGCACATAAGAGTTAAAGTCACAGTAAAAGCATTTATTCGTGCAAAAAGGTATATGCAGATAAACCGCTTGAGGCGCGGATGAATATTCATGTTTTTGTATGGATGCGGTCATACCGATCCTCCTTGTCGATTCAGGGTTTAGTGAGAAAATGAGCCGAGGTCGAGACCAACCGCTTCGTGTTCCATTTGATCTTCTGATCGCTGTTACTCCCCAATTTCCCATTATATAAGCACTCTTAGGGATAAAATTGGGGAGTAAAGGCGAACGCTACGCTTCTCCAGATTCAAATGGCCCCCTCCGCTGCTGCCCACCACGAGTCGGCCCATTTTTGTGGTGTAGGTGTTGCAGTAAAAGAGACACTGCTTTAAGAATTACTCTAAAGTTTTAATGATACTATGCTTTGTTACGCTGATTGTAACTTGAACGAGCTCTCTGTCCTGAATAGCTTGCTCAAATAAAGAACGTCCATTCTCCATGCATGGCAAATGCCCCATGAAAGAATGGACGAATACTTCAAACTGCTTTACTCATCTATCTTCAGTACCGCCATAAATGCTTCCTGTGGTACTTCTACGTTACCGACCTGCTTCATACGCTTCTTGCCTTCTTTTTGCTTCTCAAGCAGCTTCCGTTTACGGGAAATATCGCCGCCATAACATTTGGCCAAGACGTTTTTACGCATAGCCTTAACGGTTTCACGCGCAACAACCTTTGTTCCTACAGATGCCTGGATTGGCACCTCGAACATTTGCCGCGGGATCAACTCGCGCAGCTTCTCACAAATGATACGGCCGCGGTGGTAAGCTCGATCTCTATGCACGATGAACGATAGCGCATCGACCTGCTCACCATTCAACAGAATATCCATCTTCACCAGATTAGATTGGCGATAGCCTGAAATCTCATAGTCAAAGGAAGCATAGCCTTTGGTGCTGGATTTAAGCTGATCAAAGAAATCATATACGATTTCAGACAAAGGAATCTGGTACGTAATTGTTACCCGTGTTGTATCTAGGTACTCCATGTTCACGTACTCACCACGCTTGTTCTGACAAAGCTCCATAACCGTACCTACGTAATCATTGGGCACGATGATGCCTGCCTTAACATATGGCTCTTGTACATGTTCAATACGTCCCACTTCCGGGTAGTTGGATGGGTTATCGATTTCGATCGTTTCCCCATTAGTCAATTGTACACGGTAAATTACGCTTGGTGCCGTTGTAATCAACGGAATATTGAATTCACGTTCAATACGTTCCTGAATAACGTCCATATGCAGCAGACCAAGGAAACCGCAACGGAAACCGAAGCCCAGCGCACTGGATGTTTCCGGTTCAAAGCTGAGCGAAGCATCGTTCAGCTGCAGCTTTTCAAGCGCCTCACGCAGATCGTTGTATTCCGATGTTTCAATCGGATACAGACCGCAATACACCATCGGATTAATTTTCCGATAGCCTGGCATCGGTTCTGGTGTTGGATTTTTGGCATCCGTTACCGTATCCCCGACACGAGTGTCGCCCACATGCTTGATTCCGGCCACGATAAAACCAACATCACCGATATTTAGCTCATCCACGATCGTCATACGTGGCATGAAAGCTCCAACCTCGATAACCTCAAACGTTTTGTCAGTCGCCATCATTTTAATTTTCGAACCCGCACGGATACTGCCGTCCACAACACGTACATATACGATTACGCCTTTATAAGGATCATAATGCGAATCGAAAATAAGCGCCTTAAGCGGATTATCCGGATTTCCTTGCGGAGCAGGCACACTTCTGACCACCTGTTCCAAAATTTCCTTGATACCGATTCCAGCTTTGGCTGAAGCATGTACAGTTTCACTCGTGTCCAAACCGATAACATCCTCGATTTCCTGCTTTACCCGTTCAGGATCAGCACTTGGCAAATCAATCTTGTTAAGCACTGGCAAAATCTCCAGATTGTTGTCGAGCGCCAAATAAACGTTAGCCAATGTCTGCGCCTCAATCCCCTGCGCTGCGTCTACTACCAGCAAAGCACCTTCGCAGGCTGCCAAACTACGAGATACCTCATAGGTAAAATCGACGTGTCCCGGTGTATCAATCAAATTCAAAATGTACTCTTCGCCGTCATCGGCCTTATAGGTGAGTCGCACTGCCTGGAGCTTAATTGTAATCCCGCGCTCCCGCTCCAGTTCCATCTGGTCAAGCACTTGCTCCTGCATTTCGCGGGAAGTGAGTGCACCGGTGTACTCCAAGATCCGGTCAGCCAGCGTGGATTTACCATGGTCTATATGTGCAATGATACTAAAGTTCCGAATTTTACGTTGTCTTGCCAAAATGTCAGTCATGCCTTACCCCCACACAATGCCTAGTATCAATCAGCTTATTATAGCAGTTGTAAGGGGGGGCAGCAATATTTCTATTCTGTTACCCCGTCAAATACAGATACAACCCAGCGAATACCTTGTCTTGACAGGTTTTGAAGCAGCCCAGCCGTTTTATCGGCCATGGTATCCACCGAAGCCTGCTGCGCCTTTACGGCTAGCAGCTCACGAGGCGTCTCTAGGCCCTGCCGAATATTGTCATTCTGAGCAGTCTTCGTATCCCATTCATGTGTCCAGCGTGCGGTCTGCTCCTCACTTCGTTCGTTTGTTTTTCCTTCATTCGTGTCCGTTTGTGGCTCAAACTCGACCTTTCCACTTGTATTATACGTACGATTATACGCTCGGGCATTAGCTGCCGGGGTATCTTCAATCACCGTCTGCTCATAATCAACTTTCTGTTGATTCACCGATGAAACTGGATTCTCGTCCCATTCCGGGCCATAGACTGAGCGCAGGCCAGAGCCTGCCAGCTGCATGCCAAGTAATACGCCTGCTCCGATCAGAAGCACAAATCCAAGCGCTTTTTTACGAAAATGTCCAGTCATTATATCCCCCCCTAACTGCTACCTTATTTAATTACCGCTGTTGTTCTTTTTGGTGTCAGATACGTTGGTACCCGCCTTCTGTGCTTTCTGATCCTCCCAATACACTTCACTGATCATGTCCGCCAAAACGTCAGAAGTTCGTTTTAACTCCTCCTCGGTGTTGTCAATCCCTCCGATTTCGATCAAAATGCTATGAGAAGACAAGCTTTGATTGTATTCACCATTGTTTCCTTTGCCGCCATCTTTTCCCCATACACCGCGCGATACGCCGTGATATGATTTTTCCAGCTTTTCATGAATGCGAGCAGCAAAAGCTTCATTTTTGCGCCAATTTTTGTTGTCATGTCCGATAATAAAATACACTTTGGCATAAGAAAGTCCATTAATCGTGGCTGTTGTTTTTCCATGACGTTGGGAATCACGATGAATATCGAGCAGATAAGTTAAACCTTTATTTTGAGCCAAAGCCTCCTTGACTGTTGTGCGTGAATATTTATAGGAGTAGTTCCAATTGTAATTTTGAACTGTGGTGGCATAATCCTTGTTTACATGCAGTGTAGATATCCCTTGCTTTTCCAGTCTCTTCTTTACAAAGTCTCCTACCCTTGATACATTAGCTGACTTAGAGCCTGAATTGGGGTTGGAACTGGTTTTGCTCAGTAATGGGTTATATGCTTCTCTGGGATGAGAATGGTAGATTAATATACGCTTCTCCCCTTTGACGGAATCACCTGGATCATCCCCACGTGCAGGGTCTGTTTCCGGTGTTGTCGGAATATCCGGCGTAGTAGACGGCGGGTTCTCAGCTGCGTTTGAGATCCCAGGGGTATCTGTCGTTCCCTGATCAGGCTGATAATCCGTAGGACCCTCTACCTTGATGTTCCCCGAACCCTTGCGCAGCATGACAGGCGCTCCAGCAGCCATGCCAGGAATTTCACGAGAAATGAGACTTTTGGGATCTTGCGGATTAATACCTGTAAGCATCTGAAAAACAAATGGCGACCATTGTTCACCCGACAACGAAGAATGCTGTTTCTTTTGTGCCAAATGAGGTACCTCCATACCTAGCATATCCGCGAAAAAACCACTGGACACCGAGCCTGCCAATCCTTTCATCGAAGAAACAGGAGAAGTTTGCAAACGATTTTCTGCCAGCCCCCCTAGTCCCAAAACGACAAATAAAAGCGCCGAGCCCATGATGAGCAGCACAAGCGTATGTCCCATTGCCAAAATTTCGATACCTTTTCTTCTCCATCTTCCGACGTTCCAGGTCTGAATCTTTTTCATGTGAGCCTTGTCCTCCTTCGTCCCGTCGAAACCCGCTTATTACATTCAGAACACAGGGTTCCTATCTGTTTCGGAAATCTCTTATACTTCAACTCTATGAACGGAGAACAATTACTAGAACACAAAAATCTCTATCTACAGGACAAGCCCATCCCTTTTTGAAAGAGATAGGCTACCTGTTAAATAGAGATTTTCTGTCGTGTCTTAGAAAGATGGTTTTGCTAGCCTTTCATTAATGCGTATAAGCGGCGACATTGTCGGGATCAACAGCCTCATGTAGAGCTGCGTTCAAACCGGTCGCAATGATATTCGCGATATCTTCAATAAATTCATCGATCTCTTTTGGAGTCACAATCAAATCATGCCCCAGCGGTTGAAGTACCTCTCTCACCAGCCCGAGTCTCTCAGGTTCTGAAATATCATCCAACATTCCCAGAATTACTTTGGTAGAAGCCTTTTCTTTGGTAAAATGCGTTTTCATCAGTTCGATTACATTATTGACGATGGTCGAAGCATAGCATACCGTTGGAACGCCGATAGCAATACACGGAACCCCCATAATATCCTTGGTGATACCGCGGCGCTTGTTGCCAATACCTGAACCCGGATGTATTCCGATATCCGCTACCTGGATGGTCGTATTGACACGCTCCAGTGAACGTGACGCCAAAGCATCAATAGCAATAATCAGCTCTGGTTTTGTGCGGTCCACAATACCTTGAACGATCTCACTGGATTCGATTCCCGTGATACCAAGAACACCCGGCGCAATCGCACTCACATCCCGATATCCAGGGTTGATCTGATCAGGTGTCAGTTCAAAATATTGACGGGTGACCATTAAATTTTCAACGACAAGCGGACCCAGCGAATCAGGAGTAACGTTCCAATTCCCCAGCCCTACCACCAGCACCCTTGCCACCTTAGAGATCCCTATTTTTTGTATAAAATGCTCCATTTCTTTTGCAAAGGCAATGGCTACCCGTTGTTGGAGTCCAGTGTCGCCTTCACGCAAGCCAGGTACTTCGAGCGTAACGTAATGCCCTTGTACCCGCCCAATACGGTTGGCTCCTTCCTCATTTAATACATCCAGCCGCGTAATTTTAATCCCGTTATCTTCCTCCACATTCTCATTTATACCCGTCAGCGGGACAGGCTGATTCCGTTCTGCCAGCTCTCTTGCCTCTAATGCCAAATCCGTGCGTACCGCATACTTCTGCAAATCCAGATCCATCTTTTAAACCTCCTTATATACCATCTCTGGTTATAGTGTGCGAGACACCCAACAGGTTTATGCACATCCATTTTCATCCTGTAATTTGCATCGTCTCAGAATGTTTTCTTATTGCAATTTGAGGTGTGGCATGCTAAAATATTTTAAGTTGTGAAACGTTTGTGTTCATAAGTAATGCCTTTACAGGAGGTGAATGTAATGCCAAACATCAAATCCGCTATCAAACGCGTTAAAACTAGCGACAAACGCCGTGCGTTGAACGCTTCCCAAAAATCCGCGCTTCGTACAGCAGTTAAAGCTGCCGATACAGCGTTGGTAGGTAACGAAGCTGAAGCTGCTGCTGCTGCTTTCAAAGTGGCTTCCCAAAAGCTGGACAAGGCTGTAACTAAAGGTCTGATCCACAAAAATGCAGCTGCTCGCAAGAAGTCCCGCTTGGCGAAAAAACTTAACGCTCTTACAGCTCAAGCGTAAGCACGAGCTACTTTTATACGTTAATGAAAAAATCCTGACCAGCCTTGGCTGATCAGGATTTTTTAGTTTATAACTTTATGAGATTAGATTGAAGCGCCTGCCCCCATTTTCATTAAAAACAGTTCCAGTCCCAGCACCTTGTCAACGACACCTGTCTTCATATGATAGTCCAGTTCGCCCAGTTCATAGAGAAGCTGGCGCAGCTGCTCAGAACGGAAGCGTCGTGCTTGATCCCCTGCAACTTTCACCCCATAAGGATGCAAGCTGAGCTGACTCGCAATTTGTTGCTGAGAATAGCTTTGACCTGCCAGCTCTTTGACCTGCAACATAATACGAAACTGCCGTGTGATCAAAGCTGCTATCTTGATGGGTTCTTCTTTTTGCTTAAGCAATTCATAAAAAATACTGAGCGCCTTATCCAGCCGCAAATTAGCCAGATCCTCGACCATCGCAAATACGTTCTGCTCTGTATTACGAGGCACAAGGGATTCAATGTCAGCGGATGAGATCGTTCCCTGCGCTCCTGCGTACAAGCACAGCTTATCTATCTCGGCTGCCAAGGATTGAAGCCCGACACCCGTGTATTGAATGAGTCTCTCAGCCGCTCCTGCTGCCAACTGCACTTCTCTTTCTGCTGCACGCTTATGGACCCAACCCACAAGATCATCTCCACCCATAGGGGCGAAAGCAATAACTGAGGCATCACTTTTCAGTTTCTTGACGATCTTTTTCCGTTCATCCAACTTTTCAGCCTGAACCGTAAAAACGATGACGCTATAGTCAGTCGGGTTATCCATGTAAGTCAACAGCGTCTCAAGACGGTGCTCTATTTTGCCGTTATCTTTGCCTGCTGCAAATACACTGGTATCCCGTACAATAATTAGCTTCTTTGGCACCAGAAAAGGCGCTGTTTCTGCGTCCTCTACAACCACCTCAATTGGCGTCTCGGTTAAATCATAAGAACTAATGGCGAAGTCACGATGCTCCTCCTCGACCACCTTCTCTTTTAGCATCTCAACAAACTGCTTCATTTGATATTTTTCATTGCCATATAACAGATACACTGGCGAAATATCACCTTTACGAATAGCCTTAGAGGCTGTTTTTACATCCATTTTCCGTTCCCCCCACCCACTGATCGTACCTGACATCCGACCGGAAGGCAAGTCATGACACAAACAAAGGGACCCCACCTTTAGGCAGAATCCCTTCACCACCATCTATATCAACACGGCAGCAGAAAGCTCTAGAAACTTTCGGCCGTCGGGATACGACGTCGGTTCATATAGTTTATTCTCTGTTTCTAAAAAGTGTGCCACTTACGAAAACTATTTTCCAGTGCCACGCGGAACGGTGTACGTATATTTACTTGCAGTCCCATCCTGCTCTGTCTCATACATAAAGGTCTGGCTGTCATCTGACCAGCTTCCTTTGACCCAAGCACCCTTCAGGGTACGGACTTCCAGTGTTGTTCGGTCTACACCGTTATCGGAAAGCTTATACACTTTCAGCTTTTTGCCCTCAATAGCCACCGCATAGCTACCATCAGGCGAGTTGAACTGATCTGTAGAGGCCGACTGGGCACCATAGGTGGAAGCATTATTACTGTCCGGAGAGACCAGCGAATTAGATACAAAGCCTTCTCTACGAACCGGGTCTTGTGACACCGATGATTGCTGATCATTAGAATCGGCATTGCTGCTATCCGCCCCTAAAGAGTTCCCCGCATCCTTGGTGACACTTTTGGATGTCGCATCTTTCGACGTTTCATTTGAGGCAATTCGACTCTGTACCTTTAATTCCTGGCTAAGCGACGAAGATGCATCATTTGTACTTGTATCATCGCTATTATCCTCCTGAGCGGTACTCGTACCCGCTAAAGGTGCCTTTTCCATTTTCGGATCCAGCTGTTCATCAGGAGCAATCGTGGGTTGATCAGATTTTTTCTGTCTTAGCTGTTTGTCATCGGATGTAGGAGCATCTGCAGGCGAGTCATCCTTTGTCGCCTGACGATCGACGTTCGGCTGTCCCTGCTTTTCATCCTGATGGGATGAATGCTTAGTCGGTGCAGACTTTGTTGAAGGTTCCTCGCCAGCTTGCTGGTCATCGACCTTCCCAGCATCCTGTTTGGAAGGATTCTTTTCGCTATCTGAACTGTCTGTTCCCTGGTTGCCCAGGTCAGGTTCCTTATCTGCAGGTGTCAGAGAGGAATCAGCACCTTGTCCCTGTTCAGATGGCTGCTTGGTCGATTCCGCTCCAATGGCTGCATCACGTCCTCCACTCCCATTGGTCGTACCTGGAATTTCCGTCTGAGTCTGCTGGCTTGTCACCTCGGGTGACTGGGATGTAAGTATACCTTCCGCATCCTGCACTGTTTTAGGCTCAAAGTTGAATACTACAATCCCCAGTACAACGGCAGCGGCAGCCACGCCCATGGCAGCACGCCCTCCCACCCTGTTCCACCAAGGTATAGGCTGAGTACGTTGTCTAGGCCCTGCTCCAGACTCTGGATCAGCAGCTACAGGCTGCATTTCCTGAAGCGCGCTTCCCTGCTCTTCACGTGCGCGGTCAATGGCATCAAGCTGAGGCATGATGGAATCCACCAGGCTGAACGCCGGGGAAACCGCAGGCAATTCCTCCAGCTCGCGAGAGAGTGTCTGAAGAATATGGAATTTTTCCGCACAGTCCGGGCAAGTCGCAATATGGTTCATTAATTGGGACGTCTCTTCTTCGCCCAGTTCATGATCCACATAACGCTGCATCCAATCCATCACCTCTTCTCCACACTTCATCCTGATACACCACCTTTCTGATATTCCTGAAGTAGCCCTTGCAATTGCTGTCTTGCACGATACAAGTATGACTTGACCGTATTTAGCGGCAAATCCAGAGAATCGGCAATCTCGTTATAAGAGAAATCCTGCAAATATCTCAGGACAATTACCGTCCGGTGGTGTTCCGGGAGCTGTTGTATAGCCTCACGAACATCCTGTGCCATGTAAGAGGTTAACACCTCAACCTCCACGTTTTGGGGGTCGTTAAATATCATGTCATGCTCGTCAATGGAAACCGAAGGCTTTGTTCTTCTGAATTTGTCGATGCATATGTTCGTTACAATGCGCTGGACCCAGGTTTTAAACTGTGCTTTTTCCTCATAAGAGTTAATTTTGGAATATATTCGTATGAGGGCTTCTTGTGAAGCATCCATGGCGTCCTGCTCATTATTTAGAATGTAATATGCCGTACGGTACACATGCTGTTCTATCTCTCTTAATAGGGTAATGAGAGCGTCGCGATCGCCCGATTGAGCGGCTCGGATGAGTCCCTGCTCTACCACAAAGGATCCCCCTCTCCCTGCAATATTACAGACGTATCCCTTTTGCAAATTGTTGCAGGATAGACGTCTGACGCTAATTTTATTTTTTTAATAAAAAAAATTATAACAAAATGCCCAGAATCCCCATTGTATCCTCCCTTAGAATAACAGAAAAAGGGAAGGTAGTCACCTTCCCTCAGCCCCTACATACATCTAAATACTAGACCTATTAAACTGCATGAAACATTTTGTCACTTCTTAGAAATCAGAAAATCAGATATGAGTTGTAATCGATAAGATAGAGCAATCGGATCTTGAAAATAAAAATCGTCGATTAAGAATTGATATACCTTATCTGATTTAACGGCAGGCAGGTTCTTGGCTGTTACAAGCCTGCTTTTTTGTAGTTGAAGATGATTTTAACAAAATCATTTTGAATTCGTCTGTTCACGTCTGCGTTGATACCGAACACTCAGCTTACCTTGCTGCGCACGAATCTGCACCTCTCCCATTGTATCTGTTCGATATATGGCAGAATCAACCTCCGCCAAACGTTCCAATACTGCTTGATTCGGATGTCCATAAGTGTTGCTTGCACCAACTGAAATGACGGATACTTTCGGCTGCCAATAGGACAACCACTCTTCCGAGGTGGAATACTTACTTCCGTGATGTGCCACTTTCATAACGTCTACAGCTTTCCTTGCAGCTCCTATTGCTCCCTGAGCTTTCACATGGGATGAAGAATGGGTTAATTCAGAAATCAACAGCGACTCTGCGGCATCATCCATATCTCCTGTGAATAAAAACGAGACCCCCTCCATCTCTAAAATCATGGCAACGGAATAATGATTCTGTTCCTTCATAACAGGCAACTGCCCAGATTCGTTCTCCTCCAGCTTAAACGGATAGAGAAAGCGAATTGTCGTATCCCGGTCTGGTTCCCACTCCATGCTATGATGTGCACCGTACAGCTTGATCTGCTTGTTCAAAGCCGTGTTTAACAACTTTCGAAATGGAGCTTTGTCTGTTAGGGTACCATTAAAAAACAAGGTGGTTACGGGAATCTGGTCAAATATAGCCTGTAGTCCTCCGGCATGATCATGGTCTCCATGCGTTAAAATGACAGCGTCCAGCCGATGCACCCCACGTTGCTTTAGCAAAGGGACAATCGTATCCGCGCCAACCTCGTAGGGATCTATACGCTTGCGCCAAGCATTTTTCCCTGTTGCAAAGTCCATCGTACCCCCGCCATCTACCAAAATATGTTTTCCTCCCGGCGTTGTAATTAAAATGCTATCACCTTGGCCCACATCCAGATATTGAACAACTCCCGTGTTTCTTTCACTAGGAGATTGGTACCCTATACATAGTATGCCAAGCCAGGCAATACCACTTAAAGCCAGTGCCACATGACGATATCCATCCCACTGTCGATGCGCAAATTTCCCTGCACCCTTCGGTTCATGATCCGTTTGCAAAATAGCCGCCCACTCGGCAGAAGCCGCTAGTCCTGTATGCACAGGTGAAGCTATGGGATTAGATTTCACATCGGAAATGTCGCCTGTTTGCCTTCGAGATATCAACCATGTTTTGAGCCAGTACAGAACGCTGTACAAAGCTGCGTAATATGCCAGAACCCACAGAATAGAAGAAGACGGCCAAATACTCACATAAGCATCATCCACATTCATCCATTTCACAAGCGAAAAGGTTAGATCGTTTAATTGCTCCGCTGGCCACGCAAGGATGCGAGCCCCCTCCCCCCATAAAAAGGCCATTCCCATTGCCACCGTACCTAGTGGAAGCACGATATATGTAATTAGGGGGACAAGTAAAAAATTAGCCGCAAATGATAATATCGAAAATTGATTAAAGTAGAACACCGTCATTGGAAACGAAACAAGCTGTGCCGTAATTGTGATCGCAACTTCACCACCGATCAGGAGGGGCCATTTGGCGAAAAACGGCTTCATAAGCGGCATATATATGAGCAACCCACCTGTCACCAAAAAGGAAAGCTGAAAGCTGACGCTAAGCAGGTAGTATGGATTCCATAGCAGCATAAGCAACGCAGATACACTTAAAATATTAAGTCCGTCTTTGAGCAACCCTCGCCGAGCTGCAAACAAGCCGATCATCGCCATAATCCCTGCTCTTACAACAGAGGGAGAAGCACCTGTCAGCAGCACATAAGCCGGAATCAGTACCATCACAATCGTAAGGGAGGTTTCACGGCTAACTCGTAACAGCTTGAGTAAATATAATAATGTGGCCGCATATACCGCCACATGCATACCTGATATCGCCAAAATATGCGTTAAACCAAGCTGCGTAAATTCATTATACGTTGCTGGGTCCAGCTCATCTGTAACCCCAAGTATCAGACCTTTCATATATCCTGCGTGAAGAAGTGATGTAAAAGCAGATTCCATTTTCTGACCTAACTGCTCTCTAAGCTGATCATTCCATCTCAATAATGTGTAGCGGTTCCACAGTGAAGCCTTCTGCCTCTGTAACGAGGCGGCTCCAGCCCCCTTGATAAGCCAGTGAATTTCCTGCGTGTGCAGGTACTCACTGTAATCAAAGCTACCAAAGTTCCCCGCTTTTGCTGGTGCCTTTAAGCTGCCACGCAGCAGGATTGCATCCCCACGCTGCCATGCTGCCGCAAGTTGCTGTTCCTGCTTCGCAGCCAACTTGATATGAACAATGGCCTGTTCAGAAATAGACCCCCGATGTTCATCCTTATTGGAATGACTGGCAAAGTGATGAATTGAAGTAACTCTCATCTCAAACTGCGCGCGATCACCATCAATCTCAACTTCTGAAGCAATAAACCCTGCTGCTTGAACAGGCATGTCTTCTATGACAGAAGAAGATACATGAAGTGCACCAGGAATACTGCTCACGTTATGCGTATCATGCCAAAACCAATGAAATCCACCACCACTCAATGCAATCCATAGCAATACCATATGTCGGATAGGAATTTTCATCAATAAAGCTATAAGCGGGAAAACCAGAGTAATTCCCGCCCACAGCACCAAAAGTATACGTCCCGAATACAGACACGCTCCCGCACTTCCTATAATCCAACAAACAGTGAGGCTTAATATAGGCCTAGCAAACACAAGTTGGGCTTGAATACAATCACCTTCCCATTAGCAAACATTGCTTTCTGTCAACACACAAAACAAAAAAAGAACCCCTGACAAAATAACATTGTCAGAGGTTCTTCCTCGTTATTATTTAATCCTTAACATCCATCAGCGTTTCCTGCGGTGGATGATAAGTCTCCAGCATGCGAAAGGCGATTCCCTTTTCCTCCATCATAGCTCGAACCTTGTCGGCATCTTTTGGATAAGGTCGGTGATATACAATCTCCACAATGCCGCTGTTCGCCAGCATATTGGCACACGTCCAGCACGGCTGGTCGGTGACATATACTGAGGAGCCTTCACGGTCAATCCGGTCAGTAAACAGCAGCAGGTTCTGCTCCGCATGAATAGTGCGAATACAACGCTGCTTCTTAACCATTTCCTCCCGTCCATCACGGTGAACGACCTCATATTCCTCCGAGATCATACAGCCTGCCTCAGAACAGTCAGGCACCCCGGATGGTGCTCCATTATAGGCCGTCCCCAATAGCTTCTTACCTTGCACAAGTACGGCTCCAACATGACGCCGCGAGCAGCGCGAACGGGTGGATACCATATAAGCGATATCCATGAAATAGGTGTCCCAGTCCTTGCGTACATCTGCACTCATTTCCATCTCTCCCGTATAAACAAGTTAAACGTAAAACATATCCGTTACAGCCACTCTCAAAGCCTACACCGTAAACTTAAATAAGTTATAAGCTAACATACGGCTTCATTTTCGCTAACATTTTAGCTCCGATTCCCTTTACATGATCCAAATCGTTCACACGTTTGAACAGCCCGTGCTGATTACGATAGTTCAAAATAGCCTCGGCCTTTTTAGCCCCAACTCCCGGCAGCTCCATTAACTCGGCAGCAGTCGCTGTGTTAATGTTCACCTTTTTTTCACCGGAAACGGATGGAGTAGCCGAATCATTCACCGTATTTGTCCTACTCGTCGTTGCAGCATTCGAACTGGCAACAGCTGTGTCTGATCTCGAATCCGCAACATCTGACTGCTTTACGGTACTTGAATTCCCCGCCATGGAGTGTTCAGAGTTTTCACTTAAATCAGCAGATATACCCGTAGAACTCTGCTTAGTATTATGCTTCACATTGTCAACAGCTTCGTCATTCGCACTGCGTTCAGCTTGGTCTGAAGCCTCTTTTACAGCATGCTTTCCTTCGGCATACTCACTGCTGCGCTGTGACTCAATTGGCTGCGACTCTATCGCCAAAGCCTGCTCCACCTTATGGTTAAGCAAACTCCACTCTTCTTGTGGCTCAGTTCGCTGCCCTCCAGCAAACAAAATAAGTCCACTCCCGATTACAGCAAGCGTTATTGCCGTTCCTGTCCATACGCGTTTCATTTTTCGTATCGTCCCCTACTCCACATGGATTTCGAGAATTTTGAGCCGACTGAAAACACCGTCTCAATTAAACAGAGCAAGTCTGTTCAATTCCCGTCAAACCGGAGGTTGTAAACACCTCCATACGGTATCGCTGTGAGTATTTATACACAAGGGTGGTACGACCCCAGGCACGATCTAATGTGCTCAGACATAAAATTCGTCATGTCGGCCAAGACCAAGTGCATACACTAAGAAGAAT
The DNA here is from genome assembly GCF_029522175.1 of Paenibacillus sp. P2(2022). Lineage (NCBI taxonomy): Bacteria > Bacillati > Bacillota > Bacilli > Caryophanales > Paenibacillaceae > Paenibacillus > Paenibacillus sp. P2(2022). The sequence continues at coordinate 468,378 of NZ_JAKWFI010000001.1, read as the reverse complement.
GACAGCACAGCGTCTATACCGCAAAGTATGAAAGGAGGACGTTGAACAATGAAAGTTGGATTTATCGGGACTGGCAGCATGGGAAGTCTGCTAATCGAATCTTTTATTCATTCGGACGCACTCAAACCGCAGCAAATATTAGCAAGCAACCGAACGTATTCCAAGGTAACCGAGCTAGCCCGTCGTTATCCAGGTTTGCATGCAGCCCAAAGCAACCGTGAGACGGCAGCGGAAAGCGATATCCTATTTATCTGCGTGAAGCCGCTGGAATCAAAAACCGTAACGGATGAAATACGCAATGTCATTACAGAAGAGCAGATCGTCGTTTCTATCACAAGTCCAGTACAGATCCGTATTTTGGAGCATGCACTGAAAGCCAAGGTGTCCAAAATTATTCCGAGTATCACTCACCAGATTGGAAGCGGAGCCTCACTGTGCATCCATGGAAACCGGATTACAGAGGAGGATCGCTCCCTTCTGGAAGAGCTTATGTCCCACATCAGCAGGCCAATTCGGGTTAAAGAGTCTCACACACGGATCACATCGGATTTTTCGAGCTGCGGCCCTGCTTTCTTGGCCTTTTTTATGGACCAGTGGATTCAAGCCGCAGTTCAAGCTACGGGTATAGACCGTACAGAACTATGCGCATTGGCCGGTGAAATGATCATCGGCACTGGAAAGCTGCTCACGGAAGGCGGGATGACACCAGCCGAGTTACAAGCAAGAGTAGCGGTTCCCGGAGGTATAACCGCTGAAGCTCTTGCGTTGTTAGACATCAGCCTGCATAGTGTCTTCCCTGAGCTAATACGGGTCACGCACAACAAGTATGAAGAGGACATGCAAAAGATAGATGCCTCCTTCGGCTTAAAGCCGATTAACCGGCAACAATATTAACCAGCTTACCCGGAACAGCAATTACCTTGCGAACCGTTTTACCAGCCAGTGCTTCCTGAACGCTGTCCAGCGACAATGCAAAAGTTTCCATCGCTTTGGCATCAAGATCTTTGGCAATCGTTGCACGCTGTACGATTTTACCATTCATCTGAATGACAATTTCCACTTCAGCGTCTACCGTCCATGCTTCATCATAGGCAGGCCAAGCCGCGTAGGTAATGCTCTCGTTGTGTCCCAGCAGCTGCCACAGTTCCTCGGCTAGATGCGGTGCAAGCGGCGACAGCATTTGCACGAAGTTTTCCATCGCTGCACGCGGCAGAAGGTCTGCTTTGTATGCATCATTGGTGAAGATCATCAGCTGGCTGATCGCTGTATTGAAACGCAATGCATCCAGGTCCTCGGTTACCTTTTTCAGCGTTTTATGCCAGGTCCGTTTGAACTCGTCGCTACCGCCGTCATTTTTAATTTTTCCGTTCAGGCTACCATCCTCGGAAACAAACAGGCGCCATACGCGGGACAGAAAACGATGCGCTCCCTCTACCCCATTCTCATTCCATGGCTTGGTCGCTTCCAGCGGCCCCATAAACATCTCATAAATACGCAGCGTATCGGCGCCAAACGTATTTACAATATCGTCAGGATTGATGACATTACCGCGTGATTTACTCATTTTTTCATTATTGTTGCCCAGAATCATACCCTGGTTGACCAACTTATAGAAAGGCTCTTTAGTTTCCACTACGCCGATATCATACAGCACCTTGTGCCAGAAACGGGCATACAGCAAGTGAAGAACCGCATGTTCCGCTCCGCCAATATACAGGTCAACAGGCATCCATTCGCGCTGTTTCTCTTTGGACACAAGCTCTTTATCATTTTTTGGATCAATAAAGCGCAGGTAGTACCAGCAGCTTCCTGCCCATTGCGGCATCGTATTTGTCTCGCGACGTGCTTTCATACCTGTTTCAGGATCAACGGTTTCTACCCAATCTGTCGCATTCGCCAGTGGGGATTCACCTGTACCTGAAGGCTTGATATTGTCCATCTCTGGCAGTACGAGCGGCAGTTGATCCTCAGGAACTGTTTTAATCGTTCCATCTTCTAGATGAATTACTGGAATCGGCTCGCCCCAATAACGTTGGCGGCTGAACAGCCAGTCACGCAGACGATAGGTTACTTTGCCCTGCCCCTTACCCTCAGCTTCGAGCCATTCAATCATTTTCGGAATAGCTTCCTCATTGGTAAGTCCATTCAGCAGGCCTGAATTGACATGCGGACCATCCTCGGTGTATGGCTCTTTGTCCACGTCTCCACCTTGAACGACCTCAGTGATTTTCAATCCGAACTTCTTGGCAAATTCCCAGTCACGTGTATCATGGCCCGGTACTGCCATAATTGCACCTGTTCCGTAGCCTGCAAGTACATAGTCGGCAATCCAGATTGGCAGCTTTTCGCCGTTCACCGGATTCACTGCATAAGCTCCTGTGAATACGCCTGTTTTATCTTTGGCCAGATCCGTACGCTCCAGGTCACTTTTCCGAGCAGCTTGTTCACGATACTGTTGTACAGCGTCCTTTTGCTCAGGTGTAGTGATCATATCCACCAATTCCTGCTCTGGGGCCAGCACACAGTAGCTTGCACCGAACAATGTATCTGGACGGGTTGTAAATACTGTGAGTTGTTCGTCATAGCCTTCAATTGGAAAATGAACCTCTGCCCCGGTAGACTTACCAATCCAGTTCCGCTGCATATCCTTAATGCTTTCGGACCAGTCCAGTTCCTCCAGATCGTCAAGCAAACGATCGGCGTATTCCGTAATTTTCAGCATCCATTGACGCATGGGTTTGCGGATAACCGGATGACCGCCACGCTCACTCTTACCATCAATTACTTCTTCATTCGCCAGTACCGTTCCCAGTGCTGGGCACCAGTTCACGGGCACTTCAGCTACATAAGCGAGGCCACGCTTGTACAGCTGGATGAAAATCCACTGTGTCCATTTGTAATAATCAGGATCAGTTGTGCTGATTTCACGATCCCAGTCATATGAAAAGCCTAGTGATTTGATTTGACGGCGGAAGTTATTTACGTTCTTCACCGTAATTTCGCGTGGGTGCTCGCCTGTATCCAGCGCATGCTGTTCGGCAGGCAGACCAAAGGCGTCCCAACCCATCGGATGCAGTACGTTGTAGCCACGCATTCTTTTATAACGTGAAACAATATCTGTAGCTGTATATCCCTCCGGGTGGCCTACATGCAGACCAGCTCCAGACGGATACGGAAACATATCCAAAGCATAAAACTTCGGTTTACCCGGTTCTTCCCCAGTGCGGAACGTTTTGTTCTCATCCCAATATTTCTGCCATTTTGGTTCAATACTTTGCGGTTGATAGCCGTGCTTCGGCTGTGTGTCTGTCATTGTCTTTTCCTCCTCAAACGGTATGCAACAAAAAACCTCTGCATCCCGTAGCGTGTCAGCGCTAGGGACGAGAGGTTATATTCCCGTGGTACCACCCTAGTTAGCAGAAAGCGTTCTTCGCATTCTACTCCCTTTGCACCTGATAACGGAGGTGATCCGATGCGTATTAATAACAGGACACTGACACCTATATAGGTGCTTTCCTGCGTTGGACGCATATCTCCGAGGCGAGTTCGCTTTGCACTGTCAACCGGCTTGCACCACCCGCCGGCTCTCTACATGTCCAGACAAAACTACTATTCCTCATCAGCGATTATTTAACCGTTAATAATGGCACTATTATATTGAAAACCGCGAAAAAAGTCAAATAAGGACTACATTTGATACGAAGCGCCATCTTCATACTAGTTGTCCATGACACATGAATACGAATGTTTTATAATAACTCCAAGTTGCAATGGTTCAAGTTGAGATGAGATAAGAAAGGTGAGTGGAGACATGGCACAGATTAAAATTTTCGGGACAAAAGAAAAGCTAAATCCGATCAAAAAGCAACTTTCAGAGGTGATTCACTCTGCCGTGGTGGATGCGTTCAATTATCCTCCAGAAAAGAGGTTTCATCGTTTTTTTCCTATGAATCATGAAGATTTTATATATGCAGATGGTCGCTCCGACGCATACACCATTATTGAAATCAGTATCTTCGAAGGCAGAACGACAGAAGCTAAGAAGCAACTCATCAACCTGTTATTTCAAAGAATTAACGATCTTTTGGGTATTTCTCCACAGGATCTTGAAATTACTATATTTGAAACCCCGAAACAGAATTGGGGCATTCGGGGTGTACCGGGTGATGAACTTCAGCTGAACTATAAAGTGAATATATGAGAGCAAAAAGACGCCCTTCATGACTTCATGAAAAGCGTCTTTCTTTTTCTATATTAGCTCAATGAATCCTAGCTATTTTACAGCGACATAAAAAAGTCTCGCCGCGTCATCTGCTGCTTCTACCCATTCAAAATCTGCATATACCTTCACATCACGAAAACCCGCTTTGGACAATTCTGCCTTCATCCAGTCTGGATCATAAGCACGCTGTACATGAATTTCCTCAAAACGCTGGTACAGATCGCGTCCTTCATGTTCTGCTTTCGCAAAGATACTGAGATGATGCTCAATTTCACAACGGGGAGTGTCCAATGCGCATGTCCAGATATACGAAATAGAGCGTTCATCCAGTACGAATGGTTGTTCTTCATCATAACGCAAAAATGTCTGGGGATGATGTACATCAAACAGAAAGGTTCCACCAGGCTTCAGACCAGCATACGTTCTGCGAAAAGTAGAAATGATATCTTCTTCCTCAAGTAAATAATTCAGGCAATCGCAAAAAGAAATGACAGAATCCACGGGCTCCGGTAAAATCCATTCTCGCATATCCTGCTGTATCCAGCGAACGCTCCCCTCACGAAACAATCGCTGCCCTTGAGGAGTAGTTTCCATTTTGCGACGGGCTACTGCCAGCATGTCAGAGGACAAATCGATGCCAGCCACCTCGAAGCCTGAGTTAACCAGTGGAATCGTAATTGAGCCCGTTCCGCAGCCCAGCTCGGCCACTGTATGTGGCATACCGTATCGATCCCAAGCCTGCCGTGCAAAGCGCAACCAGTCCGGGTACGGCATGTCCTGCATTAGCTCATCATACACATAGGCAAACTTGCGGTAAGAAGCCATCTTTATTCCCCATTCCCGTCCTTCGGTTTAGGCATCTTCTCCACCAGGTAGGTCCAGTTTTCTTTTTGTGTAACCAGCCCTTCCTTCATCAGCTTGCCCATCGCACGCTTGAAGGCGGATTTACTGATACCAAACCGTTGCTTGATAATATCCGGCGGCGTTGCGTCAGAATATGGCATACCGCCACCCGGACGTTCCTTCAGAAATGCAATCAACCGATCCGCATCCTCATCACGGCCTACTTCCTTGCGTGGCGACATCGCCAGATTGACCCGACCGTCTTCACGAACAAGCGTGACCCGTACCTTAACCTCCTCGCCCAAGCGAAGCATGCGGTTACGTTCCGACGAATGAATCATTCCTATTGCACCAAAACCAAGCACACCCCCGTCCACCAGGACGAATGTTCCCATCTGAAGCGGCTTGTACACCGTCGCCTGCACCCATGTATTAAGCCACGAACTAGGAGCATGGAAACACAATGGAGCCAGTTCCTGCTCCCCTGCCAGCTTAGCTCGCAGTCTGCCTTGTTTGTCATGCTCCATAATGGCATACACGTAGTCACCCACCCGAGGATGCAGATCACGGTTTTCTGGCAACTCACGAATCGGCAGCAAAAGTTGGCGCCCCAATCCCATCTCCAGGAAGCATCCCAACCGCGGATGCACATCGGCCACCTCAAGCTTGGCCATTTCTCCCAGAGACAAGAACGGCTTTTTCATAGTTGCAGCCAAACGGTCCTCTGTATCGTGGAAGATAAATACCTCCAGCCGTTCACCCACCTCGATTTCACGAGTCAGCTCCGTATAATGCAGCAGAACATCCTGCTCACCGACGGTAAGAAAGTAGCCGAAAGGAGATACCTCACGATCCACCATAATGGTGACATAAGTACCAGCGATCAAACTCATACCTTCTCCACAACCTTAGCATCCGACCAAAGCCGTTCAATGTTATAATATTCGCGTTCGTCGCGATGGAAGACATGCACTACAACATCTCCCAAATCCATTAGAACCCAGCGAGCAGAATCCATTCCTTCGATTCCTTTGATGGTTACACCTTCATCATGAGCGCGTTTGCGAATTTCTGTTACAATCGCCTGTACTTGTGTATCCGAATTACCGTGGCAGATTACAAAATAATCCGCAACTAGCGATACTCCACGCAAATCCAGTGCGACAATATTCATTGCCTTTTTATCATTAGCGGCCTCAACCGCCGTTTGCATTAATTTCTCATTCGTTAGGGTCATTCATGAACCTCCGTTTTTTTCTGTTTTAGCTGTCGAATCAAGTCATTGCGCGACAAAACCGTCAGCGGAAAAATAACCTTTTGCTTTTCCAGCAACAATGAAATCGTAGAATCAAATCCAGCGATAAGGCCCTGCTCCAAACTTTTCTTTGCCTGTTTACGGATATGTTCAACCCCGGGAAAATCCCGCCCCGGTTCGATGTAATCAGCCAGACACACGACTTTATCCAGCAGGCTCATACCTACGCGGCCTGACGTATGCCAGCGGATCGCATTCCTTATTTCCGGATCATCCACTCCGTAATCTCTTGCCGCTACGCAGTACCCTACCTCTGAATGCCAGAGCTGCTTGTCATGCTCCAATAGCTCCTGATCACATTCGGGATAGTTACGAATCACTTCCTCCATCTGCTGAACAGGCCAATATTTCGCTACATCATGCAAAATAGCCGCCAGTTCTGCCTTATCCGGGTCTGCTCCATAACGCTTCGCAAGCTCCACAGAGGTATGCATAACACCCAGCGTGTGCTTCCAGCGTTTTTCAGGCATCTGGCCAGATACGACTTCCATTAGCTGCTCACGGCTGTACTTCATACAAACCGCCCCTTGTAATATAGTCATGAACACGATCAGGCACAAGATAACGAATAGTGCGGCCTTCTGCCACACGCTCTCGTATATCCGTCGAAGAAATGTCCACCACTGGCATATCCGCCAGCAGTACCTTGTCCTGCAAATAATATGGCAACTCATCCAACGCAAGCTCGAAGCCCGGTCGCCGCACCCCAATAAAACAAATCCGATGCGCCAATTCCTCAATCCCCTGCCAATGAGGCAAGTAGTTCACCATATCTGCACCAATAATAAAATAAAAATCTACAGCAGGATGCAGCTCCTGAAGCTTCTTGATCGTGTCAATGGTATAGGATACCCCCCCGCGAAGCACTTCAATATCCAGCACTTCAAAAGCAGGATGACCCGCCACCGCTTCACTCGTCATCTCCAGACGCTCCTTGCCGCTTGCCCCCGCTTGATGCTTGTGCGGAGGAATATGAGAAGGCATAAACCATACTTGATCCAGCCCATAGGCATCTCTTGCCGCTTCTCCAGCCAGCAGATGTCCAATATGAATGGGATCAAATGTACCACCCATAATACCGATTTTCATAATTTTCTCCCCGCGTATTATCCTCTAGGCAACTCGATTTGCTTATGATCACGAGATTCCTTGTACAAAATAATGGTGCTCCCAATAAGCTGTACAAGCTCGGAACCCGTCTCTGCTGCCAGTTCTTCCGCAATTTCATGTTTGTCGTCTAAACAGTTGTTCAAAATTTGTACTTTCATCAGCTCACGCTTTTCAATCGCATCATTGATGTGACGCATAAGATGCTCATTCGTACCGTTTTTACCTACTTGAAAAACTGGGTCCAAATGATGCGCCATGGAGCGCAGATATCTTTTTTGTTTACCTGTTAACATGTATATTTAACCCCTTCGTCGCCACATATACAATGCGGCATTTCCATAATTTTAATGTATATCCGACTTACGTTAGGCTTCTCAGCACAGCCGCTCTCATTTGGTCTACTGCAGGGGCCACTCCCGTAAAATACTCAAAAGCCACTGCCCCTTGGTACACAAACATGCCTAAACCTCCATGTACAGTGCAGCCACGCTGATCACGACTTTCGCGTAAAAGCCTCGTTTCCAGCGGGTTGTAGATCAAATCGCTCACAATGATTCCCTGCGGAATCAGATTCGTTTCCAGTGGAAGCTCATCAGATAAAGGAGACATTCCCACCGAGGTTGTATTAATCAATACATCCACTGTCGTGAGTACATTCTTGGCTTCCTCGTTGGAATAGCCCATTACTGGAATTGCTTCTGTCGTCCACTCCAATGCCAGTTGTTCAGCTTTGTCACGTGTTCGGTTCAGAATAATGACCGATTCAGGTCGCTCCTCCAACAAAGCATGAATCACGCCCCGAGCAGCCCCACCGGCTCCTAGAACAGCAATTCTTGCACCCTTTAACTCAACTGAAGTCTCTTCTTTAAGGGAACGCACATAGCCAATTCCGTCCGTATTATAGCCCTTGAGCCGTCCATTGTCATTCACTATCGTATTGACAGCGCCGATGAGCCGGGCCCCTTCATCAATCTCATCCAGATATTTCATAACCTCAACCTTATGGGGAATCGTCACATTGACTCCGCGGAAATGCAAAGCCCGAATCCCCTTCACAGCATCCTCCAGCTGATCCGGTGTGACATGAAGAGGTACAAAATCTCCCTCAATCCCCGCTGCCTGTAAAGCTATTTTATGCATAAGAGGCGATTTGGAGTGCTTGATCGGATCACCCAATACGCCCAATAGTACAAGATCTCGTTCGGTCGCTCCAGACTCCCCGCTGTTCATCGTTGCTCTCCCCCATATTGCAAAATATTAGGCCGCTCAAATACATGAATGGCGGCAGGAACCCGTATGTGTTCCTTGCCGCCCTATAGCTTGGTTACAGCATTGTTAGATCAACGCAGGCCGCAAAAGCACACGGACTCCCCGAGGAGCATGAACCGCTACCAGAGCTCCGTTCTCACTATTCACCCTAATCCATCCCAAACCGGATATATAGATGTCCGATGGAGATTTGCGTGGAACGCGGAACTCATGTCTGGTCCATTCTGACATCTCTGCCAATTGATCGCGTGTTGGTGGAGACAATAGCTCCCCGGCATGATCAGCGAACAACTGATCAGCTCGCTCCAGCTTCGTGCGATGTATTTTAAGACCACCGTTAATGTAGCAGGTAAAAGATTGGTGCTGACCGTCTACAAAATCAAATCGGGCCATACCGCCGAAAAACAATGTTTGTCCGGCATCAAGCTGATATGCAGCAGGCTTCAGCGGCTTGTCCGGCATAATAGCACTCAAGTCCTGACGGGAGACAATTTCACTGAACCGCCAAGGGTACACAATACCCGGAGTATCAATAATGTGCTTGCCGTCGTCGAGCGGAATATTCACCATATCGAGTGTAGTTCCTGGATAACGGGATGTTGTGAGTTCCTGCTCCATATCGCTATAATCACGAATCAAGCGGTTAATGAGCGTGGATTTACCCACATTTGTGGCTCCGACTACATATACATCACGGTTACCACGTAGTTCAGATACCACATCCAGCAGACGGTCAAAGCCCTGATTTTTTTTAGCAGAGCACAGTACGATTTCTTCCGTGCGTAGCCCTTGCTCCTTCGCTTGCTTTTGTACCCAGTTACGTACCTTGTTCCAGTTTGTGACCTTAGGCAACAAATCAGTCTTATTGACTGCCAGTACAACCGGATTCGAACCTACAAAACGCTGTAGGCCGGAAATCAAGCTACCTTCAAAATCAAAAATATCTACAATGTGGATGACGAGCGCATCCTTGTCCCCAATCTGACTAAGCAGCTTCAAGAATTCATCTTGATCTACCGTCACCGAAGAGGTTTCATTATAGTTTTTGATCCGGAAGCAACGCTGACAGATGACCGGTTCACGAGTTAATAATTTTTCCGGAATATATCCCGGAAGGTCCGGGCTAGTGGTCTGCATGGCGATACCGCAACCACTACATTTGACGGCAGTTCCGCCGTCAGGTCTTTCAGTCATTCTTCTTTTCCTCCTCAAGCCATAAGCCTTTCTTACGTAACCTTGTGAGCGCGATTCGCTCCAACCGTCGATTAAATCGGGTCATGACTCCTTCATCATGAATGGATATCGGCAGCACCAAAACGGTATGCAAACCCATTCGGTTGCCTCCCAATACGTCCGTCAACATTTGATCCCCGACCATAATAGTCTCTTCCGGAGTAAGCCCCATCATACGAATGGCTCTACGAAAGGACGAGTTGGATGGCTTCCGGGCGGCATGTATAAATTCAATGTCCAAAGGCGTAGCAAACACGGATACACGGTCCATATTGTTATTAGACACGATGACAAGCTTAAAACCCGCCTGTTTGACCTTTTCAAACCAGGCCACCAGCTCGGGAGTTGCGTTCGGCGCTTTTGCACCGACCAGCGTGTTATCCAGATCCGTAATAATGCCGCGATATCCTTGAGCATACAAGCCTTCAAGATCAATATCAAAGACGGTATTCACCCGTAATTTGGGCATCAGCATTTCAAACAACGTCGGTCACCTCAGTTTCATACGACAAACTATACCATATTACTATGGCTTAGTAAAAAGCTATCCGCAACAAACGGACAGCTTTTTACTAAACATATAGATTAAGATTAAAAATTGCGACACCAAACCTAGTAAAAATGACTAGCCTTCATCCTTCTGGTCAGACTTGGCTCTTCGCCCAGCCCATCGTTTTATCCATGGTTCCTTTTGCAACAGGGAAGCTTGCTGGCGAACACTGCGCCAATCCTCGGCGGTTACCGACGAAGGACTATAACGCGCTTGTTCAAAGCGTCCTAGTAACTGATGTAAAATCACAGCGCGTTCCGGTGCTTCTTGTGACCATCTGTCGACTGATTCCCTCAGTGTCTCATGGCTTGCGCGGACATAGCCTTTCCTTCGCATGTACCGTAACCAGTGTTCCGTTTCGACGATCACCTTTTCATCTGGGGTCAGCGGTTTACCTGTGCGTAAACGCAGCAGGTAAAAGTGAATGTCTGCCCGATTACGCCAAATGATATAAGCAGCCCACAGCAGAAGAATGGCAACAGCAGAGCCTATGATTACAGGATGAATCTCTAAGCCTTCCCCTGGATCCGTCTGCGGAGTCTGCTCAGGCTGCTCTGATTCTGGCTGATCCTTGACCTCTGGGGCGGCTGGAGTCTTTGAATCCTCCTGCTCTGTAAGCAGCGGCATATCAAAGCCAGGCGTAGCTTCTACCGGAACCCAGCCATATTCGCCTAAATATACCTCTGCCCAGGAATGAGCGTCCGCGTTTGTCACGGAATAAGAGGACATGTTTTCGTCACCATCGCCCGTGGTTGCATCATCTGAAAACGTCTGCTGGCCAGGAGCATACCCTTTGACCCAACGGGCTGGAACCCCAACGGAGCGAGCCATCATGACTAATGAAGTGGAATAATAATCGCAATAGCCCTCCCGAATCTCAAACAGAAAGGCATCCACGAAATCCCTGCTTCTTTTCCGTGAGAGATCCGGATTGTTCGTATATGCATAATTTTGCTGTAGATACTGCTGTAGCAATCCGACTTTTTCATACGGCGTTTTGGCCGTCGCCGTAACATTGCGAGCCAAATCGCGAACCCGCTGTGGCAATTCCTCTGGAATTTGTAAGTAGGCTTCCTGTTTATTTTTTCCATACAACTCATTAAAACTTTTTCTACGCAGCTCTTTCTCAGGGATCACTGGAACATGCGATACCAAAGTATACGTTTTAGGATAAGCAGTTCTTCGAGATGCTGGATTCCAAAGCAGTTCTGCCTGTTCCGGATTCCAACGCAACCCGCTTGCCCGTGAATCTCTGTCCACCGATTGAACACGATGCACCGAATAGGCGCCAAACAGAACGGGATAGCTCTGATCATTTTGCATGGTAACGGTCTGCACGACCTGCTCAGTAGAGTGTCTCGTTTCTTGTGCGTTTTCAAGCTCTGCGGTCATCGACACCTCATTTGGTGCTGGATCATCGTTGCCCACGTCAACCCAGCCTGTACCGGAATAGGTTCGTTTCGTTTCTCCTCGCCAATAGCTTCGCTGATTAGTTGTGATGGTCATGACAGGCGAATAATCAAAATTAAAACCTCCCCCCAATCGATTATCCTGGCGACTATAACCAGATGCGGTGTTCATGCGCTGATTCAGTGCCCCAGATCCATTGGTGGTTCCGGCGGTGGTTGAGCTAATGCGCTGGGTCCACGCTGTATAGGGGTCCGTCAAAGCTGGCTGTACCTCGGGCATATTCACACCCGCCATAATAATAAGTGCAAAAATGACAGCAATATTGGCCGCAATTTTATATGGATAACGCCGAATATGTTTCCATCCTTGAGGATAATGCTGACGAAAATACTGCAGATGCTGTGTCACTAGCCATCCCATACCAGCAAAGACGATCCAGGCAACCTCCTCCCACAGCACAGTTGGTGTGAAGGAATCAAGCACCGCCAGAGCTGCAACGTTGATGCCCACAAAAACTAGAATCCGCTGCTTCGTGGTAACGATGAGCGGCACCATTTCAATGACTAGCCAAGCAATGAGGGAAAACCAAACATAAGGAGACATATTAGATATAAACTGATCCAGACGATTGGCTGCCCCGCCAAAGGGGATAATGATGGAGTAAGACACTAATGTCCGATACAAAATAAAGAACAGCGTTACCGCCTTAACGACAAATTCAATCCATGGACGGAATGGTAGTAAAATCTTCACCAGCGCCAGCATTGTAATGGTCATCAGTACAAGTGCCCTCGTCTCTTCCAGCCATAATTCAGAAGCAAAAGACACCCATTGCATAGCAATAATAATAATCCACAAGAACGTAAAGGCGGGAGCCCAGGAGCTCTTTAACGATTGTAACCAGCTTTTCATTGTGTCCCTCCCCCCATTACAGCCGGGAGCTCTTTGAGGCTCTCAACATCGTAGCCCTTAATTCCCCTTGCACGAAGCATACTCATCCACTTTTCAGCTTCTCCCTCGGCAGAGCCTTCGCCGATATAGACATGGCACGGAGTCATCCCCCGGGTATCGGCCCAGCGAAGAAGTTCCAGCGCCTGATGATCCTTCAGCGGACTAATCAGTATAAAATAACAGCCTTGCGGAAACTGGCGCACACAGCTTTCTACAGCAGTCATCAAGCTGCCTTGCGAAGTGGTGTGGATGTCTACCAAGTGATGCATCATTCGTTGTCGTTCCATCATCTGCTCACTTGGCTGAAAAACAGTCCCCTTCTCTCCAGCTGTACACAGTCCGACCCCCATCCGCTCCCGTCCACCGTATTCCAGTAATGAAGCGGTAGAAGATACAGCTAGCTCAAACTGATCGGGGTTTACATAATGCTTTGTTTGCACGTCCAGCACAAGCATCGTTTTGGGAACCGTTTCATGTTCAAATTCCTTGGATTTCCAGCTACCTGTACGAGCTGTCGCATTCCAGTGGATGCGTGAAAACCGATCTCCATATACATAATCCCGTACACCGTTAATTTGCGTCGTTTCACGACGCGTTCGAGTTTGAACGGTCTGCGGTCCAGAGATCCTTGAGCGGCGATCATTGATCTGCCAATATGGAATGAATGCCGTGCGAGGAAGCACCCGAAATTCACCGCGTGCGTTCAACCTGCCCTTGTGCTCCAACAGGCCAAAGATGTCCTCACTCACACATTCGGTTTCCTCAAAATAGTAGCTTCCTCGTTCTAAAGCAGGGGTTTGAAATGTAAGCTGGCCGCCACCTTTCATACTAGGGATAACACTGTCTTCAAACGACCAGGATTCCCCCGTATGTCGCTTGAGCACCTCGCGAACAATGACATAGGGTAACGGAAGAAAGCCAGGAATGCTCAGACTGAGCTTTACGTGTACCTGATCTCCCGCATGCAGCAGCTCGCCAAACTCCGAGCCTTGCGAAAGCTGACGATGGCCCTGGACGCGACGAACTCCACTCAGACCAACCATCCATAAATAAACGATTAACAACGTAACCATAGAAAACAGCATGACCGATGTCTTTCCACCCTGAAACAACAAATAAAGCAGGCACACTACCCATATACATAGCATAAGCCAGATGCGACTTGATAGCCGGGGAAGCCTGCGCTTCCTTTTAACCATGTTCATTCCTTAAGAACGCTCCATTCGTACGGGTACATGAACCTGTCGGAGCACGAACTGCAGCACGGACTGGGCGTTGGAGCTATCGAGGCGTGCTTCGGGACGCAGCAGCAAACGGTGCATCAGCACATAAGGTGCCAGCGCCTTCACATCATCAGGCAACACATAGTCACGGTTATCCTGAAAAGCGAATGCCTTGGCAGCCATGACAAAAGCAAGTGCAGCCCGTGGACTAGCTCCCAGTAGCACAGATGGATGTTCTCTTGTCGCACGCACGATATCGAGTAAATAGGACGTCACCGCTTCGTCCATATAGATATCTCTGATTTCCTGCTGGATGTCAGCAATCTGTTCCATATGCGCTACAGCCTCCAGACGATCTGCTGGCTGGCCCGTCTGATGATGAAGCAGCATGTTGCGCTCTGTCTCCAAATCAGGATAGCCCAGGCTGATTTTGAGCATAAAACGATCTAATTGTGCTTCCGGCAGCATATAAGTACCTTCAAAATCAATCGGGTTTTGAGTGGCACACAACATAAAAGGATGAGGCAACATATGAGTGTCCCCATCCACCGTCACACTTCGTTCCTCCATAACCTCCAGCAGAGCTGACTGGGTTTTCGTCGTCGCTCGGTTAATTTCGTCTGCCAGTAAAATGTTAGTCATAACCGGACCCGGACGGAAATAAAAACGCTCATCCCGTGGATGAAATATAGATACCCCTGTAATATCACTCGGTAGAATATCAGGATTACATTGAACACGGCGATAATCACCACGCATGGATTTTGCAAGAGCCTTGATCATTTGCGTTTTCCCCGTACCCGGAACGTCTTCGATCAGAATGTGTCCACCCGCCAGCATAGCCGTAAGCAATAATTTTATTTCAAAGGATTTCCCTAATATGCAGGATTCCAGATTAGAACGGATTGCAGATACAATCTGCACAGATTCTTGACGCACGGGCATAACTCTGTAAACCTCCTAGATAGCAACATGTTTCCTATTATTGTACATGAAGGTGGACATAGAGTACACTTAACTCCTTGCCCATATTATTCAAGCTCCATCTTCTCTTATAGGTACATGTTTTTCGGGACAGTCAAAAACCCTTCGGTTATCAAATCCGAAGGGTTCACGTATACAATTTATTTTACTTTTTATCCTATTTAAAGCACCCTGCTTTATATACTTCCTTTTGGACGAACAAACAAGCATGCCAGAAAAGAGAAAATAATCGCCGAGGAAATCCCTGCGCTTGTCAGACTAAAGATCCCTGTAATAACACCAAGCCATCCGTCCTTTTCCAATTCGGTTAGTGCACCATGTACGAGTGAGTTACCAAAGCTGGTAATTGGAATCGTCGCACCCGCTCCAGCAAATTTGATAAGGGGATCATATATTCCGACAGCGTCGGCAATTGCACCTGCTACCACCAACGTACTCATTGTGTGTGCCGGGGTCAATTTGATTACATCCATCATCAACTGACCCACGACACAAATGGCACCGCCCACTAAAAAAGCCCATAGAAATATCATACTTTTCCTCCCGCTTCAAAAGCTACAGCATGTGCAACACATGGAATGCTTTCACCCTGCTGTGTAGTCAAAGGAGACAATAACGCTCCGGTCGCCACGACCAGCACCTTTTGTAGTTCTCCCTTTTCGATCCGCTTTAACAGATGTCCATAGGTTACAACAGCTGAGCATCCGCAACCACTTCCACCTGCAATGACCTTCTTTTGCTTATTGATGTCGTAAATCAGTAAACCGCAATCATTAAATTCCGTTTGATTCATATCGAATCCATCTTTTTTAAGCAGCTCCTTGGCAATCGGCAGCCCTACGGAGGCTAAATCCCCTGTTACAATAAGATCATAGTAGCCTGGGTCCCTGCCTGTATCTCGAAAATGAGACAAAAGCGTGTCCGCCGCCGCTGGAGCCATGGCCCCGCCCATATTAAAGGGATCTTTAATGCCCATATCCATTACACGCCCAATAGTGGCACAATCTACCACCGTACCTGACTTCGCATGTCCCACAATGGCCGCACCGGAACCGGTAACAGTATACTGAGCTGTGGGGGGCTTCTGTGCTCCGTATTCATTAGGATAGCGGAATTGTTTTTCCACAGTACAGTTATGGCTGGTTGTACCCGCCATCACGTAGTCGCCCGCCTCTGAATCCACAATAAGTGCTGCTAAAGCCAAGCTTTCCATCGACGTTGAGCAGGCTCCGAAAACACCTAAATAAGGAATAGCAAGCTTGCTAGCCGAAAATGAGCTGCTGATAATCTGATTCATCAGATCACCACTTATGAAAAATTGCACTTCCTCTTTGTTTAAATTTGAATTAATTAACGCAAGCTCTGTAGAATGCTCAATTAATCTTCGTTCCGCTTTTTCCCATGTTTTCTCGTTTATTTCGATATTGTCATAAATATAATCGAAATCTGTGGACAACGGTCCCTCTCCTTCATCCGGGCCTACAACAGTTGCACTCCCAATGATGCGCGGTCTCGACTCGAACTTCCAGGTTTGTCCTCCCTGTCTTCTCATAAGTGATTGCCCCCCACACCGAGGATTGCGTATATAACGCCCACGATAAATGCGGCCACAACACCAAATACAACAACGGAGCCTGCCAGCTTGAACATATTTGCACCAACTCCAAGTACCAATCCCTCGGAACGATACTCCAATGCAGCTGAACACATTGAGTTCGCAAAACCTGTGATGGGTACAGCGGTTCCCGCTCCTGCCCATTGGGCAATCTTATCGTAGACCCCGATGCAGGTTAATATAACAGACAAGAGGATCATCATGGATGCAGTTGGTGCCGCAGCTTCTTTGGCTGGAATATGCATCCCTGCCATAAAGGCTTCCTGAATCGCCTGCCCAATCACACAGATGACGCCACCAACCAGAAAAGCACGCACACAATTGGCAAATACTTTTCTGGAAGGTTCATGCTTTTGGGAAACACTTTGATAGTCTTTCTCATTTATGGACAACGGCGACGAATTGGTACGAAAACCGCGCTGTCCTGACTTAGCTGGCATCATTCACCACCCCTTATTCAAAAGTTCCGCGCTTGGCGGTTCAGATTGCTTGGCTCCTTAACATTATGAGCTTTTTGGGGAAATGTTATGTCAGGAAAATGATATCGTGGACATTCCGTACAAATCCATTCATACTGAATACATGACGACCACTGGTTAATTAATAAGGAGTGAGATAACATCATGGAAGCAAAAACATTGGAATTGTTTAAAACCTTAACAGAGTTCCCTTCCATTTCTGGACATGAGCGAGATCTGCGGGCATGGGTTAAAGAACGAATATCCGGTTATACGGATGAAATCGTTCAGGACCGTTTGGGCAGTCTTTTTGGTGTACTGCGCGGGCAAGAAAGTGGCCCACGTGTAATGGTGGCAGGACATCTGGATGAAGTTGGTTTTATTGTGAATGGCATTACGGAAAATGGAATGATTCGTTTTCAGCCGGTTGGAGGCTGGTGGAGCCAAGCCATCATGTCACAACGTCTTCAAGTATTGACCCCAAATGGCCCAATCATTGGTGTAGTTGGATCTGTCTCACCACATTTGCTTGATGAAGCGCAACGCAGCAAACCGATGGACATCAAGCATATGTACCTGGATATCGGCGTAGACAGCAAACAGGAGGCGCAAAATCTGGGGATTGTACCCGGAACGGCGATCGCTCCGATCTGTGATTTCACTCCACTTGCGAATCCAAAAAAAATCATGGCTAAAGCATGGGACAATCGATATGGTGTTGGCCTGGCCATTGAGCTGTTGGAGGCATTACATAAGGAAAAGGACCAGCTTCCAAATACATTGTATGCAGGAGCTACGGTTCAGGAGGAAGTGGGACTGCGCGGTGCACGCACAGCTGCCAATCTGATTCAGCCGGATATTTTCTTTGCACTGGATTGCAGTGCTGCCAACGATATGGGTGGGGATCCGAACGCATACGGACAGCTTGGTAAAGGCGCACTGTTGCGGGTTTTTGATCCAGGTATGATTACACACCGCGGAATTGTGGAGTATGTGCAGGACATGGCGGAAACTCACAAAATTAAGTACCAATATTTTATCTCCACTGGGGGAACGGATGCTGGTCAAGTGCACTTGAGCGGAATTGGTGTGCCATCTACCGTCATCGGCATATGTGGACGATACATCCACACTTCCTCGTCCATTATTCACACCGATGATTATGATGCGGCCAAGGAACTGATCATTAAGTTGGTTCAAAATCTGGATCGCACAACACTGAATACCATTATTGAACGAGCTTAAGAAGTAACAGAGAATAAGAATCTATAAAAAAACAGTCAAGACACATACGTGTGCTTGACTGTTTTTTAATTTAATAGAAGAAAAAATAGAAGTTCTCAAATTAAATGCTTGTACCGAAGCAAAGCAATCACTACAAGTACAGCTGTTAAGGTGATACAGATATTTTCTACCTTTGCTCCCTTCCGGGTTCCGGTGCTCATTAATCTAAATCTTAGCTTCCATTTGAATGGCGGCAAAGGCTTAATTCCGTTATTCGTCAAGGAATCTGCCAATAAATGTAGCAAGTACGCTATACCTCCAGCCAGCCATATACTGTCGCCATGCAAACGTGTCGTGCCGTAAAGCAGCGCGGTCCATGCTACTGTCCCATATACCGTATGCGTCAATCCTCGGTGCGGAACAAGCGTACATATGATCAGCAGACACCCGGCGATATAATTCCACGGTGCATATGATTCCCCATACCAGGCAAGGCCGATACCAATTAAAAAAATGATAACTTTACGCATAGACCGTGACGGCATAAAAGAAGCGCTGATCATCAGCAAAGCCAAAACAAGATTCCAGGGTGGCGGAGCCAAACGGGTGAAAAACACCCAACCCGCAGCCCCAATCATTAGAAGCTGTATGAGCCTAAGCATTTTGTTCGGTAACGCACGGCTCACAAGCATGGAGTTAGGCTCGTCAATATCCGGCAGCAATGAACCAACCACAGCGGCTGCCACGGCAGCCGGAGTCACTTCGAATCCACTTAAGGCTAATACCGATAGGGAGACCCCGGTTCCAATAATTAAATGGGCTCTTCCCATCATGATGCATAACATCCTTTCTTGCAGTATACACAGAGTCGACATTACTCTATTTGAATCAGCATGATTCGATTGTATACGACAATCAAAACGAGAACAATAGTTCGCTTATTCTATTTAAAAGACTTCATCCAAAAGTCCTAGTTTCGCCCTCCATTACTTGACCCTCCCCTTATTCTTTATCTGTACAGCCATTTCTCAAAAAACACGCCATATGACCTATGGGTATGTTGACAAATATCTTCAACATTTTCTTTTTGCCTCAAAGTCCTATTGTACAATTTGGAATATTAGGTAATATAGTGTTTATATTTACTATATAAATCTATTAAATGAACAAGGAGGAAATGATTATGCAAGAAAAATCTCTGTTCCGAAAGTTCAAAACGATTGGTCTGACGTCGTTGCTAAGTGTCGTATTGTTCGCACTTCCCGCTTCAGCTGCTTGGAATGATACATACACGGGGTACGCCACATATACAGGATCAGGTTACTCTGGAGGAGCATTACTGCTTGATCCTATCCCTTCTGATGCCAAAATTACAGCGCTTAACCCCACACAATTGAATTATAACGGAATTAAAGCCGCATTAGCTGGAGCCTATTTAGAAGTTCAAGGCCCCAAAGGAAAAACAACCGTCTATGTAACAGATTTATACCCTGAGGGTCCGAGTGGCGCACTTGATCTGTCTCCGAATGCCTTCAACCTGATTGGCAATCAAAAGGATGGAAAAATCAATATTTCATGGAAAGTTGTCAAAGCTCCGGTTAGTGGTAATGTCTCCTACCGCATTAAAGAAGGCAGCAGCCAATGGTGGGCAGCCATTCAAGTACGCAATCATAAATATCCAGTCTTAAAAATGGAGGTCCAACAAAACGGGCAATGGCTCAATCTCGAAAAACAGGATTACAACCACTTTCTGGGTACTAACTTAGGAAAACAGCCTCTGAAAATACGGATTACGGACATTCGCGGTGTCGTACTGAATGATACCATCCCAGCTCTAGCGGAAAATGGCACAGGCCAAGCCTATATTGTTAAAGGTAATGTTCAATTTCCTGACTAATTGAAATGCCGCCTCATCTTTGCTTCTTTTCATTTGAACCAATAAAACAGGCCGGGAACCGACGCAATCTAGTTTGCGTATCCGTGTTCCCGGTCTTTTTACGAAAAAATCATTATTTTTCACAAAGAATCGGTTTGTTCACTGTCCTGTTCATAAAATCATACGTATAATGAATACATAAATAGGGTGTACTTTACAGCTACGTTCACACAGACAGGAGGCCTGTTCATATGAGCAATTTCAAAAAGCATCACAAGCTACACAGCAAATTGCTGGTCAGCATTACGTTATGTATAACACTAACGTTGCTGGTATCCACCACTGTATATTATTTCTACTATATTCGCGTGGAAAAGGAGCAGGCGTTCGAAGCCAATCACAATAGCTTAACGTTGAGAAGCAAAGAGGTCATCAACATGACATCTATTGCTCAATCGTTGGCATTTCAAATGTATCGCAGCAGTACCCTATCCAAGCTGTTGTATTATCCCAAGCCCAATGTATATGATGTAACCGCTGCCATGACCGAATTAAATAATTATCTTAACTCCATGCCTTATATTGAATCCATCTACGTGTATAACCCTAAAAGTGACACCTTCTACATTGCGTCCTCACAAGGCCAAAACGGGTTATTCAGCAAGCATGAACTGGCTGATACAGACATCATTCGCGTGCTGGATCATTATCAGGACTACAAACCCTTTACGCCTATTCCACGCACGTATCCGTTGCTGTCTGCCTCAGACCCCGAAGCTGGCGTAGAGCAAGCAAGCCCAGACATCGCAGCCTATACGTATTTATGTTATGACGCAATCAACTCGAACGAAGCGATAAATTCGGCTGTGATTGTGAACGTGTCAGCGGCCTGGATGAACAAGGAAATGGCGTCGACCCCCATCTCAGGTGGGACTGCTTATATTTTAGACGATCAAGGCAGATTGTTATCTGGTACAACGTTGACAGACGAAGCTTTGAACGAAAAAGAACAGCTATGGCTGCACACTAGAGTCAAAAAACAGGAAACAGGCTATTTTGTAGAAGACTTTCATGGTAAAAGATCACTGATTTCCTATACTTCCCCGGATGGACTAGGTTGGCAGTATATTAGTGTCACACCTTATGAAAGCGTTATCAAAATGGCGAGTGTTATTCGTAATGCCATGGTACTGATCGCGGCCATCATCGGAATGGCAGGATTTGTAGCTTCCTGGCTGCTGTCCAAAATGCTGTATACGCCTATTGGTCAAATTGTTGTGCATATGAATTCACTGGAATCGGAGAAACGCAACAGTATGTACACAATCCGGCAAAACATTTTACGGAATGTGATTCGCGGCATCCGAAATCTTCCTGCCGGTGAAGAACCGGAAAGACTGCGTGAGCTTGGGATTACATTCCAGTTCGATAAAGATTATCGGCTTGTACTCCTGCGCATAGATGAATATGCCCGCTGGCAAAGCGAGCGCGGACCTGATCTGCTACCCTACAAGTTTGCCATCATGAATATCGCTTCCGAAATATGCGGGCAGACATACCGGGTGGAAACCGTTGATATGGATGAGGATAGCGTCCTGTTGATGCTCAACATTTTAGACCCTGCAGAACATACAGACACGGTACTACTGGAAACCCTATTACGCCAAATACGCGAAGCTTGTTTCGAATATTTGAAGCTAAGTGTATCACTAACCTACAGCGTAATTACAAGTCAACCAGAACGGCTGCATTTGCTGTACCGCCAGGTAGACAACGCATCTATGCACCGTTTTTTTCAGGGACATGGCTGTATTATTAATGCGCGAAGCACTACAGATGAAGATGTCCAAAATACTTATATATTTCCATCGGATAAAGAAAAAAAATTGCTGGATACGCTGCTATCTGGTCATACGGAGGATGCACACCGGATGTTCCAAGATCTGTTGATGGATATGGAGAAATATCCGTTTTCCTCTGTCCGGGTGGCAATATCCCGGCTCATTATGAGTGTGAATAATGCCGTTCGGCATATAAGTGAGCTCAATGGATTTGCTATCGAATCTAAACCTGAATTACCATCCGCAGATCGATTAGAGACCGCCGAGGATCTTATTGCTCATTACCAATTGGTCTTTGAACAGGTTCGCTCCAATCTGGCGGAAAAACGAAATACAAAGCAAGAACGATTGGTACAACAAATCAACGAACGAATGGAGCAAGCTTATACGGACCCTAATTTCTGTCTCAATCAGATTGCGGAAGAGCTGGATATGTCGCCAATCTATGTCAGCAGGCTTTATAAGCAACAAACCATGTCCACCATCGTAGACGTCATCCAGCAGCTTCGTATTCGCAAGGCCTGTGATCTGCTGGAACAGACCGACTGGTCGGTGGCTGACGTGGCAGAACAAACCGGGTTTGCGAGTAGCTCTTATTTCCACCGTATGTTTAAACGCAGTTTGGGCGTGACACCCACAGATTTTCGCCGTTCTAAAGCGAATGCGCAATAGGCGATATCAAAAAAGCAAGCCTCCAACTTTCTGGAGACTTGCTTTTACTTTAGATCACAGCTCTTAACGTTTTACTTGATCCCCTTCTCCTTCACATAGGCTTCCCATTGTTTTGTATATTCGGTTTGAATCTTCTCCAAACCAGCTTGGTTCGCCTTTTGCATGAAAGTCTCAAGACCTTGATCAACATTGTCGATCAGTCCAGCTTGAAGTGGGTACAGGTATTGCTTCTCGACCTGTTCCAATGCCGCTTTTTCTGCTTGGTAGGTCGTATAGTCCTCTGCAAAGCCAGTAAACAGGTCAGGCTTCTGGATTTTATCCAGCTCCGCAAAAATCTTCTTCACACGGTCAAAGCCTGAATCAAACAGCATGTATTCCGGGTTACGCCAAGCCCAGCTGTTCATTCCTTCCCGTGAAAATCCATTCGTACTGCCGCTACCTATCATATGATAGTAACCATCTTTGACTTCGTAGTTTTTGCCTTCGATACCATATTGCGTAAGCAGGTTATAGCGTTTGTCCGTTACAAGCTTTTCATAAAAGGCCAGCGCGCGGGCTGGGTTCGGGCTGCTTTTTGGAATTGCAAAGCCATTATGAATCGGATGCACCGGAGTTGCATAGCCCGTTGTCAGCGGGAATGGATAGTACTCAAGCTTCCAGTCCGGGTGGGATGCTTTGAGCTTAATGACCATATCATTAAACCGGGTTGGGTTGTCGCCAAAAATACTCGCTGCTTTACCAGAAGTGACTTGATCCTGAAGCGTATCTTTTACGTTTAATACGTTTTTGGGAATAAACCCTTTATCAGCCCAGCGTTTGTAAGTATTCAGCTCTTCTTTTTGTTCATCTGAGCCCCAATACTTATATACCTCTGTTGGTTTTTCATATTTGATACCAATGCCATAAGGCAAAGCACCTACACTCTTCGTTACTAATTCGGTATAACGATCATGCAGATTTCCCTTGATATCACTGTTCAAAGATACCGTTTTCATACTAGGCTCATGCTGACGTATCCCGTCCATGTAAGCCTCGTAACTTTTGATGTCTGTTGGTTTAGGCAAATTGTACTTTTCGCGTAAATCCTCACGCCATACAAAACCGTTTGTGACATATTCTTTATACGTGCCAGGCACGGTATAAATTTTGCCTCCGATTTTAACCCCATCCCACATGTCCTGAGGCACGAATTTTTGCAAGGCAGGTGCGGCCTTAGGCAGCAGATCGTCTAGCGGCAGGAATGCCCCCTTCTTGGCATAGGCCTGATACTGCGTCCAATCTGCAGTGAAGATCAGGTCGATAGGCTGACCCGAAGACAATAACAGCTTATATTTTTGATCCCAGTCTGTCCACGTCGTATAGTTAAATTTGACGGTGGCATTCAGATCTTTTTCTGCCAACTTATTAATCTCTGCCTCAATGGTAGACAGATCCTTAGGAGCATCACCCAGCATATAAAATTGCAGCTGTACTTTCTGGGCTTTATCATCCTCTCCATTTGCTTTTTGTGCGCTGTTTCCGCTACCGCCCCCACATCCGGCTAAGAGCGCCATGATAACCATTACTGCAATCAGGATGGACATGCGTTGTTTTCTTTTCTTTGTGAATGTCATGTGAATCCTCCCTTTGAAATGGTAGTCCGTTTAAATAAAACGCTTACAAAAAGTGCTGCTTGGATGGCACAATGTCAGCACATTATGCCATCTCAGCCTTTAGTGCCGCTTATCCTTTTACCGCACCAATCGTCAGCCCCTTGACAAAGTAACGCTGAATGAACGGGTACAGGAGTAAAATGGGACCCGTAACCACGATCGCCATTGCCATTTTGGTCGACTCTGTCGGCATATCGTTGGACAGGGACACGCCGGTACCTGCACCCATTTGAGCAATAAATTGCATGGAGTTAATGACATTATACAGATAGTATTGCAACTGGTATTTATGCGGGTCATTAATAAAGAGTGAGGATGAAAACCAGTCATTCCAGTAAGCCAAAGCCAGAAACAGCCCCACAGTGGCAATACCCGGTGTAGATAAAGGCAGTACAATTCGGTAGTAAATTTTAAAATCACCCGCACCGTCTATTTTAGCGGACTCGAACAGTTCTTCCGGCATGGAGGAACGAATGAAGTTTTTCATCAAAATGATTAGAAATGGAGTCATTAATCCCGGGAAAATAAGCACTGTATACGTATCTAGCAGCCCCAAATACTTCGTGAGCATAATGTACCAAGGTACTAATCCGCCTCCAAACAACGTCGTAAAGTAAATATAGAATGAAAACGCGTTGCGGTATTTAAAATCTTTGCGTGCCAGCACATATCCGGCCATCGTCATCAGGAACAGGCCCAGCGTCGTACCTACAACCGTGGTAAAAATCGTCACCCCATATGCCCGCAACACCTCTTCAGGAAAGGTGAACACCGTCCGGTATCCTTCCAGCGAGAATTGCTGTGGAATGAAGTGATAGCCATCCCTGATAATCGATTCATTACTGGTTAGTGAAGCCGAAATAATAAGTAGGAACGGGAGTAAACAAGCAATGGATGCCACAATGATAATCACATAAGAGATAATTTTAAAAAGTCGAGTGTATACATCCTCTTTGATCGCCATCCGTTTCGGTCCTCCTTTCTAGAATAAGGCATATTCGTCGTTCAGCTTGCGAATGATATAGTTCACGGTCATGATCAGTACAAATCCGAACAGGGATTGATACACGCCTGCGGCCGAAGCCATACCCACATCAAAAGTTACTTTCAAGGAACGATATACATAAGTGTCCAAAATATCCGTCGTATTGTACAGCACACCGTTGTTACCGATTAACTGATAGAACAGATCAAATTGTCCTTTCATAATACTACCCAGTGCAAATAACAGCAGCACAACGAATGTTGACTTGAGCATAGGAACGGTAATGTACCAAATTCGTTGAAAAATGTTGGCTCCGTCTATTTTAGCTGCCTCATAATACTCGTCACTGATCCCTGTGATCGCTGCCAGGTAGATCACCATACTGTAGCCGAGATTTTTCCACAAATAGAACAGGATAATCAGGAAAATCCACACCCATGGTTTGTTATACACATCCACGCGTTCACCACCGAATTGCACAAGCAACGTGTTCAGAAAACCATTATCATAATTAAATATGTTATACACGATGACACTTAGAATGACGAAGGAAACAAAATATGGAAGAAACATCACAGATTGAGTGATCTTTTTAAAGTAGCGGCCTCGCAACTCATTCAGTAAAATAGCGAGGACAATCGCTAACACGTTGCCGAGTAAAATAAACGCCGCGTTATATCCAACCGTGTTCAATGTCAATTTGGTCAGCGTACCAGATTGCCATAGAAAGCGAAAATTCTGGAGTCCGACGAACTGGGCCTCAAAAAGGCTGGTATTAAAGTCAAACTGGGTAAATGCATAATAAATGCCGACCATAGGAATGTACGAATTTATGAAGAAAAAGATTAAAGTGGGCAACAACATCAGAAATAATACTCGATTGCGGATCAGTTCATAGAAAAAACCGTGTTTCTTGCCTGTTCCCAGCCTACCGTTCAAGCGGGAATCCGTCGTAAGCATTGCAGAATTTTTGGGCATAGGCTGATTCAATGTGAGTCACTCCCCCTCTATATACATACCGACTGCAAGGTTTGTAGCATCGCCGCCGTATAACTATATATTATGTAAGCGCATTCAAAATGAAAAGTGAAGCCTCTCATGCTTCATGAACAAAGGAGTGTCCAGAGGAGTGAACAATTCGGATATTTGTGAAGTTTTATGTGATATGAGGCGCCTGATCGACGCCTTCAGCCCATTCGCAAGCATATTTGGACGATCTGCTCTATTCCTTTTGCCCACCCTGAAAAATGGTTTCATCCTGTTTTACTCGAAATCCGTTTTTCTTGGCCTGCTCCAGCAGCTCAGCGGCATTATCCTGCGGCTTATATCCGATTAGTTCTTCCAAGTAACCAATGTCATAATAATTATCCGTATTGGCTGACGTACCGTACAAATTAAGATAACTCATCTCCGAAGGGGCCTCGATACAGCAGACGGTCAGATGGATCATATCGCGCTCGGAGATCCATATATGAGCAGCACGCTCCGAATGCGGCCGATCATCCCCAGGAAAATTACCGATGCGGATATTCATTGAAGATATTTTGCCCTGATCGGCATACAGCCGTCCCAACAGTTCAATATAGCACTTACTCAATCCATAAAAGCTATCCGGTCGGTAGGGATCTTCTACATCTATGGCTTCGCCTACTTTATAAAACCCTGTGGCATGATTGGAACTGGCGAAAATAATGCGCTTCACCCCATTTTTGACCGCAGCTTCATATAGCTTATAGGCTCCGCTTACATTGCCAGACAGCACTTTGCCGAGGAAATCCCCTTCATCCTTAATCCATGCAAAATGCAGTACCGTATCCACTCGATGTGTAAGCTCAGCCAATCTTGCAGCATCATGTATATCCAGTTCGACAATCCCTGCTTCTTCATCCCTCATTACATCGGCGGCGGTTATTTCATATTTCCCTTCCGCTTTTAGCCCTTCGTAGAGTACTTTTCCAATTGTGCCCGCCGCCCCTGTTATCAATAATTTCCGTGCCATCGTCCGCATCTCCCTTCTTTATGTGACAGTGTGCTGTCATCCATAGCTTAACCAACTCCCTAAAGAGGGAACCTTGATACCATCATTCGCTGCATTCTGTCAGCTATAAAAAAGGACTCTGCTACCTGAGCAGAGTCCTTACTTGTTGCTATTATTAAGTTATTAATTTCAAGCTTGCCGTACTACCCTCACTCTGCGATTAACCAGATAAATGCTAAAGCCGATTAATACCAGACCGATCAGCAGAAAAGCCGTAATCGATTCGTGAAGCAGCATAGAACTGACAAATACCGAAATCACCGGCACCAAAAACGTATAGGAAGCGACCTTACTAGCATCTCCCGAATTGACCAGCGTGAAATACAGCAGCCAGGATAGTGAAATTCCCAGCACAGTCCCGAACACCAGTCCTGACACATATGGAACATTCCATACGATGTCTGACCAGCTTTCCGTTACCGATCCAGCCCCTGTCAACACGATGCCTCCAAGTGTACATTGAAATGCGACCAGCCACAACGAATCCACACGCTTGTTAACCTTTTTCACATACACGGTTCCTAACGCCCAGCTCACCGCTGTAATAATGGCAATAATTACACCTGCAACAGCCACATGTCCTGAAAAGCCTCCGACACTGACAGCTGCCACGCCAAGAAATCCAATGACCAATCCAATCACTTTGAGCTTGGACATTGCTTCTCCCAGCCACATCCATGCAAAAATGCCAACCAACACAGGCTGAAGATATACCAGCACAGAGAACAGACCTGATGGAACGTACATGAGCCCCACGGTTTGCAAGCCATAAAACAGAACTACGTTAAAAATACCTGAAATAGCATACACCCGCCAATTTTCTTTCCAGCAAATGCGATTCCATCTCGGTGCTAAAATCGCTCCCAATAGCAGGCCACCCAACAGTGTGCGTAGTCCTGCAAACAAAAGGGGAGGTGTGAATTCCAGTGCAACTTTATAGATGGGCCAAGAAATGCCCCACAATACGACCAGTAGCGCGATCATCATTATCCGTTTGGCTGTCGTTAACTCTCCCATGATGCACTCGCTCCTCTATGAAAAAAATCACTAGACTTTATATATTACGCCTATGGGACAACTTTATCAAACAAAAATATATAGGGAAAAGCTCCGCTTCTCCAGTGCGTTTGTTCATAGGATAGGTTTTCGAACAGAGGAATCCAGTCTTTGGCCTATGTTACAATGTACCCAATAGATAAAGCTTATTAGGATAGGAGGTTGTCTGCACTTGATTTATTTCATCAAATTTCTATACAGCTTTGTGCTTCCTCCCGGTTTGTTCATCCTCGTGATGGCAGGGCTTGTAATCTGGCTATGGAAACGGGCGCGTAAACCTGCTGTCGTACTGCTCCTTGTTACATTGCTGCTGTATGTTTCATCGACCAATTTGGCTGGAGATTTGTTAATCCGTAGTCTGGAAAAGCAGTATCCACAGCCCCGTACCGTTCAAGGTGATGTTATTATCGTACTTGGGGGCGGAGCTACAGAGGGAACTCCCGACATCAACGGGCAAGGTAATATGCTAGGGTCTGCAGCCAACCGACTGCTCACTGCGGCCAGACTGCATGAAGCAACAGGTCTACCTATCCTTTTTTCCGGTGGACAAGTGTTTGGAGACAGTGGTAATGAAGCGAATATTGCGCAGAGGCAGCTAATAGGACTCGGTATTCCGGCAAAGGACATCTTCATCGAAAACCGTTCCTTAAATACACAGCAAAATGCCGTATATACCTCCCAAATTTTAAAACAGCACCAGCTCACAAAACCTATTCTGGTGACCTCAGCATTCCATATGCCCCGTGCTGCACTGGAATTTCAGCGTGCAGGTATGCAAGCCACAGCTTATCCAACCGACTATCTGGCAAGTGAAAAGCTGTCACTATATGCTGCCAAGCTCTCACCGTCTGCTGGAGCCATATCTACAATCGGGACAGCCCTCAAGGAGTATTTGGGGATTTTGGCATTAAAGCTCAAATAATGTGATACACAGGTGTAAAAGGAACACAGCACAAACAAGCGTCTTGCGCTTACCGCTATAAGCCAGTAAGCGATTAAGACGCTTGTTTTATCATTACATATTCTCATGCAAGAAAATTTCCGATATTTGTTCTTCTGATATGACCTTAAAGCCCTCCCTTTTTAACAAGGCGGAGGTTACCCCATTGCCTGCAATTTTACGGTTTTCGAATGCCCCACTATAGATCGCTGCCGATCCGCAGGACGGACTGTTTTCTTTTAAAACAATAAGTGACGCGTTAACCTCTCTGGCTATATGTAAAGCTTCGTGCGCACCTCTAATGTACATATCACTGACATCATTGCCTGAATACTCGATCACCTTGGCGGTGCCAGTCAGCACATCCTCCCCTGTCCCTCCAACAATCTCAGCAGGGTCTCTCGGCGTCGTAAAGCCCCCAAGTAGCTCAGGGCAGATCGTCATTGCCTTTTTTTCCTCTACCAACTTCTGAATATGTACATCCAGGCTATCCGTCCCGTTATATCGCACCTTCATGCCTGCCAAACATGAACTTACCAGAATCATTAGTTCACCTCATATCCATTGCTTTCATATTAAGTAATTAAAGTATAAACAAATTTTCTCAAAGAGTCATCGTGCGAAAATTTAGACTCGCCACTACGTCCGCGCTCCGTCAGGATATTCGTCCAGCTGATGACATAATCATAATCCTGTATTCAAATCTCGTTGCCTTCCTTTCAGTCCCTATAGGATCATGGAGTGATACGTATTTGCGTGTTTTTTTCAGAGATTGCAAATGCATCAGGATCTCATTTTCTATACAACGAGCTGCAAATATTGCTAACTTGGTGCCTTTCCCATTCTGAAAGCTTTTAATGACCTTGATCAGTCCGATGGTACCGATGGATATAAGATCCTTCAAATCTTCGCCGGTGTTATCGAATTTAAGGAAGGCGGAACGTTTAACTCATCCAAAATAATCTGATAAAAACAAGCCTGAGGCGCATATTGGGCAGCACTCCGGCTTATTTTTATATGTTGAGGTTCATCCTGCTCGTAAATAAAATAAATTCACTCTTGCTATAAGTCGTAATTTTAGATATATTATTAATTAAATAATTAATCATTTAATTAATGAAAGTTTAGTTTAAAGAAAGGGGAATACATTTGGCAAGACCCATCAATGAAGAAAAAAGACTGGAGCGGCGTAAACGTATCCTAGAAGAAGCTGTTGTCCTGTTCGCAGAAAGTGGATATTCTAATACCACAATGGCTATCATTGCTCAGAGTGTGGGAGTGACTCCTGGAACCATTTTTCAATATTTTCCTAGCAAAGAAGCTTTATTCTACGCCGCAGTCCTTGAGCCGCTTGCTGATATTCAGGTGAAATCGCTTGCTTGTCTAAAAAAAGGAGGGACACCAGGCGTATTGATTAAGAGCATGGTGGCAGAACAATTCAACCATATCTACTCCTATATAAATGAATTGCGGCTTGTTCAATCTGTCTTAGGACAACGAATAAGATTCCCTGAACTTACACAGAAGGTCCTTGAAAGTGTAAAGGTAATGACAGATGCGATCGAATGCATCTATGCCAAGGGACAGTTAATGGGAGAATTCAACAAATGCTTTTCTCCAGCAATGATCTCTCGTGCCTATATCTCTTTCTTAAATGGAGTGGGCTTAACTCTTGGAGAAAGTATTATTCAGCATCCGGAGTGGGAAAATCTGAAGGAGCATGCCTTTTATTTGTTCGCACCCATACAACCTAAAGAAAAACCGGAGGAGTCTGAATGAGTCAAACATCATTACAACCCGATCTGACATTTAACGTTCGTGTGAAAAAACGGAAGAAAATTTTATGGAGCCTAGGAATCGTGCTTCTGCTTGTAATGGCTCTTGTATTTTTTATATCTTATAAAGTAGTAGACACCCTGTTGCACCATCCTAGAGACACTAATGTCAGCTACGAATTGAATATCGATAAAACACCCTACGAAGAGATCGAGTTCAAGAGTTTGAAAAATGATAATACGATTAGAGGTACTTTCTTTCCTGCAAATGGTCTTTCTGGTAAACCAAGTGATAAGACGATTGTTGTCGTCCATGGATATACGAGCAATCGTTTAGTCAAAGGGCGGACCCAAAAGTTAGTAGAGCATTTCGTTCCGAAAGGCTACAATGTATTGGCATTTGACCTCAGCTCGCAAGGTAAATCCGATGGTGACTTGATTACACTGGGCCTCAATGAAAAATACGATTTGCTAGGAGCTGTAAGCTACTTAAAATCCAGAGACCATACGGGTGATAACATTGGAGTTATCGGCTTTTCAATGGGTGCTGCTACTTCTCTGCTAGCCGCAAGTGAAAGTGATGACATCAAAGCCGTAATTGCGGATAGTCCTTTTCGTAATGCTGGTCTATTTCTGAGAGAGGGTTTGCCCTACTTTTCAGGTCTACCTGCATTTCCATTCAGTTATACATCGACATGGATGGCAAATTGGGTCTTTAAGGTTGATCTTGATTCCATATCTCCTATGAATGCGGTAAAAAAGATGCAAGACAAGCCAGTTATGCTCATTCATGGTACTGGAGATCAGCAAATCAGTTATAAAAATACAGAAATTATTTACGAGTCCTTAAAAGATAACCCAAAAGCAGAAGTATGGTACCCGCAAAATACGGAGCACATCGATGCCATCAACCATTACCCCACTGAATATTTCAAAACAGTAGATCGCTTTTTGGATGAGTATGTAGGAAAATAAATTCACTCCAAGAGAGCCGACTAGCGAAAAAGCTTGTCCTGACGAAGTAAAAATACCCAATAATATCAAGCATTTTTAGCCTGTAGTGCAGAAAACCACTACAGGCTTTTATTTGCGTTTTAAATGAAAATACATAGCAAAATAGCTATTATTTAAGCGAAAAAAACGGTAGTACGAGTACAGAGCATGTTGATAAAGACAAAAGACAAGTGTATGCTGTTTGCTGGTCAGGAGAAGATCCTTTTTGGAGATCATTTGAATAAAGACTCGGAATTGAATAAATGAACTAGAAAACAACGCGTTCTCTACAAGAGCAACGCGGCTTCAAATATCTCCTTATCCATTATCCCTTCTGCTTGTAAAATTCATGGTACAACTTCATCAGCGCGCGCTTTTCAATTCGTGACACATACGAGCGTGAAATTCCCAGTTCTCGTGCAATTTCCCTCTGTGTTCGTTCTTCTCCTCCAGCTTCCAGACCAAATCGGCCAATCACCACTTCTTTTTCACGGTCATCTAAAATATCCAGATTGCGATAGATTTTGCTCTTCTCGATTTTGAGCTGTACCTTATCTACAATATCGTCCGCCTCGGAACCAAGGATATCAATTAAAGTAATCTCGTTTCCTTCCTTGTCAGTCCCTATAGGATCGTGGAGAGATACGTCTTTGCGTGTCTTTTTCAGGGACCTTAAATGCATCAGAATCTCATTTTCTATACAACGGGCTGCAAATGTTGCCAGTTTTGTTCCTTTTCCGGTCTGAAAGCTTTCAATAGCTTTGATCAGTCCAATGGTGCCGATGGATATAAGATCCTCCAAATCTTCGCCGGTGTTATCGAATTTTTTTACAATATGGGCCACCAGCCTTAGGTTATGTTCAATAAGTGTGTTACGGGAATGTGCGTTGCCTTCGGCAAACAGCTTTAGGTGTCGAGCTTCCTCTTTTTCAGTCAATGGCTGCGGAAAGGCGTTGTTTTTCACATAGGAAACGAGTAGCGTCAATTCCTTGATGAACAGAGCGATAGCACTAAATAGTCCGGGCACGGATGACACCTCCTGAGGTAGTTGCGAACTTACCGGCCTTTGTTACTTACCGGGCTTGCGGTCTGTTTATTGTATGTAGGCAGGTGCCCATCCGTGCCTGTACTCCGAAAACTGCTCCGTAACAATTTGCCGGATATCTTTCTGGAGCAATCTCCAATACTTAATTTGAAACTTAGAGATCTCTTCGACAAATCAACGCACTCCTATAGCCAGAGGGAAACACGGGATAGCTTTACATTATTCATCACTTGATTTCCCCATTTTCTTTCAGTAGAGTATTAACTTTTTTCTAAATATGACATCGGAAGTGGGGAATAGACTATCGTATCTCCATCTTCATCTCGTTTTAAAATAATAGCGAACTCAGCACCATTACTCTCATCGCCTCTTGGCAACGGGAAGATCATTGCGGGACAACGCAACTCATAATTATGAGGAAATTCTTTTTGAAAATCCTCTAAAGCATAATTCAGAATTGCATCTATTTTATCGGTAAGCACATGAAATCCACCTATTACAAAATCATTGGACTCTTGGGAAGCGGTATACTTCTCAAATAACTGGGTCTTGTATTCCTCAACAGTGCTAAAACAAACTTCCCAATCCAAAGGGAATACGCCATTTGCCAAATAATAAGTGTATATTTTCATATTCTATACATCTCCTTCTCGCAGCTAAAATAGTTATTTATATTGTTTCTCTCAATCTTTTTCGATATAAATTAGCCTAGCCTTTAGAATGAGCTTGTTAAAGACCCGAAAATAGCACCCTTTTCTTATTTCCTCCTATATCGTTTGAATTTTTTAATTACGTAGGTTCTTATCCCGTCCATTGCTAGTATAGTCATGAAATAACTGGTTGCTATTATAATGCTTGGCCACTCATTTATGATTATGCCTTTTTTAATTAAGGAATACATTCATTGAGAGTTTCATACAAAATCCAGATAGTTATTCGTTTTCCATGGAACCTGTCGTTATAGCTGAAGATAACGTTTCAACGAATGGAGATACCAAAAATACTTTTCCGAAAAATGTTTTGATCGATAATAATCTTTATTGGGAGAGCAGCTTAAGTGGTAAAGGTGGGGAAATCATCTTCAAATTAGATACGGGAAAAACGATCAATGATATCCTCTTAGCCCAGCCACCTTCTCGCGCTTTTATACTTTCGTTTTCGTTTCATGGCTCGAGTGACGGAGAAAACTGGTATAGGTTAGGACAAGTCGAGGCTGTACCAAGCACTGCAAAAATAACCTATCAGTTTAGTAATGAAATTCCTTTTTCATATTATAAAATAGCTGTACTTTCCTCTGGATTGAATAATACAACCACCTATTATGGTATCCGATACATTCAACTAAGAACCGCGCTAATCAATGGCGTTCCTGCCTACAGAGCGTCCAATATAAATCCCGCTATTGCGGAATAAGCCAGTACAAAATACAAAAAAGGGGGCTGGACAACGCCCCTATGAGTAAAGGCTATACTTGAGACAAAAGTTATTCTTACATTCCTAAAATTTCTAGTTATAAGTGATACTTTCTTGCTTTATAACTGAGACTTATCCTCCAACAATAACATAATCACACCCTAATATGATCACTCGTCATTCTATAACTGTGAAGAGAAATGAGAACCAGTAGATTCCTTTTAGCTACTGGTTCTACCTGAACCGCAACAGCGACACAACATCCGTTTGAGTAAACTGTAGGCGATCTGCCCGGCTAAAAAAGTCTCAGACATATACCAAAAAAAGTATAGCCAAATTCGTCTCATGTATTACCGTAACTCATACCTGCGTCAATATGCCGGAAGTGTATTCAATAAGATATCCTTTTTCACGAGCATATTTGATTGTGTTTCTAATCCGACGCTGAAACTCCATTGGTGATTTAACCTTTCCGATATGAATTTCTATCGTATTATCCCACCGAAAATAGCCGTAAATATTCGTCCCTTTACCAGGAACTCGTAGCCACCGGACTATTCGTGTTAAAGCTAAGCAATCCAAGAAGAATGCCATAATGTCGATTGACAACCATGAAACCTGGTGCATGACCTAAATACAAGAATAATCCAACGAGAAAACTAAATATAAAACTTATGCAAACAGTTTCAAGCGAACGCCCTTGATAAAGCCTGAAGCAAAATTTGAATCTCTTAAACATTTCATCCCACCAATCCTTAAATCTCTGCAGTTGTCTCCATGCCGTGGATTTTCCACCATTTGATCACAGTAACCGCTGACTCCCCAAGATCCTGTAAGTCAGTAACGTGTACAGCATGACAACATTCAAGCTTTTACCCGGACTAGATGCCCCTCATGGATCGAAATCCATTCGTGCCGAGAGGAGTGAATTCTAATCGGGCTACTTTCTCAAATGACCACTCGTATCTCCCTGGTATCCAGCCGCCCCCAAATTTAACCTCCATGTAGCTACCCGCTTGGATCGGCTTACCGGCAACAAAATGCCGCAGGCCATTGCTGCTGCCTTTGTGTCCAAGTGTAATCAGATCTTCAATCATTCCATTTTTTTTCGGCTGCGGAGTCATCGGGTCCTTCTCCCCAACCCACTTCCTGACTTTCAGTTCCAGCCCAGGGATCGGTTCTATCCAATCCGCATCCTAATAATATGTTCCGGTGTGATTCCGAAGTTATCCGCTGTAAATAGTATTCTAAGCTGACTAAAAGAGGGCACTGTCACAATTTCCTCTCCTACTTCGGGGTACCGTCGTAAGATTAAATCGGACCACATTTCAGATACAAATTCATCGTTGCTTTTCAATTCAAATCGTGGCAGATGACTAATAAACTCGGATCGCTTTTTGCCAACTGCCTCTGCATCTTCTTCTTGCTTCCGGGATGCGTAAGGGTAGAGCAGATACATACCAAAATGATATAGATGAATATCTATCTTATTGTCCATGAGCTCGTCCACCAGGTACTTGAGCATTACGAGACAGTCAGGCTTCTTTTCGGCATTCAAAAAGATATCATATCTGTGTCTCAGGTTTCGAAAGAATCTTTCCGGGTATTGGTATACATATAAAAAATCCCCTTTTCAAGTCCTCAATTATTGGCATACATATCGACCTGCACCCGGCTGCAGGCTAGCCACTTCTCCAATCGATCAAAAACCTTAATTTCAAATCCCGATTCATTTCTCAATACTTCAAACCGGATGTTCTCCTCTACCGCCGGCCCTCCAATTGTAACTTGATCTCCTATCAGCATACCTTCAAGATTAGCTTTTCGACTTAGGCTTAGTTTCATAAAACTCATTCTTTCCTTATTAATTAAGTCCAACTGATCGACTCCACAGCCCGTAGCAGTTGTTCAATCAATCTTTACTTGTTGCAGGTGTAAGGCTTTTGCCGAAGCCCAACCGCCGATGACAAATTGACATCGGACAATTTGTCCGATATAATGAAAACAAAACGGACAAACTGTCCGAATCTATAATCTGAAGGGTGAAACTGGGATGTATATCAAAAAGTTGTATTTTTTACCCGTAGGTGAATGTTTCCTAGATCAATCGGCAGTTAATCGAACCCTTGCCCCCGGGAAATTAGTCGGAATGCCTGTGTGGTCTTTTCTATTGGAAACGACCAGCGGGCCGATACTCATCGATACGGGAATGCCCGACGCTTTTATCAACAATCCCGATTACTACAAGGGGACTAGACGTGAAGGGCGCGTCGTCCCCAGCATGTCTGACGGCGACTCGATCGTAAATGTGTTAAAGCGTGTCGGTTATCGACCTGACGATATTCAAATGGTCATTAGCTCCCATTTACACTTGGATCATTCTGGGGGAAACGGGCATTTCCGCAATACGCCGATCCTTATTCAAAGGGCAGAGTATGATGCGGCCATAAACAATGAGGATTACTCTCCATTAGAGTGCAGGCTGCCCGATTTACAATATCAAATCATTGAGGGTGACCATGAATTAATTCCGGGGGTTCAAATTTTATTCACTCCGGGTCATTCCCCTGGCCATCAATCAGTCCTTGTCACAACGGAAAAGTCGGGCCCAGTGCTACTGACATTTGATGTTGCTTATACTAGGGAGAACTTTGAGAATAGCGTACCGTTCTTGACATTCGATCAAGAGATGGCTGCCAAATCGATTACTCGCATGCAGGAGTTAATTCAGGATGTTAGGCCGTCCTATGTTTTCTTGGGACACGATAGAGATCAGGCGCAAAAATGCCGCACCTTTCCTGACTTCCTGTAATGGAGGGACAGGCTATGGATACTCAATCAATGGCTTTATCCGGCAATGAGCGGAAATTAATGGGGACACTTTGCTTGCTCATTATTTTCGGAAACATCAATATGACCATGTTTAATTTGTCTATACCTTCGATTTCCGCTGACTTTGCCCTGACCTCCTCGCAGGTGAGCTGGGTTATGGTCGGTTACAGCATTTTGATGGCTATCGGCGCCGGTACTTACGGCAAGTTAACGGAGTCCTTTTCCTTTCGCCAGCTGTATGTCATTGGTTTAATCCTTTTAGCTTTCGGCTCTATGATCGGCTTTTTTGCAGCTTCATACTTGCAAGTCATCATTGGAAGACTGCTGCAGGCAGCAGGGGCCTCATCCATCTCTCCCCTGTCTTATGCGGCAGTAACCCTGTATTTTAAGCCTACAGTCAAGGGACGGGTGCTGGGAACCTTATCCGCCACAATTGCCTTTGCTTCCGGCTTCGGGCCTGTGTTCGGCGGTTTCGTGGAGCAATACTTTGGCTGGCGTGCTTTGTTCATCGTGTCCAGTCTGAGCCTATTTGTTATCCCTTTGATATTCAAGTATGTTCCTGACAAGAAACACGACCGCGGTTCATTCGATTTTCTCGGAGCTGTTTTGTTCTCCGCGGGACTGGCGTTGGTGTTGCTAGGGGTTACGAACTATTGGTTTATGCTCATTGCAGGAGCAGCAGTTCTTCTATGGTTCGGTACTCATATTCAGAAAAAAGAACATCCATTTATCGATGCATCTTTCATGAAAAATGCTCCTTACCGACGAATTCTAGGGATTGGATTCCTTACCTTCGTATGCAACACGGGGTTAACCTTTACTCTTCCTGTCATGATGAAGAATTCCTTTCATTTACCAACTAGTAAAATCGGTCTGCTGATGCTTCCCGGTGCCGCCTGTGCAGCCTTGCTCGGATCCCGGATCAGAGGTTGGACAGATCGTTTCGGAAGCTCCCGCGTGCTTGTCATATCGCAAAGTCTCGTCATCAGCGGATTTATACTACTGGGGGTATCTGTACATTTGCCGCCATGGATCGACGCTTTATTGATCATTATCCTTATGATTGGATTCAACGGTGTCCTCACCTCTAGCAGCAATTTAGTTTCGACGACACTCCGTTCGGCTGAGCTGGGTGTGGGGATGGGTATTTTCACACTGGCCTATCTCCTAGGCGGAGCATTCGGCCCTGCGCTGGTCGGCCGACTGATTGATCTAAAGATGCCTTTTTTTGTTGTTTATTTTACCATTTCCCTGTTGGCAATCCTGACATACTTATTCGCAAGAAAAGCAAATCCTAGCGGAAGCTATGGTAATTAGTTTGGTAGACTTACGACATGTCCGAAAGATATGGAGGATGAATAGATGAGTAAATTAAATTTCCAACTGTCCTTTGCTGCTATTCATGAGCTGGCCGAGGGGATCCGAACAAGGAAAATATCCCCCGTAGAGATTACAGAACATGCGCTTCACCGCATCGAACGTTTGAATCCGAAACTGAACGTTTTCGTTACCCAAACGTCCGAACTGGCGATTGAACAAGCGAAGCAATCGGAACGCGATATTATGCATGGTCGGTACAAAGGGCCCCTTCACGGGATTCCCATCGTTCATAAGGATCTATATTACACTAAAGGGATCCGAACAACTGCCGGTTCAAAAATATTGAGCAGCTTCGTCCCCGATTACGATTCGACGGTTGCAGCTAAGCTACATGAGGCTGGAACAGTTCTGCTAGGCAAAGTACAGACTCACGAGTTCGCTGCGGGATTGACAACAACTAGCCCGCACTTTGGTCCTTGCCTCAATCCGTGGAACACTGAACTTGTAGCGGGAGGTTCAAGCGGCGGTTCGGCTTCTGCTTTAGCGGCTGGACTTACTTATCTGGGAACAGGCTCGGATACCGGAGGTTCGATCCGCATACCCGCTGCTTTGTGCGGTGTCGTAGGGATGAAGCCGACGTACGGTCGGGTCAGTCGTTATGGTATCATTCCAATGGCCTGGTCATTGGACCACTCGGGTCCGTTGACCCGCTGTGTCATGGATGCGTCCCTGTGCTTGGATGTGATGTCTGGCTTCGATCCAAAGGATGAATCGACTGTCGATCTGCCTGCGCCAGGTATCAAGATGTATCCGAATGGTCTCAGAGGTGTGCGTATCGGATTGCCGACAAGCTACTATTATGAGGATTTGATGCCGGAAGTGGAAGCTGCGATGAAGGCCGCTATCAATAAATTCCGAGAACTGGGAGCAGAAATCATCGAAGTTAGCCTGCCCCTGATCAAACATGTTAGAAGTGCGACGATGGCCATTATGATGACGGAAATGTACTCGTACCACGAGAAGTGGCTTGAGACAGAATTGGAACAGTATGGACCGGACGTCCGAATGTTTCTTGAAAGCAGTAGAGATATTCCGGCTTCCATTTACCTTCAGTCTCAGCGGGCCCGGCAACTAATTGTCAATGATTTTTTGAATGCATTGTCCGGAATCGACATCTTGTTGACGCCGGCAACACCGATCACTGCGCCGCGTGCAGATGATGATGCTAGTGTATTCAGATTGAACTCATTTACGCTTCCGACCAATTTGACTGGCTTGCCTAGCCTGAGCATGCCTTGCGGCTTCTCACCTTCCGGTCTGCCGATTAATATGCAATTGATTGGCCGCCCCTTCGAAGAAGCGACAGTACTAGGTATCGGCAATACTTATGAAATGAATACAGACTGGCACAAGAGACATCCGGATTTGTAAGCCTGACTATATTTGATGGAGGGTAATCTATGGATCAAAAGCAACTTAACTCTGAAGTTAGCAGGAAAGCATCAACCGTAACCGGAACAGATACGACGAGCGACAAGAAAAAAGCATACGAGCAGTTTATTCATACGATCGCAAGTTTAAAGGAACTGGACCTATCGGGCATTGAACCGCATTTGCCTCCAATTTACAAAAAGCACTATACCAAGAAATTAAAAAAAGCTCATCGGTCACCCAAATGAATGTATTTTTAATTTTTCACGAAATGTATTATAATTATGAAGACGGACAACATGTCCTATACACGAAAAACGGACATATTGTCCGTTTTTCGTGTTAAATAACAGTTAAATTAATGATGAGGGGAGATATTTATGGTAAATTCAGAATCGCAATCTGTCTCTCTGAAAATTCCCAGAGAGGAGTTAAACCGAAGACGAATTTTGGCGGCGGCTAGAGAACTTTTCATCAAAAACGGTGTTTACAATGTCAATATGCATCAGATTGCGAAGACTGCTGGAGTAGGACAAGCAAGCCTATACCGCCGCTACTCGGATAAGGGCGACATATGTCAGGAGATCGCGTATGAAGAATACCAACCTTTGTTTGATGAAGTTCAAGCATTTCTTGATCAATCCCCAGAAACCGCTGCCTTGGACCGGCTTTACCATGTAATCGTAAGATATGTCTCTTTTTTAGAGGCGAAAGTTCCTTGGCTCTGTGAGGTCAGCCGGGCCTCAACCGGGCATCGTCCGTTACAATCTCCGTTATGTCAATGGATGCGCAATATAAGCAGAAATCTGCTAAATGAGGCCGTTGAACAGGGAGACGTATCCGGGGTGGACATTTCATATACTATTGAAGCCCTGCTGGCCGTGCTTCACAATATCGATTACCATCTCCAAGATGAAGGCTTTACAAGCCAACGAGTTCTTGATGGATTACACCGCATATTTATTGAAGGTTTAAGAGCTAATAGACATTAATTGAGGGGCTGGCCACAAAGCCACATAACATGGATGAGGGATAGTCCTGCGTAACTCCTCTTTTTATCTCATAATGGTATATTGAATGTACAAAGAAACCATATCCTTTCAAATGGTCGGGTGGTACCTCCATTTTACCCAGGAACGGTTTCTTATTGTTTTACAATTGGAGAATAGGACGTCCCTAGTCATTTTTATGACTTATGGGACAACCCTTTTTTTCTGCCTATGGCTGCTATGCGAGTTGAAGAGATTTGTACAGCACTTGGGGATTTTATTAAAATTTAGTCTATCTTTCTCCTTACGGATATACAGTAATACTTCGTGCATAGATTTATATAAAGTATGGTAAGATACCCCCGTGTATTCTAATACTGTACAAACTGTTATCCGGCCGGCTTTTTGGAGCAAATCGGAAATCACGAAGTCTACATCAGCCTTATATTTATTGATTCTTTCCTGTCTTAGTTTCTCTTTAGTTTCTTCTATTTTTGAAGTTATTTTATTGTTTAATTCGTTATAATTCGTGATTATATTGCTATAAGACATCCCTAAAAATGTGACTACATCCCTTAATGTAATTTGTTCATGATCGTGTGTTTTGATGTACTCATTTGCAAGTGACCAAAGGTATTTTTCCT
This sequence comes from Paenibacillus sp. P2(2022), assembly GCF_029522175.1. Taxonomy (NCBI): domain Bacteria; kingdom Bacillati; phylum Bacillota; class Bacilli; order Caryophanales; family Paenibacillaceae; genus Paenibacillus; species Paenibacillus sp. P2(2022). The sequence continues at coordinate 426,469 of NZ_JAKWFI010000001.1, read as the reverse complement.
TTAACTTTTTCTTGTTGTGGTTTTGCTTTCTAATTGCTTTAGAGATTCTATTACCCAGTCCGTGCTCCCAAGGCAGAAAATGGAATTTTTAGATATCGAGCAATTGCCTTATGAGATATTTTAAGATTTTCATACACAAATGTTTGAAGAGCTTTCTCCAATTGATCTACAAGTTCAGCACTGTTATAATTCTGACGTTCTATTGTTTTCCTTTGATAATGTTCTTTATCAAATAGGGCATTAAATATAAAATACCGTTGCACAGCAGGATCAAATAAATAATAGTAGAACGTTAATATTCCAACCTAAAATCGCTCTTGAGTTCTGAAGTAATCCGAGTTTACCCTTCCAATTTAAAAGCCCTCTAAAAATCTGTACCAAATCACTACTACATGTTCTGGTTGGACCGAATTTTTTAGATAACTCCCTTGACAAAAGCTTATTTTTATTTAAATATCCCATGATCTTGTACACAGTATTATTGGACCTTTCTAGTCGACGTGCTATTTCACTCACCGATTGTGTATTCTTTAGAATCTCCCGTGTTCTCTCAATCATACCAACCCAGTCATTAATTGATTTCCACATGTTATCTGAGGTATCAATCCCGTATTCCATCCAACATACTGTACAGATGGAATGCCTATTATATTTCTGACCTTGTACCATATGTTAGCATATATAGAATATATATAGTAAATAGAAACACAAAAAAACCAATAGAAACAAGGGGTTTTGTTTCTATTGGTTTAAAAATGTCTCAAACATATACCCAAAAATGTCTCAGTTATCAACCATATCAGTCTCAATTATTACCGTTACTCACAGCCCCCCTCCCTTATTTTGGCTACTTCATTTGAAGCATATTATAAATCATCTCAGCCGCTTCCGCACGCGTAACTTCCTGTTTGGCACGAAAGCTGCCGTCTGGATATCCTTGTACTAAATTAATCTCAGTTAGACCAAGTACATCCTTTCTGGCCCACTCTACAATTTGAGAGGAATCTGAGTATACACTGCTTTCTTGCTGTGGTGTAGCCTTGATAATGTTATTCACCATTTTAGCGGCCTGCTCCCGATTTATGACCCGATCTGGACCGAAGGCTTTGCTACTAAAACCTCGAGCAACTTGATCCTTAATTGCTGTTTTGAGCAGATCAACATACCATGCAGATAGATCAATATCCTCGAAGTCTAGAGTCACATCTGTTTCGAGCGGTAATTTAAGAGAACGAACAAGCATCGAAGTAAATTCCATACGTGTTACGGGTCTATTCGGTTCAAAAAGTGTGCTGGATGTTCCTTTAACTATACCCAAATTAGCAAGCGTATTTATCTTCTCTCTATTAAATACCCGATCAATGTCGCTAAAATGATTTGGCTTTGTCTCGATTGTTGAGCCTTGAAAGAACTCTGTTTTTGTTTCTATCGGCTCCTCTACAACAGTCTGAATCGGTTTTACACCCCCCGCGCCTCCTGCTCCAACACCTGTGTCCACAGCATTCCCTGTAGTTTTACCACTCGCTTCTTTTGCCTCTGTGCGTTTTCCTTGACTATTTTCTGCCCAAAGTTGAACGGTATACAATTGCTTTTCTTTCAGCTGTCTCCAGATAAAAGCTCGATCCTTACCACGATATAGGACTACTCCTTCACTAGCGAGAACAAAAATATCATTTTCATGCTCTGACTCCCAATGGATGATAAATTCACTATTGGTTGTTTCTGTCTTCGAAAACGCAAATGCTGAAGACGGTAACGTCTCAACCTGACCTTCTGATTGCTTACCTTCACCGCTTGTGTTCACTGGCTTAACAGTAATACGATACAATGTAGAACTATCTAATCCGTCTACTTTAAACTCTTGAGTAGTCGTATGGCCGATAAGCATCTCGTTTTTGTAGACATTGTAAGCATCCGCACCCGGAGCTTCTGGCCATGTAATAAGCAAATCGGTATCCGTTACGCTTTTCACAACCAACCTATGATTTGGTATTTGACCTGGCAATGTACGATACGTAAAGGGAGCAACGTCGCCTTCTCCCGTAGTATTCATCGCCTGTATACCAAACGAGTAAATTATACCAGGCTGGATATCTGAAAGTATGATGCAAGCTTCTCTAGTGTCAAAAACTTCCCCTGTATCTTTGCGGATTACTGCATATTGGGAAGCACTCTTGATTTCATTCCATGTCAGCGAAATCTGTCCATTCCCAAGTTCCGTAACTTTTACATTTTGTACTTGAGGCGGGAGTGTCAGCAGTTCACCCAACGCTGGCGGGCTGTAACCACTGCTGTTCCCACTACTCACTTGAAAAGTGTAGTTTTTCCCACCTGTTAAACCAGATACAACTACCCGTGGTTCCGTACTATAATAATTTTGACCGTTGATTGTTACCTTATATTGAGTTACCCCGTCAACCGGAGCCCATATCAATGTGGCATCGTGCTCGCGAACATCTACAGCTGCAAGTTGTAAGGCCGAATTAGGTAGCGTTAATGCATTGATAGAAGCATCCAAACCTGTACCACTTCGATTGTAAGCCCGAATTTTTATATTGGCAGATCTACCTGCTGGCAAACCTTCAAAAGTATAAGAATGGATACCACGCGGAATTTGCACCTTTGGTTCATCGTTAACATTCAAAATGTACCCTTCAGCCCCCTGCACATCTTGCCACGCTACACCAACAGAATATACATCCTTCGTTACACTTGAAAGTGTAGTTACCCGTTCTGGTAATGTCATAACGCCGAGATGAGCATAGTCTCCAAATCCTGTTTCATTTTCAGCAGATATACGATAGTTATACTCCGTTCCCGCCTGAAGCTCAGTATCGGTGAATTCTGTATACACATCGTTATAAACCGAGACCTTATCTCGCTCTAGAGCATAGTAGGTGGCAGTGATTACAGAATTCCACTTCAAGTCGATTCCATCTTCTCTTACAGTTACATTCCGGAATCCGCTTGGGCTGTCTGGTAGACTTAAAAAAGATACATGCTTTGCTGCCCCCTCTCCCATGGCGTTTATAGCGGATACAGAAACTTCATAATACTTACCAGGCTCCATCCCCTTAATCGGATTATACACATCTTGTGTAACCGTATCCTTAAATATGATTTCTCCCGTGCTTGCGTCCGCTGCTGTAATAATATATTTATTAGCTGAAAAAACTGGCGTAAAGTCGGCCATGATTTCTGCTGAATGACGAGAGACCGGTCGCAACAGAACATGCTCAGGGGCATCAGGTAACGTTAATACACGGACTCGATTAGAATATGCATTGCCTCCTACATGATTACTGCAACGCAGTTCATACTCATATTCATGTCCTCCCAATAGCCCTGTATCTGTAAAAGAATTTGTCGGATGGTTAACATCCCAAACCTCATTTGTTGTTAGATTTCGGACTGTATAGACATAACCATCATCAAGACCGGAGGGGAGAGTCCATTGCAAATCAACCTCTGTGTTGCGTACAGATGTTACCGAAAGCTCAACCGGCTTCGGTTGCTTTTGAAGGCGAAGTGCACTGCTGACCGTTTCATACATGTTTCCTGCCTGGTCTTTCACCTTCGCATGGACATACCATTCGCCTTCATTTGAGAGATCCAGCTGGACTATAGGATCGGCTGCAGCCTCCCAGTTTTCGGGTGAATCGGAGCTGTTCGTGATTTTATACTGCCTTGTCGATGGATCAATCTCCGAGTGCTGGTCAGTATATTGTATGTTCACATGAATATTAGTATCTTTCCATTCACGCATATTGGGTGTCAGTTGAATGCTCGGCGGCTCCAAATCGATATAAGACATTGCGTTCACCGGAACGCTTCGATTTCCAGCTGCATCTACAGCTTGAGCAGTCACTTTTACAATTCCCGAACTATTTAATATTCCCGATGAACCAGGCACATAAGTGCCAGAACCCAATTGATATTCATAATGCACTGCTGTAGTATCCGTTGCACCCGAGAGTGTAAACTGTACTGGTTTATTGATATATCGGTTAGGATTCGTTACCTCAGAAAACATAACTTTCGGAGGGGTGGGTTGGGTACGATCAATCATGACCGATTGAGTCACAATGGGACTAGACACATCAAGATTATTGATCGTCCGCGCTGATAGTTCGTAACTCCCTTCTGCATTTAATGTAAAAATGCCGTTATATGTCAGCCAATCCCCAGTTGGACTCAAACGATACTGTGTCTTCTTAATTCCATTTGTAGAGTCACTTCCCGACTCAATGGCAATGTCCACATCACGGTTCGTTGGACCCGTTTCGCTAGCCCGTATAACAGGAGCCGTTGGCCCCTTTTTATCAACGGTGACTTCTTTGCTTACCTCCAGGCTCACATTACCGACATTATCAATGGAACGAGCATAAATCGTGCTTTTGCCATCTTGGTTCACATGAAACACTCCACCATAATCCTGCCAAGCCTGATTCACAACACCGGACAATCGAAATTGAGTATGGGCTAGTCCAGAATAATCGTCTGCGCCCGGTTGTAATGAAATGGTATATTCATTACTGTTTCCTGTTGCATCTATAATGGGAGGAGTTGGTGGCATCCTGTCTATTCGGACATTGGCGGAAGAAAGACCACTATACTGGTTATTGACGTCCACTGTTCGGGCATAAATTGTATTTACACCATGATCATTGACAGTGAAGGGACCAATATATTGCTGAAATGCTCCTCCATTCAGGCTATATTCATAGTACTTTAATCCTTCAGGAGCCACATCCCCATCAATCCACACGGTTACAGGCTCTTTGGTCCACCCTGTAACAGCCTGTCCCTCTGCACCAGCATGAATCTGGGGTGGTTTAGGCATCAAGTCTGATTTGGGAATAATACGAATTCCAAACTTGGATATTTCATCACTTGTCTGTTGACTAGTTCCCATCGCTCTGAAATATCGTACATCCCTTAATGTAATAGAGTCGGTGATATCTATCCATTTTCCCTGGTAATAGCTATTGGCATAGAATTTCGTTACATTAGTCCATGTATATAAATTCGTTCCGTTGGGTCTCCAGCTGTCGCCTGCGGCGGCATTAGATGTATATATATCTGTATGATAAGACCCCTCAATGTAAACAAAAATCCTGTAATCCGAAGTCTTAATAGATCTTCCAATATCAACAAAACGATTTGTCGGCTGTTTAGTTCCATCACACGTATACCTTGCCGACCCCATGCCAGTGTATACTTCCGTTGCTCCTACTCCACTTCCTGACCAAGAGCCCCAACTATCGCCCCCACCTGGCAAATTATTTTGGCAAAAAGGACCTCCGATGATTTCTTGGGTAGCAGCCGATACCCTTTCCGGAAATATGGGAATGGTCATTAATAAGAGGAGTAAAGCCAGTACTCCATACACCCATTTATTGTGCTTCCTAACCTTTCGTTTATTTTTTCGATACATACACTTCTCCTTACTTTATTTTATTTTCAAAGAGTTCTACGTACTCGCTAAAATAGAAAAAGCACCTCAAACGAAGGCAATAATGCCTAGGTTCGAGGTGCTTCCTCAAGTTCACGAGTATGTTTTGAAGCTATTATACTTCGTTTCAAACAGGATGTAAACAGAACAGCAAAATGAACTGTAATAAATTTTCGAAACACTCATCCCAGAGACCCTTTTGAAACTTTAATTGGCCTGAACACCCAAGTTCCGAAAAAATCCCCGCATATTCTGCATGTAAGAATCCTCAGGAGCAGAAGATTCCTTAAGAAGATTTTGCATACTATTCATAAACGCGGAAGCTGAGGATGTATCCGCTTTGTCAAACCTATTCGTTAACTGTGGTTTATTTAACAGCTCTTCAGTCTGTTCTGTACGTTCCTTGTATTTATTAATCCAATCGGGGTTTTTAGGAACCTTTTGTGCAAAACTCAACAGCTGGCTTAATCCATTTCCTCCACCCTTAATGTCATTCATGAACGCAGTATATTTTTGAGGATCGACCTGTTTCATCACTTCCGACAGCTTGACGTAGTCCTCAGGGGCACCTATCGGACGATCTGTAGGAGTCGTGTAGCTAATATCTCCGGTCTCTGAATCAATGGTTCGTGTCAAGGCAATACCAGCTATCTGGTTCATGGTTTGCATAAATTCCTTAGCTTTATCGCCTTCCATGTAATGATCCGCAATATACTTGGACTGGGAAACTCCCATCTCCAGCAATACCGCGCGCTGCTTCTCATCCGTTACCGTTCCATCGACGATAAAATTGGATTGAATCATATTGTACACAGCATCGGATACTTCTTCCGGTTGGCCCTCCAAAACCCGGTTTAATGCATCGTTGATCTGAGTTGTGCCAAAATACTTGGCAGCATGTGACACGATATCCCCCTCAGCCAGCTTTCTGCCAGCTTCACTAATCTCCACGGTGTCCTGAACGACGAACCTGGACACTTTTTCTTCATGTAGCTGGGGGGACGGAACTTGCTTGCTTGTCGGATTGATCCGTAAGCTACCAGAGCTAAGAACCGCTTGTTGTGCTTTAAGAGGTTCAAAATTCATTCTACTTCCTCCTGTCATGTTTGTAACAGGCAATCTAAGGCGTATGTACGATGTAATGTAACCCTGTTGCTATATATATCGGACAAAGCATATATGGAATGAATATATGCTTTGTCCTAAAAATGAACAATTTTTGAAGTAAGATCCTGACTCTGAATATAAATTGTTAAAATAAACAATCTGACGTTGTCATTGCTTTATAGACAGTACATCAACCACCATAAATGCTATAAGCAAAGTGATATACAATATCTGTAGCTGTAAGTGAAGTACCTGACACCTGGGCAGCTACACCTGAAAGATCATAGTAATGTGTAAAGCTTATGGGACCAGACAAGTATTCTGCAATACTTCCCGTAGAATGCGGCAGGGAAAGGGTCACACTAAAGGCTCCATTTTGATCCGTATAACCAGTACCTGTACGAGTTCGATTCCCGCTGCTTTCAGTCCAGTTCTGGTTCAACCATGTCACATTAACTGGTGCATTTGCTACTGGATAATTATCCGTTGTAGTAACAACACCCTTTACAGTCAGGCTGGTGTTTCCATTAACCCGATAATGGCGACCGTAAGAGTAGGATGGATAGTCATTCGGACCGTTTTTAGAGTCATAACCGTTAATTACAATTTTTCCAGCCCGAAGTACTGGTTTAAGTGTGAGTGCATATAAATGGTCGGGTGAATACTGGTTTGTGGTGTATACTCGCACATAGTAGGTTCCCGTATTCAAAGTGACATTATGATTGGTTTGCGGCAGAAGCACCATTTGGTTGCCACTAAGAGCCCCATAAACTTCCGCTTTGTAACCGTAGCTTTCCGAAGTGCTGTCCAGTTTGACATTCAAACCATCATAATTGCGATTCGCAGGAATTGTGATTTGATACCAATCGTTGTCAATTCCTGAATGAATGGAGCGTGAATTCAGGGTAGAGCCCCCTGTACTAAATGTAAAGTTATAGGCATGAAAAGCACTCTCATCCGGTTCATAGGCATCATATTGAGAGCTTATATCCACAGTTAAATAGAAAGGGTCATTTATGCTTGATCCCTTTTTGGAATGGACTGCAATTGCGTAAGCTTTCTCAGATCCGGTAGCATTGCGGCTTACTACGTTTTCAGGAAGTGATGCAGACCCATGTTCATACTTGTTAAAATAGGTTCCATAAGTGGAGGCATCAATAGCATTGGGGTTAATATCCCCTGTCGTCATATCAAATTCGTATAAATATAAGTCATAGTCAAGCTGTTCTGAAAATGGACCATCCAATTGTGCCTGCAACAATTCACCTGGCTTCACATAAATCGGATATAAAAACTGTGTGCCTCCCTCTTCCGTAATTGTACCTGAATACGTAGCAGAAGAAGCTGTGGCTGCCGTTGGACTAGCTTTCAGGGAAGGAAGGGTCTCCCTTTTCAAAGAGAATGTCTCTGGTGCTTTAAAATTGATATTTTCCTGCATGTTATAAACGGAGGATGTAATACCTTCAGGCTTGTCCACCTGGGTTAAACGCTCAATAACATCTTCATTGTTCGTTGTTAGCTGAAAATTGGAATCAGCTTCAACAGCTTGTTTTTCCTTGTTCATCTCTGTGCCTTGACTCGCGTTTGCAGTCATCCCAAAAGCAAACAGGAGCATCAAGCTTAGCATAACTGAAATAGCCTTTCTGAACCTCTTCATACTGAAATCCCCTCTCAAATGGTTTAAGGAATTCCCGCTATTCCCTGGAGAATCAGGGTATCTTCTAGGCTGTTGTCTCTATCATAAAACATTCTTGGTTCTAATGGAATATATTGTAGTAAATATTTTTAGTCGTCATTTCCTAAAATAGAAAGCTCTAGAATCCATAGATTAAATGATAATACTAGGATAATAGACTTACTTTAGACACCTTTTTACCATAAAAATCCTACCATTCTCTTATTCATACGATATAATAAACTGATATGGGTAGTTCTTTTAGACTAAGTAATATATCTAATTACCCATAAACATACATAGAAAAAGGGGAATACAGATGAAAAAACTTAGTATATTTATTTTAGTATTGTGTTGCTTTTCAATTTTGGCAGCTTGCTCTACCGATCCGGTAAAAAAAGATTTAATTACCTATGTGAATGATGGAATGCTTCCGTTAACACAAGATGAAAAAGCAGTAACTGAAAAATATGAATCTGTGACCGGGGATAACTTCACAGATGATGAAACACTATATAATACGTTACGAGATGATATTATCCCAGAATACACCAAATACCTCGATAAAGTTGAAGCAGTAAAGACGGAAACTCCTGAGGTACGGGCCGTCCACGAAACCTACATCAAGGCGGTTAGCACTCAAAAAGAAGCACTCATTACGATGATCGATGCGTTGGAAAAAGGAGATCTAAACTTAATTAATGAAAGTAACACCAAGCTTAGCGAGGGTAAAAAGCTCTTCAGAGATTTTGGTGAACAGGTTAACACACTGGCTAAAGAGCACGATGTGAAGATCAATAAGAAATAAATTTTAAAGCTCCCATCTCGGGAGCTTTTTCTATATCCTAGGAATACTCGAAGCAAATTACCGCTTTCCTTATTTCTCTATCATAAAATAAGTATACCTTATCGGCTCCAAACGCTTGAAAATAATATCCGGTGAAAGAACCGATATAGGTAAATGTCTCACCATTGGCACGTTTAGGCACATGAAGCAGATTGGTTTGCTCGAACTGGAGCATTTCTTCCAAGGATTCGTCATATTCCTTGATGTAGCTTTGGGCCTCATCAGACTGAAATGCGATGTCATCCAGAATACCGTTGACTTCGGGAAAGCTTAGCCCCCAACCACTGGATTGTTTTTCCTCAAAATCGTGAGTGAGCTCTTCCACAGACTTTTTGGCCTCTCCAAAGGAGGAATATGGATAAATTTTATGGTTTTCCAGGAAAAATGCTTTGCGAGCTTCGTAGTCTTGTTCATTAGCTATGTACACCTGTTCCAGTCCGTCCAGTGCCATGACTTCTCTCTTCATACGTAGGTACGCTTTATCTCCGGTAGATTTCAGCGCTTCATAGGTAGCCTCCAACTGCGCTTTCTGATGAAGACTAAAATAATTCCAGTCTGCTTCAAATTTGTATTTGCCGTCAATTACATCGAATCCCAGCATATCTTCCTTGGTATATAAGGTATGAAATTGCTGAGTATTTTCACCCACACAGCCTTCGTGGATTTCTTTTACGGAAACAAAATGAAGCCACTCGTCCTGCTCTGGAAATAATAACTGGAGATTAATCGAGCAGATTGGCAGAAAGTGCTTGCGGTAATGTTCAAGATCGCTGGCAAATACGTCCTCGTATGCTGGAAAACGTTTGATAAATCTCTCTGGTATGTTCATGGATGCTCCTCCTAAATTGTACGGTTCTATGGTTGCTTTTCGATCCGAAACGTCCCTTCACTCGAAATCACGCTGTAAATTTCATCAAATCCTTCTTCGTAACTTGGGACCTCTAGTTTACTCATTACACTTTTAATACCAATCTCAGGAATATACTCTTTGCCTGTGCGCTGCTCATTACGCTTAATAGATTCTGCATAATCAGGTTCAAAATAGTAGCCAATGATTCTGAATCCCTTATTTTTACAAGCATCTATATATTTCTTTCGTTCTTCAACTGTTGGATTGGTATTGTCCACTACAAAACGCTGCATCGTTTCGATGGAGGTCTGAAGGTACATATTTTCCCTATTCCGTGTTTTAAGCATATCAAGATTTATTCGCATATGTGTTTTGAAGAATCGTTCTTTATAAAAAGTCGATTTGCCCGAAGCCTGAATTCCTATAAAAATGACACACTCCAAACCTCACACATCCTTGTCCAGGTATACATATTGGTTAATATAATCTCTATTTTGTGAAAAGATTGGCGTGTCATGATCAACATCCCACTTGCTTCTGACGGCTTCTCCTTTGTTATACTGTTGTTTGGTAATACAGATTCCCCGCTTTTGCCAGACCGGAAGGTCATTCCAGTTCAGTCCTTTTTCCACAAAAAGCTTGTCTTGAAGCTGATTTCCGTTCAATCCTTGTAGGTCTGAATGCCTGAAATGAGCTTGAGCTACCATAGAAATGCTGTTTTTAGTAGCATCTTGTTGTCTCCATAGAAAGTAGTTTGCAACCTCATCGTGAGGCAAAACCCATGCTCTTGCATCAAAAGTAGCTAGAGGCTTATCCGGATAAACTTTCTGGATTTCTTCATTAAATTTGGCAGTAGCCAGAGAGGCAGATATAGACACCATCTTTTGAAGATTATTTTCAAACCATGATTGTGTCGTTAATTTGTCGTAATTCGTAAGAAGCAGAGAGATTTCATCACTCTGATGGTACACCAGTTTACATCCCATAATATTATAGGCCAGATATTTGCACGTCTCCCATAACGCAAAGATTAGCTTCTCATCAAAAGGTTTCGTCATCCCACGTGTAAAGGTATGAAAATGAGCACCATCGATTCTGATAATTACGGGTAAACGGCGGGGTAAACTTAATCTATAAGTATTTTCATATTCCTTCATTCTATTTCCAAAATCATCTTTTTTCATAAACTATGTAGCTCCTTCGCTTTTCATAGTATCTATTAATCAAAGGTGCTGCTGAACTCCCCAACAATATACAATCCAATGTCGGTTTCACCTTCTCTTTTTATTTCAGAGCAATATTATCCTCAAATACAAAAACGGAGATGGCTATATCTTCTTCCACTTTAATATCTGAAAAGAGATGCAGTAAGCGGGAATCCATATAATCCTCCAGTTCTTTATTGAACTGTACAGGATAGATTTTTTGTACCATTTTGGTTCGAGCTGCATGCACCATCTCTCTTCCTGCATCCTCTTGCGCAAGAAACTTTTCAGATGGAGTTAAATTACCGTATAGCATTGTGATGGCCATATTATCTACAAAGGTTGTATGTATGCGTTCCGGGCCTTTTCCAAATAGCTCTTTACGTACTTTTCGAATAATTTCGTTAAAACCCGTTTCCTTTCTCATATCGCACCGCTCTCCTAAATCTACTAAAATCCTTGTTACTATTTCCATCATAACCGATTCCTATCATATAAAACAGAGATGAAGCGAAAGTGATTCTTGGAACATGCTTACCATTGAACGTCATAGAAAAGAAAACGCAGCCCGCCCGATCGGACAGACTGCGTATATTATTAAATCCAAACGGACTAGTCCTTCACCAGTCGATTCGATAGCATCAACATGATAAAAGAGAATAGGATAATGACGGCTACCCAGCTCCAGGAGAGTGTCATATTTCCGACCTCGGACGCGGTGTAAATCGCCGTAGGCAGGGTTTGAGTCTGTTCAGGAATATTACCCGCAAGCATCAGTGTAGCACCAAATTCCCCTAACCCTCGGGCAAATCCGAGAATGTACCCTGAAATAAGCGGTCGGTAGGCAAGGGGCATCGTAATATGGCGAAACACTTGCCATTCGTTGGCACCTTGCGCACGTGCAGCCTGCTCTACTTCGGGTTCTACAGCTTCAAAACCTGCTTTGATCGTCCGATAAGCCAGTGGAAAAGCAACAACTACCGCCGCCACCACTGCGGCTCCCCATGTAAATACAATCGTCTGCTGGAACAGGCTTTCAAAGGCAGCGCCAATCCAACTTTTCCTTCCCAGCAAGATGAGCAATATAAAGCCGACAACAGTGGGAGGCAAAACAAGTGGAAGAAGTAGAACGGTCTCAATCACACTGATTCCTCTCCGCAGCTTGCAGTTCGCCATCATCCGAGCTACCACAGTTGCTAATAAAAAGACAATGATACTGGCAACGACAGCGACTTTAACAGATACGATAACCGGAGGAAGAAAAGCCGACCAATCCAACGGGACCCCCTCCTTTATCTGTGAATTCTATTTCCCGGTTGTTTCTGCTGGAGCTGAAAATCCATCTTTACTAAATACGCTCATGGCTTCATCTGTACGCAGAAAATCAACAAACTCGCCTGCTTCCTTGCTGTGCTTGGTTGCCTTTACGATGCCTTCTGGATACAGGATAGGTGCGTGCAATTCCTCAGGTACTTCTAGCGCTACGACCGTTTTATCGGATGATTTGGCATCTGTCAAATAAACGAGTCCAGCATCGGCATTGCCTGTTTCAACATAATTTAATACCTGTCTTACGTCTTTGGCGAATACCATTTTCGGTTCCAGCTTGTCCCATAATCCGGCCTTTGTCAGCGATTCTTTGGAATACTGTCCGGCCGGAACAGTAGTAGGTTCCCCAACGGCAAGCTTCATGTAAGAAGGACTTGTCAGATCATTGAGCGTAATACCCTTGTTGTCTGTGCTCTTGGCTTTATCTTGCGGAACAACCACAACCAGTTTATTTTGAAGCAGTACGCTATTTTTTTCCACTAATGATGCATCGGTTAAAGCCTTCATTTGCTTCATACCTGCCGAAATAAATACGTCAGCGGGTGCACCCTGCTCAATTTGTTTTTGTAAAGTACCGGATGACGCATAGTTAAAGGTAAGCTTGATATCTGGGTGCTGCTTTTCATACTGTTCCTTGAGCGTATTCAGACTATCTTGAAGACTCGCAGCGGCAGATACGATCAACTCTGTTTTGGCTGCAGGCGCTGTCGACTGTACAGCAGCTTGAGACGAGCATCCAGCCAGAACCCATGCCAACAATCCAACGAATGTGAATATGTACCCGAATTTCTTTTTCAACTTGTTCTTCCCCTGTCCTCTAAATTCCGTAATGAGGTGACAGTGCGCAGCTCATTAAGGTCTGAATCTACTGGGTTAACCCAAATATTTGTGATAAATAGACCTCGCCTCGGCGATATCCTTGGTGCCATGGATCAGAACGCGTCCATCCTGAAAAAGAACCAACCGATGCGCTCCAATGACAACGGACACTAGATATGGATTATGCTCCACTTGGCCCCCCTGACGGGATAGCAGACGGGCCGCTTCGTTCAGATTGCGTACAGCGCCCGTGACCGGTCGGATCTGAACCGTATCACGTCCGCACAGTACAGCCGTTTTAGCCTGATGCTCCAATTGTAGAAATGGATACACCGGATGCTCTCCACACGTCGGGCAATCCGTTTTTTTCATGGCGCTGATTTGGATCGCCTGATGTTGATTATTCCATAGATCGAAGGAAATCAGCTTGCCCTGCAAGGCTGAATTGTCCCCAGTGAGCAGCTTCAATGCTTCGGCACTTTGGTAAGCTGCCACCATCTGTACAGCCGGGCTGATCACACCGACCGTATCACAGGTTGCGCCGCCGAGCGGTACGGTTCCGAGCAGGCAATGCAGACAGGGTGTCTGTCCTGGAACGATCGTAAAGGTTGTTCCGTAACTACCTACACACGCTCCATAAATCCAGGGGATTTGGTGCTTGACGGCGTAATCGTTAATAAGCAGACGTGTATCGAAATTGTCAGTGGCATCTACGATGAGGTCCACTCCTGCTGCAATGTCGCCGATTTCCTCTAGTGATACATCTTGGACTAGCGCACGGATGTCCACGTCCGAATTGATTTGCTGCAATCGCCTCTGGGCGGCCACTGCCTTGGGTATCTGTTCACGAGCATCTGCTTCGTCGTAGAGCTGCTGGCGTTGTAGGTTGCTCCAGTCTACATAATCTCGGTCTACCAACGTCAACCGTCCGATGCCCGCTCGCACCAGCATGTCCGCGTTCGCAGTTCCCAGTGCTCCAGCACCTACCATTAATACATGCTTGCTGCGGATATTTTGTTGTCCTGTCGGCCCGATTTTTCCGAATAATTCCTGCCTTGAATATCTGGCGTGGGACGCCTGCGTGTGTGCTTCTGCATCCGCATCCGTTTTTGGGTCCTTTTTCATTTCAGACATCGTTATTACGCCCCCATACTTCTAATCCATTAATTGCTGCAAGTCGATCAGACAAGATAAAAGTTCAGATGTCCCGCCTAACTCAAAAGTTATGGGGTGTTATGTGGATTCCAGCCACCCAACTGGTGCCCCTTCCACTCGGAGCCATCCTCCCACACTTCCTTTTTCCAAATTGGTACGATTTGCTTCAAGCGTTCAATAGCATGGCGACTGGCCTCGTAGCAAGTATCACGGTGTGCAGCAGAAACAGCAATCACGACACTGGTCTCTCCAATCCTTACCGTACCAAGCCGATGTGTAATGGCAGTGCGCGTTGACGGCCAGCGATCAGCAATTTCGTCACCAATTTGCTTCATCGTGTTCATCGCCATCGGCACATATGCTTCATATTCAAGCAGCACCGTTCGCTGACCTTGTGTAAATTCCCGAGTCGTGCCATTAAAGGTCAATGAAGCCCCATGCGAAGGGTCGAGTACCTTTGAGGTTACCTCATTGGCATCAATCGGGTCGTAGGTAATAGCATATAATCCGCATTTAGAAACGACCGTCTCCATTCCGGGAGCTGACTGATGAAGAGCAATTGCGTCTGTTGGAAGCACAAGTTCATCTGGAGAAGCCAACTTTTGATGATGGGTAAAAAAACAACTAGACAGTTGTGAAGCTATCTCCGGGTACAACTCATTCAGCCTTGTTCGAATGTCTGCAATGGTCACCGTTTCCTGTGAAAGTTCCACAGTGAGCACGTCACCAAATTGCTCCGCCAAACCTGCGAATAATTGAATATGGTATTGCAAATGCATCTGACCCCCTTTGTTCCCTTATCTATCGAATTCACCGAGCCTGTTACTGGAGCTTATCCTCCTGAAACCGGAGGAATAATCGCAATTTCATCATGTATACTAACCAGATCCTCAGGAGCGGCATAGGCTTGATTTCTGGCAACAAAAGCTCCCTGCAACTGGGCCGCTGCTTCAGGGAAATATTGGGACAACAAGTCTTTTAATGCGTTGACGGTCATCGTCTCCTGATCAGCAGGCACCGTAATCATAGGCCTTCCCATCAGTTCTGCAAGTCCGGCAAATACTTGAATATGATAGTTCATTAAGTAGGTTCCCCCCTTTCAGTACAAGGACTAACCATCGCATATACACCAAGAAAAACCAACATGAACTAATACCTCGAAAGGTTTTATTCCATGCTGGTTAACTATGATGGTCTACATTGATATTTTTATATTATATTTTAGATTCAACCAGTTCATCAATCCGCTCCGTGTGCGTATACACATTCAAAGAACGACTTCGTATAAAACCGATGGTAGTAATCCCCAGATCCTCTGCCAATTCAAGTGCAAGCTCTGTGGGAGCTGACTTGGACAAAACAACCTCGCAACCAATTTTCGCAACCTTCAACAAGATTTCAGACGAGATGCGACCACTGAATACGATGATTTTATCTTGTAATATAATATCATGCTTTAGGCAGTGCCCATAGATTTTATCAAGCGCATTGTGGCGGCCGATATCCATTCTGGACAGGATTATTCCGTCTTTGTCACACAGCGCAGCATTGTGAACGCCACCCGTCTCCTGAAACGTATGTGCCGAGGTTTGCATCAAATTCATCAGGCGGAAACAGTCATCAAAAGACACCGTAACATGGGCATCATTCATTCTTTTTGCCACTTTAGCATCATTTATAAAGTAAAATCCCTGTCTACTTTTTCCGCAGCAGGAGGTAATGTATCGTTTGGAATGAAAGTTTTGATAAAACTCATTCATCCGACGGGTTTTAATATGAACAAAACCTTCTTTTTCCTGAACCCAAATATCTTCGATATCATCATACCGTTGAATGACGCCTTCAGAGGCCAAAAAGCCTACTACCATATCCTCTACATACTCTGGTGTACAAACCATGGTGGCAAATTCCTGCTGATTGATTTTAATGGTCACTGGATACTCCGTCACCACTGTGTCTTCAAAACGCTTGATCTGACCGTCCCGATAACGTAGGATCTCGCGTTTTACCTCAGCCGGCTTTTCCATGTGCTCAACTCCCTTGTTTCTGACAGGCTGGCTCTTCGGTCACCCGCCGATATGTGACATTTCAATTTTGGACGATGCTTGCTTCGTATGAGTCAATCGTTCCTCTGAATAGCGGTCGGTACGTCCTCTCCAAACACGCTCAATGTAAGATCTAATCTCATCATCGGATTGCTCGGACCGCAGCATCGTGCGAAGCTTGTACCCTTTAGACGCAAACAGGCATGTGTACAAGGAGCCCTCAGCAGAAATTCTCGCCCGTGTACATGTGGAGCAGAAAGCGTCCGTAACAGATGAAATGATGCCGATTTCCCCCTCTCTGTCCAGATACCTGTAGCGCGTCGCCACCTCACCTTTGTATTGGGGTGGAACAGGTTCTAACGGCATGTGCTCATGGATGGTTTCGATGATCTGCTGCTTGGAAACAACCTGATCCAATTTCCAGCCATTGGTGTTACCTACATCCATAAACTCAACAAAGCGCAAAATATGCTTTTTCTTCTGAAAATAGTCAGCCATAGGCACAATATCCTGATCGTTAAAGCCCTTTTGCACGACCATATTTATTTTTACCTGCATTCCCGCTTGAGCTGCAGCTTCAATACCTTCCAGCACTGCCTTTACACTGCTTCTCCCCCCGTTCATGCGGCGGAATCGACCGTCATCCAACGAATCCAGACTAACCGTCACTCTCTTCAGCCCCGCCTCCCGTAGTGACGCTGCATATTTAGGCAAAAATACACCGTTCGTCGTCATAGCAATATCTTCAACCCCATCGAGTTGAGTTAACGAATGAATGAGTGAGGACAAATCTCTTCTCAGCAACGGCTCACCCCCAGTAATACGCAGCTTTGTAACGCCCAGCGAGACAAAGATACGCGAGAGGCGGGTAATTTCCGCAAAGGTCAATATTTTTTCTTTTGGCAAAAAAGGATAGTCATGGCCAAATATTTCTTCAGGCATACAATATCGGCACCGAAAATTACATCGGTCTATGACGGATATTCTCAAGTCCCGTAACGGACGATTCCATTGATCGTCGCTGCGGTTAGCCATCCCGTTCACCTCAATCCGTCTTCATTAATAAATCTCTTTTAACTGTAAACTGAACCAAAAAACCGGCATCACAACAACTTCTTCGCTTATGAATATCGAAGAATCTGCTAAATGCCGGTTAATTTATCTACATCAGGATTTTACGAATCCTCACATCATGTGATATAGAAAAATCAAACTAACAAGCGCTGCGCCAAATAAAATATACGCGATTCCCACGTACACTCCATTCACGAATGCTCTCAAATAGATACATTCCTATTGTTAGCAATCCTGGAACGTTTGTCAATGATTTTTCGCTTTCTCAATTGATAATCATTATCAATTAAAAATTTTAATAAATCACCGTTGAACTATCTTAAATTTTACGCTATAGTTACACCAGATGACATGCAGAAAATGACATATTCAATTTATTGATATACAGGCGGTGCGTACTGTCTGGTATTAATACATACTCCAATGGCGGATTGGCCTCCAGGACCTAGAGCTTGGTCACTACTCCACCATAAACACAAGTGCTTAAACACGAGCACTTGTGTTTATGGTGGAGTTTTTTTGTTCCCAATTTTAAAATTCAAAATCTGAAAGGAGCCTGAACCGTGGCGGATAATACGATCAAAATTACATTAAACGGACAGGAACTGAAAACAAATAGCAGCGCAACCATTCTTGAAGTGATCAACGAAAACAATATTGCACACCCCCAACTGTGTTACGTTCCCGAAGTGGATCCAATCCGCACCTGTGACACATGTATTGTGGAAGTGGACGGAAAGCTTATGCGTTCCTGCTCAACGATTGCTACAAATGGAATGGATATTCATTTACATTCAGATCGCGCAAAAGCGGCACAAACCGAGGCTATGGACCGTTTGCTGGAGAATCACCTCCTCTACTGCACGGTGTGCGATAACAACAACGGTAATTGTAAACTGCATAACACCGCAGAGCTTATGGAAATTGAACATCAAAAATATCCATATCGACCGAAGGTTGATCCCACAGAAGTGGATATGTCCCACCCTTTTTACCGCTATGATCCCAATCAATGTATTGCATGCGGCCAATGCGTAGAGGTATGTCAGAACCTGCAGGTCAATGAAACACTGTCCCTCGACTGGGAGGCTGAACGCCCTCGCGTGATCTGGGATGATGGAGTTGCCATTAACGATTCCTCCTGCGTCAGCTGCGGTCAGTGTGTAACGGTCTGTCCATGTAACGCCTTGATGGAAAAGTCCATGCTGGGAGAGGCCGGCTTCATGAGCGGCATAAATAAGGATTTATTAAATCCAATGGTTGATCTAATTAAGGAAGTGGAGCCAGGCTACAGCGGTATTTTTGCCATTTCGGAAGCTGAAGCAGCGATGCGTGAAACACGTACGAAAAAAACTAAAACCGTCTGCACGTTTTGCGGTGTAGGTTGCAGCTTTGAGGTTTGGACCAAAGGCCGCAAAATTTTGAAGGTACAGCCTACCTCTGAGGGGCCTGTTAACGGCATTTCGACATGCGTCAAAGGGAAATTCGGCTGGGATTTTGTGAATAGCGATCAACGTTTGACCTCGCCTTTAATTCGTCAAGGAGACGAATTCGTGGAAGCAACCTGGGAAGAAGCCTTGAGCCTGATGGCCAGCAAAATGGGAGCTATCAAAGAAACCTACGGAGGCGAGGCACTCGGTTTTATTTCTTCATCCAAATTTACCAACGAAGAAAATTATCTGATGCAAAAGCTGGCTCGTCAGGTGTTCCAAACGAATAACGTTGATAACTGCTCACGGTATTGCCAATCTCCTGCATCATGGGGGCTACAATATACCGGAGGCATCGGCGGCGACAGTGGCACGATTAAAGACATTGCCTCTTCAGGTTTGGTCATACTAGTCGGCTGTGCGCCGGGAGAAGGACATCCTGTGCTGGCTACCCGCATCAAACGTGCGCATAAGCTGCATGGTCAAAAGTTGATCTCCGTCGACCTGCGCAAGCATGAAATGGCAGAACGCGCAGATTTGTTCATGCGTCCGAAGCAAGGTACTGATTATGTATGGTTATCCGCTGTAGCCAAATACATCATTGAGCAAAACTGGCATGATGCTAAATTCATTGAGAAACATGTAAATTTCTATCCTGAATATTTGAAATTGCTGGAGAACTTCACCCTGGAATTCGCTGAGCAGGAAACTGGTATTTCCCAAGAGACGCTCATTCAGGTAGCGACCATGATTCACGAAGCCGATGGCACGGCCATTTGCTGGGGCATGGGCGTGACGCAAAACATCGCAGGCTCTTACACTTCGATCGCGATTGCCAACCTGCTGCTGGTGACTGGCAACTTTATGCGTCCAGGTGCAGGCGCATATCCGCTTCGAGGACATAACAATGTTCAGGGTGCTGCCGATATGGGTACCATGCCAGATATTTTTCCTGGCTATCAGCCCGTAACGAACGATGCCATTCGGTCCAAGTTCGAAGCGGCCTACGGCGTACAAATTCCAAGCCAGCGCGGACTGGACAACATTCAAATGCTGGAAGCCATTGAGACGGGTAAGCTCAAAGGTATGTATATCGCTGGAGAAGAAATGGCATGGGTGGATGCAGACTCCAATCATACCCAAGAAATGCTGGCGAATTTGGATTTCCTTGTCGTTCAGGATGTATTTCTGAGCAAGACAGCTGAATTCGCTGATGTCATTTTGCCAGCTGTACCTTCACTCGAAAAGGACGGTACCTTTACGAACACCGAACGTCGTGTACAGCGTTTATATGAGGCCCTCCGCCCTGTAGGAGACAGCAAACCGGATTGGTGGATTTTCAGCCAATTTGCCAAGCACATGGGATTTGATTGGGATTACAGTCATCCGAGTGAAATTTTTGAGGAAATGGCGACGCTCACTCCATTTTTCTCCCAATGTAATTATGACGTATTGGAAGGCTGGAACAGCTTCCATTGGGGATCGCCGGATGGTAGCAACACTCCGCTTCTGCATACCAACGGCTTTAACTTTCCAGATAAAAAAGCACGCTTGGGACTCTTCGAATATGTACCACCAAAAGAGTATCCCGCTGAATTCGATCTGACCTTAAATAATGGCCGACTGCTCGAACAGTTTCACGAAGGGAATATGACGACAAAGTCAACAGGCCTTCAGCTCAAACTCCCAAAAGTATTTGTGGAAGTGTCCCCTGAGTTGGCAGAGGAGCGCGGAGTTACAGACGGATCGCTGGTTCGACTGGAATCTCCCTATGGGGCGGTCAAGCTGCATGTTCTGGTGACGGACCGGGTACAAGGAACAGAAATTTATGTACCGATGCACTCTACCAGTCATGAGGGTGCTGTCAATCTATTAACTGGTGGAGCATTTGATGTAGTCACCCGTACACCTGCCTATAAACAAACCAAAGTACGGATGCAAGTTTTGGAATTCGATGGTCAAAATCCACTCCCACATATCAATCCACGTTATAAAAAGCGGCATCCGCAAAATGGGGTTGAAGTGAACCGTAAGTGGAATCGTCCCGGTTACATCGATTTGGTAGATCAAAAATAAGGAGGTCGAACCATGGCTAAGCCTATTTCAATTGTGAGAAAACGTATATTGACAGCAGAAGAACGGCAAAAACAATCGCTGGATCAACTTACTGCCGACCTGGCAGACAATGGGGCAGCATTGCAGAAGACGCTTGAAATTGTACGTGAACTGCATGACAGTGGTCTTCTCGAAGCAGCTCAGTCTATGCTAAAAGCCAAAGAAACCATTGCCAAAATCGCTGTAGGACAAGCGACGCGCAAGCCTGTGACGAACATCATCAATAATCTGATGGGTGCAGCAGGGATGCTGTCCGAGGTAGACCCTGAGCTGATGAAAAAACTGGCAAGCAGCGTCACTACGGGCCTGAATGAAGCCGAAGAGCACCTAAAGCAGAATAAAAAGACGCGGCTGCGTGATCTTATGAAGGCAATGAATGATCCAGATGTAAACCGGGCAATGGGGTTCGGTATTCATTTTCTCAAGGGCGTGGGAAAAGGTTTGTCTGATAAATAGCTTAATAGATATGAAAGTGGAAGGCTACTAACCACAGATAATAAAAAGAGCTGGCTCCGAAAAAAACGGGGCAGCTCTTTTTATTTATTTTTTATCCACCTGCAACAAGGTCACTGTTTTAAGAGAAACGGCATCTTTTATTTGCTCCTCCGCGATAACCTTAAGTTTTAGCAAGCTGGAAATTTTTGAAGTGTCCGGCTTGGAAAACAAACGCCATAATTGAGGATCAGGCAATGAATCATACAATTTCGCATGATCGTATTCCTTGCGGTGCTGCTGTACAATCCTGACTCGGTAGTTGCCAATTTCCCAATCGGATACTTCCTGCTCTGCACAATGGGCGGTAATGTCATTGCGCAAATCAGCCAGTTCGTCTTCAATTTCTTTTTGCTTTTGCTTTAACTGGTAATAGCGACGCACCTTGTCTTCCAATTCCATCACGCTCCTCTGCTTACATATGTATGTTGGCAGATGCGTTTTAGGACAAGTTTTATCATGTTAGGATGGAAGGTGTATCTATAACTGTAACAGCATTTCCCGGGTAATGGTAACGTCGACCAATTGAGTCCTCATTACTTAAATTTTATTTCAGGATTTTTGCAAAGTCCTCATTTAGGTACATTCGCCCCTGGAGTTACAGGCCCCGCTCCTTTTGACTTCCCCTTGCGCTTCATATAATTGGCCCAGTATGCCGTCAGAATTGGCACCAAAATGGAGGTCACTATGACCGAAGCGGCTACTAATGCCGTTGCAGATTGGGCAACAGGTAAAAATTCAGGCTTGATATTGGCAACAATGACTGGATTCGCTACTGCTGCACCTGCGGTGCTGGAAGCTGCAATCCCTGCCGTACCGTTGCCACCCCCAATATATTTGTCCGCCAGAATCAATGGAATACCTGTAAAGATAATTACAAAAACACCCAACAAAATACCTAACACACCTGTCTGGACAATAACACTCAGGTCAATGGAACACCCCAACGCAAACCCAAAAAATGGAATAAGTGCTTGTGTCGCGTTTCCAAAATATTTACGGAAATCATGATCCAGATTGCCCAACATAAAGCCGACCAAAAACGGTAATACGGCCCCGACAAATGTTTGCGGTTCAAAAACGGCCAGCCCGGTACTCCCTAGAATAAGCATAGTCACCAGTGGACCTGATTCCAGTGACATCAGCACGAATGCTCCTGCCTCTTCCTTGGAGCCATACTGCTGCATAATGGAGGCGTAGAGACCGCCGTTCGTCATATCCATAGCCGAGATCAGCGCCAGCACCGACAAACCTGCAAATAGCCCACTTTCTACGCCGCCAACAGGCAGCAATCTAGACGCAATGATCGCCACGACCCAAGCGACCGCGATTTTAGTCAATACGAGCGTTCCTGATTTACGCAATACGGTGCCTGTCGCTCGCACATCTATGGAAGCACCCATACAAAAAAACCACACTGCCAAAATGGACACCGTACCGGTCATCAATCCCTTGGTAAAAGATCCAAAATAGTCGCCTGCCCATGGAGTAAATGTATGAAAAAGTGCGCCGATAAACAGCGGCACCAGCATAATGCCCCCTGGAATTTTATCGATGTTTTGTTTGATTTTCATAACTTCATTCAACCCTTTCGTTTTTGCCAATGCAAAAACAAGGCCGTTTTACTTGCGGCTTAAGCCGAGCTCAGGAATCAGTTTTGCGAAAGTATCATGACTATCCTTCAGTAGACGCGCGAATGCCTCTGCATCCTGGACACGCAATCCCAATCCATGTTTTCGCATTTCCTCCCTAAATTCCTCGTCTTTCGTCCCCTTGATCAGTGCATCCGCCAACGTTTGAGCCACCTCATTCGGTGTATCCTTAGGTACAGCCAGCCCTCTCCAAGTGCCTATAAAATGGACACGTAGCCCTGTCGCCTGCTGAAGTGTTGGCACTTTTGGAAACGCTTCCGAAATGATGTCTGCCTGGATCGCCAGTATGCGAAGTTTCCCATCGTCCACGTATTTCTTCACCTCTGCGGGACTGACAGGTACAGCGTCCACGAATCCGCTCATTAAAGCAGAAACTGCTGGGCCTGCTCCCTCATAAGGGATATGGGTGAAGCGGACTCCGCTTTTCTGCTCCAGCATCGCGGCAGCTAGGTGCCATATACTACCTGTGCCTGCGTTCCCCATTTTCAGCTTGCCTGGATGGGCCCTAGCATCCTCCAGAAATGCCTCCGCTGTCTTCCACGGCGCATCCGCCCGAACCGTAATGGCAGAAGGGTCCATATTGGTTTGAAGCAGCGGCTTAAAACGATCATAGGTGATGGGTAGCAGTCCCAAATGTGGTAATGTAGTCAGTTCAGCGACCAGATACGTTACGGTGTAACCGTCTGCCTGCGCCTCAGCTCCCTCCATCAGGCCGACAGAACCGCCGCCACCTGTTCGATTAACGACGATGATCGGCTGCCCGAGATGCTTTTCGGCGGCTTTTGCCAACGCTCTTGCGGTAATATCTGTACCGCCCCCCGCCGCATATGGAACGACAAGCGTTACTGGCTTCGCAGGAAATATACGACTGTGATCCTGCAGGGCGCGGTGATCCACATATTCACTGATACTCAAGGCAGAAAGCATAGCCACTCCTGCCGCAACCAGCACATATTTTTGCCATGGCTTTTTCTTCATTACGCTTCCTCTTCTCCACAAATAAACTGGGCCTATTACGCCCGCCGTCACCTCCAACGTTTTCGGTCATTTGTTCGCGCTTACATGAAGTCAATGTACCGCAACGTAGAGGCCCACATCTATCGTCTAATCTTCGTGTTTATCTTCTATTCCACCAAAGCGCCGATCTTTTGACCGATTTGCATATTCATTAGAAGATTTGTTGATTTGTCTGAATTTCCCTGGGGTCACTTGCTTATACTTGCGGAATACACGAATAAAACTGTTCTCGTTTCGGTACCCGACCTGCTCTGCAATTTCACCAATTTTCAAATGCGTTTCACACAGCAATATGCATGCCTTTTTGACACGTAATCCAGTCAAATAATCATATACGGTAGTCCCCGTTTCCTCTTTGAACATACTACTCACCGAGGACACGCTCATGTGAACATGATCCGCAATTTCCTGAAGCCCGATGTTCAAATGCAAGTGACGTTCCATATAGTCGATCATCTCTTGTACACGTACAAAATCTTTGGACTGTTGGCGTCCATGCCATTTCTCTTCTATATCAGTCAACATGATGGCCAGCAGCGCCTCAATGTCTTGAAGGTCTAGCGTCAGAATCTGATTCCAATGATAATCAGCGAGCAGATCTGGCGGAGTCACGCTTTGAGTGGTACACCATTTTAGCAAATCTTCCAGTAGTTCATGAACAAATAGGTAGACCTGGTTTGGAGATGTCCTAAAGAGTCGAAGTTCTTCTACCCACTGGCTGACTAGCTTTGCACTTGCACCAGGTTCCTGCGACTCCACAGCACGAATCAGATCCACACGCCGATGGTCCAGTAATCTTGCATCCTGAGCCTGATCCTGTGACTGCACATCCACTATGCAATCCCGTTTCACATTTGTGCTGCTGTTCATATTCATATGTGAACGTCCATATCCCTCATACAAACGTAAATTAAGCGCCTCTTTTCCTTTTATAAAAGACGCCCGTGCCTCTTGAATATCTGTGACCCTATGGCCAATCCCTACCGAAATCGTCAAAGGAAGATGCTCAGCAACAACCTGAATTAGCCTGTCAACGCTGTTGCGAAGCCATGCTCTCTCTTTAGCAGCCCCCTCCGCTTCAACTTCATATGTGCTTTCCCTAAACTGCAGCAGTACAACCAAACCACTCTCTTCCTCTGGCGCACTAACTGCTTTCCAATGAGGCTCAAGCATCTCCAGCAAAATATTGTTCAGCGCATATTTAAGTAGCATTTTATCCTCTTCCGGAAAGCTTGCGCTCCACGTAGAATACCGATCAATCGACACGATCATAACAACCAAAGAATTATGGTCCCAATCGGAAAAATACTGTTCCCATTTCGTACGCATTTCCTGTACACCCATTCTACGCTGGAAGACATCTTCTATATATTTGGAACGCAGCTCCGGCAAGCTTCGCTCTACCACCAATGATTTGCGGTGAAATTCTCCAACCAACTTGCTAATCACGGGTTCCAGATCATACAATCCTCCCTGACGCGTTCCCTTGTTGCCTGAATTCAAGAGACTATTAATTTTTTTCATAGGGCGAAAAGCGGCATAACTGTAATAGTATACCGCCGAGCACCCAGCCAGGATAGAGATCAAGGCCAGCCACAACATCATATTGCGCGCAAGTTTTACATTTTTCAGTAGCTTGTCCATCGGTACGAGGGAGACTAGACGCCAGCCTGTAACATCGGAGAAGGTCTGGTTCGCCATATATTCCATATCTCCAATTTCTACATAAGCATAAGGATTCACATCCAACTCTTTCAAAACCCTGCCCATATCATTTAAGGGTATGGACGATCTCAGTTTGGGATAGATCAGCTCGCCCTCCAGATCATAGACGTATTGCGAGTTGGATAAATGAATATACAGTTTGGAGAAAAAACGGTCGTAATCCAGATTGATTAACACCGCACCCCTGACCTGTCCATTCTCTACTATAGGTCTAGCCAGCGAGAGCAGCTCTATCGTGCCATGCTGTTGATCAGTACCATACCATCTCCGCTTAATCAATAGCGGCTTTTTTTGAATGTCCTGAATCCAGGGAACCCAGGTTGTATCCGGTGCTTGATTCCAATCGGGCAAATAACCATAATTGCTGGACACGAGAGCATGATTATCCAAAGAAATGACTTCAATCGAATAAATTTCTTCGTGTGAAGAAAGGGTTTTCAAATATTTCTGAAGTCGTTCGATAACGGAGGCTTTGTTGGATACCGATTTTCCATCCGCATAAATACGTATAAAAGACTCTACATCCGGATAATAAGCCGCATCCAGTGCCTTGTTATCCGACTCACGAAAAGCCCGATTAGTCACATCCAGATTGATTTGCAACAATTCTATATTAGGTGTATTCAGCTCGGTATCCAAACCTTCACGGTATCTTGAATACGATAGCAAGCCGATCACGCTGATCACGAGCGACACGCACAGCGTGAGCAGCAGAATCAGTCTTGTCTGCTTATTTTTCAGTATCAATCGAAGCTTAAGTCGCAACATTCCTGTAACTTCATCCTTCCGGACTACGTTGTCCATCTTCCTCTTACTCAATATTAGATGACATATTACCTTTACATCTATTTGACACATGAAGTGGAATTTCCTGCCTTTACAAATCAAACTTAACAGGAGTCATATCATTAATAATAAAAAAAGAAGAAGTCTCCCTGTACAAGGTAGAACTTCTTCTTACGTGCTGCTTGCATCCATTGTTCAGCAGCATAGATATTCGTATTACAGTGTTTGGCTCGTCTTTTCCACCTGAAAACGATTCAGTTCCCGCTGCATCTCCTCGCGAATCTGGCGAAGCTCCTTTACCTTCTCAGCCGATTCCTCGAAGGAACGCTTCTGCTCCACCGTGGAAGCCGTAATCTCTTCACTGCCTGCGGCGGACTGCTGAGTGATTGCGCTAATATTCTCAATAGCTTGCTGCACCTGTACACTCAGTTCTCGTGATACATTCATGTCTATGGATAATTTGCTGACTTGGCCGGCAATTTGCTGCACTTTGCCACTAATCTCTCTAAACGATTCTCCGGTGGAGGAGGTTGCCTTCTCCTGCTCGCGGAACAACTCCTGACTTTGCGCCACAGAAGTCTTCACCTTATCCATAGCCTGCGTGATCCCCTCAACAGCGGTATAAATTTTCTTTACAGCAGATTCAGATTGACTCGCCAGCTTTTTCACTTCATTGGCAACAACAGCAAAGCCTTTTCCCGCTTCACCCGCACGTGCAGCCTCAATCGAGGCATTCAAGGACAATAGCGACGTTTGGCTGGCAATTTCAGATACATAACCGGTCATAGTTGTGATCTCAGCTGCATTAGATTCCAGCTCTCTAACGGTTTGTTCCACTTCAGACATTGCCGAACGGTTCTCTGCAACAATTCGCATTTGATCACTCATGACACGCGCACCCTGCTCAATGACACGCAAAGCATCCTCACTATACGTGGTTGATTGCGTAGTCTCCAGCAAATTAGATTCAAACTTCTGCTGCATATCATCCACCACGCTAACTGTCGATGACAGGTCCTCAGCAATTTTCTGACTGCCTATCGCAAGTTCCTCTGTTGATGTGCTGACTTGTGTCACAATTTCCTTCATGGCCTCATTGTGCTGATCAATATCCCGAGCCATCAGATCGACACGATTACCCGCCTGATCAATGGAGAGTACAATGCTGCGCAAGTTCCCGATCATAACACGGAAAGATTCATTGAGCTCGTCCAGCTCGTCTCGGCCCTTTGTTTGAGGAAGTTGAACAGTTAAATTCCCCTCGGCAATTTGCTTCGCTGCATCCGTTAACTTGCGGGTTCTAAGGGCAAGCTGCCTGGAGGTATATGTATTATATAGCCCAACCGCCACCAGAAGTAGAACTGCACCTGCCAAGGCTAATTGCCAAGTAAAACGAATACTTTTGGTCAGGTCTTCTGTGTATTGGTCGTAGCGCGCCTTGGTCAGCAGATCCAGCATAAATACATCGTTCTGAATCCCCTGGGCACGCATGGCCTCTCGTTTGGATTCTGGGCTGTTCTGAGCACTCATCGCTTTTTCCGTTGCTACTTTCAATTGGCTGAATTTTATTTTAATCGAATCCAGTCGCTTTTGCTGTGCTTCGGTCTGCATCATGCCCTGTGAAAGCAAAGTAATCGTTTTTTCAGACTGAGTTAGCTGATTTTGCACATCGGCTTTGTTGCTCTCCGTCATGGAAGTAGAATAATTTTGCAGTGCCTGCCCCGACTGAATCAAATAGGCATTAAGCTGCTGTACATTCAACATAGCTGGAACAAGATTACTACTTTGAGCGTTAATACGTAACAATTCAAAAATGATATAAGCTACTAAAGCCAGGCAAGCGATCAGGGAAATCATCGCGTTAAGCACCAGTTTACCTTGCAGTTTCATCAGCATTCATCCTCCGTTTGCGAAAATTTATTGGGTGGGTACAGTAAGTGTGCCGGATTTGATTTTTTCCATTAAATCATCCATTACCTTTTGCTGATCCGGATTCAGTGTCACGACACGAATAGGCGCCAAACCTATACCTTCTTCCGCAAGTCCAAACACCATATCCTTCTCCGTAAATTTTCTTTGATGGTCTGCAAAGCCTTTGACTACTGTATAAATTGCACTGTCTACGTTTTTAATCATTGAGGTCACCACCGCTTTTTCTGCAATAAAAAACTGGTCGCTATCGACCCCGATGGCGAATTTGTGCTGCTTCTGCGCTTCCTGTAGCGCACCTACACCGGTTAGCCCTGCTGCTGCAAAAATGACATCAATCTGGTCCTGATTGATCATGTCATCCGCAATTTTCGTACCCAGCTCCGGTTTGCCAAAATCTCCTGCATACGTTGCCGTAACTTTGGCATTAGGCTTGACTGATTGCACCCCTGCACGATACCCAATTTCAAACTTTTTCAACAGAGGAGATTCCGCACCTCCGAGAAAACCCACCTGTTCCGTACGACTCGTCAAACCGGCAACAACCCCGGCCATAAAACTGCCCTCTTCTGCTTTGAAGGTAATGGAGGCCACATTCGGCAATTCTGATGTTTCATCCACGATTAAAAATTTACGGTCTGGATTCTTTTTGGCAACGGCCTCCAAACTGTCCTTCACCATGTAACCCAATCCAATGATTAAATCCGCTTTTTCTTGAACAAGCTGATTAAAAGCAGCATCATACGTCTTGGTCTCAGTTATTTCCCGGTATTCAAAAACAATCTTCCCCTCATCCCGTGCCTTGACCAAACCTCGAAAAGCCGCGTCGCTGTAAGATTGATCACCCAGACCAATATCTGACAGCACGATTCCCACCTTAATGGGTTCGGCCTTGGTTTGTACGTCTGATTGCCCACATGCACTTAGCAATAATGCAAAGATCGTGACAATGGGAATCCACCTAAAAGTTAATAATACAGCTCGTTTCTTCATGACATATCACCTCAACATAAAATGCAAATCCCCAACATCTTTATATCGGTTATAGAGGTGAATTTGTTCATAAATTTTTCTGTAAATTCATTGTAAATGGATAATGACAATGGGTTCATCTTCTTCTACATGTAATAAGCGTCTCTTTTCGTACTGCTTTTATTGTACGAACTGTCTAAAATTATTTATTTCGTTTATCCGGAAAGAATAAAGTGTAATTTTTATGGTAAACGTAGGAACCCCCTTCAACCATCACTCTATGTTGAAACTGAAAGGAGCTACATTTAGAATGACTTCAACAAATTCAATTCCCCAGCCTAAAACATACGGTCCCTTAGGAAATCTGCCCTTGATCGATACCCATGCCCCTGTCCAGTCGCTGGTTAAGCTTGCCAATGAGTACGGTCCCATATTTCGCATGGATCTGCCTGAAGGAACGAACATTTATATTTCGGGTCATAAGCTGGTGGCAGATGCTTGTGATGAAACTCGTTTCGATAAACAGGTATGGGCTCCCTTACAAAAAGTACGAGCTTTTGCCGGAGACGGACTATTCACAAGCTGGACTGAGGAACCGAACTGGCGCAAGGCCCATCAAATATTGCTGCCTAGCTTTAGTCAGCGGGCCATGAAGGGTTACCACAATATGATGCTTGATCTTGCTGTTCAGCTGGTGCAAAAATGGTCTCGGCTCAATCCAGATGAAAGTGTAGAGGTACCGGAGGATATGACCCGCCTGACTTTGGATACTATCGGGTTATGCGGCTTTAATTATCGTTTTAACAGCTTTTACCGCGACCAGCCCCATCCGTTCGTGACCAGTATGACACGCGCTCTGGATGAAGCAATGGGTCAGTTGCAACGTCTCAATTTGCAAAACAAGCTGATGTTATCGAAGAAAAAACAGTTTAAACACGACATCGAAACGATGTTCTCTCTGGTGGACAGCATTATTCAAGAACGCAAAACCACGGGCAACCAAGGTGAAGAGGATTTACTGGCACGTATGCTGGAAGGCAAGGACCCGGAAACAGGTGAAACGCTGGATGATGAAAATATCCGCTATCAGATCATTACCTTTCTCATCGCCGGTCATGAAACGACCAGTGGGCTTTTATCCTTTGCCATTTACTATTTGCTTAAAAATCCACGAACACTAACCAAAGCCTATGAAGAAGTAGATCGCGTGCTCACCGATTCGCTGCCTTCCTATACTCAGGTGCGTGAACTCAAGTACATAAGGATGATACTGAATGAAGCCCTGCGGCTATGGCCGACAGCGCCCGCCTTCTCTCTCTTCGCCAAAGAAGATACGCTGCTCAACGGAACCTATCCGCTTAAAAAAGGCGACAGTGTCAATGTACTCATCCCGAAATTGCACCGTGATACCGAGGCTTGGGGTGAAGATGTTGAGGAATTTAGACCCGAACGCTTTGAGGACCCATCCGCCATTCCGCAAGATGCCTACAAACCGTTTGGCAACGGTCAACGTGCTTGTATCGGACAACAGTTTGCCTTACAGGAGGCCACTCTTGTGCTGGGTATGGTACTGAAACATTTTGAGCTGATTGACCATACTCATTATGAGTTGAAAGTCAAAGAAACGCTCACGCTCAAGCCGGAAGGCTTCACCATTCAAGTACGGCCACGCAGTACACAGACTGCCGTCATGCTGCCAGGTGCCGCTCAAGAACTTCATGAAAAAGAGGAACAAAAAGTTGCAGCCCCCCATGCCGAAAAGCATGATACATCTTTGCTATCTTTGTACGGCTCGAATCTGGGTACAGCTGAGGGACTTGCAGGTGAACTAGCCGATTTAGGCCGGAATTGGGGTTTCAACAGTAGCATTGCAACTCTAAATGATCGTGTGGACCATTTGCCTAAAGAAGGCGTGGTACTTATTACGACCGCATCTTATAATGGGCATCCGCCAGATAATGCAGATGCCTTCGTAGAATGGTTGAAGCAGGTAGACGAGGGACAATTGGCAGGCATAAGGTATGCTGTCTTTGGTTGCGGTGACCGGAATTGGGCCAGCACGTATCAGCGCATTCCAAGGATGATTGATGAACTGATGGCTGCCAAAGGGGCAGAGCGACTGTATGATCGGGGTGAGGGCGACGCCAGTGGTGATTTCGAGAAGGATTGGGAAGTCTGGAACCACGGCTTATGGCCGGAATTGCTGAATGCTTTCGGGATAGAGCACAGTGATACAGAACCTCAGGACACCAGCAGTCTGAGCATAGAGTTTGTAAGCGACGTACTAAGCGCTCCGCTGGCGGCCAACTATGAGGCAGCTACTGCCATTGTTACCGCGAATCGTGAACTGCACGCTGCTGAAAGTGAACGCAGTACACGACATCTGGAGATCCAATTACCAACCGGATTGTCCTATCGCGAGGGTGATCATCTTGGTGTTTTGCCGCGTAATCCTGCTTCGCTGGTTAATAGGGTGATGCAACGCTTTAAGTTACAGGATCAGGACTACATCGTATTAAAAGGCAGTGACCGGGATGCGGCGCATCTCCCCTTGGATCGGCCTGTCAGCGTAGGAGATTTGCTCACTCTCAGTGTGGAACTGCAAGAATCGGCAACCAGAGCCCAGCTAAGGCAACTGGCATCCTTTACAGTGTGTCCACCGCATAAGAAAGAAATCGAAGCTTTGCTCGAGGATACTACTTTCGATCAAGAGATACGAAAGAAGCGCGTCACGATGCTGGATATTCTGGAGAAGTATCCAGCCTGCGAGCTGCCATTTGAAAACTTCATCTCGCTGTTACCACCACTCAAGCCTAGATACTACTCCATCTCCAGTTCTCCGCTTGAGTCGGAGAATTCAGCGAGTATAACCGTGAGCGTCGTGCGTGGACCAGCCCGTAGCGGAAAGGGCGAATATCTCGGTATCGCCTCCAATTATTTGGCACAGCTCCAACCAGATGATCCGGTTGTCATTTTTGTGCGAAAGCCTCAGTCTGGCTTCCGTTTGCCGGAAGACCCGACCGTGCCTGTGATCATGGTCGGTCCAGGGACTGGTATTGCTCCATTCCGCGGATTTCTCCAAACACGCCATGTGCTTAAGGAGAGAGGAGAACAGCTCGGCGAGGCGCATCTATACTATGGCTGCCGTGATCCAAAGCTCGATTATCTATACAATCAAGAGCTGGAGGCCTGGGAGCAGGAAGGAATCGTTACGGTTCATACAGCCTTTTCACGTCTGCCTGGTCAACCCAAAAGGTATGTACAGCTTGTCATGAATGAAGATGCAGACACTCTGATTCACTTGCTTGATGAAGGAGCGCATTTGTATGTATGCGGCGACGGTAGCCGGATGGCCCCCGACGTTGAAGACACGCTCTGTGCGGCCTATGCGGATGTACACCATACAAGTAAAGAAGAAGCGCAGCAATGGTTGGAGCAGCTCCAACAGGATAAACGCTATGCCAAGGATGTCTGGACAGGCATCTGATGATAACGGTATATAAAGATAGATCATGTTAAAAATATGAGGGACTGACTACCAGGCATCGATCTCGTCGGCTAGTAGTTCAGTCCCTTTTATGATTTGCTTTTGTTCCACCATTTAGAGGCAACCACGTCTGTTTTACTTTCTATAAGTTCCATGACCTCTTCACGACGTTTGGCTTTGAACAGGTCGATCATATCTATCAAATCATTGCGATCCAATAATTTAACCCCGTTGACAGCAGCAAGTGTTTTACAGGATTCCGTGTAACGTCCGGAGGTGATAACGATGGACTTGTCGGCCGCGTAATAACGCATAGAGGTGTAAATTTCCTGCACCGCGCCCAAGCCGACCGGATGTTGTATAGCATAACGCTTGGCCTGAATTACGACTCTGGCGCCTTCACGATCTGTAAATACCAGGTCGGCTCCAAAATCCCGGCTGCTGGTTGTTTTATAAATGTCCTTATAGCCAAGTGCGGATAACAACCGCTGCAAATAAAACTCAAATTCCGAGCCATCCTCCATACGATCTATATCCTGAATTCCGATTTTACGCGGGTCCAGATCACGTAAAATCCGATTCCGACGACCACGTATCATTCCCCTGATGATGAGCACAAGCAGTAATAGTAATACAATAAGTCCTATTCCTAATTCCTTATATGCCGATAATTGCTCCAGCAGCATTCCTCTTCCCCTTTTCTACAGCAGGCATGCAAGCGGTATATTCCTTAGTAGGGTTACCGTTACTACCTATCACACTGACACGGTTTTACACAAAAGCAACCCCGCCGAATTCGACGGGGCTGCCTTCATTTTATCTCAAAGTTGCCTACATTCTAAACTCCGCAATATTATTCACGATTCAGCAAAGATTCTCCGGCAATACCAGGCTGAGTCATTTGGTACGGGTCCAATATAATGTCCAATTCTTCCTCAGTCAGTACATTATATAACAGACACAGCTCACGTACCGATTTGCCAGTCGTAATTGCTTCGCGGGCAATGCGTGATACGACCTCATATCCGAGGTGCGGATTGAGCGCTGTAATAATACCTACACTGTTCTCCACATATTCACGGCACCGCTCCACATTTGCTTCAATTCCTTCCACACAATGAACACGGAAAACGTGGAAGCCCTGCTTCATAATTTCCAGCGATTGCAGCAAATTGTAGACAAGTACAGGCTCCATCACGTTCAGCTCCAGTTGGCCTGCCTCCGAAGCCAAGCAGATTGTATGATCATTTCCAATGACCTGAAAGGCAATTTGATTAATGACTTCACACATCACTGGATTTACCTTGCCCGGCATAATGGATGATCCTGGCTGACGAGCAGGCAGACTCAGTTCTCCCAGACCAGCGCGTGGTCCAGAAGCCATCAAACGGATGTCATTGGCCACCTTGGACATATTCATCATACAAATTTTCAAGGCAGCGGACACTTCGGTATAGGCATCCGTATTTTGTGTGGCATCTACGAGGTTTTCGTCTGCTTCCACAGGAAAGCCACTAACCTCAGCCAGTACCTCAGCGACACGCTGAATATAACGACGGTCTGCATTCAGGCCGGTACCCACTGCAGTTGCACCCATATTAATGGTTAGCAGGTGATCTTTGGTTGCACGAACGCGTCCGATATCACGGCCCAGCACACGAGCATAAGCCTGAAACTCCTGCCCTAATCGGATCGGCACTGCATCCTGCAAGTGGGTTCTACCCATTTTAATCACACTATCAAACTCAGTGGCCTTGCGGGAAAAAGCTTCCTGAAGCTCACTCATGGTGACTAACAGCTTATCAATCATACTTAATACAGCCAAATGTACGGCCGTAGGAAAAGCATCGTTCGTCGATTGCGCCATATTAACGTGATTATTAGGACTGATCTCCTGATAGTCTCCTCGCTGCTTACCGATCAGCTCCAGCGCCCTGTTTGCAATCACTTCATTTGTATTCATATTAATGGACGTGCCTGCGCCGCCCTGAATCGGATCGACGATAAAATGATCATGCAACTGTCCTTGAATAATCTCGTCAGCAGCCTGAATAATGGCCTCTGCTTTGGGGCGATGTAAACGGGTTAGTTCCATGTTTACCGTCGCTGCTCCCTTTTTTACGATCGCCATGGCTTTAATCAACTCAGGATGCAATCGTTGGCCTGTAATTGGAAAATTTTCTTTTGCTCTTAGAGTTTGTACACCGTAATAAGCATCTGACGGCACTTCCTTGGTTCCTAAAAAATCATGCTCCAGCCTCATATTCTTTGATTCCTCCGCTGTGTTTGCTACGTTCTTCAATTCAGTACAGTCAAATGACATAAAAAGACCTTTTCTGATTTCCTCTTCATTATACGTTCCGATTCCCGTGCTTTACCAGTCGAATAAACGCGGAAAAAGGTTATGTAATCCTATGACAAGTTATGATTTCCCGCAAATACCACGGTTATTCGGCAAATGCTCAGCTATGACTGGAATACGGATTTAATGGCTTATAATAATATCGAGTGGCGTGCAGCTGACCATCGGCTGATTGAGCGTAGTTCGGAATAACACCAGCTTCCACAAACCCGATCGACTCATATAATCTATTAGAAGGATCTCCCACCCGCGTATCCAGCACCAGTAGGGTTCTGTTCTGACGCACTGCCTCTTCTTCGGCTGCCTTCATTAACTGTCGTGCGATCCCAAGCCTGCGTCCGGACGGATGCACCATAAGCTTTGCAATTTCTGCACGATGTGTAGCGTTCGCTTTTTGAGCCAACTGAAGCTGAACCGTCCCAACAGGTATTCCGTCCTTCTCGGCAATCCACAGAACTACACCGTCCTCAAGCACACTGTTCCAATAAGCTGCTGCCTCCTGATACCTCAGTGGCGGTAAGAAACCTATAGATGCACCATCAGCAACCACGTCGATCAACAGTCGGCTTAGTGAATCTGACAATATTTCGCTGAGCACTTGAACAGAGTATATTCTCACTTCGTTAGACATTGTAATTCCTCCTGATGAGTTCAATCACATGCAAGAAAGAAAGTAAACTATCTTTTTAGGATAGATTACTTTCCATGATACTTCGTTTGCTTAATCATCCTTACTTCTATGACTGCTCTGCCATATAAAAGAACTCCCATAGATGACCATCCAAATCCTGAAAACTCCAGCCATACATAAAACCATGATCTTGAGGCTCATTGGAGGGTTTGCCGCCTGCTTTCAAAGCTTTGTGGACGATCTCATCCACCTTTTCTCGGCTCTCCACCGATAGGGCAACAATCGCTTCTGTGCTTTTCGTGGCATCTGAAATTTCCTTTGAAGTGAACGCTTTAAAACGTTCTTCAACCAACAGCATGACAAAAATATGTTCACTAACAACCATGCAGGTTGCATGTTCATCCGTGAACTGAGCGTTGAATCCAAATCCGATGGTAGTGAAAAAATCAATGGAGTGTTGCAGGTTTTTAACTGGTAAATTCACAAAAATTTGTTTAGCTGTTACTCCCACGACATTTCACCTCTTCATTCTACTTTATCATACTACTTCTCCACAAAAGATAACTTAACTATCTCACAAAGTCAATCAAGCTGACATTTATCTAGTTCTGTGATCGTTAAGTCAATTGGCTTTGATCACTCCCCATTTTCCTTATGATTACGCTTACAAACATGCCCTATATTTAAGATACCACAAATTAGCCAATTTAGTACCTGAATTATGTAAAAATGAATTCTTCTTGCCGTAGCAAAATCAGATCATATTATTGTAAACTTGTTCTAATACAGAAAAAGGTGGCATTACACACTATGGAGCATTTGCTTAACGATCAGGTTAAAAATATTCAAATCAGCGGCATCCGCAAAATCGCCAATAAAGTTGCCGCATTACCCGGAACTCTGTCATTAACGATTGGGCAGCCAGATTTCCCCACCCCTGCACATATTATGGAGGCTGCCCATCGGGCGATTGATGAAGGTCGGACCACGTATACACCTAATCCGGGACTACCGGAATTACGCGAAGCCACAGCAGCGTTTGTAGATCGCAAATACGGCCTGAATTACCGAGGACAGGATGAGGTTATCGTGACGAACGGAGCCAGTGAAGCGCTGGATATTACCCTGCGCACGATTTTGTCACCCGGAGACGAAGTCATTCTACCTGTGCCGATCTACCCAGGATATGAGCCATTGATCCGTTTGTCAGGTGGCATTCCAGTGTTGGCTGACACCCGCAACAGCGGCTTCAAGCTAACGGCCGAGGTACTAGAGCCTTATCTGACTGAGCGGACAAAAGCTGTCATTCTCGGGTATCCTTCGAATCCAACCGGACGAGTAATGAGCCGCGAAGAGCTGGAAGCCGTCGCAGATTTGCTCAAGGAACGCGATTTGTTTATCATCTCGGATGAAATATACAGTGAACTGATTTACGATACACCGCACGTATCTATTGCAGTTCTTCCAGGTATGCGGGAGCGTACCATCGTCATTAACGGTCTGTCCAAATCACATTCCATGACAGGATGGCGCATTGGTTTTACACTTGCACCTGCTAAAATCACACAGCACATGGTCAAAGTGCATCAATACAACGTGACCTGTGCTAGCTCAATTAGCCAATATGCAGCACTAGAAGCCCTGACCGCTGGGGTGGATGATGCACTTCCGATGCGCGATGAGTACCGCAAACGTCGTGACTATGTACACGGAAGACTGGCTGATATGGGAATTCCACTGGAGAAGCCCGAAGGAGCCTTCTATCTCTTCCCTTCCATCGCCCATTTTGGATTAAGCTCGATGGACTTCACCTTGAAGCTGCTGGAAGAGCAAGGAGTGGCTGTCGTGCCGGGAGATGCCTTTTCTTCCTATGGCGAAGGTTACATTCGCTTATCTTACGCCTACGGACAGGATGTACTGGAGCAAGGGTTGGATAAAATAGCGAAGTTTGTTAGAGGAATTGTGAGAGGTTAAGGTGGTTAGGGGCGCTACGCAGTCCATTTGATCTTCCGATCGCTGTTGCTGGGGGATTCTTTAATTGTATAAAACATTTAAAGGTAAGAATCCCTCAGCAAAGGCGAACGCTGCCGCTTCTCCAGATTCAATTGGCCCGCTTCGCTCGCTGCCCGCCTTAAAGTCCCACAATTTTCTAAGGTATGTGAAGTGGTAGGGTTAAAGACATTACTTACCGCTTCGCGCGGTGAGTACACAAAAAAGGCCCTTGAACCACCTACGTTGGTGGTTCAAGGGCCTTTTCACTCCTCCCCTACTCCCTCACCGTCGGCGTGGGGGATTCATAGGTACGTGGCTTTAAGTACGGCGTAACGGAGGGGGCGGAATGGTGCTGGACAAGCGAAGCGGTCGCCTTTAAATTCCGATTTTCACCTTTACATATTCAATCATAAAAATCGGAATTTAACAGCGATGGTAAGCACCATCCGCCTCCGCAGCGGCCTCTAAAGCACCATTCCCTGATCCACACGCCACTCCCCTACTTTAAATGCATTTTGAATTGCAGAAACAATTCATTATAGTGAGCGAGCATTCGCTTACCCAGATTGTTGTATACTTCCAGCTTATCTGTAATTTCAGATGGAGGATAGAAACGCTCATCGCCAGAAATATCCTCAGGCAGCAATTTCTTTGCATCCTTGTTTGGCGTGGAGTAACCTACAAACTCGGCATTTTGAGCGGCTACATCGGGCTGCATCATAAAATTGATAAATTTATGAGCCGCGTCCACATGGGTGGCCGTTTTTGGAATAACTATATTATCGAACCACAGGTTGGACCCTTCATCTGGCACGACGTAATCCAGCTTATCATTCTGATCCATGATTTCGGAAGCATCACCGGACCATACAACTCCAGCAGCAGCTTCCTCGTTGGCCAGCAGCATTTTAATCTCATCGCCAACCACTGCCTTGACATTGGGTGCTAGCTTCTCCAGCTTCGTCAAAGCTTGCTGCAAATGCGCCTGGTTCGTATCATTCAAGGAATAGTGGAGACTGTTCAGCGACATGCCCATAATCTCCCTAGCTCCATCAACTAGCAACAGATTATTACGCAGCTTCGGGTCCCATAGGCCATCCCAGCTATGAAAATCAATGCCCTTCGTTAGCTCCGGGTTAAAGACAATCCCGACTGTACCCCAAAAATACGGAACCGAATATTGGTTATTCGGATCAAACGAAAGGTTTAGATAATGAGCATCTACATGCTTCAAATTCGGCAGTTTGCTGTGGTCCAATGGGAGCAACAGATGCTCCTGCTTCATTTTAGCCAACGCATATTCCGAGGGAACCGCTACATCAAATGAAGTTCCCCCCTGCTCGATTTTCGTCAGCATCGCTTCATTGGAATCAAATGTTTGATAAATGACGGTAATGCCCGTCTCCTTCTGAAACCGTTCCAGCAGCTCAGGATCAATGTAGTCTCCCCAGTTGTACACCGTCAGTGTGTTACCACCGGAGTAGCCTTGGCTGGAGTTCAGCCAGGCTGCCACGCCCATCAGACCAAACGAGATAATGAAAATGGACAGAAACACGCGCACAAGCGACTTCATCTAGGCACCCCCATTTCCGCCGCAGGCTCTTTTTTACCATTACGATTCGCCTTGCGCATAATAAAGTAATAGCCCACCACCAGCAGCACAGTAAACAGGAATATGAGCGTGGACAGCGCATTGATGGACAAGGAAACCCCTTGACGGGCACGTGAGTATATTTCCACTGATAAGGTCGAATAGCCACTGCCAGTCACAAAAAAGGTCACCGCAAAATCATCCAGCGAGTACGTTAACGCCATAAAAAAGCCTGCATAAATTCCTGGCTTAATAAAGGGCAAAATCACCTTGGTTAGCACATCCAGCCGGCTGGCACCCAAATCACGCGCGGCATCGACCAGAGATGGACTCATTTCCTGAAGGCGTGGCAAAATCATAATGACCGCAATCGGCACACTAAACGCAATATGGGATAACAAAACAGAGTAAAAACCCAGCTTAATCCCAACCATCGTGAACAAAATGAGGAAGGAAGCGCCGATAATGACGTCCGGGTTCACGATTAATACATTGTTGAGCGACAGCAGCGTATTTTTGACTCGACGGTTCTGCATCTGATGAATAGCCAGTGCCCCCATGATCCCAATTATCGTAGCCAATGCAGACGACAACAAAGCAATCACCAAAGTGTTAATGACAATAATGATCAAACGAGTGTCTGCGAACACCTCTTTGTAATATTGAAGTGTAAAGCCTTCAAACTCGTGCATGGTCCCGCCGCTGTTGAAGGAATAGTACATCAAATACAAGATAGGTGCATACAACACGAGAAAAACAATCACCAAATAAATATTTCCGAATCGGTTTTTATTTGCCATGCCGCACCCTCCGTTTCGTTCGCGAGGTGAGCAGCATAATGATCGCCATCGCCAAAATCAGGAACACAGCAACTGTAGAGCCCATACCCCAGTCCTGAGTAACCAGAAAATGCTGCTCTATCGCCGTTCCCAGCGTAATCACACGGTTACCCGCAATCAGACGGGTAATCATAAACAGCGACAGCGCTGGAATAAACACAGCCATACAGCCGGATCGCACACCCGAAAGTGTTAACGGGAAAATAACCCTGCGAAACGCGGTCCATTTGGAGGCTCCCAAATCACGGGCTGCGTCCAGCAGTGAAGGATTCAAGCCTTCCAACGCGTTATAGATGGGCAAAATCATAAAAGGCACAAAAATATACACAGATACAAACACAAAGCTGGAGCTGGTAAACAATATTTGCTGACCACCCAACCCAACCATTCCTAGCACCGCATTCACCGGACCATAGGTTCCGAAAATCCCAATAAAGGCATACGTTTTGAGCAACAAGTTAATCCAAGTAGGCAAAATAATGAGCAACAGCCACAGCTGCTTATGCTTGGTGCGAGTAAGTAAATATGCCGCTGGATACGCCACGAGCAGTGAACATACCGTAATCAGAAATGCATACCAAAACGAGCTAAGCGTCATGCTTAAATAAACAGGTGTCAGAAACTGAGCGTAGTTGCTGAATGTGAGATGACCATCCACATCAAATAGTGAATAGTAAAATACTAAGACAACTGGCGCCGCCACGAACAGCACAATCCATAAATAGTAAGGCAGCAGATACGCTGCTCTTGTATTACCTGACATGCTGATCTACCTCTTCATAGGCTTCCAGACGCCGATCGAATTCTTCCTCTGTCTCCCCAAAGCGCATGACATGAATGGCTTCCGGGTCAAATTTCAGGCCGATTTCACTTCCCAGCTCCGCCTTTTTGGTAGAATGCACGAGCCATTCCTGTCCTGAATCATCATAGCAGCTTATTTCATAGTGAACCCCACGGAACAATTGAGTATCCACCTTTACCCGCAGCTTGCCTTCAGCAACACTCGTAATCTCCAAATCCTCGGGCCGGATCACAATTTCAATCGGTTCGTTCGGACGTAATCCTCCGTCAACACATTCAAACTGTCGACCGTTAAATTCCACTTGATAATCCGCGATCATACGTCCAGGAACAATATTCGATTCGCCAATAAAGTCAGCCACAAATCGATTAATCGGCTCATCATAGATATCATTTGGCGTGCCGCTCTGCTCAATCTTGCCTTTGTTCATGACAAAAATTTCGTCTGACATGGCCAGCGCTTCCTCCTGATCATGCGTAACGAATATAAAAGTGATTCCCAGGCGTTGCTGCATTTCACGCAAAATATACTGCATTTCTGTCCGCAACTTTAAATCCAGTGCCGACAAAGGTTCATCCAGTAAGAGAACATCAGGCTCATTGACGATAGCCCGTGCAATCGCTACACGCTGACGCTGCCCCCCGGACATCTCGGAAATTTCCCGTTCACCGTAGCCTTCCAGATTGACAAAGGACAACGCCTGTGTCACCTTTTCCTGAATGTCCTTTTTGTTCATCTTCTTGATTCGCAGACCAAAGGCTACATTTTCAAATACGTTCAGATGTGGAAATAGCGCATAATCCTGAAAAACCGTATTGACCTGCCGCTCATTGGCCGGAATACGATTAATGAGTTTATCATTCAAATAAATAGAGCCTTCTGTCGGCTCTGCAAACCCTGCAATCATACGCAGAATCGTCGTTTTACCACAGCCAGAAGGACCCAGCAGTGTATAGAATTTACCACGTTCAATCTCAAAGCTGACATCCGCCAGCACTGGGGGATCGTTGTCATATTGTTTGGTCACCCGCTCAAATCGGATGATGGTTTGCTCTCCCATAACACCCTCCTTCAAAAATTCGACTTCATTCCATTACATTCTCTTCATTAAACATAATTATTCAGACCGTATCATTCACCCTTGAGACTTCCATGTAAAATAGTCTGTCAGCACGCGGATGGCTACCTCAATGGCTTCCTCTGCAGGCTCCAGCTTGGCATGATGCAAGCCATAAGGCGTATCCACGCCAAGCCAGAACATCAGACCGGGTATTCGCTCCAGAAAATATCCGAAGTCCTCTCCCGTCATCGCTTCTCCGCATTCAACGAGCTGCACATCCTGCCGATTACTGACCCATTTCATGAATTCCTCAGTCACCTTGGCTTCATTGTACACTTGCAAATAATTGGAGCCATAATGAATCTCCGCTTGACATTCAAACCCAGCTTCCACACCGCGCACCAGCGCCTCAATCCGTGATTTAACCAGCGTCATCGTATCGGCAGACAGCGTACGGATTGTACCTTCCAAACGAGCGGTTTCCGCAATAATGTTCTGCTTCGTGCCTCCACTAACCTTGCCAACAGTAATGACTGCGGCATCCAGTGGGTTCACGTTACGGGCTACCACCGTCTGTAATTGCCCTACCAGCTGGCAAGCAGCTACTACCATATCATTCGCCTTGTGTGGATAAGCAGCATGTCCGCCCGTACCCTTGAGATCGATGAAAAGCTCTGACGTATTGGCAAACAGGATACCCGGGCGAGTAGCAATTGTGCCTACAGGATATTCTGGTGCAACATGCAATGCGACAATTTCATCCGGCATCCAGTCGGCCAGCTCCGTGCTGTCCCGCATAGGCAAGGCCCCACCAGGTCCTTCCTCCGCAGGTTGAAACAACACAACCAGATCATCCTTCATCGGATGGCTCGCAAAGTGAGTCACAATTCCCAATCCAATCGTCATATGTAAGTCGTGTCCACAAGCATGCATGTAGCCAGGATGGGTCGAACGGAAATCGTAACCCGTCTCTTCCTCAATCGGTAAACCATCCATATCACAACGATATCCATAGCGGCGCTTAGGAGCCGTTCCATGAATGAATACTAACACGCCCGTACGCCATGTACGAATCTCCAGCCGCTCCTGAGGGAGCGTTTCCAAGTAGTTCAGCAAGTATCGTTGTGTTTTATATTCCTCAAACCCCGGTTCAGGAATTTGATGCAGATCCCTTCGTATTTGAACAAAAGAACGATAATCGGCTGTGCTCATTTTGCTGCTACGCCTCCTCTTTATAGCTCATCAGCTCTTATCTGGCAAAAGAATAAAAGGACAAAAGCCCGGCGCAGCCGCCGAGCCTTGTCCGTTGTGCTTCGTCCCTATGTTATGCTGTCAGTGTATCATGCTCCTGACAAGGAATCGTTCACCTTTGGTACATAAAGAACTTTGCCTTCTTACAAAACGCGCAGTTCTTTCAAAATCTCAGTTTTGGATTTGGTCTTGTCATCGACTTGTTTGATTACACGTGCAGGTGTACCCGCTACTACAGAGTATGGAGGCACATCTTCAGTTACAACCGCTCCGGCTGCGACAACTGCACCTTTACCAATGCGTACGCCTTCCAGTACAACCGAGTTCGCACCGATCAATACTTCGTCTTCTACGATAACGGGCTGTGCGGAAGGTGGCTCAATGACACCTGCAAGGACAACGCCTGCACCGATGTGGCACATGTTGCCTACTTTAACACGACCGCCAAGTACAGCATTCATATCAATCATAGTGCCTTCACCAATCGTAACGCCAATGTTAATTACTGCACCCATCATAATGACTGCGTTGTTACCGATGCCTACCATATCA
Organism: Paenibacillus sp. P2(2022); assembly: GCF_029522175.1. NCBI lineage: Bacteria > Bacillati > Bacillota > Bacilli > Caryophanales > Paenibacillaceae > Paenibacillus > Paenibacillus sp. P2(2022). The sequence continues at coordinate 382,223 of NZ_JAKWFI010000001.1, read as the reverse complement.
CGGATATAGGCGCCTGGCTCAATGCGTGCATTAATGCCTTTCAAATCCAGCATAGGAACAGCGGAGTTACGGCGGTCATTTTCCACCACATAATCTTCTTCTTTAGCGTTTGCGCTATCCAGTACCGGCTTGATATCGGCCCAATCACCAAATACCACACCGCTGTCTCCAGAAATAAAAGCTTGAACGTTCTCGCCAAAAGATGCGGAAGCCAAAGCCCCTTTTACATATACTTTAACAGGCGTCTTTTTCTTGCTGTTTTTAATCACGTTGATGACTTCTTGTGTATTCATTTCGATGGACATATTAAATCTAACAACTCCTTCATCGCTTCATACGACTTCGCAAGCCGGAATGATCTTATTCTCTCATCCTTTATAGCACAAAAGTGCAGGTCTCGCAATTACAGATTAGACCCTCGAAGCGCTAACCTAGTACCTGAAACAACAAATTTCAGCAGTTTAACTGCCTTAAATTCATAATTATAAGCCAGCATCCATCTGACTTTACATCAGGATTATTTATTAGCTTGCAGGCTCTCCAGCGATGTATATATGAAGGATTCGAATCCTTCAGCAGGCTCCCCTTGTGGAATGTTCACTTTGACGCTGAAAGCGCCCGTAGTATTTTCTACAACAATATATTGTCGTGTAATCTTCGAATCGTTCGCTTGCAAGAACAGACGGCTGCTGGTCAGCGCTTTAGGCACGTCTGCTTTGTCCAGCTTTTGCACCTTGCCAATGGAAGTCAAGTCCTTCTCGCCTTCTTTTTGAAGCTCATCTAAATTAAAGTTGGAGGGCAACTTCGTAATTTCGGCATAGTAGTTATCATCCACCGCTAAGGCGACACGGTTTTGATCTGGGAACAGGGACATCGGATCAAACACATACAGCGAATATCCCTCTCCCTTTGCCAAGGTTGCTGTCTGCTTTTCCTTTTTCCCTTCAAGAGTAAGCTCAAAAGTTTGAGTTTTCGCGCGTTCCCCGCCTACTTGCTGACCAGAACTTCCGTTTTGATTACCATCTGTTGCAGCCTCTGTCTTTTGTATTTTCGTTAACGTCAGTTGCTTCGCTGTCGCGTCGCCCTCTACTGCTTGTTCGTTATATTCAAACGCTACTGGATCACCTTCTTTAAGCCCAGCTATTACGGTGTCTAGTCCTTCTCCTAGCTGGAAGGATTGGGCTTCGCCATTGGTTTCAATCTCTACCGTATGCGGGTCAGCAGCTCCGTTGTATACACCTGTGCCTTTTTTAACCTGCGGCTCAGCGACTGGCTCCCGAGTGGCTTGCGGCTGTTGCGTTTGCGGTTGGTCTGCCCCTTGAGGTGCATTGTTATTGGTTTGCGGTTTCGTACCACAAGCTGATAGAGCCAGCGCTGCTACGACAGTCAGTAGTATGATTGAAAATGTGTTATGTTTTTTCATAAAATCCACCTCCACGATGTTATACGAGCTTGTGCAGCAAAAGTTCTATGCAGCATCTCACTTAAAATCCTTCCTCTCGCTCCCGTTGATTATATTCTCAGGATTTTGCAAAATCCTAATACCATGGGGATGCCAGGTACGGTATAATAGGCTACATTAAACCTCATTTTCGAGATACCGTTAGAAGGAATTTAAACGTATTTATTTTCTTTCATACGGATGGAGCTGCCACATGAATCAAGCACACAAACCGTCGTTTTCCTTTGAATTATTGTACATCATAGGTATTATCGCTATTTCGTTCTCCTCAATCTTCGTTAGATGGTCTGAAGCCGAGGTGTCCGTCATCGCTATGTACCGTTTGTACCTGACCAATCTTTTGATGCTGCCATTGGTCTGGAAATACCGCACCGAGCTATTCAGCCTCACTCGTAAGCAGTGGATGCTGATCCTCTGGTCCGGTATCGCGCTAGGGCTGCATTTCTTGCTGTGGATGGGCTCGCTGCGACTGACCACCGTTGCAAGCTCTACTGTTATTATGACATTGGAACCGATCCTTGTCATGCTCGGTTCTCTTTTGTTTTTCCGGACAGGCACAAATCGCGCTATGCTCTTCGGAATGGGTATGGCCTTTGTCGGCTCACTGGCCATCGGCGCAGGGGATTTTCATGTCTCAGGACAAGCTCTGCTCGGAGATGCACTGTCCTTTTTGGGTATGGTCGCCGTGTCCATCCATATGCTGATGGGCAAGCATCTGCGCGAGCATTTGAGCGCTTTTGTCTATAACTTTTGGGTTTTTATCATCGCAGCCACATCGCTTGCGCTGTATAATGTGGTCAATGCTATACCTTTTACTGGATATGCGCCACGGGAATGGGGGCTGTTCCTGCTGCTTGCCATAGTGCCTACGCTGTTCGGACATTACCTGTTTAACTGGCTGCTCAAATACATTAACGCCACCGCGGTGTCGATGGCGGTACTCGGTGAGCCTGTTATTTCTTCCCTGCTGGCATGGGTGCTGCTCGGGGAAAGGCTGTCTACCTTACAATTTGGGGCAGGCTTTTTTATCCTGTTTGGAGTATGGGTTTTCATCCGATACGGAACGGATTTTAAAAAGCAAGTTGTCCACCAAAGTGAAATGCCTGACAATGAGCACCCCCTGAAGGTTAGCTCTTAGCTTATTACCCCATTTTCATAAACCATACTCAATGGATTAAATTTACTATTAAAAAAAGGAAGGCGGAATCCTCTATGAAATCCATCGTATCTAAGCGCTGGCTGTTGGCCCGATTGTATGAACCCGACATAATCATTGCCGACTGCCGTTCCGTGCTCGGACAAGCCGGGGCTGGACGGACCGAATTTAATGAAGACCACATTCCTGGGGCGATTCACTTCGATTTGGAAGAAGACCTTACCGCTCCTCTAGGCAAGCATGGTGGTCGCCATCCACTACCTGATGTAGATACACTTGCTGCACGTCTGAGCCGTGCCGGGATCAATGCAGGTTCACGCATCGTCGCTTATGATGACCAAGGGGGGATGATGGCCTCCCGCTTCTGGTGGCTGCTGCGCTACCTTGGTCATGAGCAGGTATACGTACTGGAAGAAAGCTACAGCGCTTGGAAGGAAGCAAAATTCCCCGTTACGGCAGACCAGCCGATTCGCATTCCCTCGACCTTTGTGGCAAATATTCAGCCACAAATGCTCACAAGTATGAAAGAAGTACAACGTATATCCGAAGCTTCTGTTCCTGTTGGCTCCTATATCGGTTTTTCACCTATATTGATCGACTCCAGAGAGCGGCCGCGCTACCTGGGACTGGAAGAGCCTATAGATCAAGCAGCGGGGCATATCCCCGGTGCGGTGAATTTCTTCTGGAAAGAGGTCTTGGACGAAAAGGGTGCATTTAAAAATGCAGAGCAGTTGAAACAGCATTTCTCTGATCTTGATCAGGACGCTGAGATCATCGTATATTGCGGATCAGGCGTATCCGCCTGCCCGAATGTTCTGGCCTTGAATGAGGCAGGATTTAGTAATGTGAGACTCTATCCAGGAAGCTGGAGCGATTGGATCAGCTATGAGGAAAATCCGGTGGCGACCGGGGAGGAATAATCCGTTTTTAACGGATATAGAGGGTTTTAAAGACAAAGCCCACTGCCTTAAGCGGTTAGGCTCATGGCAGTGGGTTTGCTTTATTTATGTAAAGGATCTCTAGGTTTTTTTCGGAATATAGTTATCATTAGCTTTGCATACTAATTAAAATATAGGGTTTAATTCCAACCACTTTTGAAGCAGTTTAATATCTTCATCTACATTTCTGATGACAGCAGAGTCTCCCCAAGTATTTGGAAGATAAGAAATGTATAGAGTGCCAATATTAAAAATTCTTCTGAAGGGAATAAAGAGGGTAATAGAATCTACTTCACTTTGGCTCATAGCTCTAACCTTGTTATATCCATTTAAGAATTGATATTTTCGTTCTTCTCTCTTTTTTAATTTCGTTTCGTCACATCCCATGCCAAATGGGAAAGCATACATAGATATGTCATATGCTCTCCATCCATTTCCACAGAAATCAAAATCAAAAAGGATAGGATTGCTGTTAGCGTCAACTCGGATATTCCCACTATATATGTCGCCGTGACATATACCATATTGCGGTCTTTCAACAGTTAAATACTCTAGTTTATCGCTCACATTCTTTGCAACTTCCTCTAAAAAATGCAGGTCAAAATCATGAATGGTTGAGAACTGTCTGATAGCATCCATAGAATTATCTATAAATGATGCAGCATCTAGATTCCATCGTTTTTTTCCAAGCTCATATTTGTCCCAAGCATTATGAATTGTAGCGATATAACTACCTAATCTCTCATTTAATTCAGCCGTTTCCTCAATTTGATTAAACTCATGTTTTCCAACAGACGTATATAGCACTCCATACCTTATCCCATTTGCAGTGTTGAACTGTGAAATAAATTTTCCATCATGTCTTGTAACTGGTGTAGTGATTTCAATGTCTGATAATTTTAGGTGATTGAGCAAATCTACCTCTGCTTGTATTTCTTCCATGCTTCTGATCCCTTGACGGTATACCTTAAAGAAATACTCTTTTTCGTCTGCATTAACTCTATATATGTCATGTATGCCTCTATAAAATAACCGGCATTTAAGTAAGCCATAAGAAAAATATTCTCTTGAAATGTACTCACGAAGTGCATCGGCAGATAGTACAGATATCTCCAACGGAAAAAAATCCAAATGAATATCTCCCTTCAATTGTATTTCTCATCGAATTTATCGATCATTTAATCCCTTTCCAGCGAGAATGTCCTGCATACATTTTTCAATCCTCGATTCCCGAGTTTTAGATTGTTTGGGCGCAGCAAAATGCATAATGTATGCTCTTTGTCGTCCCGGCGTCAATGCAGCAAAAGCAGTTTTCAAAGCAGGATTTTCATCTAATTTAGCTTGGAATTCTTCAGGAAAAATAAGTTCTGTATTCTTTTTAAAATCCACTTTTAAACCGGCTTTTTCCACTTCAACGGCTTCAATTATATAGGCTTTCAAGATGGTTTCCATCTCAACAATTTCTTCAACATTCGTGAACCGAATCTGGCGCCCCGCCTGCGTATCCTCCCCAGGTTTGATTAGAATACCATTGGGGTCTTTTAACAAAGCACCTTTGAAAAACATAAGCGCACAGTGTTCTTTAAAGCCTTGTATTATAGCTATGTTACTATTCTGAAACATGTAACAAGGTTTACCCCACTTCAGTTCTTCAGTGAGCTGGCAGTCAAGCATGATTGCTCTCAACTTCTCCATTTCCGCCTTCCATTTGTTCACTTTTCCTAAATACACATCAACCTTAGGATTCATTTCCTCTCTATTTGTCATGTTAGCTCCCCCCTTATGTTTTTGCTCATCATGTTTATGTATAAATATTTACAGAAAATCGATTTTCGATACGAATACAGAAGAGATCACGATATCAAGGGCAAAGCCGAAACGTATATTTTTATTATACGAATTCAGCCCATCGAAAAATAGCCGTCACATTGCTATATTTATAATATGTTCACCTCATCCCATCTATAAATTACATAACCCAAACTTCTTCGTTCACTTCTCTTGTCTTTATTTTCTCACTCCAACTCATTATTCTTGAGCTACCGCACCCAATACTCCCCATAGCAATGGAAAGACTAGAAATATGGCATTTACTAGGGACAATAATATACCCATCCTACATCATCCATTGTTCTTATTGATTTAAAACAAATGTGCACCACTAGTGTCAGACTAAATAATCTCAAGCCTATAATACTTACTATTGGTTTGTCTTGCATTCTCATTTTTTTATTCCCTTCGGTTCCAATTACATATAACGATCTGTATGCACGATGTCCTAGCGTTTAAGGACTAACAGTCCGGCTGCCACTTGCGGCAGTTAAGCGGTAAGGGTGTGTCTGTTGAATTACTTCCCCGAAATGGCTAATCAATATTTTGAACAACTATATATCTTAATTTATATTCTTGTTGTTTTTCTGCATGTGTCAGATATTCTTTTATGGAACCAGTTTCTAATATATTCAATTCATTAAAATGTTCAATTAAATTTTTTTCAGTAAAGAAGTGAGCATATTTCCCTTTCTTGTATTCATATGATCCTTCCTCAACTTTTCTACCCACGCCATTATTTAAATCGCGATCAGAAAAACACGTAAAATACATCACTCCCTGTTCCTCCAAATGCATCACACAATTCTGTATCAGTTTTTTTCGGTCTTCTAACAAAAATAAATGTAATAAATCATAACAATATATGCCGTCATACCTTTTGCTTGTACGAAACTCTAACACCGATTCTCGAATAAAATTCGTTTTTTAATCCCATTCTTTTGCTAGATCTATAGCTGAACTAGATATCTCAATTCCATCAACCTGAAAACAAGAAGAGAGCATCTTAGTATTTCTCCCATATCCAGCACCAGGAACCAATATATGATGTGCATTATTCTTTTTGAACAAATCTATAGCTTGCGTTACAGTTTGACTTGGTTCACAACCCCAAATCATTCCTTCTTCAGCAAACCTTTTGTTCCAATAATCTCTCATATTATTCACCTGCCTATATACTCACATAGCTCTTCTTTTAAGCTCATCAATCTGTCTTATATGATGTTGATCATGCCAGATAAAATCTCTTAGATAAGATATTACAGTAAACTTCCCGTCAGCATATTCTTTAGTAAACTTATCATCTTCCATACTCTCTATACTCTGCAATATCATGTTACGGTACTGAATAGTCATTTCAATTAATTCTTCCTTTGTTTTTGTTTTCCCATATTCAACAGCATCCTGATTAAATTGATTAAAATCAATATGTGTTAATGTCAAAGGCGTATTGTTTAATATCGGATGTATGGCTGCTTCATAAAAGTATTTATCCCACAGCAATATATGACTTACGATATCGTGAACTGACCATTTATCTTCAGCAATCTTTATTTGCCAATCCATTTCACGAATCTCAGAAACAAAACATATCCATTCCTTGAACTCCTCTAGTAACTGCGACTTTTCATTCATGGTTTCACGCCCCTCTTTTCAAATTTGCGTTAGTTAGAATAACGTATTTGTATTCATGAACCCCAAAAATGGGGTTTGCTAAAAATCTTTTTTATGAATTCTATAATGATTATATCTTTCAGCATCTATTTCTATCTCGCCTACAAACTTAAAATCACTTTTTTGAATAACTCTATTGGATGGTCCATTCTCAAGTAATACAATTGCATTTAACTCTTGTTGAAGTTGATATTAATATCCAGTTCACTATAAAGTAATAATTGTTATGATCTTTATTGAACCATCCATTAATGACTACCAAACAAAAAGGAATAATTATGGTTGTTCCCATTGCAGAAAAAAAAGTAACAATCCACAATTCTTCAAAAACATTTATCAACATCCAAATAGGAAACAAAGTTAGATGAAATATAACTATTGGCAATATGTTAATGGTAAAAAGGTTTCTTCGTATTATTGCAACTAGCTTTGTAATTTCTATATCCCTCTTTCTATTGTGTTTTGAGCTAAAGAATTTCTAATTTTTTATAATAGTTTGTAATTTATCTATAACTTCATTCCGATCTTCACCGTTTACTTCACATACTCGAGCCGCTAAAGTTGGTGCCATCCATTCCTCAAGGAATTTTGGATTCATTTCAGATAGCATTAAATACTCTCTTAGATACTCTCTATTAAAAAATTCACGATATTCTCTCTTAATTAGCCAACTGGGAGCATTAGACGGTAGTGCATGTGATTGAATCATCATCGAAGTTCTAGTAACATCTGCCGCTTGATTACCAACCACAACATTCATCCAATCAATAATTATAGGTCCCTTGGATGAAAGGATGATGTTGCCGGGATGAAAATCATAATGACAAAGTGCATTACCTCCAGGCAATGTATTAAGCACATTTATAACTATTTGCTTCGCATATTCTTTAATCACTTCAGCAGTATTAATTTTGTTGGTTAATTCAGTTTTTAGATTTGAGTTCATTTTGATCTCAATGTTATGCAATTCAAAATGAAGTTGCGCCATTAGCTTAGCATAATGAGAAATACTTAATTTCGTTGGATCTATTTGTTTTAGCATTGTTGGCCCATCAATTTTCTCATAAATAAGACACGACGTGCCCTTATACTCCAACAGGCCAGAATAATTAGGTGCTCTAAGATTTAAGTTATTTATAATCTCGGCATTTTTTGCTTCCTTTTTTGCCTCGTGCATTGAGTGGCTCTGATTATGAAAAATCTTTATTACTTCGGTTTTCCCCCATTCATAGACACTTGCAGTATTACCAATACCAAGTAATTCACCTATCATAATTTGCCCCTTTCTTCGAACAACAGGACGTTGCGTTTGCTTTCTCCAATTAACATTCCAACGCTTTGCTTGCTTCTGTTAGTTCATTATTGGCCTCTAAATATTTTAATATTTTTTCGATATCATCGTGGTCCATTGTCTTCGCTATAATTAGATGTTTAATATTAAATCCTGGTATTTTCATTTCTTTTTTAAAGTAATTCACTAATTTTTGAGGGGTTGTCACCAAACTCCATCGTTCACTTCCATCCGAAAAAGTATGGGTCACCTCCACCAAATCAAACTCCTTTGGATCATCATCAACTTCCATCTTTCTAAATAAGGCACTTCTATATCTCCTTCGATAAAATGAGCTTTTGATATCCAAACTGCTTTTCCATGGTTTCCAATAATTCTATACTTGTCCCTATCTTCTTTTTTTACGATGTATTTATTGCCCCTTGTAAGTGCATGAGCATAAACGCCTATACTCATACAAGTTATGATTGTTCCCTCCATCAATTCACTTCCATACCATATTTAATTTAATGAGGTTTCGCATAACGTTTTGTGGGTCAAAAGTTGCAAGGTTTGAAGTGTAAAAACGATGCTCTTGACTTTTTGAATCTAAAAGAGTTTATCTCCCTTATACCAATTAAATTTACTTATTAATTCTTTTGCAGCTTCATGTATTTCATCACCTCTTGAAAACCTTTGCGTAGAGTGTTCAGATTTCTCATTAGAGATACCATGCTCTTTTTTGAATTCCTCCATCACTCTCCATACGTACTCGTCACATGCATCAACTGAATTTCCTACATATAAATCAAAATCGGTTACTTTCAAATGATTCGGATTATAAGCTCCCTTAAATGTAGCCATATAGGCGTTTTTATCTCCAACTAATTTAATGGAAATTGATTTCTTTCCAGTTCCAGTCCGTGTATGAAGTGTAATAGAATATTCATTAGCTGTTCCTCCGACCCAAGTCGACCAGTTATAATCAACAGCTCTATCAACCAGCGTTGTTACCAGATTTTCAAATTCTATTTTTTTGAATTTCCTCCAATTATCCTTTCTAGATTTCGTAAATTTTCTCCAATTATCTTGTGTGATCGCTTCTGTCTCTTCAATGCCAAATATACTTGCTAATTCACCGAATCCTTGTTCATAGTTTGTTCTGAAGTCAGCAAACTTTCTATCTGATAAAAAAAGAGGAATGCTACAATCCCTATGATAGATGGGCAAAACAAATACTTTTCTAAGTTGCATTTGTTTTGCCCATGCAGCACCTAATTCACTTTTCACCCATTCTGAGCTTAGCGCTTCAGGTGATAAAACAATTCCAAGATATTCATTTTCACGAATTCCCTCTTCGATTCGCCATGTAATTGATTCCCCCATCTTTATTTCCCACTTATCAAACCAAACATTGACACCAATTCGTTTTAAATCCCTAGCTAATTTTTCAACAAATGGTTTATCAATACTAGTATGACTCAAAAAAATACTAGACAAATTAACCTTCCTCCTTTTAATAAATTCAATTTTCGTTCCTGTATCTATATATCCCAAGGATTTTTTTGGTAAAATCCCACCTCGAAATCCACCCACAGACCAAGGTATGATGTCTTTGCTTCTTCGAAGCAGTGTACATTATTGTTTTTCTAATATTCCAAAAGTATCATGAATGACTCTTTCATAGTTTGCCCATTCAAAATAAAAGGGACCTATATTTATTGGTTTGTTCTCATGCTCCAATTTGAAATCCTTCCATATTACAATTTCTTCTTCCCTGTCAATTTTCACTGAAATATAACCACACTCTTCATCTCCACACCAAGGACATACAAGTATTGGATATCTATAGTACATATCCTCATGTGGTTTCTTTAGTAAAAAGTATTGAATCATTTCTTTTTGTTGATCTTCGCTTCCCCATCCTAAGGATGGAACAAGATCGTGTTTCTTGAGCATTTGGTAAAGTGATCTTCCATCAATAATTAAATCTGCAAACTTTGTGTTTTTATTTCCATCTTGTTCTGGGTCAAATTCATCATATCGGCTGGAAAGTTTAGTTTGTAGAGTGTTTATCGTTGTCATTGGTTTCTCTCCTTGTTGATTATCTAGATTTCACATAACGTTCTTGTATTCACGAACCCTCACTGGCTTAAGGACCAAAGGACTGGCGTGATGCGCTTAATCAGTGCAGGATTGTTCGGATGCACTTTATCAAGGCCTCGACCGGACCAGGGAATTCATGGTGCCCAGCGATCCCGGGGTAGATAATACCAACGCACTTCTGCGAATTACTTACGAACATCCTTAAGCTCTTGAAACAATACAATCCAGTTGTCAGAGAGATAACCAATTAAGTACTCAAAAATATCTCTATCTATTGAATATATGTACAGTCCATCGGCCAATTCTTTAATTCTTTCAAGCAGCCTCTTATTAATGTCATGTCTCTCTTCAAATGGTGTAACTTGATATTGTTCCAATTTTATTTTTCCATTAAAATTAATACCTTCAATAAGACCCCTTATTCCCTCCATAATAGACGAATCTTCTTCCGCCCTAATTAGCTTTAAAGCAGCAATTGTTTCATTCAAGTACTTTCCAGTAGCATTTTCCAGAAATCCGAAAACTCCATTCATTGATAATTCTGTATCAAAATCTATTAACAAAATAATAGTCCGCAAAGATTCTGGTACCTCATAAATTATGTCTCGTATTGAGCTAGCCTCTTCTCCGTAGATAACACTACCCATGTGTTCCACAAGATCTGTAGCCGAAAAGTTATTATGGGGCGGAATTAATAGCTTTATAACATGATTTAGGGTGCTTATCATATTCACCTTGATTTCATAGTTTTGGTTTTACATGGTTCATGTAACGTTTCTGTATTCATGAACCCCAAAGGGGGCGTCTGCTGAAATCTCTCTTCGAAACCCAACTCGCAGACCTAGGCTCCATTGGAGACGCAGCTTGAATATTACATTTTAAATGTCACTTCCTTCATTGATTTCCTCAACGTTAATTTTTGTTCAACTCCTTTGTCAGTATTATTTCCAGAGGCTCGTTCTCAAGCATTAAACATCCAGCATCTCTATATCCAAGCTTCCTATATAAATGTTGAGCTCCTTCATTCGACTGTGTTGAGGTCATGACCATCTCAAATCCCTTTTGTTTCATTAATTCCTCCCAATACTGGACAACTTTTTTACCAATGCCTGTTCCTCTGTACTCCTCATCTATCCATATCATATTCATAAATGGTGTGTTGTCCCAAAAAAATCCGTATCTCATCCAACCTATTTCTTGATTGGATTCTCTAATTATTAGAATTTCATTTTCTTTTATTTTTGGTCTTATCAGTGTTTTATGTATGTGCTTGTCTCTTAACGAGATATACTCATAATCTGATTCAATTGCAAAATCAATCTTCATTGTAAATCCTCCCTTTCATGCTTTTCATTAAATATCTTCTTGGTAACACTTAGCACTGATGTCTCATAACGTTGTACATTACTTAAGTTTATAAAGTCTTTTCAAAAATGTATAAGTCACCTTCTTCTCTAACTTTGGTAAACCCACACTTTGAATAAAAATGATGATTCTTCACACTATGGGCCCAACGGTTCCGTTAATATTAAAATGCTTTGATTCATCCTCAAAACTGGCCTTTTGTATTTCAACAAGTTTTTGTGCATCATTTTTTCTAGCTTTTTCTAATGTCAGCACCCAACATACCTCCATTATTTTTTGTTTTTTATTTTTTTCTTGCACAGGTTTCGTCTAACCTTCCCATATTCATGGCCCCCAAAGGGGTTGTCTGCTGAAACCCTCCTCGAACTCTCCCAGCAGGTCAAAGCTCTGTGAGAATTCTTAAGCTTGAATATTATGTTATCAGAAGTTACCGAACTTCTTCATTATGTATTCAAAATCAATCTGCAATTTTTTGACTCCAAACTGAAATCAGTGCTTAACGTAAAGGATAAGGATGAAAATGGAATAACTTCGTCAAACACTAACTTTTAAGTCGAGCTTTTTTATTTTAAAACTTTTACATATTGGAATTATCTCAAGAATATAATCCTATCGATTAGAACAATCAAAAGAGTGTAATTATCGCATATATGATTAGATATAGAAATTTTTCCTTTGAAACAGTAGCCTTTCGGTAGCAAAAAATTTAGTCCATGGTCGATTTTTTGGCAGGAAATAAGTCATAAGGAGATGTAGAAATGGCTGTGATGCTTGAAGTAACATTAATCGGAATTTCTTATGGGCACAACTTGGATGGAGGGCCATTAGAAATATCCGGTGATCTTTATGTGAAAACAATAAATCAAAACCAGACGGAAAAAGAATCTTTTGTTATGTTTTCTACAAATACACCTGTGACAATAGGCGTTGGAGAGATGTATAGAATTGGTACAGCGGTGAGAATTGCTATTTCTCATGATCAACCCACAATATTTGCTAGGTATATAAGACTTGGTGGTTTCTTAAGCATCGGAAGTCCTAAGTATATAGATATAGACTATGTTTATTCTGCAGCTACTCAATATTATAGGGTTATTTTCCCTAATCAAGTTGTTAGTAAATCTGCTGTAGCTCAATATTCGATTAGATGGTTACATTATATTTGATACTATTTTCCTAATATTAGTATAAAATGAAAACCTTATTTTTTATTATCTTCATTATAGGTGTCAGTCTCAAACAAGCCTCTACATTAGAGGCTCATCTGGACGATGTTCGTTCGTGTCCCTCGACACCACAGTTCAGCAAATCCCAAAATTGTTCAACCATGACCGCTGCCGGATATGGCATTGAACGGGTAATCCACCATTCCAATACCCCCACTGCTGCTGAAATTAAAAATTGCACCGTAATGTCCCTGTTCATTTCCTGATCGAGGTTGATCGAATCCAGATGCGCGCTCAGACTTTGCCGAAACATTGTCTCCATTTGGTTCCGAAAAACCGTACTTCCCTTGTTCGTCAGCATTCTTGAATAGAATGAAGCATGCTGCTCCAAATATTCAAACGTGCGCAGTAGTGCGGTTTTGGAAGGGACATGAAAGAAATTATCTTCAGACATACAATTGCGTAGTAACTCGTTAATTTGAGCTTCCATACATTGATCGCGCAGATCGTACTTGTCAGTGAAATGCAAATAAACCGTTCCACGATTGACATTCGCTTCCTCCGCAATTTGATTGATCGTAATTCTCTCGAATTCCTTTTCTGACATCAGCCTCATAAAAGCATCAATAATGGCTTGCCTCGATTTTTGAATACGCTTGTCCATATCCTTCTCCCCTTTTTACCATCCGAAAAAATGAACATTTCGAAGTCCTCTGTTGAAAAATCAACACCCACGCTTGTTTTAACCATTGAACCCCATGTATCGCTCTGATACATTCACTTTATAAAATTTATGTTGATGATTCAACATATGTTCAATTTTAAAGAAGCCATAATCATGAAAGCTATTGATTTACAATCTTTAGAATGATTTAAATCACATTGAATTAGGAGGGTTTAAAAATTGAAACTTACAGGAAACACGATTTTTATTACAGGCGGTGGTTCAGGGATTGGACGTGCGTTAGCAATAGCTCTCCACAATCTTGGAAACAAAGTTATTATCTCCGGTCGACGTAAAGAGCGTCTGGAGGAGACGATCAAAGCGAATCCTGGCATGTCCGCAGTGGAATTGAATGTACAAGATCCTGCCAGCATAGAGGCGGCCGCCAAGCAGTTAATCGAAGAATACCCGGATTTGAACGTCTTAATTAACAACGCCGGCATCATACAGTCTGATAACGCGGCGGGCGTGATCGATGAGGATGTTTTGATTTCGACTGTCACTACAAACTTGCTAGGTCCCATTCGGTTGACTTCTGCATTCATTGAGCATTTGAAGTCCAAAGAAGAAGCGGTTGTCATCAACACGACTTCAATACTTGGATTTGTACCATTAGCGACAACTGCTGTATATTCCGCGACGAAGGCAGCACTTCACACCTATACGCTGTCCCAAAGGTACATGCTTAAAGACACATCGGTAAAAGTAATAGAAATTGTACCCCCATGGGTTCAAAGCAACAACGATGAACCACGGGCGATGCCGCTTGCTTCATTCATTGATGCAACAATAAAGATACTCGGCACGGATACAGACGAAATTTTGGTGGATGAAGCGAAAATGTTTCGAAATAACCCTGGCCCGAACGAAGGTGTTTTTGTGACCCAGCTTAACGATACGATGAATTCTGAACCTCCAAAGATTCATTGATCCACCTGTGATTCAATTTGCAAAAATTTAAGCGAACATGAAGTAGGCACTCAGCTCTATCTACTTCATGTTCATTTTATTGCAACTTGCTTGTGAAGTAAGAAAAAGCGCCAAGCAGTCACACCTATGTCTACCACTTAAATAATTTCGTTGATTTCACATAGCATTTAGGTATTCCTGAAGTTAAAACAGCCCTTTGTTAGGTAATATCGGAGTGCGTATGTGTCCGCCTGTCCCTCCCTGGCAATCCTCTTTGCCGGACCGAGGAACCGCCAGGCTCCGATGCGTGGATATGATGTTATCTGATGGATTGGCCATAAAAAAACAGTTCAACTTTCCCTCCATGACATAAGGCAAAGATGAACTGTCTTTAGTTCCTGTTAAAATCTCTATGCGCACAAGTAGCAACTTCTTCTCCCATCAAGCCAACAAAGCCTGAGCGATCTGATCCACAATGCCATTGATACCTGTGGGTCCATAACAGCCGATCCATGTCGCGGCATCGACCGAGTGTATGTGCTGGCGCTCAACGGTATCAAGCATTCCCCAGACACGTTGCTCTGTCGCGGATATTTCCTCCTGCATGAGTTCATGGCTAAGCAAGAAGTAATGGCTAGCATGTACAGCCGGTAGTCTATCAATTGAGATGTGATAGGCCGTGTCGGAGGTATCTGCCACAAATAATGGAACAGGCAGACCTAGATCATGGTACAGCACAGCCCCTGTACGATGAGAGGCAGAATGCACGCGAACCAGAGAATCCAGCGGACGGATCAGTGCCACGCTCTTGCCTGCCAGAACGGGAGCAAGTTCTTCGGACAGCAATGTGGTTCGTCGGTGATAATCCGCTATAATACGCTTTGCCTCTTCTCGTTTACCTGTCAGTTCACTGAACAGAGTCAGAATAATCTGCCAGTTTTCATTGCGCTTAAACATGAGAACTGGAGCGATCCGGCTTAACTGTTCATAGTGCGGCTCATGTACCTCGGTGCAAATAATTAGATCCGGAGACAGTCGTTCCACTGCAAGCAGGTCGGGGTACTCATATGTTCCGAGTAATTCAGTATTCTGAAGTCCTGCCCTGATCATTTGAGGGAAATGTAACACTGCACTTCCTAGTCCTACACTACCTGCTGGAGAGAGCCCCAGCGCAAGCAAATGATCGGCATATTGCACATCGAGTACAGCGATACGCTTCGGAGGTCCGATAACATGGTATTCCCCTCGCATATGGCATATCACCGAGCCTTGGGCCGACTCATATGAAGAAGCTGTGCGGTTCCGCTGCAAGGAATGAGCGTAGTCTGTATCTGTTTTTGAAGGGGCATCAAGCCTATAACGTAGCGGAGGGACGCCATAATATTTCTTAAACGCCCTGCTGAAATAATACATGTCGCGATAGCCCATTCTGTCAGCAATTTCTCCGATGGGAGCATCCGTGTGACGCAGCATCCGCGATGCACTCTCCATGCGCAACTGAATGACATACTCAATCAGTCCGAACTGCTTCTCTTGTTTGAATCGTCGCTGCAGCTGTCTTAAGCTGCATCCAGCAAGGGCTGCCAGCTCTTTAAGCTTCAGATTCTGGCGATAATGCGACGCTATATATGAAGCGACAACATCCACCATGTCAGACGCTTCTCCTCCATGACCACGTTCGTAATCCATGATCAGTTCGTAGATCATACCCTGAAGCAACGCATTGGCATGAAAACGTTCCATCCCTTCGCCACGACGCCATTTGGCAACGATTTTTTCTGCATTCTCAATCCATTCTGCTTGGGTTACCGAATTTTGCACAAATGAAGTGCGCAACGGGTGTTTGCGATATGAGGGCAAAACAAGAGAGGCTCCCTCCATGGAAGAAGCCTTGTACATGATCACGATATAATAAATGTCGTCTGATCTAGCCGTCAGCGTTAAGGATGTCCCCTTAACAACATGACCAACAAAAGAAGCTCCAATGTGGCAAACCTCACCATTCATTGCAAGCTCCCCTTCCCCTCCGTATGCCAGCAACAACACATTAGAAGTTAATTCCGTTTCGCGAAGAACACTGCCTGTCTGCAAAGTACCGCTATACTCGTCAAGCATCTTGATCGTTGTATCACTCCATAGACTTGTCTGTTCTTGTAGCGGCATTTCTCTCATCTCCTGACAATAGCATCCTTTGCTAGAGTGACTCGCATGACTGGGCTTAACCAATTAACTACAACCAGGCCTGTTAGCAAAAGTAAAATTGTTGCTGTTGTCATTTTAATTGAGATTTATTCTCATTGTCAATTTTCGGACATTTTCTGCAATATTCCCCTGACATCTGGTAATAAAAACAACAGGTGGTACGCTTGCTTTTCATGGCTGGAATGCTGTCCTTATTTTTTGTGAACCGAGTGAACGGATTTCTTTTTACACCGAACAAATGCCCGGGCGCTCCTTGCGTCAGATATGAAAAATCTGCCTGGATGTGCTGACTTTCTTGCTCAGCATTGTCTACTTCAGGAGTATATAATGGGACAATGCGTATCATGATATTCTCCCAAAGGATACTCATCGAAAGAGGAGCAATCGCAGCAAGCGTCTTTAACAGCGGTGCAAGGTGTAACGCAAACATCTCCTTTACCACCTTTTCCCGCCATACTTCCCTGTCTCCCGTTAGTGCTTCTGCCCGAAGCCCGTTTATAGCCAGAAAAGGAAAACGCGTCTCCCCCTCATTAGCTGTGAGCGTCGGATGATAGAGAAAGCTGTTGTCTAGCCGAAAAGAAACATACTGATGATGAACGCTCATCGCGGTCAGTAACGGAGCAATCCACAGGTAGCCGATTCGCTTAGCTAACATCGAAGCGGCTACCCTCATGTCAGGCGCACCAATATACTCTTGAAGCCAGCTTAAATACTCTCGGCATGCAGCTTCTTCATGTAGTTGACTCAAAGCAATAATACGGACATTATCTTCAGACGGCTCACCAAGCCGAATCGAGTGTTCATCCGCCGTTTGCTGCCATAAGTCAGTCGATAGATAATGGTCCATTTTAATTCGATCCCAACAGTGCTTCCGATGCCTGATCTACAATAATATTAATTGCAAGTGGGCCATAATAAGCGATCCAAAGTGTAGAATTAACATCATATGCACGGTTATTTTTGACTGCATCAAGGGATTTCCATACTGAGCTGCTATCCAAAGCCTCTGCCTCTGCCGCAAACAACTCATCAGACAGAAAAAAATAATGATCTGCTCCAATCTCAGGAACTTTCTCCATCGAGATTTCAACGGAGGTATCATCTTTGATCTTCTGGACTAATGCAGGCATTTTTAAGCCCAAATCCTCATACAGAATCCCGCCTGTACGATGCTCAAGACCATGAACACGAATGCCTTCTTTTCTCGGTCGAATAAGTGCTACCGTTTCCTCTCCCAACTTCTCCGACAGCTTCTCCTTCAGTCCTGCAATTTTGTCCTCATAAGCCTTACGCACAGTTTCTGCCTCTGCCTGCTTACCTGTGATCGCAGCCACCGTAGCTAACGTATCTCGCCAATCCTCGTAGAAGTCAAGTACGATTGTGGGTGCTATTTTGCTTACACGCTCATACTCTTTCTCTTGAAAATCAGTCATTAAAATAAGATCCGGGTCCAATGCTACAATCGCTTCCAGATTGGGCTTGTCCCGTGTACCTAAAACCAGTACGTCACCCGGCTTATCGCCTAAATATTCTGGAAATGTGGTATTGCCTTCAGCGATAACACTGCCTGCCGGTTGCTCGCCAATGGCTAGCAATTGATCCAGAAATTTGACATCAAGCACAGCAATTTTTTTGGGCTTCTCGTTAAGCGTATACTCACCCTTCTTATGCAAGATCGTAACCGGGAAGGCTCCGGCAGTCTGAGGCGCTTCATTCGAAGGCGTGTCCGTTGGAGTTGTAGCAGACTCATTGCCGCCATTTGTACCTGCTCCGGCACCGCAAGCCGTCAGTACAAGAACAAGGGCCAGCATCCAGCCCATTAAAAATCGTGATTTATGGTCAGCGTGTGCCATGCTTCTGGCAGCTTGCCTCTTTGTTCCTTTATTCATGGTGAATCCTCCTTATGTATGATAATGATTTTCATTATCGAAATATAAGGCGAGTATAATATATCTCCACATCGCGTTACCATATACTTTTGCGACATTTCAGCCGGACTAATGCGACATGTAAACCGCTATATCTTCATTTACAATTCTATCAGTTCTTTTACTAATTACTGCATAATCATCGTCTAATGTATCAAGCCAATAAAACCAAGAATCTCCCCTTTTTTCTTTTCATTGATTTCTACCTCTTGCGTCAATGTACATTCCATATCCATTTATGAGCTTGGGTCTACAGACAATTAGCTCACAATCAAATGAATCATAATAATATTTATATAATGACCCGCCATTTTTGAGTTTATAACTTTGTTCTGGATGATAGAAGTGATCAGAGATTGTGAGTGAAAATTCAATTATTCCAAGTGGAGTATGTATTTGTGGCTGTAAGAGATTGTTTTCTTTAATTAAGACTTGTTCTCCATGAAATAGCTTCATTATTTCCCTCCTCATAGTCTTTCTGATAACGTTCCTGTATGCATGAAACCCAAAGGGGTTGTCTGCTGAAATGCTTCTCCGAATTCCTTCCCGCAGACCCAGGCTCCAACGGAGACGCAGCTTGAATATTATGTTATATGATGTGGATGTCTTCTTTGAATTTCTTACAGTCTATTTTTAGTATTCTCCATTGTATTCAGTAAAACTGGTTTGTTTAAAGAGTCTAATATGATATGGGGTATAAACATACTTTGAATTCGGACTTAAGACTTCAATAAAACTAATTGCTGCATCTATATAGTCATCTGATGAGAAAACATCTTCATCTAGGAATCCACTTAAGAGTGCTGCATCTCCTTTATATTTCAAACAAAGATAGCCATACCCAGGGTCAACTATAACCAAATTTATTATGTCATCTTCTTCTTGTTCTTTGGAGCTATCGAAAAATCTAACTATTATGTCCTTATCTTTGTAATAAATCTCGGTGTCACAGGAGAATTTCTTATGGCTAAACTTCATTGTGCTATCTCTCCCTCTTTTGGATTTTATATCTGTTTTAAAACTAATTCTTGCTTCCCTTTCACATAACGTTCTTGTATCTAGGAATCCGAGAGGCTTAAGGCGCAAAGTGCCGGGGCCAACGGACTTAGGCCTCGCAGGGGTGTGAGTTGATCCCAGCTTCTCTACTTTCCACTTCTAGCGAACCAATGGCAACGCCCGCAGCGTAGATGCGATGTTATATGAGGTCAGTTCTTCTTCAAGTCAACTAATAATTATGCTTCCTTGCTAGTTCCCACTTCATAAATAAATTTATATCACTAATAGCATCTAATATTATTCCTTTATGTTCTATATTATTTTTTAATTCTTTCAAAATGATTGGTTTTACTAGTCTTTTAGCTAACTGTTTTTTAGTTCTTGCTATATGTGCTAACCCCAATACAGAATTCGCTCTTACAATTGGATTATCATGTTGCGCTGATATAAGACATATATCTTGAGCAAACTTCCAATTGTGATGATACATTCCAACTGAAAGTGGTAAATATATAAGTTCTTCTACTTCTTGACGAGTTAAAATATCTTTTATTTCCTGATCTGTGTATTCTTCGATATGCTTGTAAATTCGCTTCATAGTACTTGCTCCTAAATATAATCTTTTTATTCCTAGCTGATTTCACATAACGTTTCGTATATTCACGACGTCCGACGGAGTCGGATGTGTCCGGCTATTCCAACTCCCCTGCCAATTCTTCTGCCGGACCGAGGGCGAATGCCCGATGCTTGAATATGTTGTTATCCGATTCTGCTGGCTTCTTGAATGTTCTACCACATTCATTAATTCAGGTCGCCAAATATAGAATCAGTGAGAAATGCTAATTTAAGTTCAGCGTCCTCTATTTCGGCCTCAGTCATCCCATTTAATATTGCAAAGACTCTAGTCCCCTCATAAAAAGTCATCATTAACGTTTGACATTTAAATCCATCCACCTCACTGAATTGGTATATAAAAATATCAGGATTGCTCCCTTTTATTTCTGTTTTCCAATGTCTTTGTTCTGACTCTAAGAGAGCGGATGATCTTTTGTTAAATTCTGTTCCATTAGGATCATCCTCGTGATCAAATAATGTTGAGACAACAAAGCAGCTACCCTTAAAAACCTCATTATTTTCGTGGAAATATAAAGCTCGTGTAATAGCCTCGAATGAATGTCTTAACTTAATTGTATCAACAGTAATCCAAAGAACCGGAAATTCTTTGTTCTTCAGTTTTAATATTGCACTTTTATCAACCTTAATTATTTTAGGATTACGCATTCTACTACGGCTAACTTTCGTTGCTGTATGAACGTAAGCAACAAAATTATTACCAACTTTACCGCTTAAAGTGGCCATCAGATATTCATCTAAATTTGACTTATTTGTATTATGTTCATTACAAGAAGGGACAGTTATCAAATTATTTCTAAATGATTTTTTTAATACGTCTTTCACGTCCTTTTCTTCTGGAAAAAGGGATTTAGGTGGGACATGCTCCATTGAAGTAGCTTCCGTACCACACCAATAACATATTGCACTACTCATCTTTATCACTCCATTGCATTTTTATAAGTTTATGTATTTGTAGTGTTTTTTCAGCAGTTTCGGATAACGTTCTTGTATTCACGAACCCTCACTGGCTTAAGGAGCGAACGCGCCGGGTCCGACGGACTTAGCCAGTGCAGGGTTGTCCGGCTGCTTCCAATCCCCCAAAATGTCTCTGCCGGACCGAGGGCCGAATGGCCCGATGCGTAAATATTTTGTTATCTGATGCCAATGCCTTCTTGATTAACTTTCAAATGTTGCTTTGACTCGTTTTGAGTTTTTAAAATACAAAATCCATATTGATCCAAAAATAATTGTAGAGATTAAACTTGGGAGTTCATCTATTTTGTTAATTGTGAGAATGAAGTTTAAAAAACCAAATATTATAGTGATTATTTCAATTTGAATTATTATATTTGGTCCTTTCCTTTTCTTCTTCAATATAAGCACTAGAGAAACAATAATTAAGATTTCAGAAAATAAATATATTCCGACAGAAATAGTTCTAGCAAGATTCCAACCAATTGTTCCAACTAACATATAAATATAAAATTCGAAATAAAGACCTATTAAATTACTTATAAGTAGATAAAAAGAATAGATCACAAAGAAAAGCAGCCAGCCTTTAATTCCACTCATACTATTCTGAGATAATTGCATTAGTGGCTCCTTAATTTTTGTCTTTTATTTGCATTGAGCATTGGTTTCAGATAACGTTCCTGTGTTCACGACCCAGCGCATGCTGGGTGCCCGGCGAATGCCGGGCCAAGGACGAATGTCCGCAGCGTGAATATTATGTTATAGGATGTCAGCAGCTTCTTCGAAATCACTTCATTGATCGTATGGCAGGGTATACATCTTCTATTAATTTTCCTCTAATTTGTCCTATAGATGAGTATCTCTGATTTTTATCAGAGGATATTCCTTTTAAAATAAACTCCTTAACAACATCATTCTTTTCTTTATGAAAATTTGTTTGTTTACCCGTTAAAATAAAGTAAATAATTTTGATTAGAGCAAACGTTTCATGACGTACTTCATAGTTCTCAAATCCGACTACAGCAAGATCAGAATAATCGTTAATGGCTCCCTTTATCTCTGTTCCCTGCCGGGTAAGCTTACTATCAGGTCGTTTTACTAAGCCGAAATCTGATATCTTTATCATCGAGGAACTATCCTCGTAAATTTTCACAAGAATATTTTGGTAGCTAATATCCCTATGCAAGTATCCTTTTGAATGTATGTACTCAAAAGCATTCAACAATTGATTTATCAAAATCCTTCTCTTATGTAGAGTTAATTTATTATTGTTCTCATTCATATACTTTTCAAGCGTTTTATTTGCATACTCCATTGTGTACTCGTTTTTTTCTTTGTCATAGTAATAGGCCTTAATAATAAATGGAGAATCTAAGGCCTTTAAATCGTTATACTCATTTTGAAATCTTATTAATTCGTCTTCCCTTAAATCCTGCTTAGCTCTTTTAATTACAAAATCACAATCATAAGACGGATCTTTATATTTAAAGACTTTTGCATACGATCCTTCTCCTATCTGCTTTAAATCTATTGTAGCTGTTGCTTTTAATGTTTTTATTACTGTTGTATCAAGTAATATAAATACGGGTCTATCTTCGATTATCTTTACTCGCTTCAATTCATCTGGAATTGCACTACCTCCACTATCTGATAAAAACGTCTTACAAAAATCCATAATATCTTTATATTCTTGATCTATTTCGAAACTATAATTATCTTTAAGGGAAGCTTGAAGAACTCTTACATTATCAATTATTTCGATCAACGATCTACTTTCATGAGCATTATAATGCCCTCCTGATCCCGGTCTGTTTTTACTATTCATGAATGAAAACAAATCATTCAAGCTACTATGAAGTATCGAAAATATTTCTTTTAACTTCTCGTTAGATATGTTTTTATAAAACTCGTAAAATAGCACAATTTTTTCATTTTTATAAGATGAAAGTTGATTGATTTTCAAATTCAAGAACCCATCTATGTTCTGCATGTATTCACCTCATTAGGTATTTAACTTTTTCTGTACGCTGATTTCCTATAACGTTTCTTTATTCATGAACCCCAAAGGGGTTGTCTGCTGAAATACCTCCCCGAAATCCTTCTCGCAGACCAAGGCTCCAAAGGAGCCGCTGCTTGAATATTATGTTATACGATGGTATCACTTCTTCGATTAACCAACATTCATTCTTGATTCTAATCTGTCATTGTTCTGTTATATGTTCCAATAAATCTCCTGGCTGACAACCTAAAGCCGCACATAATTTATCAATCACTTCTAATGACACATATTCATTCGTATTGAGTTTCGCCATTGTAGCAGACGAAATACCTGTCATTTTCAATAAATCCTGCTTTTTAATCTCCCTGTCGATCAATAATTTTTGAAAAGGTTTATAACTAATCATCTGATATTCCTTTCACACATCAAGTGAATTTTTCTTTAATTATATGAAAGTATATTTTCTTTATCAAAAACATCTTCAACATATATTGACTTAATTATTTCACATGTTAAAATTATATTTAATAAATTAAACTTTTATTCATAAAATCAAATACATTGGATGGTGTTCAATTATGCATAATTCTCTAGAAATCTTACTCGATTCACTGATCCGTAATCGAATTGAATCTTTATATGGCGAGCTTATCAAAAACAACTCCAGCTACAACCAGTTCTCATCCGAACGGAATCTTTACTTCAAGCAGTTACATAAAGGAGTACCAGAGGATATACAAAAGACTCTATTCCTTTATGATGATGCAGACCTTTCTATCAAGCTATTTTAAAACGTGAAATCTACTTACAAGGTTTTAAGGACGCTCTTCACCTACATAACGAATTAAGTGTATCTTTCGACTGAGAGCCTGTTGGCTCTTTTTTTCATTTGATTCTGTCGTATAACGTTCCTGTATTCACGACCCAGCGTACGCTGGGTGTCCGGCGTATGCCGGATCAAGGACGAATGTCCGCCGCGTGAATATTATGTTATACGCTGCCTGCTTTCATCCCTTTAAATTTAGTAATTTAACTTTTCACCAGAATTATTTATATTATTTTCAATCAATATAGTTACCACTGTTCCTACCTATATTTCTCTCAATTAATACATATAAAATTAAATGAGAAGATGGGTGACAAATATGATGTTTTACACTTTATTTAATTGATATTTCAATTTTCATTAGCGATCCAATAATGAATTAACTATCTTTCGTAATTCTGAGTGATCTCCAAAAGGGTTATCTTCACAAACCATCTCGTACAGAAAAGCTGTCATGTTTCTATAGATTTCTTTTGATTCTTTAGTACAAGTTTCTAACTGTTTTATCAAATCTATGTTGTCCTTATTCTGCTCGAAATTTCGAATCAATTCCATTGATTGTAAGTTTAATTCAAACAAACTTGTATGAGTTGACGAAAAACCTTTCTCATACAGACTACCGTTCTTACAGTATGGCTTTGCACAAGGCAAGTAATCTAATTGTGAATATACCTTATACGCTCTTTCTATATTTTCTTTAATATTTTCTATAAGCGCTCCTGCAATTTCTAAATAATTGCTCCTTATTTTATTTGTTTGTTGCAGTAATGTGGTTAATAATTCAAAGGAAGTAGATAAGTCTAAAGAATAGCCATTTTTTATTCCTTTAAGAATGTCATCGGACGTTCTAGAAAGCTGACTAGCACGAATAATAATATATTTTTTAATATGTTTCACAAATTCTGTTGGTAGCTCATTTGAAGAAATATCTATAAGATCTTTGAAATAAATATAAAATGTAACTCTGTCTTGAGATTGAATCTCTTCGATTCTTTCACCTAACTGGGATAAAGGATTACACCAGTAACAATTCGAAGTATTATTATCTACGAGAAATAAAAAAGTAGTTTCATTTTGCATACTCCAAAAGTTCACAGTTGCAACTTCAATTTGTATTTTATATTTATCTGCCTCTCTTGCAATTTGTAACTCATGTGTCCCTTTACATTGAATATTAAAAAATAAATCCTGTGGGATAGTATTAAGTACTACCTGTGCTCTCATATCGATTCCTAAATCAATTGACTCATCGTGAAAATTCACTATACAAAATCTCTGAATAACACTTCTTAAAATGTCCGCAGCAACATTTCCTGTTTGTTTGTTTTTACCATACTTCGGTAATTTCATGTTTTATAATTCTCCTAGTCATTTATTTATTATTACTTCAATAAACTAATTCTCAAAATTTATACCTGTTACAAATTCACTAGAATGGGCCTATTTAAGGTTGCATATAACGTTCCCGTATCCACGACGTCCCACCGACTTAAGGCGACGAAGTCGCTGGGCGCGATGCGCTTAGTCGGTGCGGATGTGTCCGCTGAATCCACTTCACTGCCTACTGCTTCTTGCGGACCGAGGACCGTCAGGCCCGAAGCGTGGATATTATGTTATCTGATGTGCCTACTTCTTGGTTTACTTACAAAAGCTTAAAATATATCTAACAACACTGTTAACTAAATCTCTCGAAAATTTCGCTAAATTTTTTTCAGCATTAGAATCAAAGTGAGAGTCGCTGTTCCGATTACGATAATTAGATAAAGCATTTGTTGTCGTCGTAGTAATTAAATTTATTAATTGTTCTGGAACATTTTCATTATTGGATTTTAAACTTTGTAATATATATGTCTTAACTTCTTTTGCTAATGGATTTAGCTCATCTAATTTTTTTCACTTGGAATATTCAATCTAACGAAAGCTTTAAAAAATCCTTCAAGACATGTATAGCAAAGTGTAATCGCATAATTATAATTCGCTTCTGTTACAGCTTTATCAATTTTCTCAAGGTAATCTTGAAGTTTTTTAGAATTCCATATTTCTTCATTCACCGTAGGCGTAGGTACAGTTATATGTAAATCTGAACCAGTATCCATGAAATTCTCTAATTCTTTTACCTTAGGGTTGTTTGGATTAATCTCTTTGAACAATTCTACGATACATTCGTTCTAGTCACTTCATCGAAATCATTAAGAATATCTTTATAAAAATCTCTCCTTGTTGTACTCTTTCCCTTTCTTTGTCTATCTTTAATAAAATCGTTATAACTTAAGGGGTTATATGAAAACTCCCTGCAAACATTTAAAAATTGTGATCCGCTATAATAAGTTCCTGATTCCTTATCTTCTACTATTTCAAGTAATCTGTTATATGCATTAGTCCAATTAAAACACATAAGATTTCTCCTTTATATATTTGGGCATTTCAGATAACGTTCAGGCATTCACGAATCCTCACTGCCTTAAGCGACCAACGGGAGCGGCCGCGATGCGGTTAGGCAGTGCAGGGTTGTCCGCCTGTTAATCTTCCTTGAAAATCCTCGGGCGGACCAAGGGGTGCGACAGCGACCCGCAGCGTGAATGTTTTGTTATCGGATGTCAATACCTTCCTCGAACCTCTAAAAATCTTGGAGTCAGTTTCGCTTTTGTTTTTATATCTTATAGTTTTCTTGCCTTTATCACAAAAGTTACTGGAAGCATTTTTGCTCTCTTTGCCATATCGCTGTTATCATCCCGCAATTGCATAAACTCATAATCAGATTCCTCAATCATTAGCTCAATTACAAACCCAGCTTTTGCAAGCGCGTTTACATAAGTTGACAGCATACGGTCCGCTAACAATAACTCACCTTCATCAACTGCTACCGGATACCAACCTTCATTAAAGTAACTCTTATTAATTACAAACCTATCATTTTCTGTAGTAACCCATCTGTGTATAGGGTGAGACCAACTGAAAATAAATAGCCCGTCTTTTTGAAGGTAAGAAGATATTCGTCGAAAGGTACCCTCAAGATCGGTGGTCCAACCTATGGCATAAATTGAATAAACATAGTCAAAATAATCCGTCGGGATGCCGCATTCTTCTTCCATGGGAGAACATATCAATTTTGCTGCTATTCCACATGACTTCAAATGTTGCGCTGCCTTTTCAATTTGTCTTTTTGAAATATCCACAGCCCATAGTTCAGATGCGTTTCGTTCCCCTTGATATTGCAAGGATTGACCATTTCCGCAGCCGATCTCCAGCAGTTTTTTTCCTGAGATATCACCAAAGAGCTGGCACTTTTCTTCTGAGATAAATGCTCCATAATAAGGGAGCACGATTGCTTTTAAGAAGTCATTGCCTTTGGTATCCCAATATAGGCTGTTTGTTTTATGAACAACATTCTTTTTTAAGTCTTCCGAGCTGCCGACACCATTTTCCCCATCAACAATAATGCTTCTTCTATTTAATGAATTCTTGTCCATGAAGGCACCTTCTCTTAGTAGATATTTATATTTGAGCATTTCAGATTTGCATTAATTTCTGATAACGTTCTCGTATTCACGACTCGACGTATGTCGAGTGTTCGGCGAATGCCGGACCAAGGGCGTATGCCCGCAGCGTGAATATTATGTTATATGACGGAATCGCTTCTTCACTACTGGTTTTCTTCGGGTACATACTCAATTAAATCTGATAATTTGCAGTTAAATGTATCGCATAGCTTGAATAAAGTTTCCAGCTTTGTTGTTTCTATATTCGTTTCCCTATACAACTTGTTGATTGAATTCCGACTTAAGCCCGATTTCGCCATCAATTCTGTTATATCATCTATTCGATGTTCTGCCATGAGTTCTCGTATATTGCACTTGATTACGTTCATCTTTTCCCCTCCATAATTCTATCTTATCTCCCATACCAGCAATCATCAACGAAAAGCGAGATTTTAACTCTATAAAGTCAAATATTCACCTTGTAATTGACTTTATAAGGTTATATAATAACTCTATAGAGTTAATTAGAGGAGGAATAACATATGATTAATACATTAGAATCATTAACAGAACCACTTATAAGAATACGTTTAGAATTACTCTATACTGAGCTTCTGGAGTGTCATAAGGAGTACACTCAGCTTTCTTCGGAGACAGATCAATATTTTAAAACGCTTCGTGATGCTTTGCCCGATCAACTTCAACATACGGTTTTTCTTTACGAAGACGCCCAAATTTCTCTCCAATCCATCCTAGAAAGAAGTATCTACATACAAGGTTTCAAAGATGCTCTACAACTATTAAGTGAATTGCAAAATTCTAGTATTTAGAGGGTCATATGACCCTCTTTTTCTATTGTTCTTGATTCTGTCGTATAACTTTTCTGTGTTCATGAACCCCAAAGGGGTTGTCTGCTGAAACGCCTCTCCGAAATCCTTCCCGTAGACCAAGCTGCTTGAATATTATGTTATCGGACGGCCTTGTCTTCTTCGAATCTACTGTACACTGCTCTTTGTTCTCCCAATCATTCCTTCATCTTGATCGGTTTTTATGTGTTTTTGGAATCTCATTGTTCTTCGGTTTTTATGTCCTTTGACTTTCATTGGTCTTCGTTCTTCAATTTGTCCTTTGAACTTCAATGTCTTTTGATCTTTTAAATATTACTTGATCTTTATATTTCACTTTGATTTCTAAAAATCGTTTTCGTCCTTCAATGTTATTCGATCTCTTTTTTCATCTGTTTTTTGATCTTTCAATCCTTTTGTCTGATTTATTTAAGGTTTTTAACCCTATTGCAAGTCTGTTCCGATAACGTTTCTGTATTCATGAACCCCAAAGGGGTTGTCTGCTGAAATGCCTCTCCGAAATCCTTCTCACAGACCTAGGCTCCAACAGAGCCGCAGCTTGAATATTATGTTATGTGTAGTTATCACTCCATTGATTGACATTCTAATTTACGCCTTCCAACCCATCTCTTTATACAATCTTTTAATCTGTTTTATAAAACTATCATCTTCTCTTCCCTTATTTATAATCTCTTCATCTGTGGTTACAGCCCATCTAAAAATTTGTTCAATGCTCCCGTAGCTACGTTTAAATCCTTTGGCCAACTTCAGTATGTTTTCTTTAGTTGGTGCAAATGATAATACTACTCTTAACTCTTCATCTGTCCAAGGTCTCCCCTTATTTTCTGTACTATACGCTTGTTTTTTCTCATATTCAAAAATCAATAATTTCGTTTTGTGGATTACCTGGTCTGTTGTTAGTTCTTCAATTCCTTCATTAAGTAATTCAATTAATCTATCTTTATATTCTTTCTTTTTCATAGATTTCCCCTCCATGATCTTTTCAGTAATTACGCATAACGTTTTTTGGATTCACGACGTTCATTTTTCTTAGATAGCTCTTATCTAAGGAAAATGAACGTGTTGGTGAGTTACTTCTTCGCTATCTACTTCCAACCAAGGGCGAATGCCCGCAGCATGAATCTGTTGTTATCCGATGGAGTCGGCTTCTTTGTTTAAACTCTTAAAATCCATTACCATATACTTTACGTTAGTAACAATATTCTCAGTTATTACTACACATTCAATTTTAAATTCTTCTTTGATATTAGTAACTATTCTTTCAATTGAAGTATTTATTTTAATGAAAATACCTTTAAATTCGTTAATTGAGGAAACAACTTGATTTAATTTTATTAGGAAGAAGAACTTTATCTAAATAAATTGTTTTATCTGGATGGGAGGTTTTTTGTGTATAGAACGGTGAATTCAATGGATGATAGTGATGCGTAATTGCATTTCTTATTCTTCTGAGTGATCTAGTTTCTTGATCAATATTAATAAGACTTTCTTTAACAGAAGATAAATTTCTAGTCTCTAAATTCTTTATAATATTAGTAAGAGTTACGCTTTCTTTGCCTATCTTGTCTTTTATAAGTTCCAAATTCCAAACAGTATTAATAAGTTGTAATATTCTTTCAACCAATGAAAAAAATTTATTCAATGCACAATCAAAAAAGAAAAAATAGTCTATCGAGTCAAGCAATCCTACACAATCATTCTCTTTATTCTTTGGAGCATCCACATACATTAAGTAAATTAAACAACTCTGAATACAAGTAAGATCATATTCAATTATTTCTAACCAATATTTAATTTCTGTATATCTTACAAATTGTTCTGTATTCATATTAAGATTACCTATATCATCAGCTTGAACAATAAGTGATAACTCTTTTGTTAATCCCTCCATAAAAAAGGGGATTTGTTTCTTATACTTAGAATACTCTTCTAAGCCTAATACTCGCTTTATTATCTCCATTGAGCATCTCCTTTTTTAAAAAATATATGTGCTGATATAAGTTTTTGACTCTTTTGGATAACGTTCTGGTATTCATGAACCCCGAAGGGGTTTTAGTGAAATCCCTCATCGAAATGTCCCGCAGACCAAGCCTCCCTAGAAGCCGCTGCTTGAATATATTGTTATGTGTTATCGGCCACTTCTTTGAGTATCGGTCAACTGTTTTTGTGTAGATTTACAATTCTATTAAAGCAAGTATAAGAATTTTTATTTAAGTCAAATAAATAAACACTTCTTGGATATTGTTTATTGCTTGGATCATCTGATAAAACTAGTGTTGTAGCATTAAGTGAGTATAATACATAAAGATATCTTTCCTGTATATCCTTTGGTGTCGGAGATAAAACATAGTGCCACTCTCTCTTATTAATCCCTTGCAAATATAAACTAGATTTTAATAGAAAGTAAGATATGGTAAAAAAGAGAACTATGCAATTTACTAGGTTACCTAACCATGGTAAATTGTACGATTCTGTCTGTCCATTTACGAAATACATCTCGTGGAATACAAGCGAGAACATTAAAATGTTTAGAAAAAAGACTGAGAACAAAATATAATCAGCCACTTTTCCTGACAAAACAAACTTATAGCCGTTATTTCTATCTTTTATTTTCTTGTACAAATTGAGTATTCCTGTAATAATTAAACCCAAAAAATAAACAATGATCAATAAGTTTATTACTACGTTTACATACTTAATATCTTTTATTTTTTCAAAAATAAGTGCAAAGAAAACACCATAAGCTACGAAAATAATAAACACAAGGATAGCCAAAAAGGTATTATGTAGGTATTTTTGGTACTTAGGCATAAACAACTTATCAAAATTATTTGAAGTAAAAGTCTTGTAAACAAAGTGAATAGCATACATCAAAGTCGTACTTAACAATACTTTTATTAAAACATCCATGCATTGTCCCCCATTAAATTATTATGACTGTTATCACATAACGTCTTATTTACGAACTTCGTGAATCCCGTACTTTTTCTCCTTATTCCCGCACTTTCTGCGTTTCAATCCTCCTGCCCGCTCATCCGATCCAACGGACTTTGAATCCGCCCAATGTCCCGCCTGCTCACATGTGTTTACCGCTCCGTCGTTCGCACACTCTGATCCCTAGCAGTTCCTGAATATAGCGAAGATCAATCCCATTCTCCAGCAAGTGGGTCCCAAAGGAATGCCTTAGCGAATGGATACTCACCTGTTTGCGAATGTCCGCTTCAACCAGCGCTTTTTCAAACACTTTCTGCGCTGAACGTTCCGTCAGGTGGCGGCCTTCTCTCTGCCCTGGAAATAGTCAGTCTTCTAGTTGTCCAACCCTTATGTACTGCTCAGCCACCGCAAAGGCCACTTTGGAGAGCAGCGTTTGCCGAACCTTCCTGCTTCATCCCGATAGAGTAGGTTTATCTTCATCTCACTTGTCTCCTTAGTATATCAGCCGTTCAAAAATTTGGAAATCTAATTTTGCACAAAAAAAGGGCCTTAAGATGGAAATTTACCTTATTTCCTGATTCTTTCGGATCAAATTATTGATCCTTTAAGTTCAATTTTCATTATCATAATTACTTGGAATGAGACTCCGAAGACAAAAGAATAGTGTAATCGTTAATCTTTTGAATAAGGATATGCGGCTAAAAAGCGTAGTTCCTCGCCATTTTTTTCAGATAAACCGCTTGTATTACAATCATATATAAAGAACAACGAATTATATTTACCATCTACTTTACTTAAGTCATTTAATAGTGGAGATAAAAAAGAATCAACATAGGAAACATCTTTTATACCATCATCGGTCCCGTCAACCAGAAAGACTCCTTCAGCAAAATCTTCGTCAAAATCATCTATTTTATGGTCATTTAAAAACCCGCTAAAAACATCCTCATTCTCATCTTCCGGGTATTTGATCTCAACATATTCAAACAACTCATCTTCAGAGGCAAAGTGACCGTACCAGACGGACACCATATTTTTTTCAAAGCAATTCATATGTCCACCCCGCTAATATTTCAGTTAACACGTATGGCCTATCTGTATCCCCACAACAGCTATTGAAGCTAAAAAGCCCGCTAGACGCGGGCTTTGCTGTATATAAGTCAAAATCATGCCTAGTAGACTTGTTACTCAACCTTAAACTGTTTTAATTCGTCTTGCAGCTTAGTGGACAATTGGTTTAATTGTTTGGATAGTTCAGCAACCTGTTCGAAGCTCTCCAATTGTTCCTGCGTGCTGGCGCTGACCTCTTCGGTTGATGCGGAGTTCTCTTCGGTCGTGGAAGAGATGATCTCCAGCGCCTGCAAAATCTCATCTTTGTGCTTGTGGACTTTGGAGGTGTTGGTGCTGATCTGGATCATTCGTAATTTCAAATCTTCCAAATCCTTGTTAATGCTAAAGAACACTTGCTTCGTGTCCTCCACCGATCTGGCATTTTCTTCTGCAATTTTCAGACCGTGAACGGTATGCTCAACCGATACACTGGTTTTTTCTTCGATGACACGGACCTTCTTGTAGATTTCCTGTGTCGCCAGCGCCGTCTGCTCAGCCAGCTTGCGAACCTCTCCGGCAACCACAGCAAACCCTTTGCCCTGTTCTCCTGCACGTGCAGCTTCAATGGAAGCATTGAGCGCCAGCAGGTTGGTCTGTGTTGCAATTTGGTTAACCGTATCCACGATCCCCGAAATCTCATGACGGCTCAGATCGATATCCTGAATGATGGCCGACATCGCTTGTGTGGAGTTATGATTTTCTTCTGCCCATTTGGATAGCTGATCTACTACTGCAAGCCCTTGTCCGCTTTGTTCGGCCGAGGTTTGCACCATCGTTTCGATGGTTTTGGCATCATTGGCAATTTCGTCAATTTGGCCGGATAATGCTCCGGTTTTTTGTAAAATGTTATCCGTCTCGATGGATTGGTAGTTTGTCGCATTGGCAATTTCATTAATTGCTGTCGCAGTATCGTTCATCGTGATTGCGGTTCTGGAAGAAATGGATTGCAAATCATTTGAAGACTGATTCAAGACTTGAGCTGAGCCGCCTACCATTTGGAGCATGCCTTGAATTTTTTGAACCATATTATGAACCCCTTGAGAAATTTGCCCGATTTCGTTATGGGAATTCGTATCAAACGGAACGGTCAAATCTCCATTTTCAATCAGCTTGATTTTGGCAAGCAATTTCGGAATGGATCTCAACAGGTAACGGAGCGTTATATAACAGATTACCACGAGCAGAATGGTGGCTGCGGCAAAACCGCCAATCGTAATCCAGGTAAAGGTTCTTAATTCTGAGAGCGCCTCTTGTTCAGAAATGGTTAAGCCTACGGACCACCCCGTATCTTTACTGGTTGCATACCCAATGTAGCGACGTTCGCCATTATCATTAATGAGCTGTACTCCAGACTCGCCAGCAATCATTTTCTTACCGATCTCGCCAAGATCACCTGTGCTTTCGGTAATCTTTTCTTTCAGCACTTTATTTTGATCAGGGTGATACAAAATATCACCTGTTTTGGATGCAAGAATCGAATAGCCTGTGCTTCCAAGCGAATAGCTTTGCATAACGGCAGGGATGTCTTTGAAGGCAATATCCACAGCTGCAAAGCCGATTAATTGGTTGCTGCTATCTTTGATCGGATAGAAGATGCCCATGACCACATTCCCTGTATTGACGTCCTTATAGGGTTCTGAGTAGTACACACCGTCTGCTTCAACAGCTGGCTTGAAGTACGGACGCGAATGGATATCGAAATCCGGCTTGGAAGCAGCACCATCATTCTGAAGAAAGAAGCCCTTACCAGATATGCCTGCAATCCAGGCGTCAGCAAAAGATGGCTCTTCCTTGACAATCGCTGCCAGAGTCGCTTGGGTTGCCGCAGCATGTGGAGAAGTTTTCGCCATCTCTGCTGATTCTGTGGTTTCTATATATTGTCTAAACAAAGTGTTGGTTGACATTTGCTTGACTAGCGAGCCCTTTTCCTTAAATAACGCGTCAAATTGACTGACGGTGGCCTGCGTCTTGGTCTGGAGCATGGCCTCTTGCTGCTTGACAAGCATGCTTTGCGTGCTCGCATACATGAACGTCCCCAAGGTTGCAAAGACGACAACGATAATAACTAACAAGACCATGGCCAATGTGTTGGCGATGCTGGATGATCTGATTGCGCGCTTCTTCATATTTTGTGACATGCTGCCATCTCCCCGAGGAATATTGAGCGAAAAGCTCTTAGATAATATGTCGGAAGTTTGCAGCTGTTTGAATAGGTTTTTAGTATACACAATTTAAAGTTTTGCTATCTGATTCCTCATAGATTTCTTCCCAACCTGTTCGGTAACTCTAGCAAAAGATTAGAGCAGCACAAAGAGCCTCCGTCAGACGCAGGCTCTTTACTAAAAAAGCTATGAACACGCGAGGTTTTGCAGACTTAAAGCGTTCGAGCGATCCGTAAGCTCAACCTTTATTCTCTATCGTTAACCCAACTGCATCGTTGTGATGCATGTATCGTCTTTCTCATATGTAGAGAATTCCGTTTGGGCCGTTTTGCCTTCATGATTCACGCTAATGCGGTAGGTTTTATCCCTTGGCAGCCACAGATCAATAAAACCATTGGGTTGTGATTTCATGGCAGCATTCTCCATAATGACATTCCCTTCGGAGTCTTGAACGGTCACATTGAATTCTCCGTTTTTTATTTCGCCTTGGCAGCCGGTTAGACTATGAGTTGCACAAGGGTGGGTCTCTTCTACATATGGCGCTATCGAAACAAAAAACTCGTTGTCAGGCAAATCATAAGTTATGGGTTGTGTATGGTCTTCGTTAACAATTAACTGACTGGAATTAATGGAGGCGGATTGGGCTGTTGCCTTGCCTGCGCTGAAATCATGCACCAATTGCTTGATATCTGTTGTCCCGAGCTTGTCCGCTCCTTCTTTCTGAATATTTCCTGCAATCAGATACGTGCCCAATGCCGCAACAACCAACCCTGAAGCGACCAAAATTCCTTTTTTCATCTGGAGTTCATCTCCTTGTCCGTTTTAAATCATTATAAGGGAGAACGCCCCGTAACGGATAAAATACGGTACTGAAGTCACCAGATATTCACATCTTTGCTTGTTTATTCAGACATATCTGGGGCACAATTCTTTTTAACGATCCCGGTTCACAATATAATTCATCAGATGCTTCAAAAAAGAGATATTGCGTGGCACCTCTTTTAATGCTTCCATGGCAAGACAGTAGTGCTCCCACATCTCTTGACTGGCACCTTCGTAACCAAGGATGGACACAAAATTCGAATTGTTGTTATCCGAATCCTGACCCACAGGTTTTCCAAGTAAGAGCGTATCTCCTTCCACATCAAGCAAATCATCTTTGATCTGGAAAGCAATCCCCATATGATAGGCGAATTTCTGCAAAGCGGCAATCTCTGATTCCTCGGCCTGTGCGAGCATGGCTGGCATAACGAGACAAGCCTCGAACGCCACTCCTGTTTTGTAAAAGCACATCATATTCAGCTGCTCCAAGGTCAAAGCCTTTCCTTTGGAATCCAGATCCATCGCCTGACCCATACACATATCCTCTGCCTTACGGGCCGAGTATTGGATCAAGGCAAGTACAGTCTCAGTATTGAACTGGTTCAGTGATGCTTGTTCCCCGATGGCCTTCTGGATCAGATACAGACCGGTTAATTCCGCAGTAGCGCTATTGTGCACCTGATGTAATGTCTGACGTCCTCTACGGGTAGACGCGTTATCCTGGGAAGGCAAATCATCAAAAATCAGGGAGGCTGTATGCATATATTCCAATGATCTTAGAAGAGGCACGATTGCCAATGCGTCTAAGCCATATTCGTTCACACCCATGACCCAGGTCAATATAGGGCGTATCCTTTTCCCATCCCCCTCAAGACTATAATTGGCAGCCTCAATAAGCTGTTCTTTCATGGCCTCGATCCCAGAAGGCTTGGTAATTTTCAATTGGTTGTTAATCTGGTCCCGGACGGTTTTGACCGTATTCATAAAGTCTTCTTTTTCTCTTGAATCATTTTTCAGTTGAGTAATCATCTGATCCCGAAGCAGCTTATCGAAGAAATCTACATCCTCTGCTTTGCCCACCATCTTCTGGATGAGACGATTAAATTCAGGATTTCCGGATGCAAAAATCCCCATTATTTCATTGTACTTTTCTGCACCTACCCGTTCTTTATAACGTTTGAGTCCATTTATTGCACGATCCAGTATCACCTCGCGAGCCATAGCATCCGTGTCATACACGTTATGAATCAAGTGAGAGATGACCGCCCAGTATAGTTCGAAGGGATTGATCAAATCCGATCTCTGACGATGATATTTTAAATAATAGGTATAGGGTGTTACCGCACCGTCTCTCATATCGTCAGCCATATCTGCAAAATCATCAGCAAGCTGGTTATAGATACCATAATAGAATGTTCGTTGCTCAAACCCTTCATCCTCAGGAGCACTAATGACGGAACGGACAATCAAGCGGGAAGAAGCAGATTTTAAAATAACGGGTATATAAAGTTCTTCATTGGTGTAATTAGCTCGTGTTAGATCCTTATCCCGGTCGATATCTTGAGAATGAAAAAAAACATAGGACTGCTCGAAAAAGGTTTGCTGTGTGTCTGGCCGCTGATGTGCCTTAATATACTCAAAAGCATCCGAGAGCTCCGAATGGATATAGCGAATGAACTTCATATGATCGCCGGTCCAGTCGCCCAGTTCTGGCACAGATCCGGTAAGAAGCGCGGTACGTATCATATGGGAATATTGTTCTTTCTCTTGAACGGTCAACAGCTGAGAATCGAGCAGATCATCAATAAAAGGATAAGTCAACCCATAGGAATACCCAAGCCTAATCGCTTCATCCAGTCTGCGCGAACGTTCAACAGGTGACATGGCTTCGTCCATTTCTTCCATCACATGCAGAATAACCCCAATGATGATTTTAATCAGTTTGCGCTGGGCGTGCTCTGCATCCATTTCCTCGGGAATATGAGAAGATACAGAGTTAAGCTTGTTGATTAGCCAGATTACAGTGGCTTCGATCCCTTCCTTTTGAGACCACCGATACACCCCGGCTATATTCATAAACTCCGGTTGATTTCTTCTATTAGCACGGGTGGGTTGAAGCAAATATCTTTTCACGTCAGCAATAACGCGCTGAATCCGGGTCTGTGTGTTCGCAGAATCTAGAGCCTTGCCTAGATCCCTCATGTAAATATAAGAGACACTTCGCTTCAGATAATCATCCAATTTGCCTGTGTAACTCAGCCATTGAATGTATCTGTCATAATCCCGAGTATCCGGCTTTCTCTTATTCCGCGAAATGAAGGATAACCATGAAGAAGGACGGATATGATTCCTTTTCCATATATGGATATCTTCTGTAAGAGAAGTCACATAAGTCTTATCCTTGACCTGATTATAGAGTGATGCAAAATACTGAAGCGCCTTCTGCTCAGCCAGCTGGTATCCTGTATCGGCTCGAAATTTTTCATTCATATGATGCATTACCTCAACTTCTCATTTTGTTTAAACATGGTTGCATTTCTCCCTGAGGGAACGAATTTGGATCATGTTTTTATCTTTATACGGAAAAAAATCTGTGAAGTTACGAATAGATTATATCCTTCTATATATATGCTACAATTTCAGAGTAGAACAAAAATAATGATAGGGAGGCATAACGTTGAGTATTAGTCTAATTAAAGGGCAGAAGGTAGACCTAACCAAAAATAATCCACATTTATCCGTGCTCAAAGTAGGGCTTGGATGGGACCCTATGAGGGGCAGATCCATGGATATTGATGCATCAGCACTGCTTCTTAATGAGAACGGCAAGCTGACTCAGACGAAAAATCTAGTATATTTCGGAAACAAAAATAGCCCTTGCGGGGCCGTCGTACATAGTGGTGACAACTTGACAGGACATGGTGACGGTGATGATGAAGTCATTACTGTATCCCTTCAACAACTACCACCTGAAGTGCATAGAGTCGTATTTATTGTGAATATATTCCGTTTTTTCAGCTTTGGTAGACGTAAGGATTTCAGTATGGTGAACAATGCTTATATTCGAGTATTGGATGCGTCGCAAGATGAAGAGATTCTCCGATACAATTTGACAGAGGACTATAAAGGGATGTGTAGCATCCGTGTAGGTGAAGTATACCGCTATGGAGGGGAGTGGAAATTTGGTGCTATTGGGGAAGGCAGCACCATTACCTCCCTGAATGAGCTTGTCAAAACGTATGAATAAGTATTTTTGGTGTTAAGGAAAAACCCACGTCTGACGTGGGTTTTTATACTATCTCTTCAACAGCCGCCTGATACAGCAGAGAACCTTCACGGAGCAGCAGGCGGTCTTTTCTGAAATCCTGTTCATGCGGTTGAAGGAACTTTTGATCGTCATTTAAAAAGCGAATGTGTTGTCCTTTGCTCAAGTTGCCTGGCTTCACATTCTTTTTCAAGACATATTGTCCATTCTTGCCATACCCGCCGTCGAACAAAAAGTGATACCCATCTGTAGCCACCCCGGAGCAGCCGGAAATCCTCGGATTCACAAACGTAATATTCGTACGGTCGCTACCGGAAATATACCCTAATGAAAAGTCTGAATAGTAATAAAACCAGATTTCCTGTTCGCTGATCACGTTCAAAGCATAGCAATCATGAATATCTGCCGCTTGGTTCTCATATATTTTGTGTCCCTCTTTATTCCAGGCGACAAGGCCGGAGGACCCCACAGGCTCATTCCAACCATAATTCCCGAATATACCTTCATCAAAATAACTGGTCCAGATCGTACCTTCTTTTGTAACCTGAACACTCTGGATACCGTCTCCAAGCAGTAGTTCATTCACAGTACGACCTTCATAATCAATAATTTTACCATTTAGATCGTATTGATCAGGTCCGTAATAATGGCATCGTGCTCCGACGAGTAACAAATAATCTTGTAGAGGCTGTACATAATGATAGTTGAACTGCTGCCCCTCCAAACACACCTCTTGAATGTGATCGTCTAGAATGAGTACCTTGTAAGTACGTTTCTCTTTAAGAGAGGCAGGCGTGAACATCCCCCGCACTCGTTCTGGGACTTTATCAATGAGCAAAATATACACGCGTCCATCAGGACCAAATTGGGTCGAAACGATCTCAAACCCTTCTATATTATTGGAAATATCGACAAATGAATGAAGCTGTTTATCTAGATGTAACAATGTAGTTCCTCCTCTAAAAGATCAGTAAAGTGAAGTTTTATTTGTATTGGATTTCATTTTGTCATAACGACAAGTAACTGAGGAGGGTGGAAGTATGGCGATATGGGTAGTAATCCCAAGAGATGAGTCATCGGCAAAATATAGCGAACAAAAAAAGCTGGGATCTGCTTCATAAGAAAAGCAACCCAGCTTGATAGATGTTCCCCTTAGAGTGTCTGGCCCTTGTCGGCCTTCTGCCATAAAGCCTCAGTCAGCTCATCAATCGTCTCTTTCATTGCCAGCTTCTCGCGCCAGTGACTCGGGATACTGCTTAGCCCATAATAAGCCCCTGCAATCTGGCCGTACACTGCTCCGGTCGTATCTGCGTCATCTCCCAGATTTACGGCCAGCAGTGCCCCCTCTTCAAATGAAGCCGAATGGTGAAATGCCCACAGCGCAGCCTCAAGGGAACGAATAACATAACCGCTTCCTTGGATTTCAGGCGGCTCCTTATGCTTGTAAGATCCCTGAATGATTTCTTCAATGGCTGCCGAATAAGCTGACTGTTCCTGCCGCCGCCACCTATAGCAGACGTCGGGTGATAACATGGATTCTTTGTCCGCTCCCCGCAGACCTGCCACAAGGATTGAAGCAAGCACGGCACAGGCCTCCACACTTTCGACTGCTCCATGGGTGGTGCGCGAGCTCAGCTCAGCGTACATTACAGCTTCTTCCGGGCGGTTCGCATAGGCCATGGCGACAGGTGCAAGCCTCATAATCGAACCATTACCAGCAGTCATGGGGTCAACGGACCCGCTATATGGATCTCCAGTGGCTTCGAAGCGATGCAGTGCTGCTCTCGTCGCACCACCGATATCAAAGCACGTTCCCGTGCTGCTCATATATCCTAGGTGATACCAATTGGTGTAGCGACGCATTTGGTCTGCTGGATCAAAGCTATCCTTTTGCACCATACTCTGCGCCAAACATAACGCCATAGACGTATCGTCCGTCCACTGTCCTGCCTTCAGCCCAAATACACCACCGCCTACAATATCCGTTACAGGTTCGAATGTGCCTGGACTGCTAAATTCTACTGTGGTTCCCAAAGCATCACCTACGGCCAGTCCAGCGAGACATCCCAAAAAACGATCCTTGTTAAGTGCCATTTTGATGTACACTCCTTTGTAATTGTTATAGCTAATGCATATATTTCCATATCACTAGGAAGGAGAAATATCCGGTACGCCATTTATTCGTCGTAGCTCAAGGCTGTACAACCGCTATCTGGATTTAATTCAATGAAAATTCCTGCCTCTTGATGGTAAATGAGTGGAAATCGCTCCGTATCTATATATTCGCGCACACCGCTTGAAAGCCGCCATACCTGAAGCGGGACTTCTTTTCCCCATAAGAATAATCGGTCGCCGCAAGCGGTCATATCCGCTTGGGGATATGGGTAAATCCCGTATTCATCAGGCTTGCAGTTTAGAGGCGGGATCGCAGAAAGCACACGTCGGTACCCTGGCTGAGTCATATCGAATAGGACAACCGCCGGTTCCACGCCTTCCTCTCCCCAATCTTCCTCCTCCAGTAAATCGGCATCCATCTGTCCCCATACCGCCAATGTATCGGGTCCTGTCCAGCACACTGGCCCATCCCAATCTATGGTTTGCCAAAGATGGCGAACTGACGGACCATTTTCCGATTCCCATGGGTTCAGCAGCCAATCAGATAATGACCAAGTTCGAACCACTCCTAATGGAGCCCATACCCATCCTGTATCCGCCATCCATTTTCCCTCTGGAGAAGCCAGCAGTCTCCCATGAAAGTAATCTAGATAATGCTCATCTTTGCTTTCGTTGTTATAAACAGGGCTAGGTCTTGCTGTCAAAAGCCTGCCTGTTTCTATATCCGTCAGATCCAGCCGGTTCCATTCCGTTCCATGAACAAGGATACACATACCGTCTTGATGTACAAATGCCAGGGGGAACATACTTTTATCATAGTGGTATTCGTCCCGAGATAATTGCATTTTTTCTTGAGCATAGACTAAATCATACACTGCCGCATGCCGGCCAAAACGATTGGATATGGCTACGTACTTGCCGTCAGGACTGGTCACCATTTGGACAGGTTGCATGGGATTAAAATCAGGAATACAAATACATATGCATAATTCTGCACTACCAGAGCGAAGTTCTAGTCTCCACAGTTCTGCTTGTGTGTTTAGTGCTAGCAGGGTTATGCTGCCCTGAGAGCCACCTTTTACAGGATGAATGGCCGTAAGGCGTCCGATAGACGATGGTAAATCAGGTAAAGAAACGTGAGAGAACGGCATTATTTAACCCCTTTTACTCTGGATAAATCATAAGGTATACCCGCATTTGCGAAGATAGTATTATCGACAAAAAATCCGAGTTCAAGCAATGCAGTCAATACTTTCATAAAAACTCCCGGTTTTTTCTTGCAGAATAATTTAAAATATGTAATTTCGCTAGGATTACTTTTGAGAACAAAATAGGAGTAATTCATCAAGATCAAATGGGAGATGAACTGCTCTGTTGGAGATTGATGCTCATTGATACAGTCGATCAGCACCTCTAATGCCCTATTTTTATTAGAGTTATAGGCTTGTATAAATATCTTTGCTTCTGCAAACGACTTGTTGAAATCATCATACGGAAAATCATATACATCATGACTGCCCAAGATGAAGTTGACCAACTGGCCTTGCAAATTTTTTATTTTTCTCAGCGTTGCTCGGGTATCCATATCCATCTTATTTTTGTTAATATGCTCATGCAAAATATCAATTAGAATGTGCAAATCATACTGCTGTCCGTCTTCCATGCTGTACAGTAACTTATTATTCTCAATCGTTAGACGATCATAAATGTCATCACCTAAACCCAGTTCAAATAAAAGCTGGTGAAGGAAAAATAGCCTGTCCTGAGCAAACGTGAATTCATTGCCTCTTTCTGCTAGGTGTGAAACCTGATACTGATAATAGAAACAACATAAGTTTTTTCGGCTATAAGCAACATCTTTATGTATATCAAACATGTTAAAAATAAGCGCAAGCAATCGAATCAGACGTTCAGCATCCGTTACGCTTAGAATGGGATGATCCATTTTGGTAAATAGCGACCTGTCAAATAAATCATGCCATCGCACTAAAGAAATATGATCCTGCTCATTTATATTCAGAGTTAATATTCTTAAATTTTGCTCTTGATCAGGATAGGAATAAAATAGATCTTCATGATTCAAATCAGAAATACGCTCATTAAAATAGGCTTTTAATTTGTAATCGTATATTTTAGAAAATGACATTTCTCTCCTCCTTGCACCTTATTTTCGAACTCCTATATTGTAAAATTAATCAGGATCAACTGGCAAGGCGGCATAAATACAGAAACATATGTTCTTCTTTTCTATATTATGATATCTTTATACTAGAAATGAAACGTTATGTCAGAGACCATAGCCTACGATTAGAAAGGAATACACACCTATGAAACAGTTAAATGAAGCGCTTACCCGGTTTGTACACCAGCAAAACTTGTATAATGAAGCCTACGGGCTGTTCCAAGACCACGATATCCAGCCCCGTTCAGAGAGTATAACAGATTGCTGGGACAGTCGGATTCCTCTATCTCCTGAGCTTGCGTACATGTATAGCCACTATGAAATGATCGATGCCAAGGCAGCGGGAACACACAAATTAAAAAACGCGGCAGTTGAAGTTGGGGATGCCGCAGTTCTCTTTTTTGTCGCACCAGAACATTTATATCGCCAACAGCTAGGCTATCGCTTCATTACGTCTGGTGAGCTTGTCCAAGAGTCTTCTTCTTGGCCCTACCATCATGTTGTAATTGCCACGTTTAATGACGATCCACTCATTGTCGATACTAGCGCACCCGATTCTCCTGTATATGCTGCAATTGAAGGTGGCGCAGCGCAGCAGATTGCTGACTCTCTAGCTAACTTCTTTACTGCTCTTTCCATCCTGATCGAAGGTGCCTGTACCTTTAAGGGAGAATTGGTAGATGAAGATACATACGAAACCAAAGCAGCATATATCGAGCACGTAAAACCATTGCTGCATCACTTACTGGGCGAGAACCAAACCACGTATTTGCTGAAATACCTATCCTTCTGTTAGAAATCCTATTTGTTAAAGAGAGGTGGGGCTTTTTATGATCTATATCGCATTACTGCGGGGCATCAATGTCGGCGGCAACAACAAGATTGAGATGAAGAAGCTCAAGCAAACGTTTGAACATGCAGGTATGGGGCATGTGACGACTTACATCAATTCTGGAAATATCATATTTTCCAGTCAGGAGCGGTCCAACCAGGAGCTATCGCTCGTATTGGAACAGGCGATTCTGGAGGATTTTAGCTTACCCATCCGTGTCATCGTCCGTAATATGAAGGAGATTCAGAGCATTATGGAGGCACTACCGAATGAATGGGCTAATGATACACAGATGAAAAGTGATGTAATGTTTCTGTGGGATGAAATTAACGATATTACCGTTCTGGACAAGCTTCCTTTGAAACCGGGAATCGGGCATGTCATATATACGCCCGGGGCCGTACTGTTTTCTGTCAGCAAGGAACAAGTCACCAAAAGCGGGTTAACGAAATTAGTCGGCACCAAGCTGTATCAGCAAATGACGGTGCGGAATGTGAACACAACCCGGCAGATTTATAAGCTGATGCAAATGGCTGAACAGGAAGAGTTACGAAATACGAGCTCTTGACGGTAGTCGTGATTAAATAGGGATAGGCAAGATAAAAAACATATAGTGATAATACAGCCAACATCTTATTACAAAGGTGCTGGCTGTATAAATAAAAAAACTCATCAAAAATATTGTTCGATGAAATTATCAATCTTAGTTAGATCATCCTTTATCATTTGTTCAACTGAAGAAGTGTTAAGCAATGGAGCTAACTTTT
Source organism: Paenibacillus sp. P2(2022) (assembly GCF_029522175.1). Taxonomy (NCBI): domain Bacteria; kingdom Bacillati; phylum Bacillota; class Bacilli; order Caryophanales; family Paenibacillaceae; genus Paenibacillus; species Paenibacillus sp. P2(2022). The sequence goes on along the minus strand of NZ_JAKWFI010000001.1, from coordinate 337,551 downwards.
CTGGGTGTGCTATGCAATATTCATAATCAATTGCACATTCTGTCTCGTACTTATTTGTGGCGATCTTTTGGAATAAATCATAAGACAAATCAGAAGTCACTTCATTAAACTCTACTTCCAACATTTCTAAAAACCTAAGTAAAGTCCAATTTTTAATTGTACTCGTTACTTCTTGGTTATCGTTCATCTCTTGAAGTGTGTAGATGGAAGATAAACCAAATGTCAATAGTTCTGTACCATTCAGTTCCTTCATGTGATCAGTAAATGATTGAATGCTTTCCAAAAAAAAATTTTTACTTTCATCCGCAAAAAACTCAACAAGAATACAAAATACGTTATAAATATAAGTATGAAATTCGGACTCGTTTATAATCCAGTCAATCAAGCTCAAAATTTTGACTTTATTATATGAATGATCATTAATATTCTTACATAATAGATAGACCTGAATCTCAGAGGCTATAAAATACAACCATCCATTATTATGCCCCAAGTAGCTGCTCTCTTTGATCAAGTTCCAGTCTTCATTTGATATATTGAGCCAATGTTTCAAATTATCCCGATTAAAGTACATTTCATTATGTTCCTGCGCTGCAACTGCAATCTTGGTAAGAATTTCATATTCAGAACAATCAATTGAACTAAACATGTTGTCAAAGAAATTGCGAATCTGATTCTCTATTCTATTACCTCGTTTATATTCATCAACAATTTTCGCGAGAAAAAGCGGATCATTAGAATAATATGTTCCTTTCCATTTAGATTTTCCCATGAACAAATCTTCTTGAACTCGATCCATGATAGTAATTTCAGAGCCTACTATTCCAGCTAAATTAATTAAAGAATCCCAACTATCTTGATCATCCCAATGTATATAGGGAAGCAACTCCTCCATAAAATCCCTTTCACTTGTTTCTTCCACAAAGATATCATCTCTATGAAATTCGACTTTATTTTTATTAGGATTATGATTTGTAATTTTTTCAAAGTTAGAATGAATTCTATTCCACTTTACTGAATATCCGTCCCAATTTAGAGTTTTCTCCAATATTCTCATGGCCTTAAGGGATTCTTTTTTAACCTGTACGTTATATAATTCGATCGCTTCAGGAGCGTCTCCGAATAACAAATTCTCGATCTCAATTTCCAAATCATCGGATGCATAAAAGTCATAATCATCCCCAATAAGCCAAATAATTTTATCAGAAATTTCATTGTAGTTTTCTTGAAGATAGCAGTCAAAGTCTTGACCATATATATCTCTGAATTCATAAAAGACGATGTAAAATTTCAAAAAATTAATTTTAGAACGATAGCCATCTAATAACTCTTTCATAGCAGGAATTTCGAACCCTTGCTTTAATAACTTATTGACAATCTTAGGAACACCATATTTCTCTTCATCAGAAAGTGCATAACGGTCATCTTTTAACAAACTATTAATAAAAAAAACCTTTAATTTTTCTATTACATCCCTTAATTTTTGAGAGTTATATTGCTCATTCAAATCTAATATTTGTCTTAATTTAAGATTGTAACTGTCAGTATAATCTGAAGAGAAATAAAAGTCTGTAAATCTATCATCATCTGTACAGTATTCCTCTAGTCCATTGGAGTAGATAAAATCTAAACGTTCGTAATCTTTAGCGATTCTATCAATAATTCCTGGAATAATTGTCTGCTCAAACTCCATATTATTATGTTCATCAATTAAATTTAGTAAAAGTAAATTGTGAGCGAAAAACAAAATAGGATTCATTAAATTAATACTCTTAATAAGATTTAGCCCATACAGTGACAAATTTTTTGATATTAAATGCCTCCAAAATTCCATCATGCTATGATTGTTAAATCCTACAATTGTTTTTTTTACTTCAAAGTCAGTCAATACCTGTCAATGTTCTGATAAAATTCATATCTCTAACGAAACAAAAAGAGGCGGACAATTGACCCAAAGCCTCATCAAAACTTTGCCACTCTTGCCAAGGAAGACTTTCTTGTAAGTCCCCATAGCATTTTCTTAAAATATTTAATTCAACCGGATATCCAAAGATCGCCATACATATTCCAAGATAAACTGCACTTTTTGAAGTCTCATGAAGGTGATTATACATTCTCTCATAAATTTCATTGGGATTCTTCAATGTTTCCAACAGTATTTTTCCCGGATACATACCATCATGTTTTATTTTAGAAAGAAGATGGATCGCATCATTAATAAATCGGGGATTATAATTATCGTGATTAATAATTTTGTCAGAAACTATTACAATGCTGTGCAAAAGACTATACTGCAAGTTTGACTTTTTTAGAATACTCCAACATATCCTCATCTTGTCTGAGTTTTCTAAGCTAGTTGAAGATAACTCAACACTCATATTTTGAATTATTACCTTTAACTCTTGTAATAATTTCATACCTTCAAAAAGAATATTTTTTCTCGAAATCAATACAATTTTATGATTATTTCCACTAATAATGCTCTTAAGCATTCGATAAATTTTAGATTCACCATTTTTGATCTGATTATTGACGTAATTTACACCTAAAAAGTCATCTACTACAAATAATTGCTTTTTATCTGAGCGATAAAATTTATACACATCTTCAATGGTATCTGTAAAAAAAAGATCAAGCTCCTCATTTTGCATCAAATAATGGAACGCTATATTAAAACCTAGCATCGTTTTCCCAATTCCCGGTTCACCATATACCAATAAACAATTATGTGAATCCATAATATCAAGTGATTCATGATAAGCTTTCGTTTTTATGTAGTACTCAACGTTATTTTTCATTTCATTTAAGTGAAATTGATTAAAATTATTAGGTCCACGCAAAATAATATTTTCTAAAATATGTTCAAAAACTACTGTACTAGGCGTCCATAAATTATTGTATTTTATTTGAATAAAAGAAAACTTAGGGTCAGTAAGATACTCATTTAGTTCTATTCTACCAATTATATCTTTATCAGAATGAATATAGCCTTTAAATAAATCCATTATTTCCCTTTGTTGTTCTTTATTCAATCCAACTGATGTTACTAAAATATATCGACTCGGCTTCAAATTACGCAACTTTAATACTTCTTTTTTCAAATTTCCTTTCAAAATGTTAAAATCATTTTTATAGCATTTTGCTTGAATAATAGTATTATCACTGTACCTATATCCATCAATGCCTCCATCCCTACCTTTAGGATATCTGCGAAATACATTGGGTTCTAAATTTTCTCGAACTCGAACAATATCTATTGCCAACGCCTCAAATTCAACGTCATCTAATAATGCGTGAAAATCATAATTGTTTTTCATAATCTCCCATCTTTCTAAGACTGATATATTCATCTTTGAATCCTATGAATGTGTTATACTTCATGCTTTTAATTTAATACAGTAATCTGTGATCATTCTCAGTTGCTGTGAATAATTCCTTCATTTTATCTGCTAACAATTTATTTGGAGGATAATTGCAACACACTTTTTCAAGATCCTCCATACTAAGAGGAGGAATTATGTTTCTTCCATTTACAAACTGATGCTCAATTTCTTTTAATGAAATCTGCGTATAACCTGCCATACTAAAAACAATACATGTTTTAATCCCTTTAGAATCCATTACAGGAACCAAATTTCTAACATCTGAAACCTTAATTTTTTCCTTTCTATTTTTACATTCAACAGAGATTAGAGCCCCTAAATTCCAAAGAAACGGATCAAGAGACACGTTACAAAAATAAAGATCAACTTCCTCTCTCTCTTCCTTAATGCGGTGACCCATAAGTTTCAAGCCATACACACTACGTAGAAAATAACTTGCCACCTCTTCAAATAGTAACCCTTTCTCATAACCACTCTTTAAATTTTTAGCTTCATCTAGTAAATCACCAAACTCTTTCATACTAAATTCTAATTTTTCAAACCGTTCATTAACTTCTTTCCAAAAAAATGATTCTAAAAAGTTATAAATGACCGGCAAAAAAGCATATCTATTTTTCATAAGGAAGATAATATTTTTGGAGATTCCTTCTTCTTCGCTACCAGTTAGATAAGATCTTAACTGATCTATTCCTTTCTGCACTACTTTCAAGAATTCAGTTTTATCTGGTAAAATCACTTCAGCTTTATAAAAGTAACATATGTTTTGTTTTACTCTCTCCATAAAACTTTCGTACACTATCTCTAGTTTTTGTATAGGATACTTTTTAATCGGTAATGTTGCCAATCCGTATAATAAAACATACTGCCAATCATAGAATAATTCTGCTGGTTCAAACTGTACTCCATAAGCATATACAGGATTTTTAAGAATCATTTCTACATCTTTAACCGTCCATTGGTTAATATATTGGCTATCTATATAAGATAGGCTCTTGTAGCCATCTTCATTAAGAGGGATAAGTAGTCCTCCTTCGACTAGAAGACTTACATGATCAGATTCTGGATTTCCAATCATCGTTGTTATCCTTCTTCCTTTAATACTTTCTCCCAAGACAAATGAACGGGTAAAACATTGATAGCCTTTTAAAAAGGGCTTTTCTTTTACTATCCATAAATTAATTATGTCATTTACAAAGTCGAATTCATAATTTTCGTATCCCTCAATCCCATAAAAAAATGAAATTAATAAATCGTCTTCTTCTAATTCTTTTATTCCTCCGTAAGGGGCCTTTAAAGCCTCACTGTTAAAAAGCTCATTAACATAAAGGAGAAAGAAGAGATTCTGAGATATCACATTATGCGGCTCCTTTATTTCCCTATCAAGTGAATCTAAGAAGTTCTCGTTTTCTGTAGCTTCTTGAAAAATTTTTTTTATTTTTCTTTTCCATACTTCATTATATAATTCCACTTCTTCTCTGTGCCCAACATTCAGAAATATTGTTGGACCAGGCTCCTTATCCCTCCATTCTTTTGTAGTATTTAATACCCTATCCTTAAAATCAGAAAATGGATGTTTTAAACTATCTGTTATTTCAATCTCATAGCCTAATCCTTCCTCTTCATCCTCAAAAATAATGTAACTCTTTATAACTACCGACAATACACTTACCTCTTCAAAATTAGTTGCCATGCTGTAACTCCTTTTCATTATTATTAACTATGAATAAAAAACTATAAAATTTTATGAACAAATCAGGTTGCAATCTTAGTAAACTCAAAAGGGAGCCTTCTTACCGCTCCCAACTGTTTTTCTTCGTCTTTCATTTAAATACCCATCACCGTATGGTCCTCGTTAAATTTTAAAGCCTGCGACCAGCTCATTCAGTCGAGCTGCACTTTCCTTCACCTGATCAGACTGGTGTGCCACTTCACGAGATTTTTCCGTTGATGACACCATATTCTCAGCAATGTGCTGAGTAGATATAGCAGACTGCTCGCTGGCGGTTGCAATCTCATGGATCGCTCTCACCATGGTTTGGATGGTTTCATTTACCTGCTTAGAGGTGGCGTTCAAATCATTGACTGTGTTCGTATGCTCAACAGCATCAGTGTAATATTGTCCCGCTGTGTCCTCAAGCAGCTGATAATCCTTGCCCACCTGGGTTTGCAGGAAGTGCAGTAATTCTTCGGCATTGGTAGTCAGATTTTCTACAGACTGCACAACCTCTTGAGTAACACTCTGAATTTGGTCTACCGCGTGTTTGGAGCCGTCTGCCAACTTACGAATCTCATTAGCTACAACCGCAAACCCTCGACCTGACTCACCGGCACGAGCCGCTTCAATAGATGCATTTAGGGCCAGCAAATTGGTTTGTGCCGTAATTTCCAAGATAGACTGAGAAAGTATACGAATTTGATCTACTGCCTTGGCTCGTTCTAATGCTTCTGTCATCTTTGCATTAGCCTTCTGGTAAATTTCCTTGGCCGCTTTATTGGATTGACTAGCCGCCTGCTTCAACGTTTCGGCCTTTACACTTGTATCATAGGCAGACTGAGCTCTTTCTTGAGTTTTGACCGAGATGTACTCTGCTGCCCGCTGCATTTCATCCGCAGAATGATTCATATTTTCGGTGTATGCTGAAGTCTCCTCCATAGCTGCTGACAGCTGTTCGACCGTGGCGGATACATCGCGAATCCGTTCATTGAGATCTGTCATATTCAGATTCGTCTGATCGCTAAGCTGGTTAATTTGACGCGACTCATTGATCACTCCCGTAATGACCATTGAGGTTGAATCTGTCATTTGCTGAATAGCACGAGCAATGACAGCGATCTCATTATTTCCTTTGAGCAAGGCAGGATCAAGTGCTGCCGTTAAATTGCCTTGGGTAATTTCTTCACAGTATTTCGTAATGGTGCTCATCCGAGAACGAATGTTTTGAATGGCCACAAAGGAGATTGTGATCAGAACAACCAGCACAAGAGCCAGAACCGTGATCAACACAATTGTGCGCATTTTAATCTCATTTTGTGTATTTTGATATAGGTTGGCGGATTGCTCATTGTTATAATCTGAAATGGTAGTCAGCATCGTAACTATGGCCGTACTAGATTTATTAATCCGACCTCTCTCTTCTGTGTCATAAGTTCCAGTATTTTTTTTGACGGCCATGATCTGTTCAATATCCTGAAAATACGTGTCTATACTGCCTCTTAGTTCCTCATACAATTTCTGTTCCTTTGCATCCAATGTCCTTTGTGAAAATTCATTTAGCCCGGTTGTAACACTATCCTTTCCTTTCTGTACCTGCTTATATTGTTTATCTGTATACTCTTTATTGTCGAGTATTTTTGTATAATTGGCCCGCATATTGTAGAAATCACTTTTGACTTCAAGAATATTGGTTTGGTGTTGAAAGCGATCCACATACAAAATACCTTGACCCTCTTTAGCTTGATACATACCGATAACCCCTACCAACGATACAATGAGCAAACCCACCAAGCTGATCACAATCATGGAGATCATCGTTGTTGTGACCTTTAAATCTCTAAGCCCTTTTCCTTTTTTCGTCCTGTCCGATAGCTTGTTACTCATCCAAACCCCTCCAGCTCGTCTATGGATAATAGTTCACGCTGCTCTCAACTTTCACGAGTACTCCGATCCCCCCTTGATGCTGCCCTCCAAACAACAATATGAAGTAGATTACAAAACGTGATGCTATATATATCGGTAGAAAGCGCTTAAATTTATAAGTCAAATTACAGTACTGCAAAAATAATGAATATTATAACAGGAAAATTTATACATGGACTTGCTACGTAAATCCACAATTTTAGTACTTATAAGCATGGGGAGTTTGGTAAACTAGAGGGGAATGCCTGCATGAAGTGAGGCACATATGCAAATTAAGTTCTAAACACTGGATGATGGGAGAGAACGTATTGTGACAAACATACAAAATCAAAAGCAAGTATATATAATCCATGGATACACCGCTTCGCCAGCAGATCATTGGTTTCCTTGGTTACAAGACAAATTACAGGAAGATGGGGTTTCGGTAGATATACTAGAAATGCCCAACTCGCAAGCGCCCAAGCTTAATGAGTGGATTGAGTATCTATTGCAAAATATTAAAGTTCTACATAAAGACACCTATTTTATTGGTCATAGCTTGGGATGTGTATCCATATTAAGGTACCTGCAGCAAGTAAATATCTCGGAACCGCTGGGAGGCGCCGTGTTCGTTTCCGGTTTTACTGACCCAGTGCCAAGCCTACCATCATTAGATGAGTTTACAATTGACCATTTGGATGATCAGCAAATTATGGATTCACTAAAGGCACGTGCAGCTATAGCTTCAAAGGACGATACGATTGTCCCCTTTGCACTTAGTAAGAAACTAGCGGAAGATATGCAGGCTGATTTTCACGAAGTAGATCATGGGGGGCACTTTTTGCAAAGTGACGGTTTTACCACCTTACCGGTGGTATATCAAGTGTTACTTGAGATGATGAATGCAAATGAATAGCATGTCAGGAGAGCCTTGTGTCAAAAAAGCAACGCGGATTGAATCCGTAAACCTAGCTACTATTTACTTTTAGCAAACGATAACAAGCCCCGATGATAAGCTATTCCATCGGGGCTTGTTAATTTGCTATGGCCTTCTTTACTTTATTGTTAGGTCTTCAATTTAAAACCCAGTGTGATAATTTCATGCGGCTTTACAGACTGAAGCAACTCATTAGAAGAATCCACTACGATGTCTTCTCCTGGTTCTTCGAGGATATTACTTTTATAAAAATCGCACTGGTGCGGCCCGGGCTTGATAATTAATTCGGCTATACTATTGCTCATGTTGTACCAGCGTAGCAGCACATCCCCCGACAGCTCATTCATTTTCATAGAGGAAAAGGCAAGCTCCGTGCTTTGCCAATCAAACGGCGCATAATCTGAAGCAACTGTACCCGCATGAATCCCCGTTTGTTTTACAATCCAAGGAATTTGGTATTGATAGGCTTCTGTATACGCGCCGGACTGAATACCGTCGCCATCATGTGGAATGATTTCCAGACGAGCGGTGTGCTCACCTAGGCACTGCGCTTCCGGCGTCGGGAACCATCCCCAATCCCCCAGCTCGCCAACTGAGCGAAGCAGCGTTATTGCAATCGTGTTACGTCCATCACGCATGATTTCATATTCATTCAACCCGAGATTGGCTACGGTTAGACCCGCCTGTTCCCCGCTTACATCCACAAACGCCTGCTGATGCTGTGTGTTGCTTGGGTTTTCCCACTCAGGTGCGGTTTCATTGTCCCGGATTGCAATTTCAAACATCGAGTCCACCCGATGCTCACCAGAAACTATATCTGTCGGAAACAGAGCGCGAAGACGGTGATCCTTGGCCTGGTTGTTAAAGGTGGTTTCCATGGAAACCCCCCTGCTGTTCCTAGATAAAGAAATGACGGTCCGTATCGTCAGCGGAACGGTCTGCCAGGAGCGCTGAGCCTTGCGGTACGGATAATAAACCAGTTCTCGCTGCTCCTGCTCCAGCGTTTCATCAGCGGAAGCCGGTATTTCCCAATGATGGATAATCTCGATGGATGCCAGAAAAGGTGTATCTTCAAGCATGCGAATATCAGCGATCAAGTCTTTGGTAGTCAGTGCCTGCTCTCCCTCGGGCTGTCTGAACATATACTCGTTGCCGATATCACCCACATTTTCATATACGCCAAGGTCTTTGTAGCTGCGGGCTGTACGCTTATCTGTCAGGGTAAAAGAGCCGTTATCCGCAATTTCGACGTGAAGTAAATCATTTTCCATACTGCGACTGCCATGAAAAAGGGAAGAGGAGTCCGTATCGATACTACTTCTCAGCCAAGCATAGGTTTTTAAGCCTAGCAGGGGCACACGTTCAACCTCAAAGGTAAGGCGAACCCGACGAGACATGTAAGGCTGGCGGAATCGGTCATCCGGCAAATCATAACCGAACTGTAGCCCGAGGTCCTCCATCTTGCATGCCACCGGACTCCCTTCACTGTCCACCAGTATGCGCCCGGAAAGATCCACGTTCTTCGCTTGATGAGCAGCCTCCTCAAGCGTGTATCCTTCGCGGAAGTACAGACGCACCACTTCTAGTTCTGCCGACACTACACCACTGCGTTCCCAGCCTGACGTATTAAAAATCACGAGTGGCAACGCATCTGCTCCAAAGCGATTGAAGTCCGTCGTATCCACGGTTTGCGCAATGACCTCAATGCTTTCATCCACAATGCTCTCGGCTACATGACGGCTCTTATCGAACCGGGTCACCATCTCACGGTGCACCTCGTCCACACTACAACCGCAAATACTGTCATGCGGATGGTTCTGCATCAGTGTTTTCCAGGCATAGGTGAACAAATGGTGAGGATAAGCCTGCCCCAGCAGATGCGCGACGGTCGCAAGCGGCTCTGCCACTTTTTCCAGCATCACTTGTCCCAACTGGTTCATCTGTTTCAAATACACCCGAGCAGAAGCCGTATTCACCAGCGTTCCCCAGCCGTCCGTGCGCTGACTGCGAAGCTCTCCCTTCACTGACGAGAGTTGCCTTTGGGAAGTCCGTTTCAGAGAAGTCAGATAATCGTTGAAATTGGAATGAACAAACTCGATATTTGGATAAAGCTTCTGTGCCGTACGGATTGCTTCCGGTAAATCAAGCTGTAAAGGCTGATGATCGCAACCGTTCATGAACAGCAGTTCACCAGTTGAAGCATATTTTTGCGCATCATCCAGTTTACGCTTCCAATAAATCTTGGCTTCCGCCTCATCTATAGGAACCTCATTGCCGTTGGAATACCAGTTGGCGAATAAAATACCGAGTACCTCTGATCCGTCTGGCCCCGTCCATAACAGTTCCGAAAAGGAAGACTCGTAGCCTCTATCCGACACCGTATTGTTAAACCCTGTCGGCTTTACGCCCCTTCCGAAGAAAACATTCGTTATCCCCGACTGTTGCATGAACTGCGGAGTCTGCCCAACCAGGCCAAACGTATCGGGGAAGTATCCGATCTTGGACGGACTGCCGTAACGTTCGGCATCGCGGTGACCAATCTGCATATTGCGTATATTAGCTTCACCGCTGGTCAGAAAAGCATCCTGCAAAATGTACCAGGGTCCGATAAAAATACGACCATTGCGAACATGCTGCTCCAGCCGTTTCTTATGCTCGGGCCGAACCTGTAGATAATCCTCCAGAATGATCGTCTGCCCGTCCAGATAAAAGCTTTTATAATCCGGGTCCTGCTCCAGCTTATCCAGCAGAGAATCTATCAGGCTAATCAGGCGCATATGGTGCTTCTCATAAGGCAAATACCACTCCCGATCCCAGTGGGTATGCGAAATAATATGTGCTGTCGTCTTGCTGCCCGTGTATGTGTCTACTTCCCTGCTTATCGCTTGATTGTTGATTGATTCATCCCTTTGCTCGCTCATCGCATATCTCCTCACCGTATGTCTTGACCTGCCATTGTTCACTGTATCACTTCAATCGTCACGTCCTCGGGACGATATACTGCTAGCAACTGACCTTCTCGACCCACAGCAAACAAGATAGAGCGGCTCCTTGGCAACAGAAAAGCGTAGGATAATCCAGTCTCCTTATCCCGAACACGCACTTGGGTATCCCGGGAAAACTCCGATACGAAAATATATAGGCCCCCATTCTTGAAATTCAGCTTACGTCCATATAGTCCCGGCTGATCGCCACCGTCTATCCATTCCAGCTCTCGCTCCACCCCGGCAGCAGTGAGGGCGTAGCGATATAGCTCAGCAATCGGCTCATCCCTACCATTCAACTCCAGTGGAAGCGGACTCCAGATCAAGCGCCCCTTGCCAAGCGGCAGGTTCACAACTTCATCCCCCATCCTTCCATCTGCTGTTGGTGATAGTAGTTCCTCTTTAGCGACCTCAGCAATTCGCCGCTGTCCAAATGAGACAGGAAAGGTTTGACCCTCCAGACTCAGTGCTTCCTCCCGTTGGACGTTCCCCAGTGTACGCTGCCCAGTAATGGCATCAACCCGTTCGGTCATTTTCCAGTAAGGATCAAGCCCCAGTGGTCCGGTGACTAGTAGCGTCACACCGAAGGCTCGCACCATGTCCAGAAGATGCTCCAGCGATGTACTATCGAAATTGTGCGCGCTGGGGATCATAATCAGTTTCGGTAACTGCCGCTTGAGCGAGTCCAGATGATACTCGGAGACGGCACGGAACGGCTGCTTAAGATTATAGGACATCACCCGGGTAAGCCGTGTCGTGGCATCAAAGGCAAGTGACCGGTTGGAGAAATCATTGGAATACGGGAATACAACAGCCGTTTCCTCCAGCTTCCGGTCTGTAAACAGATCGCGAATATCACTCATAAAACGCCCAAAATCGTAAGATACCTCTGCTTCTGGCTTCTCGGTCCCATCCGCACGTAACGCACCGATGTGCGATTCATTGGCATTATCCATATAAAAGTTCGTATTCCAGATCCAATGAATCGCACCCGCTCCGCCAGTCGAAAAGGCATACGCATACTTGCGCTCCAGCATGTCGCGCAGCTCCTCCTCCGAACGCTTGGCTCGACCATCCGGTGTCTCAACATACATGATCCCGGTTTCCTGCACGAGATTCGGTTTGTCTGGTGTTTTGGCAAAAATACCGTCCCACACCAAATGATCATTCAGCCACCATGAATGCACCGTCGTATAATCCACCACAGCCTCATAAAAAAACGGAGATGGCCGTTGCGCGCCCAGTGCCTCGTCCTGACCTACAGTTACCAAATGTCCGGGACAAAGCTCCCGAATCGTAGTCGCCAATTGCTCGGCCCACAGATTGTGCATTTCCATCGAAAATAGACAGTAATCCAGCCATTTGGCTCCCTTTTTGGCCTGATGCATATCCTGAACGTCGAAGTTGATCTCCTCCGGCTCGGGGATTGTGGCAGAAGCAAAACAGGAAAGCTGCTGTGGCGTCATATTCCAGGCTTCCTGCAAAGCTTCGATGCTGCCATGGCGTTGCTCCAGCCATGTGCTGAACGCCGCCTGTTCCCATGAGTCCCTCGCAGAACGTGGACCGTCTGCGAAAATACGCGACGGATCAAACATCGAAGGCTCGTTAATTAGATCCCAATCCACATGGGTTGTAGCCGTGTGCCGACTGACAATACTGCGAATGAATCGCTTTTGTGCTTCCACGCTTTGCGGATCAAGATAAGGGTTAACCCCTTCCCACGTTTCCGGCGTAAAAGAAAAGAACGTGAACGTCACCTGCAAGCCATGCCTTTTGGCTGTCAGCAAAAAAGCATCAATCGCACGAAGCACCTCTTCCGAAGCGTGTCCGTCTATCTGCATCATATTGCGATAAGCTGTCCATACCCCTGTGCGAATCCAGTTGATGCCTGCTTTGGCCATCTGGGCCATATCCCGATCCCAAATTGCTGCATTGGGCAAAAACAAAAATTTCCGTGCCACATCTGAGGTCATATAGGTCATACCAACAACAGGCAACGGACGCCCGTCTTTTATAAAATAATCCCGACTGCGCATGATGACGTGTCCTTCAGCCAGCAGTTCGGCATCCTGCCCCCAAAAGCCCTGTCGCAATATACGCACTTCACCATCCGATGATTCAGCTCGGCAAATGACCCGATATAAACCGCTTAGAATGGAAAAACCAAGGGGAATACGTACAAAGTTCTGTTCTTTGCTAACCTCAATCTGCAAGCGATTGCTCCATACCTGCTGTTTGTACTCATCCAATATTTGCTCCACCGTCAGGTCAAAGCTCCATATCTCGTGATTTCTGGGCGTGGCTCCTTCTCGCTGCAATCTCTGGGTTTGAAGTGTCAGTATGGCTCGTTCCCCGGACTCATAAGCAGCATAGTTCGGCTTGATAGATAGCTCCGTCATCCCCTTGGCGCAAAAACGTGCCCATTGGGCAAGCAGCTGCTCACCATCCTGTTCCCAAAAGGAAGCTCTCAACGGCACATGGATAAACATCCAGCGTGCGCCGGCAAACAGACCCCGGGCATGTTCCCACAGCACGACCGGGGCAGCAATATCCCGACCGTCCTTACTTACTCCCTTAAGCAAAGGATAAATTTGCGTATTCATCGGCCCGGCAGAGCCCATCTGGTGTGGCAGATCGCTGCTTTTGGTCGTATGTGGAACGAGATTACACGTATCTGTCACCTCAAACAGCGACTCCTGACCATACAGTACAGGAATATCCTCTGATGCGACCTGTGAAGCTACCTTCGACGCATCCACTCGCAGCACCTCATGAATATGCAGCTCCTGATGATACGCAGTCTGTTCAGTCTCAATTATCCAGTCTCCATGCTCATCAGCAGGATTGCGTACCGGATGCTTAAAGGGTGCTCCCCCGACGTTAAGCAGCCCTCCTCCCCTATGGAGAAATGCCACGATTTCAGTCCAAGCGGATTTGGGGAAGTACGGTGCATGCAGATTGACAAAGCAACCGTTGTCCATATGCTTTAGCGTTTCAGCCAATTCATCCGCTCGTACGACTACCACGTCTGCAACTCCCTGAAATGCCTCATCTGGCAACAGGCTCCCTATAGTGGGAAAGCCTTGCTCACTGAAAACAACGATGGATGGGTTTACTATGATTCCATTCATAACAAGCCATCCTTCATAGCCTTATACACAAGCTGTGCAAACAGACTGTTAGACCAAGCGAACCATTTTCGCGTAAAAACCGTAGGATCATCGGCATGAAAGCCTTCATGCATGTAGCCAGTGTCCCCATCTGTTGCTTCCAGCATCTGGATCTTCTCCAGCTTTTCTTCTGCGGTCCGGGCCGTTAATCCTTGCATAGACAGGGCCATATGCCAGATGTAACCTGGCAGCGTGTGCGGACTTCCGATGCCTTTAGCCGCCTTGCCCTCAAAGTAAAACGGATTCTCCTGACTTAAAGCGAAGCGCCTCGTATTTTGATAGATAGGATCGTCCGCCGTCGTATAGCCCAAATACGGAATGGACATCAATCCCGGTGTACCTGCGTCGTCCATCAGGCAGTAGTTGCCAAATCCGTCCGTTTCATAAGCATATATAGGCCCAAATACCGGATGGCGGTAAATGCCGTACAAGCGGATACCGTGCTCCACCTCAGCCTCCAGCTCCTTCAGCTCGTTCAGAAAGTCCATATCACGGAATACCCACTCCGCAAACTCCTGCATCTGCCGCAAAGCAACCACTGCAAACATATTGCCGGGTATATTGTAGTGAAAATCGCAAGCATCATCACTGGAACGGAAGCCCGACCAAATCATCCCTGTATAATTTACAGGCATACCGAGTCCCTGATTGCGCAAGGAATCTGTGGGAATGCCGTTATTACGCGTAAAACGATACGCAGATTGCTCTTGGTGACGCTGCTCCGTTTTGAACACATCCACTATTTTGCGCAGAGCCGACTTGAATTTTGAATCAAAAATATCGGTAAGCTCCGTTTCCTTCCAGTACATATAAGCTAGCCGAATGACAAAGCACAGCGAGTCGATTTCAAATTTTCTTTCCCACACCCATGGTGACATCTCCGTCTCATCAGTCGCATTCCAGTGCCAGTCATTCGCTGTCTCATTGAACGCATTCGCATACGGGTCTATGAGGACATAATGAATATGGCGCTTGATCAGCCCCCCAATGATGCGCTGTAAATCAGCATCCTCCCTGGCTAACGGCACATAATGAATGACCTGCTCTACAGAATCCCGCAACCAAAGAGCTGGAATATCCCCTGTAATGAGAAACGTTGTCCCATCATCCATTAGCTTGGTCGTCGTCTCGAGTGAATTTGGAAAACAGTTTTTAAACAGCTTCAGCAGCTTCGGCCTGTGAGCCAGTGCTTGCTCCGCTTCCTTGAGTACGTCCTGAACAGCCTGCGGCATGTCAAGTTCGGGCATCGGTATTTGGGGAAGTCTGAATTGTTCCAATAGCTTTTTCGCTCCTTAATCTGACGGGAAACACCCGTGCGGTTATAGTCATTCCAATCCTGCATATCTATTGCAAACGTATCGTTTTAATTTCATAAGGTGTAAAAGATAATGTGAGACAGCTACCTTCCAGCTCAAGCAGCTGCACAGGTTCCTCCAGCGCATTCGACACGTAGGCTGCGTTGAACGTGTAAGGCCAGGTCAGCTTGATCGTTTCCCGTCCCCCGGAAGATTCGTACAAACGAAGAATCGACCCCAGTCCATCTTCGGCCGGCTTGATCGTATCCAGCACAACGTGACGGCTATCAAAGTTAATGAACGATCCACTGCTCGGCAGCACTCCGCTATTGTGCTTTTGCTGCTGCACAACAGGCATATCTTGATTCAGCTCAGCCGCATGACGCAAAGTATGAGCGCTGCGCCAATCTCCAACATGTGGATAAAGCGAATACGTAAAATCGTGCTCGCCCAGATCGGCATCTTTATCCGGCCATTTGGGTGCTCGTAGCAGAGACAGACGGATGGTACTGTCTTGAATGTCGTAGCCATATTTGCAATCATTGAGCAGACTCACGCCATACCCGTGCTCGGAAATATCCGCAAATCGGTGTCCACATACTTCGTACTGCGCCTGCTCCCAGCTCGTATTCCGATGGGTCGGCCGTTCCAAGGCACCGAACGGAATTTCATAAGTCGCCTTGTCCGTAACCACATCTATAGGAAAGCCTACCTTTAGCAGCTTGTGCGCTTCATTCCAGCTCACATGCGTCTTGAAATCAATTCGCCGCTCATGATGATAAAAGATTACATCCTGTGTCATTTCAGATTGATGAATTCGCCATCGGAAGCGCAGCACATCCTTCGTTTTTCCCTGAAGCACTACTTGTTTTTCCAGCAACTCGGCTTCTCCTGCTACCTGTTCCTCATAGCGGTCATCCAAATCCCAGGCATCCCACAGCGTCGGACGGTCATGGAAAAAATAAAAACGGTTTGCCCGTTCTCCTTGCTTCAAAATTTCACGGTTTGCCGCTTTATCCAGCAGGCGAATCATTTCGCCCCGCTCGTTAAATTGCACCTTATAAAATGCCGTCTCCCAGATGTCCCCCAGCGGTCCGGATATCATAGCGATCCCGGGCTTCTCACCTGCTTGGGCCTGTTCTCGCTCCAACCAAATCGTTTTGTAGCCCAGTGCAGGAACATCCGGAATACGCACCGAAATGCCGCCTTCCTCCACATCGGTGTCCAGCCGCTCGGCTTCATCATTAGCGTAGTGGTAGGCATACCATCCCTGTGCCGATTCCGTAGCAATATGAATCACAGCATTACGGCTCCAGCCCAGGCTGTTAAACACCAGATACGGTGTTCCTGCTCTCGATCCTTCCGTGTTCACTTGAGCCGCCAGCGTCGTAATCCCCTGTTGAAGCCCGACATGTCCCCATTCGAAAATTTGCTGATACTCCTTATCCGAAGTGCCGTACACCTCGGTAATCGCCGAGCCAGGGATAATATCGTGGAACTGATTCAACAAAATCAGCTTCCAGCCCTCATGCAATGCCGAACAGATATCCTCCACCTGCTCCGGCTCCAGCTGTGGTAATGCCAGCGTGCTCCACAGTTCTGCCTCGCGGTAGACTCCCTCCGCTTTCCGGTTATTGCGTTTGTTGCGGGCGTGGGTCGTGTAGGTTCCTCGGTGCAACTCAAGGTACAAATCACCATGCCATTTGGGAAGCTTCGGATGTGCCTGATCTATGCCTGCGAAAAACTGTCCCGCCGTGCTGAACCGACTCGCAGGCAATCCCACCATTAGCGAAGAACGCTCTATATATTCCAGCATTTCACGCGTAACTCCGCCCCCGCCGTCTCCATGCCCGTAAAGCAACATGTGCTCAGGATGCGCTGATTTTTCACGATAAGACTGCCAATGGTCATGAATGTCCTGGGGCCGTGTATTTTCATTCACGCCATGATTGAGGTAGGACAACATCGAAGTCCCATCGATGCCCACCCAGTGGAACAAATCGTAAGGAAACACATTCGTATCATTCCAGCCAAGCTTGGTCGTCATAAAATAGTCTATCTTCCCATGCTTTAAAATCTGCGGCAGGGACGCACAGTAGCCAAACGTATCCGGCAGCCATTCGATATGAGAGGTTTGGCCAAATTCCTGTTGGTAAAAACGCTGACCATACAGCATTTGGCGGATGAGTGATTCGCCACTGGGCAGGTTCAAATCAGGCTCTACCCACATCCCCCCGACCAGTTCCCACCGTCCTTCACCGACTCTCGCTTTGACTCGTTCATACAGCTCTGGATCATTTTCCTTTACAAAAGAGAACAGCAGCGGCTGGCTCTGTGCATATTGATAGGCCGGGTATTCATCCATCAGCGCATCCACCGTTGAGAAGGTTCGGCTTGTTTTCCGTACGGTCTCGCGCATCGGCCACAGCCAAGCAATGTCGATGTGCGACTGTCCTACCATGTGTTCCAAAGCTTGCGCATTTCCGCCGATCTCCTGAACCTGACGAATCAGCTCCTTTTCTGTGGCTGAGATCGCTCCTCCTGCTCGAATGGCGTCTTCCTCCAAATTCGCAAAGCAATCCATCACCTCATACAGGGCTTTCAGCAAGCGTATGCTACGGATGTCGCCCTCAGGCAGCAGTAGAGCAGCTTCGCTAACAACGGTAACGGTATACATCAGGCTTTGCACAGGCTTATTGGGCCGTACAAGATAGCTTGTAATAGAAGAAATCGGAGGTTGAATGACAGCCTGCCGATTGAGCGGATCTACGGGCTCAGGTACCGGATCAAACAGCTCAATCTCCAGCTCAGGGGAAGACCCGATGAGCTCTGGATTTAGCGTGACATAGGTATGATTGCGATCAAGCCCGTGATAGGAAGCACCATTGACTCGCAGCAAACCTTCTCCCCCGGACTCAAACACCAATCCAAAAGGCTCTCTCAACCACGCTGTTGGTACATTCAGCCGCATTCGAAAAAAATAAGTCGTCCCCTGACTGCTGGGGAATCGCTTGAGGTCCAGTCCTTCCGTTAAAGGCTCGGCGCCTTCGTATTGACCTGGTGCCAGGTAAGTGGAGCGTGTAATGTTCCAGCTCCGCAAATCCAGCTTCTCCAGCCATTGGCATTCCGACAATTCCCGAATCAGGCGTTTGATACGCTCCATTATTCATCCTCCCGTACGATCAGCTCGGCACACAGGGTATCTTTGGAGTGCCTGCCTACTTGAATAGAAAATCGCCCAGTCTCAACGATTGGCTGTAGATCATGCCCTATATATTGCAGCTTGTCGGAGCCTACTACAAACACCACCGTCCGTGTTTCTCCCGGCTGTAATACAAGCTTGCAAAAGCCCTTGAGTTCCCTGATTGGACGGGTCACCGAACTCACCACGTCCGAAATATATAACTGAACTACTTCAGCCCCTTCCCGGTCGCCCGTGTTGGTTACATCGACTGTAACCGTAACGGATTCGCCCGCTCGGATCGAATTGGCGCTTAGTGTAAGCCTTTCATAGCTAAACGTCGTGTAGCTAAGGCCGTAGCCAAACGGATAGCGCGGCTCGGCATCGTCTTCCAGATACCGCTTGCCCCGGGAACGCTTGCCGTTGTAATATACCGGCAACTGCCCCACATGTTTAGGGATGGAAAGAGTCAAACGTCCCGAAGGGTTCACATCCCCAAATAAAATATCCGCGATTGCATGCCCTCCCTCCTGACCGGGATACCATGCTTCCACAATGGCATGTGCGTGCTCCTCCACCCATGGCTCAGCAATCGGTCGCCCGTTCATATAAACGACGACAAGCTCCTTCCCCAGCCTGTAGACTTCCTGCATGAGTTGAAGCTGTACGCCTGCAAGCCCCAACGTCATCCGGTCAATGCCTTCGCCGCATTCCATGTCGTTCCAATCGTGATCCGATACCTTCGAGGCGCCGGTTTTCAGGTCAATCGTCCCTTCCCCGAAATCGCGGGCGCTGGACCCTCCAACCACCATCACCACGGTATCGGCCTCAGCCGCACATGCCAGTGCATTATCAAAGCCTTCCCGTGACTCTCCCTTAATCCGGCAGCCAGGTGCATACAGAACGCCTGAATGATCCTTGCCCAGTTTGTCACGGATACCATCAAGCACAGTGACCACACGGGATCTCTGCTGCGGTGATGTATAATCGCCCAGTTGGTTGTAGATCTGATCTGCATTCGGGCCGATGACCGCAATACGCTTGGAGGTTTTCGGCAGGGGAAGCGTGCTATTGACGTTTTTAAGTAGCACGATCCCTTCGGTCCCAAGCTGACGAGCCAACCGAATATGCTCCGCCTGACCAATTACCTGCTCCGCTCGTTCTGCATTCACATACGGTTTGTCAAACAGACCGAGCCTGAATTTTAACGTGAGCACCCTGCGAACCGCCCGATCCAGCACGCTCGTCTCCAGCTTGCCAGCCTGAACCGCCTCGACCAGATGACTGCCGAACATTTCCCCGGACATTTCCATATCAATTCCTGCGCGAATTGCCTGCACAGCGGCATCCAATCCATTTTCGGCCACATCATGTCCGCTCGCTAACATTTCAATCGCGCCACAATCTGTGATGATCAGACCGTCAAATCCCCACGCCTGACGAAGAGTATCGTCCAATAGCTCAGTATTCACTGTACACGGGACCCCGTCGATTTCGTTATAGGCTGGCATAACAGATTGCGCCCCTGCTTCCACCGCTTTTTGGAATGGATACAGATCGACCTCCAAAAGCTCGCGCCAGCCCATATGCACAGGTCCGGCATTACGTCCGCCTTCCGAGCTGCCATAGCCTGCAAAATGCTTTAATGTGGTAGCTACGCTATGTTCGCTGAATAAGCTTTCCCCCTGAAGCCCCTCCACTGCGGCAACAGCAAATTCGCCGATGAGATAAGGGTCTTCGCCAAAGCATTCCTCCGTGCGTCCCCAGCGCGGATCACGCACAACATCAAGCACGGGCGAATACGTGACCGCCCCGCCCTGAGCGCGGGTTTCACTCGCAACCGCACGGCACATATCGCGGTACAAATCAACATTCCATGTGCTGCCGATGGACAGCGGAACCGGAAACACAGTGCCGTCAATCGCCATATGCCCATGAGAGCATTCCTCACCGATCAGTATCGGGATACCCAGCCGGGAATGCTCTATCGCATAACGTTGGATCATATTCACAGCCTCCGCCCCTTGTTTGGCAGATAAGCCATTCTCCAAGGTCACTCCGGTCCACGGATCAGCGCGAAGTACCCCGTATAAGGAGCCGACTCCTCCATTTTGTACCTGCTGCTTGAAATCATGATGTAGGGACAATTCCCCGTCTATGTGCTCATACACTTGCCAGCCAAAGGGCTGCACAAGCTGCCCCACCTTTTCTTCTAACGTCATCAAACCGATTAAGTGCTTAACCCGTTCTTCGATCGGTTTGCTTTTGTCTTTATAAATCAACATGTTCATGTCTCTCCTTCCCTGTTATTCCTTCACAGCCCCAACCGTAAGTCCCTGCACAAAGTAACGCTGGAAAAAAGGATAAGCGAATATAATAGGCAGCGTCGCCAGCACCACCATCGCCATCCGCGAGGTATCCTGCGGAATGGATTGAAGTGCAGCCAGACTCATAGAGCTGTTTTGCGAATTTTGCTGGATGAACTGAATGCTGGATTCAATCCGCATCAACATAGACTGAAGCGGCACCAGATTGGGATTGTCAATATACAACAGGGCATTAAACCAGTCATTCCAGTAACCAAGCGTGCTGAATAAGCCAATGGTAGCAAGTCCAGGCAGAGAGAGTGGAAGCACGATTTTTAAAAAGGTGTAAAACTCGCCTGCCCCATCTATTTTGGCTGATTCGACAATGGCATCAGGCACACTGGTGCTATAAAATGTGCGCAGGATCATAATATAAAAGGCATTCATGGCAAGCGGCAAAATCAAAGCCCAAATCGTATCCTTAAGCCCGAGCAATTGGGAAACGACCATATAGGTCGGGATCATTCCACCATTAAAGAGCATGGTTAAAATCGCAAAAATGGAAAAGAATCTCCGGTAGCGGAAGCTCTTTCGTGAAATGGCGTACGCATATAACGAAATAAGAATGAGACTGATCACCGTACCGATGACCGTTACGGCAATCGTCACCCCATAGGAGCGCAGTAGCGTATCACTGGTACGAAATATGAAGCGGTAGGCTTCCAGACTCCATTGAGCCGGGAGCAAACGATATCCGTCCCGCGCCAGCGTTTTCTCATCGGTTAGGGAAATAATGACGACAAACAAAAACGGAAACACACATAGGAACGCGAACATCCCTGCTATCCCATTCAGAACAACATTCCAGCCCCGTGAAATATGATGGAAATCTCGTTTTTTTCTTTTTTTTCCAGAAGCCATAGTCCACACCCCTCTCCTCTCTTTTAGAACAAAGCGCTGTCTTTATCTATTTTTCGCACAACATAATTGGATAGGATGACGAGAACGAAGCCAACCACCGACTGATACAAACCTGCCGCCGTGCTCATCCCGATTTCGCCTGTCGTTTTCAAACCGCGATATACATAAGTGTCGATAACGTTCGTTACTGAATATAAGGTGCCCGAATCCCTCGGAACCTGATAGAACAAACCAAAATCCGCATAAAAAATCCGTCCGACTGCAAGCAGCGTCATAATGATAATGATCGGCGAGAGCAAAGGGATCGTCACATTACGAATTTGCTGCCACTTGCTGGCTCCATCTATCATGGCTGCTTCATACAAGGATTTATCGATCCCCAAAATTGAAGCCAGATAAACGACACTGTTATAACCGATCGCCTTCCATAGACTGACTAGAATCAAGATATAAGGCCAATAGGCGGCCTCTGAATACCACTGAATCGGCTCGATGCCAAACCCTGCGAGAATTTGATTCAGCATTCCCCGATCCATGCTCAGAAAGCTGAAGGCAAAGTAGCCCACGATGACCCACGATAGAAAATATGGGAGAAACATGCCTGTCTGGTACAGCTTCGCCAACCGTTTATTAATCAGCTCGGAGAGCAGAATAGCCATAACGACTGAAAACACAAGTCCAAGAATAATAAAGACCAGGTTATACAAAAGGGTATTTCGCGTGATGACATAGGCATCATTGTTATTGAACAGAAACTTGAAGTTATCCCAGCCCACCCATTTGCTCGTATAAATACTGGCCCAGAATCCTTCCCTGTTAAAACGATATTGCTTGAAGGCAGCCACAGTACCAACCAACGGCAGATATGAAAAGAAAAAGAACCAGATAGCGCCAGGCAGCACCATGAACAGCATAACTTTGTTTCGAATCACATTTCTGAAAAATGCGGCCATAGGTATCCCCTCCCAATCTGTAATGAGAAAATCAGCTAAAATAGCTATTGGAAAAAGACCGGGCGTAACTTACACCCGCCCGATCTCGCTTTTATTTCACAACCTAAAGGATTATTTGCTGTTTTGTGCCTTCCAAGCATCAAGCTGGGATTGCGCTTCCGCCATCACCTTATCCAGCCCAGCCTGCTTGAATTTCTCAATTACTTTCGGGAGATTCGTTTCCGGTTCTAGCGTGCCTGTCATCAGCGAAGCCCAAAATTGCTCTTTGACGTTCTGCACCGCTGCCATCTCCGTGGATACTTTACTGCTGTCAAAGTTGAAGCTCAGGATGGGAGAGTTTTTTCCTTCCGAGTTGAACTTCTTGAATTGCTCCCATTTGTCAGCAGGATCATTCGGATTCAGATACAGCAGCATATTGTTACCGAGTGAATACGAAGGCATATCATAGTTTTTGGAATCAGCCAGATTTTCGATATATTGGCCATCTGTTTTTTTGTAATGCACTCCTTCAATACCAGAGTCAACCATATTACGTAATACTGGATCTGTATTCAGCAGGTTCAGGAACTGCATCGCCTTTTCAGGGTTTGCCGAGTTAGCCGAAATTGCCATAATGGAGCCCTGAACAGACGTATTGGTCACAATTGGATCACTGGCAGGGGTCGATATCACCGGATAGCCGTAGCTGGCAGACCATAGATTATCGGCTAGTGGTTGAGTTTGCGCACGATCCAGAAACCAGTTTCCGGACGTAGTTAAATCATTAGTCGAGCCTGTAGTTGCAGCTTCCGGTGATACATATCCGGCCTTGTAATACTTATGCATCGTCGTCAGCGCCTGCTTCATTTCAGGTGTTTCCAAGATGTTTACGATTTTATAGTCCGTAGTATCCAGTTTGACAGCCATCGGCAGGTTTTGAATGATATAGTCATATGGAACATAGGGAACATAGTTTTTGTCCATACCGAATGCCGTTACGCCGGGCTCGTTTTCTTTAATCGTTTTGAGCAGTGGCTCCAGGCTATCCAGCGAGCGGACATTGGAAAGGTCCAGCTTGTATTGGGTTAGCAATTTTTTATTGAACCGCCATACCTCTTGCTGTGGAAGCTCCTTGTTGGCAGGAATGCCATAATGATGACCATCCACCTTGGAGCCTTCCAGAAACGCAGGATTAATCGTCTTTTTAAGATCCTGACCGTACTTGTCAAGCAAGTCGTCCAGCTCCATGAATGCGCCCTTTCTGGCATTTTGTACATAATCAAAACCACCGGAAGCCGTAAATACAATATCCATGGGCTCTCCCGAAGCCACATTCACCTGCATTTTTTGCGGGTAGTCGCCCCAATCGACCATTTTCATTTTGATCGTGGCGTTGATTTTCTTTTGGGTGTACTTGCTAACCTCTTCCATCACCCGATCTACATCTTTTTGAGGTGTACCAATGGTATACCAGATCAGCTCTACCGGCTTTTCCGCTCCCTCATTCGTCGTTTCCCCGCCACCGCTGCTTCCTCCACATGCACTGAGAATGAGCGTCAAAACCATACACATCACTAGAACAAACGAGTAGCTTCTTTTGCTTTTACCCATGTATGATCCTCCCTTATGAAATGGAATCTGACCCTGTCGTTTCATTCATTTCTGTTTCAGGATTTTTGCGAAATCCTCATTGATGAAGCAACTACGTTAACCTTAACTAATGTAAGCACTTTCATAAAGAAGATAAACTTAATAAACCAAGGTACAAATTAAAGAAATCCATGTACACCTGGTATTTATCCCAATCCTTTATAGTCTGTCGGGGAAATGCCCACATATTTTCTGAACTGCTTATAAAAATATCCCGTTTCCCAATACCCTACGTTCCGCGCAATTTCGTTTACCTTGAGATTTGTGCTTTTAAGCTGCTCCTTGGCTTTTTTAATCCGGTATTGATTGATATATTCAGCAAAGGTTTCGCCCGTTTCCTTATGAAATAACTGACCGAGATAAACGGGATGAAGGTTGTACTGGTATCCTAATATTTTTAACGATAGCTCCTTGGCATAATGAACATGGATATAGGACAGCACCTGACTTACAATAGGGTTTTTCATATCTTGCAGTAGTGAATTCACCGTCTCTGTCGCCACATGCTGAAGCGCGCTCACCAGCTCTGCCCATGTCGTACAGCATTTTATCTGGTGCAACCCCTGCTGAAACCGCTCCGACTCATTGGAATGCTTGATGCTCTCCAGTTCCATCTTGAACCGGATCACCAGTTCCAGCGCCATATTCCGCAATTCATCCGGGGTAACCCTTTCAAGATGCTGGATTTGCTCAAAATCACTCTGAATCCGTGCGGTAAGCGCATCTAGGTCTCTTGCTATAATCAGCTTCTCATAATCCTTCCATTCGATGGAACAAGTCTCGCCAGCATTTCCCCCGCCCTCCTCTAGCAACGTATAGTCAATGATCCGGCGGTCATCATATAGCATAAAATATTCCAGTGATTTTTTAGCTTCATTATAGCTGCGTGGAGCAGCAACAAGCGAACCGGCGCTGCCTATCCCGATATAAACTGTTTCTTTCCCGTCCGTCGACCACTGAACAGAAAAATCCTCCAACAGCATAATCAAGTCCTGTCTGCCCTCATCATAATTTGGTAGTGCGGCAATGATTACACTATCCGCATCAACATCGAGAAACAATGTTAAGTTGGGCTGATGCTGAATGTACTGCCTTAACTGTTGATGCATTCCTACCGAATCCCCCTCCGTCCGTAACACGGCTACCGCCATAAAGGGGATATTTAACGAAAAACCTATCAATTCAGCACGTTCCTGAAATTCTGTAGGCGCAATCTGCCCTGTCAACCAACGGTACAACGTATTTTCCTTAAGCACCTGCACCCCGAACGTCTCATGTCGTTGATCCATCTGGAACCTGTCCAGCTTCTCCTTTGTATTGCATAAAGTGGATTCCAGTTCATCCACATTAATCGGCTTCAGAAGATAATTTTCGATGCCCAGCTTCATGCCTTCCTTCAAGTAATCAAATTCATTAAATCCACTCAAAATAATCACCTTCAAGTCAGCATGCAGCTTTCTCGCCTCACGAATCAGCCTGAGACCATTCATCGTTGGCATGGAAATGTCCGTAATAAGTATGTCCACGGGCCTGGAGGCCAGCGCTTCCAGCGCCAAAGAGCCATTTTCCGCATGTCCGACAATTTCTAGCCCAAAAGAGGTCCAATCCACAATATCGTATAATCCTTCAATGATAAAAGGCTCATCGTCTACAATAAATACTTTATACATATATGGCATCCATCCCTTCCCTGTTGGGGCATCGTACCCGAATCGTCGTTCCCTCACCGCTGCGGCTCTCCAGTTCAATCCCGTAATCGGCTCCGTGTAGAAACCGAAGTCGGGTGTGCACACTGCGTAGTCCAAACATTTGTCCGTTTTCCTCCTGGCGTTCCAGTTCCTCCAAAATCTCTTTCAAACGCTTCTCTTTAATGCCCTTCCCATTGTCACGGATCTCAACCAGCAGAACCTCCCCCGTTTCCCGCACATCAATGGTCAGCACATTATCATTCCGGTCGCTTTGGATACCATGAACAATATAATTCTCAATGATGGGTTGAAGCATCAGCTTCATGACAGAGCGGGTATACAAC
Organism: Paenibacillus sp. P2(2022); assembly: GCF_029522175.1. NCBI lineage: Bacteria > Bacillati > Bacillota > Bacilli > Caryophanales > Paenibacillaceae > Paenibacillus > Paenibacillus sp. P2(2022). The sequence continues at coordinate 311,144 of NZ_JAKWFI010000001.1, read as the reverse complement.
TCGGGGTCGACCGTAATCGTGTAATTGAACCTTTCCTTGTAGCGTATTCTGAACAACTCAAGATATAATCTGCAAGCCTCCAATTCATCTTTAAGCGTGTATATTTTTTTCTGCTGAACCAGGCTTTTGAACAACACCGATAAGCTATAGATCATTTCTCCTACATCCTTGGCTCCCTGGGAAATCGCCCTCATACGTATCACTTCAAGCGTGTTATACAAAAAATGTGGATGAATACGTGCCTGCAACGCCACAAGCTCCGTTTGCTTTTGTTTGATCTCTGCTTTATACACCCGTTCAATATATAGATTAAGTTCGTCCAGCATATCGTTGAAGCTTCGAGAGATTTGTCCCAACTCGTCCTCTCGGAGGTCCTGAATGCGAGCTGTGAGGTCACCATTTTTTACTTGACGAGTGAATTTAATAATCCGATTCGTTCGTTTAGCAAAGTTAATGACGAAGAATGCAGGGAACAACACAGCAAACAGAATACAGATGACACTGATGGTCAAAATCGTATTACGAATGCCCCGGTACGATTGAGCCATTTCCTCATGGGGGACTGCCCCAATCACGACATATCCTTCGTCCGGAGAAATCAGCTTGTTAATATACATATTTTTCTTCGTCTGAATGATCCCGGCATCGGAATCCACATCGTCATATAATGATCGGGTCACTTCGACATAAGGGTACGTTTTTCCGTAATAGTTATTCCTTGAATCGAACAGAACGGTTCCATTGCTGGACAGAACGATAATTTCTCCCTTCAGGTTGTTCCCGTAGCTGGCAAGTGCATTGGAGATACTTTTGGAATTTAGAAATACTAGAAGCTGACCGGTATTTTTGAGTGTTTGCTTATTGTTAATGGGGACTTGTAACGAATATAACGAGGGGCTCCACTGATCAACCGCCTTCCGAATCCAGTAATTCGGAGTAGAGACGCTTTTGCTTTCTGCAGCCATCACATCCGGTACAAAGGAACGCGCCGCATGCACCGGGAATTGCTTGAATTGCTTGTTCTCATTGAAAGTAGACAGATATTGCTGGTCGGCACTGTACAAAATCAAATTGCTGATATCGCTATTTTCATCCAACCAATTTTTAAAATAGGTGAGTACATCTGTTGAGTAATCATGACTCTCCATGTACATTTCGTCCATGCGGTGCTGTACATATTCGGAATACGCGTGGTCCATAAAAAAGGAAACATTCATTGAGAGAACCTCATTCCGGTACATATCTCGCACCATGTTCTGGACGGATTCATGCCGGAGATGGATATAACGGTCAACACTTTCCATAGCTGCTTTCTGGGTATCCAGTTCCCGCCGAACAATGGATTGCGAAATGGAAACATACGTGACATATGCAATTGTAATGATGGACAAAATCGCAATACAGGAGAACAACACTAGTATCCTCAGGAACATGTTGTTTTTAAAATAAGCAGTGTATCTAGTACCCCTTTTCATGGTATAAGCCCTCCAGAATCGTGATGCGTAAATAAAGTATACCATGTCCTTCGCAGGAGATAAGTAAGCGCATTCATTAAAAACGCGATTTTCTTTAATTTAAACGCTATATCTTTAATTTATCCTCTATGTAAAAACCGTTTTATTGATTATCTTTAGGGAGATAAATACTCGTTAGGGGGATGAGCTATGAAACGTAACAAGGTTCACAAGTTCGCTTTAAAATGGACTGCTCTGGTTTTGACTTCTGTCCTGTTCAGTCAAACCCTCTCTCCATCCGTGTATGCAGGCGATACCCTCCCGTATAAAGGAGAAAGCGCCAAAGGGCCGAATCAGCCTTATCAGCATGGATACGCCAGCTCACATATTTTGGACTGGACTCCTACCCAAGATGTCTATGGAGATATGCTTCGAGCCCGTGTCCCACTGCAACAACGAAACAGCCCCTTTGCAGCCACACAGGCTCAGCCTGCTTTAAGCCCTGACACGCAAATGTTTACACTCAGCGGGGATTATGGTAACGCTTTCTTCGATAGCTATCCCTATACCAATAAATTCAGCCAATATTTGTTCAATTACTGGCAGTATACCGACTATTACGGCTACTGGCATGGCATGCCTACCGCCCATGTCCCTGAAGAGCTATACGATCCCCAAAAGGATTGGACGGAAAAGTGGTTTGAGTTCGGCATTCTGAACATTCCAAATCCGGGTTATACGAATGCGGCGCACAAAAACGGCGTTCTCTCCATCGCCTGTATCTTTTTCTCGGATAATGACCGTGGACCGCAAACGTATAAGCAAATGCTCGTACAGGATGCTCAGGGAGAATTTCCGGTAGCCAAAAAATTGATCGAAATGGCGAAATATTATGGCTATGACGGCTACTTCATCAACCAGGAGGAAGCTTCAAAAGGCGTAGCTACAGAGGATATCCCCCGGTACAAACAGTTTATGAAATACTTACGGGATCAGGGTATGTATGTGCAATGGTACGACTCCACCGTAAACGCAACCGGGAAAATTGCTTATCAAAATGAGTTTAATGCCGTGAACAGCCCGTTTGTCAAAGACAAGCAATATGGACAGGTGTCCGATTCTATTTTTCTGAATTATTGGTGGGACAAAGCGAAGCTGAAAAGCTCCCGCGACCATGCCAAGCAATTGGGTCTGAACCCTCTTAAAACTGTTTTTGCCGGGATTGAGGGCGGGAATGGTGACTTTGGCAGATGGAAGCAAAAATACGACCTTCGTCTGAACATTGGTGATAACGGGCAGCCGATGAACAGTATCGCAACGTTGGGAGCCGATTTCACACATAATGCGCTGGATGAAGAGCTTGGCGGGCAGGACACCAATCGCAGAGCTGACAATGCCTATCAATGGATGACCTTTATCCGCGACCGTGTCTGGTGGTCCGGTCCGAATCAGAATCCCGTTCGTGCACAAAGAAACCCAAGTGTAGATTTGTCTGATGTAAAAGCTTCAGGTGCAAACTGGGACGGTATCGCGGCATATATCGCCGAACGTTCTGTCATCCGTGGCTCCCATTTTAACACCAGCTTCAATACCGGCCATGGCTTGCAGTATGTAGTGAATGGAGTTGTTTCCAATCCGAAGGAATGGTCCAACATTAATATTCAGGATATCCCGGTGACCTGGCAATGGTGGCTCGATACCAAAGGTAAACCGCTCTCGGTTGACTACGACTATGGCCCGAATTATACCAAAGGTACTCGGTTTACCTATCAGCCTGTGGGCGCTTATCAGGGCGGCAGTTCCCTCGTCGTGAACGGAGAGCTGAATTCAGATAACTTTTTACGACTGTATAAAACGGATCTGTCGGTTAATCAGAATTCAAACTTGTCCATCACGTACAATAAGCCTTCCTCTGATGACAGCTCAGTACTGAGCATCGGACTTATGTTCAAGGATAACCCCGGCCAAGTCGTAAAAGTCAGCATCCCTAACTCTGGTAAACAAACCACGGGCTGGGTTAGCCGCAATTTGGACTTGAGCCCCTATCAAGGAAAAACGATTGCAGCTTTCGGTTTATCTTTTGATAATACGAATAAAACAATCAAAAACTATCAGATGAATATCGGCCAAATCAAGATAACAGACGGTTCTGCCCGGAAACCAGCCGCGCCGACAGGATTTAAAATCACCAAGGCCCTGACCGATACGAACGAAATGCTCGTAGCCTGGGACATTGAGGATTACTCCAAAGTTAAACAATACAATCTGTATGAGAACGGCTCCTATATCGGCGGAATTTATGACTCAACCTATTATATTAAATCCCTAAACCATAAATCCGGTGAATTAATGCTTACCGCAGTTGGGGCTGATGGAACGGAAAGCGAACCGGCTCGATTAAGCTACGATCTGAATGCTGCCGTCAGTCATATTAAGGTGGAGACGAAAGAAAACGGGGGGGCTACAGTAACGTGGAAAAATCCCTCTAAAGCGGACGGAACGGTTAAATTGACCTTAATCACCGACTATACGGACACCGTATTCCAGAAAACCATTACGGCGGACAATGGCGCTGAAACGGCTACGTTTACCGATCTGCCCACAAATGGTGATCGCTACACCCTACGTATCGCCATCGGCAATCATGAACCTGTAGCCTATACCGGGCAGCTCGCAGACACGATGATAGAGCCTTATGCAAAAGAGAATGTGACAGTCACCGGATCAACCTATACGCTTGCTCTACCCACCTTGAAGGACTGGCATTATTTATATGTATACGAAAACGATGTACCCAAACTATTTGGTGTAACTTATGTATCAAAAAAGTTTCCTTACATTGTCCGGGGAAGAACAAAATTAAGTGAACTCACTTTTACCCCTACTTCTCGTACCAGCTCGCTAAAGATCGTGCTTGAAGATTACGCTGGCAATCAGGCCACCACATATGTAAGATAGCTTGGTGCAAGAATTCCGAGACCGTCGATTCGTTGTTCAAACAACTAGCTCAAATTCAGCTATAGGGACATACCCATACGGCACAATAGCGAGAAGTCCCCAATTCAATAGACTTCTCGCTATTGCTATATATTGGGCAGGATCATGCACCTATCAATATAATGCCCATTTTTCCGTACACAGCTCTATAAATGAATGGGCAACCTGTTCACATTCGTCATACCCCAAGCTACCAGAATGAGCAAAAAGAATGGGGTATTCGTTGTTTCTTTTTTCCTCTCTCATATCAAACATATAGTGGTTTCCACTGCCATCCATCGCAAACGACACGGCACCGGGCATATACTCTGGCAGCTCGTAGGCGAGGTTCATTTCTCTCAAATCCTCGGTATTGAAAAATTGAAAATAACGTTCTCCATTTTGAAATTCCCCGCCATTAGAGTATTTCAGCAATTCTATGTAACTATCAGGAAATTGTTCTTGGGGCAGATGCCAGCCCACAGGATCTAGCGGTTTATATTGATCATAAAATGGAGACGATTTCGGGAAAGGGTTCACTTGTCTTTGTTGGATTTCGTGAATCTCCTGCTCCGATAGCTTGATGTTCCATGTGCTCAAAAAATCCGTGATTTGTTCACCAGTTGCTTCCGGGCATTTTACAAACTGTTGCTCAAAATGAATACTCCACATAATAACCAACCTCCCTGCCTTGACGTCTCTAAAAGTTGTTGTTGCTACCTTTTTCAACCTTCTCCATCTTTTTCAACCCATTCAGCCACACTTTCATGAGGTTGAAGGTTCTCACGTTTATAGTAAAAAACGATCTTGAGCTCGTAATCCAAGCTTTCAGCAGCAATGAAAAATCGGGTACCAAACGTTTGATCCTCCATACAAATCACAGGCCCCTCATGAAATCCGTAAGAGACGGTTTTTAACATTTCCAATTCCTTGTCATTAGCCAGTCTAAAGCATTCAATTGAAAATACACCGCCCGGACAGGAAAGAAACGAGACCTCGTAAAATGTAATCTCTATGTTGTGATAATAGCTAAAGTCAAAGCTCCCTGCTAGTACCAGCTTGGGGCGACTTGTATAATCATAAATGTAGTAATGATCAATGTTATTTTGAGAAAGTATTTCATTCAGCTGCACCAGTTTGGATTGAATGGAATGATTCATGATCTTATGTCCCCCTCCCCACTCGCGGCTATTCCCGATCCGTCACCGCCTGCCACGCTTCTGTTATGGCTATAGGTGATTTGTGGCTGGTCTCTCCGCCACCTTCCTGAGTCCATAGCGGCGGATAATAAGCAAATACCTCTCCTGGCTGAAGTTGCTCCATATCCGACTGCCAACCATTCCAACGGAATGTCTGGTAGAACAAGCCCAAATCTCCCTCAGCCAACCAGCTCAAGAAACCGGAATAAGCCAGCTCAGTGGATTCCCACTCCAATGCATCCGGTGCAAAATAGTAGATGTGGCCGCTACGTCCAAACTTCCCTGTATCCAATCCAAAGAAGCCACCTGCTGCATCATAGGCCACAATCAGCATTCCCCCAAGTGCAGGGACGCTTGCTGGCTCTTGCAGCCCGTTCCACGAAGCCAAACTACCGTAAATATCAGGCCCACCTGCACCCAGTAAGGTGATCCATCCGTGGTCAAATATGATCCCTCCTGTTTCATAGGCAACCGTTCCCAAGTACGATTTTGTGCTCACTTGCAAACGGTAGAGCGAATCTCCCCTAGCAGATTCCGATTCTGCCGGTACAATGCGAAATGGATTATTCCCTTCTTGCAGAATGTTTCTGACCTCTTCCCATGCATGGTTGTCCTGATCCAACAGCTCATCAACCGTTAACGTATGCATATCCATTCTCCTTCCTGTATTCCGATATCTATCTTTCAACCTGTGAACTGATTTTCGAAAACCTGCGTTTGCTCTAAAATCACCCACTGATTCAGCTCGTCGTAGCCTTGGACAATCGCCGTGATCTCATGCCTCGGATACATCCACTCAGATGGGGTCTTTTCCGCATATGAATGGGTGTCTGCCAATCCGACTGCATTGTGCTGGAAAATATGAATAAGTGTTCCGTGTGGAAAAAATGCTTCAATATATCCGCTTACCTTAATCCCAACCGGCAGTACGGTTTTGACTTGATGCCATTCCTTGTTAAAGGTGTGAAGATTGCTAGACCAGATTTCTTCAAACTCTTTTTTTGTAATTTTCGTATAATAGGGCTCTGTATCATCAATTGCTTTCTCGGCTAACAAGAAATGATATTGCTCGTGCTTACGATTAGAAGCAATAAAAGTACCGTCATCTTGGATCACAATTTGCCGATAGGCTACGCCGTCTGAGTCTATTTCAAAATACCAGGTTCCCATGCCTGGTTCCGGACAATCTTTAAGATATTTCATTGGCCCCTCCTAAAAGGATGTATAACCGTTATAGACTCTTGTCAAGTATGCGAGATATTCCGAACGCGTCAGGCCTCCCGTTTGGCGGTTGAACTCATCGTACGAAATGTCTTCCGGGAATCCGAATTCGGCCAGTGCTTTTCGACGCTCCTCCCGATACAACGGATTATCCAGCGTTTTGTGCCACTCCCGCTCTTCCCAAGGACCAAAATAGTCCGTAATAATACCTGAATACACACCGTTATTTAAAAATTCCCGCGAAGACTTGAACACTGTCTCCCCTTCCGGTTTGGAAATCGTGCCCGTACCCCAGGACAGCCTATATATTCTTTCTTTACTGCTATCCGTGCTAATGCCGTAACCCATCGGAAACACAATATCCTCTTCTACCAATGCTTTATGCCCTACCCACTCGTAGGACCCTCGCATAAAGGAATCATCCATAACAATCCAGGTTGTATCCGATAACGGGGCGGCTGTGATGGATTCTAAAGTTATTGAACGGTCACGACTTGTACACAAATACGGACGTACGAATAAAGGCATCGTCATGACACTGTTCCATATGCTCTCCTTTGCAAACAACTGATCCTTTTGCATTTGGCGCAAATCACCGACGACCAATACATACCCATCTGTAAAAAGGTCTATTTCCACACGAAAGATGTCTCCCGGGATGGTTTTATAACGCTGGTTTTTCATATGCTTTAATCGATCCAGCTTTCGATCATAATCGTTAGGCACAAGTGACGGGTAACGTTGAAGCCAATCCATGATCTCTTCTTTACTATGTAAATGCTCACATCCAGTGATGGGCAATCTCACGCCAGTTTTGCTATTCACAGCAGTAACATAACTAATAGGACGATCTCTTCGAATGCCTGCTGAAAAGGACACACCTTCTGCTGAGATGCTCGAAACACTTGTATAGTTCAGTTTTTTCTCTTTGCCACGAGCCGTTTTAGGCAGAACAAATGCCCGATCACGGGTAAAAATCTCTACATCAGCTTCTCCATAAGCATCCTCTTTAGAAGAAATTCGCTTGCGAATAACATCTCCATCCATACAAATAAAATATCCTTCTTTAATTTCTACCACGTCCCAATGTTCTTCCAGCGTCTCCAGCCCAAAATAGGGTCGTAACGCGTTCGTTAACCAACTATTCATCTGCTCCTCCTGTTCCGAGTTTAATTCAATAGACTTCATTTCTGTTATTCCAGAAATTATAACATAACACGGCATGTAGCTCGTTTATTCATACATTGTTCCAGCTTGGGCCAACTCCTCCTGAATCCAGCTACTGCTGGTAGACAGTTGGAGCAAGTCGGCTGTGATCTGTTTGGCCTGTTCTTGCAATACGTGTGGCTGATCTGTTCCTTCCAGAAAGCGACTCACAAAATGAAGAAATACGTCTACCTTCCTAAGCAGCATCAACACAGGCAAAGCGTCGATCTCGGGTTGGCTTAAACGGATCTGGCGGCTGAAGCCCTGACAAAAATCACGAACAGCCGTTGTCTCCTCCGGTTGCCCCAAAAATCCTGATAAGATGACCGCCGGTTCCATCACCCGAACGTCTAACGTGCAAAATTCAAAATCAAGCAGTGCAGCCACCTGGCTATGATCAGAATCTTTTACTAATAAATTAGAAGCGTTCAAATCTCCATGTACAAGCTGATGCGGCAACTCTTCCAATGCTTGAAGTGAATCTGTAATCTCTTCATATACTTTTCCTATCAGGCGCAGCTCTTCATGAAAATTCTTGAGAGGCTCCGGCGGGTTTAAACAAAAGCCTTGGATTACTTCCGGGCTACATAATGGATAGGATTGCTGCAAAGCATAATACGGCCGATAGACTGGGGTCATATCAAGATTAAGTGTTGCAAGCACGGCAGACAATTCACCAGCTGCCTCGCCAAAAGAATGGGCAAAGCTAGGGTCCTGCTCCAAGGGTGATATACCTTCTATGTATTCGAATAGACACACATATTTGCCACTATCCTTCTCAACCTGTGCAAGTGTCTCTCCTGTAATCGTTCGAATTGGCATTGGAACCCTGAAGGATAGAGATTGCTTGCTCAGCGCCTGCAAAACCGCATGCTCAAATTCAATTTTGTCCCGATCCCTGTGTGTATCGTAGACGCGCAGCACCCCGCTTCGCCCACCGCTCTTAACAAAATACGTCGTATTATTCCAGCCCCCGGTTCGTCTTTGCAATGTTCCATTCCACTCTGGCCAGTTCCGTCTTAGTACCGCTTCCAAGGATATCCCCCTTTACTTACTAGCTTATGAATTTGCCGATATTATAACATATAGACGCCCAATTCAAATTGGACGTCCTTGTGTATTCTTCATTTTCTCATTTGTTTGTTTCGGATATTTTGCGGGGTGGCACCATACGCGGTCTTAAATTTTTTATAGAAAAAACTCATGCTGTTATATCCAACCTGCTTAAATATCATTTCAAACGGCAGGTTGGTATTCACAACCAAAGAATAGGCGGCATTAAGCTTAATGTTGGCAATGAGCTGAGTGTAAGTAAGACCCGTTACTTTTTTTAACTTGTTACTTAAATACGTGCTATTGTAATTAAAATGGTTAGATAATTGCTGAAGGCTTAAATGCTGATAATGCTCTTCCATATAATTCAGAATAGAGGTAATATGATTTTCCTGTTGGTTTACATGAATATTATGCTCGCTTTCCAATACACGAACCAATTCTCCAAATACAATTGGCAAATAAGCCTTGACCAACTCCATAGAGTCCTCTTGCCTGGAAAAATATTCGATTAAGATTCTACGCAATATATACTGAAGGTTCTCATTATGCTGCGACTCAAAAATAATAAAGTGATTATGATGCTGATGCTGGAGGACAGAGTTGGCGAGAAACTCGCCGATCAAACTTTTTTTCTTGGATAGCCGCTGTAGAAAGAGGGACGAGATCGTTTCTCTTTGCAGCAGGATATTAATCAGTATATCGTTTTCTCCCAAAGGAGAGATGCTGTGCGGCACATCCTTATCCAGAACACACACTTGACCTTCACAAAGCTGAATCTCTTTGCCTGCTATAATTTGGTTGCATTTACCTGAGTAAACATAGTTTAATTCAATAAATTCATGCATGTGCTCTAGCATCGGAGCAAACCTGTTGTGCTTGCTAATATAAATATCATGTTCTCCGAAAAAGAATAAAGCGGGCATTCGATACATATTCAGATTCATATCAAAAAATCGCTCATTCTCCGATTCTTTGGAGAGATCATTAATCACCTGATTGCTTTGTTGTTGCAGAAGCTCAATTTCAGTTTTACTTCTCAGCAACTGATCCAGCTCATGAAGGTTCATAAACACAGACTCCTCCTTCAGACTCCCATTAACTGTGAACTGCCGTCTGTGTTTTGCTTCCCTTTCCTCTAATAGCGATTCCCAGACAGAGGAGCGCAGCAATCATAAATACAATCGCAGAGACGAGAAAGGAAAATGAGGCAGTTTCATTCCCAGACAACACCCCAACTAACTTGATAACATAAGGCGAAGCAAACGCTCCCAAATTGGAGCCTACCATTGCAATCGAAATAGATATCGTCTCACTGCCTTTAGGTACGATTTTAGTTAGTATCGTAAAAATATAAGGAATAAACAGCGCAAAGCTAAAGCCAATGATCAGCATGGCAACCGTAACCATGGTCACATTCTGAGCAAACCACAGCAGGACAAAACCTGTCGCTGTTAATAAACTGGAGATAAAAGGTGCGTAATTTCTGAACCATTTATATATTCTACCGAACAAGAAGCCTGCAATCATGGTTGATAAGGAGAACAGCGTTAAAGCGGTCCCTAAAAATCCTGCATTAGGCATACTCTTCTCAGCAATCATAATGCCTGTTTTGGTATACACAATCATAATAAAAGTCATAAACAGAAAAAGTGCAGCTCCTAAGCCAAGTACAGGTAGGGATACTCCCCTACTCTTGTTACCCGTTCCTGTCGTGCACACTGTAGGCTCCCCACGCTCTGGTTCAGGGATGATAAAAAAGAATAACAGTGCGATCGGAATCGTGATCGCATAGCACAAAAAGGCAAACGGCCAGTCGATTAGGGCAAGCTGTCCTGCCACAAAGGTAGCCAAGCTGCTTCCGAGCCCTTGTACAGCGCTTTGAAAGCCTACCAATTGAGCACGTTCGTCCCCTTCAAAAAAATCACTAATTAAACTGACAGCCAGTGAATTGAACATCCCCAGACCTGCTCCTAGCACCAAACGCAACGCGAGAATCCATGTAATATTCGTAGTGAGCATAGGAAGTATTCCGCCGATGACCACGAGCAAAAGTCCTAGCAGGACTGTATTTTTTTTACCCATGCGGGAAGAGATCGGGCCACTCAACAATACAAACAGCATCATCGAGAAAGACGGGATCGTAACTACGCTTTCAATCAGCGAACTGGAGACTCCCGGGAATTGGTTCAGCATCATCGGGATGACAGCTGAAATAGCACTCGCTGATGTCAGGACTAAGGAAATAGACAGCAACGCCGTTTTAAACCATATTTTGTTTTTGATATTCATCAAGCTTCTCACCTCTAGTCTATGTTATTTAGCCCTGGTTGTATTTGTACTGGAACGTATACTGTCCAGATCCGACGATAAACGTCAATTCATGATCTCCGTTCTTTTGAAAAACCGCCTGTTCCCCGGTAGAACCTAATTCCCCGGCCAGCTCTTGTGGCACATTACCAGGCGGATACTGAATGGACGGGTATTGTGTGGTAATGGTCTGTTGTAGCGTATCCAGCTCCATAACGCCTGGAAGCGTAATCTCAGCCGTCGTATTATGTGGTACGTGAACCGTCATCTGCATTTCCTCATTCACGATTTCCCAATGGACAGCAAGCGCACCATATGGTGTCTCCAGCTTGCCATGGGCCGAAGTAAGATTAATAGGCGGTTTGGGTGCTAAACGAGATTTTTTATAGCCCGCTTCAAGCACATCGATTCCGGCAATATTTTGGTACATAAAGTCTCCAACTGAACCGTACGAATAGTGATTGAACGAATTCATATCAGTGCTCCAGAACGAGCCGTCCACTTTGATGCTGTCCCAATGCTCCCACATGGTCGTGGCCCCACGTTCAACCTGATAGAGCCAGGAAGGATAATCTTTCTGGAATAAAATTTTATAAGCTACATCTGTATAGCCGTTGTCGGATAAAACTAGGCATAGATAGGGCGTGCCCACAAAGCCGGTATCCAGATGCATATCATTTTTTTCTATCAGCTGTACGAGCTCCTGGATCACTTGCTTTTTATAGCTTTCTGGTACCAATCCGAAGTGCAAAGCCACAACCTGTGCAGTTTGGGTATTCGAAGTCAGCTTGCCAGCGTCATCAAAATAACGGTTCGCAAAAGCGGCTTTAATCCCTTCATGCAGGCTTTGATAGGTGTTGTAATCGGTATAGCGATTCAGCAGTTTGGCCGTCTGCGCCAAAATATGAGTCGAATACGCAAAGTATGCAGTCGCTACCAGCGTTCCATCGGTCGCTCCAAAATAGCTTCCTTCCTCGCTGTCCAGCGCCAACCAATCTCCCAGTTGCAAACCACTATCCCACAGATGCTCCTCAGTCCCCTGGGCACGGATATAATCGACCCATGCTTTCATACTGTCATACTGCTGAGCCAAAATCTGCTTATCCCCATAACATTGATAGATAGTCCACGGACATATAACCGCCGCGTCCCCCCATGCTGCCGTCGTTTTGTCCATATTATCTGCAAAGGTTCCTTTGAGGACGTCCGGCACGACAAAAGGCACAGCCCCATTCTCCAGCTGGTTGTAAGCCAAATCTTTCAGCCACTTTCGGAAGAAGGAAGCACTATTCATATTGAAGCTGGCCGTTCTGGCAAAAATCTGTGCATCGCCGGTCCAGCCTAATCGCTCATCACGCTGCGGGCAATCGGTCGGCACATCCAGGAAGTTCCCCTTTTGCCCCCATACAATATTGTGCTGGAGTTGATTGAGCTTTGGATCGGATGTCTCGAACAAGCCAATTGTCTCCATATCTGAATGCAAAACAACGCCCGTAAAATCTTCAATGTCTACGCCAGCCGGAAAGCCCTCAAGTTTCACATATTGGAAGCCTTGAAAAGTGAAATGCGGCCTAAATATCTCCGTCCCCTTGCCGCTGCAAATGTACGTAATCTGCTGCGCTGCATCCCGAATGTTATCTCGGTAAAAGTTCCCTTGCTGATCCAGCACTTCACCATGTATCAAATTCAGAACCGTACCCTCAGGAGCTTCAACTTTAAATTCCAGCCAGCCTACCATATTTTGACCCAAGTTAAGAACCAGTTCGCCTTTAGGCGTTTGAATCAGCTCAACAGGCTTTAATCGGTTCATTACACGGACAGGCTCGTTCTCCTGAGCAACCAGATGACTTAACGGAAACGGGACGACCTGCATCTTTTTCCGTTCATTCAAGGAGCGATGCTCGCCTGCCTGCTGCTCCAATCGGGCATCATAGATTTCGCCGTTATAAATATCCGACATCAAAATGGCACAGCTCGTTTCCTCCCAGGAGGAATCTGAGCAAATGAGTTCTGAACGGCCATCTTCATAGCTAATCTTCATTTGAAATAACAAAGCATTCGTGTTCCCATAGGTATCCTTGCGCTTTTGCCAGCCTAGATAGCCGCTGTACCAGCCTTCTCCTACCGTGGCTGTGATGCGATTATGTTGTTCTCGAATGGTAGAAGTCACATCATAGGCTTGCACCTGGACACGATCGTTATAATCTGTCCATCCCGGGGTAAAATAGGCATCGCCTACTCTTTGTCCATTTAGCTCCAACTCATACAAACCAAGGCTTGTGGCATAAATGACTGCTTTTTTCACTTTTCCCTCAACTGAAAAACACCTGGAAGCGGCAAAAGGGGCTCTCGTCTGAAACTGTTCATGGAGGCTTCGCTCCTTCACTGTAATCCATTCTGCCTTCCAGTCCTGCTCAGAAAGCAGCCCCATTTCCCAAAAGCCAAACTCACTCCATTCCGATTCCTCCGGTTCGGTGTCACCTGCTCCCTGAGCCCATACTTTTACCCGGTAATAATATCGTTGTCCGGATTCCAGTGGAGGACCTCCATAGGGAAACAAAATAGATTGCTCCGAATAGGAAAAATGATTCCAAATCAGCGGTTCAAAAGTAGGATGTATGGATACTTGCAATTGGAAGCGTTTTTGGAAAACGTATATGTTGTCAGATTCAATTTGCCAGCTTAGTCGCGGCTTTAGGCAGCCCAGTCCAATCGGATTGTTTAAATGTTCACATCTAAGCGCTTTCACTTTTAGCATTCGTATGTCCTCCCTGAGGTCTTCTTTTGTGTTTCTATACTCAAATTAAAACGCTTCCAATAGTTGTGCGCAATGTTGTATCCCTGCATGTTGTATGCTTGATTTACAGGTGTTGAATGTCCACCCCTTATATTGAATCTTAAAATGGGTTTATTAGAAAAATATGTACGTGTATACAGCGCTGCTACACTAAGCGATCCCGTCTCAAAAGGAAATCGCTTGTTTTATATACATATGGATTGTAGTATTAAGCCGATCAAGAAAGGAGAATCACAGTATTGGAAACGAACTACAAAAGGCTGCTGGATCAGATGATGGCACCCTATGATGAAATGCTGCAGAGTCTAATAAGTGATCACGCCGATTTTTCGAAGGTTGACTATTTGGAGCAACACAATGAGGAATATGGAAAAAGTGATGCCAATTATACCAATCGCTTGAAGGTGCTTTTGGCTATGTATAATCGTGAGGATCGAGATGACCCGCATTACGAACCGATTGTGAGAAGGCTGCTCGTGAATGAGATTATAGACAGGGAAACGAACAGTTTTCAAGGGATTGGAGATGCTCTGTATTATGCCGTTTTTTTACTGCAAAAGTATGAGCGTGAGCAGGACCAAATTTTGTTCCAGCAGGCCAAGAAGGCCAATTTCGATACATATGCCGGGTTTGACCCTGAGTTGATTTTGGAAACATATTTGTTCAGCAAAGATACAGCTGATCTTGAGGATTGCATCAATATCGCGAGTGAGCTCGGAGAAGATATGTATCTATCATTATTTATCGATTTGTGGATCAGAGAGCAGACGGATTGGAACAAAGAAAATTTACAGGCACTCGTTTATCATGAGAGATGGCGCAACCATCCAGAAGGTGAAATTGAAGCCCTTAAAAAGCTGGCCGAAATGGAAAAAACAGAAGGAAATCATCATAATTACTGTTCTACTGCATCTAACTTGGCAGAGAAGTTCATTGAAACAGGTCGATTGGATGAAGCGTGGGAAACGATGGTCACCATTATTCCGCTTATTACGAAGGAAAAAGAATGGTTCCTGTACGGACTTGGTCGCAATATTATTACCTCCTGTATCCATATCATCTTGCATTTTGGGGCAGAAAGCCTGCAGGCCTCTTCATTATGGCAAACAATAAAAGGGATTCTTCAACCTGCCGCTAACAATATGGGCACCAATCAATATCAGCTTGCTGTATCTGCCAGCAAATTTATGGCAGATACCGAATTGGAGCAAACGTTAATCAGAAACCAAAAGCACCGTTAATAATCCAGTTGCAACAAGGAGACTGTCGCGTGTACTGCAAAGAACCAGGCACTCGACTCAGTGGCTCGCCGTCCGGTCGCCCCTCGAAGCGAGGGGCAGCAAAAATACGGATTGCAGTGCATGGCCTTCTCTACAGATTTCCGGTCACGATAATACCATCTGCTTGCTTCAGATGCGCTCTGACCCATGCTGTAAAGGAATCGATAAATAGGCGTAATTCTGACTCCTTGGTAGGCCAAGTATCCAATTGTGTTAATATTTCATGCCATACCGACGCCTGAATCGGATTATCCCAGCAGGGGTCAAAAGCCTCATACGTTTCTCCCGTATCAGGATCGACAAGTGGATATTTGGACTTTAACGCAGACAGCACGATATCAAAGTCATCTGCGTAGATGAATATCATCTCCTCCAGCTTCGGTTCATCAGCATCCCCATAACGCAACGGTTCAAAAGTATATCCAATATTGGCTCGTGGACCGCTATAGCGATAGATTAGTGTCTGAATCTCTTTTTTGTCCTTCTTACTCAATCTCACCCACTCCTTTCTTCGGCTATAACTCGAACCAATCCGCAGCGCATTTCTCTTCTTCCAGCACCCTGCACATTCCTTCCCTCAACCTCATCGCATCTCCGCCGCCGATATGAAATAGACAATAGATATAAGGTTCATCATCTTCTAAATATTCAATATTTCTTGCCTCTTCCAATGAAATCTGGAGCGCTTCAGGCCAATCAGAATTATTCTGAAGCAGGACAAAACCATCCTCATCCCTTTGCATCCGATATCCGTCAATCCTAGGCAATGCTTCAGCTAAGCGTTCCATTAGCGCTTTAATATCCTTAACATTTGCGACCTTAATTCCATACTCCCAACCCATCTGCATTCCTCCAACACGTTTTCAAAAAACCTGACTTAAAGACCTGAGTGCGTACAAGCTATATTTTTTGTTTAATGCCGCCCATTTTGGCCGGATTTCCATAAGCTCTTCACTCCCTTCTGATTTTCCTGAAATTTCTTATAACTTATTATAATAGATATAGGCTTCCGGTGAGTATACTCCGGAAGCCTATGGATTCATCTAACCACTCTTTTATTTATCATGCCTTGTCAGGCACAGGCTTACTATTCCCGTCTCCCTTTTTTACCCCCAGCATAACGATAGCCATACAAGCAACCAGAACCGCTATAAGAATAAAGGGAATATGTTTGTCTACTCGATATAAAGTGGTCGTCAAAATAGGAGCAATGATCGCGGAAATTCCCTGTATCGCAGCTACCAGCCCTGCTGCTCCCCCTTGCTGTTCTTGACTGACCGAAAGCGAAGCACCTGCCATAAATCCGGGCATCAGTAAGCCCGTGCCTATGCCAAACATAAAGAACGCTGCATAGTAAAGGGCCAAGCTGGCTGAAATCAGAAAAAATGCCATTCCAGCAATCAGGAATAGAGAACCGAGCAAAATCATCGGCTTAGGCTGCCATTTAAGCCATTTCATTTGGATGATCTGCACGATCAGCATCGCTGCTCCGGAGAACATAAGTCCAAAGGAAACAACTCTTGCTGTTTCTTCGGATGTAAGACCTAACTGATCTTGAAAATAAAAACCACCTATAACCTGAATAGTCACAATACTAATCATCGTAACCAAGCCTGCAAACAAATACATTCTTAGACCTGGCTGGAGGGGATTAATTCGAGCAGGTTTTTGCTGAATAACAGGCTGGGCGGCCGGAATCGCCAGTAGAGACACCACGAATGCAACAGCGGCAATGACAATTCCAAAGTATAAGGGCCATAACAGTCCTATTAAAGTAAAGGCACCTGCAATCGCGGGGCCAAATACCAGCCCAAGCCCATTCGCCGCACTAATAATAGCCATACCACTTCCACGCTCTTCACCCTTCGTTACATCCCCCATATAAGCTTGGGAAGATGACAACACCGCCGGGATAAAGCCGCCAATTAAGCCGCGTGTAACAATCAGCAGGACTAACAGCAGTCCCCCACTGAGCCAACCCTTTAATCCTGCAAAAAGAGTAAGCGTAAACAACAGACAGCTTACACACATCCCTATAAACCCAAGCAAAATCACAGGCTTGCGGCCCTTTGCATCACTCAGATTTCCCCATACTGGAGCCATTAAGGCCATCGTTATAGAACCAAGCGATATAATTATTCCGGAATGGCTTTCTCTTAAGCCTAATTCACGAATAAGGGGCGGCATAATTGGAGCAATGAGCATGAGCCCTAGCATAGCCACAAAAACACTGAAAAAGATGCTCCCTTTTATTCTATTCATCCTCGCACACTCCTCTGTTATAGATTCTCTCTATGCAGAAGTATACGAAGCATACCAAAAAGCTACTGCCTATAGACGGATAAATTTGCGGTTAAACGGATTTAATTTAGCCTATAAAACAGCAGCCAGGCTGAAAGGGCTTAATTTCCTGACGAGTTTTTACGATATATGATGTACAGTCTTTTTACCTTTAGTAACAAAACGCAGTTGTGGGTTGAGTCTGTATATCGATCTCTAAGGGGGAAATCACAGTGAAAACAAAGATAGGATCAATCATGAAGGTGAGATCGTTAAGGGCGAAGTTAACCATAATGTGCTTGATTATTTTAATTGTACCTACTTTTGTGATTGGAAGCAGTTCTTATGTTGTTTCTAAGAATGAAATGAATGAATCAGGCAAAGTGGCACTTAAGAATAGTGTGCAAATGGTAATTGGTATGATTAGTTTCCTCAATGGGCAAGTCGAAGCCGGTAATTTAACATTGGAGGAAGCACAGGAAAAACTGCGCATCGAACTGCTCGGTGTAAAAGATGCTAATAACAAAAGACCGGTAAAGATTAAATATACTGTAGGTAAAACAGGTTATCCGTGGGCAGTCAACCAAGATGCGGTTTCAGTGATGAACCCTTCAAATGAAGGCCAGGATTTAATAAATGCCGTATCCGAAGACGGTGTGCATGTGGGAAAAGAGTTTGTAGAAGCCGGCACAAACGGCGGGGGATTCGTCACTTATAAATGGGCTTTACCTGGTACAGATCAAGTAGAGACGAAAATCTCGTACGTTGAAAAGGATCCTTATTGGGGGTGGATCATCGGTTCTGGAGCATATTTTAACGAATTTAACAGCGGAGCGACCAAAGTCCTTTATATTGTCCTGATTATTACGGCTGTTGCGGTTATTCTGGGAGCAGTTATCGTAAGCTTTGTTTCGGGACGTTTTACGAAACCTATTATCACGATTGCAAAGCGGCTTAACTCAGTTGCGGACGGTGATTTAACAGTCCAAGAAGTCAAAATGAATTCAAAAGATGAGATCGGTGAGCTTGCACAGGACTTCAATCATATGATTAAAAATATTCGATTTCTGATCGGTGAGGTAAACCTGTCCACCAAGCAGGTCGCTGCTTCCTCAAAAGAATTGACCCTTGGAGCAGAGCACACTGGACAGGCAACCGAGCATATCACCATTGCGATTCAGGAATCGGCGGCCGGTGCGAAGGAGCAGCAACTGATGCTTCAGAAGACAACCAGCTCGCTTGAGGAAATTTCAATAGGTATGCAACGGATCACGGATAGCTCCTTGACTATTGCTGAATCGTCTGCAGACGCAATGGAAATGGCGAGCCTTGGCGGTACTGCTGTACAACATACAGTGAAGCAAATGGGCTTGATTAACCATTCCGTCAATGAAACCGATGCGGTTATGAGAATGTTGGATGAACGCACTCAACAGATCGACACGATGCTACATGCCATTACGGATATCGCACAGCAGACCAATCTGCTTGCCTTAAATGCTTCGATTGAGGCTGCCCGTGCAGGCGAAGAAGGCCGCGGTTTCTCCGTAGTTGCTTCAGAGGTAAGAAAGCTGGCCGAACAATCGAACCAGTCTTCCGGGCAGATTTCTGAGTTGATTCAGAATATGCGCAAAGATATGGAGCATTCGCTTCAGACCATGGAACGCGTAAAACAGAATGTCGACTCCGGCATTAAAATTGCCAATGAGACGGAGCAGCAGTTTAATAAAATTGTGACGTCCACCAATCATATCGCACAGCAAACGGAAGAGCTTGCAAGCATCACGGAGCAAATAACCGCAAGTGTCCAGGAAATTTCAGCAAGTGGAGAAAACGTATCGAGTCTGGCGCTCCAAGCGGCGGACAACTCGCAGAATATTGCAGCGTCTGCAGAAGAACAGCTAGCTTCGATGCAGCAGATCACCAGCCTGGCAACGACCTTGTCGGATATGTCACAGAAATTACAGGATCTAACGGTCAAATTTAAATACTGACGGAATAAGTCTTTCCAAAATATCACGCTAAACTGTCATTCATATTATGAGGTCAACCATTTCTTTCTGGTTGACCCTTTTTGCATTTGCTCTGAGAAATTACGGAAAAGGCTCGCAAATCGTGATCCCCTTCTAGCCATGTGAATTGGGCACGGTTTTTATCGATTTGGTTCAGAATTGGTTCAGAGGCATTTAGTATAGTAAATCAGTAGTGTAAGAAAGAAAATTATATTAGTAGGTTAGTCATCATGGAGGATCTTAGTAAGTTCATCGTGACACCGGAATTTTATGGAGGAAATTTATGCGTAAAATCAAGTCTTTTTGTTTATCTTATCTTGCTGTTATCGTTTTATTTGGAACCTGGACATGGAGTTTTTCCGAGAGTGCAGTGTATGCAACCTCCCCACCAGCACCTAGTGTAACGGATGCTGTGTATGCTACTGAAACCACGGTAACGAGTTGGACAAACCCTTCTAAACAAGGCCAATCCGTAACGTTTAGCATCAAAACCATCTCAACTCCACAAATTACGAAGGATTTAACCGGCACGGTGGTCCTTATGGATGGTACGGATATATTAGATACGCTGACGATGAGGCCAAATGGCATTGCGAATGGATATGCCACTGCCACTTACACCACAAGTAATTTAAGTGTGGGAAGTCACCCGATTACGGCTATATATAGTGGGGATGCTCGTTTTATTCCCAGTACATCTGAGCCATACATTCAGGTCGTAAATGCATCTGCACCTGCGCCTACACCTTCACTGAGACCTACAGTAACTACAGTATTGAGTTCGACGAATCCGTCTAGTCAAGGTCAAGAAGTAAGGTTTAGCGTGAGGACAACTTCAAACCCACAAACGTCGGGCGATTTAACTGGAACGGTCATTCTTATGGACGGCACGAATGTATTAGATACGCTGACGATGGAGCCGGTGGGCATTTCGAACGGCTATGCCAATGGGTACTACACTACAAGAGACTTAAGTGTGGGAAGCCACGCGATCACTGCTATATACAGCGGGGATGCTCGATTTGCCCCGAGTACATCTGAAGCGTATATACAGGTTGTAAATGGAAATGCAAGCACTGGTGGTACTGAAAACACTGGCGGAACTGGTGATACTAGCAATAACGACAGCAGCAGTAGCAATAAAAAAGATAAGAAGGATAACACGGATAGCAGTGATTCATCTTCTTCCAGTGAAACAACCACACCTTCATCACCATCGGTTTCTTCAACGGTTTTACCGACTCCAGAAATCATGCCAGTAGAGCAATCCGAGGTTGCGCATGAAAAATATATAACGGGTTATCAGGATGGTACTTTCCGACCGGACCAGTCGATTACACGGGCTGAAACCGCTGCAATGATGGCTAGGATTATGAAGTTGGAGACAAAAGAAGGCTCAACGACATACAAAGATGTACCTAGCACGTATTGGGCAAAGGATTCGATTATAGCACTTACGACACAGCACCTCATGAATGGGTATGCAGATGGAACATTTCGACCAGAGCAACCCATTACCCGTGCAGAAATGGCAGCAATACTCGCATCCTGGAAGCAGCTTAAAGGAACACAAACCGCAGCTTCTCCTTATACCGATATCGAAAAACATTGGGCAAGAGATTCCATTGTAGCGTTAGCTAATGCAGGATGGATTACCGGCTATAATGATGGAAGCTTCCAACCCAATAAATATATAACACGCGTAGAAACCGTTACAATTTTGAACACAATCTTAAAACGAGGACCCCTGGAAGGAACCATTCAGGCTACATGGAAGGATGTACCAACAGATTACTGGGCATTCAAAAATATTGAAGAAGCGTCTCGTACCCATACTTCAACCATCGATACAGATGGCATTGAAACTTTCGTGAAATAAGCACCAAATAAAAAGGCTGGAATCCTATCTATACGGGTTCCAGCTTTTTGTTTACTTAATATTTTTTAACATGGTCAAAACAGAATTTTTAAAATACTTTCTTTAAAGATGATGGCTTCACTCCGTATTCCCGGAAAAATTGCTCTGAAAATGCACTCACATTACTGTATCCTACAGCCATCGCAGCTTCTGTTACATTGCTTTCCTGGCTTCGAAGCAGCTTCATCGCATATTCAAGACGAATTTGGCGTAAATGTTCAAATACAGTTGTTCCAAAACATGCTTTGAATCCTTTTTTTAATTTAAAATCATTTAATCCAACCTTTTTTGATAATGCGATCAGTGAAGGAGGATCAATCATGCTGGATTCAAGGATTTGCCGAGCCATATGCAACTTTCTGACATCTTCTTTAGATAGGCCTTCGGGCATGGGAGTTAAATCAAATAATTGAATCATAAACCTATTCAAAATCTCTAGTGCCGCTGCTTCCATTAATAAAGGCGATCTATGCACACTTTTCAAGTCTTTGATCAAATGTTCAATCATCACTATACTTCTGTGATCCAGTTCAAAACTAAGATGATGGAACGCAGCACCCTTCAGAATTTGATTAAATTCAATAGCTACCTGTCGACGAGCTGCCAACTGTGAAGCTGCATAATTAAACAACGAGACAGGAATGCCAAGCGCAAAGGATTGGTATTGTTCGTTAACAGGAGGATGGAAATATGCTTTGAAATCCTGTAAAAAAATAAGAGCACCCCGCCCTATCGGGAGCGTGTAGTCCAGACCAGCTATATTTACATGACGTTGACCCGAAAGTGCAAATTGAAGTTCAATCATTTGTCCTCTGGAGGCAAAGTTCGTCGGATAAGGCTCGTGATATTGAATATGCGAATACACAATCTCGATTCCGCTGTAAGTCGTAACTCGGTAAATATGTCCGTCGCCCGCTTCCGGTAACATCATATACGTATGCTCGTTTTGTTTTCTAAACGGAGTTTTTTCTAAATAATGCTGATATATTAATGATAACGAATTTGAATTCACTAGCGTCCACCTCAAAGGTTTTCATTCATTCTGATACCACAAATGAGAATCGTTATCATTAATATTAGCTGAATTTGACTGGTTTGACCAGGCTTATTGGAGTATGCTGTGGAGATATTCGGGGAATCTATTAATCCCAATCCATATAAAACGTTGCCTTCAATTTACCCTTCTCACATGTTGGGCAGCTCAAATGAACCGGCACATTGTTTTCAATGTGTTCCTGCTGCATAACACTCGCGCATCTAGGACAAGCATAAGAAATTTTATACTGTGATGAGTCCGATTCCATCTCAATAAACAATTCATTACGGATGGCCTGACAGACCGGGCACACATACAGAGCGTCATAAGCATCATATCTCGTCGAAGGGTTGCCTATGAATTCCTCAATACGCCATTTAAGGGCAGCATCCTGTACAAACGAAGCAATAGATTCCAAACGCATATATAATAAACCAAACCCCACAAATATGTTCTCAGTATACGCACAGATATCACAGTCCAGCTTGTACGCTTCGCCCATTTTATCCTCCCCAGCTCTTCATATAGTTAATGAAGCCTCTATCTATCTCTTTATAAGACTTGCTGCATGTGTGACCCGGTTTCTCCCGCCACTCTTGGAAGCATACAGTGCCAAATCTGCTTGATGAACTATCGATTGTTCCGTATCCGCTTGTGTAACCGTTGCCACGCCAATACTCACAGTAATGCTGTAATCTCCCCAATCCCTTGAGGCCGTCGTGGAGCGATATCTTTCTGCTGCACGAATGGCTTCCTCTGCGTCGTTGCCCGGAAGAATAATGACAAACTCCTCGCCACCATAACGAGCGACAATATCCATCTCCTGTGACATGGATTGTAGTAACTCAGCCAGATTAGTGAGCACCAGGTCGCCCACCGGATGACCATAAGTGTCGTTAATGTTTTTGAAACGATCAATATCAATGATCAGCAACGAGAAAGGTATTCCGGTCTCTTGAAAGGAGGCTAGGCTGATTTGTAATTGATCTTGAAAATATCTTCTATTTTTAAGCCCAGTTAACGGGTCGGTTGACGCCATCGTTTCTAGCTGGTGATTAATCCGCACTAGTTCCTGCTGTTTGATTTCATATTCTTCGTGCAACCGTTTAAGCTTCTGGTTTGCTTCATTCGTCGCCTGATATAATTCCTGAAGCTTGGTTTTGGTCTGTAGTATATCTTTCTCATGTTCAATCCGCTTACGCATCATAAGCACTACACAATCAATAACAGCTTCTCCATTGCGTTCCTGCCGAACTCCGTTTAGAAGTACAGGCACATCCTGTCGATCACTTGTGCGAAACGAGAAGTACATCTCATCAACATGCCCGTACAACTGGATGTAGGGATAAAAATAAGTATGAAAAAATAGCTTGTTCGTAACAGACATTGTCGTTTCAATCGGCCGCCCGAGCAATTGATCACGTTCATAAAGAAGCATGTCCAATAAAGTTTGATTTACCGATTGAATGATCCCAGCGTCCGAAATTGAAAAGTATCCACAGGGAGCTTTATCTAATTGAATATCCATTGCATGACTGCCTTTCTTTCGATATTACACACTGGCTAAATATTCTTTGATTAAATCGCTCGTTTCTCCTGGTTGGCTTAAATGAGGATAATGCCCCTTTGCTCTCATCTGCTGAAGTCTGCTATTTCTAAGATGGGTATGCAAATAATCCCCTACCTCAATTGGAGCAATACTATCGTCTGAGCACTGGAGAATAAGCGTAGGAACCGAAGCATGCGGAAGATCGACACGGCAATCTGAAAAAAATGTAACCTCTGCGAATTGCCGTGCAATATGAGGATCTCTGGAGCAAAATGCCTTTTCCAACTCTTCGGTTAAGTCCCCTCGCTCGGGATTTTGCATAGCAATGGGCGCCATGTAACTAGCCCAGCCAATAAAGTTCATTTGCATCATATCCAGTAATTCATCAATATCACTCTTATCGAAACCTCCATAATAAGAAGGCAGGTCATTCACATAGCGTGGAGAAGGACCGAGCATGACAATGCGTTCAAAATATTGAGGGCTTCGGATGGATGCGAGCATTCCGATCATGCTGCTAACGGAGTGTCCGACGAATATGGTATTCCGTAATTCTAACGCTTCCATAATATCCAGCACATCTTGGGCATATCCTTGCAAGTCACTGTATTTTTGGGAATCATAGTATTTTATTTGGGAATCTCCAGACCCAACGTAATCAAATAAGACGATTTGGTAGTTGTCGATAAAGCTAGGGACGATATAACGCCACATATCCTGATCGCATCCAAAGCCGTGAGCAAATACAATCGTCTGGCTGCCTGTACCCAACACTTTTACATTATTACGTCGGAGAATATCAACGGTCATTGTAAATCACCTCTCTGAGGTAGTATCTGTTCTATGGCTTCTCTTCCCTATTATATCGGAAAAGATTTGATTATGGATAATGGATCTCATTCATAAATCCAGCGTTTAATGATCCCCTTTACCTTGTGCACATGTTGCTGTGATGGGGAACAAATAATAACTAATTCGTTTTTCCCATTCGTATCTAACCAATAGTGAACGTCATCCCCCTCATTAACCGTTTCATGAATGATTCTGATGGATTTATGACTTATTTTCGATTTAGCCGAAAAAATGGGGTTCATATCCATAACTTTCTGACCATTAGAAAAGGATGTGTTGTAATAAGGAATCACCCAGTTCTCTTTATCCTGATCTTGTACTAAATTTAGAAATACACGCACCCAATAATCCTCTAGTTCTGTGTAACTCTGTTCATTCAACCCATTCAAATTCATATATGTATCCACTCCAAATGATTTAATAAACTTAAAAAAGTCTCGCCCTGTGATCACATTTCCATGACGGAATGCACAATTCACAGACCGAGACTTCTTCCAATCTTTATTTTACATCCACATCATTCGTGATTTTCTCTATTAAACCTCTCAAGCCTTGGTTGGTATCATTTAATTGATCAATAATATTCATGAACTCCGACACAAGCTTGGCCTGCTCTTGGGAAGATACAGTAATCTGCGTAATCTCTTGTTCCATACTATAAACCGATTGTCTGACAGCTTGCAAGGATTGCTCGATTCGCCCAGTGGCTTCCTTGGTGCCCGTAGACATCTTGCGGATTTCTGCGGCAACAACCCCAAATCCTGCTCCTGCCTCACCCACCCGAGCAGCTTCAATGGCTGCATTTAGTCCAAGCAAGTTTGTCTGCTCTGAAATTTCCTTGATGTAGCCAGCCACCTCAGTCACATTACCAGAGTCCTCAACCGCCTTTTTCGTATTGCTTAAAATTTCCTCGGCTGTCGCACTAAGCTCCTCCGAATGGGCTGCTACATGCTGAATCCCTTCCACTAGCTTGCTTGTAACATCCTCTGCTTGGCTCATCAACTTCTTCAGTTGATCCTGATTATCCATACTATAGGTGATGCACATTACTGCCTCAATCTCATTCTGTTCGTTCTTTATCGGATGAAAGTAAGAATCAGCAGCAAACCCGAAAACTTCGGCATCATAGCGAACTCGGGTCTTTTCTCCGCCTACTAGCATTTTGAAGTTCTTGTGTACATCAGGGAGAGGGTCGCCTGCCTTGAAATCATAGACTAAACTTTTCCCCGACTGAAAGAATAGAAATTTTTCTTTATCCATTACAGATATTAAAACATCATGTCGTGCAGCTTCTCTAATAAACGGCATGGCAGACAAAACAGCTTCTACTTGATTCATAATATGTATCCACTTCCTTATATTTTGTTATCCACCCTACCCTTTATTTCGACATTTTCACCCCATGTGTTTAGTAAAATTAACATACTATTGACTATGGTGATCTCCTAATCTGTATACATTCACCGTAGTTTCCTGAAGGGAAGCTGGTTTTAAATCCAAACAGCGCATGCCTACTGAATAGGCATGCGCTGACTGTATCACTTTTTGAAGACACACACTAATATTTAGTCCAGCTGTTCCCCATTAGTTTCGATCACACTCTTATACCAATAGAAGCTCTTCTTTCTGAATCTGGCAAGTGCTCCTTTACCTTCATTATCCTTATCGACGTATATGAATCCATAGCGTTTTTTCATTTCACCGGTTCCCGCACTTACTAGATCAATACATCCCCAAGGTGTATAACCTATTAAATCTACTCCATCAGCAATGGCTTCTTTCATTTGCTCAATGTGCTGCTTTAGATAATTAATTCGATAAGCATCTTGAATGGAGCCGTCTTCTTCCACTGTATCCACAGCGCCCAGACCATTTTCCACAACCATTAACGGGATTTCATATCGATTATAAATGTTATTGAGGGACCATCTCAATCCCTGCGGATCGATTTGCCAGTCCCATGCGCTTGCTTTTAAATAGGGATTCTTTAATCCCATGGATAAATTCCCACCCACCTTCTCCTGATTGGGGTCTGCACTGACACAAGTGGATGAATAATAACTGAAAGTATAAAAATCTACGCATCCTTCTTTTAAGACGTCCTCATCATTGTCCTGCATCGTAATTTGGATATTATGTTCTTTAAAATATCGTTTGGCAAATCCGGGATAAGCACCTCTTACTTGAACATCTGAACATAGGAAATTACTCAAGTTATCCTTTTGTTGAGCGAGCAAAACATCATCGGGGTTACAGGTAAGTGGGTATGAACACATATAAGCAATCATACAGCCAATTTTAAAATCCTTATTGATTTCATGCCCCAGCTTTACTGCCTTTGCACTGGCTACAAATTGATGATGCAAAGCTTGATACAGGTCCTGCTCATCCTTCACTGTAGCATGGGCAAGCTCTCCATTCCCCTCTGGCATCATCGCTCCAGCCATGAACGCCCCAAAAGACAAGGTTAAGATATTGATTTCATTAAAGGTGAGCCAGTATTTTACGACATCTTTGTATCTGTTAAAAAGAACTTCACAATATCTTACATAAAAATCTACCACTCTGCGATCTGACCAGCCGTTATATTTTTGGGTTAAATGAAACGGTGCTTCATAATGTGAGATCGTAACCAACGGCTCAATGTTGTACTTTTTTAATTCTGCGAACACACGATCATAGAACTGCAAGCCTTGCTCATTCGGCTCTGTATCATCTCCGTTCGGAAATATTCTGGACCAAGCGATGGACATTCTAAAAACCTTGAAACCCATTTCAGCAAATAATCGGATATCCTCTTTATAATGATGGTAGAAATCAATTGCCTCGTGACTTGGATAGTTCATGCCTTCTTCCAATACAGGCGTAATTCTTCGGGAAATAGTATGCGTCCCGGCTGTTATTACATCAGCAGTGCTTAGTCCCTTACCATCCACGTTATACCCACCTTCAAATTGGTTAGCAGCCGTGGCCCCTCCCCATAAAAATCCTTGTGGAAACTCCTTGGTTATATTATTGTTCATTGTTTATTCCTCCTAAAATATAGGTATCTTAGACCATGACCGTCAACAAATCCTCTTTATAACCAATCGTCTTCTTCTCCGTTTCAATAACATCCAAGTAACTAGCAGTGTTGGCAACAATTACAGGAGTAGTCAGAACATAACCAGCCTCTTGGATAGCCTCCAGATCAAACTCCATGAGCAATTGTCCCTTTTTGACGGCTTCCCCTTGTTTTACTTTGGGATAAAAATGTTTACCTTTCAATTTGACTGTATCCTTACCTACATGGATGAGAATTTCCACGCCCTGATCACTGGTAATTCCGATCGCATGACCTGACGAAAATAAGGATGTTAAGACACCATCTACAGGTGAAACGACCTTGCCTTCGGAAGGCTCAATGGCAATCCCTTTACCCAGAGCACCTGTCGAAAAGGCTTCATCAGTTACCTCAGATAAAGGTTTTACATCACCCTTTAACGGACTAATTACCGTCTCCTGTCTTATTAAGACTTCTCCTCCTTTTGCTGCTCCCGTTGAACTAACTTCTTTTTTCGTTTCTTTCACCTCATCATCTTTAAATCCGCCAAAAAACATAAGCAAGAAGCCTAATACGAAACTTACCAGGATACCAATAACAGCCCCATAAAATCCGCTGTCTATTCCTGACGGATTAATATAGCTCGGAATCGCGAAAATGCCTAAGCCGCCAATGATATAGCCTTTCGTTCCCATCATTCCGATAATACCGCCACCTACTGCAGACGCTATACAGCTTAAAATGAATGGTTTCTTACGTGGTAATGTAATCCCGTAAATCGCGGGTTCTGTTACACCAAAGATCCCGGAGATAACAGCTGGAATGGAAAGGGATCTCAGCTTTACATTTTTGGTTTTGAACAAAATCGCCAGTACGACACCTGTTTGAGCAAAGGAGGCTCCCAGCGTTGCAGCAAGGATCGGATCGAATTTGAGCACCGCCAAGTTGTTCATAGCGATAGGAACAAGACCCCAGTGCAGTCCAAAAATAACAAATACCTGCCAGAAAGCCCCCATGATAATACCTTCAATCATCGGGCTTAAGTTATACACAAAGAGGGTGGCTGCGCCAAGCAGTTGACCTGCCCAAGTCGAGAGTGGTCCAATCACAATCAGCGCTAAGGGTACAATAACTAACAAAGTGAAAAACGGAACCAAGAATGTTCTCACTACGCTAGGGATGACCTTTTTAAAGAAATTTTCTATTTTTGAGCCTACATAGGTGGATACGATAATCGGAAGAACCGTTGATGCATAGCTCATCAGAATGACCGGAATACCTAAGAAGGTGATATATACCGGTGACTCAAATATAGTGCCGCTAAATAAAGTGTATAGCGGTTTACCCGAGGCTGTTATCGTGCTAAAGGTTGGATAAACAAGTGACGCCCCGATCGCCATACCTATAAAAATGTTGGCATTGAATTTTTTAGCTGACGTATACCCCAGGAAAATAGGGAAGAAGTAGAACAAGCAGTCTCCTAAAGCATTGAGAATTTGATAGGTACCCGATGTAACAGTCAGCCAGCCTATAGCTACAAACAAGGCCGTAAAACCCTTAATCATACCCGTGGCACTCAAGACACCCAGCGTGGGTGTAAATACACCTGAAATGGTATCAATAAACCTATTGAACAAACTGACTTTTTCATCTGATGTTTCTTCTGAATCACCTGCCTGGAAGCCGCCTATCGCAGCAACATCCGCATAAACCTCGGGCACATGATTACCGATCACAACTTGGTATTGTCCCCCGCTTTTTACCACCGTGACGACACCATCCATACTTTTCAGAACCTCTGTATTGGCCTTATTTTCATCCTTTAGCTTGAAGCGCAAGCGTGTAATACAATGAGTTAGACTATTTACATTTTCTTTGCCGCCGACATTTCTGATGATGTCTTTTGCTAATGTCTCATACTTCATTGTAACTGCCCCTTTATTTGTATTTATAAAAAAAGGCAAAACCAAAATAGATCAAATTCGATCTAGGTTGGTTTCGCCTGCATTACCAGTAACAATCCAAGGAGTTATTCAATTGGTCATTGAGTTACGCGCTGAATATGAATCGTTATATACAGTTTTTCTTCATCTGACAATACCGTGTCCAAGTATTTCTCAATTTTCAGCATACAACTGTAAGCTTTTTTGTACTTTGCTTTCACTTGCCTTAATAGAAAATCATCTTCCAGTGCTAATTTTTCTTTTTGAATTAACCGCTGAAAGAAAAACCTTAAATGTGTAATAAATCGTTCATAGCTAGTCGAGTGTTCATCCAGGGTAATATTGTAAGAGTACTTAATAATATTTAGGATATCCTGTATTTTTTGAGTTTGCTGAGCGACATCCGCTACTTTATGGTAGGAGCTGTTGACTTGAGCATTGATTAAATGAAGAGCTATATTACCTGCTTCATCTTCAGACAATCGTTTACCTGTTTCGTCTTCAATAAACTCCAGCGCTTTTAAGCCAACTCCAAACTCTTTAGGATAAAATTTTTTAATTTCCCAGATGAGCGGATTTGCATTTTTAAACCCTTCATCAAACATTTTAAATGCATTGTTCATGTGATCTGTAAGCGAAACATATACATAGTCGCTCAGCTGTGCTTCCAATATGCTTTTTCCATATTCAATGATGTCATAGCATAACGAAACATATTCTGTAGGGACATCCTCTAACAGTAATTTAAATTTCTCTGAAGCATCTTTTTGTTTAAGTACAAACACCTTTTCAATTAAATGCTCTTCTACTTGTTCTCCTGCATTCTTTTTGAATGCAATTCCACGACCCATAACAACAAATTCATGCCTTTTTGAATCTTTGGCTATTATGGCGTTATTATTAAATATCTTTGTTATGATCATTCTGGCTGCCCCCCTGATCCCGCAATAATCTAAAAAAGGATTTAGATGCTGGGCGATATTTCAGATAGGTCACAAGACGGTAATAGCCGATCAAGCTTTCGCAGTAAACCAAACTATAATGTGTAGATTTATAAACCCATTAAAATGAAAGCGTATTCATAAAGAGGAATAAGCCCTACACTATCACTCACCTTTCTACGTTATTGCAAATCTGTATACAAAAAGAAAAGGCAAAACCCAACACATGGAAGTCCAGTTCCATGTCCCGGGTTTTGCCTTTTCAGTAACAATCCCAAGATCATAATAACATCGAATTTAAGTTTTGCCAACAAAAATGTTTGCGCTTTCTTTTCGGGAATATCCACATCGAATACGGCACATTACCCGTATAAAAATGTCAGCCGCCAATGTAGGACATGTTAATTTTTTTTCTGTTGTTTGCAGTCTGTTCTGTACGTTCATCGGAATACCGATCTATGCGTTGTTCCCATACTGAAGTAATCGCATCAAGTAATTCCTGATCATTCGCCCCGTTACGAAGCATCTGGCGCAAATCAAATCCGTCTGAAGCAAACAAACACGTATAAAACTTACCATCAGAAGATAAACGGGCACGCGTGCAGGATGAGCAAAACGAATCCGAAACCGAAGTAATAAAGCCAACTTGCGCGTCGCTGTCTTTATAACGGTAACGTTTTGCCACTTCTCCAAAGTAATTCTGATCTACCGGCTCCAACTCGTACTCATTCTTAAGTCGCTCCATAATTTCTTCTTTTGTTACTACCTTTTTGAAGCTCCATCCGGTATCGTTACCTACATCCATAAATTCAATAAAACGAAGAGTTATTCCCTGGTCCTTAAAATAAGCAGCCATCGGCAAAATCTCAGAATCATTAACACCTTTTTGAACCACCATATTGACCTTAATCTCAAAACCGATTTCTCTTGCAAAATCGATCTGCTTCAAAACAAACGCAGGCTTAATGCCCCGTCCATTCATCTGCCCAAATAGCTCGGGGTTCAGAGCGTCTACACTGACATTAAGCCGTCGCAGTCCCGCGTCATAGAGGCGTTGCGCCTGTTGTCCTAGTAGCAAACCATTTGTGGTCAACCCTATATCCTCAACTCCACTGATAGACAAAATACTAGAGACAAGGTCGGGAAGGTTCGGTCGCATTAACGGCTCACCACCTGTGAGTCGTATTTTTTTGACCCCAAGGCCTACAAAGAGCTCCGTAAGCCGATGAATCTCTTCAAACGATAGGCATTCGCTTTTAGGAAGAAAGGCAAAATCGTCGCCGAAAATTTCTTTTGGCATACAGTAGGAACAGCGAAAATTGCAGCGATCCGTAACAGATATACGTAAATCACGAATCGGACGCCGCAATGGGTCCTTCAGCGGATGTGAACTCATGTGACCACCTTCTTTTTTTCATTAGCTGTATTTGACGTTGCGGACATGGACACATGACAAGCACTTTCACTAGCCGCCGCTGACAGGCGGAATAAAAGCTGCGATATCTCCATCCTGCAGTACATCTGTAAGCAACGCGTACTCCTCGTTTACTGCAATTCGTGTAGAATTGATCGGCATATCCGGGTATTTATCTGTGATCCAACTGTATAATTCCCCTACAGTTTGGCCTGCCAAATCTGCCATTTCTTCGAATTTTCCCGTTACTTCACGGAGTCCCGCAAAATAGTACAGCTTAATCATGACTGATTTCCTCCGGCTTTTTCTTTTGTTGTCCGATCCATTGTGTTCCGTTTTCCCATATCTCTCGCTTCCAGATCGGAACGATTTCCTTGATTCGTTCGATTGCGTATTCATTCGCCTTATACGCATCCGAGCGGTGTGGTGAAGAAACAGCGATGACAACGGCAATATCACCGATCTGAAGCTCACCAATCCGATGTGCAATTGCTACTCTTGTCCCTTCCCATTTCCGTTCAATTTCGTGGCCAATCTCTGCAAGCTTTTTCTCAGCCATAGGCACATAGGCCTCGTAAGCAAGATATAATGTCCGTACGCCTTGGGTCCACTCTCTTACGTGCCCTGTAAACACGGTCACCGCTCCCGCTTCTGGTCTTAAGACATAATCTGCATAAATCTGCGGAAGAATGGGCTCCGTCACGATTTCAAATACACTCATCTTTTCCACCTTCCAGCCACCTGGCAAGCTACTCTGCTATGAAAACTCTGCTCACTATTTATATTTCCTGGATCTATATCCCTTGTTTAACCGAACAACTGATGGTATAGCTTTTGACCTCTGGCAATACTTCCAATACCGTGAATGAGGAGCCTTCCGTTTTTAAATAAAATCATTCGGTGCTCAAAGGCATAAAATTCAACGAAATAAGGGGTCCTTTTTACACGTTCCGCCATAAGCCTGCCCATTTTCTCTGCATCGTCCAACGTAATCGGACGATGAGGGTCTGGAAGAACCTGCACTACATCCCGTCCGCACAGCGAAGCATACGCCGAGCGACGGGATGCGGTCAGTGCAGGAAACACAGGATGCTCTCCACAGGTCGGACAATTCTGATTGCGGATGCGGGAAATCCCTATGTCCATCTGCGTATTTTCCCATAGATCAAATAAATGAACCTTGCTGCGCATTTTATCATGTTTACCGCTCAGCCACTTCATGGCTTCTGCACTTTGGAGAGCAGCCGTCACTTGAACTGCGGGCGAGATGATTCCAGCCGTATCGCAGGTCTGATTGATTGCCGGCAGCGATGGCAGTAGGCAACGAAAACAAGCTGACTTGCCCGGCACGAACGGAAAAACAACGCCTGTGCTTCCAACACAGGCGCCGTAAATCCATGGAATTTCAGCCTTTCGTGCAGCATCGTTTATAAGCAGCCGGGTTTCAAAATTATCCGTTGCATCCATCAGCAATGTGCTTTTACCAGCAAGCTCTTGAGCAAGCCCGGTATCCAAGCTGTCGAGATAGGTATACAAGCGTACGTCTTCTCGTATCGCCTTTAACCTTTTTTCAGCAGCCGTTACCTTGGGGAGCATTTGTGCAGCATCCTGCTCCGTGAATAACTGCTGGCGTTGCAGATTCGACGTCTCCACATAATCACGGTCAACCAGGTGAATCTCTCCGACGCCCGCTCTTACTAATGTTTCAGCGATGGCGGAGCCTAGTGCCCCGCAGCCGATAATGGTAACAACAGCTTCAGACAGATTACGTTGTCCTTCACTGCCGATGGGTCTAAATAAGATCTGTCTTGAATAACGTTCCTTCATCACAATGTCCCCCTAACGTTGAAGAGCGATCGTTAACTTTGTGCTTTTTCCTGTGGCTCTCGCTAGAAACGTTAAAGGTGTCTTTATAATTTCTCCACTCTTAATGCTTTACTGCTGAAGTTCCTTTTGTTTCTCAAAGCGGTTCTGCTCGGCAGCTACAGGGAAACGTCCTTGATAATATAGCCATATGACGAGAATCAGGCTAGCCAGTGCCACTTGGGAGAGTAACATGAACCCAATGGAATATTGGCCAGTAGCCGCATGAATCGTCGATAACAAGATCGGAGGGAAAAAGCCACCCAGGCCACCCATCATGGATACAATTCCGTTCACTATGCCTGCCTGTTTATTAAAATAAAATGGAACTAGCTTGAAAATGACACCGTTCCCGATTCCCGCACTCACAGCGATAGCCAAGCACCCTACGGTATACAGAGTGATGTCTGGTGAAAAAGCCAGAAGAATCGCAGCGACCGTATACACAGCAAACGTACCTACCAGCAGAAACAAGGGCTGAAAACGATCCGCCAGCCAGCCACCGATCGGGCGGAAGAATGTAGCAATCGCGATAAAGCCTGCTGTACGCATCCCTGCATCCACTTTATCCAGCTCAAAGTTCGATACGAGAAAATTCGGTAGATACACCGTGAACGCTACAAATGAGCCAAACGTAATAAAATAAAAGAGCGAGAAAAACCAAAGCTTTTCATTTTTGTAAACCCCTTTGATTTGCTCCATAATGGGCGTCTTGACTTTAGCTTCATGACGGTCCCCAAAGAAGAAATTCAAAACGATAAAAACAAGCAATAGGATAAGATACAGCTTGACTGTAAGTGCCCATCCTACCTGTGTCGCTACAATCGGAGCGGAGAAGGTCGTTACTGCTGTCCCCAGGTTGCCCACACCATACATCCCGTTGACAAAGCCATGTCTTTCTTTCGGATAGTACTTGGGCAGTGAAGTTACTCCAACCGAGAACACCGCTCCCCCAATCCCAAGGAACAAGCCACCGATAATTAAATCCGTCATCGTCGAAGCTTCACTGATATAGTAGACCGGAAACAAAAGCAAAACAAAGCTAACGAGGAAAACGATTCTCGCCCCGAAAATATTGGCATAATAACCAAGCGGAATGCGCAGAATCGATCCAAGCACGACCGGAATCGCCGTAACCATGGCCAGTTTTCCGGGTGGAATCACGATATCCTCCGTAATGAACGGCATGAGGGAAGAAATGATGACCCACACCATGAATCCAAGAATCAGGTTCAATGTTTGTAGCGGCAACTGCATTTTTCTAATCATTTAACTCACCTTTTCAACTTTATTCTGTCGAATGTTTGATTTGTATTTTTCTGTTCCCATTGTAGCCGCTAGCCGTTCCTTTCGAATATAGGGGACTCCCCTTTCCCGGTCAGGGGAGTCCCTGAAAATAAAAAAGCCGCTTCTCGTAAGAAGCTGCTTGATTCATTGTAGATATATTATTGGATTAAAAATAATCTTCTTCATAAACTAGAAATCCAGCATTTTTTTCTTTAAAGCATATTGGACCAGCTCAGGCCGGCTTTTTAAGTTCAACTTCTCCATGATTTTAGCTTTATTCGCTTCCACGGTTTTGACAGAAATGAACAGCTTTTCGGCAACTTCCTTGTTACCGTATCCCTTTGCAACCAAAGGGAGAATCTCTAGCTCGCGCTTGGACAGAATCTCATACGGATCTTCGGTTTGTGATGTTGTGTCTTTCTTAATGAACTCACGCACGAGAGAAGTGGCCATTTTAGGATGGATATAAGTCCCACCCCCATGAATGGTACGTATGGCAAGCAATAACTCCTCATCTGGCGCATTTTTCAAAACGTACCCTGAAGCACCATTCTTCAAAATATGAAATAGATATTCTTCGTCGTCATGCATGGTCAAAATCAGAATTTTAGTATCAGGATGGTCCTCTTTAATCTTGCCTGTGGCGATCAATCCACTTTCGCCTGGAGGCATGCTGAGGTCCATAATTAGAATATCCGGCTGATGTTTGGCTACCATAGTATACGCTTCAATCCCGTCCGCAGCCGTTCCGACAACCTCCATATCCGATTGGAAGTTGAGAATCATGGAAAATCCGCTTCGTACAATGGCATGATCATCCGCTAATACAATTTTGATCAAGTTTCTATTCCTCCTCGTGTCCAATCGGAATTTGTAAAAAGACTTTGGTTCCTTGGCCAACATTCGAAAGGACGCCAAAACTTCCACCTACCAGCTCTGCTCGCTCCTGCATACCATACAAGCCTAGTCCTGTTCCAATAGGCTTGCCCCCCTTATCAAAGCCAATCCCATTATCCTCTACAGTCAAACGAAGCGCGTGTTCGTGCTCCGACAAAGTAACTTTAACGGTATCCACCTGGGCATACTTCAACGCATTGAGCACAGCCTCCTGACAGACGCGATAAATGACTGTTTCTTTTTCGCTTCCATACCGCTTCTGGGGAAGATCAGATACGAACTCAACCACTAGACCAAAACTTTGCTCGACCCGCTTAAAGTGGGAACGGAATGCCGCCTCAAGTCCAAAATCATCAAGGGTAGCAGGACGAAGATCCACAGACAGGTTGCGGATATCATCCAGCAAGCGTGTCATGGATGCTTCTGTTTGTTTCATGTTTTTAATGAGCTGCTCATCATTCGTCATGTATTTTAATACCCGTAGTTCAACAACCGCGCTCATCAATTCCTGGGCGACGCTGTCGTGCAGCTCTCTGGAAAGCCGTTTACGCTCGTTTTCCTGTGCTTCAATAACATGTTTCATCATTTTGTTCTGATACAATTTCTCCTGCGTCTGAAATTGCGGGGTCAAATCTCTCAGCATCAGCACCCGGATTCCATTTGTAGAATCAATCGTATGAAAAGAAGCTGCATAGGGAACCATTCCGTTGCTTTTCGTCTCCAGATAAACCTGAAAAGAAGCAAAATTGTTGGATTCAGGCACATTGAAATAACAGTCAAGGCAGGTACGGGGCTCTGTGTCGCTAGTATAGCCTCTGCATGTTCCACATAAGGCCCTGTCCTGTCCTTCATAGAGTTGAATGAGAACGTCATCGTCTACAATCTCCTCAGCCGCCGGGTTCATGGCTAGGGTTTTCCCTTCCCTATCAAAAAAGAAGATAGCTTCTGTACTGTTCTCAAACATCTTCACCATTAGCGCACTCAAAGAGTCTGTCCCTATAGACAATGTCAATTCAGATCACTTCCTTCCCGTTCAACTCTCCAATTCCCCTATGTGCCAAGGTTTCCAAATCACGCATCATAGCTTCGGTCATCAGCTGTTCTTCTCGAAATCCACCCAGCAGTACACCCGCGACGCGAGCATCATTCCACAGGGGCACAGCGCCGAGACTCTTGAGCTTCTCGGATTGAACGATTGGATAGTTAAACAGGTTGTCTGCCCCAACAAATTGATGAACAGATGGAATAAAGATAGATTTCCCGGTTTTAAACACGACTCCTGCTATGCCCTTTCCAGATTGCAGTACAATCCGCTTAAATCGATCATTCAAATTGCCAGCGGCGTTTTTCCATTTAATGACGTATTGATATTCGGCCGGTTCAACCAGAGCAAGTGCCATAAAATCATAACCGAAATGTTCGCGTATTCGCTCAAGCTCCCTTTGATAATCCATCTTATTATTCATCACTCTCTCCTAATAAAACTAGGAAAGAAGGCAGAGCCCGCTTTCCTAGTTTGATTTATGTCTTCTGTAAAGGATATAACTTCTGCGCACATAATTCAACGGAACACTCCACACATGTACAAGCCGGGTAAACGGCCAGAATGCAAAAATCGCAAAACCCATAAGTACATGAAGCTTGAAAGAAATCGGTACATCTCTCATCAGTGTAGGGTCAACACGGAATATGAACAAACCGCGGAACCAGATCGAGATTGTCTCCCGATAATCAAATTCCGGCTGAACCGCATTCGTTACGAGTGTGGCAAACATCCCCATGCACACAAGCGCCAACAGCAATACGTTTACGATCAAATCAGAAGCTGTACTTAAACGGCGCACATTACGAATTGTAAAACGTCGAGAGGTAAGTATCAACATCCCAAGGAACGTCATGGCTCCAAATATTCCACCAATATAGACCGCTCCAATGTGATATAGATGATCGTTTACCCCCAGTGCATGCATCCAGGTTTTGGGTATACCCAGACCAGACACATGACCGAAAATAACTGGAATGATCCCCAGGTGGAATAAGAGGCTTCCGATCATCAATTGTTTCTTTTCAATAAATTCGCTCGATTTTGCCGTCCAATTGAATTGGTCCGTTCTATAGCGGAAGATATGGCCTACGATAAAAATGACCACACACATATAAGGGAAAATGACCCATAAAAACTGCTCCATCATCATAGCGTGGCTGCCTCCTGTTCTACGCAAGCTTTAAGCGTTTCGCGCAGTCCCTTGACCAGATGAAAATACGGGCTTTCCATTTTTTCCAGCGCTTTAAGCAAATGATAAGTGCCGTCTTCCAAAATCGCGATCGGCATGCGGAAATTTTCTGTCGTCTTTGCATCCTGTACCCATTCGGCGGCATACAGGAATTCACACATGAGCGGTAGGTAATCCGGCAACTCACCATCTGGCATTTCAAGACCATACATTTCATAGAGAACCTTTAACTTGACCAGCATTTGTCCTCTTTCTTTTGCATCTTCAAACTTGAAGTAAGTCATATATAGTGCGCAATTTTTTTGAAAATCGAAGGTTTCTGTATACAGTTCCTGGATCTCTTCCATACTAAACTCTTGCATAAGAGACCAGTACTTATGAGCATGCGTATACGCAGGATGATCCGGATCAAATGATGCTTCCAGAAAAGCCGGATGAAAATCCAGCTTTTCCGGGTACATGAGTTGTTGGGCGAAAAACCCGAATGAAGGCTTGAATTCATACAGTTTCGCTACATTAATCACGCCAAATACCCCCGTAGAAGTTTTCTTCATACATTTGCTTGCCTGATTTCGAAGGCTCTTCCATTCCCGTGGAGCTTGCCAGGCTACAACCGCTACAGCCAGCTCCTTCAACTCCACAACCTTCCATATTCCCTAAGGTATCACCGTAACCAGCAGCTCCTTGGGCGCGATATGGATTAGAATAACCCTCTTTATGCGATGTTGGAATAACGAAACGGTCCTCGTATTTGGCAATGGCCAGAAGCCGGTACATCTGCTCGGCCTGACGTGCTGTCATGCCGGTGCGTTCCAGACGGCTTTCATCGAAAGATTGTCCTGCGGACTGGGCACGCATATAGGAGCGCATCATAGCCATCCGCTGCAGCGATTCTTTCACCGTCTGGGTGTCGCCCGCCGTCAACATATTGGCAAGATACTGAATAGGCGTGCGCATTTCTTCGATAGCTGGAAAGATCATATCTGGATTCTCGATGGAGTCTTTCCCTTCAAAGTAATTCATGATCGGACTAAGTGGTGGTACATACCAGACCATCGGCAGCGTGCGGTATTCCGGATGAAGCGGGAATGCCAGCTTATACTCAATAGCAAGCTTGTAGACCGGTGAGTTCTGCGCAGCCTCAATCCAATCTTGCGAGATCCCATCTTTTTTTGCCTGCGCAATTACCGCTGGATCACTTGGGTCCAAGAACAAATCACACTGTGCTTTATACAGATCTTTCTCATCCTCTTTAGAAGCAGCCTCCTGCACCTTATCCGCGTCATACAATAGAACGCCAAGGTAACGAATTCGTCCGGTACACGTCTCGGAG
Source organism: Paenibacillus sp. P2(2022) (assembly GCF_029522175.1). Classification (NCBI taxonomy): domain Bacteria; kingdom Bacillati; phylum Bacillota; class Bacilli; order Caryophanales; family Paenibacillaceae; genus Paenibacillus; species Paenibacillus sp. P2(2022). The sequence continues at coordinate 271,046 of NZ_JAKWFI010000001.1, read as the reverse complement.
CAGACGGTTGGCAACCCGGCTTCTACGCGCGGGAAGCAGAAGGTACATTTCTCTGCTTTATTCGTCTGCCAGTTGAAGTACACTTTCTTATATGGACAACCCGTCATGCAATATCTCCAGCCGCGACATGCTTCCTGATCCACAAGCACGATGCCATCCTCGTCCCGTTTGTACATGGCACCTGAAGGGCAGGATGCGACACAGCTTGGATTCAGACAGTGTTCGCAAAGCCGAGGAAGATACAGCATGAACGACTTCTCGAAATTGAATTTAATCTCTTCTTCAATTTTCTGAATATTGGGATCGAGAGGTCCTGTCACATGGGTACCTGCCAAATCATCCTCCCAGTTTGGCCCCCAATTCAGATCCATTTTTTCGCCTGTTACAGCAGATTGTGCACGCGCGACCGGAGAATGCTTCTGCTCTTTGGCGTTGGTCAAATGTTCATAATTGTAAGTCCAGGGTTCATAATAATCCTTCATTTCAGGCATATCGGGATTGTAGAAAATTTTACCGAGCGCTATCTTGGACAGCTTGTTCCCTGACTTCAGTTCAAGCTTCCCTTTGCGAAGCTGCCAGCCCCCCTTATACTGTTCCTGGTCTTCCCAGCGTTTTGGATAACCAATACCAGGCTTCGTTTCCACGTTGTTGAACCACATATATTCCGCACCTTTGCGGTTTGTCCAAGTTGTTTTGCACGTCACGCTGCACGTATGGCAGCCAATACATTTATCCAGGTTCATGACCATGGCAATTTGAGCTTTAATCTTCAAGCCAGTTAACCTCCTTCATTTTACGTACCGCTACGTACACATCGCGCTGGTTGCCGATTGGACCGTAATAGTTGAACCCATAGCTAAGCTGAGCGTATCCGCCAACCATCTGGGTCGGTTTGAGATGAATTCTTGTTGGCGCATTATGACTGCCCCCGCGTGTATCCGTGATTTCGGAGCCTGGCACTTGAATGTGCTTATCTTGTGCATGGTACATAAACATCGTTCCTCTTGGCATCCGGTGGCTGACAACTGCCCGGGCGGTGACAACACCGTTACGGTTGTATACCTCTACCCAGTCATTGTCGGCCAGATCGTGGGCTGCTGCGTCTTCGTTATTGATCCATACCGTTGGGCCTCCACGGAACAGCGTAAGCATATGCTGGTTATCCTGATAAGTGGAGTGAATATTCCATTTCCCGTGTGGAGTCAGATAACGAAGCACAAGTGAATCCTGGCCACCCTTGATTTCCCGATCACGTGTACCGAATACCATCGGTGGCAAAGTCGGTTTATAGATAGGCAGCGACTCCCCAAACTGCTGGAAGATTTCATGATCGATATAGAAATGCTGTCTTCCTGTCAAAGTCCGGAACGGAACGAGACGCTCAATATTCGTGGTAAATGGCGAGTAGCGACGTCCCTGCTTGTTAGAGCCACTGAATACCGGTGTCGGTATAACTTCACGCGGCTGCGCTGTAATGCTTTGGAACGTGATCTTCTCGGCGGCGCGGTCGGCTGAGATGTCCATTAGCTTCACACCGTGATCCTTTTCCGCCTCTGCGTAGGCTTTTTGGGAGACACGACCATTCGTTGCAGACGAAAGATGAAGAATCGTATCAGCCACTTGACGGGCTGTCTGGATCTTCGGTAGTCCATCTTTGATGGACTCATCGTAATAAACCCCGTTCAGCTTCTTCAATTCCTCATATTCATCCGCTACCGAGAAGCTAACGCCATGCGCGCCCGTTTTTCCTGTAGCCAAATTTGGACCGAGCGAGACATATTTATCGTAAATTTTGGTGTAATCGCGTTCTACGATGCTGAAATTAGGCATGGTTTTACCCGGCACAGCTTCGGCCTCGCCTTTCGTCCAGTCCTTTATAAGACCCATCGGTTGCGCAATTTCGCCTATGGAGTCATGCCCAAGCGGTGCAGTTACAAGGTCTTTATATATTCCCGGTAGATGCTCTTTGGCCATGTTCGAGAAGGTTTCAGACAACTGACGGTAAATATCCCAGTCCGAACGTGATTCCCAAAGCGGATTTACCGCAGGATTAAATGGATGCACGAACGGATGCATGTCTGTCGAGGACAAATCCGTCTTCTCATACCAGGTTGCCGCCGGAAGTACGACATCCGCGTACAACGGTGTTGTGGTCATCCGGAAATCAAGTGCGACCATCAAATCAAGCTTTCCTTCCACATCTTCCCGCCAGACGATTTCCTCAGGCTTCTGATCTTCGTTCGGCCGGGCAAGCAGCGCGTCGGAGGCTCCGAGCAAATGCTTCATGAAATATTCCTGTCCCTTGGCCGAGCTGGAAATGAGGTTGGACCGCCAAATAAAGAGCGAACGCGGAAAGTTCTCCGCTGCCCCTGGATCTTCAATAGCAAAACGAGTCTTACGCGATTTAATCTCTTCCACAGTGTGGTTAATGATTTCCTCGTTTGACTTCTTGCCTAATTGCGCCGCCTCTTCGGCGAATAGCAGGCTGTTTTTATTAAACTGCGGGTAAGAAGGCATCCAGCCCAACCGTGCAGCAAGTACATTGTAGTCCGCCGGATGTTGGTAACTGACCTCTCCCCCAGTCGGCGATTTCAATGTGTCGGTGCCGCTTTCTTCATAGCGCCATTGTTCAGTTGCAAAATAGAAAAACGAAGTAGCATTTTGCAACCGAGCCGGTCCCTGCCAGTCTTTGGCAAAGGCAATCGTTGACCAGCCTTCAATAGGACGGCACTTCTCTTGACCTACATAATGCGCCCAGCCTCCACCGTTAACACCTTGGGAAGCCGTCAGTACGACCAGGTTCAAGATGGAGCGATAAATGGTGTCACTGTTGAACCAGTGATTGATCCCCGCCCCCATAATGATCATGGAACGTCCTTGAGTGTCGATAGCGTTCTGAGCAAATTCGCGAGCAACTTGCACTACGACCGATGCCTTGACTCCCGTGATCTTCTCCTGCCAGGCAGGAGTGTAATGAGAAGCTGCATCGTAATAATCCTTTGCATTATGAGGGCTATCATTGCGAGCGACACCATACTGACTCATCATCAAGTCATATACGGTGGCTACGAAACGCTCTGAGCCATCAGCCAGACGTACTTTTTTCGCCGGAATGACACGTTTGAATGTTCCGTTACCTGTGTTATCAAAATAAGGGAATACGATTTCTTCCCATTGCTCGTCATGACCTTCCACCGTGAGCGCAGGCTCAACCTTGGTTCCATCTTCCCGCTCCAAGATCAGATTCCATTGCTTATCCTGCTCCCAGCGCTGTCCCATTGTACCGTTCGGGACCATCATTTCCCCTGCTACTTCATCGAAAATGACCGGTTTCCAATCTGCATGCTGTGAAGCATCCCCCAGATCACTCGCCCGCAGAAAACGCCCACCTTTCCAGGCTCCTTCGTGGGGATCAAGCAGAATCATGAATGGCATATCTGTATATTGCTTGGCATAGTTAATGAACATGGGTTCCTGACGTTCCTGGTAGAACTCATCCAGAATGACATGAGTCATCGCCTGTGCCACAGCGGCGTCTGTACCCGGATTGGGTGCAAGCCAGTTGTCAGCGAACTTCACATTTTCCGCCAAATCCGGAGCCACGGATACGACCTTGGTTCCTTTATAGCGTACTTCCGTCATAAAGTGGGCATCCGGCGTCCGGGTAAGCGGCACATTCGAGCCCCACATGATCAGGTAGCCCGCGTTGTACCAATCTGAGGATTCAGGTACGTCCGTTTGCTCACCCCAAATTTGGGGAGAAGCAGGCGGAAGATCAGCATACCAGTCGTAAAAGCTCAACATTTCCCCACCAAGCAATGAAATGAACCGCGCTCCCGAGGCGTAGCTTATCATTGACATCGCTGGAATGGGTGTGAAGCCTGCGATCCGGTCAGGACCGTACTTACGAATGGTATAAATTAATTGCGCCGAAATCAGGTGTAGAACATCATCCCAAGCCACACGAACATGCCCGCCTTTGCCGCGAGCCGATTTGTAGAGCTTGGCTTTCTCTGGGTCTTCCACAATGCTGGCCCATGCGTCTACCGGATTGCTATGCTCCTTGAGGGCAGCTTGCCATAGTCGCAATAGCTTACCGCGCATATATGGATATTTCACACGTAACGGGCTGTATTCATACCAGGAAAATGAAGCACCACGCGGGCATCCACGCGGCTCAAATTCTGGCATGTCTGGACCGCAGGAGGGATAATCGATTTGCTGATTTTCCCAAGTGATGATGCCGTTCTTAACAAAAACCTTCCAGCTACAGGAGCCGGTACAGTTAACACCATGCGTCGTGCGAATCACTTTGTCATGAGACCAACGCTGGCGGTACACGTTTTCCCATTCTCTATTTTTTTCTTCAAGGATTGACCAATTTCCAGAATAGCTCTCGATTGGCTTGAAGAAGTTGAGACTATATTTTTTTTTCATCGGTGATCAACGCTCCTTTTCAGAATAAATCAGCCCGTTGCAAACCCGCGGAGAGGATTCATTCGCTTACTCTCATTATGTAATTCATTCCTCTCCGTTCCCATTAGGGAATGTCCTATAGCGCTATAGAAAATCCCTCGTTCTAAGGAAAGATACAAAAAAAGCCCCCCTCTACCAGAGGGAAGCTTGTATGAATAGATTAATTGTTCTTTTGGCCTGTTAACAGGAGCATTATAAAGGAAATGAATATGATAGAGCATGTCCAAGCCCAGGCCATAGGAAGATGGCCAGAATCCACTGCAATATAGATGGCTGTAGGGATCGTTTGTGTTTTACCCGGAATATTTCCGGCAATCATCAGCGTAGCACCGAATTCTCCCAGCCCACGGGCAAAACCAAGTATAAAGGCCGCTTTAAAAGAAGGGAAAATCAAAGGAAAGGTGATATATCGGAAGACCTGCCATTCATTTGCCCCCATCGAGCGCCCCGCGTTTTCCAAGTCACGATCCACTGCAGCGAATCCCATTCTCAGTGTCCGATAGACTAGGGGAAAAGCCACAACCACCGCGGCCACGACCCCAGCCCACCATGAGAATACAATAGGCTCGCCAAACCAATGCTCCACCAAACGTCCAAACCCACTTTTTCGTCCGAGTAAGATTAGCAGTAAAAATCCAACTACCGTCGGCGGGAGCACCAAAGGCAGCATAAGCACGGTTTCAACGAGTGTTTTCCCTTTAAATAATCCTAACCGCGACATGGACCATGCCGCAAACAAGCCTAATAGGATCACCAAAACGCTGGATAACAGTGCAATCTGTAACGATAATCGAATCGGAGGCCAATATTCGCTCCAATCTATAGCCTGCATGCTCACTTCGGTATGGTAAATCCATACTTAGCCATAATGTTCAGAGATTCTTGCGATTGAAGGTATTCATAGAAGCTTTCGGCTTCTTGGATGTGTTTGGAAGCTTTGATGATCCCGATAGGGTACTCAACCGTTGAATAAGTTTTAGAGTCCACCTCAAAAGCAATTTTCGCCTTTTGCGAAGTTAACGCATCTGTCTTATACACAAATCCGACATCTGCGTTACCCGTTTCTACATATTGCAGCACTTGTCTAACATCTTTTGCCTGAACAAGCTTGTCTTGTAACACATCCCAAAGCTTAACGTTCGTCAGTGCTTCCTGTGCATATTTGCCTGCAGGAACACTCTCAGGAATACCGATTGCTACCTTTTTCACTTCTTTTTGCATTAAATCCTTTACACTCGTGATGCTCGTCGTCCCGTCAGCAGGGATCACCGCTACCAACTCGTTCGTCAGCCATGTTTTTTGTTTATTGCTCTCTATTAAATGCTGATCTACGAGAGACTTCATGTTTTTCTTCGAAGCAGACAAAAACAAGTCCGATGGAGCTCCTTGCTCAATCTGCTTTTCCAGTGCACCAGAACCACCAAAGTTGAAATTCAATTGAATACCTTTATGGGATGATTCGTACAATGTCTGGATTTCTTTAAGTGCATCTGTTAAGCTCGCAGCCGCGGAAATGGTCAGTTCTAAAGTTTCAGTCTTTTTCGATGAATCCTGGCCGGAGACCTCGTTCTGGACCGCGCTGCTACCACTTGAAGCTGATTGTTGCCCCGCACCGCACCCTGCTAGTAATAACACAACACAAAAAGCAAAAAAGAGTGCCTGGCTATGTTTAATAATTTTTTTCATTTTGTTTGACTCCTTACGTCTAGCCTGTCATGAAGTGATAGGTTTCATTATGAATGGGGTTGTGCCTGTCTGGTACGTTCAACTAGTGTACAATTCTCAAGAAGAATATGATTATAAATGTCCGCTTCCAGATCCTCCAAACGCTTCAATACAAGTCGATGTGTGCCACAAGCTTCCTGTAACGGCTCAAAGCCATTGGTAATCAAACGCAGCTCCTGCAGTAAATCCACAACCGCTTGGTGCTCGTCTTGCAACTCGGATAAGTGAAAAAGAAGTGCGTCCACACGCTCAAACGTCGAGTCCTGAAAAAACGCCTGAATCAACGGAAACAGAAGACTTTCCTTGAATTGAATATGTACCGTTAACTTCTGTTTAAGCAAGGTATAAAGTTCATTCACTCGCTTCAGGTGCGAATAGCGTTCGCCATGAACCCGTGTTAGCTTGGTAATATACGGTGTGAGCGCCGCTAGTTCTTCACACAACTTTGTATGATACTCATCCTGAATATAGGCGATCAGTTCTTTGGGTTCTAGTGAGGAGGGTTGCATTTGCTTATGCTGTGCCTGATTTTCCTCCACTTCATGCACCCGCGCCAGCAGTTCACCAGCGTGCAGCCCCCGGCTGGCAGCCGCTTCACGGAGCGATATTTTTCCGCCACAGCAGAAGTCAATCCGTAGTTTACGGAACAAGTCACTTGTTTTGGGTACTTCTTTTACAATGTCCGCTACCCATGTTTCTTCCGTTAACTGGCTCATTTTCATTCCCCCATCTTACTTCAGTTTTATACTTAACTCTCATTTTATGTCTCTCTCAAGGCTGAACCAATTAGGGCGATCCCTTTTTCACTCATGGAAAGCGCCTGCTTATAAAAAAACTGAGACCAGCTGTTCAGCTGCTTCTTTGCCTTGAGCGATACAATCCGGAATGCCAACCCCTCCATAACCAGCACCACATAAAAATACACGCGGAAAATCCTGTGACAAATCATGTCTCACCTTCGCCATCTGCTCTTTGTGTCCTATCGGATATTGTGGCATGGATTGATTACACCGACTGACTTCAGTTAATTCAGGTTCAGCATCGATTCCCATTAAATCCTTCAGGTCTTTGCGCGCCGCAGCTACAAGTTCATCGTCTGTCATCTGAACCCATCCCTGTGCGCCTGCATGCCCAATGTAAGTCCGTAAGAGTGTATATCCTTCAGGTGCGGTATGGCTCCACTTTGTCGATGACCAAGTACAGGCCGTAATCATTTTTCCTTCTTTGCGGGGAACTAAAAATCCAGTTCCCTCATAGGCAAGATCAAGGTCTGAATTTTTATACGCCAGGGAAATATTCGCTACCGAAACGTAGTTAATCTTATGGAGCCAGCTCACACTTGCGATATCGGAAAATAATGTGGCCGCTTCAAAGGCTGGAACAGCGCAGATCACTGCATCTGCATCTATGATTTGCCCATGGTCTAGTACTACTTGATAACCGTCCTCTTTTCTCACCTCAGCCACACGCTGTCCCATCACAAAATGGACGGTGTCGAGCTTTTCCTTTAACCGCTCCACGATGGTCGATAATCCATGTTGATAGGAAAGAAACATGCTCTTCTTGGCGATTTCTGGGTATTTGTTAGGTGCACCCGATCTTCTCCCTGCCCCTTTAGCCATACCTATAATCAGACTTCGATGCTTTTGTTCCATCTGCTTAAATTGAGGGAAGGTTGACTTGAGGCTAAGAGAATACGTATCGCCAGCGTAAATACCAGATAGCAAAGGCTCAGTAATCTGCTCCAACACCTCTTTACCTAGACGTCGCTTGATAAAATCCCCCAGAGATTCATCCGTATCGCCTTGCTTGGCTGGAATGATTAGATCCAGGGCTGCGCGCGCTTTTCCCAGTGGAGAGATTAGCCCTGTCCGAATGAAGGGAGTTAACTTTGTTGGAATGCCTAAAATAAAGCCCATTGGCATAGTATGTAGCTTGCCTTTATGCAAAATGGAGGCCGACTTGGCCTTCGGGTTTGTTGACACCAAATCGGCTTCCAGCCCCAATTCCATAGTCAGATCCAATATAGCTGTTTTTCTGGCCAGAAAAGCATCCGGTCCTTTTTCGATCATAAAATGGTTTTGGCGAACCGTTTGCAGCTTTCCTCCCAGACGGTCGCTTTTCTCCACCAGTGTAATCTCCACTTCAAGCTGCCTGTCCTCCGCCAGCTTTTTCACATAAAAGGCAGCACTTAAACCGCTTATTCCTCCACCAAGGATAACAACTCTTTTAGCATTTTTATTCATGAGCACACGTTTCCTTCCCCACTCCAGGCATATATGCACAATAAGGGTCACTCTCCAAATAGTCTCCTGTGATGGCAAAAGCCCTTGCTCTGGAGCCTCCACAGACTGTATTGAATTCGCAAACTCCACATTTGCCTTTAAGCAGAGATTTATCCCGAAGATGGTTCATAATCGGAGAGTGCCGATAAATATGGGCCAAACTATCCTTTCGTACATTCCCGCAAGTTAGAGGTAGGAAACCACTCGGGTACACTTCGCCGATATGACTGATAAAAACAAATCCATCTCCATCATTTACGCCTTTCGGGGCGCGTCCCAAGACATCTGCCCTTTTTTGTTCGGACGTTGTGTTATGCTGTCCTGCTTTGTGCTTTTCCTGTAGGACAACCCTTCGATAATGAGGTGCTTCGGTAGCCTTTACACCGTAGGGCATCTGTTGCTGTATCTGATACAACCACTTCATTACAGCCTCATGCTCATCAGGAGTAATCATATCTTTTTCCATCCCACGCCCGGTTGGAACCAGAAAAAACAAGCTCCATAACACCGCCTGCATTTCCTTTACCTTTTCTGCAATTCGCTCCAGATCGTGAAGATTGTATCGGGACACGGTGGTGTTCACTTGGATAGGGATGTTCAATTCCTTCAAATATCCAATTCCCCGCATGGTCGTATTGTAAGAACCCACAGTCCCGCGAAAATGATCATGAATGTCCGCGCATGAACCGTCCAGGCTAAAAGCCCATCGTGATAAGCCAACCTGCTTTGCTTTTTCGACCGCTGCTCTTGTCACTTTTGGGGTAGCACTGGGAGTCATGGAAACCGATAGCTTTTTCTCCTCAATTGCATATTGAGCCAACTCAAATAAATCAGGACGCGATAACGGATCTCCACCTGTGAAAACCACCAGTGGTTGATTCATTTCAGCGATTTGATCGAGCAGCTTTTTGCCCTCTTCAAATGTCAGCTGACGAGGGTCAGGCTTATATTGGGCTTCCGCTCTACAGTGAAGGCATTTTAATGCGCAAGCTCTCGTTACCTCCCAAATGACGATAAACGGGTCTACGCGATAATCTCGTGGCGTTTGCAAAGATATCATTGATGTCTCTCCTTTTTAAAAATATAAAAACAGCACAGATACATAGAGCATCAATGAAAATCCAATTTCAGCCATGCCTACATGCTTTGCCTTTAACTCGAATTTAGGAAGCCATATAGCTCGTATGAACAAAATTAAAAATGGAATAACCAAAAACACCTTGAGCCAGGCGGCCAACAGCACAATGATCAGATGATAGGTAATAGACGCATAATAGTAACGTGGATTTTTTCTTTCACGGATGATCGTTTTAACATAAAGAGCCGTTCCTATGAAATAACATACCAACAGCAAAAATAGCTCTGTGGTTAATGTCCAATCTCCACCTTCTCCAATATGAACAACAGGGTATATAAAAGAACAGAAAAGCAGAATCGCGGTAATGTCATTTAACAAAGCACGCTCATTCTTCATTTTGGCGTAATACATATTAGCCATAAAAAAGAACAGGAGCAGAACTCCGTACCAGATCAACGCAGGTTTAACCCATACTAGAGAAGCCAAAAGAGGAAGGAGTATTGCTCCGTATATAACAACAGGTTTACGGTATCTTTTACTGTTTCCCGTTTTGATCCATTGGAGAACAGGAAAACTAAATAAATAGATAAAAAACCAGCATACGAATAGAGGTATATGAATGAATTGTTTTGGAGAAGCAGCTAAGCCAAACAAAAATGGAAGAATGAGCATTGCCCAGGCTCCATGCTGATTGGGGATGTATCTATCGATCCCTTTCAAAGTCTTGATCCTTTTTTCACAATGTGTAACATCTTTATAGCTTCGGTTAATCGACTCATCATCCATTCCCCCAAAATTCAATTTTTCACCCTACTTTAATTCTAAGTATTCTGTCCAATTGAACCAATCAGGGAGTTCCCTTTTTTGTTTGGGGGAATAGCCTAACCTGAAGATAAACCTTCACTTTCTTTATAAAAACGTACCAAAATAATAGTCCAGCGCTTCCTGGGAGTATCCGTCATCTCCTTGCCAGGCTGCTACCGAATAAAAATCATCATTGCCGCCGCGGCGTCTACGAGGTGTGTCCCGTGGTGCCAGCAAGCCAGCATATCCCCATACCTCCATAACCACGTCGCGTTCATTTTTGCTGGATGGGAACACATCTTTCCAGCGCTTCTCCAATTGCCGCGCACCATTCTGAGCCTCACAGTCCTGAACCGCTTCCAGCATGTTATGAAGGATAGCCAGATCCTCATCAGAAACCTGGAACTCCTCTTCTTGACTAAACAATTCAAGGTCCATCCAGCAGTAAAGAAGGTGATTCAGCCGAATACCGCCCCATTTGATCCGTTCAAAATTCAGCACATTCAAATCCTTATTGACGTATTCCTTATCGGACATTAGTTTATGAAAATTACAATCCCCACAGCTGCTGTAATTGGTCAGGACGACAGGTCGCTCCCCATAGGTATGCATAGGCAGTTTTGCGGTTAATGCCCAGCTCGATAAGGCGCTTCGCAAATGAACCTTTTTCGTGGAAAGACTGTGCAGAAACGCCGCTGCCACTCGCTCTTTTGTAGCCTTTTGCTGATGCAGCTCATATAACCTTTTTATCATCTCATCATGTGTAATGGTGATCGGATCGAACATCAAGCCCTTACTTTTGGCATATTCAAAATCCTCACCCGAAAAGGGTCCTCGCTCCTGCTTCCAGCCGCTGGACCAGAAAGTGTTCATGAGTATTTTCTTTGCTTTTTTATCCATCACACTTCTCCTTACTTATCCCAACAGTCTCACCTACAAGATCGCTATTCACCTTTATACTTAAAAGCAACGGCCGTATTTCCCGACCGCGGGTCAAAATAAGAAGAGATTTTCCCCCAGTCAAGTTCATATTCCATATAGGGGTAAGGCTTGGTTTGACGATAGCTTGGCTTTACGGACAAATGTCGTTGTAACAAACGATCATGCTCCCTTTGACGCTTTCTTTCCCCTTCTTCAGACCAATTATCCCATGAAGTTGGAAATTCATTGCCTTGGAGCGAAATCTCCACAACCACTAGACTCGTATCCTTAAAGCATACAGACACAAAAAAATACCGGTGCAGCAGAGGAACTTGATCAAAATGATACCAAATGTAATCATTCCCTAGCTTTCTTACAGAATGAAAATATTTCGTGTACAAATCGGTCTCTAACAACTGCTCTTCTGTTAAAGAAGAATAAATCGCGTGCTCATTATCAACTTGAATGATGCCCGATTCCCAGTCATTCATTGCTGCCACTCCTTAAACTGATATGCCAATCTTCTACAGCTACTCTTTATCCTCGTTTGTCCACATGATGGAAAATGGCCTGCCAGGACCGATCCAGCACACGCGTATGTAATCGTCTGGCATAAACATTTCTCACGATGGCAAGAACGATCACACCCACAAATACAACACTAAGTATCGTAATAGAGGGAACCCAGTGGTCAAACATGGCATTCGCCAACACTTGCAGCAGATGCCGCTCCGGCTGCAAATATTCCACCACTGCAACGATAACTGCTGCCAGCAATATAATCACAGATAGGATCATAAGCATTGCATTGATTACTTTGTATCTGGCAAGCCCTTGCTGAAAAATGCGAGTGCCAGCATATTGCTCCAGCAAGATAATTTGCTTGTGAAAATCATCTTCCACCTGCTCTACAGGCAGGTCGTGCTTTTGAATCAATGCATGTGCTTTCTTCAGTTCGGATTGAATAAATAGGCTGCTCTGGATAGCAGATCCTAACTGACCTAAAACATTCATATCTTTTTACCTCATTTCAATAGTTTCTAAATTACGAGTATATCGTTTCACACTGAACATGACAATGTATGGAAAATTATAAACAAATGATAAGATAGGATAGTCTAATATAAAACAGAAGGGAGATTGGTCATGCAGTCTGTTGATCACCAACTCTATCTGGCTGAAAGCCATCGTATTCCTAAATTATCCATGTCACGGTACATTCAATATTTTAATATAAATGTCAAACCATTTTTGGAACAATGTATGGTTGAGCATACGAGCCAAGGCTATGAAGTCTACAGATTCAGATTGACGGCAGAAAAGCGCGGAGAATTCGATTCATGGAACTTCCTGCTGCTTCTACAAGTTGAAAGCAAATCGGTCGCCGAGCAATATGTGAAGTTAAAGCAACAGCTGACAGGCTTCCCAAAAGAAATAGAGGTACGCAGCGAATTGATGATCAGCACGCCCCAATCGAATTACCCCACACCACCGCAACATGTACAGCGACGTGCATTCAAACCCTTTTTTGCTGTTGAATATGTAGATGTGCAAGCCCCATATTTGGATGAATTTCGGCACATTATGATTCACAATAACGGCCCTGCCATGCGAAACATTCTTGAGCATAAAAAGTGGTGCTACATGATGATTGCCCTTGAAACATTGGAAGTGTGGTACCATCATGACGCCTTTCCGACATGGAATCAAATTCATATCATTGGCCTTTACCCAGAAGCTATGCTCCATTATAAAAAAGATTTCGAAGAAGGCTTGCAACAACATGCCGGAGTTACTTTTCAGGAAAACTTCGATAGACTCAAAAGTATTCGAACCATGCTGTACAAAACGATCGCTTCCAGGCTCTTCCCTACATGAGCTTATTAATAGAAATCAAAGTAACCTCGCCAGGTTCCTTCATTCTGATGCTTGGCAAAATAAAAGCTACCCCCATCGACAATATTCAATTCGGCTTTGGCATCTGACGCAATCTGAAACACAAATTCACAGCCTTCGCCAAAGTCGATGCCTGGTTGAATAAAGCTGGGATAGCCGCCCATTTTGTGAACCGCATATATGTCCTCTACGATGTCCTCGAAATAGTCGGGCTCCTCCTCGTCCATATCTTTGAGGGCATTGCCGTATTCCTCAGGAATATCTTCACCGTCCCAGACCGGATAATCATTCTCTATGAGCTCGGGGAACAGCGGAAATGCTTTGATTTGCATAAATGCCGGACCAAAATCTTTTTCAACCAAATCCTCTACCGACGTATACTCACGAATACACATATATCCTTCCATATCCTCATGATCCAGTACATCGGGAGACAGGAAGACTGTCAACAGCTTGATATCACGTATAGCCTGAGGAACAAAAGGCATAGCAGGCAGATACAATTGCATGATCGGAGCCATAACATTTCCCTGTACGTCAATCGGCTGTTCCTCTGTCGGTAAAGCTACTGTGACTCTACCGATCCAGCTCTGATCAAGGGAACCCGACGGTCTGCGTCCCCCTGTATGAAAAATAGTAGCTTTACGTCTTAAAATCGTTCTTAGCTTCTCAATGGAGTTGCTGGACAACGAAATCACTCCTTTCTAACCTAGAATAGAAACATCACAACATCCTCGCCTGCTCTACAACCAAACTCACTTAAGCGGTCTTCCATCTCTTGAATCTGGCGCAGATAGTCTTCCTGTACAGCTGGCAGCTCCTGTTCATTCACTAATGTCCCACCGAGTCTGGCGCGCGCATATTCGGCACCTTTCCACATCGCCTCAAACACAGCTTGCGGCTGCACCGTTCGTACCGCATCCATACTGAAAATCAAATCTGCAAAGCGATCCTCTGCGAGTGTACTCAACCAAAAGAAGCCGGGATCGGTTCCCGTATGTACGCTAAATAGTTCATCATAGCCTCCCGGACCGTGATGGTGTGCATGGAAAATATCCATATCTCCCCACTCCATTCCAAGGCTGAGCATGACATCCCAGATGTCCACTCCACGGTAAGATTGACCTTGATCTGCTACCAGCCTAAGCATGACAGTGTGTTCCCTCTCACCTTCCTGATCTACAAATGCTTGAAGTTTTTCCGCTTTTGCACGTGCATGAGCAGCGTCCTCCCGAGGAAGCACACGAACGGTACCCTTCTCCTGAAATCGCGCTGGCAGTGTGTTCATAAAGTCAGTAACTTTGGCTTCTTCCAATCGAATCTGCATCTCTACATTATCGAATATATCCATACAAATACAGATTTTATCATAATGGCATTCGCCTGCCGGTCTGCGTCCCACACTAGTCCATATCTGCAAATCATGGACGTGCCCATACACAATATACCCCTTAAGCAATTGCAAAATATCTTCATCTGACAACGTAAAACCACTGAATTCCACATCAATCAGCCAATAGATATTAGCATCTGGCTCCACTTGATGGATTCCTTTTATGGTCTTCACAGGCTTCTGTACCAACTCTACGGCAAGAATGCTAGATACATCCTCACTCCCATGTTCTGGTAAATTCAAGAATTCCCCTCCTTATTACCTGTTTTCACTTAACAGTTTCCTATAATTCTCAATCTATATTAAACTATAAATCACCAAGCACAAAATAGTATAAAAACGGTGCTGGGTCGTTGAACATGATTCGTAGAAACTCAAAGCTTCGAAAGGGGAGAACTCATGATGCAAAAACTTTGGCAAAAAGGAAAGGCTTTGTCCCTGCCTATTATGGTGTCTGCATCGCTGATTTCTGGAGCGCTGTTGGTAAATATACCTGCAGCGAATGCAGCTGCAACCAAGGAATTGCTTCAGTTATCCGGGCAGGCTACTTACTATGGAGAGGTTGAGAATGGTCAGCCACACGGGCGCGGTACGATCAAATGGAGCGAATATAAGCAGTATTCGGGTGATTTTGTGAATGGCAAGCGATCAGGTACTGGGAAATATATAAATCAATACACGGATGCAGATGGACAACATCATAAAGTCGTATATAGCGGAACGTGGAGCAATGACACCATAAGTGGCAAGGGTACGCAGACTGATAAAGTGACGCAAACGGACGGAACGATACGTTCGAATGAAATCCAAGTCGGTACTTTTCAGAACAATGGATTACAGAACGGCTACCAAGTGATCCATGCTGTAGCCGATCCAGACTACAGCTTTACTTATAAAAATGGTAAAGAAGTGCTAAATATTTTGCACAGTAATCAGGATCTGGTCCAAAGGTGGCAGCAAGGAGAGCTTTTCTCCGTAAATTATAAAAATGGCTCCGTTCAAAAGGAATACTCCATGTTCCCTGAAGAGGTCGCAACCAAAGAACGTCAAAGACAAGCGGCCATCAAATATCTCAAAGGGATTACCGCCAAGATCACCCCTCACTTGCAGCAGTTTGAAAAGCTGTCCAAGCAGGTTCCTTTAAAATAAGCTAGAGTGTCGCACATTATATAGTAGCTTCTATGCATGATGGCCTCTCATTCTTATGGAAAGCTCCATTTGAACAGAGAGGCTTTTTTTCATCTTCTTTATGAGTAACATGTAAGAATTTCGAATCATAACAACTCCTACTATTTTCCCTTATACCCCCTCATGAACTCATACAAATGACTTATTTTTAACAAAAACCCCCTCCTTTTTTTGCTAACCACAACTAGAATCACTAAAATATTAAGTAATTATTTTAATCATCCGAGGTGGACATCATGGCTAAAATTATGGTTCCTCCTGAGAAACTAGAGGCGGTTTCCAGGCAGTTCGCACAGGCACGTGAACTGGGAGCACAAATTTGCGGACAACTGTCACAGCAAATCCAAATGCTAGAGAATAGCTGGGCAGGAACGACACAGCAGCGCTTTTATCAGGATTTTCATAAAGCACGTGGACAAATGGATGCTTTTACTCAAACGGTCGGTTCTGTCAGCACAGAGCTGCGTTCCATTGCAGTAAAATTCAAGGAAACAGATACCCAAGCAGACACAGGGATTAACCAAGGAGATCAGAGCGGACAGATTAAGAGCAATGAAGGAGCAACTTCTGGGAAAAAAGGGAACGACCCAGCAGATATAGCCATTAACAGCCTGTCAGAAGCCAATAAATGGCGGGGACAATTGGGCTTTGCCGGGACAGCGATCTATAGTGGTCTGGCTTCCACACTTGTGCTCACCAAAACAGTAGAATTCAAAAAAAGTCTGAAAAATCCCACTCGGGCGGTTATACATAATGCGGCATGGGTGAAAGGCAAAGGTAACAATGCTTTTATGCGTAATTTGGGCAAAAGCATAAACCGCCAATTCGCTAAACCAGGTATTGTCATGAAAGGCTTGAAGGGCTTTGACCGTTTAGCCGGAAAGCTGCAAATGGGTAAGCTCGGCCTTGGATTCAACAAAGCCAATAGCTTTCCTCAGTGGACGCGCAACGTCATCGCCGGGGTGGAAAAAGGACGTTATGGCATAGCCACCCGCCAAATTCCCGGCATGATCGCCAAAAAGCTGTACCCTATTAATGCCACCATGAATATTGTGGGCGAGGGCATCAGTCTGGCTGGAAAATGGAAAAGTGGGAAGCTTACCGGAACGGATGTGGCTGTATCTGCTTCTAACGTAGCGATCAAAACTGCCGCAACTTATGGCGGTGCTGTCGTTTTGGGGTCCGTAGGCGGTGCTATCGGCGGTCCGGTTGGTGCAGCCGTCGGTGCATACGTTGGCGGTACAGTGGGAAGCTGGGCAGGTGGAAAAGTCGCCAAGTTCGCCGAAAAAGGGATACGCTGGGCCAGCAAACTATTTAAATAACATACACTTAACAGAGAGAGAAGGAGCCTGACTATGGACAAACAAACGGTAATTTTAACGCTTGAGGAACTAGGCTTTGCCTTGACTGCACTGGGTGCAGAGGATATGGCTTCGGGTCTGCTCCAATCCTATTACGGGGAACTAACGGAGGATCGCTGGGAACTGCTTTTTCATGCTGCAACACATAGCCTGGTATCCAAGGGCTTGTTGGAACAGCAGGATGACGGGCAACAGCAGCTTGAATTTGATACGTTCATTGTTGACATGCTGGCTCATCTGGTACAAAGCCGCCAAATGCTGCGTGGATACAAGGAGCAACAGGACAAGCAAAATACATTAACGATACACCATGGAAATGGCCGTTTTTTGTATCACCTCTCCAGCCACAATGAACTCCATTTCTTTCGCTGGTCTTCCCCAGAAGACTGGCATCACGACATTGATCAATTATTCGACCTGTTTTCCCCAAACTTCAATGCACACTGCCGATACGTCGATCTGACAGAAGAACAGTGGAATGAGTTAACCTCATCTAACTTCACGATGCAGCAAATGGCAACGTGGAAGCTTCAAGAGTCGGCTGAGCAAATGATACAAGACTGGCGAGAGGATTTTAATCGTAATCACTGCAACCTCGATAATTTGAGCCAGATGGTATACACGGACACGGATGAAGAGGGGCCTTCCGTTACAAATCTGCTATTTGTTCTTAAAGGAACGAATGATGTGTGGATCGTAAGAAATACAGCACTGGATATGCAGGCCACCCCATGTCTGCGCATTGAAAGTGTGACTGAATCAGACTGGAGAGAACGGATCACTCAGTTCATTCAGGCGTTTGTACCCGACGAGGCGGTATTCCGTGGATAAAATTGTATATCGCAGATCTCTAGCATTTTGGAAAGCCCTTGGTAGCTTGATGTTTGTGCTGATTTGTCTGTTTTTACTGTTGCTCATTTTTATCGACGAAGATATCTCTGCTCTGCAAATCTTCTTCTTTATTACGTCTGCTATGATTGGAATTCCTTTTTTTGGTAGTTATTTGGTGGTCTGTTTGAACAGAACGCTTCGTAAGGATACCTTCCTGTTCATCTTTGATGAACACAGTATTTCCGACGGTATTCGAACTGTCCCGTGGTCTGCAATCACTAAAGTTGAATTCGAGGGAGCCTCCATCCGCAAATGGTTGCGCCCTCGTTTCCCCACCTTTATTTTTCATCTGAATGACCGCAGCACCTGGGAAGTCAGCACCGATTATGTGCTGAACGATATGGAACTGAATCAAGCCGGGAAACAACTGCGAACTCTCATTAACCAGTATGGCAAGCTGAAGAAAAAACGTTTTTGATTTGCGCTCTCATTCCATGAATTTCTTTTATTCCAGCTTATTCTTTATGCTTGAAAGACACCCGTTGCTGCGATGCGCTGTACCGCCTCTAGCAGTCTTTCTTCACTGTTCACCAGGCTGACCCTCACATAAGAAGCTCCTGCACGACCAAACCCTTCTCCAGGGGCAACCGCAACATGCGCCTCGTCCAATAAAAAGTTTGCAAAGGAAGCCGATGTATACCCCTCCGGCACCTTGAACCAGGCAAAAAAAGACCCTTGGGGAGCGGCAACATCCCAGCCAATATTTCGTAACGCTGCAATGAGAACATCACGTCGCCGCTCATATAACGCCGCGAGCTTCCGTACTGGCTCCTGGGTGCCCAGCAATGCGACAGCTCCCGCATCTTGTACCGCGCCAAAAACAGTACTGTAGGCATGCGTATGATAATGCTTAAGCGCACCAATAACGGACGCATTTCCAACCGCAAAGCCAAAGCGCCATCCAGCCATGTTATACGTTTTGGAAGCTGTATACGTCTCGACACCATATTCCTTGCCGCCAGGGATTTGCAATAGACTAATTGGCTTATGCCCGCCAAATCCAAGAGCACCATATGCAAAGTCATTCATAACCGGAAACTGGTGCCGAGCAGCATAATCCAGTGTGTTCGTCAGGAAATCTACGGAAGCTACCACTCCTGTCGGATTGTTCGGATAATTAATCATGAGCAGTTTGACCTGCTTTGCGATTTCTTCAGGTACGGTTGTATAGTCCGGCAAGAATCCATGTTTCTCATCCAGAGGAATCGTATGAATACGAGCTCTTGCCAGCGCAGCAGCGGAATAATATTGGGGATATGCCGGATCGGTGGTCAACAACCAATCACCGGGATTCAGCAACGCCTGCGGAATCCCCATTACACCTATGGCTGAGCCATTGAATACAGCAACTTCCCGGTCAGGGTCTAGCTCCACCTGATACTCCCGTTGATAGAACGCAGCGACAGCCTCCAGCGTGCTTCTTTTCCCATGAAAAGGCGGGTAGCCCTGATTGATCGGTTGATCGACCGCTTCCTTCAAAGCGTTGATGATATGCGGTGGTGTTGGCTGATCTGGGTTGCCGGCTGCCAAATTAATTACATCTATTCCTTTGCTTTTATACAGATTCACTTTGTCATCAATTGCGCTAAAATAGTTGTCAGGCAGAGCCTTGACGAGATCAGAGGATGAAAAAATCACGTTTATCTCCACCTTCTATCCATAAGATACAGACTAGGTAAGTCAGCCCACATAAGATAATACCTCAGTTATTTAAAATAGCTTGGCAGCTTGTAGCCTTCATACACAGGATTCGATTGGATGTACTTTTGGAATTCATCGGAATGATATCCCTCAATAATGTCTTTGACGAAGGGCTTGTCCTTATTCTTGCTGTCCACAGCTACCACATTTGTGAATGGATCTGTCAGTTTTTCAAGCTTTAATGCTGAGGTTAACTTCATTCCATTCGATACAGCAAAATTCCCTTGTATAGCCGCAAAATCAACATCCTCCAATGCACGTGGCCCTTGTGCCGGGTCGGTAGCAACAAATTGTAGATGATGCGGATTAGAGGTGATGTCGTTCACCGAGGTTTGCAATGGATCAATATTGTCCTTTAACGTAATCCAACCTACTTCCTTCAAAATGTTCAGCGCCCGCAGCATATTGACTGGCTCGTTGGGCAGGTTGATTTGGGCTCCAGCGCTGACTTCCTCAAGGCTGGTATGCTTGCTGGAGTATAATCCCATTGGAGGTGTCGGGACCTGCACAGCACCAACCAGATCAATCTTCTCCCGCTTATTGATAGAGTCCAGATAGAGCGAATGCTGGAACACATTGGCATCAATATCTCCATTAGCTACGGCTACATTAGGCTGAACCCCGTCTGTAAACTCTTTATATGTAATCTTATATCCCTTCTTCTCCAAATATGGAGCCACACCATTCTTAAACTGATCGCTATATGGACCGGGATTAAAGCCGATATGCAGTGTTTTCTTTTCTTCGTCCGCAGCGCTGCCCGACGTATTCTTGCTGCCACAGCCTGAAATAAAAAGCATAACTACTCCCAGCAGCACTATAAATGAAATCCATTGTTTCTTCATTTTGATGTCTCCCCCTGCTCCTTGATATGGTCTAGTTTTGGTGAGTTAAAATATTTAAAGCTTTTAAAACATAGTAATTTGATATGTTTTGTAGATATTACAATGATTTTTTATTCACTGTCAACAACATTTAAATTACGTATCTTCCGCAAAACTAAAAAGGGGGTCGCTTCGGGCGCTCCACTTGAAAACAAAGCACTTCACAAGTTTGTAAAATAATTCCGTTTCAAACATACCCCCTATGGGTATATTTGAGTGTGAGAATATAACCCTAAAGGAGCTATTGAATATGAGAATACAATGGACTTTACTTGCTGGTGCAGTCATGATTATTTTGAGTGGGTGCGGGAACAGTAACACGCCAGCCCAGGAGCATACGACAAGCAGCAGTCAACAGCATGACGCATCAGATATGAACCATTCCACATCCAGTGAGCTTCCTGCTGGACTAAAAGAAGCTGAAAACCCAGCCTTCAAAATTGGCAGCCAAGCGACCATTCAAGCCGATCATATGGCAGGCATGAAGGGCGCTACGGCCACGGTTGTAGGTGCTTATACGACTACTGCTTATACAGTCTCCTATACACCAACCACTGGAGGAGAAAAAGTGAATAATCATAAGTGGGTTATTCATGAAGAGATTAAGGATGCGGGCAGCGAGCCCTATGCAGCTGGCACAGAAGTTATTCTGGCGGCAGATCATATGAAGGGGATGGATGGGGCTAAGGCTATCATAGATTCCGCTGAGCCAACGACCGTATATATGGTAGACTATACGCCGACTACTGGAGGAGAGCCTGTCAAAAATCATAAATGGGTGACGGAGAGTGAGCTTTCAGCCAATTAGAACTCTTTTATCATAGGTTGCTTGTGATCGCCAAAGGGAGCCGGGCAACGGCTCCCTTTGAACGGCTTTATGGGATTTGGACAAACCTTGTTGGCTTTACCTCTAGTCAATGTTCAATGTCATATGTATTTCCTTGAGTCAGTTGGTTTAACGCGGCATACGCAGAATGGCTGCCTTCAGTGCCTTGATCCCTTCTTCGCTTTTTAAATAATCTGACGGTGTTTCGTGACCAAGTGCGGGAACCTTTCGATCCATCCAAGTCAGCAAATACTCGCCCATGTCGGGCAGCAGCACGATCTGAATTTCCCTTGGAATTTTACTTTTGGCCACCTTTGCCCTTATCACCGGATCTACCTGATCATATCGCTCCTGATAGATCTGAACCATGTTAGCCCAGCTTTCCGGCTTAAACTCTTTTAAATATGTCTCTCTCATCCATGAACCCTCCTTATGATCTCAGACAACGCTTCTCATGCTGGAGCAACCATTCTTTTCTCCATAGGCCCCCTGCATAACCAGTTAGTTTCTGATTTGATCCGACAATTCGGTGACATGGAATCACAATGCTCAGCTTATTTTTGCCGTTCGCACTGCCAACGGCTCGGATTGCTTTTTCGTTTCCAATAGCGAGAGCAATATCTTTATAAGCTGTCGTTGTACCGTAACCCACGGTCACCAGCGCATTCCATACTTTTTGCTGGAAGTCCGTACCTTCAAAAGCATAAGGAAACGAAAATTCAAAGCGCTCACCTTTAAAATACTCGTCAAGCTGGCTGGCGCATTCCTCTAATACTTGGATTGGAGCTTCTTCTGTAAGCATCGTTAAAGGCTCATTCCGATTAGAGAACATAATGGAATAGACAGCCTCATTGGTGCCCCGTATCTCTATCTTTCCAATCGGCGATACATAATTTAATACGTATAACTTGCTCATTAAGGATATCCACCTTCCTTTTCTAATCCTTATTCAAATTTCTATACTCACTAGGAGAACATTGGTTCAAGCTGCGAAACGACTTATAGAAATTGGAGGGACTTTGGAAGCCTGTCTCATAGCAAATTTCAAGATTCGTAAGATCTGTATTTTTAAGAAGATAAGCTGCCTTATCTACTCTTATTTTTTCCAAATACATACGCGGGGATTCCGAGGTTTCTTGTTTAAAGATCCGATCCAAATAAAAAGTGCTTATTCCAACATGATCCGCAATATCCTGCAATACTAGTTTTTCTTTATAATGATTGATTAAAAAAGCTATCACATTCTGGACAAGCCTGATATACGGCGAATGATCTGTATGAGGCTGGCATCTTTTGCAAGCGCGAAAACCCGCTTTTTCCACGGTGTCCACATCAAAGTAAAACTCGACATTGATTTTTTTCGGCTTTCGGGATCGACAGGAAGGTCGGCAATATATACGGGTTGTTTTCACAGCGGTAAAAAACACCCCGTCATATTTACGATCACATGCTATAATTTTCTCCCACATTTCTTCAAAAGAAAGACTAGGTTTAGCCATGATCAAAGAATCCGTCCTTTCTCTAGTTCATACTCATATAGTTCAGGATTTTGTAAAATTCGATTCCAGTCGCTCCGAAGTGCAATATATAGACGAACTAAACCATTTCGATCTATATATTGTTCATTGGAAGTCACTTATGGGATTTTTGCAAAATCCTCATATAAATCTGAAGTATCTTGAAGGTTGATCAACTGTTCCGCATTCTTTTGCAAAGCAACTATTATCTTATCAGAAAACGCATTTCCAAAGCTAAACCGTTTGACTCCTAACTGCTGAAGCTGGCGGACATTCGTCAGACCTGGCAAAGATAAAACATTAAGCGGAGCATGTATATGAAATACAACCTCTCTGATCTCTTCATCACTCTTTTAACCTGGAACAAAAATTCCATCCGCACCACTATCCACATACGCTTTGGCCCTTTCTATGGTCTCCGAAAGTGGAGTCTCCATCTGCAAAAATGTATCTGTTCTTGCATTTATAAAAAACTCTTTAAACCCATGAACATCCAAGGCAGCTCTTATTTTGGACAGCAGGTCACTGTGCGCCCTCACTTCTCGAAGTCCCTTTTGCTGTTTTAATGAATCCTCAATATTAATCCCCGCCACTCCGACATCGGCTGTCCTTAATACATGCTCGACAATCGTTGCCGCATCCTCCCCATATCCTGCTTCAATATCTGCCGACACAGGAACTTGAACATGCTCTGCAATAGTGCGAATGATGCTTATATGCTGGTCAAAATCAATAAGCTCTCCATCTGCAAACCCAAGTGTATTGGCAATCCCCCAACTCGTTGTACCTATCGCCTTAAAGCCTGCCTTCTCCAGAGCCACGGCAGATAGCAAATCCCAAGCATTCCCCAAAAATAAAGGTTCCTTTGAAGTATGAAGTGCATGAAATTGCTGGATTTTGTTCATAAATATAGCCTCCTAATAGGTGATGTTTCTCATTCTATCAAGAGGCTGTATTTGTTTCGTCCTCATTCTTGCACATATGGTCTGTGAAATTGCTTTTTATGTTAACGAAGCTATTGAAAAACAGGAAACTTTTTAAACCAATTCATAGACAAGCCTTCCCTTCATTCCATACTATATTTAAAATTTAAATTTCATTTTAAAGAAGTATGCCATACGCTTAAAATGTATTATTTCACATTATAAGTAAAATGCGATTGTTTTCATCGCCGACATGAGTGTACATCGTTGACTTGTCCATGATTTTGTTTTACTTTTAAAGTATTACTCATATTTTCCAGTTCCATCATACAAAAACCGTTCCAGAAGCCCCAAACCTGCAAGCTTCTGAAACAGTCTAGTAAAATAGCGTATTTATAAACTAAAGACCGTTAGATGATCCGATAGCCGGATGGCAGTCTGCCAGTACTGCGGATATTACGGATTTGCTGCAACGTCAAACGTTGATTGGTAGAGATAATAGATTCCACATCATTCCCGCGAATCAGATCATCCAGGTCGGCGATGCTGCGATTGCCTCTATACACACGGAAGTTACCTCTAAACCGCGTGCCAGTAAAGAGTACAAGTGTAGCATTGCTGCTGGTAGAAAAGAAACGCAGACTTTCGATGCCGTCGAGAATATTATCGGTGTTGCGGATACCTAGGTTTCCTCTGAATACTCTGCTAGAACCCCGAAAATTTTCTTCATTGTAGACTGTAAGGCGTGGATACGTTTGAGATACGTATGCTTTATTAGTCATGTTGTAAATTCCTCCTTTCAACTTTAGCATATGCTTCCCTATTCAATTGGCGCGGGCCTCACAGCATTCATCTAAAAATGGTTATGTGTTGAATAGAGTAGACGCAGACTTGAAAAAGGAACATACGTTCTGTATAATTTATCTTAGTAATTTGGAAAATCCTGAACTAACGGAGATGCAGACATGGACGATAAATTTATTGAGGAACTACGTGAAATTAGCAGGAACGACAAGCGAAGATCCGAATTTCTCATTAAAGGGATGAAGGAAACGCTTCAGGAAAGAAAAGAAAAAAACTTTATCGAAAGATGGATTTGGCGACAAAAGAATAAGAAGCTTATAGCGCGGAAGTTTAAATCCTAGTAGATATAACAACAGCTCTTCGTAGCAGTTTATTTTCATAGCATATACAAGTACATTAGATCAAACCTCATTTTTTAGGGAGGCAAAGCCATGATTGAGCAGCTAGTCCCATTCGATGATCTATTAAATCACAATCCATTTTTGATTGATGAGGTTCGATATAATTTGCTTCATCGAATATGTGAGTCAGAAGAATCAACATGCCTTAAAACGTCTGATGGAAATATGATTTTCGCTCAATCACCCGGACATAAGGCTTGGCTATGGATTTCGCAGCAAATCATCGGCAACCATAAGTTAACCTATATCGAAGAACTCTTACATTATTTAGAAGGAACCAACCTATCAGGTGTATGTGGTGATGTCGAAACAGCCGAGAATTTCGCACATGCTTACGCCGAGCGGCATACTGCTCAGGTACATACTCATATGGTTATGGAATCTTATTTCTGTCCTGAGTACAACAAACCTTCTGGCGTTGAGGGGATCATACGACAAGCCACTTCAGAGGACGTACAGGTAGTTGCCCAGCTTCTAGCTGGTTTTTCAAAAGATGCTTTAGACCGTTCAGTTGATCCGACTAGTCAAATATCAGCTGCGAAGGCAGCGATTGAGACAGGGAATTTATATCTTTGGATTGTAAATAGTATGCCCGTGTCCATGGCTAACATTGCTCATCGTTCTCCGAGGCATGGCCGTATTAATGCTGTTTATACTCCCCCTACCTGGCGAAAAAACGGTTTTGCCAGCGCAATAGTATCGGGGTTATGTTCCATTTTGAAAAATGAGCAGCTAACCCCCATGCTTTACGCAGATGTAAAAAATTCAGTTTCCAATCAAGTTTATAAAAATATCGGTTTTAAAGAAGGCGGCAAAATTACTGATATTGCGTTTGAATAGACCCTCCTGCTGTCAGAGAGCATATGAGTGCTCACTCAAAACAAACAAGCCCAGCGATGCCATCTACCGCTGAGCTCGTTTTTCTATAATTCTTTATTCTGTCACACCCAATTCCGTGTGAACCGAAGATCTTCGTGAAAGTAGATATACAGCTACCATGGCGATAGCGACACCAGCTGCTCCAAACCAAGGGATGGAGGCCAGCGAAACCTGACCAACAACTACACCGCCAATTCCGGCTCCCGCTGCCATAGCAAGCTGCATGGTAGACTGGTTGAGACTCAGCATCACACCGGAAGATTCCGGTACGAGAGTGACCAAGTTATATTGTTGAGTAGGTCCGGTTGTCCAGGCTGCGAACGACCATAGAATCAATAAAGCAAATACTGCCATCAAAGAATGAGCGGCAAAAGGAAGTAAGAGTAAGGAAATACCGTGCAACATCATGCCCCCTAATAATGTAAAGGGTATACCCTTTTTATCCGCACTGTATCCACCAATTTTTGACCCGATTAGACTGGCAATTCCGAAGGCGAGTAATACTGAGCTTAGCATATCCTCTCCTACACCTGATACATTCAGCAAGTACGGTGAGATGTAAGTATACGCGAGTGAATAACCTCCTAGCCAAAAAAAGGTAATGCCTAATCCCAAGGCAACTTCAGGCTTTTTCAGAAGTGCAAACTGCTGCAGTAAAGGGATCGGTTGATCTCCTTTCAAGCGAGGGATTGTCATAGCGATAACGATCAAGGCAATAATCCCCGATAAAGCGATGCCGAGAAATACGGTTTTCCAGCCATATGCAGAAGAGATCATTCTCCCAAGCGGCACCCCTATAATCAGCGAGGCTGTAAAACCCATAGTGACTGTAGCAATAGAACTGGCCTGCTTGCCAACTGGGGCTATTTTTGCAGCAATGCTCAGTGCAGTAACCACGACCATCCCCGCCCCGAGGGCCATCAGAATACGTGCGGCAATAAACATCCCAAAACCTGGCAAGACAAAGGAGAGCATATTGGCTACTGCAAATAATCCTAAGGAACTCAAGAGCAGGTTGCGTCTGTCCCATTTAGCGGTTACTGCCATCAGAATCGGCGTGCCTATCGCGTAAGCAAGAGAAAAGACGGTAATCAACTGGCCCGCTGCGGACACCGTAATCCCCATGGTTGTCGCAATCTGATCCAAAATACCTGAGATAATGTACTCAGATGTACCTACCAAAAAACTGACAATGGCCAAAATGTACACCTTCCACGTGCTCTGCATTTTAAAAAACGCCTCTTTTCTTTAGTTTTTTTATATTTTTGTATTTTTACAAATATCGAAATTAAGACTAAAAAAAATTATGTCAACAGGAACGGGGCATATTTCTGTGCTGCTTCCACATCCAAGCTGTAATAAATAAACGTCCCCTCTTTGCGGTATGTGAGCAGTCCCGATTCTGCCATTTGCTTCAAATGGTGTGATAGCGTTGAAATCGCTACACTGTTCAGCTTCTCGCCCAGTACAGAGCAGCATTGATCACTTTCCTCTTTTAGCAGAAGTGCTATCTTGAGACGAGTCGGTTCTCCAAGTGCTTTATATATTTTTACAGCTTGCTGCATCTCTGTTGTCTCTTTCACCCTGTTCGTCTCCCTTCGGTTCCAGTCTTAATTTCGATGTTTGTCGAAATTAACTTAACACAAACATTGGTAAAAGTAAACCCGATTATGTTAAAGTCGCATCTTTTTTGGACTCTATAGTGTGAATAATGGTCTTCCTCATCTTATAATAAAAATAATCCCCCATCGGCAAAGAAGGATAGGGGACAAAACAATCTGAATGCAGAGATGGAACCACGGATTTTATTGCATGGAGTTAATTTGTGCTTGCCGTGGGTCTGACAATGATTTCATTCACATCTACATCCGCAGGCTGCTCCATGGCATACACAATGGAACGAGCAATGGCATCCGGCGAAATCGAAATACGGCGGTATTCTTTCATTCCCTGCCGAGCCTCTTCATCTGAAATACTGTCGGCAAGCTCGGATTCGGTTACTCCCGGTGATACCAGCGTTACACGAATATCCCCACCAACCTCCATACGCAACCCCTCAGAAATCGCCCGAACTGCATACTTCGTTGCGCAGTATACTGCTGCAGTCGGCGTTACACTATACGCGCCAATAGAAGCAATATTGATAAACTGACCAAATCCTTGTTTTTTCATGATGGGAAGCCCTGCCGCGATCCCATGCAGAACGCCTCGTATATTAACATCAATCATGCGGTCCCATTCTTCTACTTTCAGGGCTTCCAATTTTGAAAGAGGCATCACTCCTGCATTGTTCACAATGACATCCACACGTCCAAACCGTTTTTCAGCGTACTTAATGAACGCTTCCATCTGCTCCCTTTGGGTCACATCCAGTTGCATATAATCAGCCGATCCCCCTTTTGAACGAATTTCGGAGGTAAGAGCCTCCAGTCGTTCTGTGCGTCTGGCTCCTAATACAACATGAGCCCCATGTTGAGCAAGTAAACGAGCAGTAGCTTCACCGATTCCACTGCTTGCTCCTGTAATAGCTGCAACTTTCCCTTTAATATCTAACATGCTTATTCCTCCTTTAGTTAAGAAATTATTGAAGTAGAATGCTGTTTTCCTTTTCACATGTTTATTGAGCATTGTTTCTACATCTTTATTATGAGACGATGGTGATTGGAGATGGTAGAAGAATCAGAGCAAATTATTGCCTAATCCTCCAGAGGTTCATTAGAAGGGATGTGTCATGATGGAGGCAACTAATATAGAGGATTTCACGATGAAAAAACAAGCCGAATTGCCCATTCTCATAGAACAATTTACAAGTCACGACGGAGTTCACGCTACAGATATCCCTTCACTTCACTTCGTCCGAAGTTCGACTACCACCGTTCCAATTTATCAGGTCCATGAACCCGCCTTATGCATTGTGGCTCAGGGAAAAAAAGTCGTGATACTCGCAGAGGAAAGTTACTATTACGGCACATCCGACTACCTTGTGGTTTCGGTGGATTTACCAATTTCCGGGCAGGTGATACAAGCCTCAGCAGAAGCCCCGTATTTGTGCTTCCGGCTCAATTTTGATCCGTATCAGGTTTTGGATCTCATCAAGGAGTCTACTTTTCCTACTACCTCAATACCTGATTCCAGACGAGGCTTGTATGTAAGCCAGACCAACTCCCTACTGCTGGATGCCGTGGTAAGGCTCGTACGTCTTTTGGAAAGACCGCAGGATATTCCGGTGTTGGCTCCATTAGTTATACGTGAGATATTGTATAGGATTTTACAGGGGAAGCAGGGAGAGTCCTTAAAACAACTGGTCATGACTGGTAGCCATTCAAACCGGATCGCAGAAGTCATAAAGCGAATTAAACAAGATTATGATAAGCCGTTGCGAATTGAGGAATTGTCCCAACTGGCTAATATGAGTCCTTCGTCGCTACATCGTCATTTTAAAGAGGTTACAGCTATGAGCCCAATGCAATATCAAAAACAATTACGTCTGCAAGAGGCCCGTCGCCTGTTGTTATCTGAATCAGCAGATGCGGCAGATGTCGGTTTTCAGGTAGGCTACGAAAGTCCCTCTCAATTCAGTCGTGAATACGCTCGCTTGTTCGGCCTCCCTCCAATTCGTGACATCAAGCGCTTGCGTGTAGATCAGGATCACCTCCAATCATAATCGCAGGATGTACAAACAGCACAAAAAAGCTGCCTCGGGTAGAGAAGCAGCTTTTCATTTTATATACTTCTAGGCAAAGCTCATCGCTCATTCAGCATCAGTACGGATTATCCAGCTTGGCGAACAGAGCACGAATAACATCCTTCTCTGCCGTAGTAAGCTGTTGTCCTGCCTGCCATTGTTGAATCTCTTTCTTGACTTCCTTCGGGTCTCTATAGCTGAGAGCATACCCGATGCCCCCTATACCTTGTACGCGGTTGGTTTTGTCCATATCTGCCAATGCTCGGATCATCGTAGTTTTGTCCCTTGTAAACAAATCTTCCATAAGATTATCGTATTCTTCAGTTAGCGCTCCATCCAAGCCAGCAGTGCCCTTGATCACATTCGGGAAACTTTCCGAAGGAACCAAAGCGCGCTGTTTATAGAGATAATCAATGATTTCCATGCTTTGATGTTCACTAATTTCGTTCATCTTCCCCCAATGGATACCTGCCAAATGGTCCGTAATATGACGTACTTTTGCTTCATCACTGAGGGATGAATCCTTATAAAAGGACAGTACAAGTTCCTCTTTACTTTGCTGGGTATGCTGCGTACTGGTTGCACTGGCCGCACTTTGCTTGGGCTCCTCATTGCTTGCTCCAGACGGCGACGCAGGGTCAGCATGGGGAGTACATCCTAGGATTACAGCCAGCAATAATGTAGTACAAGCTCCAGAAACGAACACGCTACCTTTTGACATGAATCCACTCTCCTATCCATATCTATTACGCCTGCAGCCATTCATCCATGGTTATAACGGAATAGGGTTCAGAGCTAGACTTACTTTACTCGTCATGTCCAACCGTAGGCTTACGGATCACGGAGAAGCTGGATTCCCTGACAATCAGGCGAGGCTCAAACTGTATACGCTCATAATCCCCCACGGTCTGTTCCTGAATTCGCTTAAGCAGCAGTTCCGCAGCCAGGCGTGCCACCTCTTCCCCCATGATAGAAACTGAGCTGATCTGCGGGGTCGTTACCGTAGCCCACAAATTGTTATCAATACCGACCACTGCAACCTCTTGCGGTACTTTTACACCCAAATCCTTAAAGCGGTTTACGATTCCTATGGCCACCATATCATTAACTGCATAAATCGCATCCGGCATATTTTTCAAGCTGTAAAAATAATCGGCTGCCCGTAGCCCGGTCTCGAAGGAAAAGTCATCGCCAAAATACACCAGTGAAGGGTCCACATGCTGGAGAGACTGCTCATAAGCAAAGTATCTCTCTTCGATTTTGTCCTTCGCCGCACCTGCATAAGCAATTCTCGTTCTTCCGATTTTAAGCAAATGCTCCATCACAAGTCTTCCCTCTTGCCGGGCCAGACTGACGATATCCGCTTTGACGTCTTCACCCAGCTTCTTGCCATAGTTAATAATAGACACGGGAACGTTCGCTTTGTTAATCAGATCAACCAACATTTTGGGATACGCCAGCGGCATAATGATGAGCCCGTCTACATGCAGCTTCTTAACCTCACGCACCGTTTCAAGCTCCATTCTGGCATTCCCGGCCGTATTGATCTGCACGACACGATAACCGTGCTGCTTGGCAGCCTGTTCTACGGACCAAGCAATCTCTGGAATGATGGCGTTCCGGATATCTGGTACAGCCAGCGCAATTTGGCGTGTCTGCCGCACCTTTAGACTCTGAGCTGAAGTGTTAGGCGTAAAGCCCATTTCTTCAATCACTTGCAAAATAAATGCCTTCGTCTTGGGGCTGATACCCTCGCTATCGTTAATAGCCCTGGAGACAGTCGCAATACCGACCCCTGCCCGCTTGGCTACATCCTCTATGGTTACTTTCTTTTGCTCTGACACACCCAAAATCCTTTCACGCTCGGAATCGTTTTCTCTCTATGCACATAAACTCTCTAATATAGATATTATACCACAGAATGAGTCTCTAAAAATTGAATTCGTTTTCTTCTAGTCTCTTCCTCACCTGAATAATTCATAAAAACTCTTTTGTACAGAGCAACAAGTCAAATATAGCGCCATAGTCACAAGTGATTATATTCACAAAAAAATCAAGTGCTTTTTGCATTAATTTGGTTTGACAATGTGTAAAAATTGTGACATATTATTTTTCGGAAACGTTTCCTTATTCATTCACTTTTATAGCAGCAATGATCATATATTCATCAAGGAGATGACAAGACATGCAAGCATTGAGATGGCATGGAGTAAAAGATTTACGTTTGGAAAACATTGAGCAACCCGCTGCTCTTCCAGGAAAAGTAAAAATCAAAGTAGAATGGTGTGGCATTTGCGGAAGTGATCTTCACGAATATGTAGCAGGACCGATCTTCATTCCTGAAAACGCTCAGCATCCACTGACTGGCGAAAAAGCTCCGATTGTGATGGGACATGAATTTTCTGGACAAGTCGTTGAAATCGGTGAAGGTGTAACTAAAATTCAGGTTGGCGACCGTGTAGTCGTAGAACCGGTTTTTGCATGTGGAGAATGTGATGCATGTAGACAAGGCAAATATAACCTTTGCGATAAAATGGGCTTCCTCGGTTTGGCAGGCGGCGGCGGTGGATTTTCTGAATATGTCGCAGCTGACGAGCACATGGTTCACAAAATTCCAGAAAGCGTATCCTTCGAGCAAGGCGCTTTGGTAGAGCCTTCGGCCGTTGCTTTGTACGCTGTACGTCAAAGCCAACTGAAAGTCGGCGACAAAGCTGTCGTGTTTGGCGCTGGTCCTATCGGATTGCTGGTTATTGAAGCGTTGAAAGCTTCGGGCGCATCTGAGATTTATGCAGTAGAGCTTTCCGAGGAGCGTAAAGCTAAAGCTGAAGAGCTGGGTGCTATTGTGCTTGATCCTAAAACTTATGATGTTGTGGAAGAACTGCACAAACGGACCAACGGTGGCGTAGATGTAGCCTATGAAGTCACTGGAGTACCTCCTGTGCTGACTCAAGCGATTGAATCCACTAAAATTAGCGGACAAATCATGATCGTCAGCATTTTTGAAAAAGAAGCTCCAATCAAACCGAACAATATCGTTATGAAGGAACGCAATCTGACTGGTATTATCGGCTACCGTGATGTATTCCCGGCTGTCATCAGCTTGATGGAAAAAGGGTATTTCCCTGCTGACAAGCTTGTGACCAAACGTATTAAGCTCGAAGAAGTAATCGAGCAAGGTTTTGAAGGTCTCCTGAAAGAAAAAAATCAGGTTAAAATCCTGGTATCTCCGAAAGCCTAATATCGAAAAAAACAGATGTCTGCCCTGTGCAGGCATCTTTTATTATAAAACCAGGTTGCACGGCAAACGTCCATGTAAATGAAAAGACAAAACAGCGCTCTCCTACTGTGGCTTCTGCCGTTAAGTGAGAAAAGCGCTGTTTTTATTATAATGGCTAGATTATTGAGTTACATTATTTCATTACATTTTTCAGAACATCGTCAATCATTTGACTGTTTGCGATTGTACCTGTATACAGCCAGCTGGAATCCTTGCCAAAGTCGTATACATGGCCTTCTCTGACTGCCGGAATTCCTGCCCAGACTGGATCTTTAATAATCTCATCCTTGCTCACATTTTTGCTGTTCACGATAAAGATATAATCAGCGTTCAGCTCAGCCAATTTTTCCAGCGATAAGTTGCTCCAGTTCGCCTTGGCTGTTTTGGAAATTTCCTGTACGACCTGTGGAATCTTGAATCCCAAATCCTTGTACAATACATCACCGCTGGATAAATTCTGGTTCACCACATATACGTTTTTATCCGTTACCCACAATGCCGCAGCCGTTTTTTGTCCTACCGTCTGACTTAGCTTGGCTTTCGCCTCTGCTGCTTTTTTGTCGTAATTGCTTAATGCCTGCTTCGCTTCACTGCTCTTATTCAGCACCTCACCCACGGTCAGCAGCTCTTGGCGCCAATCATTATTCATATTACTGCCTACAACATAGGTTGGAGCAATTTTGGAGTATTGATCATATTTGTCGCCTTCCACCATGCTCGCACTGTCCATAATGATCAAGTCAGGCTTGAAATTCAGAACCGCCTCGAACGGAAGATCTGAAGCGATGGCAGGAACATCTTTCAGTTCTTTTTGCAGGTAAGCTTGAACTGAATTTTTACCCACCGACCATTGGGCTACCGGTTTAACATCCAACGCCACCAGATGATCCTCCAGATAAGAAGCGAGCACACGCTGAGGCTGAGCCGGAACCTTCACCTCATGCCCAAGTGCATCCTTCAGTACCCTTTCCTGTGATGCTGGTTCTGCTGATGTATTATTGTTCCCTTGCGAAGCGCCATCGGTTGCCGTAGGACTGGATGTGCCTGAGCACGCGCTCAGCAGCAAGGTAAAACTAAGCAATACAATAAATGCCATGGAATGCTTTGTGTTTCTATTCATTTGTAAAATCCCTTCGTCATGGTTTTGATAATGATTATTATCCTCAATACCAGTATGCAGGGCACCACCTGTTGAATCAATGGAACATTCAGACAGGCTTGATGGATTATCCAGACGCATATCACTAACAAAAGCAGATGAATATAAGCTGTCCCGATAATGAACCGGGGATACGCCAGTATATTTTTTGAATGCCCGGCTAAAGAAATAGACATCTGAATACCCCACACTCGCAGCAATATCCTGCAAAGTAGCATCCGTCTTCCGCAAAAGCTCCTTCGCCTTGTCCATCCGTAATTGAATCAAGTACGTAATCGGGCTACTATCCGTTTGTTTTTTAAATAACCGGGTCAGGTGTCGCGGACTACATTCCAATAATCCGGCCAAACGTTCCAGCGTGATGGACTCCGCATAATGAGCCTGCATAAATCGAATTGCCTGTGCCACGACATCCCGCGTGGAGGTCCGAGCCTGCGGTTCCTGCGATTGGCGCATACATTCATATGCAAAATCATAGAACCGACCCTGCGCCTGAACTTTGGATAACGCCTCTTGATCCTGCCATGTGTTCGCCAGTAGCTGCAGCTTTTGATATAGTATAGCCGGATAGGGCGGTATGAAACCATAGGCTGCCGAAGGTTGATGATAAACTGTGCGTCCTGATAAAGAAGTTGCTTTATATAGTACAAGAATATATTCGATCCCGCATGATGAAGGCTTGATATTCAGGTCAAAACCTTTGCTGCCATGCAGTACATAGCCTGAATGGGATGCATCCTTCCAATCATCAGCCAAGCGCACGCTACCCTGTAGCATAAACACAAAAGCATGCGCTGGGAGACGATATAATTGAACCAGCTCTTCCGCTTCCAATCGAATGTGCCGGACATCCATGACACGGATCGACGAATGAAGCCATACGGACAGCAGCTTGTTCAGTTCATCAGCTTCATGCCCCTTGCTCATCCCGGATTGAGAATCTGTCTGCTTTTGCCGATCCTGCTTCACGTATCAAAGCCTCCGCTTCATAAATTCATACTTTTTTCCAAACCAACCTCATTATATATCATCCTTTACTTTGGCTACCATGAAACAATTATTCCCGCGCGAAACAAGGTGAATATAACATAAAGACAGAATGATATCGATATTACAACAATCGTCAACAATATCATTCTGCCTCTGTTTCTACATTTTTTCCTCTATCTATTTTAATCTCCCTACCAGATCCTATTTCTTTCATTTCCTAATTGGATATTTTCATGTAGTATAAGTCTAATTGAAGTAACCCTGCTTGGGCTATGCTGAAGCTGTACACTATGATGAAGGAGGATTTCATATTGAAATCAAATGAAGCAACTTTACACAAAAAGCTTCGACCACGGCATATTACCTTTATGGCTATGGGTGGAGTCATCGGGACGGGTATTTTTAAGGGTAGCACCGAAACGATTAGCTTGGCAGGACCTGGAGTTATTTTATCCTATGTCTTCGCAGGACTGCTGCTCTTGGTCGTTATGGGTGCGATTGCCGAGATGGCTACCGTCTACCCCAACATGAATATGAAGGATTTTATTCGCAAGGCTTTTGGAGAACGACTTTCTTTTATTATCGGCTGGTTGTATTGCTTCATGTGGCTGGCTGTTTGTGTCATTGAGGTCATTGCCGCGGGAAGCTTCCTGCAATATTGGCTGCCAGATGTCCCTCTATGGCTCCTCAGTTTAGCGAGTGCGGCTTTCATTATTGTCGTCAACATGCTGAGTGTCGGCGGTTTAGGGGAGCTGGAGTTTTGGCTGGCAGGCATTAAAATTGCCATGATTATTATCTTCATTGCCTTGGGTGGCTGTATACTGTTTGGGATTATCCCCACTGAAACTCCACCTTATTTAAGCAACTACGCTCAGCACGGCGGGTTTTTCCCCAATGGCTGGCTGGCAATCTTTTCGGCATTGCTGGTCGTTACCTTTTCTTACGGAGGTTCTGAGCTGATCGGATTGACGTTGACGGAGACTGAAAATCCAGAAAAGGTACTGCCTAAAGTGGTTAAAAGCTTTATTCTTCGCGTTGTTTTGTTCTATACGCTGCCTATTCTCATTATTTGTGGCTTGATTCCCTGGAACCAACTGGATGCAAGTACCAGCCCGTTTGTACAGGTATTGTCTTCTGTAGGGCTTCAAGGCTCAGCTCATGTCATGAACTTTATTCTGATCACTGCTGTACTGTCAGCCGCCAATTCGGGAATTTACGGGGCTACACGCATGCTCCATTCGCTGGCGATTAATGGAGAAGGTCCCAAGTCACTCGCTCGCCTGTCTTCAAATGGAGTTCCGGTGAACAGTCTCAAACTGTGCGCGGTCATCCTGATTGTTGGCTCCATGGTCGCATACGTCGCTCAGGACGGGCTGTTCCGTATTTTAATGGCTGTACCTGGCTTTGTCGTGCTGCTCGTCTGGAGCTGCATCTGCCTGTCCCAATTGAAACTGCGCAAATCTTATCCAGTGGAGCCTACCTTCAAGATATGGGGATTCCCTTATGTGACGGCGGTTACGGTCGGATGCCTATGGGTCATTGCCTTCCTGTTCTTGATTGACCCGCAAAATCGGATTAGCATCAGCGTATGCGTGGCTTTCATGGCATTTTTGGTCATCTGGTCTTTGGTGAAGTTCCGGAGAAAGCAGGCTTAAACAGCTCATGATTCAATCTTATCTGTTTCCCGTTTCATATGCTTTTCTGGCCTTCCCTGTTGCTGCGTTATTGTTTACACTTCCGTTCCTTATCGTGCAATATCGCAGACATGGCTATATTCACAAGGCTAGAGCGTGGCTGCTTTACTTGATGCTTTTATACTTGATGAACACCTTCTTTTTAGTCATACTACCGCTTCCGGCATCGCGTCATAATGCTGCTTTGGCCGGGGGAGCTTTGCAGTGGATGCCCTTGCAGTTCGTGCAAGACATCATAAGAGAAACATCCGTTTCACCTGCTCATCCTTCCAGTTATTTGCATCTGCTGAAGGAGCGTGCTTTTCTGCAAGTGGTTTTTAACGTAATGATGACCATGCCTTTCGGTATGTTCTTACGTTATTACTTCCGTGCACGATGGGGCTGGTGTCTGATTCTGTCCTTCGCCTTGTCTCTCTTCTTTGAGGTGACACAGCTGACAGGATTGTATGGATTTTTTGACCATGCGTATCGTGTATTTGACGTGGACGATCTGATGGCCAATACTTTGGGCGGTATGCTGGGCTTTCTGCTCGGCGAATGGTTTTCACGCTTTCTTCCCCGCTTGGAGCATCTGGACAAGCATGTGGACATTACAACCAAACGGGTGTCCTATACGAGACGAGGAGTAGCCTTCTTAGTGGATTCTATCCTTTGGACAGGGTTACTCGGCATGATGGAGTCCCTGCATGTATCTGCTGCTTTCTGGATTTCCAGCGGGATATACTTTATGGTGGTTCCTTACCTGACGAATGGACGGACTCCAGGGAAATGGCTGGTACGTATTCATCTTACAGGGAGAGGAAAACGAGTTTCCCTGTGGGAGCTCATCAAGCGCTACAGTCTCTTGTACTGGTTGTATTTTGGACTGAATTACGTACTGGGTGGACCTGTGCTGCGGTCTCAAGTGTCCCCTTGGGTAAGTGTGCTGATCGGTCTTGTGCTATTGGTGTTGAACGGATGGTTCTTTCTCCATCTGGTCATACGCCTGTTCAAGAAAGCACCGTTATTTTATGAGGAGCTTAGCCATACTTCTCACCAGATTATATGGCCCAAGCGCGATCATCCACCTCAGAATGACACTGCTGACTATGGACAGACGTCGGGAGCGAATATAGGTCAAGGATCACCCTAAGACTAAAGGACGTCATCAATTTCCGAATCAGCGTTACATCGTGCAAATAAAAACAGGCGGAGCAAAGGATGTCCTTTGCTCCGCCTGTTTTTTTATGTCGCGTATAGATATAACTTAACTTATTTCCACTGTGCAATTTGATCAATCGGCAAACGTGTGGACGGGTGCCCCTCGTTGATTCCTTTACCCATCGAAATGAGCATAACAGGAACATAACGATCTTTGTCCATACCAAAGGCCTCGGCAATTTGATCCTTTTCATAACCACCGATAGCGTTGGTATCGTAGCCATGAGCGCGTGCCACCAGCATAAGCTGCATAGATACCAAACCACCGTCGATCAGGACCGTTTCTCTGTTCACAACGGGATCAAGGGCAGCAAAATGGGCTGTTACTTTTTCCTGTTGCATTTCTTTAATGTCTTGTGGCATATAGCCCAGTTCTACAGCTTCTCCGAAGATTTGTTCGAAATTATCAAAGTTGTTCAGATCCCCAAACACAGCGATCACGGCCGAAGAGGTCTCCACTTGACGTTGGTTGAAACGAGCCAATGGTGCCAGGGTTGCTTTACCTTCCGGGCTGTCAATCACAAGGAAACGCCAAGGTTGCAGATTAATGGATGATGGTGCACGTGTAGCTTCCGTCAAAATCTCAGTCATTTCCTCGCGGCTGATCTTCACGGACGGATCGTATACTTTTACCGAACGGCGTCCCAATGCGATTTCTTTAAAATCATTCGTTTTTACAATATTGGATGTATTCGTATTACTCATTCCAATCTCTCCTTTGTTCCTCTGTGGGTAAATGTAAAATTACAATGTTGTCAGTCCATACTGGATATATGACTATTCATCACTTGCAGCATATCAGCTAGCTGCTGCCGCTGGGTCTCGTCGAAGCTCTGTAGCAGCTGAGCTACAAACTGCGAGCGCTCCTGCTTAAAGATGACAA
The DNA here is from genome assembly GCF_029522175.1 of Paenibacillus sp. P2(2022). Classification (NCBI taxonomy): domain Bacteria; kingdom Bacillati; phylum Bacillota; class Bacilli; order Caryophanales; family Paenibacillaceae; genus Paenibacillus; species Paenibacillus sp. P2(2022). Next base: position 232,205 of record NZ_JAKWFI010000001.1, on the reverse strand, counting down.
TACGCGCACGCCCATAATCGGTTAGGCTTACCAAGGTAACCCTGTTGTCCTCTGGCTTCGTGCGTCGTGTGACCATTCCTGTCGCTTCCAGTTGCTTCAAATGACGCGTAACGGCTGCAGCGTCAATGCCAACCTCTTTTTGCAGCAGCGTTTGACTAATCTCCTCCACTTGATACAGCTTGCATAATAGCTGCAATCTGGATGCGCTGACTCCTGCACACCGCTCGAACTTGGAGCTAATCTGCTTGTTCAGTAGCAGCAGCATATCAAAAATATAATCAGCCTCGGATGGTGTCTGGGTGATATCAATCTCTCCTCCCTTTAGCATATCGCTGGGCCTCGTGATCCAACCTTTGATCCATCAATTATTGATCTATCAAGTAATATACATCCTCTTTAGCAATAAATCAAGTCCCTGAGAAAAATAAAGTGCCTCATGCCAAATAAAAGCTGAGCGACTCACACGGAGCCGCTCAGCTTCAATTTTGCTTTTATTAGCTAGGTTATTCAATCATTGTACAATGGAGAAAAGGAATTGTGACGTTGAGTTAGATAATTCCGTGAGACAGCATAGCATCAGCCACACGCACAAATCCGGCGATGTTCGCTCCGACCACCAGATTGCCTGGCACGCCGTATTCCTCAGCCGCCTTCACGCTGTTAGCATAGATATTTTTCATAATATCATGCAGCTTGGCATCCACTTCCTCAAAGGTCCATGACAGGCGCATGCTGTTCTGCGACATTTCGAGCGCCGAAACCGCTACTCCACCTGCATTGGCAGCTTTGGCTGGTCCAAACAGAACCCCGTTCTCCAAAAATACTTCAATCGCCTGTAGCGAGGACGGCATATTGGCACCTTCACCGATAGCTTTTACGCCATTACTTACCAGCAACTGTGCTGCTTGCTCGTCGATTTCATTCTGTGTCGCACATGGCAGTGCGATGTCGCATGGGATTGACCAGATTCCCGAGCAGCCTTCTGTATAGATTGCGCCTGGACGCTCTTTCGTATACTCGCTAATCCGCAGACGATTCACTTCTTTAAGCTGCTTCACCAGCTTGAGATCAATACCGTCTGGATCATAGATATAACCATTCGAGTCACTACATGCCACGACTGTAGCACCGAGCTGCTGTGCTTTTTCAATCGCATAAATGGATACGTTCCCCGAGCCCGACACAACAACACGTTGTCCTTCAAAGGACAAACCTTGAGCTTGCAGCATCTCGTTTACAAAATACACACAACCGTATCCAGTCGCTTCTGTTCGTGTGAGACTGCCTCCGTAATGAATCCCTTTACCTGTCAGGACGCCGCCTTCATGTCCTCCGCGAATACGCTTGTATTGCCCGAACATGTATCCGATCTCACGGCCGCCTACACCAATATCCCCTGCCGGAACGTCGGCATCTGGGCCGATATATTTATACAGCTCCGTCATGAAGCTTTGTGTAAAACGCATCACTTCGTTATCTGATTTACCTTTGGGGTCAAAATCCGAACCGCCTTTGCCACCACCGATTGGAAGACCCGTCAACGCATTTTTGAAAATTTGCTCAAAGCCCAAAAATTTGACGATACCCAGGTACACAGATGGATGGAAGCGAAGTCCACCTTTATAAGGACCAATCGCACTGTTAAACTGTACGCGGAAGCCACGGTTGACCTGTACATTGCCTGCATCGTCTACCCAAGGTACACGGAAGGTAATGACACGTTCTGGCTCCACCAGCCGTTCCAAAAGCCCCTGCTGCATATACTTAGGATGCTTAGCCAATACCGGAATTAGCGAATCCAAAATTTCTTTGACGGCCTGATGGAATTCATTCTCATGAGGATTGCGCGCGATAACCTTCTCAAAAACGGACTGCACATATTCGGCTGCTGCTTGTTGACTCTGCTCTGGACGGATCATGGTCATTATTTAATACACCCCTTTTATAATTAGCCCCTCTGTTAAATGACGGAATGACTTTTATTCTGCACCTTCGAGAGTGGAACTTTATGTATTCATAAAATTTAGTTAACTATACATGATTTTTTATATAAATACATCCAATTTCCCTATAAAAGATTTTTGTATCCTTCATTAAATAACTCTATGAACCTACCACTGCCTGTTATATTCCTAAAGCCAAATCCCTTGATTTACGGGCTTTTTTCACGATTTCTAAGGCCCTAACACCTTACTCTATGTGGCATTATAATGTGAACAAATTGAAACTAAAACATACATCATATCTGGAAAATATGGATATAAAAAAGGAGGCTAGCGCCCAGGACGCAGCCTCTTTCCCATCCGTAAGAAGGTAACAACTCACCATTACGGAAATATTCTGTTACACATAAAAGGCTTCAAGCTGACGCACAATTTCGGCCTCGTCATGCTCTACCACCTGCTGGTGTTGCGGCTTGGAGAACAATTGTTCAATTTGCGCCGGGAACTCTTGCTTAATGTCCACCAGACGGATCGCCTCATCGAATTTGGCCGGATGTGCTGTCGCAAAGGTCACACAGACTTCGTCCGCGCCATTATACGCCTCATACGCGGCAATACCGCAAGCCGTATGCGGATCAAGCAAATAATCGTATTCAGCTTTGTACTTTTTGATCAGCTCCAGACACTGCTCATTCGAAGCACCCAGCGCTTCAAAATCCTGCTGGACACGTTTCAAATCCTCTGCACCGATCACAATCCGTCCCTCTGTTTTGAGGTTATTCATGTATTCAGATACCTTGGCTGCATCCTCTCCGAGGAAGTAGTACAGGTATCTTTCGAAATTACTTGCCACCTGAATGTCCATGGAAGGACTGTATGTGCTTTTGAAATCGCCCGGCTGGTATTCGCCAGTCTTCACGAAGCGCTCCAAAATGTTATTTTCGTTCGTGGCAATGATCAGCTTGTGGATGGGCAGACCCATTTTCTTCGCAAGAAAGCCGGAAAAGATATTGCCAAAGTTGCCGGATGGCACGCTGACATTGATCTTCTTCGTACCCGCAGACTCCTGCGCCCGGAAATAAGCATAGAAGTAATAAACGGTCTGCGCCAAAATACGCACAAAGTTAATCGAATTAATCGCCCGCAGATGATGTTTGGCTTTGAAGTCCAGATCTGCAAACAGGTCCTTAATTACTTTTTGACAATCGTCAAAGTTCCCTTTTACTGATAGATTCAGCACGTTCTCATCGTCTACTGTCGTCATTTGCAGCTCTTGTACCTTGCTCACCTTTTGATGCGGATGCAAAATACAGATTTTGATGCCTTCCTTGCCACGCACGCCTTGAATGGCTGCTGCTCCCGTATCGCCCGAGGTTGCACCCAAAATATGAATGATCTCATTCTGCTTTTTGGACACGTAGGAATAAAATTCACCCATAAATTGCAGCGCCACATCCTTGAACGCGAACGTAGGCCCATGGAACAGCTCCAAAATAGACAGGGAATCGTTGATCTTCTTCACTGGCGTAACTTCCGGATGACGGAAGCTTGCATAACTGCGCTTCACCAGCTGCTCCAAATCCTCACGAGGAATCTCATCATTGATATACAGCGCAAAAACTTCCAGCAGCAGCTCTCTGTAGCTCAATGTAGCCCACTGCTCCAGCGTAGCTGCCGACACGGTCGGAATCTGCTCCGGCACCATTAGTCCTCCATCGTCAGCTAACCCCATGAGCACAGTATCAATAAATCCCTTGGCTTCTACGCGACCTCTAGTGCTTATATATCTCATATACATCCCCCAATAAAAATTCAATTCGAACCTTTTTTCGAATATATTATTGTCTATAATACCCTGTCGCGGTGCTGTAACCAAGCCTTTTTTTCATATTTTAAAGACTTTCTCCTACTTTACCATACCCCGATGCGTCAAGCATCTGTCATTGCTAGACAATCAGAACGTCAGGAACAGGCCGTAAGTGTGAAAAAAAGCAGGCTACTCCAGTCATTAGGAGCCTGAAATCGAAAGTGCAGCCAACTTGAGCGAAGGAGATGTGCAGCTTCCCGTAAAACGCAAATCGTTGCCAACTTCCTCTACCTGCTGTAGGACGTCAAAGAAGTTGCCTGATACGGTAATCTGATTGACCGCTCTGACCACCTGCCCCTGCTCAATCCAGTATCCCAGACAAGCCAGCGAAAAATTACCGGACGCCGTATTGGTACCCGCATGCAGCCCTTGCAGCTCGACGATCATCAGCCCACGATCCGTCTTGCGAATCATGTCCTCCAATGTACACGTGCCTGGAGCCACGTACAGATTATGATACGACACCCCAATTTTACCGTTATAGCTGCCTTTGGAAGCATGAGAGGTACTCTGTACCCCAGCCTTGCGGGCCGTCTTGCGGTTATGGAAATACGTCCGCAGTTCGCCATCCTTAATGATCTCGTTGCGGCGTGTCGCACTGCCTTCCGCATCAAACGTGCTGCCTGCCGGAACGTTTTTCATTAGCGGATCATCAATCAGCGTGATATGTTCGCTTGCCACCTTCTGACCCAGCTTCCCAGCCAAGCGTGAAAAGCCTTTATCCACCGATTCTGCTGAAAATACCGACGTATACGCAGCCAGCAATTGCGCTGCTGCATCATGACGAAAAATGACCGGATAGTTATCCGATTGGATCGTGTGCGCCCCCAGCTTGGAAACAGCCTCTTTCACAGCTTTATGCGCCACATCTACAATATCGATCTCTTCCACGCTCCGCAGCGAATAATCATGCCAGCCCCCGGTAACGGTTTCGCCATGGTCGGCTGCAATCACATACACATAAGCGGTCGCCAGACTTTTGCGACGATGACAGTTCAGTCCTTTAGTATTCACAATCAGGACCTCATTTTCACGAATGCTGACCGAGCAATGCCGAGCCATCACGATACGTGGATCTGCGGCAAGCGCTGTACGTTCCATTTCCAGCGCCGCTTCGATCAGAATTTCAGGAACTGTGTCAGCCAACGCTACGGCATAGGCAGGCTGCTCAGGATAGCTCTCAGAGCCTTCAAACAGCTCATCCTGCTCCTCGCTCTCCAATATGTCCGCGTTACTGCGTGCTTCTTCCAATAAAAAGTCGATCACATCCGGTTCCAGCTTCTCCGTAGAGGCATAGCCCATTTTCCCGTTAATAACACCACGGAAGGAAAGTCCGCCATTCTCAACGATGGTATATTGGTCAATCTCTCCCTTTAGCACCTTTACGGAGGTAGAACGTCCATTTACATAGTAGATTTCCATATCCGCATAGCCCATTTCCCGACCTTTGGCGAACAACGCTTCCTGAAATTGCTGAATATTCATCGCCTATTCCCCCTTTCGTCCGCCGACGGTCATTTCGGATACACGAATCGTCGGTTGTCCGCAGTTGACCGGAAGACTTCCACTGACCGAGCCGCACATCCCCTGACCATGATCCAGATTGTTGCCGACCATATCAATATTTTGCAGGGTTTCAATCCCTTTGCCGATCAACGTCGCGCCTTTGACCGGCTCGCCAATTTTACCGTTGCGAATCATGTACGCCTCTTCCACTGCAAAATTAAACTCGCTCGTCGAGGTATTCACCGAACCACCGCCCAGCGATTTGGCATAGATCCCGTACTCCGTATTGGCAATGATCTCTTCACGGGTAGACGCGCCATTCGCAATGAACGTATTGTTCATACGGGATGCAGGCGCGAATTTATAGGATTGTCTTCGTCCTGATCCCGTCGCAGGTACACCCATCTGGCGCGAGCCCATGCGGTCGATTAGATATCCTTTTAAAATACCGTTCTCGATCAGTACGTTGCGCTGTGTCGGCGCTCCTTCATCATCGATATTGAGCGAGCCCCATGCATTTGGAATCGTTCCATCATCTATAGCTGTGACGAGCGGTGAAGCCACCTGCTGCCCGATTTTATTGGCAAACACGGAAGTTCCATGCGCCACCGCCGTAGATTCCAGCCCGTGTCCACACGCCTCGTGAAAAAGGACGCCGCCGAAGCCATTCTCAATTACAACAGGCAGCCTGCCGCTAGGCGCATATCCTGCTTTGACCATCGTGGACGCAATGCGAGCGGCGTGTCTGGCATTTTCTTCGATGTTCAGGTTCTCCAGGAATTCAGTCCCAGCATACGCTCCCGGTCCACGGAACCCGGATTGTCTATGCTCCCCATCAGTCGCAATCGCGCTTATTCTCATGCGTGTATACGTACGGGTATCCTCCACCAGCAGCCCGTTGCTATTGGCGATTAAGATGTTCTGGATCGAGTTGCTGATCCCAACAGAGGTTTGCGTGATGGAAGGATTATATTGGCTTGCCGCCTCATGCGCCCGTCTCATCATGTCAATCTTGGCACGTTTCTGTGAACCATCAGGTATGATCGCAATCGGATGTTGGTTAGGGATGGCATGAGGATGGAGTGTAATCGTGTGTGCACCTGGTGCTCCACCTCCACGAATAGCCTTGGCAGCCGATTTGGCCAGTCTGATCAGGCTCTGTTCGCTCATATCACTGGTGTAGGCATACACCGAGAAATGCTCCTTCATGATCCGAATGCCAATCCCAAAATCCCGGCCCGACAGCGCCGTATCCACGACGCCCCCAGTCATGCCCAATTGTCCATTGGTGCGGTCCTCGACGAACACCTCTGCAAAATCTCCGCCCGTCTCCAGCGCGGCTTGCAGCATATCCTGAATCTGTGTTGGATGTATCATCACGTTCCTCCTCTTTTTTGCCATGTTTCATATTGTACGTTTAAGCGATCAAGAACATATGCGGGTTCATGCTTATTTCCCATAACTTTACTATACATGATGTCGGGAGTGGGTGTAACTATCTGGGCGTAGGGTGATTGCGGGGAGAGTGAAGATTTATGCGCGGGGATGAAGGGATTGAAATGAGAAAACCCGATCAGACCGTGAAGGGTCATGTCGGGTTAGCTTGAGTTGCTTGATTACTGGGTGAATTGAGCCAGTACGTGCAACTAAGGACGCTACGTGGACGGATCATTCTTCCGATCGCTGTTGCCCTCAGATTTTTTTGATTATATTTTAGCGGTTAAAATCCGGGTTCAAAGGCGAACGCTCCGCTTCTTCAGAACAATTCCGTCCCCTCCGCTGCTATGCTTGGGTTTGCTTCATTTTGTTTGCCAAAATACTTTTTTTCAAGCGAACTTTAAACAGTTCTCTTCGTAAATCTAGTTCCATGATATGAAGATGCTCTGCTGCTTCTTTGACGGTTTCCATGTGCAGTACGCTTGCCTTTTGAGAAATGATAGCTAGCGCATCCCAAATGAGCTTTGTGCAGGTTTTAAGTCTCTCTATGTGTTCATCTTCTTGCTGTACCAAGCTCTCGTATTCTTTAGCCGTATTTTCAGATGAGTTTGTATGTTCCATGCTCTTTAGTATCTTAGGTAGGGTATCCAAGTTATCATCTCCTTTTTATTCAAAGTGTAGCAAAGGATGATAACGGATGTGGTACGTAGATACGTAACAATGAGAGAATAATAGATAAGGTTATTATGACAATTTAGTGTGCAAGATAAAATAAGACTCTTTGACATTCCAAGATAAGGATTATATCAAACTTAGAAGTTTTAAAAGTACAACTAAATAAGTAGATATTATTTCTATTCAAATCATTAGTCTCGTGAAATAAATTATCCTTTCTTTCACGCCAAATGGCTGTACCTTAAAAGAAATACCTTCTTCACAAAATGAGCTCAATTGTAAAAAGAGCTGCCGAAACAGCTCAAGAAATACCTCATGATCACACGCATTATTTTACTTTTTCAAGATGGGTATCCATATTTCACTTTTGAAAGTCGGTGAGGTTATATCTTTACTCTCATTCCACAAGATTTCCGGACCTTCTATTTGTTCATAGTTTGAGGATGGGAACCATTCGGAATAAATACGCCCCCACACATCTTGTAAAGTATCAGGAAATGATCCGATTGCTTCAAATACTGCCCATGTTGAGGCTGCAACTTCAAGTTGTGTTAGGTTATCTGGACACTCCTTTGTTGTTGCAACGCCAATATAGTGATCAAGCTCCCCTTTTTCCTCCATTCTACCTTCAGAAAAGTTTGTGGATGCGCTAAGCAACCCCATAGGCTCGACATTAGAAATACTTTTAAGATTATTGATCGTTTCACTCTCTAAACTTTCCCACATCGCAGCAATCTCTGGATTGACTCCGTTGAAAATAATGGGAACTCTTTTCTTGATACCAACGATGCAAAATGCCCCTTTTTCTTCAATTCGATAGTTCATTTCACTTCCCCCTTTAATGGATAACTGGAAGGTCATTCGTGGATATGCTTTAAGTGAACGGCCATTAATTCTGGCTTCAGACGGCGTTAATCCATGTAAATTTTGAAAAGCTCTTGTAAAAGAATCTGGTGAATTGTACCCGTATTTAATCGCGATATCAATAACCTTTAGTTTGTTATCTTTAAGCTCGAATGCTGCAAGAGTGAGGCGTCTGCGGCGGATGTATTCTGATAACGTAACACCTGCAAGAAAAGAAAACATTCTTTTAAAATGAAATTCAGAGCAGTAAGCCAACCTTGCTACCTCTTTAAAATCAATTTCGTTAATCAGGTTCTCTTCAATATACCTTATCGCTTCATTCATGCTCTTAAGCAAATTCACTATATGACCTCCTTCATCAATAGAATAACAGTAGTTGAATGTATCCATCCGACAATTCCTGCGCAATTATGTAGGGTCTATTCTTATTCATAAATTTAGTGCGAATACATTATAATAGAGCGCGTTTGAGGTACTTATCAGGAATAGATGGTACAAGCTCCAGCAAGCGTTTGACTGTCATGGAATTTTAAAGTCGTATACATTCGAGATGATGGAGAGATTCTTGCAAACAAGTCCGAATTATTGGAGCAGTGGTCTAATGCAGAGCAAGTTGGAGAAAATTTATTTAAAACTAAAGAAGGACAAACTATCACTGCTCCGAAGCAAACATGCGACCTAACACAACCTATCTCAATTCACGGAGGTTGAAAAATGAAACGAAAATATTTTTATAGAACGGCCGTATTATCTCTTGTGGTTTTTGTGAGTGCTATATTTGGAACCTCTTTGCTCAAAGTGAATGATTATGACGTTTTGTACTGCACACCGATTGGTCCCTACGTTAATGAAGAAAAACGTCTCATGGTTCCGCTTCGTTCCGTTACCGATCTTCTTGGCGCAAAAGTTGATTACAACGGTAAACTTCAGGAAGCAAAAATCAGGTGGAGGTCAAACGAAATTGTGTTTCAAAAGGGAGCAAAAACATATAAACTGAACGATACCTCAGCACAGATGGACACTCAGCCCGAAGTGATTCAGGATGCCTTTGTCATTCCGCTTGGGGTATTGCTGAGAAGTATGAATATCCCGTTTGAGTATATGAACAACAAAGTGATTGTAAAAGATCCAGCTTTTGACCAAAGCAAGATTTTTCAAAGAGTAATAGAACTGGATCGAGGAAGATCCATTGTTGACAATCCTTCTGCACTGAGTATTCAAAATTTCAAACTTGTGGAAGAGAAAAACTCAGCAAGCGAAACCAGAGGGAGTATCACGGTGAGTGGGTTAAATGGGACAGGCTCTACGATTAGTGAAGGGAAAGAAGATTTGCACATCATTGGCTTCTTTAATCAAACGATGGAAATGGATGCAGATTTCGCGTCTGTAGATATCCCAGATCGAAAACGTCTAAAAGTTAATCAGGAAGGTCACGTGTCTCAAAGTCTGTCGTATCTTAAAATAAGTGACCCTTTGCAGTACATACTAGCTGCCGGAAGAACATTACAAACGAAGAATGAACGAAAATAGTAATATTCCGTTGGACTGAGCCTTTTAGTTTTGCCAGGACCAAGGAAGCTTTGTTTTAATATCTACTGGATAATCTCGTTTAACTGATAAGATTATGTCTTGCACCATGGCTTTTCTTATGCCTATATAAGAAATTATAAAACGTATCTCCATTTTTAACACTATAAATAACTATGACTTTCCATCCTCCTATCAGAGTTAACATACACACTTAAATCGCGGAAGGGTAAAATCCCACGCCAATTGGCCAGATTGGTTTCTCGAAGGATTACAGCAGTTGTACTAACGTAGCAAAATTCTACAACTAAAAGCTCTCACTTAACTCAATGTCTTAAATATTTCATGTCTACATTTGGTCTACAATAAAAGTGATTAAAAACAAAAACCCGCTCAATGAGCGGGTTTCAGTATAGAGACGTGGGGAGTTTCCCCTCTGTTCCAAACTTTTTTACCAGACATTAAATGTTCCTCAAACCCTACAACAATACTTCAAGAGCAATTGATTTATTACCCATTAAACTATCAAGCATTATTTCTTAATGTCAACATGTAATGTTATGGTCTAGCCACTCATCTCGATATAATACTACCACGCACTCTACATGCCTTGAGTGTACAAAAATGATGACCCTAAGGCCTGATCGCCCCTTGGCGGAAAATCTATTATTTTTTAGATCAGAGTCTTTATGTCTTTCTTTTTTTATTTTCTACTGAAAGTGTCCCTCCTGATCCATCTGCCCCAAGGCAGTCTTGGTTTTTCTGACTTTCTGACAATCCTGTCAAACATAAAACCAGTAAAATAATTTATTGCTCAACTACCCCAAAATCATCCACATAAACATATGCTGTACCAGGATTCTTGTAAGCATACACTGTTGCCCTGGTGGCGCCTGCTCCGGTTGTAAAAGGAATGTTTACCATTGTCCAGGATGTACTGTCAGATGTTGCGGATGCATCCATTCCTTCAAAGCCATTAACGCCAATCTGAATCCGCTCGCCTATGTCTGCCTTAACCCAGGCGGTACACATATAGCTGGTATTAGGACTTAGCCCCGTAAGTACCTGCTCGATACCATCTTCTCCGGGTCCCAATCTAACACCCTTAGAGCCGCTTCTTGGTACCGATACACTTGCAGCAGTATCTGAATATGTTGCTGCCCATGGTGAGATTATCCCTTTCTCGAAATCAGATTGCCTTACGTTATTAACATAAAGTAGGCTGACACTCTCAAAAACCGGGTCCGGAGGTGAAGAAAAATCATGCCCGGCAGTCCAGTCAGTTCCACCGAACTCATATGCTCCAATATCCGGTGCCGCACCAACATAATCATTCGTGATTCCAGATATTACAACCCCTGCATTAATAGCTGGAGAAGTAGACTGCAACCTGAAATCATATGCTGTGGGATTCACAAATAACGGATTGGTTTCTGAGGTAATATTATTTCCCTCTATATGAGTACCAGGCAGTGTAAAGGCTGTAGTAAAGATATTGTTGAAAATTCTGTCGCCGTACATATCCGACTGAAAATTACTTCCCCAATATCCTACATTTCCGTTACTGTAGGTGGTATTGTTATAAATCAGGTTAAAATTACTGGGTGTATTCAATCTTATCCCTGTATAGTTTCCCCATACAACATTATGATGCACAGTATAGCCCTTGCTACCGTTATCCAGATAGATACCAGTGCCGGAATAATTCTTTGCCAGATTATCATGGATGTAATTATGATGAATTACCGTCCCTTGCCCATCCCAGGCAAATTCATAGAGTATTCCGCAGTCTTTTGTCAGCTTTCCTGCATTGTACAGATTATTATATTGTATCTGGCTGTTTTGGGTAGGCATAAATATCAGATGACGCCCAGCGTTATATACCGTATTATGACTGATTAGATGGTTTGCCCCCAATAGATAGATTGCCGGAATATCCGCTGCCGAATAATTTGCTTCATGAATAAGATTATTAATTACCTTATTTCCTGTTCCCTCTATACTCACCAGATTACCGGAACTGTAGGTCAAAGTACTGTCTCTAAGCTCATTATTGGTACCGGACATAAATATCCCTGTACTGTATTGTCTGGTAACATCCGAATCATGACTGACATATTCCGCAATCATATTAGAAACTCTACAGTAATTAGAATTAGACATTTTAATGCTGGAGGCAAAGATATTAATTCCGGTAATATTTATGTAAGAGCGGGAACTTAAATCAAATGCATAAGTCCGCTTCTTTGCTTCTACTGTCAAAGTATTCGGATCAACTCCACCAGGTGCCCATAAATAAAGTCTGCCAGTAATGCTGTCATAATACCATTCTCCCGCACTGTCAAGATCTTCAAGATTACCAGTAATATAATAGCTGTTACCGCCTGTCGCTGCAGTATCTATTTGATCAAAGGTAATGGAGCCGTCACTTGAGCTGGTAATGGTACTTTTATAAGATTTGTAGCCTGTTCCCGGAACACTCCAAACCGTTTTGCCAACCCAGTATCCAGGTGCCTGAGTTAAGTTTCCATCCTTGATGGTTGTAGTGGAACCGGAATCAACTGTTGCATATTTTGAATTTAAGGGATCAAGTGTTGGTGAATTGGGCCATCTAGCTTCAAATTGCATTTGCTTATTAACAAATATCTGATTTTTTGTTCCAAGGGAACCCGTCATTTCCGCATAATAGATGGATCCGGAGTAATTTTTCCAGCCAGTAACCGGATCGGCACCGGATACCGTTACGTTCTCTCCTGTATAAGCCTCAAAGTTTATGGGTTTTGCAGAAGTTCCGGAAGTATGAAGTGTTACTGTTTCCCGGTATGTACCACCTCGTATGATGCAGGTATCTCCGGCTTTCATGGTATCTGCTGCCTTTTGTATGGTTTTCCATGGATTTGATAGTGTACCGGTCCCAGTGATGTCATTCCCCGTTGTAGAAACATAATATACGGAATTTGCCTTTACAGTTTCCACACCCAGATTAAAAGTAAATACATAAATCATCATAATTACAACTAAAAATCTAAAGCCTGTTCTCTTATTCATAGCTTACCTCCTGGAATGAATTCTATTTTTAGATACGGCTTCTACGCCTGGGCTTAAGTTCACTGCTAGATATGTTCTAATATAGAAATTTGTGTATATATAAGCCCTTAATTATTTAATCGACTTATACCGACTTAAAGTTTATGATTCTTTCGGCGAAGCTTCTCCGATACTGAACCCATCCAGCCATTTCATTGACCATGCATGGTATTATTTTCTTTCCGAAATGGGTGCATGAGCATCCAGAGATTAAAGTACGCTATCAAAATGATTTCATCCCTCTAATGGAAGAATCGCGTGAAAAGTATGAGACTTATCCGAAGCATGTAGTTCCTGAATTCGCATATATTACTTTCATTGAAAATGCAGGTGTGAACAACGAGAAGTTGATTGCCCAGGCACCTTACGCGGGCATGACAGATGATATTCGTGCGGGTAAGTTGCAAGCATAGTCAATCAAGGCGAATTGAACTAAAAAGCCTGAGCCTGTGTCCCATAACGTAAGACAAATTAAAACACCTACCAACCTGGTCATACCCTGTCTACTTGACAGGGGTATGACCAGGTTGGTAGGTGCCCAGCATCTTTTTTAATGTTCTCTATAACCATCTAATCTCCATTGGCTATTCTTCTTTCTCTTTTTCATCATGAAGCATCATCTCTAATACAACATATACAAACTGTGCTCCGTCCTTCATGCCCTGCCAGTACAAAGCTTCATTCTCCAATGCTTGCTTGTAATGATGCTTATCCTCCCATTCCGAGAATTCAGGTCTGTTCACAATATCCATCTCAGAAAGTCTCTTCGGTTCCTCTGGGCAGGGCATCAGGATCAATATTTACGCTAATTCCCAGTCGGTCAACAACCAGGTTCTCAATCGTACTTTTATCGCTTCCATTATTCCCCGCAAATACATACATCATTGGCATACGTTGACCTTCCCTGCATCTGTTTTATTAAAATAATTGAACCACAGCAAGTTGATTGCACGTCACAGAAGGGAATAACCTTATTTTGTTCAACTCCAAATCCTTACGTTCAAAAATGGTATCCGATCTCGGCACTTGCGTATTACCATATTCCTATATTAACTCATGTTACACTTCCCTCTCATCCTCCTACTTCCAAAAATAAACATAGTAAATCCCCCAACCAATGGGTCATTCTGTAAACTAAATCTTTCTTTTAACCGATAAATACATATGCTGGGTTGTTTATTAAATATCACCTCTCGTCCCTTTATAGCGTACAAACCTTGTTATACATATCTATATGGACTCACTGTTGTACTCATCTGCTGCTTCTTTAATCAGAAGTGAATGCAAGATGACGTGCTTTACTTGGAAATACCCATCACATATAGAAAGGAGTTATGAACTCACTTGAGCGTATTATCAGATGGGATTGGCTATGAAAGCCTACGCTTTTATGGTCCCTTTCAGCCCCTACACATCGAACAACTTCAAATAACACGTACAATTAACGATCATGCCTATTTACATATCAGTGGCATGCTCTCCGAAGAACAGGGAGCAGCTTGTATCGGTCATAATATAGAGCAAGAGCCGATTGCGATTCGTCAGTTGAATGATCAGGGACAATCGCTGAGAAGGCTGTTCCATGGGATTGTCACGCGTATGTCCGTACATTGTGTGCGAGGCGTATATACGTTTGAACTGGGGGCTGCTTCCCATTCATACCAGATGGATATTAAGCGTAAAAGGCGCTCCTATCAAGATATTCACCGCACCTATGATGGTCTGGTCACTGCGCTGGTTCGAAAATATCAGTACGGAGATGCCATTGATACGTTAAGCAACCATGCCAAATTGGAGACATTTGTTTTACAATATGAGGAGACGGATTGGGCATTTTTAAAACGTCTTGCTTCTCGCTTTGGTTCCGTCCTTGTGCCAGAGGTAACCGCAGCTTCGCCCAAGGTTTTCTTCGGAATGCCTGAGGGCAAGCAACATAAGGTGGAGCGGGACGTATTTTATCGAGTACGGAAAACATTTCATGAGCTGGATGCGGAAAAGCTGGGAGAACGTGCTGGCTCATATATCACCTATATGATCGAAAGCCTGCAATACTATGCACTAGGCGACCTTATCACGTTACCTATTGGACAAGGCAAAGAACTGGTCGTGGTTCGATCCATGACAACCTTAGCAGATGGCTTACTGCACACCCGTTATGATCTTCAAGCCGAACAAGATATCCGCTATGCCCGTTATGAAAACGATCAGGCTACTGGAATTTCGCTGACAGGAACGGTGCTCAAGGTACAGCAGGATTTTGTACAGCTTCAACTGGACATTGACCCGAAGCAAGATCCTGCCAAAGCGTGCTGGTTTCCCATCGCCACCCGTTATGTCGCGGAAGAACATAGTGGCTGGTACGATATGCCTGAGGTTGGGGAACAGGTGGAACTGTATCTGCCTACACACCGCGAACAAGATGCCTATGTCACGGATTCAGTGCGACAACAACGCTACATAAATGATCAGCCGAATGTGAAGGTATGGCAACATGTGCAAGGTAGCTCCGTCGAAATGTCTGAGCACAAGCTGACCCTATCCACCCCCGGTGAATTTTCCATTACACTGCATGAAAGTAGCGGCATTACGATTGACAGTCCCGGGAATGTGCAGATTCAGGGTGGTCACGTCAAGCTTGATGCTGGGCAGGAGCTTTCGCTCGAAGCTGGAACGGCGCTGTATCTGAAGGGCGGAGCCAGCAGTATGGTACTGGACGGTGAGACGGATACCAAGGCTCCAGTGATTTATCAGGAAGGTACGGTGAAGGCACCTGTTTTCGTAGCTGACCTCCCTCCTGTTCCAGAACCGCCATTGATGAGTATCAAAGCCTATGAAGCAGCTCAATCAGCAGCTAGGGATTCATCTAGCAACCAAGCCTCTACCCCTAAAGCAAAAGTCACCAGTCCAGCAGAGCATCAACAGGCAAATGCCTTGATGGGTACGGTGTCCAAGCTATTAGGCTCCATTCCAGTGATGGGAAAAGTGGTTGGCGTTGTTGCAGGAGCGCTAAGTGGACCTGCAGGAGGGGTGATTCTGAGAGCAACCGCAGCGATCCCTGTTCGGAGCAAAGGAACCCCTTCCGTTGGAGGTAGTAAGGGGAACGGCATTCATCCGTTGAAACACTTGGCTGGTCTAGCATTACAAGGGTTAATTACTCAGTATGAACATGAGCAAGCGAGACATGCCTACTATAGCAAATGGATTCTGGGGAAAGTGTATACAAGCGCACGTCAAATAGTACATTCCGGCAGCCGATTAGAGCTGATCCAAAACTTGCTGACAACATCGAAAACCATGGTTCATGCCTATCAACAGGTACCTAAAAGTGTTAAAGATAGAATGCTGAGGGAATATAAAGAACAAGAAAAAGCTAGGGCTGAAGCTGCTCTTAAAGCAGAAAAAGAAGCTAGAGCTAAAGCCCTTAAAGCGAAAAAAGAAGCTGCACCACCAGAGCTTACAGATGAAGAATATGAGAAAATTCAAAGAGATTATGTCTATTGGTCTTCATTAGAAAATCGCAGACCTGAAATTCCGCTAGGAAGCTACCGTGCTGAGGACGGGGTGGTTCGTACAGCGAATGGAAATCCAGATTTTAAATACTACGATGACTGGAAACAAAACTATCAAGGAGATTTTTTGATTCTATCTAATCAAGAGGGCATCACACCGGAAGAACAACGATGGATGAGCCATGCAAACATATTTGCAGAGCCAGTGCCACTTGACGGTCGAGGTGGTGAAGGTAGAGCCCTTAAAAATGAATTCTCCAAAATGAGTAAAGAAGGGGCACTTGAGAACGCTAGGCTCGCAAGAGAAAATGTGAGGAGAATCCAACAGCGAATAGATCAGAAGAGCATCACCACAAAAAATGCATCCGAACCTTTTAAGAATACACCAGAAACTGTACCTTCAAAACCTAAATGGTGGCACGCTGGATATGTGGATGACTTAACGGATTCGCAAATTATTCTTGGAGTTAAACAATCACCAAAAGGATTATCCACCCTTGGAAGTTCTACTCGTTCAGAGGCAATGAGCGCTGGTAAAGCATGGGTAGGTGAGAAGGCTGAAAGTATTATTGATAAAACAACAGGTGAAATTATAGGTTTTAAAAGTGCAGATGGAATGAGAGCTTTTAGAATTCAATTTAAGCCAGGAGAAAATATGGTAAGAGCAAACTTCCAAGAAAACACTATGATTAGGACAGAACGAAATTATAACGACTATAATAAGACATGGGCATCAAAGCAGATAAGAAATGTTCATATTGATATTCTAGAATAGGAGGATAATTAAATGCTTATAATAAAGGCCTTAACAAAGATGTATGAGGATTGGGGGGAAGATATAGACGACTTTTATATTACTTATAATGTAGATATCGGACCTGTTGAAATAAATGGAGCATCAGACATGTTTTCATTTGAACTAATAAGTCCTAAAAGGTTAGATAGGATGGCAGG
Source organism: Paenibacillus sp. P2(2022) (assembly GCF_029522175.1). NCBI lineage: Bacteria > Bacillati > Bacillota > Bacilli > Caryophanales > Paenibacillaceae > Paenibacillus > Paenibacillus sp. P2(2022). Next base: position 214,836 of record NZ_JAKWFI010000001.1, on the reverse strand, counting down.
TCAAAATGATATTATTATCGGGCATGGTCATTTTATAGCAAGAGACTTTAATGAAAACATACTTGAAGCAACATTAAATCGTATTATAAATAAGTGCACAGATAATGATATTAATAAGGCATACAAAAACCTATCTGCATATTTTCGTTGGGAGATGGATGAATAATTAAAACAATATTGCGTATATTTCTGTTCTAAGTAAAACCAAAATTAACAATATCACTGATTGGTTTTTCATACCATTCGGGGGGATTCTTTTTTTAATAGGGCTCGTTAATGTCGATTGGACTAAATATTTAAACTAATAACATATAACACATGACCATCCTTGTAGTTTTTTATAATTTGTTAATATATACCTCAAAAGACGCTATTCTGCTACAATGAGCCTTGTTTTTCACGTAAAACAATGACTTGCCATCCCTCCCCATCAGAATTAACATACACACACTTCAACCACGGGAGGGAAATATGCGATGTTAAACTGGCCAGATTGGTTTCTGGAAGCATTACGCCAGAGATTTTATCAATTAGAACTCGCCAGTGAACAACAAGCTTCATGTTCATCTGAGGCAACAATCTATCCACTCAAATGAATCAATTCAAAACCAACCAAAACGAGGATATCCAATGTCTGCTATCCGAATGGGAAGAAGCCATAGGCTATCAGCTAAGTCAGGACAAACAGTCCCTCTATATGGAAGGAGTTAAAGATGGGATTCGATTGATCCTTCTCATCATACAACCCACAAATATTCGTTAGCACATTGATCGTATTAGCCTATAGTTTCTCTAGCCCCTAAATTCATTTAACAATGATCTATTAATTTTCTATAATTTCATCTTGATTAGTTTAAGTGTACCTAAACATTAAACTTTCAAAAGCTTATTCCAACTTTAATCTATGAGTTGGGATAAGCTTTTTTTCTAAAGATCTAGCTGATTTATATATACATACAGTTAGCCCTATAACAGATTTCACAAAGATATTGTCGTGATCACGATCACGGTTTAGACTGTAAATTTAAGTTAAAATACAAACAATTTAAAATTTATTTTACCTAAAACCAAAGATACCGTGATGGACCACAAAGAAAAAAACAAGGAAGTGTACAAAGATGAAAAGAACGGATTTACCTCTTGTCTATTCTTGTTCTGGATGTTCCTCCGCAGCACAAACCGCTAACATGATCGCTATACAAATGGATCGAGAAAAAGTCGCTGAAATGTCCTGCATAGCTGGTGTTGGTGGTGATGTCAAACCACTTGTCAGAACAGCAAAATCGGGACGTGACATCATTGCAATTGACGGCTGCCCCTTGTCCTGTTGCAAGAGTTGCTTAGCAAGACATGAAGTTCAACCCAAACACCATTTCCTGCTGTCTGACTTTCACGTACCCAAAATAATAGGAGAAGATCCTAACCCCGATCATTATAGGAATGCTTACACACAAATCTTAGAACAAATAGGGCAATAATTCCCCATCGAAGTTAAGATGTTGTGTATATATAGTAAAAGTATAGCTGGCTCTCATTATGTAACAATATCGTAAAATAGTTTGTACTGGTGGCTCCTAACACATCTTTAGGGGCCACCAGTATTTTTTTCTCCCAGTTGAATCATTGGATATAAAAATCCTAAAGAATTTGGAGCTCTAATTGGAGTCATTATTTAAATATTCAAGTAGCTCAGTTGCAACATCTGGCAAAGCGTTTCGAGCACTTTATTTACAAGTACTATACATTTATTCTCTTTTTTTAATTATTTTCAGATAACTAAGGTTTCCCCCTCCCCCCTCCTATATTACAAGCTCCCCCGTTTCCTTAGCTGTCTTGTAAAATTACTCGTCGTTACCATCCAAGCAACACAGCACTATATAGCTGCTTACCAGCCTTGAGCTGGAGCACTATCTCATTCCCAACATCACATTTCCAGCATTTGCACTGAACGGGGATTTTGAATAGCCCTCTTTGCCTTTGAGAATTACTTTGCGTAATAGCGAAGAGCCTAAAAACAAACAAAATGATGAAATCGGTGAATATCACAATATGACAACAGATGTTATATTATACTTTGGTTGAAGTTAAACAAAGGAGATGGAGATGCTTATGATGAATCAAGAACCAAATCAGCAATTAGGTGAAATTATTGAGCAGTTCATACATTCATACATGGCAGAAAATAACAATATCCGATCTCAAAAAGTAATCAACACTGCAGATGAGGATACCATAGCTCATTTAAGGGGAATTGGTTTTCCCAAAAAAGGAAGACCGATAAAAGAAGTTGTTAATGAAATGAGGAAAAACGTCTATCCTTATCAAACGTTTATGCAACACCCTCGCTTTTTCGCATTGGTTCCTAGTCCAATGTCTCTTTACTCGTGGTTAGGAGATATCATGACCAGCGCTTATAATACCCACGCCGGAAGCTGGATGCTGAGTTCGACCGCAAGCCTTCTAGAGGGGGAAGTAATCCGGTGGATGTGTGACCAAGCAGGATATCCCGATACGGCTGGAGGCTTATTTCTGTCCGGCGGATCGTTGTCAAATTTGACCGCTTTGGCAGCTGCACGCAATGCAAAGTTATCCGAGCAGGAATATGCCATTGGAACTGCTTATGTTTCAGACCAAACTCATTCATCGGTCGCCAAAGGGCTACGCATCCTCGGATTCCGTAGTGATCAGATCAGAAAGATTCCAAGTGATAAAAATTTTCGTATGGATGTTTCAGCCTTAGAAAAAAAAGTAATAGAGGATCAGACGGCTGGCATGAAGCCTTTTGCCATCATTGCCACGGCAGGCACAACCAATACGGGAAGCATTGACCCGTTAAACGAAATTGCTGACTTATGTGAAAAACATAATATTTGGTTACACGTGGATGGAGCTTACGGTGCGTCAATTTTGGCTTCTTCGAAATATAAGTCCCTTTTGAGCGGAATATCGCGTTCAGATAGCATTACCTGGGATGCACATAAATGGTTAATGCAGACCTATTCCTGTAGCGTAGTTTTAGCCAAAGAAAATCAACAGCTCAGAGACTGCTTCAGCACACATCCAGAATATTTGAAAGATGCTGAGACTAATGAAGAACATATTAATTTTTGGGATCTGGGCCCTGAATTAACGCGGCCTGCTCGAAGTTTGAAACTATGGGTGACACTGCAAGCTTTAGGAACTAATGCTGTCAGTGAAGCCATAGAGCATGGTGTTCAACTCGCAGAATGGGCTGAAGATGAAATCAAAAAACATAATCATTGGGAAATTGTATCCCCCGCACAGTTAGCGATTGTTAATTTTCGATATGCACCAACTGGATTATCTGAGCAAGAATTAGATTCGCTCAATAAAAGGATTTCCCAAGAAATGGTGACCAATGGATACGCTTCGGTGCTTACGACACAACTTAATGGAAAAACGGTTCTCCGAATCTGTGCAATTCACCCAGATACTACGGAACATGAAATCAGGAATACAATTCAGCTTTTATCGAATATAGCACGCTCATTGAATGAGACAAAAGCCTTTTTGTGATGAAAAATTATGAAATGAAATGCTACACTTTCTGTAAATAAATAAAAATGCTCAACATCACGCAAGTAAGAGGGGCACGCCGCCCCTCTTTGGTCACTCTTTGAAGCAGGTCAAAATATATTTTTAAAATTTTATGTGTATGATGGCTAGTTTCTCAATCGTATTGTATTCGTTCTTCTTAGACAAAGGAAAACTCCCCTTCAAGTAGCGGTTTATTTATTAAACCTGTCTACTTGAAGGGGAGCATGTCAAAATCGGCAGCCTGTTCCGTAATTTATAATAGCGAGGTTACGAACTTCACCTCTGGAAAGCGGCTATCCGGTCCTTTCATTAAGATTCCGCCTTGATTTTTCAGATACATATCAAAGAAATCCAGCATGTAGGCATTGATAACGGAATTCGCTCTTTCGGGTGCAATCTGTCCTGTAATGCCCAGCATTTTAAAAATCGGAGAAATGAACTGTACGTCGGTAAAATTCAAATGCTCCGTATTTTCGATATAGAGGACTTGTCCCCCTTCGTCGACCGTTTCGCGCATCCGTTGAAGCTCCAACTTTTTATCTTCCGTTACTTGATCCTCCCACTCTCTTGTTGATCCCATACGGTTAAGCTCTGCATCCGTGTAGATCCGGTTATCCATCACCATTTTTAATTTTTCGAAATAGCTTTCCGAGTTGATAAACAAAAACGGCTTTCGCAGACCCTCTCTGTCACGCAGTCGATAAAGCCCTCCATCAAAGTCTATTCCAACCGCGATTCGCGGATCGTAAGAAGCGTCATAGGCCGTCGCTCCGCCGATGGAATGGCCGAACACCCCGACATGACCGAGATCAATCTTCCCTTTTAGATGACTTGGAACCTGCCCCGATTGGATGAGCTCGAATTGGTCCAGCGTAAACGCCACATCACCGGTTAAAACTTTTCCCAACTTGTCACGATTTCCGCTTTCTGTCCGGTAATCATGGTCGGGTGAGAACAAGTCATCGGTTGTGCTGGTCGTGATTCGACCGTCCGGAAACTCGGTTGCAAATGTATTGTAGGTGTGGTCGATCACTGCCACGATATATCCGTGACTCGCGAGATTTTCAGCTTGCGACGTGTGGAGGAACCTGGACGAGCCGTTGCCGGGATTCCCAAGGATCAGCGGGTATGAAGTCTGTGCCGAAGAGACTTCGGCTCCCGAATAAGCATGACTGGATACGTACTTCAGATGTTGAAACGTAAACCCGGGAAGGCCATAGTTGGCGGCCATATAACGTAAAATCTCGGTATCGGGAATAAAGGGAGCGTACTTGCCAATGCTAGCTTGAGTCGGATACCAGACCTGAACCATCAATTCCCTCTTGCCTGTCTCAGTTTTGCCAAATGTCTCCTCCCGGCTTGGATCGATGAAATGAAAGATTTGCGTGCCTACCTTCAACTCGCCGGTTGGCGCCGGAAAGTTGAATACGGGAAACACATAGAGGAAGCACCCTGTTGCGATTAGCCCAATCACGATAAAAAGGCGGCCCAGCACCCTACGGATTCGCGAGGCAGTCCGAACGACTTTCGGCGTTATGAAAACGTTTATAAGCGAAAGCGAAAGTATCAGGATCGTAAATCCGTATAAAAATAAAAGCTGAATCCTATATCCTTCGACAAGCAAATGTATTACTAAAAAAATGGAGCTTGCTCCGCTTGTCAGGAGCAAAGCTGATCTTCGGATACGTTGATTGGTAATGAACAGGAGTGCCAACAAACAAGCACTTGAAAAGAATAGCAGCATTTCAAAAATCCTCACGCCAACTCCCCCTTAACAAATAATCCTATCAATGGATTAGTATAGAGGAGCAGCTAGGTTGGTACCATTGATCTAGATGACAATTGCCTAACACTCTTGTAAGGTCGCGTGACGATGGCGCAAAAAGCAGCATGTAATGTGCTGATTAATACGTTTTACCAAAAAGTGATCGCATGCATTTATTCTCCACTAAAGCTTTTGGCCCATTCAGCAACCCTACGACTGCTTTCTTCTTCTGACAAATCCTCAATCCTGGTCATAATAGACCATCTTACTCCACAAGGATCCAATATACTTGCGAATCGATCCCCTGAAACAAAGTTTGTAACGGGTTCCCTTACTTTCGCTCCTCTTGCTACTGCCTTTTCAATGATCTGATCCACATTCATAACGTAAATTCCGAAAGAATAACACGCATTATCTCCATCTGGCGGCAAAACCAATTGATATGTCGGATTCGCTGCTCCCAGCTGCAAAAAACCATTTCCAAAATCTAATTCCGCATGAACAATGATTGTATTGCCATTCTCATCAGGATATTCAGTAATGTCCTTAACCCTCGCATTGAAAACTGTTTTATAAAACTCTATCGCTTCCGAAGGATTCTTCACGGTTATAAACGGGGTAATAGATGTAAAGCCGTTGGGTATACCCTTACTTGTATATTTACCTGACACTCCCACATATTCTCTGCTTTCAGTCATTTTAACTCCTCCTTTAAATGATCTTAACAGTTCAATATAATGCTCATACCTTTATTGGATTGAATCCATCAACTCATAGTAATGTTTGGATGCACGAGTCTTATTTAGACTATACCAGGCTTCTAATGTTTTAGAAGAAAACACACCCAGAGCTTTCAAAACGTGTACGGTGAATTCCAACGGAGCTGTTCCAGATGCAGTGATTAGTTTTCCATCCGTTACAGCAGACTCCATTTTGTAATACTTTTCGCCCGTGTAGGTGGGACAGGTCATTTGGAGGTATTCCAGATCATTGCTTGTATGTGAACGTGAATTCAGCAATCCTGCCTGGGCAAGTCCGATAGTAGCGCCACAAATCGCTGCAACCCATATACCTTCCTCTAAACACCTCTCAACCATTTTTAAGATCGGTTGGTGAATGGTTTCTGTCCATGTATTTCCACCGGGTAAAATCAATGCATCTGTGCTCTTAATGCTGCACTCATCCAGTTTGATGTCAGGCAGGATTGTCAATCCGCCCATGGTAGTGACAGGAGTCTTTTCCATTCCCACGGTAACTATTTTGGATGGGCCCAGCCCTTTTTTATAATATCTTCCTGAGTTCAGTTCGGCAGTTAAGTAACCGATTTCCCAGTCTGCCATGGTGTCAAATACATAAAGATATACCGTACTATTCATTCACAGGTTCTCCCTATTTTATAATTTATCAAGTGATACCAATCCTCGGTAACCCGTGATTATTCTCATTATAAAAAAGCTTCACTGACATCTGCTGTCAGTGAAGCTTCTAACGTTGATAATATTCCATTAACTCCGACGCAACCGCAACAAGTTTTTCCTTCAAGCTCTGTGGTTCGATGATCTGAATGGATTTCCCGTAGGGTAGGAGTAAATGAGGGACATATGTATGAAGTGATTTTTCCTCAAGCAAAAAGATGGCTTGGTTAGCGGTTCGCTCTTTCAGATGATGCCCCAAAAACCAATGTAGACATAAGTCATCCAATGCCTCTGACCTGCCTTCGATCATTAAAGAAATTAAACCGTCCTTGCCCACTAAATCAGGTAACAGATTTTGCATGAAAAATTCACGAGCTGAAAAAGCCTCAGGACGCTTAAATAGGCTTGGAGTGCGTTTGATCTGTAAAATCCGTTCTGCCCGAAAGCTACGGATCTCATTTCTTAGGTGACAAAATGCAACAGTATACCATTTGTTGTTCCAGTAAACCATTCCATAGGGGTCTATCACCCTATTCTTGGGTTGTTCTTCATGGCTCGTGCGATAATCCATTTCGACAGAGAATTGGTTGGCTACAGCCTGCTCCAATTCTGCCAATATCGGCTGAAGAGAAGGATCTCCTATGCGATTTATCACTTCAAATCCGGCTAAATGACGGCTAAGTATACTTTCTTGCTCTTGATTCGAATACATTTTCAATTTTGAGGTCGCACTGCTTAATGCCTCACTTAAAGGAGATCCAGCTTCTTTTGCAAAAACAGCAGCATGAAGGAGTGCCTTTTTTTCCTCCATATCAAATAGTAAGGGTGCTCTAATAAAATTATTCAGCAGGCTATACCCGCCATGATGACCCGTGTCGGATATGATAGGCACTCCACTGGCGCATAGTGCATCAATATACCGATAAACTGTCCTTATATTTATTTCTAACTTTTCGGATATTTGTTTTGCCGTCATTTTTACACCCGAATTCAGCATCCATAGAATGGCCAGCATATTATCGTTTTTTGGCATAACCTAAACCCTCCTCTCTCATTAAAAGCTGATCTTTTATAGATAACTCTTTGTACTCTTCTTACCACCTATTATATGCTTTTTTCCATCTTATACTTCCCTCTCATATCTTCTAATTCCAGATTTACACATAGCAAATACCATAATGAATGGGTCATTCTGTAAACTAACTCTCTCTTTTAACCGATAAATACATATGCTGGATTTATAATTCCTCTTTTTAAACACAACTACAGAAGGAGACACCTATGGAAAATATCGTGACATACGGTCATATCGAAATCATGCCTTATGAGTTCGTCCGCCTTCATGAACTTAAAATCTTGAAAACAGTCAATGACCATGCCCGAATGATCTGTACAGGCATCATCTCAGAGAAAAAGCGAGAGCTGTATGTACGTGCTTCTGACGAAGAAACCCAAGTCAAAGCTTTTGTTACAGACAAAAATGGCAATCGACAACCCCTTTTTCGAGGCATTGCCTTGGATGTGGAGGAAAAAGTCGTCCACGGGGTCCATTACCTGACCGTCGAAGCCATATCTCATACCTACGAGTTAGATATTAAGCGCCATCAACGCTCTTTCCAGAATCCTAACCTCACCTATACAGGACTGATTGAAAGTATTGTATCGGACTATTCCAAAGCAGAAGCGATGGATGTTGTGTCCCATAAGAAGCCCATCGGCACCTTTATCATGCAATATGATGAAACCGATTGGCAATTTCTGAAACGGATGGCTTCCCACTTTTACTCTCCGCTCATTCCTGCAGTGGGCTATGGAGTTCCCAAGTTTTATTTTGGTCTACCTATGGGACTCAGCAAGGGCGAAATACAATCTACCAATTATAAAGTCACCAAACGGGTCGCGGATTTTCAAACCGCCTCAGAGAACCATATCCCTGGCGTGCGTGATGCGGATTTTATCCAATATGAGGTCGAGACGGAGAAATTATTGGAACCTGGCTACGAAGTGACCTTTCGAGGTCATAAGTTGATTGTAGCTGAGGTGCTAACAGAGATGAAGGACGGGGTACTGACCCATAACGCCAAGCTGTCACCACGAAGCGGCTTACGTCCGATTAAAGACTACAATCGTTCCATTATCGGCGCTTCCATTCAGGGCAAGGTACTGAGCGTTCGCCGAGACAAAGTACGCGCCCAGCTCGATATGGACGATCAGCAAGATCCAAACACGGATTACTGGTTTCCCTACTCTACCATTTATGCCTCTGCGGATAACACGGGCTGGTATTGCATGCCTGAAGATGGAGACAGCATCCGCATCTATTTTCCCAGTTATAAGGAAGAAGAGGGATATGCGATCAGCTCAGTTAAAAGAGAACCACAACCTTCCGGGGGAAAATCTACTACTCCTGGACATGCCACAGCTTCTGCTTCGTCTGCTGGAACAAAGTCTTCTTCGGCACTGTCTGCGGCAGCTCCTGCGCCAGATCGAATGGCTGATCCTGCCATTAAGACGCTGCGAACCAAATACGGCAAAGAAATCATGCTCGCCCCAGATCAAATCGTTATTTCTGGCAATGGCATGTCCATTGTCATTAACGATAAAACGGGCATTGATATTGTAAGCGGAAAAAATGTGAGTATTAGCGCGGCTTCAGATATTGTAATGAGTTCCGGTAACATCCAGCTTTCCGCCGGAAAAATTGAGCTGTCTGGTAAAGGCAACACGATCACGTTGGATGACAAAACCACCTTCTCCGGCACGGAAATTAAGATGAACTAACGGAAGGTGAGAACTAGCAGATGAATAAACAAGCGGCATTACACCATTTTAAAGAGCATCATTTTACACCTTTGCTGGACATTCAGTTGGACAGGCTGGAAGCCATATTTCACCGCTACCAAGCTCAATTGATCTCCGACTTCAAAGAATCGTTCAGGGATTTGTGTATACACATTTTGAACATGCAGCAACAAGGTCAAAAAGAACCCATTGGATATATTCACTATTCGTTCTTACGCACTCAGATGCTAGAGCAATCCTACCTGTATATGGTCGAAGCTTATTCTGCTGAATGGTACGAAGATGATTCCGATTGCAAGTTAACCTATGACGCATCATGGGCTTATGGACCGATGAGTACCATGTTGGAAGCCTTGGAGCAGGAACGAAAAATATATATGGGGACGATCACTTCAGTGGACGTTGAACGATTGATGTTGGAATCCGCTCCTTTGTTTCACCAGTTTGTGAACTCCCTCCTGCGCTTAGGCATGGCAGAAGTGGTTCAAATGCCTGAGTATCTCGCTATTCATAAAGCTGATCGTGTAGTCATCCGAACGGGCGAATACATGGATATCAGCGAGAATCTATACGTCGAAGATCAGGAAGCACTTCTTGCAGATCATGTGAGAGAGCAATTGATTCACTCCAGTGAAGAAGAACCCTTTGTTTACGAAAACCTAAAGCGGCTCTCTCTTCCCCATCTTCAGCTGATGCAAAAAGATTTGCGTTATAACGATTTTAGCCTTAGTGACTTACGGGAAAGCCAGTTCCATACCTGTATATTAATCGGGAGCAGCTGGCAACGAGCAAATATAGAAGGAGCTAGCTTTCAGGGATGTTTACTGACCGACGCAGATTTTAGATATAGCAATCTAAAGGGTGTCCATTTCTGCGGTGCCAGCGGACAGCCTTATCGGGAACATGGAGTTCGGGTTCCGGGGTTATGTGGCCTTCATTTTGAACACTCCATCCTGGATGGGGCCGATTTTACGAATGTACATTCGTTTGAACATGCGTATTTTGAGGGGGCTTCGATGCAAGGAACCCTTGTCCCGCGAAGGTACCAACAGCATTGGAAACTAAGCGAAGCACAGTGTCAATCCATTATGTGGGCGGAATAAGGAGGAATATGTATGCGCCATTATTATGTGCTGGTCGATGATCATCGTGTATCCCGAAACATGGAACCGATGAATTTAGACCTTTTTAAAACGCCATTCGTTGGTATGCCTCCAGCTCAGGTTTTAGATATTCATGCGACAGAAGATGCCGAGTATACGGACTGGCTCCCGTTTTCAACCTCCCAACCACTATTTTCCGATCCTATGAAACAAATTCTAGAATTATACAATACACAAGCTCGTTTTAAGCAGGTGTATATCGTGAACCGGGAACCTAGCCGTCAGGAATTATATTGGATTTTATCCATTCCCTCTGTGGATGGCATTTCAGAGCAGACTGAATTTTATCCGCACGACCAAACCCTAAAACGACTTGTGCTGGATAGTCAAAAGGTGAATGGACACCATTTTTTCCGACTTTCCAACGTGAGAGAACCTTATTTCATCGTTAGCTTGGAAGCGGCTGAAAGCTTGCTGCGGCGGAGCTTGAGTGGTTTTCAGCTACAAAAGCTAGAACTCTTATAAGGAGGTTCAACCTTGACGGAGCATTGGGATGAATTTTTTTTAAAACTGCATCACCAACAAATATTGAAAGAGCAATTAAGTACAGCAGAAAACGATGAAAGCTGGATGATGATATCTATTGAAGAAGCGATGAAGGGAATTTCGAAAGGCTCACTAACGCTGGCAGATGGACAGGAAATTCGGTTTCAAACCCTTCCTGTCTTTGAAAATCAACTCACCATTTCTCTGCCTGACTCTCTTATTCCAGAAGTTCGAGCAGGACAGACGGTAGCTTCGTCGAAAAGCTTCGTTGTTCAGGACAAGCTGGGGGGAATCCTGTTCGGTCTGCACCAAAGCGGGCAAGCACTTGACCCTACGCAAATAGAAATCTATCAACAACAGCTGATTGAGCAAACGAGTCGCGCACAACCAAGTATGAAGCTTGTGGATGAAAAGGCTCTTTCTATTCAAGATACCATCATTGGCTGCTATGAAGCTATTTTTCTAGTTTCCCCCTCTCCCTATTATCAGATTGTCTTTGTGCGTTCCTGGCGTGGCAAAGCTGTGATCGGGAGTTGCCAATTTAAGCTGGAGGATGCTTCGCTCTGGGTCCCGTTAACCTATGCCATGCTGCACACTGCGACATGGTCGGAGCTTACTTGATTCTATACCTTTATCCAAGGAGGTACTTATATGTTTTTACCTTTACTTATTAAAGCTTTGGCCCAGGGGGCGCTCAGCGGAGAACATTCCTATGTGGTGAGAGGAGCCAAGTTACAGTGCAGTCAAGGTACAGACCCTGGTGTGCTTAATATGATGTACAGCCATGGTGTCTTCATTAAAGATAAGCCCGTTCTGAACGTGGACGATGCCATTTGTGGAGCCAATATTAGCAAAATCAATGCTTTTGGTCTGTGTAAATTGAAGCATGGTCTTCCTTGCGAACCTGAGATTGCATTTGGGTCCAAGTGGACCGGTGGGAAAGAAGATGTATTGATCGAGGGGGCACCCGCCTTACTCAACAATTCGACCTTAATGTGTAGCTGCCAAGATGTTCTGACTAATACGTTCAATTTCATGATAGACCCCAGTGATGATGGTACCCTCTCTTCTGCGATAGGACCTAGTGGTGGGGGCATCATCTCGATCATCGATGACGGGCAAGACAGTTGACTTTATCAAGCAAGGAGATTCAGGAATGAACATCGTAGCGAAAGACCGTTTTACCTATCAGCATCTACATGTTACCTGGCCCTATGGTAAGCTGCGTCTTCGTAATATCCATATGAGTCACGAGCTCGGAGAACATGCCAGGCTGAGGATCACGGGCGTCTTGGAAGGCAACCGGGCAGACACGATCATTGCCAAAGCGAGCAGCGACGACGAAGTTGAGCTATGGTATTCCGATGACAAAGATCAGAAGCATCCCTTATTCATAGGGCAACTATACTGCGTAGATGTGGAGCACACGCACCAGGAGGTCTTGGTGACCCTCGACATCATATCTCATAGTTTCAAACTGGATACGCAGCTCAAAAACCGTTCCTTTCAACATATCAATCAAAAGTATGCGGAGATTGTAGATGCAGTGCTGGCCGATTATAAAGGCTCGGATAAAATCGATGAAGCTTTTGAGAAAAAAGCGACAGGCCAGTTTATCATGCAATATCAGGAGACGGATTGGACTTTTTTAAAACGGCTGGCTTCGCATGTGGGAGCCCTGCTCGTCCCCAATATCGTTTCACACCATGCGCAAATTTGGATCGGAATCCCGCAAGCCAGGCAGCATATTCATTTGAAAGAGGTTCCTTTTTCGTTACAACGCAAGATCGCTCCCTATCTGGATCAGGAGGCGAACGGCTGGAGATCTGCAAACATCGGAGATTACACTCGGTATACCTTTGAGTGGGATCAAATGCTGCAATTGGGAGATGAAGTTGAACGCAATCACGAAACTTACGTCATCACCAAACGTGAGGGTCAATTGATTCGTGGCTTGATGACTTGGTCGTATGAATGTGCCCTGTCGGCGGGCTTGAAGGTCCCTAAAATCTATAATCGAACGATCATTGGCGCGGCTATCGAAGGAAAAATACTGGAGGTCAGCCGGAATCAGGTTCGGTTGCATCTGGATATAGACGGTCATCAAAATCCAAGGGATGCCCAGTGGTTCCCCTATTCTGCAGAAGGGAATCAGGTGTGGTATCTGATGCCGGAAAAGGGTGCACAGGTGAAGCTGTATTTTCCAAGTGCAGACGAAGACGATGCGATGGTCATACAATCGGTCCGAACGAAACCATCTAGTGTTGCTGTCTCTTCATCTCACGCAGCTCAAGGTGCGGTGATCGAATCACCTACAGAACGTCACCAGCGTAAAACAGCCGATCCTGGGGTTAAATCCTTTGCAAATCCACAAGGAAAAGAAATTTCCTTAGGGAACTCCGAGCTGTCGATGAGTGCGCAGGAAGGATCACTATACATCTCCATGAATACCCATAACGGTGTCAGCCTGAACAGCACCCAACGTGTACAAATTCAAGCCGCAGGCAGTCTTAGTCTTTCGGCAGGTAGTATTCTGCTGCAAGGAACCAACGGCTTACATTTGAATACAACAACGGATACGCTTGATTTGGAACAGGAAGTCAACAGCGTGAGTTCGGAAATCCAGCTTAAAGCTTCCCTCCATCAATACTACCCAGATCCGATCTTATCTGACTTTGAGAAACAAGTCGCTGAAAAGGGAATTCAAGGTGTAATGGGAGCTCGTGCTAAAGAAAACGTAGGTGCCACCCTCAAGGGAGAATGGGATGCGGGTTTGGAATTTATAGGCGGTGTATGGGACTCGGTTGTCGATATAGTGGATATGGGGACCATGGTAATGACCCCTCTTGTTATGCCGGGAAATTACACTGGTAAAGGTTTTCTGGAGCGCAATGAGACGCTCGAGGGCATTAAGAACGGTGCGAAGTTTGGCTGGAACTATATTGCCGATTCATTCCAAGGGAAGAAAACAAAGAAAGATGTGGTTCACGACCTTGAAACTGTATGGGATGGCATAAAAAGCATACCCGATCCGATTGAGCGAAAATTGAATAATTTCTTCCCTAATCCATTGACCGATACCAAACAGGAAAGTTACGATGCAGGATACGACAGTATCAAGGCCGTTGAACGTGTTGCAGACATTTATGCGTTTGTTAAAGGCGGCTCAAAGTTAGTTAGAAAGCTGGGAAAGTTGGGGAAAGAAGAAGCCTCCTTATCTAAGGGGCTCAAGGAAGCTGAAGAAAAGAAAGCTGGGAAAGGAGGAGCACCGGGGTTATTCGGAGATTCAGCAAAGACCGACTCTGCTCTGGCCAAAGTTGGGGATGGGAAGTTCAAAACGAATGCCATCCGTTTTCCAACCAATTTTGAATCCTTGGGGAGTTACTTGCAAAGTGTATCTAGAAAGATGAATATCCGTTTAACTAAAAGGTCACCCATCTTCGCAACTGCTGGAGGCCATTATCGGTTTCATGATCCTGGTCCTGACATCCCACATTCTAAAGGTTCTGGTGCAAAGATTTCACTTGAGAGACAAAAGCAGATTGATGCGTTAGAATCAGGAGAGTACACGGGTAAGAGCACTAAGGGAACGGGTAATGTTCCTGAATCAATACCTACCCTTAAAAAGATTGATTGGAATGAATACAAGCGTGTAGATGATTATAAACCCACATTTATGGATGAATTTCAAGAAAAAGAATATAAAGCTGCAACAAAGGATTATGATGATATTAGAAGTGTTGGTATGACTGATATTGAACAGGTTGCAAAAAATACTGGTATGACAATAGAAGAAATTAGGGCTATGAAACAACACATGTTTTTTGATACACATAAAATCCCTTTAGATAATCAAAGTTATCGAGTTGGCCACTTTACTCCTGATTTAGAAGTTGGGTTTATATGGAAAGAAGCACAAAAAGGTGAGCTGGATCCAAAACAAAAAAAGTGGTTTCAAGAGTTAGCTAAACATGAATTAACTGAAAGTGAAAAAATGAAACAAGGCTACCCATATAAAAATCCTGGTTCGTATCAAAAAGATAGTGATGATTTTGGTTCAGATCCTCCTGGTGCACATGATGTAGCTTCTGATCAACCTTCCTTTGAACTCCCTGGAGGATATGAATATTATGCGAAAAAAGTTCTTGGGCAATAAAAATAGAGAAGATGGAGCGAAATAATTGATGGAAAATTTTAATCAGGCAATTAAGCGTATTTCTGCAATAGATTGGAGTTGTATTGGAAACAAACAAGCAAGATCACATGTTCATTTGAGTAAAGAATACTTAAGAAGAGCATCAATGTTTTTCCAATATTATCCTGGTCCTTGTCGGTATCCTTTTATTATCATTTCAAATTCGATAACTAAGTCACAAGTGAGTGTTGATGAATTACAAATACTAAAGGAAATTGACAATAGTTATGTTAGAGAAATTGTTACCAGTTATATAGAGTTAAACGCACTCATTGATGAAGGAAATCAAATTGCTATTGATAATAAAGATTTGTTTGAGCCAGCAATAAAGCTATATGAAAGAGGTGGCCTTTTCTTTATAAGGGGCGGTTATTTGAATGTAGTTGGTGCTACTGATTTTCTTTCGCTTGCAAATCGAGTTAAAAGGGAACCACTTGATATAAGTGATGAAATCTTGGATGCACTTGACAATGAACGTATAGAGTAACCATTTTTACATTTTTTCGTTTAGGTGGACTCCCCAGTGCTGAGTAAGTCATCTGCTCTACCAAAGACTTATATAGCTCATGTAATACCCGTATAAAGACTTTTCTTGTTTCTTAAACACACATTGATGATTAAAAGCATAACCTTCAAAAAACTAAAGTCTTACAATAAACAGGTCGATTATGGTCAGAGGTCACCATGATTGACCTGTGTTTTATGCTTTCACTTATTTCTCGTTTGCTGAAATTTCATTAATATATTCTAAAATTTCCCCAAATAAAATTCGCTATATAAAATGCATTTTACGAAAAATGAGGGAGATAACTTAGAAATATTCGAGAATATTCTGAATGAATTATCCCTTGAAGGAACGAATGATATAATTCTCAGTCTCTGTACAGTTTTTGAAGATGAAGTCGCTTAACCGTCAGCTGATGATTATCTAATCGAAACTATATTCTATATTATAAAACGTAATAACTTAGAGGAAGGCTTGCACAAACTGGCTCTAGGCACTATCAAGATGTTACCCCATGCGGAATTTTGGGCAGAGAGAATCCACCAGACACTTTTAAATTCAAAAGATTTAGTATTTTCTTATGGTAAAGTTTTGGGCAAATTAGAAAGTCCGACTAAACAGAAGATTAAAGAAATTTTAATAATGATTAAGGATGACGATACAGATTTATATTTGGAAAGGGCTAATTTCCTCTTAGAAAAATTAGATGAATAAAGATTAATATGGTCGAGTATAAATTCTTGCGAGATAAGGTGATATTGCTATGAGTTTACCAAAGATTATTTTGGGGATACCTGGTTATTGGGAAACAAGAGATGAATTTATAGAGGCAATGGCTCGAAAGGGAAACGGTTTTATATATGCAGGTAGCCATATCGGAAACCTTAATAATCCAAAAGATTTCTTTGACGTAGAAATGAGTGAATATAATCCTTATGTTGCAGAAGCTTTCGAGGTAGCTGGAAATGGCTCATTTAAAAGGGAACACATTGATCAATTAAATGAACATAGAAGTATCGTCTATCTTTTGGGTGAGGGTGGTTCTATAGAAAAAGTTTTGGATATTATGGAGGTTGCTAGTGCAGTATTGCATGCAGGAGGAATGGCTATAAATGTTGAATCTTCTGGAAGGGCAAGTACTAAAGAGGAATGGTTAGAAATAACAAGTAGTAGAGACATTGCTCAAGTTTTTACTGCGTTTATTCAAATGTCCCGTGAAGAAAACACATTTTACACTACTGGTATGCACAGCTTTGGTTATCCTGATGTACAAACAACCTCTGAAGACATAACTGGCTCGGAAGTGTCCACATTATTCAGGATATTTTGTTTATATAACCTTGTAGAAGCTCCAAGGATCACTGATGGAGAAACATTTAGTACAGATCCAAGATCTCCAATCTATTTATTAAAGCATAAAGAATGTACAATGTTTGAGGAAGAAGATCCATTCTATAATCCATTCGGAGTATGGAATTTAATTCGAAATCACCGCTCTAACAATTAAATTTTTCATTTGATACCCAGTTATACTTAATAAATTCTTAAAGGCTTATTCCACTTAATATTATTAGGAGGAATAAGCCTTTATTTTGTTCAAGATCAGCAACTAATAACTAGCCCTCCAACCGCCACAAACTAAACTCACAAAAAAATGCCCCCTAGCATTCATCGGACAAACCAAGAGGCTTGTTCCAATGTCTACACTAGGGGGTGCTCTTCTAATCAGGGGAATTTGCTTTACCCTTTAACCGACCCGGCTGCGATTCCTTCCACAATCCGGTCACTCATAATGAGGAACACGAGCAAAATGGGCAAAATGCTGATCATCAACGTGGCTCCGATTGCTCCCCAGTCGGTCGTATATTGACCGATAAAGTTTTGAACGCCGACGGTCAGTGTTTTATTTTCGTCTGAGCTGATGAACGTATTGACGAAAATAAACTCATTCCAGTTGTAGATCATGTTAATAATAGACGTCGTTGCCATGACTGGGGTGGTCATGGGCAGCACAATTCGGAAGAACATCCGGTTTACAGAGCAGCCGTCCATAACGGCCGCTTCTTCCACTTCACGGGGCAGGGCGTAATAGAAGCCCAGCAAAATCATCATCGTGGTCGGTAGATTAAAAGCGACATACGACAGGATGATGGATACTGAAGTGTCTGTTAAGTGCAGTTTGAGAAACATACTGAATAGCGGGATCAAGGTCGAATGGACCGGAATCATGAGTCCGACCATAAAGAGCCCGAGGACCAGTTGGCTTCCTTTCCAACGCATCCGTGTAATGGCAAACGTTACAAAACTGGCGAGCAGCACGGTCAGCGCCACGGATATAACCGTAATCCATACACTATTGAAGAAATACCGCCCGATATTGCCACTGGTCCACACATTCATATAGTTTTCCCAATGCGGCTGAGACGGGAACGCGAACGGTGGAAGGTTAAACACTTCCTGATTATTTTTAAGCGAGAAAAGCATCAGCCATACCAATGGTAAAAGCTGCGTCACCGCCAAGATGATCAAAAGTATATACAAAGCGGCATAACCGACCCGAGTTAACAGTTTGCCGCGGGTAGCGACTCCAAGCGGATAGTTGGCGGCTGCCTGGGTTTTCATATCCGTTCCTCCCTCTTCCTGTCCTTTGTTACCCCTGATCTAATTACATGAATGTCCTATGAATACTGGATGGTGTCACTAGTAGCGGTCACCTTACGAATCACCCACGTAGCAATCAGGCAGATGAGCAGCAAAGCAAAGGCTGTAGCGCTGCCATATCCGAAATCGAAGCTGCGGAACGCCTGGTGGTACATGTACGAAGCCATCACTTCACTGGCTCCGTTCGGCCCACCGTCCGTCATGACGTAGATCAGGTCAAAATATTTGAGCGAGCCGACAATGGACAATATGATCGTCACGTTAATTACCTCGCGCAGCAGAGGCAATTTGATACGAGTCGCAATCTGCCAGGCACTGGCTCCGTCGATCCGTGCAGCTTCCATCAGCGTTTCGGGAATGTTTTTCAGTCCGGCATAATAGATCAGGATATAAAAGCCTGCATATTGCCAAATAATCGGAATGAACAAGGCAAGCAGCACCAGAGACGGATTAGCTAACCACTCGGGTGGGTTGTGAACTCCGACTGACGCCAGCAAAGAATTCAGCACTCCGTTGGTCGGATGATACATTTTGAGCCACAGTTGAGCGATCGCTACAGAAGACAGCAGCATGGGAATCAGATAAATTTTCCGCAGCAGGTTCGCTCCCTTGATTTTTCCTGACAAAATCATCGCAACAACCAGATAACCGATCAGACTGATACCTGAAAACAAGGCCAACAGCAGCGAATGCCAGGCACTTTGCCAAAACGCCGTGTCTGTAAACAGATGTTGATAGTTGTCCAGCCCTACGAAAGTCATAGGGCCGATTCCATTCCACTGATTCAGACCGTAATAGCCGGTCAGTACGATGGGCACATAAATCACGGCGAATAACAACAGCAGTGAAGGCAACACATAGAGAGCAATGACGAGCTTATTGGACATGACCTTTTCCACGGTCAGACCTCCTTAGGTGGTCAATTTTCAATTTCCTTTCTCAATGGCAGCCTTATGCTGATCGGCAAATTGCTGCGGTGTCACCGCTTTACCAAACAACGCCTGAATCATATTCAAATGCACTTGTGCCGCATTCGGCTTCATCTGAACATCAGCGAATAATGTAATGTTGCTGGCTTCGTTCAGCCCATTCAGCAGATCGACATACAGCTTGGGCAATTTTTCTTTGGAGGTATCCACTTTTGTCGCTGGAATAACGCCTGCCTGTGTGACCGATTGCTCTCCCCATTTTTCTACGAAGTATTCAACGAATGCTTTGGCTTCTTCTTTCACTTTGGAATTTTCCGAAACGAACAAGCCTACTCCCGGACCTCCTACCCAACTGTTCTCGTCGCCCTTGCCGCCTGCAACCATCGGGAATTTAAAGAAGCCAATTTGATCTTTAAACGCTTGCGGGATTTCGGGATTAGTCGTAAAATTCGGCAACTCCCAGGTAGCCATCAAATACATCGCCGCTTTGTCGTTCATAAACTCGGATTTTCCTTCATCATTGGACAAGCCGTTAAATCCTTTGTTAAAGGCATTCATATCCACCAGCGTCTGAATTTCGGAGGCCGCCTGAATTAAACCAGGGTCATCGAACGATCCTGAGCCGTCAATTGCTTTTTTCAGCGTTTCGCTACCTGCTATACGGTCTGCCAGATACATGTACCAAAGCGAACCCGTCCAGCGATCTTTATTGCCCAATGCAATCGGTGCAACTCCATGATCTACGAGTGTTTTCACCACCTGCTTAAATTCATCAAATGTCGCAGGTACCTTCAAGTTGTATTTTTGGAATATGGCTTTGTTGTAATAAATGGGTGTTATGTTCAATTCGATCGGAAGCGCATACGTTTTGCCATCCAGCGCATAGGCATCGGTCGTTCCCGGTACGAATTTGTCCTTCAGCTTGGAACCTTGCAGCAGGTCATCCATCGGCGTAAATAATCCGCCTTTAACGTAAGGCTCCATGAAGCCCGCTGCCCAGGTGATACCGATATCTGGCAATTCATTGGAAGCTGATAGCACTTTGAGTTTGTTTTTGTATTGTTCATTTTCCAGCACTTCCTGCTGAATGACGACATTCGGATGATCCTTTTGGTATTGATCTATAATCTGAGTTACAAGCTTGCTTTGCTGTGCCGAGCTTCCCTCTGGCCACAGGTGCATCATTTTGAGCGTAACCTTGCCCCCTGCTCCACTGGAACCGCCTTGACCATCCTTACCAACACCACAACCGGACAGCACTAGCATGAATGACAGCAGCAGGGTCAACCCAGCAACCCATTTTCGATGTGAGCGCTTACGAACTGAATACTTGTTGGACATCGTTAGACCTCCGTTATTGTAATTATATTTTTTGTAACCGTTATCATTTGTAAGTTTAGCACTGTATTTCTGCTTCCAACAGGGTACGCTCATTGGGTATAATTCCACTTTTATTGGGTTGTGAGCAGCTTATATGTCAGTCGATATTCTCCGGTCCTTTACGCATCTGCTGCCTATAGCGGCTGGGACTTACCCCCTCGGTCGCTTTGAATACTTTAATAAAATATTTATCTGTCCGGTAGCCTGAGCGCTCGCCGATCTGGGCAATCGTCAACTGGGTATGCAGCAGCAACTCCTTGGCCCGTTGAATCCGCAACCGGTGCAGATATTCGCTGAAGGACAAACCACTTTGCTCCTTAAATAAAACACTAAAATAGCTCGCATTCAGGTGTGAATGCGCCGCAGTCTGTGCCATCGTAATGGGCTCGTGTAGATGCTCCGCCATATAGGCGAAGGCTCGCCGTACCGGATCGCTAAGCGTAGTCGCTTGGAGGTCAAGCTCCAGCAGAACAGGGTCAGCCAGCTTGTCCAGCTTCTTGTATCGCTGCCGTTCCTCTTCCAGCTGAAGCGCCTCATTTACCGCATTCAGTAGCTCCTGCTTATCAATCGGCTTGAGCAAGTAATTAACGGCTCCGAGACGAAGCGCCTGCTGGACATAATCAAATTCCGCATATCCCGAGATCACAATAATCGCCGGACGATATGACTCCCGTTCCAAAGAACGAATTAAATCCAGCCCGCTGAATTCCGGCAAACGGACATCTGTAATCAGCAGATGAACCCTCTCCGCTTGCAGCATATGTAATGCCTCCAGGCCATTCCCCGATGTCATAATTCGGTATTTCCCGGAGGCCCACTGCTCCAGTGTCTGATGTATCCCCTGACGTGTTCTTTGTTCATCGTCCACAATAACAATGGTCTTGGATGAAAAACGCATTCCTACCGCCCCCCGTATTCATCAGGAATTTCAAAAGCGACCACAGTTCCTTCCTGCACAGCACTGTGGATCAGCACGCCGTCCGTTCGATAAGATGCGCTATCATAATAGAGAGCAAGCCTGCGCTGCACATTAACCAGTCCCATACCAGTTCCCTTGCTCTGACAAGCAGATCCCTCCATCAACGCTGTACGCACAGCTGCAAATTCCTCCTGTGTCATTCCAGGTCCGTTATCTACTACCTCGATCTTAGTCCAGCCCAACCTCGCCGAAGGAGTGATTCGAATTTCAACACGGCCATTGCCGATGCGATTTTCGACACCATGTAAGATTGCATTTTCTAAAATGGGCTGGATCAGCAGCTTAGGAAGCGGAATTCTTGCTGCCTCTGGTGGCATATGAATTTGCCAGCTCAGGCGTTCGCCCAGGCGCATCTCCATCAGTTCCAGATAACGACGGACTTGTGCTATTTCTTCTCCAAGTGTCACCCAAGAGTCATGGTGAGCCGGTTCGATCACATAACGAAACAGCCGCGACATGGACACCATCAGCCCGGCAAGTTCTTCCTCTCCCTTCTCCTGTAGCGACCAGTTAAAAGCATCCAGCGTGTTAAAAAGAAAATGCGGGTTGATCTGCGCTTGCAGTGCTTTAAGCTCGGTCTGGCTTTGTAAAGCCTCCTTCTCGCAAATGACATGGATCAATTCATTGATATCGACAATCATCGTGTTGTACTCTGCATTTAATTCCCGTAGTTCAACCGCTGCTGCCGGTTCTGGATTCAGGGCCAATGCCCCTTCCCGTGAACGACGCATGGCCTGAATCAAGTGACCTATCGGTCTGGTAATCAATGTTGACAACATAAAAGACATGAACAGGAACAATACGGCACCAAGAGACGCCGAAATAATAAGTGTCGTCCGTAAAACCGTAATTCCGTCTGTGACGACGCTAACTGGAATGAGGATCAGCAGCGACCAGCCGGTCCGTTCCGATTGCTGAACTGCCTTCACATACTCGCGCTCTCCAATATGAACCGTCTGTGTCTTGCTGTGCAATACATCTAATAAATTAGTCTGATTCATAGGCTCACCCGATAGCAACTCGCCTCCACGATCTACAAGCAGCATGGTCTCATTTGCTTCTTCATTGGTCGCTGACGTACCATTTAGCCCAAAATAACTTCGGTCCATGCGGGTAATCAGATATCCTCCGCGTGAAAACCAGCGATCTACCAGGCTCACCTGCCGAATCGCCAGCAGCGACTGGGGATTTTCAGGATCTATGCCGATCCAGACCAGCCTGCCTTTCATCTCATTTGCTTCCCGAATGTCCGCCTGTCCGATACGGTCCTCCAGACTGCCTTCTCTAATTGGAAACAACATCTTCCCTTCGGCAGTATACAGCTCCAGCGAGCCAACGCTCGGCATATAGGCCTGATAGCTATGCATCACTTGCAGTAGCGATTGACGCTGTCCGAAAGTCACCTTGCCCCCATTGCGCTCCTCCAGCAAAATATGCTGAACAGATGGATGATTCGCCACTTGTTCCGTCAGGCTGTCCATCTGGCCGATTAATGCATCCAGTCTGCCACTTGCTTGTACTGCGGTCTGACCAATATGCCGCTCGGCGCTGTCTTTTAACAGGTCAGAGACATTGAGGTAAATGAACGCCCCCGCCACACTCATCATAATGAGCATCACCAATATAAAGCCGATAAAAATCTGATTACGCAATGTGTTTAATGGTTGGAACCTTGAACGCATAAGCCTTCTCCCCCTGAATCATTGCAGAAAAGTTGATAATGATAGCGCTTTCTATTTTCTATTCTAGCGCATCGTTCCCCTTTGTTGGCATCTTTTTAGCGAGATTAATGAAAACGGCCAGCACTCTTTGGATTCATTACGTTTGATAATAACACGTAATAACGATGTATATTAAAAAAGCCTTAACAAAGATAACACCTTATCCTTGTTAAGACTTCGTTTGCATTACCAATAATAATCCTCAGCATTACATTCAATGACAGGGTTCAGACATTATCTTGTGGATAACGAAGCCCATTTTTGCTCCAGCCACTGATCAAATTCAGCACCCTTGTCACCTTCATATGCGTCATAAATATCAACTCTCATCTTATGCAGCTTCTCGCGAAAATCGTTATAGGTATGGTCGGCTGGCAGGCTTTTTTTAATCCGCACCAGAATCTTCGTCAGCCCCTTAACAAGCTCACCCTCTTTGCGCACAGGCGGCTGTACGTTTTCTCCCCATTCCTGAAGCTTGTGGTAAGCGGCTTCCTGAACAGCATATACCATATCATTATTCATTCGGTGCGTCAGCAAGTCAATTGTCTGCTGGTTCTTCCATGCACCCAGATCATTCACTGCAGCTAGACGCGCTTTCCAATCGGAGGTTCGGTTTGCAGCCACCTTAAGCTGCTCATATACTTCTGCAAATTCCTGCTGAGTTTCGTTGTTTTCCAAAATAATCTCATCCTTTTCTAAAAATCACTACACTGCTGTTTATCACGATTGCCGTTTGTTAAATATAACATACTTGCAGGTCTTCTTCTAAAAAAGATCAGAATGAAATGTAGCGGATTCCAATTTAATAAGAGCCGTGCTTAGTAAGGAGATTTATAAGAAGTCCGCACGTGCTGGTGTAAATGCATCTAGCAGAATTCCGTCATCCTCCAGCGGGATGCAGCCATGAAGAGTGTCAGATGGAAAATGAATGCTGTCTCCTTCTTTAACAATCTGCACATCCTTGGTTTCGCCATGATCGATCATGAACTTAAAGCTTCCCTTCAATACATAAGTGACCTGTTCATGGACATGCTTATGCAACAGGATCTCCCCAGTTTGAGCTTTAGCAAACATCACTTTGACATACATCAACTGGTCACTGTGGGCCAACACTTTCCGGGTCGTATTACTGTCTACTGTGTCCATTTGAATATCTTGATCGTAATAAAACATGAATCATTCCTCCTCATTTAGAACCCAATCTATTTAAGATGAGTTATTTTTAAAGATTCATAAATCGGTTTAGTTTAAAACCAGCGGAAAATAAGCCAAAGTACTCCGGAAAGGGTAGTAAAGTCGGGATCGGCGAATGTCACTCCTTCGGCACCCAAAAAAGAAAAGAGCGGTAAGGTGAGAGCCGGCAGCAGACAGAGCAAAAATCCATTAAGACAACTGGAAATGACTGCTCCTCTAAAACCACCGCTAGAATTGCCAAATATCGCAGCTGCACCGCCAGCGAGAAAACAGGCCATGATCCCCGGTACAATAACAGGCAGTCCGATAAGCGGGAAAAGAAAGACGCAGGCAACACCTGTGAAAAAGCTGACCAAGAAGCCTACCAACGCGGAATTGGGTGATTTGTCGAACAGTACCAGAACATCTACCCCAGGGATTGCTCCAGGTGCGAACACTTGGGAGAAGCCTTTGAAAGCAGGTACAATTTCAGTCGTGAACAGCTTAACACCTGCTTTTGCGATATACAAGCCGGCAGCAAAAGTAGCTGATTGTTCGAGGATAAAGACGAGGTATTCTTTGCCATCAGATAATTTGCTGACATAATCAGAACCAGCAACCAGTCCAGATACCAACAAAAGCACCAGCATCGTCAAGGTCGTTGCCACATTGGGATCACGCAAAAAACTGATGCGGTCATTTATTTTTACATTTTCGGTGTCATGTTCACGATTGCCCAAAACTTTTCCTAGATAGGTACCGAGAATGTAAGAAGTCATGGAAGCATGAGCAATTGTATATTCATCCGATTTAATAATATTTTTGCTGGCATTCCGGAGCAGGTAAGGAAACACCGCCATGTAGCTCCCAATGACCAAAGAACCAACGATGATTGTAGTCAGCGAACTGAGACCCAGACCTTTCATAACGGCTGTAGCGGCAAAGCTCATGAACAGAATCAAGTGAAGAGACAAATAAATGTACTTGAACTTGGTCAGGCGCGCAAGCACGATGTTAAGGATCATGGAAAAGAGTAAAATGAGTGCAGCATCCGCCCCGATCTGATCAATGGTCAGTGCCATGATAGCTTCATTACTTGGTACGACACCTTTAAGGTTGAACGCAAAAGAAAATATTTGGCTGAAGTTTGTGAGCACGCCTCCTAAAATTCCGCCGCCGACCTTGATCATGGTGAAGCCCATGAAAGAAAGGGTGGTTCCCGTTATGATCTCGGATACTTTCTTCCTCTGGAATACGAGACCGAGTAATGTCACAATCGCAATAATGATGGATGGCTCCCTGATAATGCTCATAAACATTTCCATAGTGATCTCCGACCTTCTTTTATATATTTTTCATTCTTACTAAATCGATTTAGTAATGCTTGAAAAAAATTTCCCTTCCGGGAATGTAAAAAGAAGTAGAACTGCCTTTTGTGAATTTTAGTACAAGTTAAATCATAAATTTCCGTTTAGGGTTCACTCCTCCCCTCTTTTAAGTTACAGTCATCACTACAGTCATCACTACACTCAGCAACATACATACATGAAAGGGTATTCATGACTCGAATCATAAGATCATTATAGCTCTTTATTTTCTTTTTACAATAGAATCCATAAAAACGTTTTCAAAAAGAAGAAATACTTATTCCAACTATTCAGTTTAACTTTTGGACAGATTCTCTGTGGTTAATGACCGGATTCAAACGGATGATTTCTGAGGGCTGCTCCTGCTCTTTTTGATCGATTTTATCGAGCAGTAGCCTCGCACTTCTTTTCCCCATTTCAAAACTCGGCTGGGAAACGGTAGTGATCGGCGGATTATAAAAAGATGCAAAGGATACATCATCTATCCCAATCAAGGAAAAATCGTTAGGTATGGTCAGATGATTATTTTTGGCATAGATCAGCACCTGCTCCAAAATCATGTCATTCGTAGCAAGGATTGCGGTAGGCGGGTTCTCCATATGAAATAGTTGTCTAATAAGATCAGGCATTTCATCCAGCCTGCCGCTTTTAATATAGTTTTCATGCACGGATATATCATGTTTGCCGAGTGTATTCCTATAGCCGGATAGCCGCTCACTTCGTGTAGTAATCGCTTTTTTGCCTAGAGGAAACGTGATGATGCCAATGTTTTTGTGACCATGCTCAATCAGTGCTTCAATCGCAAGCTCGCTAGCTTTTTCATTATTCAACAGCACCGTGTCTACGCTGATTTCATCAATTTTTCGGTCCACAAACACGAACGGATAGCCACTTTTGACAAGGGAAACATATAATTTTTTGTTCTCTTCTGTCGGAAAAATAATAAGTCCATCCACTTGCCGAGCAATCATCGACTGGACGTACTTTTTCTCTTTGAGGGAATCATCATCAGTATTGCAGACAATGACCTGGACATTTTCCAGTTGGCATTCATCTTCAATCGCGCGCACAATCTCTGTTGTAAATCTCGACAAAATAGTTGAAGAAATAACCCCCACAATAAAAGTCTTCTTTTGCTTGAGACTGCGCGCCACCTCATTGGGAATATAACTGAGCTCCTCAATCGCTTGCTCAATCTTCTTCTTGGTGCTTTCACTCATATAGTTGTATCTTTTATTCAGAAACTGCGAAACTGTGCTCTTCGACACCCCTGCACGTTCTGCGACTTCTTTCATCGTTGTTACCATGATTCCCCCCCTTTCTATATTTGCGTATTAGGCATGTGCTCATTTTCACTATATCTGTACTCTGCAACCTGTATGTAATGTGAATTTCCTTTATTATATACCTTCTTTTACAGGAGGAAAATATAATAAATATGAGTTGAAACGTGCCTTCACCCCATACCCCTACCCCATAAATGCTGGACTCCTAACCTAAATATACCTTGTTGCAAATCTAATAATTTCGAACAAAATCTTAAAAATATACGAATTTTATGAACTTGTTTGATGGAAGATTTGAACATAAAATGAAAATGTAATCGGTTACAATATCATTTATATAAAGGAGGAAGCAAGAATCATGAAGAAAAAAGGGTTCAAAAAAACATTTTTCGTCATTGCCTCCCTCGTCATGGGCCTTACACTGTATGGGTACACTCCACCTTCGGCAGATGCAGCCAGCGTGAAAGGATATTATCACACCCAAGGAAACAAGATTGTAGATGAATCCGGGAAAGAGGCCACATTTAACGGTCTGAACTGGTTCGGCCTGGAAACCCCTAATTACACCTTGCATGGACTGTGGAGCCGCTCAATGGACGACATGCTGGATCAGGTGAAAAAGGAAGGCTATAATCTCATCCGTCTGCCTTACAGCAATCAGTTATTTGATTCCAGCTCCCGTGCTGACAGTATTGATTACTACAAAAATCCTGATCTGGTCGGATTGACTCCGATTCAAATTATGGACAAGCTGATCGAAAAAGCTGGACAACGCGGTATTCAGATTATCCTTGACCGTCACCGCCCAGGCTCAGGTGGACAATCCGAGCTATGGTATACCTCTCAGTACCCTGAGTCCCGCTGGATCAGCGACTGGAAGATGTTAGCTGAACGTTATAAAAACAATCCTACCGTCATCGGTGCAGATTTACACAACGAGCCACACGGTCAGGCAAGCTGGGGAACAGGCGATGTCTCCACAGACTGGCGTCTCGCGGCGCAGCGTGCAGGGAATGCCATTCTGTCCGTGAATCCAAATTGGCTGATTCTCGTAGAAGGTGTGGACCATAATGTACAAGGCAACAACAGCCAATATTGGTGGGGCGGCAACCTGACAGGTGTGGCTAATTATCCTGTCGTACTGGACGTGCCGAACCGTGTCGTATATTCACCACATGACTATGGTCCTGGTGTGTCTTCGCAGCCATGGTTCAACGACTCGACCTTCCCGTCCAACCTGCCAGCAATCTGGGATCAAACATGGGGCTACATCAGTAAGCAAAACATAGCTCCAGTGCTGGTTGGTGAATTCGGCGGTCGCAATGTCGATTCGTCTTCCCCTGAGGGTAAATGGCAAAATGCACTCGTAGACTATATTGGTGCCAACAACCTGTATTTTACGTATTGGTCCCTGAATCCGAATAGCGGCGACACAGGCGGTCTGCTGCTGGATGACTGGGTTACCTGGAATCGTCCAAAGCAGGATATGCTGAGCCGGATTATGAAGCCTGTCGTTTTCGTAGTGGAGCAAGCTAAAGCAGCAGCCGAATAGTCACAGGACTTCAATCCGATTATTAAAAAAGCTAATTTCCCTCCTTCAGTCCAGTTTGTGCTGGAATTACGAAAAGGTGGAGAAACGGATGAAAACAGGGCAACGTTATCGAATAGAAACCCAGCACAGTTTGTTTTTTATCCCTATGCATTATTGGGATCCTGCTGGTCTAGTGATCGGATTTATTTTAATCGTTGCCTCTATATTTATATAGCGTGGATTGGAAAACACGAGCGATTCCAAACACCGCGATGCGAGCCAGTCACTCCCATTGCGGTGTTTTTTCTTTTTGAAGGTCAATCTAACCTTTTCGTTGCACTCGTCATTTGAGGATCAGCGAAGCGAGCTGATGCCGAGTTGTTAAGGGGAGAGGATCTAGCACTGTGTTTGATTATTTAGCCGAGTCATAGCCTGTTATGGTTTTCGTCTCCAAACATTCCTCCAGCCCATGTAATCCGTATTCTCTGCCGAGACCCGATTGCTTGAATCCCCCAAACGGTGCCTTCATTTCAAAACCTGTCCCGTTAATGAGTACAACACCAGCAGCAATTTGGGTTGCCATTTCATTGGCTTTCTCAATGTCCGAGGAACTCACGTAGGCACCGAGACCATAATCTGTATTGTTAGCCATTTCGATGGCTTCCTCTTCCGTCTCGTAAGTTAAAATTGATAAGACGGGACCGAAGATTTCTTCCTTGGCGATCGTCATGTCTTCTGTCACCTGAGCGAAAACCGTTGGTTTAACAAAATATCCTTGTTCCATCCCCTCTGGATGCCCCAGACCTCCGATGACCAGTTCAGCACCCTCATCAATACCAGACTGAATATATCGCTGAACTTGATTGTATTGCTTCTCTGTTATGATTGGGCCAAGTTCTGTGCCTTCTTCCCAGGGATTACCGACTTTGATGCGTTTCACAGTTTCTTTAGCTATCTGTTTCACTTCTTCCAGCCGTTGCTTGGGAACCAAAAGGCGGGTCCCTGCAACGCAAGCTTGCCCATTATTGTTATAACACTGTCTTACAGCGGTCGGAATTGCCGTGGAAAAATCGGCGTCATCTAAGATGATATTCGGCGATTTGCCGCCTAGTTCCAGCGTGACCCGCTTCATCGAATCTACAGCACCTCTCCGAATTTCTTTCCCTGTTCGAGTGGAACCAGTGAAGGTGATCATTGCAATATCCGGATTGCGGGTCAGTTCGAATCCAACCGTTTGGCCAAGACCATGAACTACATTAATAACACCAGTTGGAATATCAGCCTCATGGAAACATTCAGTGATCAGATGTGCCTGAATCGCGCTAAGTTCACTTGGCTTGATTACCACTGGACAGCCGGCAGCTATGGCAGAAGCAAGCTTTGCAGTAATCTGAGAGTAGGTTGCATTCCAGGGAGTAATAATTCCAATAACTCCAATTGGCTCTGCTACTACTTTCGCTTTCCCGATATACTTAACGAAATTGAATTCCTCAAGTGCTTCTTTCGTGTCAAAAAAATTCATAGCTGCCAGTTTAACTCGGCCAATGGCAGCGGGCTTCGGAGCACCATATTCATTGATATTAGCCTCCATCAGTACTTCTAATTTTCTCATAACTGCGTCATGTAGTCTTTGCAGTATTTGACTGCGCTCTTCCACTGAAGTTCGTGAGAAAGTCTTAAAGGCTTTCTTTGCTGCCGCGATTGCTCGTTTGGCATCCTCTTCGTTCCCTAAAGTGACACGTCCGATGATTTCCCTAGTTGAAGGATTAATAAGTTCTTGTACCTCTGTGCCATAAGGCTTTACAAATTCCCCGTTGATATAAACTCGATTAATTGTTCTCATTTAAATAACTCCTTTGAATTCATTTAGGAGATGCCCCCTTCGTGCTCTTGCTAAAAAGAATGATAACACACAACAAAAACATAGTAAACAAAATACATATAAATTGTCTATATTGTATAAACCGTTTATATCCTATTGGAAACGTGTATAATAGAAGGAACAGATAAGGGGGAGCGTAAATGTCAATGGAGAATCAGCAAGATAAAGCAAAAAACAAGCTGCTGAAAAAACTGATTCCGTCCCTCATGAAGGACGGGTTTCAACAAATGAGGATGGACGATATTGCTAAATTCATGGATGTTAGCAGAGCAACGATGTACAAGAATTTTTCTTCAAAAGAAGAAGTCATCGAAGGCGTCGTTCGCATTTTTGTTGACTATATAGAACAGCTAGAGGATCGTACCAATGAGGATGACGATCGATCATTCGGGGTTTGGTTTCAGCAATTGTTTGAACAATCGGTATCGTTAGTTGGCAAAATATCTGATGTGTTTCTGAAGGATTTACAAATGGTATTTCCAGAATTGTACGAAGTTTTGAAGACTGCATTGGATAAAAGGGAACAGCAGACCCTTAAATTTTATCAAGATGGGAAGGACAAAGGGGTTTTTAATCCGATTAATGAGAAGTTCATTTTACTTCAAGACGATATTTTGCTCCGGGAAATCATGAATGTGAAGTATTTGCTTTATAACCAAATAACCATTCAACAAGTCCTCAATGATTATTATTATTTTAAAAAAATTCAATTGTTCAAACCGGAAAAGATGTCCTTAGTGGACGACTCACGAATTCATCCCGTCATTGAACATTTTGTCGAGAAATTCAATCGTGCTTTATAAGTCAAGGGGCTGTCCCTAACTACTATGGCTTAACGGCCGCCACCATGAATGAAAATGAACTGGGCCTGTGAATCTGTATGTTCCATACTGGAACTGTAGGTCACAGGCCGTTACTTTTGGTTAGGACAAACACGCTGGTCCCAAACCGGCAACCTAGCTCATGCTTCGACCTAGTTGCTCGACCTTGCTCAGCCATTCGTTATGCTGTTGATCTGTCCTCTTATTCATAAGATCAATGGTCGTAGAACGCACTGGCTTGACACCGCATAAATGTAGTGTGGAATCCTTCATCATCCGATGCCCAGGCTGTCCCTGGAAAAATCGATAGTACCAGTACGGACCGTCCATCGTTGTAATGAGGCGGGCTGTTCTTCCTTTTAGAAGCTTGTCAGGCAGGGGTTTTCCTTTTTGATACTTAAACGCAAACCCCGGCATAAAGGTACGGTCAATGAATCCTTTCATTAATGCAGGCAAGCTGCCCCACCAGATTGGAAAGACAAAAACGAGATGTTCTGCCCATTTAATCAACTCCTGTGCTTGGATCAAATCAGGTTCCAACGGCAATTTATTACGATATCCACCTAATAGATTTGGATTAAAGTCCAACGCGGATAGCTGCAACAAACGAACCTCTGCTCCTGCAGCCTTCGCTCCTTTTACATAGGATTGAGCCAGCGCTTCACCATAACTGCCAGCGACCGGATTCCCTTGAATCACCAATATTTTTTTAGACATATAAGCCACTTCCTACCTTCATATTATGACTTTAGTTAGAAAACACTAACTTTATATTTAAAAAGAAAAGGTCACTACAGACCTTTTCTTAATAAAGCAGTTAAACGTTGTTTGACCTCTGCTGCCAATGGAGCCAGTTGCTGTGGAAGTTCCCCTTCCAGGCTGGACACGGACAAGCGTGTAATGGCTCCAATGATGAGCACACCGGATAGCTGAACATCCTGCTTCGGCAGTTCACCTTGTTGAATCCCCTGTTCGATGAATTCAGTCAACGCCTCCAACGGCTGACGCACATTCTGGCTCTGGCTTGCTTCAACATACAGCTCATGATGCTGTGATAGTAGAAGCAATCCATACTGGTCCTCATCATGCATATTCAGCACTTCATCCACCAGTTGATGGAAACGGCTGACGAAGCTCCCACTCTGCTTGCGATAGAAGTCAATTAAGGTGGTGTAGCTATTACAATATTGCCCGAATACCTCCAAGGCCATTGCATCTTTACTCTTAAAATGCTTATAAATCGCGGCATCCGTCACACCGGCAGCCTCTCCAATTTCTTTGACTGAAATCCCGTCAATCCCTTTGGTTGCAAATAAGCACATCGCTGCCTGCAGAATATCTTTCTTTTTGCTGTCTACATGTGTTTTCTTGTTCATAAAATTATAGTAAGTTAATACTAACTAAAATGCAAGTCATGTTTATGCATGCTCATCCTGTCTATGCGCTTAATTTAAAATCCATCGTAATAAACCTAAAATACCATGTTTTTATAAGTGAATGTTCATGAATACGTTAAATGATACGTGTATTGCCTCATTTTATTCCTATAAAATACATATGTAACCGAAATAAGGCGGGCGTTAGAACCGTTAATAAAAAGGAGTGAACCCAATAGAGCTTACTGTTTCAACCACTTCAAATACGCGATGTAGAGCTAAAAAATCGGATTATGATGTCTCCCATGGGTACCGTCTCAGCGGCAGAAGACGGAAAAGCAACCGGTTGGCATACGCTGCATTACGGCGCTCGGGCGCTAGGACAAGTGGGTCTAATCATGCTTGAAGTGCATGCAGTCACCCAGCAGGGAAAAGATTCAGGCAGCCTTGGTATATGGAGCGACGAGCACATTTCCCCACTGCAAAAAGTGGTGCAGACCATCCATGACCAAGGCTCCAAAGCCGGTCTGCAGCTTTGGCATGTCGGACGCAAGGGCTCGTTGCCTCAAGAAACAGCTGTATCCGCCTCTGGTTTGCTTCACCGCGAACGGGCGACCTCCGCACTGTCTTTAGAAGAAATCCATAATCTTGTGCTTGCCTTCAGAGATGCAGCTGTACGGGTCTCGCAAGCTGGAATAGATGTCATTGAATTTCGTCAGACTGCTGGTATAGCTACCGCAGCCGTAGGCTTGATTACTCACGGTATTCAAGCCAAGGAAATTTTGCGTAATGGTCGGGCGGATCTGGTTGCGGTAGGCCGGGCACTGCTGCGTAATCCATTCTGGCCCAGACAGGCAGCCGAACAACTCGGTGTTCGTATTGAAGGACCTGCACCCTATAACCATTTTTGGTTTTAAAATAATGCCCATCACTTGAAGTATTTATCGCGAGCGATGTCATGCACTGTATCGCACACTAAATTGAACAATTTCCACAATAATAGGTGTGCCGGAGGAAATTGTCTCCCCTTCGCGGAGGTGAATCGTCAGCGATGAAGGTGTCAAGCTGAACAACGTTCTTTCTTGTAACATCCCGTTAATATACAGATTAGCATAACTATTGCTTCCGACATGAAACCTCTGAGAAGCTCCCTGCACACCATCTACAGAAAATTGATCCGCCATAATCGTGACTGAAGATTCAATCGGATCAGGAGTAAAATAAAAATACCGCTCAGCCGTAGGGACAATTTCAATATTGGAGATGTCAGGTGCCGGACCGGTTGGACCCGTTATACCTTGGGCTCCAGTAGGACCAGTTACGCCCTGTGCTCCGGTAGGACCGGGTGCACCTGTTGCGCCTGCACTACCTTGAGCTCCAGTTGGACCGGGCACTCCCGGTGCTCCCTGTGTTCCTACAGGGCCCTGTATTCCTGGTACTCCTGGCACTCCCGGCACTCCTGGCGCTCCTGTCACTCCTGGCACTCCTGGCGCTCCTGGCACCCCGGCTTCACCTGGAAGACCTGCTGAACAGGGCATACCTTGCTTTCTTGTATGCTCCATCCTCTTCCGTTTAGCAGGAGTATTTCTGAAGCGCCGTTGTACAATAATTAGCTTTGGATGCTTTTGGGCATGCAATCCCGTTTTTGTTTTACCTTTGAATGGATACCTGGGCTTACACTTTTTTCGTTTGTTGATCTTGCAATGTACTGTTCTCTTTCCTTGCCTTCTTAGTGATGCATCACGTCTCCTCATACCAGCCGTACACACCTCCTCCTCTCATGCTTATGTATTGTATGCACATCTCCCATTAGGGTCTTAGGCATTTGTAATATGCAGATTCCAAGTATTCGCTTTCATTTTTTGTGCAGTAAAATAGGGCCTTCTCCATTTACCCTATTATTAATAGAAAGGTTCATATGCCGTTTCCGAATAGGTTGAAAAATCATTTATTGATTAAGAGCCAGCGAATGGCTCATACCACATACCAGTAAAGAAAGGAGATGAGAACTATGCCAATCATAAAACCTGTATTTACAGCAGTAGCCACGGCTCCAGTGTCAACGGGGGGTGCTATAACCACGACCATAACCCCAGCAACTACCCGTTTTTTTGCAACCATTACAGCCGGGATGATCGGAGCAACAGAAACAACTGTTCCTGCTGCCAGCTTCGTAGATGACGCCGATGCTCCCGTGGTTGCTTTACCGGCATTAACAGCCACAGATTCTTCTAATTATTATATTAACGGAGTCATTCAGCAGAGCTCCTTATTCACCCTCACCACAGCAAGTCTGGTCATTGCCTCCGTAGATATTACACCAGGTGTCCCGGTTGTTATAGAAATAGCAGATTTTAGCGGTACAACCTCTACTATCACCACTCAGCCTACCATCTCGGCCCCTACTGTAACGATTATCACATAAGGCGTTTCAATGATTTTGAACCAAGCCGGACTGAATGGTCATTCACGCTGTACACTACCCCGTATACGCTAGAAAAAGACCGATTCAGATGTCGATATCTGAATCGGTCTTTTAAACTCAAGATTAAGGCAAAATAGCAAAGGAGCGCACCGGAAAACCGGGTGAATCCTGAATGCTCGGAACGATATTATAAATGATTGCGCCCGTCGGAGGCAGCTTGTCCAAATTTGTCAGCACCTCAACTTGATATCGATCCTGCTCCAATATGTAATATTCCCCTACCAGTTTGCCCGCTTTTCGATAAGCTACAGAGGAGTCCGTATCCAGTGTTTCATGCCCGATAGCAGCAACATTCCGTTCTTCTACCAAAAAGCGCAGCGCATCCAGCGACCAGCCTGGGCAGTGTGCATCTCCGGCATTGTCCTTGTTCGAGAAGGCATCTGGATTAGGCCAGCGCTTGCTCCAATCACTGCGAAAGGCTACAAAGGACTGTTCGGCAATACGTCCGTGCTCTTTTTCAAAATCCAGAATATCCGCGACCGTAAGCTCATAGTCGGAATTGGCTGCAACGGCTGCTGAACGGTCAATGACAACCAACGGTAAAACCAGCTCCTTCAACGAAAGCTCATGTAAATAACGTTTCCCCTTCACAAAATGAACGGGAGCGTCAATATGAGTTCCATACTGCCCTGGAAAGCAGTATTGTTTTACAAAAAAGCCATCGTCGTGGGTAAACAGGGTATCCACCTGAACGTTATCGAAGACCGGAAAATGGGGAATTTCAGGATAAAAGGCATGGGACAAGTCCACCCACTCTTTTTGCTTCAACAACTTCAATACATTTGCTAAATCCTCTGCCATGATGCCGATTCCTCCTCAGCTTTATTACAAGCATTGTACCTGAGGATACTACAAAAATCCATAATTCTCCTGTCATTTTTCATCACTTTTTGACTTGGAATCGTTAACATTATCAGAAAAACTATTTTTTCTTTATTCGCTGAAATAACTCCATATAATCATATATACAATTCCCATTTCCTATGATTGTTAACGTTTTCATTTATATATATGCATTTTGATTGGAAAAAGAAGGTCTCTATTGAATTATTTAAAAATTCGACAAAAATTTTAGTATGTAACTTTTATTATATTAACAAATACTGGTACACAAAGTATGATAGAACATGTAGAAACTACAGGAGCACCCGGGACTCCCTCGTTCGTCTACTCCATTTATCCAATATACGGAGGTATTTTATGAAAAAGAGATGTTCACTCGGAATCGCAGCCGTGTTATTGTTCGCTACTCTGGCTCCTATGGGTGCACCTGCTCATGCAGCAAGCGATATTGGCAAGGAGACACTTGGCAGCAAAAACGGTTGGGCCGCCTTTTCTACAGGTACGACAGGTGGAGCTACTGCTACTTCCTCCAATACTTTCACCGTAACGAACCGCAAACAACTTGTCGATGCGTTAGGCAAAAGCAGCAACACTACACCTAAAATTATTTATGTCAAAGGTACAATCAATGCCAATGTCGATGACAATAATAAAGCGCTAGGATTGAACGATTACAAAGACCCTAAGTATGATTTCAATGCGTATCTCAAGGCGTATGATCCGTCGACATGGGGTAAAAAGGTTCCTTCTGGTACATTGGAAGACGCACGTAAGGCATCACAGAAGAATCAAGCTAGTCGTATCGTTATTGAAATCCCATCCAATACAACGATTGTCGGTCTGGGCAACAATGCTATCATTAATGGTGCAAACTTCCAACTGAAAAAGGGTACAGACAACGTCATTATCCGTAATATTGAGTTTCAGGATGCCTACGATTATTTCCCGCAGTGGGACCCAACTGACGGCAGTACAGGCAACTGGAATTCAGAATATGACAGCATTACCATTAACGGAGCTACGCATGTATGGGTGGATCACAATACGTTCAATGACGGGGCCCACCCCGATAGCGGAAACGGCACCTTCTACGGTCAAGAATACCAACATCATGATGGACTGCTCGATGTGATTAACCAGGGTGATCTGGTTACCGTTTCATACAATCACTTTTACGATCATGACAAAACATCCATTATCGGCAACAGCGACAGCAAAACAGCAGATGAAGGGGCTTTACGTGTAACCCTGCATCACAATTATTATGAGAATACAGTACAACGCACACCACGCGTACGTTATGGACAAGTCCATCTCTATAACAATTACTATACAGGTGATGTAAAACGCTCTGAATACCCTACGCTGTATATATGGGGCGCAGGCAAATCCTCCAAAATCTTTGCTGAAAACAATGTCATTGACGTTGCGGGACTGTCCGCAGCCAAAATTGTGACTGTTTTTGGTGGGACTGCCTTGTCAGATACTGGCACACTTCTGAATGGACAGGCCGTAAACGCAGGCTCCAGCGCGGGTCTTAGCTCCTCTGTAGGCTGGAAGCCATCCTTGAACGATAAAATTTCCCCATCCGCCAGCGTGAAGGCAGAGGTCACTTCCCAAGCCGGTTCCGGCAAGCTGTAAGCGCTACCGTATAATACAAATCACCACAGACTCATGCAACCTGTGGTGTTACACCAAAAAGGCTGTTTCCTCCGTAATATTATTCCATACGGAGGAAACAGCCTTTTTTTATTTATCATCTGTTTATTTATAAATTATATATTGCTTTAACTGCCGTATTGTTCAACTAAAACCGGCTTTTCAAATGCGTTATCCAGCTTGCGAAGTTTAGCCTTCACCGCTTCTGGTGGCTCAACTGCAGGTGCATCTGGATGAAGCAACCATGATTTCACAAAGTGTGTGTCAGACAATTGATAGAGCGGAGGCTCTTTCTCAAAGTCAATTTTCATGGCATAAGAACTGCGGGCTGCAAACGCATCCCCTACAGGTGGGTGAAGCAGATCCGGTGGTGTTCCCGGGATCGCAGCCAGCTTCTGACCATGGCTGTCCAAACTAGGCATGGAAGCGAGAAGTCCCCATGTATATGGATGTTTTGGGTTATAGAAAATTTCATTAACCGTACCTGTTTCCACGATTTGCCCTGCATACATAACAGCAACGCGATCCGCCATCTTCGCCACAACACCGAGGTCATGAGTAATAAAGATGATAGAAGTATCAATCTTTTTCTGAAGATCCTTCATCAGTTCCAAAATTTGAGCTTGAATGGTTACGTCCAGCGCAGTCGTCGGCTCATCGGCAATCAGAAGTTTCGGATTAGCAGCCAATGCCATCGCAATGACGACACGTTGACGCATACCGCCACTAAATTCATGCGGATATTGGTTAAAACGCTGTTCAGGATGCGGAATACCTACCAGATTCAGCAACTCAATACCCCGCTTGCGAGCAGCGTCCTTGGATATCTTTTCATGCTTGAAAAGCACTTCCGTGATCTGCTTACCGACTTTCATCGTCGGGTTAAGTGAAGTCATTGGGTCCTGAGAAATCAGGCCAATTTCCTTACCACGAATTTTTTGCATTTGCTTTTCCGTTTTATTAATCAGCTCTTGTCCGTCAAACATAATTTGACCCTTTTGATAAATGCCTGGAGGGGTCGGGATCAGCTTCATAACAGCTTGTGAGGTTACGCTTTTGCCTGAGCCGGATTCACCGACAATCGCCAGCGTCTCTCCTTTATTGACATGAAAGTTTACGCCACGAATGGCCTGCACTAGTCCCTGACGGGTCTTGAAAGATATCGTTAAGTCCTTCACTTCCAAAAGGCGGTTCATCTCATCACTCTTTCATTTATTATTCATCACTATTATTGACCACTATCTAAAAAAACGACGTTCATGAGTCAAGGTATATACGAATAATTTTACTCATTTTAGTACCTGCCAGTCAAGCAATATCTAAAATATCACCAAAAACCTTTCATGATATGTCATGTTAGTGGTATATATAAGCGAAAAAGTGATCATTTTTAACCATTTTTGCCTCATTTATAACATGTGTTGAATGTAACTGAAGCGTGCACCACCTAATGGCGATCGTGTACAAAGTAGTTCTCCATTCAGTCGGGAGGCTATTTGACGGCAGATGGCCAATCCTAGTCCCGTGACGCCATTTGATCCTGTATAGAATCTTCCAAACACCTCGGCTGCTTCAGACTCGGTTAGTCCTCTCCCATCATCATCTACATGCATAACCCACACAACCTCTGCCGTTGTCCCCGTCTCCAAATGAATGACAACCTCCGTAGAGGTGTGTCGAACTGCATTTTGCAGCAAATTCAATATCATGCGAAATAATTGCTCAGCCGGAACGGCCACATGCAGACCCTCTCCCTCCACTCGAAGCGAGATAGAGCGTTCACTGGCCATCGGCATCAATAGATGAACAGCGTCCTCCGCCATACTTCTCAGATCAATCAGAGAGACAGGCCATTCCTCATTCAACGCCTCCAGCCTCGATAGCTGAAGCAACTTTTCCACCATATCAATTAATCGCTGGGATTGCACTTTAATGATGCTCAGTCCCTCGTCCTGGGATACTACTTGATCCTGAATGGCATATACATAACCTTGGATGGACATTAACGGTGTCCTTAGCTCGTGTGATACATTTTGCAGAAATTCAATTTGGCTGTGGTGGTGCTGCTGAATGCGGGCGGACATGGAATGAAAGGTGCCTATTAGTTCGCCAATTTCGCTTTTGTCCGCCTGCGGAAACTCACTATCTTGTGGCTGATTCGGCTCATAGTTGCCTACCGCCTCTTTCAATCGTTTGAGTGGACGCACCAGACGTGAAACAATCATCAGACCAATAACGAGAATCACCAGAAAACTCGCTACGATCGATAGTAACGTAGTTCTCATTAACGGTACATATAGGGCTCTCAAAGAAGATAAGGGTGAGTATACAAAGATGCGGAAAGGTTGTCCGGGCAATTCTTCATTCGTAAACAACACCTTTTTACCTTGAAGCACCGCAACGCCTTCATGTGTAGTAACCAGATCGTGGGCAGACGGATGAACCGATGCAAAAAATCCTTGGCGGGTCAAAAGCAAATGCTCGATCTTTTTGCCTTCCATCCCAGAGACGCTGGAGTCGATGATGCGGTTATCCGTGCTTAAAATAAAGTAATCGGCAGATAAAAGCACACCCTTGATAACATAGTTAAATTCGGCATTATCCAGTCGATCAAAGCCTCCGTCACTCATAATGTGGACGGCTTTGCGTGCCTGCTCATGAAGCTTGGATTTGGCCTGATTCACCAGAATGTCATCGATGAGCCTAATAAATAAGACCACCGTAATACAGACAGTAATCAGCATGGCAATGGACAGGGACAGCAGAATTTTGGCTCTCATCGTACGCATGGCTACATCTCCTGAACCGTTGCTTTATATCCAAATCCCCATACCGTGTTAATGACAAGCGTAGAGTGGTATTCTGCCAACTTTTTGCGAATACGTTTGACCAGATCATCTACGACTCTCACATCACCTATAAAGTCATAGCTCCACACCTGCTGAATCAAATGCTCTCTGCCAAAAGGCCGTTCCAGATGATTCGCAAGAAACAGCAACAGGTCGAATTCACGTGAGGTCAAATTTAACGTTTGTCCGTCTACTGTAACTTTACGAAAGTCAGCAAAAATGCACAGATTGCCTGCATGGCAAAGATTTGTGCTCTCTGCTGCTTGCTTGTCATCGGATGCAGACGTGCCCGCCTTGCTCAGTCTCAGCATCGCTTTAACCCTTCCCACCAGCTCTCTTGGATTAAAGGGCTTGGTCAAAAAATCACTGCATCCCAATTCCAGCCCGTGGATACGGTCACTTTCCTCT
Source organism: Paenibacillus sp. P2(2022) (assembly GCF_029522175.1). Classification (NCBI taxonomy): domain Bacteria; kingdom Bacillati; phylum Bacillota; class Bacilli; order Caryophanales; family Paenibacillaceae; genus Paenibacillus; species Paenibacillus sp. P2(2022). Next base: position 173,597 of record NZ_JAKWFI010000001.1, on the reverse strand, counting down.
CCGCGCGCGGAGATCATAATGATCGGCATTTCTGTAAACTCACGAAGCTGAGTCAATAGAGAAAGCCCGTCAATGCCCGGCATCATAATATCAAGCACGAGGCAATCTGGACGGTTTGTTCGGATATGCTCTACCAATGTTTTCCCACTGGAAAAGGAAGTTACCTCGTAGGACTCTTTTTTCAAATATTCAGATATTAATTGCAAAATGAACACATCGTCATCCACTACTACTATTTTTGTCATAGCCTTAACCCCTTGCCGTTGTTCTGGATGCTAGCATCCTTTCTTTAAGCTTAACAGAAGCCCAGCAGAATAGACAAAAGACGGGTATACCGTTCCCGGTCCCGTCTTTTCTTATCATGAATCGCTGCTGTATATGCCAGGTGAACTGAAAGCTAACTACACTTCTACCTTATTTTCTACCTTATTTCTTAGTTGTTACTACTTTAGTCGCTGCCTTTGGAGCTGTTTTTGCTGGGACTGCTTTTTTTACTGGAACTTTATGGGTTACTTTTTTAGCTACGACATGTTGTGCACGAGTTTTATGTGTTGCTACCTTGTGTTGAATAGCGTTATGTTTTTTCACATGATGTTTAACTGTGCGGTGTTTTGCTTTCACTGCTTTTGCTTTGTGGCTTGCCACTTTTTTCGCAACGGCTTTTTTGGCAGGAGCTTTTTTTGCTTTGGTTGTTGCTTTATGAGCTGTTGCAGCTTTTTTAACAGGTGCTTTCACCACAGGTGTTTTCGTTGCAGGCGCTTTTGACGGTGCTTTGCTAGCAGAAGTCGTAACCGCAGGAGTTTTGATGGCTGGTGCAGTGGTGGCTGGAGTTGTGGTTGCTGTAGCGGCGAATGCGCTGCTTGCTCCTCCCAGTACGCTTACTACGGTCAATACGGCTGCTGCATTTTTAGTCCATTTTTTCATGATTGAATCACCTCTCCTTTAAAGTATCTTTAGCTTATCAGGAGAATTCGGGATAATTGTGGAGCAAATATGTGAAAAGTATATGAAAAAGCGTGCAGCTCTGTATCTGGAAAATACATGAGTCTGCACGCTATAAGTGTTGCAACCATCATCTCCACTAACCGATGGCAATCCAGGAAATAATACCGTAGTTATGCGCGGTTTCACTCCACTTGGTTACAACGATCACCGCTCCATTAGTCGTTTGGGATTTCAGTGTTGCATGAAAGAGAGGATGGTTCGTCATCGCTACCAACGTGTAGTCCGGGTTCACAAATGGCTCCCCAAATACAATGGTTACTTCCGTCTCTCCTTCGCTTCCTTTTAAAAGAAACGGCGCTCTGCCAAACTGCTGTAATGCAGGCTGGTTCGCACAAGTACGAACCGGGGTGATGCTCAAATGCTCCGGTGTCACTGCATTCAGTTCCAGCTCACGTGAGCCAACGGAACCTTCTGCCAGATGATGACCTTCGATGCTCTGCTCTGCCACATGATGACTTTGTACCGCAGCAGCCTGTAGATGCTCTGGACCTACAGCTTCTGGGCTTAGCACCTCACTGTTGACGACCTGATCCTGCAGATGGCCGCGGGATATACTGTTTGCCTGAAGTTTGTCGCCACTGATCCCTTCCTCCGGTAAAATCCCCGAGAGATGAATATCTGTGGATAATTGATCCAGTGTCACCGAGCCGGGCTTTATGTGGTGCGAATCAATGACTTCCTTTGCAATATGCTGACCTTCAATTGCCTCCTCAGCCACATGGCGGGACTCCACCGTTCCATCTGCGAGTTTGCCGGACGTCACTGCTCCATCCTGTATAGCTTGCTCTGACACCGCCTGCCAGCCGATATGCTGTGACTGAATAGCTCCTGCTTGCAAATGCTCAGATTGAACAGAATCCGGTGAAATGTGACGGGACTGCACAGCCCCCTCTGCCAGTGCTGACTCTTGAATCGCCCCATCGGACAAATGCTGGGAGTGCACGGCATGCTCTGTCAAATGTACGGAGCTTACGCTAGCTTCCGCCAGATTCGAAGCACGCACCGCGCGAAGCGCAAGCTTCTCAGCGTTCACGCTACCTGCCTGGAGCGCGTGAACAGATACACTCCCTGGCGCAATATGCTGGATCGTCACTGCCGAAGGCTGCAAGTGGGCTGAGGTGATAGATTCCGGCGCCAGATGGCTCGACTGGATAGTCTCTTCTGCCAAATGATGGGCTTGCACGGCTTCGTCCGTAATGTGCCATGGCTGTACGGAATGTGGAGATATTTTGGCAGCTGTCACAACCTCATCTGCCAGTTTGTCGGATGTAACGGACTCATCCTGTAATGCATCGGTCGATATCGACTGGGATGCCAGATGCTCGCCCTGAATGGTTCCAGTGTGCAGATGGTGCGACTGGATCGATTCCGGGGCAATATGCACGGACTTCACTGCACCTTTTGCCAGCGCTGTATCCTGTACTGCGCCAGTTGCCAAATGCAGGGTGTGTACCGAATGTGCGGACAAATGCGAAGGACCCACGCTGCCTTCCGCAAGATTCGCCCCTTGTACCGAGTGGACCGCCAACTTCTCCGAGGTGACGCTTTCCGCTTGTAGCGCACGACTAGACACACTATCCGAGGCCAGATGGCTCGCAAGCACAGTCGAAGACTGCAAGTGGGCTGAGGTGACGGACTCTGGCGCCAGATGGCTCGACTGAACGATCTCTTCTGCCAAATGATTGGCTTGCACGGCTTCATCCGTAATGTGCCATGGCTGGACGGAATGTGGAGATATTTTGGCAGCTGTCACGACCTCATCTGCCAATTTATCAGACGTAACGGACTCATCCTGTAAGGCATCGGTTGATATCGACTGAGATGCCAGATGCTCTCCCCGAATGGTTCCAGTAAGCAGATGGTGCGACTGGACCGATTCCGGGGCGATGTGTACCGACTTCACTGCCCCCTCGGCTAGCGCTGTATCCTGTACTGCACCGTCTGCCAGATGCTGGGTGTGTACCGAATGTGCAGACAGATGTGACGGGCCGACGCTGCCTTCCGCAAGATTCGTTCCTTGCACCGAGTGGGATGCCAGCTTCTCTGAGGTGACGCTTTCCGCTTGTAGCGCACGACTAGACACACTATCCGGAGCCAGATGGCTCGCAAGCACCGCCGAAGACTGCAAGTGGGCTGAGGTAACAGATTCCGGTGACAGATGGCTCGACTGGATGGTCTCTTGTGCCAAATGATTGGCTTGCACGGCTTCGTCCGCAATGTGCCACGGCTGTACCGAGTGAGCCGACAGCTTGGCGGCAGTCACACCCTCATCCGCCAATTTATCAGACGTAACGGACTCATCCTGTAAGGCATCGGTCGATATCGACTGGGATGCCAGATGCTCGCTCTGAATGGTTCCAGTTTGCAGATGATGCGGCTGGATCGATTCCGGGACAATGTGTACCGACTTCACTGCCCCCTCGGCTAGCGCTGTATCCTGGACTGCGCCGACTGCCAAATGCTGAGTGTGTACCGACTGTGCGGACAAATGCGAAGGACCGACGCTATCTTCCGCAAGATTCGTCCCTTGCACCGAGCGCGATGCCAGCTTTTCCGAAGTGACGCTTTCCGCTTGTAGCGCAAGACCGGATACACTTTCTGGTGCCAAATGGCTCGCAAGTATCACCGAAGGTTGTAAGTGAGCTGAGGTGACAGATTCCGGCGCCAGATGGCTCGACTGAACGGCCTCTTCTGCCAAATGATTAGCTTGCACCGCTTCATCTGTAATGTGCCACGGCTGTACGGAGTGAGCCGACAGCTTGGCGGCAGTCACACCCTCATCCGCCAATTTATCAGACGTAACGGACTCATCCTGTAAAACATCAGTCGATATCGACTGGGATGCCAGATGCTCGCCCTGAATGCTTCCAGTGTGCAAATGGTGCGACTGGATCGATTCTGGAGCGATATGCACAGATTTCACTGCTCCCTCTGCCAACGCTCTATCCTGTACCGCTCCGGCTACCAGATGCCGGCTGTGTACGGACTGTGCCGACAAATGTGACGGGCCGATGCTGCCTTCCGCAAGATTCGTCCCTTGTACCGAGCGCGCTGCCAGCTTTTCCGAGGTGACGCTTTCCGCCTGTAGTGCACGACCGGATACACTATCTGGCGCCAAATGGCTCGTAAGCACTGAGGAAGCCTGCAAATGGCGAGAGGTAACGGATTCCGAGGCCAGATGGCTTGACTGGATGGCTTCTGTCGCCAAATGATTTCCTTGCACCGCTTCATCTGTAATATGCCACGGCTGTACCGAGTTGACCGACAACTTGGCGGCAGTCACACCCTCATCCGCCAATTTATCAGACGTAACGGACTCATCCTGCAAAGCATCGGTCGATATGGCCTGGGATGCGATATGCTCGCCCTGAATGCTTCCAGTGTGCAGGTGATGCGGCTGGATGGACCCCGCGGTAATGTGTACCGACTTCACTGCTCCCTTTGCCAGCGTTGTATCCTGTACTGCACCTGTTGCCAGGTGCCGGGCGTGTACCGACTGTGCAGACAAATGTGACGGGCCGACGCTGTCTTCCGCAAGATTCGTTCCTTGCACTGAGTGGGCTGCCAACTTATCCGAGGTGACGCTTTCCGCTTGTAGCGCACGGCCGGACACACTATCCGGGGCCAGATGGCTCGTGAGCACTGACGAAGACTGCAAGTGGGCTGAGGTTACACTTTCCGGCGCTAGATGGTTCGACTGGATGGACTCTTCTGCCAAATGATTTCCTTGCACCGCTTCGTCTGTAATGTGCCACGACTGTACCGAGTGGGCCGACAGTTTGGCGGCAGTCACACCCTCATCCGCCAATTTATCAGACGTAACGGACGCATCCTGCAAAGCATCGGTCGATATGGCCTGGGATGCGATATGCTCGCCCTGAATGGCTTCAGTGTGCAGATGGTGCGGCTGGATCGATTCCGGGGCAATGTGCACGGACTTCACTGCTCCCTCTGCCAGCACTCTATCCTGTACCGCTCCAGCTGCCAAATGCCGCGTGTGTACGGACTGCACAGATAGATGTGAAGGGCCGATACTGCCTTCTGCAAGGTTCATTCCTTGTACCGAGCGGGCTGCAAGCTTTTCTGAGGTCACACTTTCCGCTTGAAGCGCACGACCGGACACACTATCCGGGGCCAAATGTCTCGTAAGCACCGAGGAGGCCTGTAGGTGCACCGAGGTGACCGCTCCAGATGCCAGGTGGGTCGAGTCCACAACTGCCACAGCCAAGTGGTTGCTTTGTACAGCTTCATCCATAATATGCCCGGACTGCACTGCATGGGCTGACAGCTTAGTGGAGGTTACACTTTCCTCTGACAGTTTAGCAGAGGTAACCGCTTCATCCTGTATGGCCGGAGTCGCTATAGCTTGCAATGCAATATGTTCTCCCTGAATGATCCCGCTTTGCAAGTGCTCGGATTGGATGGATTCTGCTGCAAGATGCTCAGACTTCACAGCATTCTGGGCTAATATCGTGTCCTCTACTGCTCCTGCGGCCAAATGTCTGGTGTGTACGGCCTGTGCAGCCAAATGTCCGGGTCCCACGCTGTTTTCCGCCAGGTTGGAAGCCTGCACAGCCCGAGCCGCTAACTTCTCGGAAGTGACGCTTTCCGACTGAAGGGCATGGCCGGACACACTATCCGGGGCGAGATGTTTGGTTTGGATCGAAGCAGACTGCAAATGGTTGGAGGTGACGGATTCCGGAGCAAGATGATTCGCCTCCACTGCCTCAACAGCCAGATGGTTGCTTAGCACCGCTTTATCTGTAATATGCCATGGCTGCACAGAACGAGCAGACAGCTTGGAGGAAGTGACACTGCCCTCAGCTAACTTAGGCGCAGTAATTGCCAAATCATTAATTTTATCCGTAGCCACACTTTCCGGCGATAGTTTCAACGAAGTAACGGCATGATCCTGCAAATGGTGGGAGTATACCGCACCGCTGGCCAAATGCGCGGTTTGAACAGCGCCTTCGCCTAGTATGTCTGCGGTAACGGACTGTTCTTGCAACGCCGCGGTTCCGACACTATCTTCCCCAAGATGCTTGCTCTGTACAGAGCTCTGGGCCAAATGAGTTGAATCCACCGCTTGAGCCTGTAACGCCTTTCCGCCCACACTATTGTCGGCAAGGTGGTTTTCACGGATGACTCCCGTTGCAATGTGTACGTGGGTAATGGCTTGAGACGCAATTTTATTTCCGGTTACCGCCCCTGTGCTAATTTTAGTTTCTATAACCGCCTCGTCAGCGATTTTGTCAGACTTAATAGCGCTCGAAGCAATGTGATTTTCCTTGATAGCCTGATTCGCCACATGGTGATCCAGAACTGCACCCTTCCCTATTTTCTCGCTTGTCACAGCCCCGGAATGCAAATGTTGCTCCGTAACCGCCTCTGATGCGATATGATCCTTCCGAATAATTTCGGATTGAAGATGCACGGAAGAGACTGCCTCTGGAGAAATCTGGGGTCCTTGTATGGCTGCTGTTGCAATATGTCTGGTAAGTACCGCCTCATCGGCAATTTTGTGCGGGAGAATACTCTGATCCGATATTTTGGATGAAGTGACGGATTGATCGACAATTTGCAATGAGCCTACAGACTGATCTGCCAGTTTATTGGACTGAATACTCCGATCCGCGATATGCCGTGCTGTCACTTGGCCCGTTCCAAGCTGCTCTTCCCCGATGGAGCCGGGACTGAGATGCTTTCTTTCAATCGCTCCTGCCTGAATGTGCGTACTGGTGACTGCCTCAGACTCCAGATGACGTCCGCTGACAACGCCTTCCTCCAATTGTTCTCGGCCTACAATACCGTTGGATAGCTGCTTGCGATTAATCGAACCCGGAGCTAGATGCCGGGCAAGAACGGCATGCTCGGTCAGGTGTGCGCTCTCAATGCTGCCTGCCTGGATTTTAGCTCCATCCACAGCCCCATCCCGCAGTTTGGAGGTGGTCACAGACTGATCACCCAGCTTGGAGCTATCAACAGCTTCATTCGCCAAATTGTTCGATTGAATCGTACCACTGCGAATTTTATCTGAGGTAACCGACTGATCTTGAAGCATATCTGAAGACACGATCCATTGCTTGAAGTGACGACTCTCAATCGAGCCATTGGCAATATGATCGCCGCTAATAATTTTATCCGCCAGCTTTTCTGGAGTGATGCTGCCATCCCGAAGTTTTTCACCACTAATAGAGCGATCCTGCAATTTACTGCCTGCCACTGATGCGTCCGACAGATGCTCGACCGTAATGGAGTCGGGAGCAATCTTCGAAGCAGTCACAGCACCGTCAGCTATTTTAATGGTATGAACAGCATAATCTGCTAAAGATTCCGTTTGAATACTCTCTTGTTTCAGCTTGCTGGAATCTATGGAAGCGGGAGCGATCTTCTCACCCGTCACAGCGAGATCACTCAAATCGTCTGTATAGATGAAAGCATTGTTTACATGTGGAGCCTTCTTATTGTTCAAAATTTCTTCCACATCAATTGGATCTGGTTCTGGCTCTGGTTCAGGTTCAGGTTCCGGCTCCGGTTCTGGATCTAGTTCTAGCTCTGGTTCTAGCTCTGGCAGTGGAGGTTCTTCCATCAAAGCTGGAGTCTCCTCTACATCTGCAACCTCAATCTCTTTCTCTTGCAGAGCCTCGACTTCAGGCTCGACAACTGTCTGTAGCTCCGACTCCTCTGTAGTTGGGGGAGGCGGAGAAGCAACTTGATGAAGTCTTGCTTCTGTCTCCCTCTCCGCAGGCAGTGGCTTTGAGCGTTGTATCATACTTAACTCATTCATATCCGGGTCAATTACACGATAGAGCGGCTTTTTGTTTCTGTTGGTTTTGCGGCTCTTGTTCTTCAAGCAGCTCTCTCCCTTCTCATGTTTATCGTTACAGCATCATATGCAGACTCTTAGGCACTTGCCACCCTGTACAGGGATTCACTTTTGGGTAAAAAGGATACTTACTGAAATCCACGTTTGAAAAAAAATTGTTAAAAGTTAAAATAGTAAGGGTGAAGATTGCTACAAGAAGAGAGGAATTACAATAACATGATTATCAAACCAAGAACACGTGGCTTTATCTGCACCACTGCTCATCCGGTGGGCTGTGCCCAACATGTTCAGGAGCAAATTGACTATGTACAAGCCCGTCCTGCTATCCACGGACCTCGTAATGTGCTTGTGATCGGGGCATCTGCCGGATATGGGTTGGCTTCTCGAATTACGGCCGCTTTCGGTGCGCGTGCCAATACAATTGGTGTATATCGTCCTAGCAATGCTACGGCTACACGCACAGCATCAGCAGGCTGGTACAATTCTGCTGCATTTGAAAAAGCCGCTCAGGAAGCTGGGCTTAAATCTTTAAGCGTGACAGGAGACGCCTTCTCGGATGAAGTCAAAGCCAAAACGGTGGAAGCCATTCGTGAAGAACTGGGACAAGTCGATCTGGTGGTTTACAGTGTTGCTTCAGGTCGCCGTACCCATCCCCGCACAGGCGAAACGTCTAATTCCGTGCTCAAACCTATTGGTGAGCCCTATACGAATAAGACCGTTAACTTTCACACCGGTGAAGTCAGCAGCGTGACGCTCGAACCGGCTACAGAAGAAGAAGTACAGGGCACTGTAGAGGTTATGGGTGGTGAGGATTGGAAATTGTGGATTGACGCTTTGCGTGCAGGCGGTGTACTCGCTGATAACGCCACTACCTTCTCTTTTTCGTATATCGGTTCAGATATTACCCAAGCCATCTACAGAGAAGGCAGTATCGGAAGCGCAAAAGATCATCTGGAGGCGACAGCACGCCAACTGAACGACCAGCTGAAAACCACAGGTGGACGCGCCTTCGTCGCAGTCACCAAAGGACTCGTTACCCAATCCAGCTCGGCCATCCCTGTCGTTCCTCTGTATATTTCCGCTTTGTATAAGGTGATGAAGGAGAAAGGGCTGCATGAGGGGTGCATAGAACAGAGCTACCGCCTATTTGCCGAGCGTCTGTACGCCCCAGAAACTACTGTAGATGAAGAGGGTCGCATTCGCATTGATGATTGGGAATTGCGCGAAGATGTGCAGGCAGAAGTTGCGAACATATGGGAGGAACTGACGACCCAAAATATCTATGAATTATCCGATCTTGAAGGATATCGTCGCGAATTTTTCCAGCTGTTCGGCTTTGAATTCGAAGGTGTAGACTATGATGCTGATATTGATCCCATCGTAAATATTCCTAACGTGCGCTAAGCCTTTTAGTGCCGCCATTCGTTTAGAAAAACATAAAAAAGCTGTCTCCGGCAGAAGAACATTTCGTTCTGCATAGGGACAGCTTTTGTTTTTTAATTAAAAGGAACACTTGGGTCTGTTTTGATCTACAACATGGCGCAAACATTGCAATTTTAAAATTGTTTTGATATTGTACAAGTAGGCATAGCAAAATCCCTCTTCTTACCAAGAGGGTACACACAGCTGGACAAGTCCTACCTTGACTGACTGTGATTGTATTTGCTCAGCCCATCACATTCCTATAAGGAGGTGAACAATATGGCAAAAGACGTTCTGTGCGAAGTCAACTCATGCACGTACTGGGCTCAGGATAATAAATGTAGCGCAAGCTCCATTTATATTGTAAGCAACAAGCCTGCAAACACTCACACGTCCGAAGAAACAGACTGCAAAACCTTTGAAGCAAAGTAGACCTTAGTTTTCAAGCCAAACCATAGCTTTATCATGAAGGAGCCCCTGCCAGGGTTCCTTCTTTCTTATGATTCTAACAAGAATGATAATTATTATCAAGTTCTTTTTGAGCTATATTATAGAAAATACTACCCGCTCCTATACATTCACTTCCTTGAAGTTTTTCGACTTCGCTTAAGACAAAAAAAGAAGCGTCACCCTGAACGAGTCGCTTCTTGTGCTTGACCTTTTGTAATTGTTCCTGCTTGGTCGGCTTCATTCGCGTGTGCTGTGAAATCTCGCCATAATGATCATTCGTTTTGCGGCTCTGTGCCGCGCAATAGATCCCGGCGCGTTTCGCCTTGCTTAACGCTTTTTGTGTTTGAGTACGTGCCATACAGCTTCACTCTCCTTGATTGGACTCCCTCTATCATAACATCCAATAGGCAAATCGTGAATGGTTGGTCTGACTCAAGCATTCTTTAATTCATTAAATGTCTGAAAAAATATCCGAGTCGCCACTGGAAGCCGCCACAACAAAAACAATAACCAAGAAAATGATAATCAGTGCATAAATTAGTGTGCCGATAATACTACATACCAGTCCAGCAATAGCCATGCCTCTGCCTTGCTCACCATGACGATTAATTTCCTTCAGGGAAAGACTGGACAAAATAATACCTACAATTCCGATGATCAACCCAAGATAGGGAATGACAACAGATAAAATCCCGAGCACCATCGACGCAACAGCTTTACTATTTGTAGGTGGGACCACTGGGGGCTGGTTAAATGGGGCGTTATAATCGTTCGGCTCCTGAAAGGGATCGGAAGATCGAGGCTCCTTGTACAAGTCACTCATCTGTTTAATTCAACTCCAATAATTATAATAACAATATATAAGTTCTAGGGTACCACAATCTTACAAATCAGGACAGTACTTATTTCAATTTTTCAAATTAGAACGTTAAAAAGTAGCAGCATAGCATCTTAGCACTTTTTGAGATAACCGGGCATACAGTATTGTACCTATTACAGATAAATTGCGCTCCATGAGAGCATCCTGCCAAGGAGGACGGAGCTATGTTATATCGTGGAACATCCCGCAGAAAGGGCTCGCCTCACCAACGTTTACATGCAGAGACACTTCGGAAAATATCCGCCGCCATGCTGCCATTTTACAAAGCTATTGCGACCCGACGTGCTTTTGCCGTCCAATGGTCACGAGCTGTCGTTCAGGGTAATTTGGATCGGATGAAATCCCTTCTCTGCTCAGTAGCGCCATTTGCCGCCAAGCAAGGCTTAGGCACGAATGGGATCGGCTACTTTGTTTCCTTTTTAGCTCAGCCACCAATGCTTTATTATACGAACGGTACGACGATTCCACCCGGGATGGTGCAGTTTACATTTGAACCGAAGGTTCATCGCGCCATTGCCAAAGCCGTTTTTCCGCTGTATCGCGAATTGGCACGCAATGAATGCTTTGCTTCTGCCTTAGCCAAAGCGATCAACAGGCAAGACCAGCGTGCAGTTCAGGTAATGATCCGTAGTTTAATTCCATCCTCTGCGCTAAAATCTGTAGACATTGAGGATAATGGATTTGCATTGCTCTTTAAGTATCCCTTTAGTAAATATCCCTATCGCAATCTACTCTTTCAGGAGTTCACTTAAAAAGGTCCCTACAAGCGTACTTGATTAAGTTCTTCAATGAGCTCTTTTCCCATTTGTATAGCCATGTCTGTCAACATTCGGATTTCGTCCTTGGTTGCATGATCCAAATGCGTCCCGCAGCAAATGGCGAAGTTACCCGCAAACTCTTTACGCAAGCGAACTGCAATTTCTTCAGTAATATAAAATTCCTTGTGATTTTGCAATTGCACGGTTTGAATCGGCTCAAGCCTAGCCCCTGCTGTAATCGTCCCCAAGTGAGGCTGATCACCGCCTGATATGAGCACAACGATATCTTCTCCCATAAAATAGGCATCGAGTACAAGACGGATACGTCCGCTTTCTTTTTCCAAATGAATCATATGATCCTCTCCTGCTAAAAAATATTATTGTGAAACGATTCACTTTATAGAGTACTATTCATTGTATCGCTTCCTGAACTGTTGGACAAATTCAAAAAGGCCCACAGCAGCCTCTATTAACAGTGGCTTGCTGTGGGCCTGCATTGCATTCTAAAAAATCTTCTATCCCCTGCTCTTACTTGCTGTTAACGGATCGTGATGGTGTGCACTGCCTTACCGTTTGCGCCGTCATTATCCGTCACTGTTAGCTCCACGGTATACGTTCCGGCTGTGGTGAATTTATGCTTCACTTTCGAACCAACCGCCGTATCGCCATCGCCAAAATTCCAACTGTAGCTGACGATCTCACCATCTGCATCACGGGAGGCTTTGGCGTTAAATTGTACATTTTTGTTCTTCTTGGCTGAGTCATTCGCCTGGATAATAGCTACCGGCTTTTCATTCGATGTAGGTGGATTCGGACCAGGGCCCTCTCCTCCACTATGGGTTACATACAATCTTCCCGGCGCCTCCGTTTCCACTTCATTCCCCGCTGCATCCCTTACCCGGATCACGATGACTCCGCCTTCCAGGTTCAGAGAAGATGAAGTGAGATAAATACCTTCATAGTGACCTGATGAAGTTTCATTTAATGGAATTTCATTACGGGCCAAAGTGGACAGGTTAAAGGGCAACTCCACATGGAAGGATGCCTCCAAACCAGATGCACTGTCAAAAGATACCCGTACCGGCTGCCCTGGAGTGATACGTACATCCTCAGCAGGACTAATATTTTCAAGTTTCGGCAGCGCTGTATCGACATACACCGAGCGTGTAACACTCGTTTCGTTTTCGGCAAGATCTTTGGCCGTTACCGTAATTTGGTTTTCACCTTCGTTGATAAGCAAACGTTTGTTAAAGCTGCCGTCGCTTCCGAATTCAGCAGGCTCGCCGTTAATCGTCAATTCACTGAGGAACTCGTCATACACCGTACCGGTTACACTGACCACACCTGCGTTCGTACGTGCTCCCTCACCAGGCGAAGTCAGGATCAGACCCGGTTTAGTCTGATCGAGCGTTACAACCACCGGCTCGGAACGATCCGTTACTTTGCCGTATACCGCTGCTTGAACACTTAGCGGATTAGCACCTGGCTGAAGATCGACCGCCAAACTGAACTGACGATCCTTCACTTTCGTTGTGCCAGCCAACTCTTTGCCGTTAAAGAGCTGAATATCAGCCCCTTCTGCCGGAGAAGTTCCTGTTACGGTAATCGTATCCTCCTGCGTATACGTTGCCTTCGTAGGAGTTGTAATCGTTGGAGCGTTGACCGGATATCTGACGATCGCCCGGATCATGTAGTTCCCTTCCTCTTCAGGGGATTGGCTCCATGTGCCGCTTACACCTTGCCAGCTACGAAGCGCATTGGGGCTGTTTTCATCTGTAGCAAGGCCCGGCGACTGTGTGCCTACCGCAGACTGTGTATATACAATATAGAAATCGCCTTGAACCGTCACCGGCTCTGGAAGCTGTACCGTCGTCCATTGTGTCTCATCCCGTACAGCTGTTCCGTCGAATGGACCAGCCAATAGACGTCCAGGTGCTCCTGCTGCACCGGAGGCGTCATAGACAGAATATTGGAATGCTGTTCCTCCCGGATTCGGGAAAGCAGAGTTCCAGAACAACAGTGATGCTCCTGTCACCTGTGCCACTTCCGACTCAGGTGTCATTCTCACTGCCCATGAATTGCCTGCCGCGTTAAAGGCTCTGGCATTTTCTCCTGTACCGTCATCATAGGCGATGCCTCCTTGAAAACCGATGAAAGGCTTCAACGTGACATTCGCTTCTACACTGCCGTTTGGAGGAGCCGTAACGGAAATACTGTCACTATAGTAATTTTCGGCTGCGATGGACAATGTGTATGTTCCTTCCAGCACGTCCAACGTAAATTCTCCAGCCTCATTCGTCTCTGCAGGAGCAATACGTGCATCCTCCAGCACCAATACTTTCGCTTTTTGGATCGGTTCACCAGATTGCTTGTCGGTGATGACCCCGTGAATCGTACCGTGTGGGACAGCCTGGAGACTAAAGTTTGCTCTGATGACTTTGTTATTTTCAATCGTAACTGCCTTCGTCTGAGGCACGTAACCGTAGGCTTCGGCCTTCAGCGTATAGTCACCCGCTACATGAGTGAAGCTGTATTTGCCCGTGGTTGGGTCTGTTTTCACCGAACGTCCGGTTTCCAGTACCGTAACCGTAGCACTAGCTGGAAGACTGTCGAGACCGACACGTCCACGATCCACTGATGCTTCTGCCGGCTTCACTTTTTCCTGAAATTCACTCTTTTCAGTGCTTGTAATTTTGTACAGTGGGAATTGTTCTTCTGCTTTTTCCAGCTTGATATTGGACTCAGGTACGATATCCTTGGTCACTGTCGAAGCTGGAACACCTAGCACACGGAAATCGTCAATATACCAGCCATTCTTGTTCACACTGTTATCCGATTTCAAGCGGAAGCGAACTTGAATCTCATTGCCGGTATAGCTGTCCAGATTGTAATAAACAGGTGCCCATTTTTTACCACTTGTATTATGCGAGAACTTACCCAGCTCACTCCACGTGTCGCCATTGTTTTTGGACACTTCTACATATCCGTAATCATAGCCGCCTTCAATTTCAAACCAGTGGTTGAAGGTCAGTGTTGCGTTGCGTATACCATTCAAATTAATTTTTGGAGAAACCAGTGAAAAATCAGCACCGTTCTCATAGTTGCTATCGAGATCGGTGGCCCACACATTCGGTTTGGACACTGCGCTTTCCGGTCCTACTTCCTTAGGAATGCCGCGTTCCCACTCATCCTTGGTCCCGGAATGAGTCCAACCATTGTCTGAACTGCCATCAAAATGATCGCTATACAGCGTATCCGGCACGTCCACTCTTAGTGAAGTCTCGTTCGACTTGACACCTTCGTTACCGCTATAATCCTCGGCCGCCACTGCATAATGATAGGTCGCACCACCGACAGTGATCGTATCCGTGTAGGTCAGCCCAGAGGTTGTACCGATGGAAGTATAATTTTTACCGGACTGGGTTGAACGATACACCTTGTACTGCTTCACATCTTCATCAGAGGAAGCACCCCAGGCGAGTGTAACGTTGCCCACAGTATCTGCTTCAGCAGTCAAATGACCAGGGGCAGCAGGTGCAACGCTGTCTGGTTCCTGAATGGAAAGATCGTCAATATACCAGCCATCTTTCACGATTGTATTGTCACTAGTAAAGTTGAACAGGAGGTATACCTTTTGACCCGCAAACGCTCGCAAATCAAGATATTGTGTTTTCCAGCCATTGCTGGTGCCAGTAAACGATAATACCTGCTCAAACGCATTCTGATTGTTTGTGGTCGCTACATACACTTTGCCGAAATCAGAATTGTTTTCAAGATCGTACCAATGCTTGAAGCTGACCAGTGCCCCTTTGGAACTCTCAGTCAGATCAATTGGAGGGGCCACAAAATAACTGTTGGAGTTGGTCTGGTATTGGCCTTCGAGATTGGTCGCGATGACCTTTGTACCCGAATGTGCGCCTTTAGGGCCGCTTGTCGGGGTTCCCCATTTCCAAACACTACCCTGACCCCCGATATTAATACCGGCAATGTCTTTTTCAAAGTCTTGTGTGTAGCCTGGTTTAACACCTTTGGAGACATTCACCTTATATACTTCCGTTTCAAAACCATTATTACCGAAATCATTTACACGGATATAGTATTCCAAACCTTTGCTATCCACCAAAAAGGTTGGAATGGACGCTTGATATGTACCATCTTTGCTGTCTCCAGAGGTCCGCTCCAACGGAATATACACATAGTTTGACGAACCCGCTGTTTTGGCAAAGGCCTCAACGGCTGTTACGCCGACATCGTCCGTTACATGTGCAGTCAAAGGGATATCAATACCCTCAAATGCAGCTGCAGGCGGTGTATGCTCAAGAACAGGCGCTTCCAGATCGTCGCCACCCGTTACGACTTTACCGGATACAGAGCCCAGACCCTGCATGACAGACCCGACTGCATCAAGCGCATTAATGACGCCATGTCCATATCCATTGTTTGGCGAAGTAGGATATGTACTATCTGTCCGAGGGGTAGCTGTGTTTTCCAGAATTTCCTCCAGCTGATCCACGGTAAGAGAATGATTCGCTTGCAGCAATAGAGCAGCAAGACCCGCAACATGAGGACCCGCCATGGAAGTACCGTTATATCCACCTTTATAACCGCCACCAGCTACGGATGATCGGATATTTACTCCCGGTGCGGAGACTTCGGGCTTGATCTCACCGTAAGGTGAGGGTCCCAGCAATGAAAAGCTTCCCAGTTTATCATTGATATCGGTTGCCCCCGTGGCAAAGGATTCTGGGTAGTTGGCCGGATTGGCTACCGATCCAGGTCCGCCCGGATTGGAGAGGGAGGTATTCCCTGCGGAGAATTCGGGGAAGATTTGAGCATCCCGCCAGGCCTGAACTACAGGCCGGAACCATTCATCAAGACCCGGTCCGCCTCCCCACGAGTTGTTCACTACGTCTGGAGCAAGCTCGGGATGAAGATTACCTTGGGCATCTTTTGGCGCAAGCAGCCATTGACCGCCGTCCAGTATAATCGCATCCGTCGTTTCCGGATTAAAAATCCGCACCGCAATCCACTTCGCACCAGGGGCAACGCCCACTCGGTTTGTTCCATTTTCCTCGGAGCCAACCATCGTGCCCATCGTATGCGTACCATGGGAATCGTCTTCCTGATCGACCGGAAGCGCCGCATGACTATGCGGATCATACCAGCTCAATTCTGGATTCACGACATTGCCTGCCGCATCCAGACCACGCCATTTGCGATGCAGGGCCGGATGCGTGTAGTCAACGCCTGTATCGAGGTTGGCGACCACGATTCCGGTTCCGTCGATTCCTTTTTCCCACACTTGTGGTGCGTTAATATGGGATATGTTCCATTCCACTGTGGACGGGTCCACAGCGTTCTTGCCTGTATTACCGGGCAATGCCGATGTTTTGCCATCGCCCTTTTCCGGTTCTACAGCTTTCTGGGCTGTGTCAGACTTTGCCGTTCCTGCTGTTGCTGCCGTTGCGGTTCCAGCCGCTTGGGTGCCTGTGTCCTCTGGCTGCTTATCAACCGTTACCTTTTGCAGATAACGTGTTTCATTCGGTACAATTTTATCGACCTCAGGCAGCTTCGAGATATGATCCAGCACCTCCTTGGTGCTCGTGACAGCCAAAGCATTGACTATAAAATAGCTTTTATATTCCTTTACTCCGCCGCTCTCCGATTCCTTATCCAAATAACTTTCAAGCCCGTATTGGGTTCTGGAAGCCGTTTCACGTAGAGAGCTGATCACATGGCTACGCACAGCCATTTTGGCAGCGGAAGGTGTTATTTTCTCAAGTGAAGCCTTTTGAAGAGCATTTTTGGAAACCTTGTTCGTATCTACCTGTTCTTTTAATTTGACCAAATAGGTAACATAGTTGTTCTCCTCAAACTGTTTGGTCAGCTTCGCGGATACCTTCGCGGTCGTGACCTTGTGCGAGGCTGATTTCAGCTCCAGCTTAGAGCCATCCGGGGTGTTTTTCGCCAAAGCGGGTTGAACAAATGAAAAGGCCATAAGCAAAGAGAGTCCAATAGATAACGGTTTCTTGAAACGTCTAGGTTTAATCAATTACTTCTCCACTCCTTTTACTAGGTTTAATGATTCTGGAATAACCTGTACAAGAGTCAGACCTCATGCCTTGCACATCAAACACGCGGGTTGCGCAATACGATGTGTTAGCCACCACCTCCTTCATAGATTATAGAGAGGCTCAAAAAGATATTTGGCTGTTCATAGATGGCAGTACTTCATAGGTGAGTTTACAATCCCAATAGAGAAGCGATGAAATTCAGTAGATACCTAGGAGAAAAAGCAGAAGCATTTCGAAGGAAAAAACATGTTATATCATTACATTTTATATTAAAAATTGATATATAATCATATATTATGGATAGTATAAAGTTATCAAAACAGATATACAAGTCATTTTTTTGCAATTTTCTTGAAATTCTATGACTTTTATATTCATTTAAGTAGGAAAACCCCTTTTTAGCAGCTACGCCATAGTGCAACACACGGTTAGCAGGTGCATGCATCCTTGTACGAGCCGCCCAAAGGGATTTTCGGGGATCTTTCTTAAACCTGTATGATTATGATTATTTTTAGTTAAGTACGGAGTTCACTGCAGCAAGCGCATCGATCAGACCATTTCCATAGCCGTTGTTGGGTGAAGTCGGATACTGACTGTCTGTCAGCGGTGTTGCGGTTTTCGAAATAACATCCTCCAATTGATCCACAGTTAATGATGGTTTAGCCTGAAGCAGCAATGCCGCTAATCCAGCCGTATGCGGACCTGCCATAGAGGTACCGTTCCAGCCTCCCTCATAAACTCCTCCCGGTACAGAGGAACGAATGTTTACACCAGGAGCCGAAATTTCTGGCTTCACTTCGCCATAAGGAGAAGGACCACGCAACGAGAAGCTTGCCAGCTTGTTATTGATATCCGTGGCTCCTGTGGCATAGGCTTCTGGCAAGTTAGCCGGATTGGCCACAGACCCAGGTCCGCCGGGATTCGATAGTGTTGTATTGCCTGCGGAGAACTCAGGGAAAATTTGTGCTGCTCTCCACGCCTTGGTCACTGGGCGATACCATTCGTCCAGGCCAGGTCCACCGCCCCAAGAATTATTCACCACATCCGGTGCAAGCTCAGGGTGCTTTTTGCCGTTTTTATCTACAGGTGCAAGAATCCACTGCCCACCATCCAGCAAGATGGAATCTGTGGTATCTGGATTGAATACTCGTACGGCAATCCACTTGGCCCCTGGAGCAACACCGATTTGATTCGTACCGTTGCTGTCTGAGCCAACGCTTGTCCCCATCGTATGTGTACCATGTCCATGGGAATCTGTTGGCAGCGATGCTCCATTAACCGCATCATACCAGCTCAGCTCTGGATTGACGACTTGACCGGAAGCATTCAGCCCGCGCCATTTTCTTTTCAATGCCGGGTGAGTATATTCAACACCTGTATCCAGATTGGCAACGACAATGCCTTTGCCATCAATACCTTTGGCCCACACCTGTGGTGCTTTAATCTTAGAAATATTCCACTCCACACGACTTGGCGTTACTGCATCTTTATACACGGATTCTTGCACCGATTTTTGTGCATTTTCTTCCGTCACAGCCGGGTCAACAGCAGTTTGATCTGCCACTGCTTGGCCTGCTGTTGATTGCTCCCCTATCGGCTGGGTATCCTTATCGATTTCTACCTTTTGCAACTCGCGCTTTTCATCTGGTAAAATTTTGTCGATCTCAGGTAGGGTGGCGAGATTTTCCATGACCTCTTTGGTACTGGTTACCGCAAATGCGTTTACGATAAAGTAACTCTTATATTTTTTGACGTTTCCGTTATTGACTTCCTTCTTTAAGTATTCTTCCACGGATTGTTGAGTTTTTTCTGCGGTATCCATGAGAGAGTTTACAACCGTTGTACGTACAGATAGCTTAGCAGCAGCGGGGGAAATCTGCTCGGCAGAAGCCTTCTGAAAAGCGTGCTTGGCAACAGACTCCGTGTCTACTTGATCTTTTAATTTAACCAGATAGGTGACATACTCGCTGGCGCTGAATTGCTGGTTCAGCTTGGCTGAAACCTTGGCGGAAATCGACGATGCTCCTGCTGAGGAGGTTGTGCTGGAATCTGCATACACCGGAGAAATCAGAGAAAAAGCAAGAATAGCGGTAAAACCGACCGACAGTGTCTTTTTGATATTTTTCGACTTAATCAATACTTTTAATCTCCCTTTACTTGGTTTTTTTGATTCTCAAAGACAACCTTCCGACAGCAGCGTCAAAAGCTCACAAATAGCCTCTGGTACTCACCTCCTTTAAAAATATAGATACTGGGGTGAAATCCATAGGTCGTATTCTAAGGTGAATAACCTTTGGTGCAGACCGCAAGGAACGACATTCAATTCAGAACTGTGGACAAGTCTGGAAGAAAGTAAGTGAAAAAAATGAAGAAAAGGGTAGGGTAAGATACTAGAAGTGATCGAGGAGGTTGATAAGCATATTATTAAAATACAATTTAAAACAAAAGAATGAATCATTTGGTATCTTTTGAATCTAGTATAGTGTCATAAAAACAGATATTCAAGCATTTTTTTGAATTTTATTCCTTTTTTTCTTGAAGAAGTGAAAAACCTCTTCTATAATCCGCAACCAAATGCACCGAGAAAACTCGCATTTGTTTCGAAAATAAAAGAGGTTTTAGGAGGCAATCAGCAGCAAATGTAGAAGAATGCTATCTGCCGCTATTTACAGGTATGGGAACCGAAACGGCTTCTGGAAAGGAAGATTTAGTTTCCTGGGTTCTGCGACACAGGCTCGTACATTCTCTAAAAGCCATTTGCCTGCATCCCCTGCATCGCTCCTGATTCACCATTGCAAGAGCTGCCGTAAGGGCCTCTCCTGTATGTTCGAAAAAATGATTTTGTCCGATCATGTCGTAGCATCCGGTTTTCCGCAGTAACTCCAGCGGTTGGGGCTGGAGTCCGGACACAAGCACTGTCCCACCAGACTTCCGGTACTTGTGAATTAATGCGGTAAAGTTAGCTTCTCCCGTCATATCCATAAAAGGGACCTTTCCCATTCGCAACAACAAAATCCCTTGCAGGTGGCCAGTCTGTCCCCCTACACCTGAGTTCTCCAACGTCGAAGCTGCACCGAAAAATAGGGGGCCTTCCACATTGTAAATAGCCACCTGTGGGCAATCATGCTGCTCTGTGACCATATGTGCGCCTACTTTTTCATGCTTCACAGAAGGGTCAGGAAGCACCTTATCGACTGAAAGTGTACTGCTCATACGTTTGACGAACAATACAACTGCCAGAATCAGACCTACCTCCACAGCCGTTGTCAACGTCGTAAAGACCGTCAGCAAAAAGGTGACGACCAGCACAATAGAATCCGCTGTCCGTGTTTTGAGAATGTGCGCAAAATGCTTGCGCTCACTCATATTCCAGGCGACTACCATCAATACCGGTGCCATACTAGCCAACGGAATATTAGATGCATAAGGTGCAAAAAGCACCAGAATGAGGAGCACCACGATCCCATGCACAATGCCTGACATAGGAGAAACCGCGTTGTTGCGGATATTGGTGGCCGTACGGGCAATGGCACCTGTCGCAGGAATGCCGCCAAACAGTGGTGTCAGCAAATTAGCAATCCCTTGTCCAACCAATTCGCGATTGCTGTTATGCCGGGTTCCCGTCATCCCGTCAGCTACTACCGCTGAAAGCAGCGATTCAATAGCCCCGAGCATGGCTATAACAAGTGCTGGCGGCAACAGCTTCACGATCAATTCCCACGTCATCACAGGAATATGCAGCTCAGGCAATGATGCCGGAATTGCGCCATAAGCAGAGCCAATCGTAGCCACCTGCCCTGGGAAAAGCAAAGCTGCCACCAACGTTGACAAGAGCAGGCCGACCAGTGATCCAGGTATCTTGGGCCATTTTTTAGGCACTAGAATAAGCGCAGCAAGACAGATACAAGCTGTCAGGATACTATACACATTGAGTGAAGGAAGTCGATGGACGAGCTCTGCCATCGAAGGCAGAAAAGTTTCATGTCGCTCTACCCCACGCAAACCGAGAAAGTTAGCAATCTGACCACTGAAGATCGTCACGGCAATCCCGGCTGTAAAGCCAATGGTTACGGGCTTGGGAATGAACTTGATCAATGCCCCCAGCCTTAAAACACCCATTAAAATGAGTATGATGCCTGCCATAAACCCTGCTATAAGCAAATTCTCATAGCCGTATTGCATGACAATAGCCAGCAAAATTGGAATAAACGCACCTGTAGGTCCTCCGATCTGAAATTTGGACCCACCCAGCAGTGAAATCAAAATCCCCGCTACAATGGTTGTGTACAGACCATATTCCGGCTTTACCCCCGATGCAATGGCGAACGCCATACCGAGCGGGATGGCCACAATCGCTACAATGCTTCCAGAAATTAGATCCTTTCGTAAAGCCCCTGCGTTATAGCCTTCGAACCTTCCTATCCACTTCATTCCTGTAACCCTTCTTTTCTGTAGTAGCATTACTTCTCGTTACGTATTCCTTCCAGCAACGAGATAGCTTCGACTAAATGATTGTCAAAAATCTGCCGCGCCACCGCTAGCAGCTCCGTTAAGAGCGGATCACGTAGTGAATACACGACCGTTGTGCCTTCCTTAAAGCTGTTCACCAAATTTTTAGCCCGTAAGACAGCCAATTGCTGCGATACGGCAGAACCTTCGGAACCGAGCGCAGTCTGCAACTCGTTCACATTCCGTTCCCCTTCACTCAGCACCTCCAAAATGCGGATGCGCAGAGGGTGAGCCAATGCTTTGAAAAAGTCAGCCTTAAACTTCTGGAGATCTCCTTCCATGCCTGCGCCGTCCTCCTCACAGATTGTTTTCATAACGATCAACAATATCTGAATATTTGAATATTCAGTACAATAACAGTTTTGGGTCAATTGAACTATGATGTTACTCACACTTCACCATGCGTATAGTCACATTTTTCCACACTTTTATCTTTCAGGGTTGACAGCTTCCACAGGTTTCCATTAACATAACAATTAACTTTAAGAAAAGGGGGCCGACAGACATGACCAAGCTTTACACGATAATGACAATCAGTCAGCATGATACAATCACATATTCGAAATTTCGTCTCATCGGCCCCGTTCGGGCGACATGATGGGTATGTCACGCTGTCTGACGGCGTGATGAACCAGGCTTTTTTATTTTTATATGCTATTGAAAGAACAGGTTATTTATGTTTTTATGATGTACTGTATGATGTACTGATCATAAAATGTAATGACACTTTCGGTGCACGAAGCCGTAGACGACAAGTCTGCGGCTTTTTTGTTTTTTTCGAATCTTTTTATAGGATGTTATAAATTTACATGAAGAAGGGAACTACCCATTTATTATGAATATACGACCTACGACCAACTCATCTTTTCATGAAGGACCATACAGCCACCTGATGAAGCTTCCGGCAGGGGATCTGACCGTGTACGCTTCGCAGCAACTCTTCTCCTCACTGGATTACAAAGTGTTCGAGATGGCTAATAACAATTTACAAATTCCAGGTATCCGCTATATGGGATATACACCAGATGTACATGTAGGCGTCGGAACCTGCATCGGTACAACTGCGGTATGGGGAATGGAAGACGGCTATGTATCTCCCTCTATCGTTGGCAGCGATATTGGCTGCGGCATGCGCGTACACCTGACCAATCTGCACAAGGATGCTTTGAAGGAAATCAAGCTGCGCCGCAAGCTGGTTAAGACAATCGACAAATACTTGCCGATGGAAGCCCACCAACGCGGACATTATTCGGATATACGACTGGAGCATATTGTACGTAAGGGTTTGCATGGCTTACCTAATAAATATATTCCAGATAGCTACACTCCTAAGAAATCTACCTCACTGACTCATGTAGAGCACAGTAAGTTCTCCTTTGACGAGGAAGTGCTGAATCTCGTCGAAGACCGTACTTGGCACCGGGCTCATCGACAGCTCGGCACGTTGGGTGGAGGCAATCATTTTGTCGAAATTCAGGCGATTGAAATTGCGGAAGAAAATAGAGAAGTCGCTGAAGCTTGGGGGATGTTCGACGGTCAGGTGGCTGTGATGATTCATTCCGGATCACGTGCTTGGGGTGGAGCAGTCAGTCAGTCCAGTTCATCTGCCATCGCCAAAGCGATGAGCCGTCTCGGTCTCGGCACCTCCGACCCGAGACTCGTATTCGCACCGCTGGATCATCCCGAGGCAGCACATTATGTGGATATGATGTATTCAGCGCTGAATTATGCTGTGGTGAACCGACATCTGATTGCATACTCCGTGCGAGAAGCCTTCCGCGATGTCTTTGGTACAAAGTGCGAGTTGCGTACGCTGTACGATCTGATGCACAATTATGCTTGGGAGGAGTCCCATCCGGATCATGGCAGCGTGTTTGTACATCGTAAAGGTGCAACGCGCGCGCTTCCAGCAGGACACCCTGACAATCCGCGGCCTTATGAGGCGACTGGGCATCCGGCCCTGATCCCCGGCTCAATGGGGACTGCCTCTTATATTATGGTAGGTTTACCGGACGGTCAGGATAACTTTCACTCCATTTGTCATGGAGCGGGCCGTATTCGCTCGCGTTCTGCGACCAAGCGGCTTGTAAGTGTAGACGATTTTGCAGGTGCCCTGGGTGTAGGGACAGACGACGAAATTGTGGTCAACCAGGCATCTCTGGAAAGTATTATCGACGAATCTCCACAAGCCTACAAAAATGTAGATGATATTATTGAAAGTGTCACCGGGGCAGGACTCGCAGCCGTTGTAGCCAAATGTAGACCGCTGGCCGCCCTGAAAGGAGCAAAATAATGTTGAGTATAGACATCCCAGCTATTTATGAATTTGACGAACGAACAGATGGACGCATTACCGGTTATGCCGCTTATGCCCGTCTGATCGACGGTATTAGTGAAGCACTCTATAACCGCTATGGCGTAAAATACGAGCTGTATGCCAGTGATGATCCCAATATTGAATATTGGGATCTGCTGGAGGAGGATATTCGTTCAGGCAGCCCTGATCTGGAGCATGTGGCACGGGTCTTCGATCGTTTGGAGGAACGCACCATTCAATATGACGATGACGGGCCAACGCCTGAATATGGTGTGCATCTGTCGATGCGTAACAATGTATTCGCCTATCCCAAGTGGGGGATCGCACTGGCACGAGTCCCCTTTTTCCGTGAAAATGGCGTATACAATGAAGATTACGTATTTGCCATAGGAGATCAGGAGCTGCAAAGCTTCCTCGCAGGCGTACGCGGTCGTGAACGCAAGCAAAATATGAAGCGTGTCACCGTCTTTACCGATACAAGCCGTGGACTCTCTCGGCAAGCAGAACCGATAACCCGCGCCATTACGCGGGATGACGTGATTTTGAAGGCAGAAATCAAGCGGGATATCTTCCGATCACTTGATCAGTTTTTTGAAGCGGATCGTACCTTCTATCAGACTTATAACATTCCTTACAAGCGTGGGATTCTGCTATACGGCCATCCAGGCAACGGTAAAACAACTCTAGTGAAATCAATTGCCAGCAGTGTACCGGGTCCGGCTGCTTACTGGCAAATTACAGAATATACAACCAGCGAATCGGTCAAAGAGGTGTTCGAGGCAGCTACTCGCCTGGCTCCGATGGTGTTGGTCATTGAGGACATTGATTCTATGCCTCAGGAGGTTCGATCCTTTTTCCTGAATACGCTCGACGGCGCTACATCCAAGGAAGGCATCTTCCTGATCGGAACGACCAATTATCCCGAGAAAATCGATCCGGGTCTGATGAACCGGGCGGGCCGCTTCGATCGAGCTTATGAAATCAGTTTGCCTGATGAAGCGCTGCGACTGGCGTATCTTAAACTGCGTAACTTCCTTGTTTTTGCAGGTGAGACAGGTACACAGAAGGCGGCAGCGATGACGGACGGCTTCTCCCTGGCTCAGCTCGGAGAACTATATGTCAGTACGGCTCTGGAATGGCATGAGCAAGGAAAAGCCGATATTGAGCTGATTATTAAAGGCATGCGAGGCGAGCTTGATAAAAGCCGCAAGCAGGACTGGCTAAAAAATGTCTCCGAAGGAAGAGTTGGGTTTTTCTAATCCATCCTTTTATTGCCTTATTATGAAATTTATGTTACGATGATAAACAATAAAGTACCGAAAGGGTGACCTTAAGCCAATGATCTACTAATCCTATTTCCAAAGAAAAAACGTAATCTTACGAATTTTCTGGATAGGATTAGTGTAGGCTTTTGGGTATTAACGATAAGAACATTGCTTCTTTGACGGGAGCAGTGTATCTTCTTGTTCGTATGTCTGCCTCCTATCCAGAACTAATGGATAAGGAGGTTTTTTGTATGAAAAGAATACTCGTAATTCTCATGATTAATATATTCATTGTGATGGTCGGCGTTGGTTTGATTACCCCTATTCTTCCGGAATTGATCATTGAATTTGGTGCCAGTGGGCGAGCCATCGGTTTATTGGTAGCAGCCTATGGAATAACGCAATTCTTGCTCTCTCCCATAACTGGACAGCTGTCTGATCGATATGGGAGAAAAGTTTTTATCGTCGTAGGTGTTATTATTTTTGCTGTAGCTAAATTTATGTTTGCTATTGGGGATGAGCTGTGGATGCTGTACACCTCAAGACTTCTGGAAGGAGTTGCAGCAGCCCTGATTATTCCACCCATGATGGCATATGTAGCTGATATTACAACAACCGAAGAACGTGCCAAAGGAAATAGCCTGCTAGCGGCAGCGATGTCATTTGGATTTGTCATTGGTCCAGGACTTGGCGGCCTTCTTGCAGGATATGGAACGAGAGTGCCGCTGTATACAGCAACAGGTACAGCTATGATTGCAGTTATTTTTTCAATCGTTTATTTACCTGAAAGCTTATCGAAAGAACAAATGAAGGCAGCACGGGCAACAACTCATCGAAGGGAATCTATTTTCAAACAATATGCAAGATCATTAAAGTCAAAATATGCGATGTTCTTTGTCATTGTCCTGGTGATGACTTTTGGACTCGCTAACTTTGAATCCGTTCTTGGTTTATATGTAACGAATCGCTTCCAATTCTCACCACAACATATTTCAGTCCTTCTAACTGTAGGTGCTGTGATCGGCGTCGGTATGCAGGCTTTGGTTGTGGCTAAAATGATCAAGCAGTTTGGTGAAAAAAGGTTGATCAAAGGCTCGCTTCTATTCACCTCTGCCGCTTATATTTTACTTCTCTTTGCCAAAGATTTTTGGAGTATTTTTCTTGTGACTTCCCTTATTTTCTTTGCCACAGCTATGCTTCGTCCAGCTCTTAATACACAATTGTCGAAGATGGCAGGAAATGAGCAAGGATATGTAGCTGGTATGAACAATGCCTATATGAGTGTGGGGAATATTTTGGGTCCTACTCTCGCGGGATTTTTATTTGATGCGAATATGTTCGCTCCATTCCTAACAGGCTGTTGTATTCTTTTGATTACCTTTCTGATTACATTAAAAATTAAAGTGAAATAAAAGAGGACTACTGATGGATAAAAGGCAGCTACTGGCCTGGGCGTTATTTTTAACCCCCGGCTGTAGCTGCCTTTCTGTTCAGTTTATTCCGTTTCCCCACTCAGTCGATTCAAAAACTGGATGGCCCGTGGACTGGTCGGCTGCTCCAGCACCTGATGTGGCGTACCCTGTTCAATGATTACGCCCTGATCCATCAGGATTACATGATCCGCAACCTCTGCCGCAAATTTCATTTCATGGGTGACAATAACCATCGTCATTCCTTCGGCAGCCAATTGCTTTATAACCTTGAGCACCTCACCTACCAACTCGGGATCAAGAGCAGAGGTCGGCTCGTCGAACAAAAGCACCTCAGGTTCGACCGCCATTGCCCGGGCAATACCGACCCGTTGTTGCTGTCCTCCCGACAATTGATGCGGATAGGATTCTGCTTTATCAGCCAGTCCCACCTTCTTCAGCAGCTCCAATGCACGTTTGCGCGCTTCGTCCTTGCTTTTTTTCTGAACCGTGACTTGCCCCTCCATCACATTTTGTATCGCAGTCATATGCGGGAAGAGGTTGTAGGATTGAAATACCATCCCTGTCCGCTTACGCAGCGCCAAAATGTTTTCTTGTCGAGGCTTCGTTCCTTTCGCAAAATTCAGGGCAATATCACCTACCTGAATTTCTCCCTGATCGGGAACCTCTAGCAAATTCAAGCAGCGTAAAAGCGTTGTTTTACCAGAACCGGAAGGACCGATAATCACAAGCACTTTTCCCTTATCGAGCGTCACGCCAATCCCCTTAAGCACTTCCAGCGAGCCGAACGACTTGTGTATATTCCGAATTTGGATCACCGGTACAATCTCCTTTATCTAATGGAATAACGGCTGAGACGCTTTTCCAAATCATTTTGCAGCACAGTCAATATCGTGCTAAATAGCAGGTAAATAACTCCAGCCTCGGTATAAACTAATAGCGGTTCGTAGGTGGTAGCTACAATCTGATTAGCCGTTCTGAACATTTCCACATAGGTGATGGTGGCAGCCAGTGAGGTATCCTTTACCAAGCTGATGAATGAGTTGGCAAGCGGGGGTACGGATACACGGGAAGCTTGAGGAAGCACGATCCGCCGCAGCACTTGCCAGCGTGTCATCCCCAAGGAATATCCCGCCTCCCATTGACCCTCTTGAATGGAAATAATAGCGGCACGCATAATTTCAGAACTGTAGGCCCCCACGCTAAGCGTAAAGCCGATCACTGAAGCAATAAACGGGTCCAGTGTAATACCAACAGAAGGTAAACCGTAGAAAATAATATACAATTGCACCAGCAAAGGAGTTCCTCGAATCACCCATACATAGAAGCCGAAGATCAGCTTGAGTATTCTCCATTTGGACAACCGGGCGAGTGCAGTGATTAGCGCCAGCACAAGTCCCAGAGCAAATGAGATCAGTGTGAGCGGAATCGTAAAAGAAACCCCTGCTTTTAGCAGAGGCAATAATGAATCCATAATAATTTGTATTTGGCGATCATCCATTGTACAGACATCCTTTATTATTTGGACACATCGGCTCCAAAATATTTTTCAGAAATTTTCAGATACGTACCGTCAGCCTTCATATCAGCCAACGCTTTGTTGACTTCCTTGATCAAATCTTCGCTACCTTTATTAAATACTGCTGCGCTGTGTGAAGCATCCGAAGATTCGTCCACCTTTTTGATTGGAGCATCAGGCTTTTGCTTTTTCAGATCCAGATAGGATAATCCGTCGTTGACGGTCGCATCTACCCGTTTGGAAGTGAGGAGGTCAATAGCTTGGTTGAATCCTTCGGTTGCTACAATTTCCGCCCCGTTGCTTTTTGCGATTTGAGTCAGGTTGCTAGTCAGAGATTGCCCTGCCTTTTTACCTTTTAAATCAGCAAATTTTTGGATGTCCGTATTATCATCACTCACGATCAGAACCGCCTTGGAGACAATATATGGATCGGAGAAATCATATTTTTGCTTACGCTCATCTGTAATGGACACTTCATTGAATACTGCGTCAAACCGCTTGGAGTTCAAGCCTGCAAATATTCCGTCCCATTGTGTCTCGATAAATTCTGGTTGCACACCCAGCCGCTTACTTACTTCGGTTGCAATATCGACGTCAAAGCCTGTCAATTTGCCAGCAGCATCATGGTACGTAAACGGAGCATAGGTACCTTCCGTACCAATTCTCAGCTTGCCACTCGCTTTTACAGATTCAAGGGTAGCTGCAGCCGTTGTATCTGCTTTTCCATTATTAGAACCGTTCCCTCCGGTAGATGCATCATTCGTGCTAGCGCCTTTATCATTGTTGCCGCAAGCCGAAACCAGCAATGCCATCACGATGAGTACAATCGGTAAAAAACTAAATTTTTTCATGTTATCCACACTCTTTCCCTTTTTCTTGATAACCTAGCACAGGCTGGTCATTGAATAGTACATCATTCATTTTCGCACGTCAATGCTTTTATCCAATAATCCCTATCCAAAAGGTAAGTTATATTTTTTTATCATCTAATGCTATTCTAGGTTGACTCCATCATAGGCTGGCTATTCATCTTCACTGCCCTCGCAGCAACTTTTTTGTGTACCATTACATAAGAGATTTCGTATAATAGATTTTAATATACAGATTAGAAATATTTACCGGAGTGTGATCATGGATACCCAAAATACAACTTTATCCCCTGAAGGAAGGCACTCGGCCTGGGCTACCTTTACTTCACCTTTAAAACAATCCAAAGCGTTCACCCTCTTATGGCTTGGACATTGGATCGCGATGTTAGGAAGCTCCGTCACGACAGTCATTTTGCCACTGGTTATCTATTCTCTGACAGGCTCCACCACCATCATGGGATTGGCGATGACGGTTTATATGCTGCCAAATGTACTTATTCTTCCTTTCGCAGGAATGATCGTGGACAGAATCGACCGAATTCGCCTCCTTCTGTTCACGAATGTCGCCCGCTTTGGTCTGATGTTCGTTGCTTCGGTGCTGATGTTTACGGACGGGATGAAGTTGCCGTTCCTATTCGTTGGGCTTGCGTTGTACGGATTGATGGATGGTATCTTTAATCCGGCTTATTCAGCCTTACGTGCACAAGTGTTTACACCGGACATCCGCAATGCTGCCAATGCGCTAAGTCAAATCAGCATACAAGCTGTTCGTCTACTCGGTCCTCCGCTAGGAGGCTTTATTGTATCCTTTTCCTCTCCCGGTGTCGGCTTTGGACTGGATTCTATCGCTTACCTGGTATCATTTGCCTGTTTTTGGATGCTAAGTGCTCATTTGGCCTCCATCATCGGCAAACGTCAGACCAGTTCAGAACAGGTAGATCAGGGTGGACAACATTTTCTCAAGGATTTTATAGCAGGTTTTGCTATTCTTAAAAGCCATCCTTGGCTATGGATTACGATACTCGCCTTTTCTTTCATTAATATCTGTTATTCAGGTATTATCGCTGTGCTCATCCCATGGCTGTTCAAGGTGCATCATGGCTATAATCCAGTCGTATACGGCATCGCAATGGCAAGTAGTGGCATTGGTGCCATGTTGGGAGCCTTTGTGTATGGATCACGCAAGCATTGGAAACACCGCGGTCTGCTCGCTTACTTAGGAGCTTTTGTCAGCGGTCTTGCCTTACTGCTGTTGTCCATAGTCACCTGGATGCCAGGATTGATTATGAGCATGATGCTCGAAGGATTTGGTATTATGATTTTTGCGATCATCTGGGAGACAAGCCTGCAGGAATTAGTTCCCGCTGAATCCTTTGGACGTGTAGCCAGTCTGGATTTGATGTTTTCCTTCGCACTGCTTCCTGTCGGCTATCTGGCCGTAGGTGCCGTGGCGGACAAGCTTGGCGGTATCCTCACCATTGGTATGTTTGCAACCATCGGCATGTGTATCGTGCTGGGCGTGCTAATTGTTCCTCATATCAGACGATTTCAATAGAAACTATGTAACTTTATCTCAAAAAAAAAGCTGCTCCCACAGGTTCATTTGTGAACCTTGCGGAAGCAGCTTTTTTCCATTTTTAACTCGCGCCCCATCGGGACGGGTCTATTCAATAATTCGTAAAGTTAGCCTCTGCTCCGTCCAACGGAACGGAAGATCAAGCTCACAATCACGACTAGCACAATCGCACCAATTAATGCAGGAACGATGTAGAACGATCCGATTTCAGGACCCCAGTCTCCCAGAATCAAGCTACCCAACCATCCACCGATAAAACCAGCGATGATGTTACCAATCACACCACCCGGAACATCACGACCTGCGATAATTCCTGCCAACCAACCAATAATACCACCAACAATCAATGCCCATAACCAACTCATTTTGCGTCACCTCGTTTTAGTTTTTATCGTTGTGTTCTATTATTAACCACTCGAACTCCTTTTGAACACACAGAGACCAAATGGTTAATATTACCACTCAATGGTACGCTGATTTGGGGGCTTGATACCATCCTACGTGCCTCCCAGATTATTTATGCTCTTTGTGTGAAAAGTGTGTCTCCTATCCGTTTATCCTTGTATTCCTGCTTTTTTTGTGCCATCCTCACATTATGGCTTCACTGAAGTCACTTCATGCATAGGTTACAAAAATAACAGATTATTAAGGAGTGACCCCCTCTGAAGTGTCGAGTAGGATGTGCTGCATGTTGCATTGCCATTACGATTTCTTCCCCTATTCCCGGCATGCCAGACGGAAAACCCGCTGGTGTTCCTTGCCCTCAACTCACGCCTGATTACCGCTGCCAATTATTTGGAAAATCTGAGCGTCCTGCTGTATGCAGTGGCTTTCATGCGGATAAGGATACATGCGGAGACACTAATGAAAGAGCATTTGAACTGCTGAGCGAGCTGGAGAAATCCACTTTACCGAGTAATGCCTAAGAGAACTCATTCTATATGAAGGAGAATTTTTGATTATGAATGTTATTGAAAAAAGAATTGCCGAATTGAAGCAGTACGTTCCCGATCTTACCACCCCTAAAGATATGAATTTATTTTGGGACAAAACACTGAAAGAAGTTCACGCCAAACCTGTACGTGCATTCAAAACGCCCGTAGAAACACCGTATCCTCATATGATGGCCTATCGGGTCACTTTTGAGGGGATCGATGATACGCCTCTGCATGCCTGGTATGTACGTCCCCGATTTTCAGGAGATCAGAAGCTGCCATGCATCGTTCTGTTTCATGGCTACACAGGCGGAAAGGGCTATCCTGAAGATTATTCATCTTGGCTAATGCTTGGTTTTGCTGTATTGGCGGTAGATGTTCGTGGTCAGGGAGGAGAAACGGGGGACCGTCGGAATGACCCTCACGGAACCGTTAAAGGCTGGGTCACGAAAGGAATATTGGACAAGGATACCTGCTACTACAAAACGATTACAACCGATGCCCTTAGAGCCGTAGACTGGGCGGCGGAGCAAGCCGACGTCGATTCGGCTAAAATCGCAATCAGTGGCGCCAGCCAGGGCGGTGGACTTGCATTAATGGTGGCTGCGCTCAGCGATAAAGTTGCTACGACGGTAGCGGATATTCCCAATATGTGTCATATGGATTTTGGCATGATGAATTCTACCAGTTCACTGACAGAAGCTGCCGAATTCGCAAACCGCTTCCCCGAGCATTTGGAGCAGGTACTACATACATTGAGTTATTTTGACGTGATGAATCTAGCTCATCGCATTGGTATCCCTGTCATGGTATCTGTAGGGTTGAAGGATACAGTGTGTATGCCAGAGACGATTTTCGCTGCTTACAACCGCATTGAATCACCAAAGACGATTGAAATTTATCCATTCACGGGACATTGGGTTGAAGGTTTCCACAGACGCAAGACGGCTGAATTTTTAGTTCAAACCTTAGCATTACATTGAGTTAACGGTTTCCTCCGGTGCATAAAAAAAGAACACCACGCATCCATCTGCGCAATGTTCTTTCTACTGCATCGGAGCCAATCTCGCTTCCATAGACAAGCTCCTCGACAGTTCACAGCGAAGCACCTCTCCTGTAAAGTTTACGATGCAGTTCTCTGTTCTGCTGTCGAATCCCCTGTCCATTTTCGCACCCAAACAAAATCCATAATCATTAGACCAAACGGAATGAAGGATGCAAACATAATGAAAAGAGGCCGCCGTAAAGGCCAATGCAGTGCGGTTTTTCCATAGATTAAAGCGACGAGGAGCAACAGAAAGCTCACCCGGTATATGTTACCAATCACCATAACCGCCTGGGTCATGCCCGCAGCTTGCAGCGGCTGGTGGGTGAATAGTATCGCCAAATACGCTATAGCTTGAATCCAGAGCATGAGCCGGACACGCCCTAAAGGTGTTCTTAACACAAATGTAATCCCCTCTCCATGAGCAGAGATGTTCTCTCATCCCTTATGCATCCTTTATTATAACGAAAAGATGCCCAAACTCCAACCTATCCAGTTTTGAATTTTGACCAAATGGGTTGTGTTTGATACAGTTGTGTAAGAGGTGATTGTAAAATGCTTAAACTGGGTATACTGGACCAGTCTCATATTCCTGAAGGCGGTTCTGCTCAAGATGCATTGTCTAATACAACAGATTTAGCGCGTGAAGCTGATCAACTGGGGTACAGCCGTTATTGGGTATCCGAGCATCATGCGTCCAAAACACTAGCACACTCCAGTCCCGAGGTATTGATTGCCCATTTGGCTGCTCACACATCGCGGATTCGTGTGGGTTCAGGCGGCATTATGCTGCCGCACTATAGCGCCTATAAAGTAGCTGAAAACTTCCGGTTACTGGAGGCGCTCCACCCTGGACGCATTGACTTGGGAATAGGACGTGCTCCAGGCGGCTTGCCGCTGGCTACTCGCGCATTGCAGGAAGGGAAATACCAAGCTGTCGAACAATATCCACAGCAGATTCTAGATTTAATCGACTATTTCCATGATTCGGTGCCTGACAATCATCGGTTTGCTGGCCTTCATGCCTCCCCGATGATATCAACCGTTCCTGAATTATGGTTGCTTGGCTCCAGCGGGGAGAGCGCCAGATTGGCCGCGATGATGGGTGCCTCCTACGCCTTTGCCCAATTTTTCGGTACTCCGGGCGGCGTAGAAGCTACCGCGCGTTACCACGAGCAATTCATGCCTTCGATTTTAGGAGATAAGCCTCACTCCATGGCGGCAGTTACGGTAGCCTGCGCTGAAACTGAAGAGGAAGCTGAGCAGCTGGCATCCAGTGCTAGTTTGTATTTCCTTTTACTCATGCAGGGTAAAGAAATGAATTCTCTTCCATCGGTGAAAACAGCCATGTCCTATCCCTATACAGAATTTGATCGTGAACGGCTGCGCCAGTCTGCAGCATGGCGTGTTGTTGGTACTCCTGAGCAGTGCAAGGAACAGCTGCTAAGACTGGCTGAGCAGTATCGTACCGATGAATTACTGGTCGTTTCTTCCATTCATGACTTCAATAAACGTGTTCAGTCCTACCGTCTGCTGGCCAAAGCTTTTAATTTGGTATAAACACAGATGAACAGATGCTCATTTTCATTAACATTAAAACCCCCGCCTGCCTATAAAGGCAACAGCGGGGGTTTGTTGTAATATAGATACCACAAAAGTCGAATGTCATATGGTACTTTAGTAGTATATCCATCGGAACTGAAGTATAAGTTGTTTACTTCTAAAGTTCCATCATCCATATACCAAAGGCGCATAAGCTATACTTCATTTCTTCAAAAGAGTGCAACCAAAAGTCCCATCTCTTTACTCACTCCAGCCAAGTTTGTCATGGCTGAATTTCTAGGGTTCTATACCCCATACCAGCTTACCTTGCTGATATACGGTGCCATGGTCCCAGTCCGCGAATGCTGTTTGGGTAGCACCATAGGAGTAATCGTTGGTCTCATCAAAGTTGCTCCAATTTGCAGCATGAATACGGGATTGAATTTCCCCGGTTTCGCCGCCGGGCTGAATCGTTCCTGCTCCATCTGTGAAAGAAATTTCTACATATTTATCTGCCTTGACCTTCGGCTTTGGCAATGTTACAAAAGTCGCTTTTACCTTTTCGTTGCCAATCTTGGCCCAGTCTACAAAAAACTGCTGAGCTTGTTTGCTCTCATCTGTATAATAGTAGCGAATTTTCAGATCACTCAGCTTCACAGCTGTTTTACCCGTATTTTTGATATTAAATTGAGGTCGGATCGCATTATCCTTGGCATTCGTATCATCGGTGCGATATTGAAGCACGATCCCTTCATTATTACCGCCTGGTGTACTTCCACTGTGATCGTTACCATTGTTTCCACCGCTATTTCCACCATCGTTACTACCGCCATTGTTGCCGTTTCCGCCGGTATTTCCGCCGTTGCTTCCTCCTCCACCATAACTGCTGGAGCCTTCCAGAATTGCCTGTTTTACGAATTTGCCGGAAGCTGTTAATTGTGAATCAGGCCATCCACCCTTGCGATCGGCGCCAGGCAACAGCGCAGCCGAGGTCTCATTTTTGTCAGCAAGCGACCAATTGGCCCAACTGATTTTACGGCTAGCCAGAAAGTCAGTCCATACTTTGGATTCATTCAGGAAAGGGCCACCGTTACCCGAAGCGTCGCTTGTCCCCCACTCGGTAGCAAAAATGCCTACACCCTTGTTCAGTGCATAATCAACCCGATCGCGCAAATATTGTCCATGTGTTCCC
Source organism: Paenibacillus sp. P2(2022) (assembly GCF_029522175.1). NCBI lineage: Bacteria > Bacillati > Bacillota > Bacilli > Caryophanales > Paenibacillaceae > Paenibacillus > Paenibacillus sp. P2(2022). The sequence continues at coordinate 137,983 of NZ_JAKWFI010000001.1, read as the reverse complement.
GCATAGAAATGCACGGTATACATTGTATTTTTGTCTGGAAGTGGATGGTCTGCTGCATCATGTACATCCTGACTCCAGGTACCTGTTCCTACAATAATAATATTATCCGGGTCCTTAGCTCGAATAACCTGAGATACCTCGGATGCATAAGGTCGAATTTGATTGTTCCAGTTCACATTCCCATTCGGCTCATTAGCAAGTTCATAGATTACGTTAGGCAAATGACCATACTTAGTGGAAAATTCATTAAAGAAAGCTTTGGCTTCATTTTTATGAATGTTCGGATCGCCATCTGAGAGAATGTGCCAGTCAATAATGACGTACAGGCCCAATTTCTGTGCTGCCTCAATGGCTTCCTTCACTTTATTTTTCAATGAAGGATTGGCAATATAACCGTTTTCTTCAGTGTACAACGCAACTCGAAACACGGAAATGCCCCAATCGTCCCGCAACCATTTCATAGTGTCCTGATTCACCAGATCTCCAAACCATTGGACGCCATGAGAACTAATGCCCTTGAGCTGTACAGGCTGTCCATTTTTATCCACCAGTTTACCGCTCTTTACTGAAAGTTGTCCGTAACGTTCCACAGGGGTCGTCCCGGCCGCCTCTGCTGTTGACGCATTCCAGTTAAACCCATTCGTTAACGTTAATAGCAACACTGCTGTTAGCAGTACTGCTACTTTTTTTGCGATCCTTGGCAGGATCCATTGCCTGTTCATTATTTACACATTCCTTCCTTTTAATAAAGTAGATGAGACTTATCAGTACGTTGTTCTCCGCTTTTTCGCCCCTTCCTTCATACAATAAAAGGATCAGGTCCAACCTTCGATGTCACTTACCTGTATATGGATGTTACTACTATTATAGTTAGTTACATGTTACATTTCGACTTTATGCTAGAAAATGAATAAGAAGTCACGGTTTTGGGATATGTACCCCTTAGTTGGCTACTGTAGAGTACTGAAGGGACAAAAGTCTCATTTAGCTATTGGAAAATTTGGCCAATTTTGGCTGGTTAACAGGTTAAAAAGAGTCTCAATTGCAACTCTTTAACTTAAAAAAAGACTGCTTCCCGATGCCTAGGCTCGGTACAGCAGTCTTATCATGATCTTGTATATGATCGGATAATGTTAACAATATCGTCTTAACGTATGATGTCCTTATTACCCCTTAGCGGCAGCTTGAGGTTCTTGGGTTGCCTGATCTTCGTTCATATCGCCGCCATCCGTCGCTTGATCTGTCAGTACAGTCTCAGATGAGTTACCCATCACCTTGTCTATAAGTTGTAGCCAAGGTTCTTCACTGCCTCCACAGCTCTCAATATCACCGAGCAGGGACTCTAGCGTGGTTCCTTCTTCTGGCAAATCAATAACTAAACTGTCTTCGTCAACTTGGATGGTGCAGCAGGTTTTCATTGTAAATCCCTCGCTTAATTCTTATTTGAGCATGCAAGTATGCTTGCTCAGATGGGATGAACTCCCACGGATCCAGGGATAAGCCTTTTGAATCCGTCTGAAATTATAAACCTAATGCATCCCAATTGCAATGAACAAACCTTGAATTTTTAAGAATTAGCGAATTAGTTCAAACATTCAGCAAGCTCCGTAAAAATCACTCCAAGCGCATAAGCCCCCGCGTCTGGATAACCAAGGCTTCTCTCTCCGACCGCTCCGGCACGTCCCATACGCGCCACGATGTTTTCTGTCTTTTTGGCCCCTAGGACAGCGGCTTGAGCTCCTCGCACAAAGGCTTCCTTCACGTCAACATTTGATTTCGCGCTCTCTACCCAGCTATCCGCACATGGCACTAATGCATCAATAAGCGTTTTATCACCCACGACGGCTCCTCTGCCGAAAGAACGTTCACCTGTCGACTGTATGCCTTGCACCGCAGCCTGCATCATATCCGCGAATTCGGCAATGGTCAGTTCGCTTCGTTCACCCGCAGATCGTGCTGCCGCGCGAAATGCTGAGCCCCAGATCGGACCCGAAGCCCCACCGCAGTATTCCATGATGACGAGCGAGCATGAATGGAGAAAGCTTCCCATCGTCAAGGAATCTTGGTGTAGGATGTCGCTCCATTCCCGTTTCAGCTGACGGAACCCCTTGGCAACACTCATGCCAAAGTCGCCATCGCCTGCATGAGAATCAAGATCGCAGAAAGGCACCTCATTCTTGATGATAACCTCGCTCATTTTGTCAACCAGGTATATCAGGTTGTTCAACGTAATCTTGTTATCCTCAATAACTGCAAAAGCAGGGGCGGTTTCCACCTCGAAAGATACTTGCCGATTTTCGTCTGCTACAGTTGATAGATCTGTGAACACGACTTGATCAGCAGGTCCAGACACCTTGAACGCAGGCGTGTTGCTTTCATGGGAAAGTAAGGTTTGCAGTTCGTCGTCCAGCTTCATGATTGAAACTGAGATGCCCGCCATATCGATACTTGTCATATAATTGTTGACGAAAGATCGATTGATCTTGATTCCCTTCGCTGCTAGTTCGCGAGTGACCGCATAATTGAAAAGATACAGTTCTTGCAGAGGCGTACCGCCAAAACCATTGATTAGCAGTGCAATTTCTCCGCTGAATCCGTTTTCGATCTGCATGTCTCGAAGGAGGTCGGTTACCATTCTGCGTGCCAGCGTATCCGCATCTGTCAGCTTCTCGCGTCTGATTCCAGGCTCGCCGTGAATGCCAACGCCGTATTCGATTTCATCAGGCCCGAGCTCAAACGTTGGCGAGCCCTTCGCCGGCACGGTGCACGACGTCAATGCAAATCCGATACTGCGTACATTCGCAGCGGCTTTCTCCGCCACTGCTTTGACTTCTGCCAAACTACGCCCCTCTTCTGCCGCTGCACCCGCGATCTTATGCACAAGTACCGTGCCCGCTACACCGCGCCGTCCGACCGTATATAGACTGTCTTCTACAGCGATGTCGTCTTCGATCTTTACATAGTCCACTTCCAAACCATCTTCAGCAGCCAGATGAGCGCCGTTTCTAAAGTTCATGATATCGCCGCTGTAGTTTTTGATAATCAGCAGTGTGCCTTTTTTCCCAGCTGTTGCTCGGATGGCCTGATACACTTGAATTTGCGAAGGAGAGGCAAAAACATCACCGCAGACCGCCGCATCGAGCATCCCCTTGCCGACAAAGCCGGCGTGAGCGGGCTCGTGTCCGCTGCCACCACCGCTGATGAGCGTTACTTTCTCCGTGTTCAGTTCCTTTTTCTTGAGCACTTTATATTTTGGTAGAAATTCCAACTCGGGATGCGCGAGCGCGATACCACTGCACATCTCAAGAACCAAATTTTCCGTACGGTTGATGACCTTTTTCATGCTATTTTACCTCCGCTTTGTACTGGCTGCCGATCCGGTCGGCCGCAGCAATTGCCGCTGCAACCTGCTCTACCGTGATCGGAAACGGCATGGCATGAATCGATTCCTCCTCAATGCAGGCTTTAGCAGCTACTTCCATGAGTTCTTCCTGGCTGATATGATCGACACCGATATCGGCCAAGCAGACCGGCAAACCGATGGTTAAACAGAAATCCAGTACCTGATGTAATTCTTCCGTCGGTGCGTTTTCGAGCACCAGCTGTGCGATCGTACCGAACGCGACTTTTTCTCCATGGTAATAGTGATGCGTGCCTTCCAGAATGGTGAGTCCATCATGAATCGCATGGGCCGCAGCAAGTCCGCCGCTTTCGAAGCCAAGACCTGAGAGTAAAATATTAGTTTCAATGATATTTTCGAGTGCTTGTGTAACATGATTTTCATCGCATGCCGCTTTTGCTTTGGCACCGTCTTTTAAGAGCATTTCATAGCATAACGTTGCAAGTGCCAACGCCGCATTCGTACCTACGGCTGGCGCACACTGTCCCTCGCGTACTCCATTAGGCAGTCCAGCGTTGACCCTGGAGTAAGAGCGAGAGGTCGCACGGGCTTCAAAGTATGTCGATAGTGCATCACCCATACCTGATACGAGGAATCGGGTTGGTGCATTGGCAATTACAGTGGTGTCAACTAATACGACACTCGGGCTTTGTTTAAAATAGGCGTAATCGTCGAATGCGCCTTCTGGAGTATAAAGAACGGCCGAGTGACTTGTCGGCGCATCCGTCGCAGCAATCGTCGGACAGATGATAAGCGCTTCCCCTTGTGCCACACATTTCGCCGCGTCAATCGCTTTGCCGCCGCCGAGACCAACGATGCAATCACATCCATTCGCAGTGGCGATTTCTTGGAGTCTAGACACTTCTTGTCTGGAGCACTCACCCATAAAACCGCTTTCAATAAAGGTTACGTTATACTTTTCCGTAGTGGAATCAAGCTTATCTTTCACCCGCTCCACATCGGCTGGATGCGCGATCAGTAAAGCAGATTTGCCAAAGGTACTCACATAGTAACCCAAATTCAACAATTCGTTTTCACCTTGTACATATTTGCTTGGGCTGATAAAAGCTTTTCTCATCTATAATTCCTCCCTTTAATGGTGTTGGTTTCGTTCTGATTAAAACTATAAACGAACCATGTGAACTTTACATTGGAGGAATCAAGGAATATATTATAATTTGCAATCGTATTTTTTTGCACTGAAGCATGTGAATTGTACTTTTTTGTTGTTGCTTACAGGATAATTTACTATTAAGGGATGGGAATCTTGATACGTGAACATTTGAGCATCCAGAAAATCTTTGATTTGAAAAAGTGGGAGCAGTTGCAGGATTCATTAGCATCCGTTACCAAATTAGCCATTCTCACCGTCGATTATAGAGGGAATCCCGTAACTAGTCACAGCCAATGTCAATCGTTCTGCAAGAAGGTTCGCCAAGATGAGAATCTCCTTCCCTACTGCCAGAAATGTGACTCTCGTGGTGGACTTGAAGCGGTGCGTTCCAACAAACCTTATATTTATCTCTGTCATTATGACATCGTTGACATCGCGGTACCAATCATTATCGACGATAAGTACATTGGCGCCGTCATGGCAGGTCAGGTTCGCCTAGCCGATCCTTCGAACGCTTTACAGCTGGAACAAATCCTCACATCAAAAAATGAAAAACTGTACAGCTCCAAATGGGAGGAACTTAAGGACTACTATGCCGATCTGCCGACGATGACCTATCAGGAAATTCAGATGATCTCCAACATGTTATCCTTATTGTGTAATTATATTGTTGAAGAAGCAATGAACAAAAATCTTCTCGCGGAAATGTTCGAAAAGGCTTCGGCCATACAGTCCAGTCCGCAATTGTCTGATATCCTTCCTGGCTACTCGCTGAAGCATATCGAAAGCCTTAAGAAAGAAATGAATAATTTCTTAGCAGATGCCTATCTGAACTCCTCAGGGGATGAGGATATTCCGTGCGGAAATCCTGTACTCAAACCCGCCTTTGAATATATTTATGAGCACAAAGGTGAAACTTTCTCTCTAAAAGCCATGGCTGACTTGTGTCACATTAGTCCGAGTTATTTTAGTCGGCTGTTTGCGAAGGAAACGGGTGAGAACTTTTCCAGCTATCTTGCCCGCTTAAAGATGAAATGGGCGAAGCAGCTGCTCGAAGCTACAGATATCCCTGTATCCCAGATCAGTAGTGAGCTCGGCTTTAATGAGCCAGGGTATTTTATTAAAATATTCAAAAAATATGAAGGCACAACACCCGCGGTATACCGAAAGTATTACAAGGGATAAATATAAAAAACAGATGATTCATGGGTCTATCATTACCATGATCATCTGTTCATAATGTTCTTGCCCATGCTACCTCTTCAGTGTGTACTGATCAGGCTGCCTGACCTTTTTGTTAGTAATTATATTATGGCGTGTTTCTTTAGAGCTACTGTAATGTTTCTGACTGATCCTGAGCATTCGTTTCATTGTGCATAGATTCTGACTTTTTCTTGCGAAATAATTTGGCAAAAAACTTGCCTATCACACCAAACACACCTACACAAGCAGCACCAATGAGGACAAGCACCTTAACTCCCGCGCCCTTAATAAAAGCAAGGATTAATGCCAACAAACCTACCTTTTTAGCTACTGCCAAGCCGGCCCCTCCCAAAATCAGTCCGGTCAGGCCATATTCAGAAATTTTGTCCGTTGAAGCATTAAAATCTTCGTATCGCTCACCTGATTTGACTGTCAGCTTGGGTAATATTTTCTCATTCAAGAACTTCTTATCCGCGTCCAAATGTGCAGGATCGGACACTAATATGGCAGAGATATAACCCTGACGAGTGAGCACACGAACATTATAATTAATCAGCTTTTCCTTGTTCCCATCCTCCGCCAGCATAGACCAGGTTAAATTATGGGTCGTTTCATTATAAAAAGGCTCCACATCCCAGCCTGTAACATACAGGCGATCACTTTCCGCTTTTTCCTTGTTACTCTCTTCCGTACCCTCTTTATAACTATCTAGAATGGCATCTGCATCGATGTCTTCTTTTTCATCATCCTTGATATGTCCAAGTTCATAGTATTCAAAAACAACTTCCCAATTTTGATTTTCATCCTTCGGAAATATACTCCCAATTTCCTTGCCAGATGGCTTTTCGTGATTCATCTCGCTTACCTTCGCAGTGTTAGCCGCATCCAAAAAAAGAAGAGATGAGTCTAAATCAACCGCAGCTACATTTCCCAGGTCTACCTTTCGGCCACCCTCAATCCATTTTAACTGTTCACTGGATGAAGCCCATGCATTTCCTCCACTGAGTAGCACCAGACTAAGCGCCAACAGCGCTCCCAAAATCGTTTGGCCCCATCTCATTTTGTGGTTACATCTGTTATCTAGTCTCTTATTCAAAACTCATTACCCCTTTATAAATTCCAATATCTCCCGTGTCCCCAACCATATTAGCCACTGCTTTATATTTTGTCAATTCACCGTAGCAAAGGGCGTTTCCACGACTTAATACTCATTTTTATACATATGTATGCAAATTTTCTACTCTAATCGGACTGGTTTTACAAGGTATGGAGGAGCGATATAAAAAGACTCATCATGGACAAGCACAATTGCGCAATCGCTGCAACTTATCCGTTCAAGTCTCTCTCACTTATAATTTCTTAAAAGACGTATTCCTTGATATGACAACTTTGTTGACCTCAAGCTTAGTCTCAAGCACATCCATCTAGCCTATAAAATGTCGAATTTCAGCAGGTTAAGGAATGCATACTTCACCAAACAAGCGACTATAGTCTTAGTGACTTTATGCCTGTTTTTATACATATGTCATCTTTTTTATTTAAAAAAATGTATAGGCTTACACCGGATTGATTTAACAAATACTGGGGCATAGAAGTAAAGATAGAGGGGATGCATACTCCACTCCTCTATCTGATGTTCTAATCCACAATCATCCGTCCAGCTCCACCGCCCTGCCAGCGGCCTGTTGTGCGCTTCCCCCGTCCGGCTCCTTCCAAAATCAGCACCAGCTGCCTATGGAGCTGAGCATGTGAATATTCCTTATATTCCACACCACTTCGGTTTGCAATATAATGCTGGATAGATTCTCTGTCTACAGCCTCCAGGTTCAGGCACATCATAGCAAACATACAATCCATCGGATCGGTTGTACCGCTTTTGAGCAGCTCGGATGCAAAATAGCGCAGCGTTTCTGGGCGCAATGTACTTTGATACAACCCCGCAAACGGGACATGAATATCACTCCATGTATTGAACTCAGTAGCCATATCGGCAAAATCCTGATAATTGGAGCGAAGCACGGCTCCATCTTTGAGTTTGAATCGGCCCAACTCCAGTTCATCCAATCCGATCTCAGCCTCGGCCTCTAGCACAATATCTGCATGATGCACGGTGAAATCCGGGCGATCGGTTTGTTCCAAAAAGAGCAGCTTCAACACCGATAGCCGCCCCGTAGCCACATATGAAACTTCCTGCTCTTGCTCCAGCAGGTATAATCTATTTTTATGCTTTACAATGCCTCTGCCTACGGTCAGCGCATGTTCCCCGACGGTCACATTCATTCCGGTAATAATACCATCCGAATAATCCTGATACCGGATATCCAGAAAGCTACGGGGGTAATCCCGCAGATTTTCCAGCATCTCGGTTTTGAGAATGCGACCTTTTTCAAACTTTGGAACGATATGCGTTAACATGGGGTTTCCTCCTTTCTCTATTCTTCTTTATTTAAGGGAACAGATAGCCGATTCACACCAGGCGCAGGAGGCGGAACAATAACTCCATCATCGGTGGTGGGTGGAGCTTTACTTACTCCAAGTAATCCAATAAATAGGCGAAAATTCTTTTCTATACATCTGCGTATATCCATCGTGCTCCCCCCGATTGAAGACTGAGGTTTAATCTCAGAGTTTATTGATCTACCTTTACATCCCGGCTCCGCGCCCAGCCTGCTCGCGCAGTATATAATTCAGCTCGCGCTTGTCCACAACATAGGTACGTGCAATCAGATCGTGAAGAGCCTGTTTTCTAGCTGTAAAGCCTGCCATGATAAAACCGATCCACAAAATGATACTCGATACAATTTTACTCCAGTAGCGGGCACTCGCACGTCCAAAGCTCAGCTTTTGGTTAAATTCATCTACTACAACGATACCAAGAGCCAGCTTGCCCACCGTAGCTCTGCATTTGGACGATTCCATGATCGCAAAATACAACCATGAAGCCCCCAAATTCATCAAAGTTTGTCCTAATAATTGCATAGTAAAAATAGCAGTCGGCCCGTCCGTCAGCATAGAGGTTTCTGCCGGAGATGGCACCCAATCTCCAATGGCCTGAATGATGATCCAGACCAGTCCGATGATCATAAATACAAATCCTAAAATAAGGCTGTCAATGATATAGGCCAAAGTTCGTTTCCAAAAACCTGCATACAGCATGTTATTCCCTCCATGTGTTGTGTGCTTTTCTGATTTCTGCATTTTGCAAAATCCTTAATTTATTATTTCGTGCCGTCAAAGAAATCCAGCTCGGAGAGATCATTTTCGAAGGCATAAAAGCGCTTCGGACCCAGATACAGCAATTCATCACGGCGAGTAATCGGTACGACGTAAAAGCCCCAACGACTATCCCCGACAAAAACAAAATATTTCGTCTCCTCATTGCGAATGGAGTCCGTATCATCCTGTGGAATATCCTGCCCGTACAGCACAGCAATTTCCTCATACGGCATGGGTTCAAAGGCATCTGGCCGACTGCGGTACACATGACGCTGACGCAGCTTGCCCCCGTTGGCCGTCAGGAAGAATTCCACTTCAACCGCTTGAGACGGCCGGGAAATAGAACCGCGTACCCGATTGCTTTCCAAACTCGCAATCAGCTCCTTCTCACGCCCCGTATGCGTCCATGCGCTGACCGTATACGGAATCGCTGGAATATGATTGGTAATGACAGGCTCAATGGTTCCCATTTTTTTAGCGTTCAGGTAACGAATAGCCCCGCGCAGACAGGCCATTTTCAACTCAGGTACTCGGCTCAGGTCTTCTGCCTTTTGTCGAAACTCAATACTGCGCCCTGGTACAAATTCCTTGAGTGCTTCGCGGAACACGTCAATCCGGCAGGACTGCCCGGTCAATTTGATAATCGAATAATCCTGCAAGCGCCCCTCCAAATAAAAATCATCCAGAAACTTACGCACGATATTGTAGATATCTGCCTTAAGCAGCTGCTGTACTTCACGAATATTAAACACCACATCAGGCAAACCATATTCATCACGGAACCGTCCGTTCTCAATGACCGAAACCAGCCAACGATCCATTACAGCAATGTTCAGGTCGCTTTCAGCAGATAATACCTGCTCGGATTCAAAGCGGCTGCGCAAGATTCCTGTACGTAGAAAAAATTCCTTTTTCATATTTTCTGCTGCACTCCACAACAGATGAAAATTACTCAGTACCCGTTGATATTCATCCCGTGTAGCATGCTCATACCGTTTGAACGCGGTAGGCAAGATCGCCTCTGCCTCACGATAGCGTTCCTCCAGCCCTGCATATACAGCATCTACACCAAACTCATCCACATGACGGTACAAATCTCCCGAAGGAATGCCGATCAGAGCATCAATATCAGTGTCAGGCAAACGCGTCTCAGCAGCATAATAACCTGCAAATACAATTTTCATAAACTGCATAATCCGATACGTCAGATTATTTCCACCAAAATTGGTATCCCCATTTTCATACGTTGTGTGAATATCCAGCTTGTAAGCAATACGTCCATCTTCAATCCGGAAGCGGCAGGAAGACAAATCTGTCGTGCCCCCACCACAATCAATGACAAGTGCCTGATACTCCTCACCGTCTGCAAAAGTTCCTCGTTCCATCTGGTCTGCCAACGTGTTGTACAGCACTGCCAGCCCTTCGTCCAGCGCATCCTCCGCTTCAATCCGATAATCAGGCAAAATATCGCTAAACATCTCAATAAACTGGGGCTGCAGCTTGACAGGAGCAGAAAAGTGTAAATTGCGAAACCGACACTTAAATTGCTGCTCGGCTGTAGCAATCACATAACGGATAAACGCCGCTAAAATATCGCTGCGGGAAGCGGTTGCTGTATTCCCCTCAGAATCCATTAATTCTTCGATTCGCTTATAGTCATTGACCCAACGTTTAATCCCCCGCAATACCGTGGCACGGCTGCCTGCCACATCGCTTCCACGTAGTGCCTCCTCCCCAAATGCATAAACGATATGCTCGGGATTGGAGCAGTCCGCGACGCGAATGGCGGTCGGCAGCACTTCGATCCAGTCGCCTTCCGTACCTTCTGGACCAGGGAATGACACATAATTGATAGCGTCCAGCCTTACTGTGCTGCTCATCCCTGTATCAGGGGCCGTAACGTAGGAACTATCCAAATAAGCACCTGCCGTGGTGTTCGAGGTGCCAAAATCAATCGCCAGTACCGCATCGGTTGTTTCCGTGCCCCGAATGATCAGCTCTGCCACCGGGATTCGATGACCCTGAAGTTTCAGCGGTAGCATCGGCTTATCTCCATAGTAGAGGTTATAAAAATATTCTGACTCCTGTCTTCGCAGAAACAGCAAGCTATAGCTATGATTAGATGTCTCTCGCAGTTCAGCATCGCGGTGACGAGAAAGATAATATACGCCTGTTCGTCCCTCATCCTTCACCAAATTTAAAACACCACATAATTCCCCTGTCGCATTCACCAGCAGCACATTAGATGAGCTCAGCCAAGGCAAATCGGATTCGATCCGATAGTTGTCCATGCGACCTGTGCGCACCCCCTGATACAGCGTGATTTTGGCGGGAACCCGAATACCGCCACTCTCCTGCGGACGGTCATTCCAGTTGCGCTGTAGTGCCGATTGCATACGTTCAAAACCGTCAGGATTGGGTCTGGTAATGAGTAGATGCTCCTCCGCGCTTCGAAATCGCAAGATTACGCGAATCAATTCTTCACGTGCCAGACGATTCGCAAAGCCCTCGACCAGTCGCTCTTTATCACATATCCCGCGCAACTGAAAGGTCGTCATTTGCTCCAATTCCGCCTGAGTGTATTTAGTCGTGAAACGAGCGCTTTTTCGATCGGTGAGCGGGTCTAGCAACCTGTATGTATAGGGTCCGTTCATCGTTCACATGTCCTTTCTTAGCCATTTAGCCTTAATAGAGGGCGATAGCATCTATTTTCATCGTAGGGTCTTCCTCCAAAATGCCGAAATGACTGGTCCAATACAATTCCGTCGTAAACCGTGCTGGAAGAAACAAATCGAGAATCAGATCGACTTTGATTCGTGACAGCATCGTCTCCTCCTGGCCAATATATATGAGTAGTTCGTCTTTTTCCTCACAGTTGGTGTAAATGATCGAGCGATGGAAGACGCGACGCATCGTTTGTTTTAACAGATGTACGGCTTCCCCCGTCTCATACAGGCGCAGCAGGCCTTCAGCAATCGCGTCCTGTTCCTCACGGTTTAATTGTCCAAAGGCTTCCTTTACCTTCGGGCCAAAAATACCATCCGCAATATCACGCTGAACAAACCTTATATGATACTCTCGCCGATTCATCCCTTGATACAAATCGATCTCCGCCAGAAAATGCATCATAATATCAAATAGCGATTCTCTCAGCTCCAGATCCTCTGCTGCATCCGGTGGAAACAGATCCCGAAAAATAGAATAAAAGCGGTAGTACGGATTAATCTCCACTACCTGCTCCAAATGGGACGTATTCAGCTCAGCCAAGCTAAGCTCCATATACGGAGAATAGCTGACAGCGGGTACGAAGCGGAATTTATCTACATCCAGCCCCTGTTTCCTTGCGCGCATGAGCAAATCCCAAACGTAATTCACACCCATTCTCCTTCACACTTGTACTCTGGAAAATACATCTGCACTTCCGACACCAGAAAGCTCATTAAATCGGACAAAATGTAAGCAGGTGCGGTTGGCAACACATCCTCAGAACCACGTCTGAACCCCAATCGCATGATCTGCTTGCCATCCTCTGTCCGTACATTATCGCTGACAAACGGATTTAACGGATACGTCTGAGTTTTGGTTACAAGGTTGCTTATATCATTTCGCCCAGCACCTCCCCAGATGTCCACACGCTCTAGCTCTAGCCCCTGTGCCGCTTCAAACGAATTAACGATGCGCGTGATCTCTGCTTTAGCCCGGACAATCACGGCCTGTTTTCCTGCATAGCGACCCAAAAAGCTGTCCTGCCGCCGATTAGACAATACCGGAAAAGTCTGACGACTAAGCTTGGTTGTAAATGGTTTCGTAACCTTCAACACATTCCATTCGCCAGATTTATCACGTGGTGTGACAATCGTCAGTTCCTCTTCTGTCCGCTTGATATAGCGGATATCACTTTCAGTCCCGTCAATCAGGTAACCATGCTCTGATCCTGTTTTACGCAAAGGCAGCACATGCTCATAGTTCACACGATCCATAGCTGGTATAGGAAAACCGCTGTTCTTTAGAGCCAGTCTTTCAATGTTCCACAGCGGAAAAACATCGGCTTTCTTATAAACGTCGAATTCCTCCAACGAAATCGAGATTTCATGGATTTCTTCATGAGCGGCCGGCTCGCCGTCCCCACCAATCAATACACAGTCCACAAATTTATAAGCGTATGGATGGTTAATCGTTTTCCACGGCATACCATTTTGCATAAATGTATGATACAACTGCTCAATCTCCAACATATAAGATCGGTTATGCTCCAGACGAAAACGAATCGGGTAGTTTGCAGTTTCCGTGACCAGCATTCCTAAGAAAATTCGTTTGCTGCGTACCAGTGCCGAGATTTGTTCGGTCTCCATTTCGAGAAAAAGCGTAAATAGCGGCATCTCCCCGCCTTCGCGTACCACCTCTGCCACACGACTGATGTCTACCTGTTTTTCTACTGCATCGGAGGGCAACACAGGATATAAAAATTCATGAATCGGGTCGTAGTCCTCACGCGATGTCAATGACACATACACATCAAACTTTTCTTCTGTATTCTCAATTTCCTCAAATACCCGCCGTTCTAGCTGGCGGGTCATTTCTTCCTGATATTCGACGAGGTTCATAAATACCCCCGCCATCATATTTTTCAGTAAACGTCTCTGCTCTAAATCGTCCATCTTGCTCAAACGATCTTGTACCAGCTCTTTCACGACGTCTCACTCCCTTCCGGCTCCAGCATTCAATGAACATAAAAACTTATTTCCCGTTCGCAGCAGCCTGATCTTGACTCTCTGAATTCGACGCCCCGGCTGCTTTAGAAGCAGAATCAGCAGTTCCTTGCTCTTTGCTGGTGTCCGCCTTGGTCGAAGCGGCATTGCCATCCCCCGTACCACCGCTTTTTGCAGTCGGAGAGGCTTCCCTCTTCGCGGGCGTAGTACCCGCTGAAGCCGTCGGCGCAGCCTTCGCTTGCGATGCTGTGGCAGAGGTTGCCGCAGCGGAAGATGAAGCTTCACTCGCTGCGTCTCCAGCATCTGTGTCGTTCAACACTCCGTCAGACAATCCCAATCCAGCAGGAAGCTGTCCATTTTTCTGCTGCTCCGCGCTCTGCTTTTCCTCCGCCTTGGCTATGCTCCGCTCCAGCGCCAGAACACTTTCGAGCTTATCAATCTCCTGATAAATCTCCTGTGCCCCGCTATAAGCATCAATGGCCCCTTCATAATCGAGATCTTTCATCAGCCGATCCCCTTTGGCCTGAAGCTTGCCAGCTTGAATCTCCTTGAGCTGCTGCTGAATAGCTGTCAATTTATCATTGGTCTCTGCAATCTTCTTCTCCAGCTCTTTTTGCGCGGACGTATAGCCGGATTCCATCGCAGCCTTATTTGCTTTTTTGTACAGCTTGAGTGCATTTGTGTAATCGCCACCCTGGAATTTTAAATCTCCGTCCTTCATCCAGCTCGCCGTCTCGGCATAGCTGTCCAGTTGGTCGATTTTATGCTCAATGTCCTTCACATTAAAGGGTGGATATAGCCCGGCGCTTTTCCGTGCTTTATCGTAGCTGGCTTCAGCTTTGGTAAAATCGGCCTTTTCCACATAGCCGTCTCCGTCGACCATCAATTGAGATACTTTCTGCTCTGCCGTGTACAACCGCTTGTGAATTTTATCATTAATCTTAACTGCCGCGTTTTTCGCTTCACTGTAGGATTTGAGCGCTTTTGCATAATCACCAGCTCTTGCATAATCATCCGCAGCCTGAGCCGATTCGATCATCGTTTCCAGCGCAGCCGCTTTGTTCGCAGCCATACGCGCCAGTGTAATCCATGCTCCTCCGCCCACGATTACAAAGGCGAGCAACGCAATCAAAATCCGTTTGATCAGCTTACGACGGTTTTTAGGCTTTTCCTGGAAAACTTTGTTTACATAAATGGCGGCAGCCGTGTAATTATTCACCGTCCGGCGCTGTTTGCTCAGCAGGACCTCTTCCAACGTATCCGTCAGCATACCCGGGCCCTTCGCTTCCTCCAGCGCACCCAGCATTTCCGCCAGTTCAACGTCCTCCCACATCCCAGATGTAGCGAGCAGCATGACATCTCCATCTGCAAGCTGTGTCTTTTTGGCGTAATGGGCATGAACCCCATTCGGATTCCCCAAGTATTCCAGCAGATTCCCCCGTTCCTCGTGTGTACTGGTCGCTTCGTCTGGAATACGACCATCATCTGCCAGTGACTGAGCCAGGCTATGATCCTTACTGCGAAAATTAAGCCTTCCATTGCGAAAATGATATAGCCGCACATTACCGCACGAAACGTACACCATTTTGTTGTAGTTGGTCACTACCATCAGTAGACTGGCCTTAAGCCGGACACGACGGCTTTCAAATTGCAGCCATTCCTGCGCTTCACGCAGATCTCTCATCAAACGCCGCTTGGACATGGAAGGCTTCTCCATAAAGTTTTCCAGCACCGTTTTGACTACCATTTCTGCGCTGCGCAGCTCCTGATCCGAATCCAGACCGTCTGCGAGGACATAACAGGCCATGTCGTCCGTCTCCATGAATGCAAAATAGTCCCGGTTATCTATATAAGAGCCCGCTTCCGACACAAAGGCGGTACTAAAATCGCTGTTGTCCTTGCGCATCGCTACCCCCGTCTTTCTTGTTTCATCCTATCGCCAAAATAAGCACTGTCGCATTATCCTGACTTTTAAACCCTTTATCGTTAATGGTGTCGATCATGGCATCCGCCATTTCCTGCGGTGTTCCGCCCTTGCGCATGATCTCTTCCTGCTCAATCTCCGTCAGCGCCTCCTGAATGCCATCACTGCACAGTAGCACATAATCACCCGAATACAGGCGAATCGGTGCATTCCCCAGTTCCATGTTCTCAAAGCCTTCATAACCTAAGTAGTTGACCAGTTGATTGCGTACAGGACTCGTTTTAGCTTCCTCTGAGGTCATTTGTCCAGCAAGCACTCGTTCTTCCAGCAGTGTTTCCGCTGTATGCTTGGAATTGACTGTCTGAAAGTGACCATTGCGGTAAATTGTAATCAAGCTGTCGCCCACCGCTCCGTAATACAGCTGATAGCCGCACACAATGACCGCCGCGAGCGTCGTTCCCCCGCCCTGCCCATTCAAATTTTGCAAAATACCGCGATTGCTTTGGGTTGCCGCCTCTGCAAAATATCCGTTCAAATTCGTTGCATCTTCTAACTTGGCAAATGCCTTCGTAAAAGTCGTCACAGCCAAGGTACTGGACATACGTCCATTAGCCAGCCCACTGATCCCGTCTGCAACAACAGCCAGCGTACCCACAGGGGTGGTCATACTGGAGAAATAATCATCCTGCTCGCTCCGGCTCCCGATCGTTTGACCATTTCCAATCTCAATTCCACTCACGGTACGGCTGCCGGAACTTCGCGTCAGTCGTATACGGATGATGAGAAGAACAGCGAACAGCACCGCAGCTCCACATACAACAAAATAAGGCTGCATCTCGTTACCTCCCTGCACCATTGCCCACTTCCGTTCTAATTTTCGTTATCCCACTCGAAATGAGCGCCGCACAGCGGAATAAAGATAAATTTGCTGCGTCCGAGCTGGATCACATCATAAGCAGCCAGCTCCACTGGTGAATATACCGCCTCGTTATTGTGATACGCCAAGCCTGACGAATCGCCTGGCAGCAAGTAAAAGTTGCGTTTCTTCGGATCATACACAATGACCGCATGATTTCTGCGGGAAATCGTGTTGTCTCCGATAATACGGACATGCATTTCCTCTGCGCGCCCGATAAAGTTTTTTTCTGCCATAATGCGATAGTCCTGACCCACCTGTGCTCCTTCAATACATACCAGCCATCCGGTTACCGGGTGAATCCCCACCGTCTCGCCTAAATACGGCATGGTTTTGTCATCGTCTCCCGCAACGTTTGTTTTCGCTGCTGGTTCCGCGCTCTTGGGTGCGGCTATATTTACTACCGAATTACAATAAGGACACGTATTTCCGTGCTTTCGTGTACTGAACATGTGTCCGTTCGGGCATCTTGTCAAACTCATAGTCGGTTCCTTCCCCCATTGTCTTGATTGTCTTTACAGCAATCTAAGGATTGTGCAATTTCTTCTATTTAACGAGCAGCCTGGTATTGGCAATATATAATAAATCGCCTGAGTAAATTCGGTAAGGCTCGCCACTTTCCAGCTTTTTGGTGCCACTTTCGTTCGCAGACCGTAGCCCGGTACCGTTGCCGGAATCCACATCCTCCACAAACCAGTCGCTGTTTACCCGGTTAAGTACCGCATGCTCCACACTTACCAAGGAAGCATAATCTGTACCTGCTAAATCAATATCTGCCTCAGAGCGTGATGTCGTTTTGCCGATTAACAATGATGTTTCGCTTTCGATGTACCATTCTTTAACGGACTCACCCTCTTCATCAATCAACACCAGCTTGGTAATCCGTTTACGCTCTGCCTTTGGCTTGGGCACAGGTACCACGGACACCAGATTGCGCAGTATGTATACAAGCACGCTAATCCCAATACCTATCGCGACCACAGTCTTCAAACCGCTGTAGCCTGTACGATTAAACACATAAAAGGCGATCGCCAGCATCAGCCCGAACATGGCAACATCTATGATGAAAACCCATCTGCTCTGCGCCGTTTTCACTGCTTGCTTCCCCCGTTTCTATCCTGAAATCATCACTTTTTACGAATACCAAAAAATTGGTTGAACATGGCTGAGGTATCCGTCGGATCACCGGATTTTTTCGTTTTTTTCCCTGGTGAGCCCTCCTTCGTTTTCGGATGAAAGCCGAAAAATTGCTCAAAATCAGTGCCTATGTCAGCCGGATTGAATCCTTTAGCTGTCCTACGCGTACCGCCTGAAGGTGCTGCCCCTCTCGCTTTTTCTTGCTGTTCTCCGCTAGTTCCCGTAGCTTTTCGGATGAGCTCAGCATCGTATGCCTGCCGCAATGCTTCGTCACGCAAGGTATTGTAAGCCTCGTGAATCAGTTTGAACTTGCGCGTTGCTTCCTCGCTTCCCTGGTTGGTATCAGGATGATACTTTTTGGCCAGTTTACGGTAAGCTTGCTTAATCTCTGCCTCCGAAGCATCCCGGCTGACACCGAGCAGCTCATAGTAGTTGGTCATTGTCTGATGTTCCCCTCTCCGAAAAAAATAAATATTAAGAGACCCGTAGGCCTCTTAATATTTATCCACCCTTCACGTATGCGCCGGGTGAGTGTGTGTTTAAGCTACGCTTAACGTTAAGACGTTAAACTTAAACCGGATATCCGCCGTCGATGGTAGCCAGCTCGGTTTTGTCTTTCTTTTGTTTGATGTAGAGTGTAAACGCACCTACACCTTCTGTGTCGCCGAAGTGCTCGTTGTAGTCTACAACGAAAGCATTCGGGAAGTAGATTTTACGCACCACTTGATCGGCTGCGATAACTTCCAGTGTTACTTTACGGTAGCTGTCTGCTTTTTCAGCAGGAACCAGAGACCACAAAGCCAGTTTCAGCGTGTCATCCGCGCTGTCACCATCTACTGCTGTGATGATTTTACCGCTGATGCGCAGCGTGGAGCCTACGTCAGTGGAGCGTGCATTGGAATCGTCCGGTGTATCGGTGTCATAAATAACCGTTTGGATGTTATCCAAGCCCAGCTCGATTGTTTCTTGTCCTTCTACTTTCAATCTGAATCCCATGTGTGTTGCCTCCTTGATATTAGGTAAAATGATGGCGGAAGAAGCAGGGCTTCTCCGCGATTTATGTATAAAGGCGGTTCTGGATAGAAACGCCTCTACCATCTTTCGTAGTGCTCGGATCATGATTTGACCGAGCTGGTTCCCTTAGTGATCATGACTTCCAGGTTCTTCACATTACCATTGAAGACCAGATCGATATGGCACATATTGCTTTTCTCATCAATAATGAAGCTCATATCATCTCCGTCCTGAATGATCGAGTTCACAGATCCTCTGCTGCTCAGCCACTTGCTCTTCTGGCTGCTCGGATTGTTACTAAAGAAGCGGACGATATTTTCGTGCTTGAAGTCACCTGTTTGGTAGCGCAAAATACGTTCAATGTACGTGCTGACCAGCGTTTTGTAGATAGAGTCAAAGCCGTCCTCGGACATCGCCATGCTTCTTGCCTTGTAGACAGTAATCCGGCGGATATCCTTATCCTGAATCTGAGCATTCTCGGACGAGAATACAAAGCCAAAGTTTTTACGGTTGATGGCATCCTTGATCGTGTTGGTGAACCCAGTGATTTCCTTGGCCATCGTCGTCACCGTGCGCAGACTGTTGTCTCCAGCTTCAATGTCGAAGCGTACACCCGGGAAGTTTTTATTGACCGTTTTGAACGTCTCACGCAGGTATTCAGGACATTGATAGGAAGCGACCAAGCCAGCGGCCACATAGGCAGCGCCCACATATACGCCCTCGATCCACAGCTTGAGAATATCTTCTTTTTCCTTGGAGAGCTGCACACCGTCTTCGGTCTGTAGCATTTTGCTATCAATAATGACACCCGATTTATCCTTCGGAATAATGGTAAAGTTCGGTACACAAGGAATCGCAAATTCGCTATATTCTCTGCGTACAAGACTGGCGCATTTATCGACATATTTATCGATGCCTGCTGTCGCCATACTGTTGAAGGTCGTCTCTTCACCGGATTCAAAGTTAAAGAACATTTGAATTTTGTAATCCTTCACGACTTGCAGCAGCATCGAAAGCGATTCCATCGAATTTCCGCCCTGCTTTACGACCTTCTCGTTGCCCTTAAAGCGTTCACGAGAAACTTTTACCTTACCGGCTGCTTCAAGCTCGATAGATGGAACGATCCCGAACCAGATGGTGTCGCTGAATTCATTTTTGGCATTTACGGTGTTCAGGTACGTTTCCAGACGCGGGATATTGCTACTTTTCACCAGCATGTCCAGCTTGTTATTCGCCACCAGCATTGTCGGCAGCATCCCTTTGCTCTTCGTCGCATATTGATCGAAGAACATTTTGACACCGAGGATTTTTTCTACCAGCGGCTTAACCGCCTTTACAAAATCATCCTTGGCATTTTTATAGAACTCCAGATACGTGTTGTAGTTCTGAACTTCAACCGCTGTGTCAACCTTGGTCTGAACAGCTGGCAGTGGCACAAACGTGCGAACCACCAAGTCTTTTACATAGTCAGAAGGCGTATCTGTAATAGAGTTGTAATCTTCTTCGAATACTTGGGAAAGATCTCCAGTGCTGTTCTCATCCAATAGCATCAGCTCAGTACTTTCACTCTTCGGCGCTTCAATAATTTTCAGTTCGCCGCTTTCCCCAATGGAGAGCATACCCACCTGGATCAACTCACCGGCATTTTCCTCTTGGGCCCCACCGAGCAGAAGTCGGGTTTTGATGTCCTCAATGGCCAGTGGCAGCATAGCCATAACGTTGTTATAGTTCTGGCTCGCTTCCTCGAACATGGCATTGAGCTTGTCACCCATATCGAGTTTCTTCGGATCGCCATCATCCAGCTTGTCGTATTCACCGTACATATAGTGAATTTCTTTGCGGACTTGACGAATATCGTCCATAACCTTTTTCGGTGAAATCATATCCAGCAGATTTTCAAATTTGAAATCTACATTGGTGATTCCTTGACTGCGCTTAGTATCAATGAGCGTAAACAACATTTTCAGAAAATCATTGCTTTGATTGATACGAATTTCAGAAATGCTATCCTCATCAATTCCCTCAGGCTTTTTAAGGGTGTAGACGACCTTTTGATTGGCCGCGTTAAAAAATGAATACACGGTCGGTGAAAACTTATCCAAAAATTCGTCAAAGCTGCGCACCAGAAGGTGCTGATTAATTTCCTTGATCTTCTCATCGCTCAAGCTGTCGATACCCTTCACATCACCTACAATGGTGATCAGGTCCAGCTTTTCCGGGTTAATCTCTTCAAAAAGCATTGTCCGGTTGGTTTGATAAATGATTTCCATCGCTGTCGACAAATGAATAAAGTTTGAGTATAGGTCCATTGCTCCATATTCGGACATGGGATGTCCAATTTGAAACGGACGAATATTCATTTTTAGTTCATTTGCCTCCTCCCCCCTACTTAACATTTAAATTCGTCAAAGGATTGAGCTTATACCACATTTACGGTACAGGCATATAACCTCGAAAATCGGTCCGAAGCGCTATTCGGCTTTTAACGGCAAGGCATTCAAATGAGATAAAATTCAAAATCAAAAGTCATATAACACAGAAACTTCAAATTTATGATTTCGTATTCCTAACTTCAATCCCAATTTTTGCCGTTGATACGAGAGCTATCATACAAAGCACCCTTTAGTTTTGTCAATTTCTGTAGTCTCAGATTGAAATAGGGCATTTTGGCTCATTTTATGCGTGATTACGTAATTTTTATGATATGTTAGACCTGTTTCTTCAGGGAAATATTCACAAATGGAATCCAATTGCCGATAGAAGTTCATTGGATATTTCTGATAAGCGTAAAAGTATCAAATTCATGGCTAATGTGAGGGTTTTCAGCTGTTTTGATCCTTTATCCCTTATATCCCAAGGATTAGGAGAGTTGGCACGCCCACATTGGTCTCGCCGATGGAGGAGCTTATGTTCAGAATAAGGAAACTAGGAATTATCATTTTCATGACTTTTGTACTATTTTTCCAAATGGGCTTAAACGGGGTCATTTGCACTGTAAATCAGGCTAATGCAGCATCTTCGGGGACTGCTCCGATTGAGGGTTACGATGCTGTTTTTGTACTGGATACCAGCTATTCCATGAGAGACACGGATCCCGAGGGTATTGCCGCCGAAGTCATTAGTATGTTTATGGACTTAAGTGATGCAGACCGTACACGCGTGGGTTTCGTCGCCTACAACCATCATGTTGTCGCCTCAAAACCACTTACCTCGATTGGCGTGGCAGCGCAAAAATCGCAAATTCAGCAGGAAATCAGAATGTTGAACCGTTCTGGCTATACAGATTTGGGACTTGGGCTGCATAAAGGCTCAGAACTGCTAGCTGCCGGAGCATCCCAAGGGCGTCAGCCTTTTATGATTTTATTGTCAGATGGAGAGACTGATTTTGGTGCCTCTTCTGGTTCTCGGTCCAAGGGTGACTCGAATAACGATGTATCCTCTGTCATCAAATCTGCACAGAACAAGGGATACCCGGTGTATACGATTGGCCTGAACCATGATGGCACGGTAAACCGGCAAGAACTCGAACGGATCGCTTCTCAAACGGGAGGAGCTTCTTTTATTACGAGTAGTGCTGAGGATCTGCCGGAAATTCTGAATCGTATTTTTGCCAGTCAAATTCGCTCCAAGCTCGTTCCAGTTGCTGCAATTACGACCACTGGCGAGATGCAAGAATTAACGGTGACTCTACCGGACTCTAGTATGGAGGAAGCCAATCTGGTGCTTTTGTCGGAGCATCCCCTGCTGGAAACCCAGCTATACTCCAATTCAGAAAATGTCCGTAGGTACAAGTCGAGCCGATATGCAATTTTGAAAATTGAGCATCCACAAGCAGGTAAAGTGAAGTTGAAATTACGGGGCATACGCGGAGATTTGGTTAAAATCAATTTACTTGGCAGCTACCGACTGGAAGCTGAAGCTACTATAGGAGGAACGCAAACAACAGCAACTCATGGCGACAAGCCTATGCAATTGCTGAAGGGACAAGCGACACCATTTCAAGCTCAGCTCCTATTACCGGATGGCCAAAATCTTACAGATGAGGCCATATATACATCTCTTCAAGCCCATATTATAGTTACCCCTGTAAAAGGCGGTACAGCTAAAAAGGTGCCTATGACCTATAAGTCAGGAGCCTTTCATACCGAATATGCGTTCCCACAAACGGGTGATTATACATGGCAGCTATCTCTGGATAGTCCGCAGTGGTACCGTAAGGGAATTGTACATAAAGTTCACGCCACCAATGCAGCACCACAAGCTTTAAAAGACCTGACGATACATCTGGTAAAAGAAGACGGTGATTCCCGTCGAAGTTTATCGGATTTTATTGTTGATCCCAATCATGACAAGCTGAATTATAAGCTGGATTCAGGAGCCTCTGAGGATACAATTAATGCCGAGATTAACGGTAATGATCTGCTGCTATCCAAGCTTCACACAGGTGACACGAAGCTAAAGATTACCGCTACCGATCCAGAAGGTGCATCCAGTAGCGCTACACTGACCGTTTCAGTCCAATCCCGGTATACAGCCATTAAATGGACGGTAGCCATCAGCATTGTGATAGCTGCTCTTCTGTATTGGTTCTTGCGACCGAAGCCGCAGTTTGCTGGAAGAATCGAAGGATATTTTCTCGCTACAGCGAGTGGACAGGAGATTCCGGTAAAATCTTGGCCGCTGACCTCCTTTCCGGGTCATAAGGTCAGCTTGCAGGAGTTATTCCGTACGCTTGACGTTCACGAACCATTACCAGAAGCGGAACGAATCCTATTTTCCGCAGGTAAAAAAGGGACTCTGATCGTGAAACATGATACACGTTGCGCCCTGCAGCATGGAAAAATCAGATTGAGCCGTAACAAAAAAGCGGTCATGGCGTATGGTGATAAACTGTACATCACGTTTGAGGACGGCGTCACTGAAATTGAGCTGCGGTACAAGGCGATTAAGCCGAACACTTCAGTGTACACCGACCATATTCAAGCTCCGACAGGATAACGCCCGTCGGAATAAAAAAGAGAAGCACCTACTCTTACGATTAACGAACCGTAAGAGTAGGGCGCTTCCCTTTTTTTATCCAATATTCCGCACGTAGTGCGGCTTTAAACCATCGAAGTGAGCGGCAACGCTTGTTAGCCTGTACCTCCAGGCCACGCCGAATCACGTACGGCAGTAGTGAAATCCCTGCATTTTCGATCCGAATCCGTTCGGTCCGATCTGCAAATAATCTGCCTGGCACGTCCGGTGGAGGTGATCCTTTTTGGCAATAATACAGCGTTGCGGCCAAGCTATAAATATCCGACACAGGTCCCTGCCGCGAACGGTTAGAGTAAAATTCCAGTGGAGAATAGCCTGCCGTCGTGAAGATCGGATGCTCCTTGCCTTCGAAATGCACAGCAGAGCCAAAATCAATCAGCTTGATGTTGCCATGTTCCCCAACCATAATATTGCCTGGCTTAATGTCCCGATGAATAATTCCTTTGTTATGAATATACTCCAAGGCATCAATTAAAGGCAGCAGCGTTTGGTACAAAAAAGTAGGATCAGACGTTGGCACAGCTTCTTCTTTCATCATTCGATCCAGCGTCTTGCCTGCACAGTATTCCATGACCAGATAAGCAGTTCCATTTTCCTCAAAGTGATCTATATAACCGACAACCCCCGGATGATTTAATTCCTTCAACATTTGCCCTTCACGCAAGAAATAATGCATAAACTCTACATATTTGGATTGCATAGAAGCGCTACAAGTGACCGTTTTTCGATCCATCCCCCGCAAAGCCAGCGCATTCGGAAAAAATTCCTTTACAATCACCTTTTCTCGGTTATCCAACAGCCTTGCCGTATACACGATGGCCAGCTCACTGCGGGACAAGGCGCTTCGAATTTGATATGTATTTCGCAGCTTCGTATTGCGGGCAAGCAGATTCCCGCTTGTATCCACGATCATGACTCGTCCTCCTGTCAGGTTCTTAGCTTATGTCTTTTGTATATATCGGCTTATTACACGTCTTTTTATTATACCGTAAATCAGGTTATTGGAAAAACAAATAACCTGCCATAATCTCCCTTAGAGAAATGATGACAGGTCTTTTGGCATTCATCTGGTCCTATTTTCTCAAATCGTTTAACCTAATTTTGTACCTGGCTTCATACTGCGTACACCGTTGGTATTTTTCTTCCGTTCGCTGCGCAGTTTGCCTTTACCTTGTTCTGGAGTGCGAATGGTGAGGGCAATCAGGAACGATACGACGCACAGCACAGCAATTGTGGTAAAGGTCGGGATAAATCCGCCGAGCAAGGCAGCGATAAATGACCCCGCCAGCGCACCAAGGCCAAAGCCCTGATACACAATACCATAGTTTTTGCTTTGGTTCTTCAGACCGAAGAAATCAGCTACGATGGCAGGAAAGACGGTAATATTGCCACCGAAGCAAAAAGCAATTCCTGCTACACAGGCAAAGAACAAACCAAAATTCAGGGGTACCAGACTCAGTACTGTAACTGCAACTGCTGTTGTTAAAAGTGCACCTGCTACCACTTTCAGACGACCTACCTTGTCCGATAGCGCACCTAATATAATCCGACCCGCCGTGTTGAAAATAGCGACCATAGCGACCGCATTGGCAGCTGTTGCTACATCCAAGCCAGCCATCCGTACGCCGATATCTTTGACCACTCCGATCAGGTAGAGACCACTCATACAAGCGGTAAAGAACATGACGAACAGCAGGTATGCCTGCTTGGTGCGCAGCATTTCTTTAACGGTATAGTCCCGCTGTACAGCCCCATTTTGTTCCGAAGGTTTGTTCACAACTACTGCTTCTTTCACCAGGAAAGAACCACCGACGATCATGATCAGCACGATGATACCCCAATACAAAAATGCCTGCGATACGCCAACAGACTGAATCAGCGAACCGTTAATATACTTGAATATCAGACTGCCTGTTCCGTAGGCCCCAACTGAAATACCGGAGATAAGTCCTTTTTTCTCGGGAAACCATTTAATCAGATTTGACAATGATGTAATATATGCCGTTCCATCCGCAAAACCTACGACAATACCTGCCAAAATGTACAGCAGGGATAACGAAGTTACCTGTGAACTAAGCATGAGCCCTGCCCCTAGTACGACACCTGCACACAAAATCAGACGACGAAGTCCCCATTTATCCTGTAGCTTGCCTGCGAATAACGTAGCAAACGCCAGTGCAAAACTGGTAATTGAAAAGGTAATAGCGACCGAACTGAGGTTCCAGCCAAAGCGGTCCACCAACGGTTGATTAAATAAGCTCCATGTGTAAATGGTACCTAAGCCCATCTGGACAATAATCGTTCCCAGTACGACCAGCAGGCGATTTCCGCTGTTTGATTTCATATTGATCTCCTCTTTTCATTCCGGCTCTACAGCATCCATTTGTTATGATGATAACCGTGAATCCAGTACGCTTTGCGCCTGTGAAAGAGCAATTCTGTAAGGATTCTGTTTACACGGTTATTATAACCCTGCATGTCAGCTAGAAATCGTTTGAGGAATGAAATGCACATATAGCGGAATGAAATGCCTTTAAAGTCGCATAATTTGCCGAAACTCCTTGGCCTTACTGCGACTCACCGGAATTTCTGCTTCTAGTCCACGCAAGCGCAAGAGATACGTATGATTGAACCAAGGTACAATTTCACGGATTTGCGACAGATTAACCGTATACGATCGGTGACAGCGAAAGAAGTCCTGCTGCGGCAGGCGGGCATGAAATTCCGAAATGCTCATCGGCATCGTATATTCTTCGTGCCTTGTAAAGACACGAGTTACCTTTTCCTGCGCACACGCATAGTAAATATCGTTTGCATCCGTTACGATAATTTTGTCATTTTTCAGCAGATTAATACGCCCCGGAGCAGCAACGGTACTGGTTTCAGCAGCTCGGGGTTGCCCAGCCTGGACAGGTTCCTGTATTTGAGCGTTTCGCTGCTCATAAGCATTTTCGAGCTTATGCAGCATGGATGCGATCCGTTTTTCATCATATGGCTTGAGAATGTAGTCGAACGCCTCCAGTTCAAAAGCCTGCGCCGCATGTTCTTTATAGGCGGTCGTAAAAATAATATAGGGCTTTTTAGCAAATTTGCTAATGTTCTGTGCCAATAGCATCCCGTCCAATGAAGGAATGTTAATGTCCAGAAAGATCGCATCCGTCTCCTGATCTTGCAGAAACCGGAATACATCCAGTCCATCCTCGAAACTATCGGTCACCTCAATACTGCTATGAGTCTGAATAAGATACTCCAGCTCTTCACGTGCCGGAAGTTCGTCTTCTACAATTATGGCCTTCATGACTTCTCCTTTGGTATGTCAAAATATACTTCGGTGCCCGGATCATGTTTAAGAATAATGACTCCTTCACCGTACATAAGCTTGAGTCTTCTGTGCACATTGTACAAGCCGATCTGTTTAGCCGGAACTTGATCATAATATAGGTTATCCACTACATCGTCCCGTATACCCACCCCGGTATCAGCTACAGAAATACGCACCTTTTCGCCACGGTCTTTTACAGAAATGGTTACTGTACCTGGCCCTTTTTTCTTGAGGATTCCATGATTAATCGCATTCTCAACTAGGGGCTGGATAATTAGGCTCGGAATACGCACGGACACCTCATCCATTACATACTTCACCTGAAGCCGATTGCCGAAGCGAGCTTTTTCAATTTCTACGTAATCCGACACCTGTTGAAGCTCCTTGTGAATTTCGATCAAATCATCATTCAGCTCCAAATTATAACGCAGATAGCCTGACAAATTGATAATCAGCTCTCGCGCCTTATCCGGTTTGGTGCGCGTCGTTGAGGCAATGGCATTCAACGCGTTGAACAGAAAATGAGGGTTGATCTTCGTCTGGAGTGCCTTTAACTCGGCCTTATTCGCCGCTTCCTTAATTTGCTCCACACGCGACACTTCCATTAACGTGGAAATGATCTGAGACAAGCCGATCGCCATCGTCTGCAACGGATACGTGATTTTATAAGCTTTTCGGTAGTAAATCTTTAGGGTTCCGGTTACTTCTCCCCGCTCCTCTAACGGGATAATGAGCAGAGACTGGATTTGGGGCGTTTTGTCGTCAGCAATATGGTTGCGGATCGTGATTTTACCACTGCGGATCGTCGATTTAGTCACATCGCTAATAATTTCATCCCCGATATGATAGCGTTCTTCGCCAAATCCGACGTAAGCCAGTACATCTCGGGTATCCGTAATCGCCACCGCGTCTGCCTTGATGTCTTCTTTTATAATCGAGCAAATCGTATGCAAGGATTCCGCATTAATCGAACGAAAATAAGGCAACGTCTTGTTGGCAATATCCAATGCCAGCTTGGCCTGTCTGGCTGCGATATTCTCCTTTTCCCCCTCTACACTTTGGATCAATAGAACGATTAAACCAATACTGACCTCTCCGATAATCATCGGTAGACCGATCTTGGAAACGATGTCCACACCAAGGCCGTGAGGTTCTGCCATTACCAGAATGAGCAGCATCGTCAACGCTTCACAGACCATACCTGCGGCGATACCAACCAGCCATCTCTTGGAACGATTGACCCGGCGACCGATATATCCTGACACCACACCTGCCAGAATACTTGTAATCAGACACGGAATCGAGGTCACTCCCCCGATATCAATTAGATAACGATGGATCCCCGATACAATACCTGTAATGATCCCAACCCAGGGTCCGAACAAAATACCGCCCGCCATAATTGCAATGATTCGAACGTTAACCAGCGAGCCTTCAACTTCAATCCCGGTGTAGGTACCAAACAGGGCAAACATACAGAAAATCAATGTTAGTAAAGTCAGCTCTGCCGGAGAATGACTGTTCTTCTGCAAGGTTTCCTTAAATCGGGGGATACGTGTAATAAAAAACAAACAAATCAGCAACAATGCTGCGCGCTCAAAGAGCTGCATCAGCATTTCCAGCAAGGCGTTCACATGCGTTCCTCCCAAATAAAAACGGATATGCCTACATAGGTTGTATTAATAAAAAACCACTACTCACATATTTCAATTCCTACCCTGCCATTACGGGCACGAATAAGTACCTTCCCGCCAATCGGATATGTAAACTGCGGCGTGGTATGACCAAAATCAGCATCTGCAATCACCGGTATAGAGGCCAATTCTCTTTTCGAGCGAATGATTTGCCGCAGCAATTCTTCTGTCATATGCGAAGCCTTCTGAAATCGACCTATGATGATTCCTTTAACCTGATCAAATTCAGGCTGGTGCAACAATGATTGCAAATCCCGATCAAATGTAGCGGGAGAGCTTTCGTAATCATCCTCAACAAACACTATAGTTCCTTTTAGACTTGGCATGTATGGGGTTCCCTGTAACAAATTCAGAGTACACAAGTTTCCGCCCACAATCGTACCCTCTGCTTCGCCTTCATGAATCGCATATGGACCCGCATTGCGGTGAAAGCTTCTTTGATCCTGATCCAGATACCAAGCATCGTCACTCCACTCTGGCGACGATTGGATTTGAATGCTTCCCTCTTCCAACATTAACCTTTGAAAATAAGTCGTCGTATATTCATTTCCTCGCAACATGGCGAACGTCAAAAAGTGAGGTCCTGCATACGTGATAAGCCCTGTTCTGGCATAAATCGCATGGCTTAACGCCGTTATATCCGAATAGCCACATAATCGTTTAGGATGAGCGCCGATCAGATCATAATCCAGATGGGCTAGAAGCTGATTGGCATTATAGCCCCCAATTGAGGTCAGAATGCCCTTTACCTTTGGATCGACAAAAGCTTCGTGCAAGTCAGCTACTCTAGACTCTATCGAAGAAGATGCAAAGTCATCGTTTTCCAGCACATGCTGCGAAAAACTCACTTTAAACCCAAGCGCCTCCAGTCTACTCTGGGCAATCAGTCGATTTTCCTCAGAAACAATAGACAAGCTTCGGGATGGCGAAAGAATGCGTATCTCGTCTCCAGCTTTTAATTTAGGTGCTTGCTTTCCCATCATCATGGTCATTCCCCCTTGTTACAAAGCATTTAAACTGCCACAAATTATACCATCAACTTCCATCTAATTATAGCTTCTAAAACTTCCCACTTCATTGCCTACTTCCCAATAAGAAGTAAAAAACCGGGGATACCGCTTGTTAGCGATAAGCCCCGGATCTCTAGTCCGATGATGATGCTTTTCGGTTATTTACTTTTGTCGATTTCACTAGAGCTGTTGTTCTCATTCTGATCATGGACCAGCTCTTTCAACTGAATAATCAATGCCTCCAGCTCACTAAATCCCGCCATCATATTGGAAGTTATATTTTGCTGCTCTTCTACTCCAGCCAAAATTTGTTCAGACGCTGCACTTGCTTGTTCTGTCACACTGGAAAATTCCATCATCTCTTGAACGACCTGAGACGAAAATTGTTGCATACTATTCGTACTGGACTCTACCTCCACAGCCTGCACCAATACTTTATTGGCATTTTGCAGGATATCTTCCAGTACAATTTCAGTCGAATGTGCCGACTCCATGCTTTGCTGTAATCTTTCCTGTCCCATGTCAAATTGGCTTACGACGGAATCCATCTGAGTTCTCAGCTGCTCCAAAATACCCTCCATCGCCACTGAGGTGTTCCCAACCATTTCAGCCAAATTACGCACTTCTCCAGCCACGATCGCAAATCCTTTTCCATGCTCTCCCGCTCTGGCGGCCTCAATGGATGCATTCAAGGACAGCAAATTGGTTTGCTTTGAGATTTGAGTAATATCTTTGAGCATGGCAGACATATTGTCACTCTGCAATTTAAACTCATCCAATTCTTCTTTGGTACGACTCATCACCTGACCCAAATCTTTAATTTGAGATGTTAATGCAAGCAGTTGACTGCTGCCTCTACCCCCGGCATTTTTCGTATCTTCGGAGAGCTGCTTCAGCTCCCGGGAATGATCGGCAACCTCGCGCACATGCCGATCAGACTGAGCCAAGTTATCGGTTACCTCAGTGATATTCGAAGCCTGCATCTCTACCCCTTCGGCAACCTCCTGAAACCCGATGGCGACTTCATTCGTCACAATGCCTGTAGCATCCACTTGATTCCTGAATCGTTCTGTAAAGCTATGTAATCCCGCTACAGCTTGCCTCACTTGCTCAAACAGAAATTCAATACGTTGCCTTGTGGCATCCATATTTTTATTTTGTTCCTCCGTTATCTTAAACTGCTTTTGGTTTAACACCGATACCACTAGCAATAGTAATCCAATCAGCCCTACAATAATAAATTCATGTACATAACGCAAAGAACCGGTAGCTGGCAGAGTTGCAGGCGTACCGATCGTAATTTGTATAAAAATATTACATAAATTTAAAGTCATAGCTACCAGAAAATATGGATAAGATGGGTAGAGTAGCAACAATGAACAAATAAAGATCGTAGTCACTACCTCCACACTAGATAAGTTCACAAATATACATATTAATGCACTATAAAATGTAATAATCCAAGGAATAAGCCGGATTCCTATCTTTTGTATATTCAGAATCGTCAAAACTGCCGCGACTACTAATCCTACACCGCTAGATATCCACATCGAGGGATTAGATATTGCCGGGACGATGCTGCTCAAAGTCATAATCCAAAAAATAATGATCACCAATTTGTTTCTTTGCCACAACAATTCATTCGTTCTGTCCATGATTGTGTACGCGCTCCTTAGAGATATATTAGGTATTTATAAAATAAAAATGTAAATGCCATACTATATATATCGTCATATCAGAACGCGTATTGAATGATGGTCGTACTTTAAAGACAAAAACCGTCCCCCTAACAGGGAACGGTTTTAATTCACGGTTTGATCATCTTCTTTAATTGGCAAACGTTTAATGTGCCTGCTGAATCCATTAAGATTCCTTGTTTTCGGAAGCCTCTTCAGCACCTTCAGTTGCCGCTGCATCACCTTCCACAGCAGCATTTTCTACTTCGACTGCACGCGGAACGATCACGGATGCCAGCAACTCCTCTTCAGAGACATGCAGCGTCACGCCTTTAGGAAGCTTCAAGTCGCTTGCGCTCAGCTTGTCGCCAATATCCAGTGCGGATACATCCACTTCAATAGTGGACGGCAAGTCAGAAGGCAAACCTTCAACCTCGACTTCTGTTTCTTGAACTTGCAGAATACCACCTGATTTTGTACCTACAGGCGTACCCTGATAATCAATCGAAACACGCACGCGAAGCGGTTTGTTTTTGGAAATTTTCAAAAAGTCGGCATGCAACCATTGGTTGTCACGCTGTTGATAATCTTTAATAATGACTGGAATCGTTTCTCCGCCTTCTACTGTGAGATTAAAAACCTCTGAACGTCCGGTTCTGATTACTTTATTAAATTCCTTGGCATCGACATGTACAGAGGTTCCCTCGATTTCAGAGCCGTAAACCACAGCTGGAATCCGTCCTTTTAACCTCAATCCACGAATGGCCGAACCCTTCTTCTCTGTTCTCGGCTGGGCGGTTAGTTGAATACTTCCTCCATTAGAACTCATGATATACAACCTCCTTCAGGTTACCTTACAAATGATTTTCCTCCAAGAATCTTGCTTGTTTACCAGTCGTACTACAGAATATAAGCCAGCAAGCTGGCAAAACTAAACAAGTCCATAATTCTATTTTACCCCTTTTTTCTGAAACTGACGCACATTTGCATAAAAAAATAGCATTCTTCGAAATGATCGAAAAATGCTATTTCTCGTGTATATATGGCAACCAGGCATACAAGTCTATCCCGCCCGGTTATCGTTAACCAGTAATAAATATTCCTCTCTGCCACTATGAATCAATACCTGCATCACAGACTGGGTCGGATCTACATCAATATATCGATCTGCCTCCACATCCTTGGCATCCCAGTGATTCAGGCGGACAATGTAGCCAATTCGCTGTACATCAGGAGCCACCCGAATGCGGGCTACTGCCCGACCATCATCCCAATTGTGAAATTCAACATGTCCGTCCTGGTGTCCGGTGCCCCATACCCACACATTCCAGCCAGAGTATTGCCGGTCTGCACGCTCGTAGATCAGTTCAATCGTACGAAACGGAATAACCGCTCTATCGTTTCCTCGCTGGGCATCTGTCATTGCTGCACCTGCAATCTCTTGATTCGTCCCCTCATCCAAGCCCTTCGTTTCGTTATCCACTTGCTCGTTAGCTTGATCTTGCTCAGTCAAAAAGGAGGCTTGGGGAGGTCCAGCCTGATCATACAACACCATCATCGACCAGCGCGATACAGTCACACGATGGCCTACCACTTCATAGCGTGTCTCATTCCCGGCCCCGTGTGCATCCACGACCACATGCCAACGATCCGATTCCGCAGGCAATGATATTGTCTGCTCTGTATCCGAACCGTTATAAATCACCACAATATGATTCCAGGCATCGCCGTTAGCATGATGCCTCAATGCAAAAGCCACCACATGCCCACTGCTTTGCAGGACTTCCATATGCTGCTCCACCAGCTCACGCTGATCCATACGGAATGCCGGGTGACTGCGCCGCAAAGCAATTAAGCCCTGGTAGTAATCAAACACGGATCGAAACCTCGCCTTGTTATTCCAACGGATGGCATTCACTACATCAGAGCTTCGGTAGCTGTTATGGTCTCCATATTTGGAACGCAGCAGTTCATCCCCTGCATGGATAAAAGGAATACCTTGCGATGTCAGAATCATGCCGTTAGCCAACAGAGACTTACGTACAGTTTCGTTTTCAAGTAGGTTACTTTCATCCAGTTCCTGATACGGGTCTGCTTCAGCTACGGCTTGTTCGGCTGTCCTTCCATCTTTGGGGTTCCCCTGCTCCCATTGCGGAAAACGACAGTTCTCCCGTACATGTCTCACCGTCAAAATTTTATCCCACAAATTGAGATTATCGTGGGCCGTTACATAATTGACGGTCTCAGATGGATGAGCTGTAAAATCATAGATAGCTCCAAAAGCACCTTGAAGTACCCGTTCCTCCTGATTTTCCGCCCCCGTGGCAAACCCATTCCCGGTACCGTCGCTATCTCCCTTAATGGCAGAGCGGTAATTGTCGTTAAAAACGGCAAAGCCCTTATCCCGCTGCGTTCCTTTTAATGTAAGCAAAGGCTGCGGGGACTCCCCACCCGTCCAAGGCTCACCATAGATCAGCAGATCGGGACGTATTTCAGCGCGAAGCTCTCGGGTAAGCTGCTCTACAGTCGGTGTATCAATTAACGCCATCAAATCAAACCGGAAGCCATCTATGTGATATTCCTCTGCCCAATAGCGTAGTGAATCCTTGATATACTTGCGCACCATCGGACGTTCGGTTGCCAGTTCATTACCTACACCTGATCCATTGGTGAGCTTCCCTTGCTCATCCGTACGGTAATAATATCCTGGTACAATCGGCTCAAACGGACCCTTTTCCACCGAATACGTATGATTGTACACAACATCCATAATGACACCAATGCCAGCAGTATGCAGAGACTGTACCAGCCGTTTCAGCTCTCGTATACGCATCTCCGGGTCAGCTGGATTGGAAGAGTAAGATCCCTCCGGCACATTATAATGCTGCGGATCATAGCCCCAGTTATATTCAGTTCCTAATTCCGAAAAGTCATTCACCGTATGAAAGTCAGCCACTGGAAGCAAATGAACATGTGTAATGCCCAGCTCCAGCAAATGATCCAGTCCGACACTGTTACCCTCGGCATCCATTAATCCTGTATACGTAAAGGCTGCAAACCGCCCCTGAGCAGTAGATAAATCTTTTATACCCGCATTAAAATCGGGGTCCATCGAAAAATCACGCACATGAAGCTCATAAATAATAGCATCTGTCGTACGCTCAAGAACGGGTCCCTCATCCTGTTCCCATCCATCCGGGTTCGTTCGATCCAAATCAATGATAGCCGTACGTTGCCCGTTGGCTGATACCGCTCTGGCATATGGATCGGTAGCATAATGAATGCTGTGGTCCGCCCACTCCAGCCTGTACATGTAATAATATCTGTTCCAGTCGCCCTCCAGCTCTATAGACCATACTCCGTGACCATCACGATTCATGAGAAATTCCTGACCACCGCCGTGCTCCTGAACGATTCCTTCCTGATCGTACACCCCTGCGTCGGTATACAACGCGATATGAACCTGCTGTGCAGTCGGTGCCCATACCTTAAATTTGCTGCCCGCAGGCGTATAAGTAAGACCCAAATCATAGCCTTCATATATGGGATATGCTGTGTGCTCAAGTCCCTTGAGCTGATTGAAATCAGACATTCCTGTTCACCACCCATTTCTATACATCGGCTTATAGCCTCTGTTCATCCATCATTTATGATGTTTATGACTTGTCAATATACCTCAGGATTTGCAAAATCCTCACCTCATAGGCTATCAAAATAAGACAAGCTTGAAAAGCTGGATGATTTAAATAAGGATGACGCTCCCATTTCAACACGCACACTCCATTTTATGACAAAACGATGAACAGGCTACAGCTTTCGCCTTCAAAGCATCACATTTATTTCCCAGCTTTCATCACGTTCAGGAGAGTCGGCGGTTATCCATTTGAAAAATTTCGTCAGCCATTCGCATAGTGGAGCTTCGATGCGAAACAAGGATAATCGTTTTGTCTTGCTGCTGTTCTTTTAACGATTTTAAAATAATCGCTTCGTTCAAACTGTCCAAATTGCTAGTTGGTTCGTCCAACAGTAAGAGGGGCGCATCATGAACAAAGGCTCTGGCCAGCCCCAAGCGCTGGCGTTCTCCCCCAGACAGCCTGTCCCCCAACTCTCCGACTCGGCTGTCATATCCTTGAGGCAATGTCATAATAAAATCGTGTACTGATGCCTTACGGGCTGCTTCCACAACCTGTTGATGTGTAGCATCCGGCTTTCCAATTTTGATATTAGCTGCAATGGAATCGTCAAACAGGAATGTATGCTGATCGACGTAGCTTTGCACGCTTCTCAAATGTCGGGTCTCAATGTCCTTCAAATCGTGGTCAGATAGTAAAATCCCACCCTTCTGCGGGTCCCTGAATCGCATCAGCAACTTCAGCAACGTTGACTTGCCGGACCCACTTTTACCCTGAATACCTATAATTCGCTTGTGTGGTATCGTGAGACTTACATCATTTAGCACCGTTTGACCATCGTATGCAAAAGTCACCTTGTCTATCTGCGCTCCAGTAAAGCCAACGGTCATTCCATTCATATTTTCTTCTACCTCCGGGCTCTCCTCCAGCAGACTTAGCACTCGCTCCCCGCTTGCCAGCGTTTGAAGCAAATTGTTGGACAAATTGCTCAGTGCGACCACCGGACCAAATGAACTAAACAGGGCAATGACTGAAATCAGCATACTTGTAAAATCCATCTGTCCTTTAGACATGCCATACAATCCAGCTAGCAGCATCAAGAATGAAAATCCGACTACAGCTGTATCTGTGACTGCTCTTGTGATGCCTTCATGATGCTTCAAATCCTTCTGCTTGGCATCTAACTGATCCGTACGACGGTTAATTTCATTTAATCGTTGTTCCCCTTGCCCATATTGCACAATTTCCTTCATCCCACGTAAGCTGTCCAAAAAATAACTGCTCAGCTGGCCGAAGCTGCTCCGGTATTCCATCCCTTGGCGCTTGCCGATACGTGACGTAAGTAGGGGAATAAACAAACCGACGGTTATGTAAGCAAGCGCAGCGATCCAGCCTAGTAAAGGCTCATAAGAGCCTATAAAAAATACCATGAGCAGTGAAGTGATGATGCCAATCATAACAGGCGCTATCGTATGCGCATAAAATACTTCCAGCAGCTCAATATCACTTGTAATCAGCGATATCAGATTCCCTTTGTCCTTGCCTTCAAGCTTGGCTGGAGCCAATCTGCGCAAAGCTTGAAGCACCTTGTCTCGCAGCACAGCCAGCAGCTTGAAAGCGAGATAATGACCACTCATTTGCTCGCCATAACGAAATACACCGCGCAATACAGCACATAGCACGATGACAGTCAGCAAAAATGTCATGCTGTAGCCTGTCGTGATGCCCGTTGCTGTCAGTAGGGCAAGGGCCCCATATACAATAATGCCAATAGCACACACAAAGCCGAGCACTCCTGTAACAATCGTGATGAGCAGCACAGGTAAAAGAGGTCCTGCCAAGACCAACAATTGACCCATGATTCGTAAACCGGGTCTACGCATATACAGCACCCCCTTTCACAAACTGTTCCATCCGATGCTGACTGAGATACATCTCCGCATAATGTCCCTGCTGGCTCAACAGCTCCTGATGTGTTCCGGATTCTGCCACCAAACCATTTTGCAGCACATAAATACAGTCGGATTGAATTACATTTTCCAGTCTATGAGAGATGAGAATCACTGTTTTTTGACCTGCCAGTGCATGTATGACCTCCATGATTCCTTCCTCACTCTCGACATCAATGTTAGAGGTAGCCTCATCAAAAATATATACATGACTGTCGTGCAGCAACGCTCTGGCCAGTGCTAGCCGTTGACGCTGTCCTCCTGACAGATTAGCTCCCTGTTCTTCTATCTCTGCTTCCAATCCTCCTTCGGAGAGAATAAAATCATACAGCTTCACTTGCCGCAACGCCTCCAGCATTTGTCGCTCATCCGCGTGCTCATTGCCCATTCTTAGATTCGCTTCTACGGTGCCTTTAAAAATATAGCTGTTAAAACCGATCCAGGTCATATGACGCATGCGGCTTTCTTCCGAAATGAAGGTCAGTTCGGTTCCTCCGATCGTCAGGCTTCCTTGATAACCCTCATGATGTCCAACGATCAATCCGGCTACCGTACTTTTACCTGAGCCTGATTCTCCAACAATGGAAACGAAGCTGCCTTGAGGAATGTCCATGGTTATATTACGCAAGGTATCTCTTTCGTCGTAAGCAAAATTTACCCGTTCCAATCGAATGTCTGTAGCTTCTATGCTTTGTTGTCCTTGTACAAGATCCTCTGTACTCAACATTTCGAATATTTTGTCACTTGCTGCCATTCCGTTCATGGCAATATGAAAGTAGGAACCGAGCAGACGCAGCGGGATGAAAAACTCTGCCGACAGCAACACAATGATGAGTGCTCCTGCCAAGCCAATATGACCCGAAGAATATTCGTTTACCGCGACCAGCACACCTGCGGCGGCACCACCAAATGCGATAAGATCCATGACAGCTACGGAGTTTAACTGCATGGTCAGGACTTTCATTGTCATTTTGCGAAAATCCTCAGCCGCTGTGTTCATTTCCTGATGTTTATTCTGGTCTGTCCCGTAAATTTTGAGCGTGGTCAGACCTTGTACATTTTCCAAAAAGCTGTGGCCCAAATTGACGTAGCTGCCCCAATATTTCCGAAACAGCTTTTTAGCCATCCGCATAATAACAATAATGGACACTGGAATTAAGGGAACGCAG
The DNA here is from genome assembly GCF_029522175.1 of Paenibacillus sp. P2(2022). Lineage (NCBI taxonomy): Bacteria > Bacillati > Bacillota > Bacilli > Caryophanales > Paenibacillaceae > Paenibacillus > Paenibacillus sp. P2(2022). Next base: position 99,861 of record NZ_JAKWFI010000001.1, on the reverse strand, counting down.
ATCAATAGAATGATAGCCGCTTTGAAGCTGACAAAAGAGAGGGTGATGAACAACGTTACAGGTGCAAGCAGACTATAAAATAGCTGAGGCATGTATCTACCAAAATAGGTTTCAAGCTGCTCCACCCCTTCTACAGCAACCTGAATAACCCCTGAGGTGGAGGTATGATCCGTATAAGAGGGTCCCAGCTTTAACAGCTTGCTGTAAATCTGCGAGCGCAGCGTTTTTTTAGCATTGATTGAAGCCCGATAGGACAACATACTGGATGCATAATTACTCAGGAAGCGAACGGCAATGGCAGCAATAACAATGACTGTCATGGATAGAATTAGCTGGCGAGTTACTTGTCCTTCCCATGCTTGCTGCATCACAAAGGCCATAGACAAAACGGCGGCTATACTCCCTAAAAGACCAATCCACTGTACGAGCACACCCAAGATGATATATTTTCGGGAATGCTCCACCAGGCCTAGTAGACGACTGTCGACCATTTTAGACCTTTTTTTCGGAGTAGGGACGGCTTCAGATGAAGACGGAGTTTCCGCCTTACCTTCCCTCACAGTTCCGACTCGAAATATAAAATAATAATATTTGAACAGGATGACCAAAACGATGAGCGCCTTGCCCCACACAATGGGGGTAAAGATAAAGCCTGTAATCAGCATAGCTGACGCTAAGCCCAATGACGTAATTTTTGTAGACAGCTTCAACGACCTGGTTTGTACAAAACTCTCCAGATACTTATGATACAAAGATGTATTCGAAAACCACTGATGAATCCTTTCAGACCCCCGCATAAAGAAAAAGGTTGCCAGCAGCAAAAACGGTGTAGTCGGCAGCAACGGCACCACTACGCCAATCACTCCAAGCGCCAAAAATAAAAACCCTAAGGTAATATAAATCGGTTTCACTGTAATCCCCCTAATATATATACTGTTAATGATATTTTATAGATAATGATAATCATTATCAATATATATAATTTAGTCAGGTTGTTATGTGATGTAAATCACGCATATAAAAATCCTCTTGAAGTTCAACTCTACAGAACACTTTTGTGCTCATATAGATGTTTTGTCTTCAAGAGGATAATCGAAATAAGTGCGTGTTATTACGTTGTTTTATGAACTTATAATATCATATTGCTCCAATACCTGTCGATGTAACGGGTCATCTGCAGGTATGGACGTATAACGTGTCAGCGCTTCACTCACCCCTTGGCTGCGAATCACCTGCTGAAGCTCAACCGCTTCGGGGTCTTCCGTAATATCAAATTTACAGGCGGCAGCCATTCCCAACGCCAGATGATCGGTCGGGATACCATACTCCTGCGCTTGCAGCGCGGGACGTACAAGACGGTCGTTGGGAGACAGCTTACGCAGCGGTGAACGTCCGACCCGAGTAACCTCGTCTGTCAGATTAGGATTGCGGAAGCGATCCAAAATCTTAGCGATGTACTTCTTATGCTCCCCTTGATTCAAACCGAAGCGCTTCACAAGCACCGCTCCTGTTTCCTCCAGCGCCCCGTGTATGGAGTCCACCACCTTGGTATCCTTCATGGCCTCCTGGATCGTGGCATAACCTGCGACATAACCAATATAGGCTGCCACGCAATGGCCCGTATTCACCGTGAACAGCTTGCGTTCAATGTAAGGCTCCAGATCCTGCACGTAAAGAATGCCTTCAATCTCTTGATGATCAGGAGCCATTTGCGAGCGATCCACAACCCACTCGTAAAAAGGCTCTACCTGCACATGCAACGGGTCCTCATGATGCTGAATCGGCACAATCCGGTCTACAGCGGCATTGGGAAAATAAACCGAAACCTCTGCCTTGGCACGAGTCGCCTCATCCAGTAGCGCAAAAACATGCTCTTTCAGTTGGGCGCTGCCTCCAATTGCATTTTCGCAAGCAATCACATGCAGCGGGCCTGCCCCTCGCTCTACCCGCCGCGCTATGCCCTCGGCAATACCTGCTGCAATATGCCTGAGGATGCTAACCCCTACCGCGGTCGTGACCAGATCAGCATGGTCTACCGCGTCCGCTACAGCCGATGCATCTCTACCGTCAATCGCGGTTACATTCGTAACTGTCTCCGTATCCTTCGTATCATTCGCCAACTCTACCGTATACTGCTTGCGGCGGCGTAACTCAGATACAAGGGTCTCGTTGACATCTGAAAAGACAACCTCATAGCCTGCACGTGACAAAATCAGCCCAATAAAGCCACGACCGATATTTCCTGCTCCAAAGTGAACGGCTCTCATAACTCCAGCTCACTTTCGAACAGATCTATAATTTCCTGTGGAGCCACTGCGTTGCGAAGTTTGTCCATGTTCTCTTCCTCCGCACATACCACAGCGATACTCGTCAAAATCTCCATATGATCGCCGCCTTGGGCTGCAATACCGATCACCATGTATGCTTTTTCTTCCCCGAAATCTACGCCTTGCGGGAACTGAACGATGGAGATGCCAGTGGATTGAACAAGCGTCTTGGATTCCTTGGTACCATGTGGAATAGCCAGCCCGTTCCCAATATAGGTGGATACGATCTCCTCGCGTTCAAGCATCTTGTCAATATACTCACTTGTAATATGTCCTGCATCCAGCAGAATTTGTCCTGCCATACGAATCGCCTCATATTTGTCTTTGGCGGTTGCGTTCATTTTTATTTTGTCTATCGTCATAATACTCACGTTAGATTCCTCCCTGTCCCTAATTTACTGTGAAAAAATTCAGCCAGCTCACTCGATATATAATTGGCAATCTGATCCCTGCTACCGTGTTCCAGTAGCGTAATCATGTCTTCCTGCAACAGTAATGCACTAATCTCGCTCAATACCTCCAAGCTTTCTTTCGGCAACTCACGAGGTCCCAACATCAGCAGAACGCATTCTACCTGCTCATCTACATCCGCCAGCAGCGGCTCAGCCAGCCTATACAAGGTCAGCGAAGGCTGGCGAACATAGGGACTGCGCGTATGAATCAAAGCAACGGAGGTATCAGAAATCACCTGACTCCCTTGACGCTCTCTTTCTACAAGTTGTTCAGCAACAACAGAAGGCTCTGTGACATTTCCCCGCACTGCCTCCAACATGCAGATAGCCTCTATAGTGGCTGACATATCCATCCCTTGATTTTCCAGCGGGTATACTTGAAATTGCTGTACAATGTGTACAATCTCCTCAAGGCTTTTCCGTAGACCGGTAAGCCACTCCATGCCCTGGCCGGGCTGAACAGCCTGTTCCTGAGGATGGTCATTGAGTTGATTGAGTGTAATATGCTGGATAAAATGACGCAGACGGTCACTCTCCTCTTGCGTCAGCAGCGGACTGATTTTGAGATAACGATCCGGTTCAAGCGGCAGCTCCACTGTCGAAATGATCAGATCATAATCCTCCTTCGGAATCCGCGTTGCCTCGTACCATGAGGCCCTATCCACGATTTTGATCTGTGGTAGCTCCTTGGCCAGTCTGGTTGCCAGAAGTCTGGAGGACCCAATTCCGCTCGTACAGACTACGATGGCTCGAACCTCCCGCTGCAATTGTCGCAGTCGCTCCAACGAAGCGCCAAAATGCATGACCAGAAATCCGATCTCTTCATCCGGTACTTCCATTTCGGTCATATCCGCCGCAGCCTTTTTGACCGAGTCGAACAAGCTGCCGTAATCCTTGCGGATTTGCTGAAGGAGAGGGTTGCGGATGGACTTTCCTTCCCTCAAACGTTTGAGTACCGGAGCCATATGGGCTATCAGTCCTTCACGCAAAACGCGGTCCTCTGCAAGTGGTGTGCCTGTCTCTGCCTCCACACGACGGATCAACTCATGAACCAACTCCAGCAGTACAAGATCATCCAGTGGCAGCAAGCGGGTGGAATGATCCTCAGCATCACGGAACAGCAACCTGAAATAACTTCGTTCCTGGTCTGGAAAGTCAATAGCCAGCGCCGCCGACAACTCTGCGCATATGCGTTCTACCATAGCTGTGCGCAGCATGATATTCTCCTCCGAATCTGTCTTCGAATACGGGAGGGAGGCACGATGATCTACAACGTACCCGAGTCGTAGACGTGCCAGTGACACGCAAATTTGAATCAGCAACTCCATATATTTGCTTTCCACCATGTTTTTCAGCCATTGATCATGAGGCTGCCAGAGGGCGTTCTCCACGGTTAGCAAGTTCTCCCTGCCCATCATCTCCAGCAACTTTTCAGTGACACGTGTCACCGGACGAAGCTCCTCACGACCGGAAAACAGAGCCGATTCATCCAAATATTCGAGAGCCAGCTCAGAAATCGCCCGTCTTTTGTCTATCTCCCGTCCTGTAATCTCGACACCGTATCCCCGTCTGCGCACTAGCACGAGCCCTCGATCTGCAATCCAGCCTCGTAATTCGTCCAGATCATGACTGACCGTAGTTACTGTGACTTTCAAATCCGATGCCAGCGCCAGTAACTTGATTGGCTCCTGTGTATCCAGCAGCATGCACAGCACTACAATCTTTCTCTCCTCAGCCGAGTAATCGTCTGACTTCGTATACAGCAACTGCTCCCGCAGACTTGCAAGCTGAGTCGGGTCGGCATCCACATAGATACCGATTCCTGATTTTTTCTCCAGCTTTACCTCATGAGCCGCCAACCAGCACTCGACTGCGCCAAGTTCCCGATGGACCGTCCTTGTGCTGACATTAATCTTCTCGGCAATTTCTCCGGCCGTAACCTCATGGGGCTGCCCCAAAAGATACTCCACGATGTCAGATTGTCGTTTCGTAATATTCATAAGCGCATACCGTTCCTTCCCAAGCTCTATTCCCTTTCAGCAGGAAATACAAACTGTACACAGACGGCTGACTTTATAGGGATTAAGAGTCGGATTTCAGACGGTCAACCAGCGCTTCGTATTCAGGGCTTTTCAGAAAATTGTCAATGGAAATGTGCTCAGCATTCGGGGCTACCGTTTTAGCCCGGTCTGTCAACGTTTTTTGCGTAATGACAATGTCCGCATCCTGTGGAATTTCACTGATTGCCGTATTCGTTACCGTAACGCCCACGCCCGCCTGTTTCATTTTTTTGCGTAAAATTGAAGCTCCCATGGCACTTGAACCCATACCTGCATCACAGGAAAAGACAATTTTGTTCACTTCGGATTTATCCTTGAGCATTCGATCTGCGGCAATCTCAGCAGCACGATCAGATGCGTGGTTATCTTCCATTACAGTGGCGTTAGCACTTGCACCCTTGCTTTGATTTTTCATATCTTTCAGGCGGGATGCAGCTTCCTCCAGCCCCTCTTCCTTTTGCTTACCTGTCTTGAGCAATACTGCGGCAACAGCAAAGGATACGACTGCAGCAGCGATCACACCGCTCAGCATCGGCAAATATCCGCCTTTTGGTGTCATCAGGAAATAAGCAATGATACTGCCTGGTGAAGGAGCAGCAACCAGTCCGGCACCTGTCAACATAAAACAGAAGGTTCCTACAACGCCCCCTGCTATAGCAGCGAGAATTAGAATCGGCTTCATCAAAATGTAAGGGAAATAAATTTCATGAATCCCGCCGAAAAAATGAATGATAACTGCACCAGGAGCAGACGACTTCGCAGAGCCTTTACCGAACAGGCAATAGGCCAGCAAAATGCCGAGCCCCGGCCCAGGATTGGATTCAAGCATGAACAAAACGGATTTTCCTGTTCTTGCAGCTTCCTCTAGCGCAATCGGACTCAATACTCCGTGATTCAGTGCGTTGTTGAGAAATAATACTTTTCCGGGCTCAATAATGAGGTTGACAAGCGGCAAGAGCCCTGCATTTACGAGAAACTGTACCCCTGCCGACAATACTTGGCTGATGGTTTGAACGACCGGGCCAATCCCCACATGAGCGAGCAGTGCTAGAATGGCACCGATAATCCCGGCCGAGAAATTATTGACCAGCATTTCAAAACCTGATTTGACTTTGCCTTCAATGGCCTTATCGAACTTCTTCAAGATCCATGCAGCCAGCGGGCCAGCTACCATTGCGCCCAGGAACATCGGGATATCGGCCCCCACAATGACACCCATCGTCATAATGGCACCGATCACACCTCCACGCTGTCCGTGAATCATTGTGCCTCCTGTATAACCAATCAATAGCGGCAGCAAATAATTTTTCATCGGATCAACCAGTTGTGCAAAACCCTCGTTCGGAAACCACCCGGTCGGAATAAAAAGGGCCGTAATTAATCCCCAGGCGATAAAGGCCCCCATATTGGGCATAACCATACCGCTGAGAAAACGGCCAAAACGTTGTACGGCGACACGAGCGCCACCGCTTGAACTGGACTTTGTGTCCACTGTGCTCATATTCATATCCTCCTTGTGAGTAAATAGCATCACTACCTTTTCTTAAAATTCATACTAAATGACAGCGCTATCTTCATCAACGAAATGAAAACGTACTTTCGTCATGAACGTTGATGACAACATTTAAATTTAAAATAACGGACAACGTATTATACCTGCATAATTCTTCTTAATATGACCGATAACAATAGAAATTAGTCGAAAAAACAGTGCTGTAAATCTGCACCTTATATAGAGGAGCTCACCTCTAAATCTAATAAATTGACGTAATTACGTCTTCTAAAAGACAACAAAAAAATAGCCGCCATGTCAGATCATAGCGACTATTTTATACACAAAACGAGCGGACTAACGATGCTTTTATTCAATTCAATATCCATATAAAAATTTAGAATAAAGCGCTAATATTCCATCTTATATTGCTCATTATTGTTCATCCGAAATCAACTGCTCGTACTGATCCGCAGACAGCAGCTTGCTCAGAGCTTCCTCGACATCATTGCCCATCTCTACTTCAATCATCCAACCCTTTTCATAGGGAGATTCATTCACCAGCTCAGGTGTGCTTTCCAGAGCTTCATTTACTTTCAATACGGTTCCCGCCACCGGAGCAAAAAGGTCGGATACGGTCTTCACCGATTCAATTGTACCAATCTCTGCCCCCTGTTCAATCGTTGCTCCCGCCCCAGGTAATTCCACAAAAACAATATCACCCAGTTGATGCTGTGCAAAGTCTGTAATGCCGATCCGCAACGTCCCGTCTGCTGTGCGCTGAACCCACTCATGTTCGTCTGTATACCAAAGTTCCCGTTTCACTTCACTCATCCTGCTTTCGCCTCACTTCCACATGAATAAAATGCTTTTAATCACCTGTATTAGACAGGTTAAGATTATGACAACATGAACACTCATGTCAATAATACTAACAAAAATACTTCATGTTATCTCATATAGCATAGAATATTAAAAAATGATAACTTGTAACAAACGCTTACATATCCTTATTTATACATTAAATGTTTTTTGGATTGTTTTATATGACATTTTTATTGACATTTTGAATGAATTTGCGTATTAATGGGTTATAGCAAATGCTTTTGGAAATACCCCGACAACTGCAAACGCGGATGAACGCGGAGGGAGAGACTACCCAAAAGATTCGCATAGCTGTTGTCGTTTCTGAGACAGTGTGCACGCGAACTCGGATCAAGTTGTTACCTGCAAAACCGGGTAACCTACCGTTGATCCAAAAGGTAGCGCCGAAGGAGTAAACATGCATTGCAGGTGAATCTCTCAGGCAAAAGGACCTCTGCCGGACGCATCTCTGGAGAGCATTCGCGATTAGAGCGGATCACCCAAGGGGAAACCTGGTTCACACCGGGGTAACTTTCTGGTATCAAGGACAGAGCTGAAAGAAGAGTATGGACTGCCGTCTATACGTTTCTTTCAGCCTGTCTTTTTTGTTTAGCCGATTACACTGGATAGGAGTGAAAAAATGTCTAATTTGCGAAGAACACCATTATTTTCGTCTTACGGGACGCAGCCCGGGGTTCGTTGTATTGACTTTGGCGGGTGGGAGCTTCCCGTTCAGTTTAGCGGCATCCAAAAAGAGCATGAGGCCGTCCGGCAACGCGCGGGTTTATTCGATGTCTCGCACATGGGCGAGTTTTTGGTTGAGGGCAAAGAAGCCGAGGCTTTTTTGCAATGGGTAACCACGAATGATGTCAGCCAGTTGGAACCGGGCCAGGCACAATATTCACTCCTGTGTTACCCCGATGGAGGCGTAGTGGATGACTTGCTTGTATACTGCAAAGGACCAGAGCGCTACATGCTCGTTGTGAATGCCTCCAACATCGACAAAGATTGGGATTGGCTCATGCGCCACGTACCTGCATCGGTTCATCTGGAGAATGTGTCTGATGCGATCGCATTGCTGGCATTACAAGGACCGGAAGCAGCACATATTGCCGCAGCCGTGACAGATGCAGATATTACGAATCTGGCATCTTTCCGATTCCATGAGAACGTGCAATTGTTCGGAGCAAAAGCACTCGTCTCCCGAACCGGATATACCGGGGAAGACGGTTTTGAATTTTATATACCTGCTGAGGAAGCACCCGCCGTGTGGAATGGTTTGCTTCGTTGCGGTGAATCGTATGGGCTAATTCCCGCTGGGCTTGGTGCTCGCGATACACTGCGGTTTGAGGCACGGCTGCCGCTGTACGGACAGGAGTTATCTGCCACCATTTCACCGCTTGAGGCTGGTTTAGGTTTCTTCGTCAAGCTGAATAAAGGAGATTTTATCGGCAGAGAAGCACTGCAACACCAGAAAGAACAAGGAATTCCTCGCAAGTTGATCGGGCTGGAAATGATTGACCGCGGTATCCCGCGCGCTCATTATCCAGTCTTCGCGGAAGGCCAACACATTGGTGAGGTCACAACGGGGACTCAATCGCCCACCTTGAAGCGTAATTTGGGGCTAGCCCTGGTGGACAGTCGTTTTAGCACCCTATCTACACCGCTGGAGGTCGAAATTCGAGGTAAACGCCTGCGTGCGGAAGTGGTCGCAGCCCCTTTTTATAAACGGCCACGCTGATCCTAAATCCTCTTCATTTCAAAAAAATGATCATGTCAGATACGAAATTCTGGATTTTCCAACTACGATTATGTATTAGCTAATTTACTATCTAAATTTTGCTTTTCGAAAGGAGCCAGAACTTATGAAGCAGCATCGCTATCTCCCCATGACCGAACAAGATCAAACCGAAATGCTGCGTGTGGTGGGCGTATCATCCATTGATGATTTATTCAGTGACATTCCAGAGGCAATTCGATACCAAGGGGAACTCCCTCTTTCCTCTCGGCTCGACGAAAGAGCCCTAACTCGCCACATGGCCGAGCTGGCCGGGCACAATGCCAATACAGATACACATGCCAGCTTTCTTGGTGCAGGTATTTATGATCATCATATTCCGTCCGTCATTCAGCACATCACCTCACGTTCCGAATTTTACACAGCCTACACCCCCTATCAGCCGGAAGTAAGCCAGGGCGAGCTGCAAGCCATTTTTGAATTCCAGTCGTATATTTGCGAATTGACAGGCATGGCAGTAGCGAATGCCAGCATGTACGATGGAGCGACAGCTCTGGCGGAAGCGGGCTCACTGGCCGCCGCAGCCACGCGCCGTAAACAGCTTATCGTATCAAGGTCTGTCCATCCAGAGGCACGCCAGGTATTGGCAGCCTATGCGCGCGGATTGGACTTGGACATCGTGGAGATCGGCTGTTCGGACGGCGTAACGGATGTCGATGCGCTTGCCGCAGCCGTATCGGAACAGACGGCGGCTGTCTTGATCCAAAGCCCCAACTTTTTTGGAGCCGTGGAAAATCTGAAGCCGATGGCTGACCTCATCCATGCACACAAGGGGCTAATGGTCGTCAGTGCCAACCCGCTGGCACTTGGCTTGCTGGAGGCGCCCGGTAAGCAGGGCGCGGATATTGTTGTAGGAGACGCGCAGCCGCTTGGGATCTCGTCCTCCCTCGGCGGTCCGACCTGCGGTTACTTTGCCGTTTCTCAGGCACATATGCGTCGTATCCCTGGGCGTATCGTAGGCCAAACCACAGACCGCAACGGCAAACGCGGCTTCGTGCTGACCTTGCAAGCGCGGGAACAACATATCCGCCGCGAAAAGGCCACGTCTAACATTTGTTCCAACCAAGCGTTGCTTGCTTTATCTGCATCTGTGTACTTGTCTGTCATGGGTAAACAGGGTATCCAGGAAGTAGCCGAGCTGAATTTGCATAAAAGCCGCTATGCGTTAGAACAATTGCTGAGCTTGAATGGCATAACTGCCTCGTTTCACGCACCGACCTTTAACGAGTTCGCCCTTAGGCTGCCTGAAGGTACGAATATGAGCAAACTTCAGGACAATCTGCTAGCTGCTGGATTTATCGCAGGCTATGATTTGGGCCGGGACTATCCGGAACTTGCTGGTCACATGCTGATTGCCGTGACGGAGCAAAGAACCAAAGAAGAGATTGACCAATTTGTACACACCTTGGAGGGATTGCTATGACACACACCGGACCGGACCAGAAACAAGAGCTGTTGAAGGAACACGATCAAGCGCTCATTTTTGAATTGAGCCGTCCGGGTCGCATCGCTTATTCCCTTCCCGAGTGCGACGTTCCTCGTCGCCCGGTGGCAGAGCTTTTGCCGGATTATGCGCTGCGCAGCGAACCTGCGGCATTACCCGAGGTATACGAAGTAGATGTTATTCGCCATTATACCGCCCTGTCCCAGCGCAACTTCGGCGTCGACAACGGATTTTATCCGCTTGGCTCGTGTACGATGAAATACAATCCAAAAGTGAATGAGGATGTCGCCCGTTACGCAGGCTTCGCTAAAATTCATCCATATCAGCCGGAGAATAGCATCCAGGGGGCTATGGAGCTGCTGCATACGCTCCAAAACGATCTGGCTGCGTTGACCGGCATGGATGCCGTCACGCTCCAGCCCGCTGCTGGCGCCCATGGCGAATGGACCGGGCTGATGATGATTCGCTCGTACCACGAGGCACGTGGTGAGCGACGTACCAAGGTGCTCGTGCCGGATTCCTCGCACGGTACGAACCCCGCCAGTGCAACCGTCGCGGGCTTCGAAACAATTACCCTCCCCTCCACCCCTGAGGGGCTGGTGGATCTGGACGCGCTCCGCCAAGCCGTAGGCAACGACACCGCTGCGCTCATGCTGACCAATCCGAACACGCTGGGCTTGTTCGAGAAGCAAATTACTGACATTGCCGCGATTGTGCATGACGCAGGTGGTCTGCTCTACTATGACGGGGCAAACTCCAACGCCATCATGGGGATTACCCGCCCCGGGGATATGGGCTTTGATGTGGTGCATCTCAATTTGCACAAAACGATGAGTACTCCGCACGGTGGAGGCGGCCCTGGCGCTGGACCCGTCGGCGTAAAGCAGCGGCTGATACCCTATTTGCCCAAGCCGTTTGTCGTACGTGATCCGCAGGGTGTGTACCGCTGGGATCGGGAGCAGGGAGATTCTATTGGGCGGGTCAAAGCCTTTTACGGAAACTTCGGCATTCTCGTCCGAGCCTATGCCTATATCCGCAGCTACGGTCCTGATGGCTTGAAGCGAGTGTCCGAATGCGCTGTACTCAATGCCAACTACATGATGCATCGGCTGGCTCCGCACTTTGACCTGCCTTATCCTGGGCATTGTAAACACGAATTTGTCATGTCGGGGCGAGGTTTGAAGAAATTTGGAGTACGCACGCTGGATGTAGCCAAACGATTGCTTGATTTCGGTTACCATCCGCCTACCATTTATTTTCCGCTAAATGTAGAGGAATGCATCATGATCGAGCCGACGGAAACAGAAAGCAAAGAGACGCTGGATGCTTTTGTCGACACTATGATTCATATTGCGCGCGAAGCTGAGGAGAACCCTGAGCTGGTGCTCAATGCACCCTATACCACTCCAGTCACACGCCTGGATGAAACCACTGCAGCCCGTAAGCCTGTGCTGAATTGCGCATGTAGTTAAGGTTAAATTCAAACACAACCATCCAAAGCATACAAAAAAGCCGGTATCTGTTGAGATACCGGCTGCTGTATGTATACAGCAATTTTTGTTGGAAAAAGATATAACCTTTGAAAATGTGATACCCTTCCTTATGCTTCGATGCTTTGAACCAATTCAACAACCTGCTCGGCTGTTTGCATATCCAGAGCTTTTGCAGCCAATTTCTCCATGTCCGCACGGGACAACTTAGAGATTTGACTACGTGCTGGCAGAATGGAAGTTGCGCTCATGCTGAACTCATCCAGTCCCAGACCCAGCAGCAACGGAATTGCTGTTGTGTCTCCTGCCATTTCACCACACATACCAACCCAACGTCCTTCACGGTGAGCGGCATCAATAACCATTTTCACCAGACGCAAAATGGATGGATTATATGGTTGATACAGGTAAGAAACCCGCTCGTTCATACGATCCGCTGCCATTGTGTATTGAATCAGATCGTTAGTACCGATACTGAAGAAATCCACTTCTTTTGCGAATTGGTCAGCCAATACCGCTGTGGAAGGAATTTCTACCATGATGCCCAGCTGAATTTCTTCAGATACGGATACACCCTCGGCTACCAACTTTTCTTTTTCCTCCAACAAAACAGCTTTAGCTTCACGGAATTCGTTCAGCGTAGCAATCATTGGGAACATAATGCGCAGGTTACCGTGCACGCTTGCACGCAACAAAGCACGCAATTGAGTGCGGAAAATATCCTGGCGATCCAGACACAGACGAATAGCACGGAATCCGAGGAATGGATTCATTTCTTTCGGCAGATCCAGATAAGGAAGTTCTTTATCTCCACCGATGTCCAAAGTACGGACTACAACCGGTTTGCCTTCCATTCTTTCCAGAACCGTTTTGTAAGCTGTATATTGTACTTCTTCGGATGGGAGCTTGTCGCGTCCCATGTACAAGAACTCCGTACGATACAAGCCAACGCCTTCACCACCGTTGTCTAGAACACCAGCTACATCGTTAGGCGTACCAATATTGGCTGCCAGTTCGACATGGACACCATCGACGGAAACCGTAGCTTCGCCGCGCAGCTTACGCCACTCTTCGCGTTGCTTGTCATATGCCACTTGTTTAGCGCGGTATTCTGCAACGATTTCTTCGGTAGGATTCACGAACACGTGACCATCCAGACCATCGACGATAATCAAATCGCCGCTTTTAGCTTGAGACAATATATTTTTTGTTCCTACAACAGCAGGAATTTCTAATGAACGAGCCATAATAGCCGAGTGTGAAGTGCGTCCGCCGATATTCGTTGCAAAACCCTTAACAAATTCACGGTTCAGTTGAGCTGTGTCGGAAGGTGTCAAATCTTCTGCAAGTACAATCGTTTCTTCGGCAATTTCTGCAGGGCTGACAAAATGAACACCAAGCAGATGATTAAGCACCCGTTTGGTTACATCACGCATGTCCGATGCGCGTTCTTGCAAATATGCACTTTTCATGTTCTCAAACATGGAAATAAACTGTGTAGCTACTTCATTCAAAGCATAGTCAGCATTAAGCTGCTCGTCTCTGATTTTAGCTTTAACCGGATCGATCAATTCAGGATCATTCAGGATGAGCAGGTGAGATGCAAAAATTTCTGCTTTTTTCTCACCCAGCTCACGAAGCGTTTTCTCCTTAATCGATTCCAATTCGGTTTGAGATTGTGCCAAAGCCGCATCCAATCTTGCGATTTCAGCTTCAACATCACCAACCGCGCGTCTCTCTACAGCGTAATTCGGATGCTCCAAGATAAACGCCCGGGCAATGGCTATGCCTGCCGAAGCGGCAATCCCGGAAATTTTAAGCATGAATTTCGCCCAGCCCTTCGTTAACGATTACATTTTCAAGAGCTTTCAATGCTTCAGCAGCTTCAGCGCCTTCGCAGATAATGTTAATAGTATCCCCTTGTTCCAGACCAAGAGACAATACACCCAGAATGGATTTCAAAGTTACTTTTTTACCGTTAGCTTCGGCGAAAGATTCAGCACCGCTGAATTTGTTAGCTGTATTTACCAGCGCAGTTGCAGGACGTGCATGGATACCGTCTTCATCCGTAATTCTAAAAGTTGTTTGCATAATTTGTTCCTCCCACTTTCCTAAAAATAATATTTGTTTACACGCAGCATACCGGATAATTGATCAGACGGCTTAGGCCGCCTAATCAACTAATCCGAAACACATAGAGTTTATTTTATCGTAATTATACCATCTTCGCCAGCCTTCAATACTCCAGTTTTGTTTAAAGTTACCGAAGATCCTTCTGGAAGGTTGGTAAAAATGACAGGTGAGATGATGGATTTAGCGTTTGCCTTCACGTATTCCAGGTCTACTTTCATAATAGGCTGGCCGGCTGACACAAGATCGCCTTCGTTCACCAAAACGTCAAATCCTTGACCTTTAAGCTTCACTGTATTCACCCCGATATGAACAAGCACTTCTTTACCACCATCGGATTGAATACCAACCGCATGCTTGCTTGGGAATACATTAAATACTTTACCATAAACAGGAGAAACAATGGTTCCATCATTTGGCACAACTGCAAATCCATCACCTGTCATGCGTTCTGCAAAGACCGGATCGGGAACGGTCGAGATGTCAACCAATTCACCGTTTACTGGCATCACGATATCTTCCACAACGATTGTTTGCTTTTGTTCTCCGGCTTCCTTTTCCTCTTGTGGAGCTGGTTCTGAAGGAGCAGGTGCAGGTGTACGTCCTGCCATGATATCAGCCATTTGGGTTTTAATTGTATCGGAACGGGTACCGAAAATCGCCTGTACATTGTTACCAACTTCAAGGACACCTGAAGCGCCAAGTTGTTTCAGACGAGCTTTATCCACGTTTGATTTTTCATTAACTTCGATCCGAAGACGTGTAATACATGCATCCAGATGCTTGATATTCGATGAACCACCGAAAGCAGCCAAAATGTTATGTGGAAGCTCGTCACTGCTACCGCTTGCTGCACCCTCCACATTATCTGTAGCTTCTTCACGTCCTGGTGTCTTCAAGTTGAATTTCCGTATGATGAATCGGAATCCGAAGTAGTAAATAACCGCCAAAATCAGACCGACGATAATTACATACCACCATGGCGTACGGGTTGGAATAATCCCGAATATCAGGAAGTCAATAAATCCACCTGAGAACGTCATACCGATTTTAACATTCAAAATTTGCATCGTCATAAATGACAAACCTGCAAATACACAGTGTACTGCAAACAGCAATGGAGCTACGAACAGGAAGGAAAATTCCAGTGGCTCCGTAATACCTGTCAGGAACGAAGTCAAGGCAGCTGAACCCATGATACCTGCTACATATTTTTTGTGTTCCGGTCTTGCTTCATGATACATCGCAAGTGCTGCTGCCGGTAATCCGAACATCATGAATGGGAACTTACCTACTTGGAACGTACTTGCTGTCAGTGCCACGCCGTCGCGAAGCTGATTGAAGAAGATCTGCTGGTCACCGTGAATGGTTTGACCTGCTTTGTTAACATATTCACCAAACTCAAACCAGAACGGTGAGTACCAGATGTGATGCAAACCAAACGGAATGAGCGCACGTTCGATAACCCCGAACAGGAACGCAGACAAAGTCGGGTTGGAATACACCATAAAGTGAGATACTGCGTTAAGCCCTTGTTGAACTGGGGGCCAGATCAAAACCAGTGCCAGTCCGACAATCAGTGAAGATACTGCCGTTGCAATTGGAACGAAGCGCTTACCCGCAAAAAAGCCCAGGTACGAAGGAAGCTCGATTTTGAAAAATCGGTTGTACATAGCAGCGGCCAGTATACCGATGATAATCCCGCCGAACACCCCGGTTTGAAGTGTAGGAATACCCAACACATTCGCATAACCCGGTACTTTTTGAGCAATCAGACCAGGTGTAACACCTACAGCTGTACCCAGCGTAATGTTCATTACGAGGTAACCGATGATCGCAGCCAAACCTGCTACACCTTCGCCGCCCGCCAGACCGACGGCTACGCCGACTGCAAACAACAGCGCCAGATTATCAAAAACAATTTGTCCGGCGTTCATCATGATTGTCGCTACCGATTGAACCCAGCCCGCATTTAACGCAGGGATGTACTGGAGAAAATCAGGATTGACCAGCATGTTGCCGATACCCAATAAAAGCCCCGCAGCTGGCAAAATGGCTACTGGAAGCATTAACGCTTTACCGACACGCTGTAAAACGCCGAAAAGCTTTTTGAACATACCTTCCACATCCTTCTCTGATATTTAGAACAGAGGCAAAACAACAAAAAAGGCATGAGCCGATTTAAGTATGTTTGAACACAACCTTGGGATATAGCATACCCCAGTAGGCTGTAAACAATCATAACTTAAAACAACTCATGCCTGATCGAATCAGTAACACGTTAAAATGTTTAGTTGTTGTCTTCCTCATTGCAAAATTGATTATAGCACCACGCTAAATGCGAGGCAATACTTTTTTATTCGGGCTTTATCACAGTTTGTTGCTCTCCCTGCTCCTTGCGTTGGGACAAACGCTGCAGATGCATCGTCAAATAGCTAACTTCAGCTGGATACACCGGTTTACGTAGCCTTTTCTCCATAATCTTCGTAAGTTTCCAGGCCAGCATATACATTTCTGGATATTCTTCATTCAAAAGCTTGTCCAATCGGTAAATCTCCTGCACAATTTCTCCTCGTCGTACACGTTCAATCGCAAATCTCAGATGAGTCAGCAGACGAGAATAATCAAGGGATTGGAGAGGAATTCGGTAATCCAGTGTCGTCTCGACGACCTGAACCATGTCGGCAATCAGACGAGAATCCTTCCTAACCTCGGAGATATGTTGGTTCGTCATAGCACTATAAATATGCAGAGCTACGAATCCGATTTCATCTTCTCCCAGATCTACATTCATCTTATCCCTGATTAAAGCAACAGCCTGCTCAGCCATCTTGTATTCCTGAGGATATATTTCCCTAGTCTCATACAAAAACGGATTATGAATCGTAATTCCCTGTTTATGACGGTTGATGGAAAAAGCGATATGGTCAGTTAAAGCAATCAAAATATGCTCATTTAGAGGCTTCTTTGCTTGAAGCTGAACAAGATGAAGCACCTCACCGATGACCTCAATGAGCTTTTCATCCAGCTCAGGAAGCAATCGTTTGTATTGCTCCTGCTCTTCATGGCTTTTTAATATAAATAATTTTTCAACTGAATCCAACGAGATCAGATCGCCAGCTCTGCGATTGAAACCGATTCCTTTTCCAATCACGACAACCTCATCATGCTCGGGATGCATCCCTATAATCACATTGTTATTCAGCGCTTTGGCCACTTTTAGGCTGCTCACATCCGCACCTCTTTTATCAGAACCTTGATCCTAAGAATTATAGCATGAAGCTCAGAGGAATCCACGTTAAAGTACCAAATATTCCGCTAAAGGTCAATAAAAAGAAAACGCTTTTCATCACAATTTCCAGGAAATGCTGTGATGAAAAGCGTTCTTTTGAAGGCTGAGAATCTACTCCCCAAAGGCTTAGCGTTATTCTTTATCCGTTAGTGCCACCTCAACCGAGGCTGGATTGTGTAGCTTGTTCGCATCATCGGAGGAAGGTACGGAATGAATGCCTTTTTTTCCAGTGGTTAGTCCCTTGATCAACTGCTCTACATCAATACCGGATACACTCTTAAGCATCTCAGGAGCCGTCGCCATCAGTTCGGTGACATAATTGCTGACACGCGTTGCCCCTTCCCCTTTACCCGTATCCACAACAGTCAGTTTATCAATGGATGCAATCGGTTCGGCAATGCGTCCGGCCAAATCCGGCAGCATTTTCACGATAATATCGAGCACGGCGGCCTCTCCAAACTTCTGGAACGCCTCCGCCAGTTTTTCCTTGGCCTCAGCTTCCGCGAGACCACGCAAACGGATGACATCTGCATCGGCTGTACCTTTGGCCCGTTCTGCATCCGCTTCTGCTTGCCCGTTTAGACGTTTTTGTTCAGCTGACGCTTTAGCCTGTGTTTCAATCGAGTATTGCAGCGATTCCGCCTCACGCATTTTACGCGATTTGTCAGCTTCCGCCGCTTGTTCTACTGCGTACCGATCGGCTTCCGCCTTCTTTTTCACTTCCGCATCATATTGCTTTTCACGTACCTGTATTTCCTTGGCTTGAATATCAATCTCCCGTTCCTTACGTACTAACTCGACTTTCATCTGTTCCTCAACGGCAGTCTGCTTGGCACGGGCCTCCTGAATGTGATAAGCCTGATCGGCTTCTGCCCTGGCTGTATCCTGTTCTTTCTTAAACGAAGCCACCTTCAGTTCCTTCTCCTTGGCTGCCTCGGCAATATTCGTATCCCGCAATAGCTCGGCCTTCTGTCCTTCCTGTTCTGCTTGCGCCTTCTGAATTCGGGCATCCCGCACTGCCTCGGCTTCTGCAATCTCTGCATCCCTTTTCACAGCAGCAATTCTCGGCTTACCAAGCGCATCCAGATACCCATGTTTATCACGCACATCTTTGATGGTGAATGAAACGATCTGCAAGCCCATCTTTTTCAGATCGCGCGCAGCCACGCCCTGTACTTCCTGCGCAAACCGATCCCGATTACGATATACTTCCTCTACCGTCATGGAGCCGAGGATTGCCCGCAAATGTCCCTCCAGCACTTCTTGAGCCTCTCCTCTAAGCGCTTCCAGCGGCTTTCCGATGAACTGCTCGGCTGCTGTGGCTACATCCTCAATGGAACTGCCAACCTTGATGATCGCCACACCATCCGCAATCACGGGTACTCCTTGCTCTGTATATACTTCCGGTGTAGTTACGTCCAATTTGTGAGACAACAGAGAGATAAATTCGGACTGCTGGAAAATAGGCCAAATGAAAGCGCCCCCACCACGTACAATTTTAATCTTGCGACCAGAATCATCCTCGGAAATATTTTTATTTCCCAGAAAAGAACCTGTCACAATCATTCCTTCATCCGGTCCTACCGTTTTGTAACGGGCCCAAAAAGCAATCCCTAATATGACGATAACAATGACAACAATTCCAGGGATCAACACAATATCTTGCAAACTTGACACTCCCGATCACGCTCCCTTCAAGTTAAGCGAATGCGCCGTCTATGTGTCCAGGTACGCTACGCGGACGACGCCCTCTGCGACCTCAACCACGACAATACGGGTTCCCGCAGCTAGCGGTTTGTGATCAAAGCTAGATGCTGTATGTATGGTGTTGCCTGCACCCAAGCGGATCATAACTTCCCCGTAACCAACCTCAGGTACAGGAATGGTGACCTCACCGATTCTGCCAGTTAGTTCACGCATTGAGAAGCCACTGGATACCTCTGAATTCGCCATAGGCTTGATAAACGCAAAAAACACTAGCACTCCAATAACAAGTGCAATCCCTAAAGCAAGCACAACGACCCAGCCCATGGCCAGCCCAGTATACTTTGTCAGTAGTACTCCAGCCCCGCCAAAAGCAGTCATAGCCCCAAGTAGAACGACAGGTCTGAACCAATCAAGGCCCGGCAGTTCTAAGGCCCCATCCAGCCAGCTACCGAGTACATCCCCGATCAACACGCTAACCACGGTAAAGAGTGCTCCTCCTGCCAATAACCACCAAAATAAGGTTTCCATGCGACTCCTCCTTCCATGTACCTTTTCAGTCTGGTTTCCAGTCTATAACTATGTTTACGTATTCAACCTTAAAAAGTTTCAAAATTTACCTCCTATATTCCAAATTAAACCCAAAAAAGCACGTTCGTACGTCTAATGACGCACAAACGTGCCTATTATGCTCCAACCGCTGTTTACAGGGATGCTTTGTAAATTTCGACTACATCTTCGCGATTGAGCTTGTTAAAGCCACCGAAAGGTCCGAATTTCACAGCTTTATCAGCCATTACATCAATTTGGGACGCATCAATATCGTAATCAGCCAGACGGCTTGGTGCACCAATCGAGCTCCAGAAATCACGCAACGCTTGAATACCTTCCAACGCTACTTCTTCATCACTCTTACCTTCTGGGTTTACATGGAACACATTCACAGCCAGCTGTTTGAAGCGTTCAGGCTTCACATGCAGGTTATGTTTCATCCAGTTCGGGAACAGAATAGCCAGTCCTCCACCATGCGGAATATCATAAACAGCAGACACAGCATGCTCAATATTGTGAGTAGCCCAGTCACCTGTCAGCCCCATGTTCAGGAAGCCGTTCAGTGCCATCGTACCACAATACATAATGGTTTCACGCAGCTCGTAGTTTTCCAGATCGTTAACCAGTCCCGGCGCCGCATCTATGACCGTACGCAAAATCGTTTCACACCAGCCCAGTTGAACCGGAGTATTGGATTCCAAATGGAAATAATGCTCGAGCGTATGTGACATCATATCCACAATTCCGTAAACCGTTTGATTTTGTGGCAGAGAGTATGTGTTCACCGGATCAAGAATGGAAAACGCAGGAAACGCATGTACGCTACCCCAGCCCAATTTTTCCTGAGTTTTTTCGTTTGTAATAACAGAACCTGCGTTCATCTCAGAGCCGGTTGCAGCCATGGTCAGAACCGTACCTAATGGCAAGGCTGCTTTGGGAGCCGCTTTACGCTCTGCAAAATCCCACATGTCCCCATCATATTTTGCACCGACAGCAATAGCTTTGGAGCAATCCAGTACACTACCACCGCCCACAGCCAGTACAAGGTCGATTTGATTTGTTTTACACAATTCAACACCCTTATGTACCGTAGACAAGCGAGGATTTGGTTCTACACCCGCCAGTTCTGTTACCTCTGCACCAATTTCACCAAGCAATTTTATTACATTATCGTACAAACCGCTGCGCTTAATGCTGCCGCCGCCATATACAAGTAGTACACGTTTTCCATATTTAGGAACTTCACGCTTGAGAGCCTCCAATTGTCCTTTACCGAAGATCAATTGTGTAGGATTATAAAATTCGAATGCTTTCATCGCAAACGTTCGCCTCCAATAATTCTAAAGTTTAATGTTAAGAAACTACTCTATTATAACCTTTATGGTTACAGGAAACAAATTGCTTTATTTTCAGAAAAAAAACCATACCCCTTAAGGAGTATGGTTACATTTCACATCTTGGGAGGGTTCTCGTATTGTATTATGTGGCAACATAAGCAACTTTATTCTCCCAAGGTATAGCCCAATTGTTTCATAAAACGGCCAAACGCTTGCTGACCGGATGGATTCCGTTTATACACTCCTGCGTGCTCTAAAATTTCACTGAATTTCAGTCCAACCTCATTTTGTACGGTACGAACAGCCGTCTCCTTATCAGACAGGCGACCGAACCGGGTATTCAACTGGTAAATCCAGTCTGCATGCTTAAACAGTGGATGTCCTTCCTGCTGCATAGCCACGGCCAATTCGTCGTCCCCACACAAGATATCAGCAATTCCATCCAGCTCATCCTTGAGTCGACCTGGTAAGATGGCAAGCCCCATCACCTCGATCAGACCGATATTTTCCTTTTTGATATGATGCATCTCGCGATGGGGATGGAAAATACCTTCCGGATATTCTTCACTCGTTCGATTGTTCCGCAGTACGAGATCCATCTGATATCTTCCTT
Organism: Paenibacillus sp. P2(2022); assembly: GCF_029522175.1. Classification (NCBI taxonomy): domain Bacteria; kingdom Bacillati; phylum Bacillota; class Bacilli; order Caryophanales; family Paenibacillaceae; genus Paenibacillus; species Paenibacillus sp. P2(2022). The sequence continues at coordinate 78,306 of NZ_JAKWFI010000001.1, read as the reverse complement.
CAGAATCCCGGCGCACAATCGGCGTTACTGTATTATGCGGAATCGTTTCCCCCTCCAGCTCGGTATGAGAGAGAACGTCTACCGATGGATCACTATAACCCTTCCAGGCTTCAAAAGCAGCATTCCCCGCCTCCAACAGTGCGTCGGGATCTGTTGACGTAAAACGAATGACCGACATCGGCCAGTTTACAATACCTGCCGAAACCTGCGGAAACTCTTCATTATGGTATACGCCGTCCACACCCGCTTTTTCAATTGGGAATGTATGACGACCACCCTGAAAATGATCATGAGTTAGGATAGACCCTCCGACAATAGGCAGATCCGCATTAGAGCCAATGAAATAATGCGGAAACGCTTTCGTAAAGGCCAGCAACCGCCGCAGCGTATCCTTTGTAAGCTTCATGGGTACATGATCATGATGGAACACAATGCAATGCTCGTTGTAATACACATAAGGTGAATATTGAAAAAACCACGGTTCCCTATTCAATTCGACCGGAATAATACGCAAATTTTGGCGGGACGGATGGTTTACCCTCCCGGCATATCCAACGTTTTCACGGCACAATTGACATTTGGGGTAAACAGGCGGCGGTAAAAGCTTCGCCATTGCAATTTCCTTGGGACTTTTTTCTGGCTTGGACAAATTAATCGTAATTTCCATATCTCCGTAAGGCGTTGACTGATTCCAGTACACATTGCTGGCCACCCGATCCATTCGAATGTAGTTCGAATCGATGGATAATTGATAAAAAGCATCTGTAGCCGCTTCTATACCACGTTCAGCCTCCGTTTGATGAAAGTCACGGATGACTTCAGACGGTCTCGCCATTAGCTGGCCCATGATTTTGGAATCCAGCAAATCACGATACGTATCCGTGTTTTCAGGGATAAGCCCTATGGCAAAACCATAATCTATCAATACATTAAGCACAGGCTGGAGAGCTTCGGGGGCAATAATGCCCCCTGCTTCCCCACCGGAATAAGGCTCCGAAAACCCGAACTGCTCCAATAGCAGATTACGACTGTAATCCGTATCTTGCAGACCAATCAAGCCCTTCTTATGTGCGAATGCAACCAGTTGCTCCACCGCATATAGAGCCGATTGCTGTACAGTTTCGTCGATGTCATGGGCCAGGTGCCGGGAAAGTTCCCGGTCTTGGCCTTTATCTACAGATTGGCGCTCGCTCATATGTCATCGTCTCCCGTCTATTCGTCGCCGTAGCCTTGAGGGTGCGACTGATGCCATCCCCATGCTCCGCTAATAATATCCTCCAGTTGGGTACGTTTTGGACTCCAGCCCAGCACCGAACGGGCCTTGTCAGAAGATGCAACCAATATTGCTGGATCGCCTGCACGGCGGGGTTCTGTCACAACTGGAATGTCGAGTCCAGTAACCTTGCGTGCCGTTTCAATAACTTCCTTCACAGAGAAGCCCTGCCCGTTGCCCAGATTGAATATGTTGCTGTCATTACCTTCACGCAAGTAATTCACTGCGCGCACATGAGCATCCGCCAAATCACTTACATGAATGTAATCACGGACACACGTACCATCAGGTGTCGCATAATCCTCACCAAACACAGCGATATGTGGACGCTGTTTTAATGCTGTCTGGAGCACCAATGGGATCAGATGGCTTTCTGGTCGGTGATCTTCACCGATTTTGCCGCTCTCATGGGCACCAGCCGCATTAAAATACCGTAAAGACACGTATTTGATGCCTAATACTTTATCAAACCAGGACATCATGCGCTCCATCATCAGCTTTGTTTCACCATACACGTTAGTTGGCTCAGTACGGTCACCTTCTTCAATCGGCACCTTTTCCGGTTCGCCATAGGTAGCGGCAGTCGAGGAAAATACGATCTTGCTTACGCCGGCATCTTTCATCGCCTCCAGCAAGCTCAACGTACCAAATACATTGTTGTCATAATACTTTCCGGGATTTTGCATGCTTTCCCCAACCAGCGAGTTGGCTGCAAAATGAATAACAGCGTCGATTTTATTTTCAGAGAACAGTTTGGACAGAAGTTCTTTATCTCTCAAATCACCTTCATACAACTTGCCTCCAAGTAATGCTCCTTTGTGTCCGGTTTGCAAGTTATCCAGCACAACAACTTCTTCTCCCAGATCCAACAGTTCTGCTACGGTATGTGAACCGATATATCCAGCTCCACCTGTGACTAAAATGGCCATGTTATTCGTCCTCCTTCAGTTCTTTAACTCCGTCTCCTGCCTTGCATACATAAAAGCTGGCTTCCAGCCCTGTACGGGTCTGATAAGCTTCGCCGACTTCCTTCACAAAACGTTCCACATCGTCCTCATGAACCAATGAAACCGTACAACCTCCAAACCCAGCCCCTGTCATGCGAGCACCCAGCGTGCCAGGAATGCGTCGTGCTTCTTCCACCATAACATCCAGCTCGGTGCAGCTGACCTCATACAGGTCACGTAATGAATCGTGAGAAGCGTTCATTAACTGACCGAAAGCTGCAAGTTCATTCGCCGCGAGAGCTTCGACAGAAGCCAGCACACGAGCGTTTTCCTCCACCACATGCCGTGCCCGGCGGCGAACTGTTTCATCTGCAATATGATGCTGGAGCTCTCCAAAGCGAGCCTCATCCAGCTGTGCAAGGTATTCCAATGACGACTCCTGCTGCTGCAAAATGGACAGTGCTTCCGCACACTGACTGCGACGCTCGTTATAGGCTGAATCCACCAAACCGCGGCGCTTATTTGTATTGCCGATCACAAGCTTATAAGCTCCCGTGCGGAATGGCACTTTACGGTACTCCAGCGTATCACACATCAGCAGAATTGCATGATCAGCCGCTCCGTTCGCTACAGCGAACTGATCCATAATGCCGCAATTGACACCCACGTAATTGTTTTCTGCCCGCTGGGACAACAAAGCGATTTCGACAGTGTCGGTTTTCTGCTTTTCGGTAGTCAAGAAAGCGTAGCCTGTCACGACCTCAATCGAGGCTGAGGAGGATAATCCAGCTCCGTTCGGTATTTCTCCATGATAGAGCAGATCGTATCCGCTAGAAGGATACACTCCCTTTTGAGCCAACTCCACCAGCACACCCACCGGATAATCCACCCACTCATCCGTTTTGCTTTTACCTATCTCTCCGCGGGGGATAGACACTTCGTACGACAGGTTTGTCGAAGCAAAATGAATTTGGTCATCATTGCGCGCACGAAGGATCAGCGTCGTACCAAATTCCAGCGCAGCCGGGAGTACATAACCACCATTATAGTCGATATGCTCTCCAATCAGATTGACGCGCCCAGGTGCATGAAATATCAGCAGTTCATTGCTGCTTTCACCATATTTTTCAATAAAATGTTTCTTTAATTCAGTAGAGTCCATATCCGCATCCACCTCATTCACCGTTAGTAAAAGTCCCCCTGATTTCCCTGTAATATCTTAATCAGGTTGACATCTCTTATGATTTCAGTATAAATGAAAGCGTCACACAATGTAATGCATCCATGTGTTTAAGCTATGGATAAATGTGACTTGGACATGTACAATGTAAGTATACCGCATCCGCTAAACTATCCACAAATGCAGGAAGGATGACTCTATTTTGCAAGCGCATTCATATAGTTATGCTGTCGCCTCTAATCCGGTGTTTTATGAAAATAGCCCGCTGCATGTGCTTTTTGCAGGAGAGAGCCAGACCAAATCCGGTCATGCTGTGGGGCCGAAAATCTATGATTACTATCTGCTCCACTTTGTAGAGTCGGGCAAAGGCATCTTTCGAACAGAACAGCACACATATCAGCTTAAAAAAAACGATTTTTTCCTTATTCATCCCGGTCAGCTGGTGAGCTATACCTCTGATGAAGAGGAACCGTGGCGCTATCGTTGGTCTGCCTTTACCGGACACCATACGGAGCAGGTGGTGCAAGAGGCAGGACTGCGTGTTCATCAGCCTGTTTTCCATGCTGCTGATCAAAGTCCTATTCCCGGTTATCTGGAACAAATGCAATTGGCCTTTTACAGCAGAAAATCTAGCTCTCATCTCTCAGCCTTGGGCTACTTGTACCTAATTATGGGGGAAGCAAGTAATTACCTGAGTGACTGGACTGATCCGTCTGGGGCGGATTCGCAAATTCGACGTACAGTCAAGCAGATGGTTCAATACATGTCCACTCAGTACGCACACCCCGTTTCCATTGAGCAAATGTCTGAAGGACTTGGTTATAACCGTGCATACTTATCACGGATATTCAAAAAAGAAACGGGCATCTCCCCCGTCACCTATTTGCTTAAACTACGGATCGACAAATCACGTCAACTGCTGCGTGAACGTCCTGAGCTGTCGGTCGAGCAAGTGGCTGCATCTGTAGGTTTAACCGATGCTTTATACTTCTCACGTCAATTCAAACGTTTCTGTGGTCAGTCTCCAACCGAGTACCGGAGCAAGGTTAAGCAGTATCCTCAGTTGTAAAGTAAGCTTTAGCAGGTTTCCCTAGCTCCCTGCCAATAACAAACAGCCCGCATCCTTCAAGCGAATGCGGGCTGTTAAGTATATATCGTATAAGAGAATGTGAAATTAGGTCAATGACTCCGAAATGCCTTTTGTCATTAGGCTGTGCCGCTGTCTTGTCCGTTCCCGGCATTTAGAATCGAATCAATCCGGTCCAGCTCTTCCTGTGAAAACTCCAGATTGGATAAGGCTTCAACATTCTCTTCGATTTGGCTTACACGGCTAGCCCCAATCAGGACAGAGGTCAGACGTTCACCGCGTAGAGCCCATGCCAGTGAGAATTGAGCCAAACTTTGTCCACGTGCAGCAGCCATCTGGTTCAAGGCGCGCACCTTGCGAAGAGTTTCAGGCGTCACATGGTTCTCATTCAGGAAAACCGATGTGCTTGCTGCACGTGAATCCTCGGGAATTCCGTTCAAATATTTATTGGTCAGCAGTCCCTGAGCCAGTGGACAAAAGGCAATGCTGCCTATCCCGTTTTCGTCCAGTACATCTTGTAATCCATTTTCAATCCAGCGGTCAAGCAGAGAGTATCTCGGCTGATGGATCAACATCGGTGTGCCAAGCTCCTTCAAAATACGAGCTGCTTCTGCCGTTTGCTCTGCACTATAATTAGACACACCCACATACAGCGCTTTACCGGAACGTACGATATGATCCAGTGCTCCCATCGTTTCTTCCAGGGGCGTATTCGGATCGAAGCGGTGAGAGTAGAATATATCGACATAGTCCAGCCCCATTCGCTTCAGACTCTGATCCAGACTGGATATCATATACTTGCGAGATCCCCAGTCACCATATGGACCTTCCCACATATGGTAGCCTGCTTTGGTGGAGATAACCAATTCATCCCGGTACGGCTTCATATCACTGGCTAACACTTGTCCGAAAAATTCCTCAGCTGAACCCGCAGGAGGACCATAGTTATTAGCTAAATCAAAATGCGTAATGCCCAGATCAAAGGAGCGAGTAATCATGCTGCGACCATTCTCCGCGTTGTTAATCCCGCCAAAATTGTGCCACAAGCCCAGCGAAATAGCGGGCAGCTTAAGACCTGATCTCCCTGTACGGTTATATTTCATACTTTCATAACGATCTTCGCCAGCTAAATAAACCATGCTATCACAGCCTCTCTCGAAACATTGTTATGTCCATCACAACATCATCATAGCGCTTTTATCCGGGCGTTGACAAGAAAACGATTACAAGCCCAATTGATGAGCAAGTTTTTCCATAACTTTACCGATCGGTTCAGTGATCAAAAGATCCGCCTTGTGATCATATGAAGTGGGGTCTGTATTCAGCAGCACTGTATGTTTACCGCGAAAATAAGCAATCAAGCCTGCCGCAGGGTGAACTGTCAGTGACGTTCCTCCAATTAACAGCAGATCTGCTTGAGAAATGGCCTGAATGGATTGAATAAGGGTATCTTGATTCAACTCTTCCTCATATAAAACGACATCCGGTTTGATCATTCCTCCATCTACCGGACATTTAGGTACAACCTCGGAACTGTTCATCACTTCATTTAGATCGTAAAAGCGACCGCATTCCATACAGTAGTTGCGATGTACCGAGCCGTGAAGCTCCAGTACATTCATACTTCCTGCAGCCTGGTGTAATCCGTCAATATTTTGCGTCACAACCGCTTTAAGACGGCCTTGCTTTTCCAAAGACGCGAGGAAATGATGACAGCCGTTCGGCTTCGCATCGGGATGCAGCATTTTGCTGCGATAGAAACCGAAGAATACCTCAGGATGCTTCACAAAAAAAGAGCGGCTAAGCATAACCTCGGGAGAATAAGGTAATTTTTCCTCGCTCTGATACAAGCCTGCTGCTGAACGAAAATCTGGAATACCACTTTCCGTCGATGTCCCTGCTCCGCCGAAAAAAACAATATTCTGCGATTGCTGTATCCAATCCGCCAACGTATTAACTTTCATGCTCTACGCACCTCCAGCTCTTTATATCCACGAACCACCTTATCCGCATCCAGCAAATGACCGGAACGCTCCGGTTCCGGCGCAAATCCAATGGCTAGCCGTACTCCGGCACGCTTGCCCATCTGCATATCCCCATTACTGTCTCCGATCACTACCACGTCCGCTGGCGACAGTCCTAGTAACGCGCAAGCTTTTTCAGCCATTTCCGGGTCAGGCTTACCGTATGTAACCCTATCATGTCCGATGATCTCGTCAAAATAGGATGTCAGCCCCATCCACTCCAGATGCTCTTGTGCAGCCTCTGTACTGTCAGAGGTCACAACCGCCAGCTTCAATCCGGCACGGCGACTCTGCTCCAATAAGGTCCGCAACCCCGGAAACACCTTCGCTGCCCGATGTCGGCGGACGTCAGCCATCGCTGTTTTATTAAATTCGCGGACAAGCCGCACAGCTTCATTCCACGGGACACCGGCAGTATAAAGCTGCCAAGCCAGCACACCTGTACTTTCATCCACCGTCCCCATTGCCAGCGGACCAGAAGGATCGTAACCGATCACACGTCCCTCCTGATCGTGAACAGTGCCTAGAATGTTGCCTTTTTCCATCGTAAAACCAGCTCCCGCCACGACAAGATGCTGCTCCATCATATCCAGTATAGAACGAGCCCAAGGACCCCACAACTGAATAAAATCCAGTAGTGTGCCATCTTTATCGAATAAGATGCCACGGCATGAATATCGCTTCCCCTGCACGATCAGCTCAGACATGCATCACACCTCCTTTACGGGTTCTTAGAAGCTGAATCTACACTCTCTTTCATCCAGTCCTGTAAAGCCGTTACCGTCTGATTCCATTGCTCAACGGCGCTAATTTTCGCAGGATTATCCCCTTTCTGGGCACCGTAACTGCCAAATTGGGCATGGTTCCCCCCTTCGACTGTAAAATACAGCGTGTTGGCAGGTAAATAAGTTCTCCCACTTTGGACATTTTTCATCTGGATGACTCCATCATCACTTCCTAGTAGAGAAATCACTGGCAGATTTTTATCCTTTAAATTACCCTTGTTATCCGGGTAGGAAGCAAGGAAAAATACACCTTTAACCTGATCAGGATGTGCAGCTGCATATCGGGCCGCCATCACACCACCTAACGAATGTCCGCCAATAACAAAGACTTCCTTCGGGTACGCCTTTAGCACTTCATTCGCCAAATCCGGTGAGATCAATGCAAGGTTCAGTGGCATTTTTACAATAATTACATGATGACCCTTTTCTGCCAGACGGCGTGCCAAGGGCGCATAGCTTTCGGGTTTAACCAACGCTCCTGGGTACAAAATGACTCCTGATCCACTTCTTTCGGTAGGCTCAAAACTTAACCAATGCTCTTGCTCATTTACTTTCACAGTATCCGCTATTTCGGCTAATGCAGCAGCAGCCGTCTCGTCAGGCTGATAAGGCGTAAATACCTTCCATGCTCCCCAACCCACGATTAGCACGATGACAATTAGGATGCCTAAAAGAATTTTCCATATTTTCCGAGATCCGCGTGTTCCATAGGAGTTGTATGATCTTCTTGTTCTTCTTCTCATCGTATAAGTTCCTTTCGACTTTCGTACCTCGTGATTCGTAACTTGAATCTAAATGGTGTCGCTGTATTTGTTAGCATAACTATAACCTTGTTAGGGTAACATCGTTGCCTGTACAGGGTCAAATTAGCACACGTTTCCAGACATAAGCCCATCTTTATTCCGTGTTCAAGCTTTCGCCACATAAAAAGGACATGATAACGCTTACTATTGTGAATAAAATCACAATGTTACAATCCAGAGTATCGTACCTTGTTCCATGTAAAGAATTATTTTTTAAATAGTTTAGTCGGCAGAAGCCGTTCGGAGGGAAACACATGACGACAAGCCATGATGTACAAGGGGAAAGCTTTTTTCTCAATTTGCGATTTCTGTTGATTATATGCGTATTTGCAGGAAACGCCCTGGAGCCATTAGTCGGTTCACTTCATCTTGCCCAACAATGGTTCAGCTGGATATTCATGTTTCATATGCCGTTGTTTGTACTCGTTACAGGCTACTTTGCCAAAACCACTTTGACGGGTCTCGCAGGACAAAAGGTTCTGCTTCAGATCGGTATGCAATATCTGATTTTCCAATCCCTTTATTCAATTTTGGATATCGTAATCTTTCACGTTCCCCATATCCATCATTCTTTTTTTGCTCCTTATCTGCTGCTTTGGTTCCTTGCCAGCCACATCTGCTGGAGACTGCTGATGCTATCTTTTCAGAAAATACCACCAGTCTTCCAACTGGGTATATCCGTGCTGCTAGGTATCCTTGTCGGATATCTCCCTGTAGACGGTATATGGCTAAGCGTATGTAGAACCTTTGTTTATTTGCCTTACTTTGTAGCAGGTTATCATTTGCATTATGCGGACGTTCGACGCTTCTTCACAACACCTATCCGTATCATCGCTGGTATTGTATCTCTTTTTCTTATGGTACTGGCGGGAACGTCGTATTTTGGCATCCCGGCAGGCTGGCTATATGGCAACATGACTTATGGTGAACTGGGCCATACCGAATGGTACGCAGGGATTTACCGTATCGGCATTTATGGAGTTCAATGGATAGCATCTATGGCGTTTCTAAGCTTTGTTCCAGCCGTCACAGGACGTATAACCGAGATGGGACGACGTACATTATATGTCTTTTTGCTGCATGGCTTAATCGTCCGTTCCGTTGTTGCAAAGGGGGTCTACGAGTATATAGATACTCCTGTGGAAGTCATGTTGATTCTAGTGTGCGCCACAGGTCTGTGCTGTCTGTTGACCATGCCTTGGGTTCGAACTGCAACACGGCCTCTGATTGAGCCACAGGTAGAGTGGATGTTGAAGCCCGCTCCTTATCTTTTTAGACGGTCTGCGTAACTTTTTATCCATTGATATGTCACAATCAGCACGCGACAACCCACTTACAGACGAGAATGGAAGTGGGTCTCCCCCTCTTTACTTCGCGCATAGTGCCTGTTTCATACAGGCAAGATGTGGTAAGTAAATGATACGCGCAACAAAAAACAACTTTTTAATAAGGAGTGATTTGTAATGGCACGTAATCAAAATCAGGGTAAAATGAGTCGCGAAGAAGCAGGCCGTATGGGTGGAGAAGCTACTTCCAAGAAGCACAACAAGGAATTTTATCAGGAGATTGGTAAGAAAGGCGGGCAAGCAACTGCAAACTCACATGATAAGGAATTTTATCAGGAAATCGGCAAAAAGGGCGGCGATGCTACAGCTGAGTCGCATGACAAAAATTTCTACAGAGACATCGGTCGTAAAGGTGGCAGAAATTAAAATATAGTTTCATATTCCACCCTCCTTTAACATAAAAACAAGCCTGAGCCCATCCGTTTTATAGCGGAATGGGCTTCTCCTATTTATCCGATAGGCTAATATATCAGGATATCAGAGTTTTGAAGAATCCAATTCAAATCCTTACAGATGCAATATATAGATAAATAAAACTGTTCCTATCTATATATTGTTGCTTACAGAACACTTCTATACTTTTTTCAAAATCCTCATATATGTAGAAATATGCGCACAACTATGATAGACTCTTTAGAAAACATCTGCGCTATTACGGCGTTCAATTGAATGCCATACCATTTTTATACTTTGGGGGGAAACCAGCATCATGACAGCTAAGACGAAAATGCGTTCCGATATGATTAAAAAAGGCTTTGACCGCGCTCCTCACCGCAGCTTGCTGCGCGCAGCGGGCGTCAAAGAAGAAGATTTTGACAAACCGTTTATTGCGGTATGCAACTCGTATATTGACATCGTACCGGGCCACGTCCATTTGCAGGAGTTTGGCAAAATTGTCAAGCAGGCCATTCGTGAAGCAGGCGGTGTACCTTTCGAATTTAACACTATTGGTGTAGATGACGGCATTGCCATGGGACACATCGGTATGCGTTATTCTCTGCCAAGTCGTGAAATTATCGCAGACTCTTTGGAAACTGTCGTTTCCGCTCACTGGTTTGACGGCATGGTATGTATTCCTAACTGCGATAAAATTACCCCTGGTATGATGATGGGGGCATTGCGTGTTAACATTCCGACTATTTTCGTCAGCGGCGGTCCTATGAAAGCTGGTAAAGATAAGAACGGACGCTCTATTTCCCTGACTTCCGTCTTCGAAGGTGTAGGTGCATTCCAGGCGGGCAAAATCGATGATCAAAGTTTGCTTGAGCTAGAACAATATGGCTGTCCAACCTGCGGCTCCTGTTCAGGAATGTTCACAGCGAATTCTATGAACTGTCTCGCAGAAGCGATGGGACTCGCTATGCCAGGTAACGGCACCATTCTCGCCGTAGCAGAAGAACGCAAAGAATTCGTCAAACAATCTGCACGCCAATTGATGGAATTGATTAAGCTTGATCTCAAACCACGTGATATCGTGACTAAAGAAGCCATTGATAATGCATTTGCACTGGATATGGCAATGGGTGGTTCTACGAATACCGTATTGCATACATTGGCACTTGCCCATGAGGCTGAGGTTGACTACCCTATCGAACGCATCAATGAAGTCGCGAACCGTGTACCTCATTTGTCCAAATTGGCACCTGCTTCCGACTATCACATTGAGGATGTCCATAATGCAGGTGGCGTAAGCGCAGTGCTGAATGAGCTATTGAAGAAACCGGGCGCATTGCATGGTGACTGTATTACTGTAACTGGGAAAACCCTTCGTGAAAACGTAGAGGGTCAGGAAATTTTGGACACTAACGTCATCCACAAATTGGACAACCCTTATTCCGAGCGCGGCGGTCTAGCTGTATTATTTGGCAATTTGGCACCACAAGGCTCCATTATTAAAGTCGGTGCGGTTGATCCTTCTGTTGGCGGTTATCACAAAGGCCCTGCCATCTGCTTTGATTCACAGGAAGATGCGCTGGCTGGCATCGCTAACGGTAAAATTGACGAAGGACATGTTGTTGTTATTCGTTATGAAGGTCCTAAGGGCGGACCTGGTATGCCTGAAATGCTCGCTCCGACTTCACAAATCGTGGGCATGGGGCTTGGTGCCAAGGTTGGTCTGATTACAGACGGACGATTCTCAGGTGCTTCCCGTGGTATCTCCATCGGTCATATTTCCCCCGAAGCAGCAGAAGGCGGACCTATCGCTTTTGTTGAGGACGGCGATATCATTGAGCTAGACCTGAACAATCGTAAGATTGAGCTTCACATTACGGACGAAGAATTCGACCGTCGTCGTGCCAATTGGAAAGGCTTCGAGCCGAAAGTAAAGACAGGCTACCTGGCCCGTTATTCCAAGCTGGTGACGAACGCAAGTAACGGCGGAATTATGAAAATCTAAGTGCTTTGCCAATATAGATTATTATATGAACTACTAAAAAGCCACTCGACCCCTACAAAAGGATCGAGTGGCTTTTTTTATTAGGTCAACTGCTTGATCCTGTATCCGCTGTTTGTGAAGCCCTAATCGAAGCATACATAGGGTCACCTTCTTCTATCATTTCACTGTTGAGTGTATGAACAACATCCCTTTGATCAGTTGGATCAAAAGCCTGGTCTGCCCGGTGCGAATCTCCCGGTTGGAAACGATCAAACAAGGTATCAATGGGCATCACGATTAATTTCGGTATCATGACCTCTTTTTTTTCATTCAATTGTTCTGAACCCGAAGGATGGATAATACGAAATAACAGCTTTAAATATACAGTAGATACATGCTTAAACAGTCCTTGGGGAAGCTCCCGAACTTGAAAGCCTAATTTTTCAGGTCCTCGATGAATCATACTTACTGCATAGATCGCCTTTACACCCTTCATACCAGAATCATGTACAACCCGTTGAGTAAGATCAGGCAGTTGCCTTTTCACAACTCGAATCAATTGAATCGCTAGATGTACCAAGGACTTTGCCGACGATCCCAATTGAAACAACATTTTATTGTCAAAATGAAGCTCAATTATGGGATCCCCTTTTTCCAGCCACCTACCATTCTCCATGTTAATATTGGGTCCATGATAGATACGGCGACGATAATAAAAGATCGTGTTATCCTTGCTAACAGGACGAAGGCGGAACAAGGCGTGAAAAAGGCGCTCGTATTGTAGCCATCCGAATACCATCGTTTTTTTCATCCAATCTGTACTGGACAAGCAGGAGACAGTGGAATGATAGCCAGATTGACGGCAAAACAATGTATCCACGCGGACGCTGCGTAATTGCCGTTCCTGGGCGACCCTCAATAGCTTCTCTAGCGCAATGAGCATATTCTGTGGCGCTTCTACGTCTGCCCCCAATGTCGTACCACAGTCATGGAGCAGCATCACCTCGCCACCCCTCAGCTTTTTGAGCATTCTTTCTGCTAATTGTTTTGCTCCAATGCTGGCCTTCCAGTCACCAAACATAGAGGACCATAATACGATTCGACGACCATTGTTTTTGGAAATATCAAAAAAGTTCACAATCCCCCAAGGTGGACGATAAAAGGTCGTTCCTTCGCCAGTTACGCGACGAATGACTGACTCTGTCTGGGCAATTTGTCTTCTAACAGTAACAGGCCGCATAAGCCAATTCGATTTGTGCACATAATTGTGAATACCGATCAGATGACCTTCATCATGCATGCGCTTCAGAAGCTCAGGGTGTTTTTCGGCATTCAACCCTACAACAAAAAAAGTAGCCTTGGCATCAAAACGCTTGAGTAAATCGAGCAACTGTGGTGTATAGACTGGATCAGGACCATCATCAAAGGTTAGCGCATATTCTTGGTCACTTTTGCCACGCCTAAACACCCGGAAACCAAATATACGACTCACCAGCGCCGGAATAAAAGCATAAAAAGTTGAAATGTAAAACATCCATAACAGCAAAGTCTGCACGTTTTATCCCCACTTTTCTATTCTGAACTTCCAAGCAGGCCTCCTGAGGAAAACTCACTTACTTATATGTTATCACAATGATGTAAGCATGCCGAGATTTTGCCATTGCTACTGGTCAGCATTGAGATTCAATTTAGTGTACAATAAATAAAAATCTTAAAGGAGTCGTTGTATACATATGCTTCCATTGTACAAAAAATATTGGCGTACTGTTTTTGATATCGGTCTGATCGTATTAACTGTGTATTTAATTATGTTCGTATCCAGCAAACTGTATCAGCTAGCCGCACCTGTGTTCCTTTCATTCGTCGTGTTTTGGTGCATTGAACCTGCTGCCCGTTATTTTCATCGCAAAGGCATGAAAAAGCCTTTTGCCTCCGCACTCTCCGTATTGCTGTTTATCATCTTATTACTGGCTATTTTTTTCGGATTGGGCCTGATCCTGGTTACTCAATTTACAAAAGTCGCGCAAAACCTCCCACATTATACCCAGATTATCCAAACGGAATTCACGCGGATTCTTCATCTTTCTCAAGATAAAATTGCTGCCTTGCCTCCGGGTGTTACCGAACGTGTAAATGATTATTTTGCGACTGCTACCACCATTGCTACGAAATGGGCACAGCTAGGGTTATCTTTTTTCATTCAATTTCTCAGCTCTTTCACTGTTTTTATGGGCAACTTTGCGGTTGCCATCATTTTAGCGTTCTTTTTGAGTATGGAAATTAATCTCTGGAAAGGAATTGCTCGCAGTAAAACACCGAAGACACTAAAAACGGCGTACCTTTTTCTAAAAAATCATGTACTTAAAGCCATTTCCGCCTTTCTCAAGGCTCAAGCCTTACTGGTGGGAATTACCTTTGTGCTCGTATTTATAGGTTTACTCATTTTGCAAGTAGATAATGCCCTATCGTTGGCGCTCGTAGCAGCTTTGTTTGATATTCTGCCGTTGTTGGGTGTGCCTGTTATCTTTATTCCGTGGGCAGTGTATTTGTTCATCACGGGGAATACCGGCTTGGCTGTAGGCTTGCTTATTGTCATGGCTGTCACCGTGATTGTGCGCCAGTTGGCGGAGCCCAAAATTACTGGTAATTCCATCGGCGTCTCATCTGCCTATCTAATGCTTTCCTTTGCCATTATATCGTTATCCATCTTCGGATTGGCCGGATTAATCCTATCCCCCATTCTGATCATTTTGCTCAAGGAATTGTGGCAGCAAGGTTATTTGCAGCAATGGATTCGGTTTCCGACTGAGGAATTTGACGAGCCTCCTTTTATCGTCAAAATTCAGGAGGAAGAACGTGAAGCTACTCGCAGGACTCAAGAGGATTGAGCTAGCAGATCCATGACTTGGCCGAACAGTGCTGTGGCCTGATTTGCAGCATGCGTTGAAGCATTTTGCACAAGAACGGCAACCGCATAACGTGGCCGCTCTATCGGACCGTAACCAATAAACCACTGGTGATTTATGGGGCGACCGTTTTTTAAAGCTTGGGCCGTACCCGATTTACCGGCCAGCTTCCAGGTTTTGTTACGCAAGGAGGCACCTGTACCGTGTGTCACAACTTGTTCCATTGCTTCACGAAGCGTATGAGCCGTGGATGTGCGAATCGAGCGGCTGCCTTGGGGTAAAGGAGCAGCGTGAGCAGGTAGCTCCAGCAAGGTGCTTCCATCTGCGTAGCTGACGCGTTTTACGATGCGCGGTGCATGTACTTGACCATCGTGCAGCAAGGTCACGATGAGGTTAGCTGCTTGGAGAGGCGTCACCAGCACATCACGCTGGCCGATAGCTGTCTGCACACGTACGCCTGGATCAGATGCATTTGTATGGGAGCCGAATACGGCTCCCTTTTCTTCGTGATCCATCGGTCTGAATTGAGGTAGTCCTGCCAGATCCCGGTCCTGCCAGCCCACGGTTCGACTCAATCCTAGTGCAGAGGCTACGGCCTGAATTTGCTCGGCGTTAAGCCGTTCGCCGAGATGGGCGAACACACTATTACAGGATACGGCAAGCCCTTCCTCCAGGTTCAGGGTTCCGTGTCCTTCTTTTTTCCAGCATGACAAGCCGTACTTGCCATAGGCTCCATGACAATGAAATTGCTCCTGCGGTTGAACCACACCTGATTCAAGTGCAGCCGCAGCCGTAACCAACTTAAAAATTGAACCAGGCGTTACTGCTTTGAGAGCACGATTAGACCAGTCTGTTTTCTGCTGCGGATCAACATGAGCGGGATTATAGAAAGGACGAGACACCATCGCCATCACATCCGCGTTGCCTGCATCAAGCACAACGACTGCTCCTTCTGCCAAGTGGTTAGATTCTGTCAGCTTCTCAATCTGTTCCTGCAACGGGAGATCAATTGTAGTCTTCACCTGTAATGGATAGTGACTATTGGATGGAGCACTGACACGAAGCGGGACATGAGTCAATGGACGACGTTGGGCATCTACAAACCGAGAGACGAATGTCTCACCAACCCCGCTTAGCAGCGGCTCTAGCGTTCTTTCCAGGCCAGCTGCCCCCATCGGTAGTTCACTTGCTCGTTCACCACGTTCATACATAAAACCAAGCCATTGTCTGCCATTGGGCAAGTCCCTATAACGTTGCGCATACGGTACAAGCTCTATGAGCGAAGGGGCTAACTTCAGCAGTCTGCCCGCTTCATTCGGATGGATTTGTACAGGCTCTCCACGTCCATCCCTCCATATGAGCGGAGATTGCAGTCCCTTCCATTGCGTCAACAGTTGCCCTTTACTCGTATGCAATAACTTGGCCAGCTCCTGTCCATGCGAAGCTGCTCGGCCATCTACATCGGGAAAAAGCACTGGCGTCCATACGACTCCTCCAGTCAAGGGCTGCCCGTGTCGGTCCGTAAACTGTCCACGCCCAGTATCAATAGCGATTCCTTCCTGTCGCTGACGTACTGACATTTCTTTAAGCGAATGTCCCCCATACAATGACAAATGAATGCCTGCTGTTCCCTGAATCCAAGCCAGTCGGAAACATAAAATCAGTAGCGATACCATGATCCCCAGGGCTATATATGCAATTCGACGTTGACGAATGAAACTGCTATGACGCCTAGACACATCCATCCTCCTTTCATCATTTTTCCAGTAGTATGTCCGGTGATGGAAAAAGAAAACCCACTCAACATGTAATGTTGAATGGGTTACCGAATTTATTGGATATCTAGTGATGAATATGGGCTACAACCTAAAATTTCATCTAACGAATAATAAACCGTTATAAAAATAGTAATGGCTAGAACCACCCAGGCCCACTTTGTGTTTGTATTCATAATCTGCTTTCCTTCTCAAGAGATTTCCCTGATAACCTTGATTTTACAACACCTACACTGTAAACCTTGAAAGCTGTTCTTTCAAATTCACTGAAACTCCTTCCAGCTTATCAGACAAGCCTACCAGCTGATTACCGATATTGGCCTGCTCATTACTGAGAGAAGCGACTTCCTGCGAAGTAGCAGAGGATTGCTCGGCTACCGCACTAACATTGGTCATTGCCTCAGACAAAGTAGTCTGCGATTCACTCAGATGATGAATGGAGGCGGTGACTGTTCCCAACCGAAGCGCGAACTCGCCCATTTGCTGCTGCACCGATTGGAAAATGTCCGTCGTTTCTCGTACGGCTCCCATCTGCTCCCGGAACAGCGGGTACACTTCAGATAACGCTTGCACCGTTTCATTCATCTCATTGACGATATTATTCGTAATACCTGTAGCTGTACGAATGGCTTGACGTGATTGTTCTGCCAACTGACGGACCTCATTTGCAACCACCATAAAACCACGCCCGGCTGTCCCTGCTCGTGCCGCTTCAATCGTCGCATTCAGGGATAGAATGTTCGTTTGTTTAGCAATATCCTGCAATACGTCCAGCACCTTAAAGACATCGGAAGTTGTCTTCTTCAGTTCATCTACTTTGCCTACCAAAGCATGCGTAGTTTCTTCCGTAACCTTAGTCTTGCTCAATAGATTTTTCAGCTGAATTGTCCCTTTTTCACTGGACTGTTCAACTTCTTGTGCGACCAGACTCATTTCATAATTAGAAGTCATAACCGTATCCATTTGCTGGGATATATTCCCCGTTAATCCGCTACCACGTTCCGCCTCTGTTGCTAAACTGGTGGCACCATGAGCGATCTCTTCCGTCGCAGCTGCAATTTCTTTGGCTGAAACGGCTGTCTTCTTCGAGGCATCACTCAGTTCCGTCGCTGTATTCAGTACCTCCTGTGCTGATGCATTCGTCTGTTCTACCAGCAGTGTAATTTGCTCCATCATTGTATCAAAGCTAGCGGACAACTGCCCAATTTCATCCTGAGCCTTATAGTTCGTTCGGATTTGCAAGTTGCCTTTGGCGCCTTCAATCATTAAATCCTTCAGGTGTGTCAGTGGACGAGCCACGAGGCGCACGATCCACAGGCCGATGAACAATGCAATGAGTGCAGCCACCGCAGCAAATACCCAGGTCGTAGTTAGAATCCCCTTAGCGTCTCTCACCAGCTCAGATACAGGTACTACACCCACGAGAATCCATTTGGAAGTTCCCAGTGTATTATGAACCGTAAGCACACTTTGCTCTTTGCCATCTGCTACCTGCTCCATAATTTGATTTCCTTCGATCCCTTCAAGCTTGGAAACGTAATCCAGCTTTGTCTTTCCCCCGGCCAAGCTCTCATTGTTAGAACCTACAAACTCCCCCTTGTCTGTCACAAGGCTAATCATACTGCCTGAGCCCAAATTAACACCTTTCAACTCGTCCTCCACCGCACTGGCCTTTAAATCCATAACCAGAACATAAGTCCCTCCCAACCCGGACATGCTGTTCATGGATCGTGCCAGACGAAAGGTCTTGCTGCCATTGTCATTCACCTGCGTAGGTAGCCAAACCATTCCCTTGTTTTTCAAAATATCCTTAAACCATGCTTCCTGCCGTACATCCTTTTGTGTTCCGGTACCCATTGCAGCTAAACTGGTTTCTTCCGGGTACAAATACAATGAATCAATCGCTTTATTTGTAAAAGCAATATTGGTTAATTTCTTGTTTACTTCTCCCATAGCAACAAAAGATGCAAAGGGATTTTTATCTTGCTTTACAGCCTTTTGCAACTGATCACTTAATTCAGTATCGAAAAATACCTGTGTCGATGTGTCTTGAAAGCGCTCTAAAATAATATCAAGCTTTTCCGAAGTTTGCTGAACCGTTTGCTGATACGCTGTAGCTGCATTTTGCTCAATCGTGCTTTTAGCTCTGTAGTACGAGAGCATTCCCAAGCTGACCACAAATAACATAATGGCCGCAAAAAAGATCAGAAACAACTTCATCCCAACCGAACGGATCGGATTATAGTTTTTGACTAAATGCATAAAATCCTTACTGTATCTTTCAGGCTTAAGTAAACGCTTTAAATTGTTTGTGCATTTACGTAAGACCTCAGCTACCCAGGGAGTACCCTTCGAAGACATCACAACCGTCTCCTCCCCTTTATCCGTTGTTACTTTACTTCCTTTTAAACCTTTCATTTGATCCTTTTTCTTGGGTTGCCTTTTTGCTGTATTCCCCTCTTTTTTCCGAAAACCCATTCCTCTCACCTACCACTATATAATTAGTTTCTTGTTCCACGTCATCCATTATGTATCTATTATCTATATAGTCTCTATCGGAACTATTCGACAAGGAATGTAGCTTTCCTTTGAGTACCCACTAAATTTTGTGAAACTTTTTTCCTAGAAAACTATTCAAAAAAAAGCCTCTCCAACCGATAGGAGAGGCTTTTGAATCTTTTAACTTGTGACTTAAGACTTATTTACTTCTTTTTACGCATCATATCAAAATATGATACAGGCTGATCTACCTTCATTTTGATTCGTTGAAGCGGATGACGTGCAGCATCTAATTCGTTGCCTTCCTCATCCCAGATCGTTCCGACCGTTTGCTTGAAAAAGGTTCCGTTCGGACCGAAAAATTCAATTTCATGACCTGGTTTAAAATGGTTGCGTTGTTGAATCGTTGCGATGCCACTTGCAGCATCGTAGTCCATGACCAGTCCGGCAAAATCATAAGGGACCGCTTTTTCTTCCGGCTCATAAATATGATCCTCATGATCCGGTGTATCATAGAAGAATCCAGTATTTAACGGACGATTGGCTGCCTTGTTAATTTCTTCAATCCATTCTGGTTTGAGTACATAATTTTCCGGATCAGCCATATAGGAATCAATCGCTTGACGGTAGACATTCACGACCGTAGCCACATAGTGGATGGACTTCATACGTCCCTCCACTTTAAAGCTGTCTACACCCACATCAATCAGATCAGGAATATTTTCAATCATACACAGATCCTTGGAACCCATAGAAAAAGCATTATCGCTCTCTTCAAACAATGGAAGCTGGTTAACGCCAAGCTGGAACTGTTTTAGTACATTGTTGTCCTGTGCCTCTTCCTCAGATATCCAAACCTCACCTGGACGGGCATCCTCAAACAAATCATATTTCCAGCGGCAAGACTGACAACATCCTCCACGATTAGAATCTCGGTCTGTAAAATGATTGGATAACACACAGCGACCGGAAAATGAAGAGCACATTGCACCGTGGACAAAAGCTTCGATTTCGATGTCCACATGCTTTTTAATTTCTTCGATTTCCTCCAAGCTGGTTTCACGTCCAAGTACCACACGCGGCAGTCCCTCGTCTTTCCAGAACTTTACCGCTTGCCAATTCAACGTGGACTGCTGTGTACTCAAATGCACTTCCAATCCGGGAACTGCCCGCAATGCCACGGATACAATAGCCGGATCAGCGACGATAACAGCATGAATTCCTACTTCATACAGATTGCGCAAGTATTCCTCAATTCCGGCAATATCTTCATTGTGAGCATAGATATTAGTCGCCACAAGCACCTTAGCACCGTACTTGTTGGCGAATTCCACACCTTCACGCATTTCTTCAAAACTGAAATTATCGGCGTTAGAACGCAGACCGTATTTTTGCCCACCTATATATACAGCATCCGCGCCATAGTGAACGGCAAACTTCAGCTTTTCTAGATTTCCGGCAGGAGCCAACAACTCCGGCTTATCCAAACGATTTCGTTTACCTGTATATTTTCTCGTTTTGGTGATCGTTCCCATGACGTTCCCCCCTCTGTAAATTCATTTTGTAATTAATAAACCTGCTCTTTGTAGAAAAATCCGAAGGAAAGTTCCCGTTCAGGGTCTTGAAGGCGGCGAACCTCATCCAGCCAGCTTTCATCATAAACATAAGCATCCGGGTCGGCTGTATAACTGTCTATAGCTTTACGGTAAGCACGGACAACTGCCTCATTGTAAGCGGTGGGTTTCAACAAGCCCTCGATCTTAAAGCTGTGCACGCCCGCCTCCATCAGAATATGCAGATCCTCCATGATACAAAAATCATCCGAACTCATAATATGTGTCCCGTTGATATCTTCGTAAATGGGGAACTTCTCTTCCTTCCGCTCTGCTTCAATCAGAAACAAGCCACGCCCTCTGCCGAGGTCACCTTCTACCGTGCGACCTTGGTGCAGCATATAGCTTTGAACAAGCTTACGCTTGGAGTGATAAATATTGGTCATTCCATGTACCTGAACCTGTGCTTCTATGTTCAACTTTGGAATCATTTCCGTAATCTCATCCATACTGAGCTCACGAGCCAAGATGACACGTGATGCCCCTTTTTCACCCCAGTAGTTGGCGGTTGCGAAGTTGGTAGAAATCATCTCTCCGTTCCAGAAGAGTTTCAGATGAGGGGCATATTCCTTCACAGCCATGAGCACTGCTGGATCATTAAACTCAATGGCGTCTACGCCGCATCCAGCTATGGTCTGCACATATTCGGGAAGAAGTGGCAATAGCTCATTCGTCATCAAATTCGTCATAGATACATATACCTGCGCCGCATGCTTCCTTGCCTCTTCCACAACCTCACGGATTTGGTCCGGGGTAAAATGTCCTGGCAGTCGCATGCCAAAGCGGTCATCTCCAATCAGCAATGCAGTTGCTCCAGCCTCCAGCATATGGCGGGCATCCTCCGGAGAGCTGGCAGTTGCCAGCAGTTCGGGTTTGTAAGCCATAGGCTCACCTCCTAATTTGTCTTACGGTTACTTATCTGAATGTTATGCAAATGTTCTTTATACGTTTTGGCAAATAAATGTTTATGTGTCCCATCTTTTTTGGTCACATAAAATAAATAATCTGTAGATTTTGGCTGTAGAGCCGCCACTACTGATTTCAGACTGGGACTTGCAATCGGTCCTGGCGGAAGTCCCTGATGCATATACGTATTATAAGGACTTTCTACAGCCAAATCCTTGTAATACAGTCGTTCCTTTTGCTTGTCCAGCATATATTGAACTGTAGCATCAATTTCCAGCTTTTTATCCTGTTGAAGGCGGTTATAAATAACGCCAGCTACGATAGGCCGCTCATCGTCTACAACCACCTCGCGCTCTACCAGAGAAGCAACTGTCAGCAACTGATGCAGTGTTTCACTGCGTTGCTGCAACCCGGCATCCAGATCAGAAATGGTATCCAGACGTTTTTGCGTCTGCTCCAGCATCGTCTGAATGATATCCTTGGTTGTGCTTCCTTTTTTCAGTTCATAGGTTTCCGGGAAAAGATAGCCTTCCAGCGCATAGCGAAGCCCCGTCTGCTTTGGTATGTCCCGCACCAGCGCGACGTCAAAAGCGGACGGATCGTTGGCCAGCTGCAAAAATTGCTGCCGGTCCGCCAGTCCTTCCTTTTGCAGTTTATCTGCCATCTGTCTAATCGTAAAACCCTCCGGGATTGTAAAACGAATCATTTCCTCTTTGACTACATCCCCAGCCGATAGCTTGGCAATCAACTGATCAAAGGTTGCGCCAGGCTGCGCTTCATATTTTCCAGCCTGAAATGCGTTTCCTTGCTGTTTGAATTTTACATAAGCCTTAAACACAAGCGCATTACGTATAAGTCCCTTTTGCTTCAGCGTATCTGCAATAGCCGATGTTCCCGTACCTCTTACCACCGTAAAAGCAACGGGTTGTGTTTTCGGCTGAACAGGCTGCATGGCATTCCATATATAGAGGAGTGCACCTCCTGCTATGCAAACAAGCAGGAGAAGCAACGTAAGCATCCTTGTCCTTCGCTTCACATCCACCCAACTCCTTCACAGCCAAAAAGGGCGGACTGGTCCGCCCTTTCAGGTTTGATCTCCTCGTTATCCAGACTTACAGCTCTTCCGGCAACGTACATTCGTCGTACAGCTCAGAAATATCTTCCCACTCATCATCATCTTCAATGGTGGTGATGGAGATTTCGCCGTCTGTGGATGAGCTTACATGATATAATTCATGTTCGCCAGCAGCAGCGCCAGGTCTACGCAATACGGCGTACCGTTGCTCACCTACCTTGAACTCTGCTTCCAACTCCATGCGTAACGCATGACCCTGTTCATCCTGCAACTCTATGTCACCATCAAAAGCTTCTTTCAAATCAGAGGTCCAGCTCAGGTCTTCACGTGAATAGCTCGTCATTTCCCGTCTTCCTCTTCTTCTTCCTCTACAAATGTATTAAAGGTCTCTTCGACGATTTCCCATTCGGCATCGTCTTGGATCACAAACAATTTAATATCATCGCCTTCTTCCTCGTAACGGAAGGCGTACACATCGGACTCATCAGCTTCAGGGTCCACTGGCGCAACCATCATGTACTTCGCTTCGGAACCATCTACCTCAAACTTCATAATGACCTCGAACTCTTCCTCGTTGCCCTCGTCATCGGCAATATAAATAATTTCCGGCTCTTCTTCCATACCCAATTGATTTTCAGCCATTACGAAATCCCCCTCACCTTGTACTGTGTGCGTCCAAATAATTTTGCAAGATCAGGCTTGCGGCCAGTTTATCTACCACCTGCTTGCGTTTTTTGCGGCTGACGTCGGCCTCCAGAAGCGCACGCTCTGCCGAACGCGTCGTCAGCCGTTCATCCCAAAGGTGAACGGGTAAACCCAGTAACTCCTTGAGCCGGTTCGCAAACTCAATGCAAATCTCACCGCGTGGACCCACGGTTCCGTTCATATTTTTCGGTAAGCCTACAACAACCTCACCAATTTCATGTTCACGAACCAAATTTGCAATTTTACCGAACTCGCTGTCGTCACCGCGTCGTTCTATGACTTCCAATCCTTGGGCGGTCCAGCCGAAGGCATCACTTACGGCGACCCCAATTCGGCGATCCCCGTAATCCAATCCCATTACTTTCATGCCTGTCTCCTAACGATGCTTAGCGAGATAGAAACGAACCAGCTCTTCAATCAATTCATCGCGTTCTTTTTTACGCACCAGGCTTCTAGCATTATTATGCCGTGGCACATAAGCCGGATCACCGGATAGCAAATACCCGACGATTTGATTGATCGGATTGTATTCTTTTTCTACCAACGCATCATATACGGTCAACAAAATCTCCTGAGCAGAAGCTTCCTTCTCATCCGCCTTGACATTAAATTTGACCGTTTTGTCCATGGAATCCATTGTTGACACCTCGCTTCCACAAAACATGTGTACATGTTTATGCCAGCTTATTCTTTTATATCATACCATAAGCAAAGCCCTTCAAGGAAATGTCTAAGTCCGTTTTTTTCCAAAAATCCGCAAAAATTATCGAACTTTATCCTTGTGAGGCTGCTGACACCAATTCATGTGCACGTTGAAGTGCTTCGTCCAGCTTGCTGGCATCCTTACCCCCGGCTTGCGCCATGTCAGGTCGTCCGCCGCCACCGCCGCCGCATACGGCCGCAATTTCTTTCACGAGCTTACCTGCATGAAGTCCTGCCTTGGTATGCTCAGCTGGGACAGCAACGACAAAATTAACTTTGTCGTCCATTGCAGCGCCTAGCACCAGCACAGCTGCAGGAAGCTTACTTTTCAGCTCATCAGCAATCGCACGCAGCGCATCCATGCTGGAGGCCTGCACGCGTGCAGCCAACAACTGCACTCCGCCAGCTTGCACGACCTGATCAGTCAGCTGACCCGCCTCAATAGCACTCAGCTTGCTTTGCAGTGATTCATTTTCACGACTGAGGTCTTTAATTTGTTGCTGCAAAGATTCGATGCGTTTTGGCACCTCAGACAGCTTGGATTTAACCAGCCCAGCCGACACCTTCAACAGCTCTAATTGACCTTCCATGTACTCAAAACCAAAACGTCCGGTCACTGCTTCAATACGACGTACACCTGATCCGATGCCGCTCTCGCTGACAAGCTTGAACAACCCAATTTGCGAAGTATTGCTGACATGACACCCTCCGCACAGCTCGATGCTGTAATCGCCAACCTTAACGACCCGTACAATATCACCATATTTCTCACCAAACAACGCCATCGCTCCAAGCGCCTTGGCTTCGTCAATCGGTTTCAGTTCAATAGTCACATCCAGTTGGCTCCAGATGGCACGGTTAACCCGCAGTTCAATATCTGCCAGCTCTTCTGGGGTAATGCTACCAAAATGGGAGAAGTCAAAACGCAGACGCCCAGGTTCTACCAAGGAACCCGCCTGATTGACATGGTCACCCAGTACTTCTTTAAGCGCTTTGTGAAGCAAATGCGTAGCCGTATGATTCTTCTCAATTTCTCCACGTGAAGCCTGATCTACTTCAGCTTTTACCGTGTCGCCTACGTTCAGCTCACCGGCTTCTACAACGACCTGATGCACATGCTGACCTTGCGGCGCCTTGAACAGCCCTTCAACCTTCGCGGTTACCGTTCCACCACGCAGTAAGCCATGGTCACTGACTTGCCCGCCGCTTTCGGCATAGAAAGGAGTCACATCCAGCACGACCTGACAGGACTGCCCTTCACTAACACTCTCCACCAGCATATCATTATATACAATTGCCACAATTTTGGACTCAGTTATGAGGTCATTATATCCAACAAATTCACTTTTAACCGCCAGATCGGACAAAGCTCCGCCCTGAATCTTCATGCTGGCATTGTCTTGATGAGCATCACGCGCACGTTGACGCTGTTCCTGCATCGCTTCATCAAAACCTTCACGATCAACTTTCAAGCCCTGCTCGTCCGCATAATCCTCTGTGAGATCAAATGGAAACCCATACGTATCATACAGCTTGAAAGCATCTGCTCCGCTAATGACATTGCGGCCTTCGGCCTTTGCCTGAGCACTGATATCAGCCAAAATAGCTAATCCGTCTGTCAATGTTTCATGGAAACGCTCTTCTTCTGTTTTAATCACCTTGATGATGAAATCACGCTTGTCCACGACTTCAGGATAGTACACGCCCATGATGTCCCCAACGGTTTCCACCAGTTCAAACATAAATGGACGATTCATGCCCAACATTTTTCCATAGCGAACAGCCCGGCGCAGCAAACGGCGAATGACGTAACCTCGTCCTTCATTAGAAGGAAGTACACCGTCACCAATCGCGAAAGTCACGGTACGAACATGGTCAGCAATGACTTTGAGAGCCACATCACTGTCCACATTGTCGTTATATTTAACTCCTGCCATGGCAGCCGTTTTCTGGATTAGTGGCTGGAAGATATCCGTATCGAAGTTGGAATCCACATTTTGCAAAATGGATGCAAAACGTTCCAAACCAGCTCCTGTATCTATATTTTTATTGGGAAGCGGCGTGTAGCTGCCATCTTTGTTATGGTTGAATTGTGAGAATACGAGGTTCCACACTTCCAGATAACGCTCATTTTCTCCCCCTGGGTACATTTCAGGGTCTGTCATGTCGTTGCCGTAGGCTTCGCCACGATCATAAAAAATTTCCGTACAAGGTCCGCAAGGGCCTTCACCGATATCCCAGAAATTGTCTTCCAGTTTGATGATACGTTCAGCCGGAAGTCCAACTTTTTCATTCCACAGCTTATACGCTTCTTCATCCTCAGGATATACCGTTACAGCCAGACGTTCTGGATCAAAGCCGATCCATTTCGGGTCTGTCAGAAACTCCCACGCCCATGTGATGACTTCTTCCTTGAAATAGTCGCCAATAGAAAAGTTCCCAAGCATTTCGAAAAACGTATGATGACGACGCGTTTTACCGACATTTTCAATGTCGTTCGTCCGAATACATTTTTGCGAATTGGCGATACGTGGATTTTCTGGTTTTACGCGTCCGTCAAAATAAGGCTTAAGCGGCGCCATACCTGCATTAATCCATAGCAGGGAAGGATCTTTGTGTGGAACAAGCGGTGCGCTTGGTTCAATCACATGTCCCTTACTTTCAAAAAACTCCAGCCATTTGGAGCGGATTTCACTAGCTTTCATATAAGTAGCCTCCTAATTATGGTGTCACTGGTTTCTGGCACAGGCCATAAAAAATAGAAAAACGCCCCTGAACGGATCAGGGACGATTGTATCGCGGTACCACCCTGGTTATCGCCGTCCCCTCTGTACGAAATGCCACATGTGCAAGCGCACACACCAACATCTGCTTAACGGACGATCGATCGCCTTGTTTTCACTGGTAACGGGAGCATCCCGGCGGGTTCAGCCCGCACTCCGAAATGAGCTTTCCCTACTGGATAAACACATTTAAACATACTCAATTCAGTATATCCGTGTCATTTAGCCGTGTCAACGCGATTTCAGACAGCATGCATCTGGGATATAGACGAAATTAGATTGTTTTTCGCTTCACGTAATATGCAAAAAAATGCTGAAGCCCTACCTTCAAAACAGCCATCACTGGAACTGCCAAGATCAAGCCAGCAATTCCCGCAATTTCCCCACCCACTAGCAGAGCGAAAATAATGGCTAACGGATGCAGGTGCAGCGTTCGCCCTACCACCTGAGGGGATATTACATTACTTTCAAGAACTTGAATACAGGAATTAACGACTACCACTAAAAGCACCATTTTTAAGGAAACCGTAGAAGCCATAATTACTGCCGGTGCAGCGCCCAAAAAGGGGCCCAGATATGGAACAATATTAAAAAGAGCCACAACTCCGGCCAGCAATAGCGCATAAGGCATGCCAATCAGCATATATCCAATATACGCCATTACGCCAATAATGACGCACACCAGCAATTGGCCCCTGACATAGTTGCCAAGCGCCTGATCAATTTCCTTAAGCACCGATACAATCGCCTTACGACGAGAACGCGGGAGATAAGAAACAATCGTCCGTTCAAACACGTCAAAATCCTTTAAAATATAAAAAATGAGAAAAGGTACGATGAACACATTAAACAACATGTTGATCATCCCACCGATGTTGTCCATAAAGGTAGAAATCCCAGTAGCCATCCGATTCTCCAGTTGGAAAAACCATTGATTCATCCCCGTACGCACCCCTTGGGGTAAAATACCGCTGTCCATATTCGTCATTAGTCCCTGTGCATGCATGGTCAGCTCTGGCAGATGCTCATTCAGCTCATCCAGTTGTTCAATGAACATCGGAATCAGATTCATCAGGATCACAATAAGACTGGCCAAAAACACAGCGTAAATAAGCAGTACAGCTACACTACGAGGCACCTTTCGACCGCCCAGCATACTCACTACAGGATTAAGTACATAGGAGATGATCATCGCTACCGCAAACGGAGCAATGATTGTTTTCAGAAATTCATACAAATGAAAAAACAAAGGTCTCAGCAGCCAGATAAAATATAGAATGACGAGTCCCAGCAGCGTCCATATGCCGTACCGGAACAGTCTACTTTTCGTTAATTGGTCCATTTTGTGCCCCCTTACCGGACTAGCCTCCTTTAAGTATATGCCTGTACCTGTACTTTAATCCTTCCCGCCAGTCTGAGATGTCCCATTAATAACCATTGTGAAAAATTGATGAAAATGGATGAAAACAATAAACAAAGTCATTCGATCTGACGATATAAGTACAAAGCACTATCCTAAGCTTTCACATTTCTGAAACATCGGGGGTCGTTACATGAACTTAAAAATGAAGCTTATTCTCCTTTTCACTTGCATTGTAATCGTTGCAGCTGGGCCTTTGTCCGTCATTAGCATGACAAGTGTTAAAAATCAGGCCAATCATGATATCCAAGAGCTTATGAACAGCAAAGCTTCCGAAACCGTCAATCAGCTCGACGGATGGACAGGCGGCAAAGCTGAAATTATTGAATCATTAGCTGCGAGTCTGGAATCCAGCGATATTTCATCAGATGCCAAAATAGCATCTCTGAAAGCAGCTTTCCAAAACTATAAGGATCAAAATATTTCCAACATTTATGCAGGGTATGAAGATGGATCTTACTGGGATGGATCTGGCTGGTTTGAAGAGGGTTACGATCCTCGCGCTCGTCCGTGGTACAAGGACGCCAAAACCAAGGGAGAAATGTACTATTCCTCACCTTATACTGATGCAGGCAGCAATGACTTCACCATTTCCATTGCTAAACCTCTCAAGGATGCCAACGGCTCGATCACCGGGGTAGTCAGCGAGGATATTATGCTCAACGATATGACAAAAATGATTAAAGGCATAGACTTGAACGGATTGGGCTACGCATTTCTGATTGACGAAAAGGGAGTCGTAATCGCGCATCCAGACAACAAGCTGGCTGGCAAAAACCTCAAGGAAACCCCCGAGTTAGGATCATCGACCGCGACCCTGCTCAGCACAGCTTCGGGAAAAACAGACTATAGCTACAACGGCAGTGACCGTCAGCTTTATTTTAAAAGAATGCCTAGCACAGGCTGGATTGTAGGCCTGTCTATTTCTAAAGATATTGCTTTTCAGGAATATTACTCTACTCGTAATCAGTTGATTATTACTGTTGCTATCATTTTAGTCGTTGCTATGCTGCTGGCGATTTGGGCGGCAAACAACTTTATCAAGCCGATTCGCAGACTCCAAACAAATGTCAAACGGATAGCTGAAGGCGATATGACCGCTCGTGTGGATATTAAGGGTAAAGATGAAATTGCCAGTCTGGGGACAGATTTTAACCTCATGTCAGACAATCTCTCTCACCTGTTGCGCAAGGTATCAGATACAGCTAGCGATGTCAGTTCCGCTTCCCATGATATGCATCAACACGCCAAAGATACAGGAACCATTGCATCACAAATTTCTAGTGCAGTTCAGGAGCTAGCGCAAGGAGCCAGCGACCAAGCCGAGGCGGTATATTCCGGTTCTGAGAAGCTGACACACATGACAGGCTCCATCAACCAGATTGGCGAAAGTGTCAAACGGACCCAAACTGCTGTATTCGAAACTGATTCTGCTGTGCTGGCCGGCTATGAAACAGCAGAGCGTCAAGCGAAACTGGCAGCCGAGTCCAGACAAACA
Organism: Paenibacillus sp. P2(2022); assembly: GCF_029522175.1. Lineage (NCBI taxonomy): Bacteria > Bacillati > Bacillota > Bacilli > Caryophanales > Paenibacillaceae > Paenibacillus > Paenibacillus sp. P2(2022). The sequence continues at coordinate 48,602 of NZ_JAKWFI010000001.1, read as the reverse complement.
ACCACTGCGGCAGGAGAAGCGGTAGATTCACTCACGCTGAAAACCCAGGATATTGGGCGGCTGGCCGGGGCCATCCACGATATCGCCGCACAAACAAACCTACTGGCCCTCAATGCATCCATTGAAGCGGCACGGGCCGGGGAACACGGACGAGGTTTTGCCGTCGTCGCGGGAGAAGTGAGAAAGCTGGCCGAACAAGCAGGTAGCTCCAGTGACAGTATCATGAGTAAGCTGGAAGAAATTAAAATTGCGGGAGTACAAAGCGCGGAAGAAATGAAGAAGGCTCTTGCTGTAACTGTAGAGCAGGAGCATGCTGCCATTGCAACGAGACAGGCGTTTGAATCCATACGTGGCGCTTCTCAGCACATGCTTGCCCAAATTGAAGATGTTTCTGCTGCAGCAGATCATCTGCGTGTAAATGCCGGACATATTTCTGATGTCATCTCCAGCGTTGTCGCTGTTTCTGAGCAAAGTGCAGCATCTACCGAGGAAGTAGCTTCCTCAGTACAAGAACAAGGTCATGCTATGAACAATATTGCCGACCTTTCTGCCAAACTTGATTCTCATGCAGATCTTCTATTGGAAGAGGTCAAACGCTTTAAATTGTAAAACTAGCCATCTTCACAAGAAAGGATATACAAAAGAGGGTGCCCCCAGGCCAATAGCCGTTCGGGACACCCTCTCCATTTTTTATTAAGCATGATCCAACCCACTTAGCTATATGTTAAGCAATAGGTGGAAGATCACACCTCTTCGTAAACAGCCTGTCCACTTCCCGAGTCAAACTTAGGAAGAAGCGTGAATTTGCGGCAAGTCCTGTTGTGCCATCTCATCTCCAAAGAATAAGTCGTCCAGCGAACTGAGCGTTCCATCCTCTTCCACTTGGTAGACAGACATTTTTTCACCATTCACTTGAAGTTCGATAAAGCATCCCCAGCAATAAAATTGATGGGAGCCAATTTTTCCGATATCTTTGGAATTACAATTCGGACATCTCAATAAACTCACCCTATCCATTAACAGAATATATGGCTTTTTCCAGACGCTGCTCGCTTAACGGGGGAACCATAACAGCATTTTCCCCGATGGACATATCTTCGGTGCAGGGCAGCCACTTCCGCCCTTCAATAATATCCGATACAAAACCATCGCTGATTTCCAAGCCTATTATGTTATTGCCCATTTCCTGGTCAAAATAAACATCCGAGATATGCCCGAGCATAAGCCCTTCCTCTGTTAGCACGGATAAATCCTTCAGTTTACCGGGTCCAAGCAAGTACGTATGTTGTATATCATGGGCCTCTGTTTTACGGACGGCCTGCTGATTGCGAATCATAATCGCATCCTCACCATAAGCAACGATGTCATCCCAAGCCACCATTTTGACATGAGATGAAAAAAGCCCTTTACCTTCTAGCTCAATCCCTGTAATTCGCCAATCAGCTGTCAACATAAAGTCATGTATTTTACCAATCTGCTTCCCGTCCTCGACATCGAAAACAGCAAGTCCGATCATGTCTTGAAGCCTCATATATAGGGTCCCTCCTTACTATGCAGTCCGAACGAAGGTGCGGTGTTTTTCCTACATGCCTGTCAATACCTTGCTTCCGTTCATGCAATGAAATGGAAACCGCTCCTCCCTTCTTACTAAAATGCGGAGAAATCCCTAGTACCTAGTACGCAGCCGCTTCCATATAGTTTCAATTTTCTTGGCCGTGTATTCCATTTCTTCCGTAGTATTACCCAAACCGAAGCTAAATCGAATCGCTGAATTCAAAACATCTTCAGGAAGATCCATCGCCTGCAACACATGCGATAGCTCTAGAGACCCCGAAGTGCAGGCTGATCCGCTGGCCGCTGCGATTCCTTCCATGTCGAGATTCATCAGCATGGTCTCTGTACCAATGGCTGGAAAGCTAATATTTAGCACATTAGGCACAAAATGTTCAGGATCGCCATTGATTATAAACTCATGACTGCCCAGAGAGTTTTCCAACGCTTTTAGCAGCGTTTGGCGAAGAGCCATATCGTGTGCTCCTCGCTCTTCAATGGAAGCATTGGCAAGAGTTGCGGCTTTAGCCAGCCCAGCAATGCCGGCGATATTTTCTGTTCCTGCACGGCGTTTCTTCTCCTGAAGTCCCCCATGCATTAGCGGCTGAATGCGTGTACCCTGACGGATATACAATGCACCCACTCCTTGCGGTCCATTAATCTTATGGCCAGACACACTAAGTAAGTCAATCGGGAGGTTCCCGCAGTCGATGGATATATGCCCGAAGGCTTGGACTGCATCTACATGAAATATAATTCCATGCTCTCTCGCAATCTGTCCTACTTCTTGGACCGGCTGAATGACGCCCACCTCATTGTTGGCATACATCATGCTGATCAAAAAAGTATCCGGGCGAATAGCTGCCTCAATGTCCGCAGGATTCACACGCCCAAAACCATTGACTGGGACATAGGTCACCTGGTATCCTGCTTTTTCCAGCTCATCGCAAGCATGAAGCACGGCGTGATGTTCAATCGCGGTTGTAATAATATGGCCGGAAGTACGACCATCTGCCGTAGCCGTCCCAAACAGGGCCAGATTATCACTCTCTGTCCCTCCGCTCGTAAATATAATTTCTTCAGGCTTGCAGCCCAAAGAGGCCGCAACGGCATCCCGCGCTGCGCTGACGGTGCGCTTGGCATCGCGGCCAAAGGCATGAACGCTCGAAGCGTTGCCGAATTGGCCGGTCATGATATCCATCATAGTCTGCGCAACCTCAGGATGCATAGGAGTCGATGCGGCATGATCCAGATAAATTCTGTTCATGTTATCCACCTCAAATATAGAACATCTTGTTTTTAGTATTGCCGAAGTTCCATTATATACTTCTTTATTGATATAATGCACTTTAAAAGTTTTTGTAAGAGCATTTCAATTGCAAGTTTTTACGGAGGCCCCCTTGATCCGATTATCGGTGTAAGAAGACAGATATCACGAAGAGATCGTACTATAAAAAGCTTTGGCCAAAGCTCAAGCTACTTATGACAAAATCAAAAAAGGGATTGGTCCGTAAAAAATAACTCTCAGACATGCTCAGGCTTGGTAATTTACAGGATAGACTATTTTAATGTATTTTATATAGAATTAAAGCCCCATATAATGGGGCTAAAACGTTTGATAAACCAAGATATCTCTTGTTAAATACATAATTGGAAATTAAATATAAAACATGTAGTTATCCAATTCATCATGTTCTTGGTATGTGATCAAGTCCTTGAGTGTAGTTGAATCCAGCACTTCAGCAATGCTGTCACGAATTCGCAGCCAGAGCTGGCGTTTTGCCGGATCGTCTTCTTCCGTAAAATCAACTGGAGAAATCGGGCCTTCCAACACACGAATGATGTCTCCTGCTGTTACGCCTGACGGTTCATTCGCCAAAATATAACCGCCATAAGCACCACGGATACTTTTTACCAAACCTGCATTACGCAAAGGCGCAATGAGCTGCTCCAGATAATGCTCTGATAGCTGATTTTTTTCGGCAATACTTTTTAAAGAAGTTGGACCTTCGCCAAACCTGGCCGCAAGCTCCATCATAATGGTCAGGCCGTAACGGCCTTTCGTTGATATTTTCAATTGTGGCACCTCGCTTATATTAACAATTCCGTTAAACACGCGGAATAATTGGAGTTGTAAACCTCTCTATTCCGATCCTAACCCTCAGCTTATGTTAACATATTAGGGCAGGTAAAGGGAAACATTACGGTAACAATCTTAAAAAAAGTTGCTTTCGAGCGATTAGCAACAGATTTAGCCCGTTTTATGTAGCTTTCTTGCATCGTTCGCCGTGTTGTTTGTTCATCCAAACATCGTAACTTATTATCGTTTATGTTACAATAGGTGGGTTCTACAACAATATTGAAAGAATTGGGTGATGACCATGGCTAAAGCCAATCATGAAACCCGTGTCGTCGTCGGCATGTCCGGTGGCGTCGACTCATCCGTTACCGCGCTGCTGCTAAAGGAGCAGGGCTATGACGTAATCGGCATCTTCATGAAAAATTGGGATGACACGGATGAATTTGGCCGTTGTACGGCTGAAGAGGATGCGGAGGATGTGCGCCGCGTCTGTGAACAGATCGACATTCCTTACTATACAGTCAATTTTGAAAAAGAATACTTCGATAAAGTATTCTCCTATTTTCTTGATGAATATAAAGCTGGACGCACACCCAATCCAGATGTCATGTGCAACCGTGAAATTAAGTTCGGCGAGTTTCTGAACAAAGCGCTGGATTTGGGAGCAGATTATGTTGCTACTGGACATTATGCACGGGTTGTGGAGGAAGACGGCCGGTTTACTTTGCTGCGAGGTGTGGACAGCAACAAGGATCAGACTTATTTCCTGAATGCATTAAGCCAAACACAGTTGTCGCGAGCCATGTTCCCGATCGGTCATCTGCCGAAACCAGAAGTGCGTAAAATCGCAGAAGCTGCGGGACTTTATACAGCCAAGAAAAAAGACAGCACGGGCGTATGCTTTATCGGCGAACGCAATTTTAAGGAGTTTCTGAGTGGATATCTGCCTGCAAAAGGTGGAGATATGGTGGATATTGCTACGGGTGAAGTCAAAGGACGCCACGATGGTCTGATGTACTATACACTGGGTCAACGACAAGGCTTGGGCATTGGCGGCTCAGGTTCAGGCGAACCATGGTTCGTAGCAGATAAGGATTTGGAGAAGAATATCCTGTATGTGGTACAAGGTGATCGTCACCACAGCCTGTATTCTACCAGCCTGATTGCCACGGATGTAAACTGGATTGAAGGCGCAGATGCACGTCCATCTGGCGAATTCCGCTGCACAGCCAAGTTCCGTTACCGTCAGCCTGACCAGCAAGTCACTTTACAATGGCTTGCGGATGGGACCGTGCATGTCGTATTTGATGTACATCAAAAGGCCATTACCCCTGGACAAGCAGTTGTATTTTATGACGGGGAACGTTGTCTGGGTGGGGGAACCATTGATAAGGTTGAAAAACTTCAGCCTGAAACGGTTTGAATGAATGACAATTAACATTGAATAGCCGTAATAAAAAAGTCGTCTCTCCTGATTTGGGAGGAGCGACTTTTTTCTGTTACATGTTTTTAGCCATAAGTCGAAGGGAATTGGTGATCTGCTCTTTATGATGTCTGTCATGCTGAACAAACCTTTCCTGTAAAAAGGTTTCCAAAGTATACAGGCTATTAGGAATTGGACGCACAAAAGCCGATTCTGGAACCGTTTAGAGTTTCGCAATCATTCGCTTACGCTGAGCAATAGCTTCATTTAGCATCATGTGGTTTCATATTTCTACCGAACGCTACAGATGAGTCGTTGAATGCCTGTACATCGGGATGTTCTTTGAGCGTGACTTGTCCCTTATCAATTATCTGTATAAGCGTCTTAGTGAAGCTTTTGTCCCAGCTCATAATATGACTGACCATATCTTGAATCGACCATGTACCTGCTATGGGTTCACAAAGTAACTCATCTGAGTACGGAGATAAAGCATTAGCATGGATAAGGACTTCTAAAAAAACACTAACTTATTCCCTCTGTAATTCTTTCAACTATTTCTTTATCAAAATCGTCGAGTTCAGACATTAACTGCTCGTACTGTTTTATAGATTCAGAAGTGTTCAATACTCGAAGCACGGCAATACTATAGTGTCCAAGCGTATCAATACCAAAAAGCTTATTTACCTTAGGGTCTCTGAACTGGCTAATATGTCTCAATTTTTCGATTATTTTCTCATTGCATAGTTTCTTTTTAGCGATCTGACTCATTGCATTCAACTGTACCTGATTATGCTGGATATCCAAACATTCCACCAATTGATCGTCGCCTATTTTTCCCTCTCGTATTTCTTTCGATAAAGTAAGTAGCTTCATTTTGTTATCTCCCATCAATCTAGTTTAACTGGCCCATAATTCTCTAAAAGATACTGCCGTTCATCCCTGTAATTGTTCCAAAGGTGTTCTGCAAGGTCCTTATTTCCAATCCTTTCTGCTTCTTTTATCTCGACCATATAGGCTCTAAGTTCCATAATAATCCTATTTTTGAATTCATATGTTACATCCAAACTAGGAAAACCTTTAGCTTTATCATCAAGAAAATGTTGGTACTCATGCCGCAGTGCACTAATTGAAGCATCCTCATATATATTTAATTGCCCAGGCTTCCCTGATCCCTTGGGGGCATACGCCATAATGTCTCTATCTAGAATCCTAACTTCAACTCCGGCTCCTTGCGTATTCTTAATAATGGTACTCCACTCTTCTGGATGAGAAAGTCGTCCGGGACCATATATATCCCTAAATGGATCAGCATCATTCTTACCTAACATCGTATCAGATAAACGATTCGAAGTCCCTTTAACTTCAATAGTAGCCCCAGATTTCACCTCATATTTTAATGACGAGCCCAATCCAATCTTAGGTTTAATTACTGAACTGACTCCCCCAAATATTCCCGCTGTACCGATCATGTTAGCCCAATGTTCCTTTGACCATGCATTTGTAGGAAACATTGCTTCTCTGATTGTTCCATGTACACCAAAAGTCCAGAAGTTAAAAAAATCATTCCCTGAATCAAACTGCTTTGATGCACGCTCTGCATATCCTTGATACAAACCTTTCGGAATTCCAAACGTCCAATAGTCTAAAAATCCACCTACAGAGTCATAGCGTTTTTCGTACCTGTCCTCCGCAGCAGCCATAAAATCCTCACCAAGCTCTACTAAACTATCTGCTGATTTTTCCAAAGCATTTCTAGTATCTGGAGTAGGGATAGCACATGAATTAGGTGGTGGTGGTAAGCAGCTTGAATCAATATTACCTGCTTCCAGCAAATCAGCTAACCTGAATTTATCCGCATGACGACGCAATTCTTTTGCAATAGAATCTGTCAGTGTAACAAAGTCATTCATATTCTTCTGAGATGTTTGGAAACTATAATAGAACTGCTCTTTGGTCACTCCATCCCAGAATCGTTCCATAGATGAAATTTGTTTTATTAAATTGATATTCATTTGGGTCACTTTTTGCTGTGCAAGTTCGAATTGCTTGGAGATAGTCATAAGCTGCTCAGGTGTTACTTTAATAGTTGTCATATTATACCTCTGTTGAGAGTTCGTCATGACATAATAACACTCTTCAAATTTATGGAGAACCATCTTAATTCCTAATTGTTATAAGAAAGATTAACCTTATTGCCTATGTCTAAAGACTTAAACTTAACTTTTTAATTGTTAAACCTGAAGAAAATTTCGTGACCAGAGGCATCATCAGTAGAAAAATCGCTAATAAGACCATACATAAGGAATTTTTGATAACGCCCCCATTTGGGTATATGATGTAGACAAGATCATTACTTCAATTGAAAAGGAGCGTGCCTTTATGTCTGATTCATTAGGAATGCTGACACCGGGTAAGAAAGTTTCTTTGAAAGAATGGGACCCCAAGGATACGAAGAATATTAAAAATAAAGAAGAAATCCGACAGGAAACAGATCAATTGAAGGAACGCTTCGCGGAATTACAAAGCAAATTATTTACAGAGAAAAAACAAGCCGTTTTGTTTGTATTCCAGGGTATGGATTGCAGCGGAAAAGATGGCGTGATCAAGCAGGTATTTTCTAATCTTAACCCTGCCGGGGTGACTGTACACAGCTTCAAATCACCTACGACTGAGGAATTAAGCCATGATTTCTTGTGGCGCGCCCATAGCGTAACTCCAGGACGCGGATATATTGCGGCGTTCAACCGTTCTTACTACGAGGATGTGCTGATTACACGTGTTCACGGACAGGTATCCGATAAGCAGGCCAAGCAGAATATGAAGCATATCAAGCATTTTGAACAGTTGTTGCTGGATAGTGGTGTAAAGGTGGTTAAAATCTTTTTACATATTTCAAAGCAATTCCAGTTGGAAAAGCTGATTGACCGGATTGAGAAGCCTCGCAAAAACTGGAAGCTTGATCCGAGTGATTTGCAGGAACGGAAATTTTGGAAGCAATATACCCAATACTATGAGGAGGTACTAGAGCTAAGTGCAACCAAGCAAGCACCTTGGTATGTTGTTCCTTCAGACAATCGTTGGTACAGAGATTATACTGTACTGCGGATTGCCGTCCAAACGCTAGAGGAAATGAAGCTGTCTGACCCTGATCCACGACCTGAACTCAAAGCCCTTTTACCTGAATTATACAAAGAACGAGATAAAAAATAGTTAAATAAACACAGCACTAAGCTTCCGCCCTCCTATTCATGGCTGATAACGCCTTGAGTGAGGGTTTGGAAGCTTTTATGGTGTGCTCACATGTCATTTTGAAAATTTATAAGGTATAACTGACCCTGTACCCGATTGCTGCAGCTATAACTCCTACTATTACAGAAGATAATACATACATAGCCATACGTCGGTATTTTTTGTGTTCCATCAGTTGAAGAGATTCATAGCCGAATGTGGAAAAGGTGGTGTAGCCGCCACAAAAACCGGTTCCCAGTAGCATCCAGAGTGCAGGAGACAAATTGTGTTGCGCAAACTCGCCATACAGCCAGCCTAGCAGCAATGAACCGCTAATATTAATGATCCACGTCCCCCACGGGAATACAGTACCCAACCTTTTTCCGGCCCACATGCCAAGCCCGTATCTAGCTAAAGTACCTACCATCCCACCTGCTGCCGCCCACCAAATCATAAATGCTCCTCCTTAGGGGCAACCTGTGTCATTTTTGTGCCTAAACGGATACCTGCCCACGTCAAAAACAAGCCCCCGCCTACGCTAAGCAGCAAGTACAATATAGCCGTCAGCATACGATCGTGAACCGTGAGGCGTACAGCATCCACTGTAAAAGTGGAAAAGGTAGTAAATCCCCCTGTAAAGCCTGTTCCGATGGCAAGTCGCCAGCGGGGGTTGATCCGCCATGATCGCAAGGTCACCGTAAAAAAACAGCCGAGAAACAGGCAGCCAAGCCAATTCATTAACAGGACGCCAAATGGAAAGTCTGCCCCAGCCGCAGGCAATAATAATTGTATACTGTAGCGAGCAGAGGTTCCGAGCGCTCCACCTGCTGCGACGAATAGTACGTCTTTCATTTCTTTTATTCCCTTCTTCGCTCTTGCAAGATCATCGTGTAACCTGACAATGTCGTACACACTTCGTATATTAAAGTCACACATATATTAAGACTGTGAATCCCGCCAACGTTGGTTTTGCCTGATTTTAGACTCATTTCCCTGCTCAGTGGCCTGGTAAAAGGTCTGGTCTGCTATCGAATCGGGCAAGTATTGCTGTCTCACATAGTGATTCGGAAAATTATGCGGATATTGATAGCCAACATGGCCGAGTTTTTCCGAGCCTTTGTAATGTGCATCGCGCAGATGTAGCGGCACCTCGGCCGATTTTATATCGTCCATGGCCGACATGGCCCGTGAAATCGCCGTGTATACGGCATTCGACTTGGGACTTTCCACGGCGAACAAAATGGCCTGTGCAATGTTCAGTTTGGCCTCAGGCCAGCCGTTATTGCGGTAGGCCTCAAGCGCACTCACCGCTTGCACCATCGCCTGCGGGTTCGCCAGACCAATGTCCTCGCTGCTCGCTGCAATGAGGCGGCGAATAAAAGTCATCGGGTCCATGCCGAGCTTCTCTACGGCATACAGGAACCAGAACAGCGCCGCGTCGCTGGAACCGCGAATGCTTTTGTGAAAGGCAGACAGCACGTCATATTGTGTGGACTCGTCTGCCTTGACAATCGGGCGGCGGATGGATTCCTCTGCCACTTCCAGCGTCACATGAATCGTGCCGTCTGCCAGCGGAGGGGTCGTGAGCGCCGCTAGCTCCAGTGCGTTCAATGCACGGCGGATATCGCCGTTCGCCATGGACGCGATGTGGTCCAGTGCAGCTTCATCTACCTGAAGCTGCATATAGCCGAGCCCCTTGTCCGCATCGCTCAAGGCACGGCGCATAGCAGCCAGCGAATGCTCCCGGGTTAGCGCTTCAAGCTGAAATAACGTAGAACGGCTCATTAAAGCGCCGTTGACGTAGTGAAAGGGGTTTTCCGTCGTGGCGCCGATAAATACGATCGTTCCCTTTTCCACCGCAGGCAGCAATGCATCCTGACGCGAACTGTTAAAACGATGGACCTCGTCAAGAAACAGAATAGTCTTTTTGCCATACATCGATTTATTCGTCTGTGCACGGTCAATGACTTCTCTTACATCCTTTACAGATGCTTCTACTGCATTTAGACGGACGAAATCACCTTGCGTGTGTTGAGAAATGATATGTGCCAGTGTCGTTTTGCCGCATCCCGGTGGCCCGTACAGCAATATAGAAGAAACCTGATCGGCCTCTATAGCTCTCCGCAGTAGCTTGCCTGGACCCACAACATGCTCCTGTCCAATATATTCATCCAGCGATGTCGGACGCAGGCGGTCTGCAAGCAACCGATTGTTTGGCGTTGACTCCTGGGAATATGAAAATAAGTCCAATTCATTCACTTCCTTATCATTTATGAACGAACACTTTCTTTTTTCATTGAAAACAAGTTCGCCCATACAGCTAAAAGACATGAAAATTCAATCGATCTACTGTATTAAAACGATTATAAACCGCCTCTTATTCTACCATATCGGTTAACAAGTTGCAGATAGCCTGGTCACGGTATAACTGTAGCCTTACCTGTGATTCAACTAAAAAGAAAGAACAGCCTAGGACGAAAAATGAATTTCGTGGCTGTTCTTTGGTTGGCATGACCTTCAGCGTTCTAATTACTCCGTTTGCGCCGGTACGTAACTTGGAAGTGGACCGTCATGCAATAGCCACAGCTCATGCAGCGCACGGGTACATCCCACATACAACAGCTTGGCATCCCAAGTCCGTTCTCCATAATGATCCTGGTCGGCATCGGCCACAATAACTGCATCAAACTCCAGACCTTTGGACAGATATACAGGCAGTACAGACAAGCCGCCTTCATATTGCTTTTTACCACCATCAATCAAATGGACATCCAACCCCGCACTGGTGAAAACCTCATGCAGCTCTACAGCTTCTTTTAAGGTACGTGTCAGTACGGAAACCGTACGATACTCCTTGGAGGAAAGCTCTTTTAGAGCGGTAAGTAAACTCTGTTCACGCATGGACGAGTCGTAAGACACAGTACGCACCGGATCACCGCTACGAAATACCGGAACCGCTGTAATGCCGCCACGTACTCCCTGCTCCAAAATTGTATTTGCAAATTCTATAATTTCCAAAGTTGATCTATAACTCCGTGTAAGTGCAAAATACCCCGTTTGTTCAGGCACAAATAGTGAACTCATTTCCTCCCATGCATGTACACCACGATATTCATGAATTCCCTGCGATAAATCGCCCAGTATTGTAAAGGAATGCCCTTTTACGAACAAATCCAGGAGAGCGATATGAAAAGGTGAAAAATCCTGCGCTTCATCAATGACCACATGGTCAAAACGTTGAGATGATTCTACCTCATGAATCAGCACGTGAAGATACACCAACGCAGTCAGATCCTCTTCACGGATGATCTGATTTCGCAGGTCTGACTGTGTGGCCTTAAAGATGGGAGCCGGCAAAGAAGCCTTCATTTCCGCAGCGGTCTCTGCAGGTAATCCTTTAGTTGCCTGAAAAAGCTGCTTATAAAGCGTCAGTGCGTCATATTGTGGCCATTTTTTAGCATACGCCTTTTCCCGAGATCCGGCTTTTTTCTTTCCTTCCTTGAGCGCAGCCGCCGAAGGTGACTTTTTCAGTTCCATTTCAATCCAGCGATGGACTCTTGCCAGCACACGCTCCTTCCGCTTCGCGAGCGGATAGGGCTTATATTCCTCATTGAACCAATTCAAAATCTCAGTTCGCGGCAGCACCGCCCCATCCCAAGGTGAAAAGTCGCCCTCAGGCACCGAGATAGGCTCCAGTCGTTCCACAAAATCCTGAAGCAGCTTCATAAAATGAACCGATCCCTTAAATCTACCCGGCGCCTCATCCATAGATTCCGTTCTCAAGCTGCCACTTTCAAACCAATAAGATAACGTTTCGGTAGGATCTGCCAGAGGTAAATCCAGCCCCAGCAAGCCTAACGCCCAGTCTGCAAATGTACTTTGCTGAATATTTCCAACCCCCAGCTCTGGAAGTACATCTGAAATATAATCGAGAAACATGTGGTTTGGTGCGAAAATAACCATTTTGTCCGCCGACACCTGATTCTTGTATTGATACAGCAAAAATGCGAGTCGATGGAGCGCTACGGTCGTCTTGCCACTACCGGCTACCCCTTGAATAACGAGGGCTGTATTTTTAGCCGCGCGGATGATCTGATCCTGCTCCGCTTGAATGGTAGATACGATATCCCGTAAACGGTTATCCTTGTTCTCTCCCAAACGATAAACGAGAAACTCATCAGAAACGGCAGGCTCGTCACTTTCACGATTGTACGTATCAGCTACCCGTTCCAGGATTCTTTTCCGAATGACAACGTTGCGTTTCAGATACACCAAGCCCTCGACAGTTCCCTCAGGAGCTTCGTAGGACGCCGTTTCCTCACCACCTGTAAACGAATAAAACAAACTGGCAATCGGTGCACGCCAATCAATCACCAGCGGATATGCTGACGTTTCTTCACGCTCCACCCCGATCTTACCGATATAAAGTGGCTTGCGCTGACCTCTACCGCGCTCGTCAAAATCCATACGCCCAAAATAAGGCTCCTGCGAGCTTTTGGTCAAAGCCTGGCGTTTTTCCTCCCGTGCAGATTCCAGTACTTGCTCCGTAAAGTCATGCCCGGTGTACACTGGCGTATTGCGAAGCCGTTCCAATCTCCGATCAATTTCCTCCATAGCAAGCGACAGCCTATGCTGTTCTTCTTGATAGGCACTTTGAAACTTATTCTCCATTTCAGTTACCTCCTAAGAATATCAAGTCTCGATTTCTGCATCTCATTCACTTGCTCCGATACAAAAAAAGGAAAGTAAGCGTAACACATTTGAACACAAAAATCCAACCTTATTTCCTAATACGCCCAATCCCCTACTCTTTCACAAAAGTATGAAGCTTTGCGGCACCAGTGGAGCGGGTGATTTGAATCCGAAGAAGCGGAGTGATCGGTGGATCAAATCACACGCGAAGCGACCTTTAATACTCCATACTTCTCTCCCCCATCTCCACAAACTGCTTTTGAGCCAGCTCGCGGTACACCTGATGGGTTTCTAATAACTCGGCATGGGTTCCTGCACCAGTCACATTGCCTTTGTCCAACACGATAATTTGATCGGAGTGGACCACTGTGGACAATCGGTGTGCAATGACAATCGTCGTGCGTCCTTCCATCAAGTTCGCTAAGGCCTTCTGCACCTCATGCTCGGATGAGCTGTCCAGGCTAGAGGTAGCCTCATCCAGCATGAGGATGTCAGGACTGCGAAGAAGCGCACGCGCAATGGCGATCCGTTGTCGCTGCCCGCCGGACAGCTTCATTCCCCGTTCCCCTACCTCCGTATCGTAGCCTTGAGGTAGATCCATAATAAATGTATCCGCATACGCCATCATGGCAGCTCGTCTGACTTCTTCCAAATCAGCTTCGCGCCCCAAGCCATACGTAATATTATCTCTAACCGTTCCGGTCATCATCGAGCTCTCCTGTGATACATAACCAATCTTCGAGCGCCAGGAGGACAGTGTATATGACGATATCGATTCGTCTCCATAACGAATTTCCCCTGTATCTGGCACATAGAAGCGCTCCAACAATGAAAACAAGGTGGATTTCCCACTCCCGCTCGGTCCCACGAATGCTGTCGTTCGGTTAGCCGGAATGACCAGGTTTGCACGATGAAGAACCTCTTCACCTTCGGTATAGGAAAAAGCGACATCACGAAATACAATATCTCTGCTCTCTTTTGCCGCTTCCTGCTTCAATTCAAGTGGTTCCTCTTCATGGTCTAAAATAGTCTGAATTCGTTCAGTGGCACCAACTACCTTTTGCAGACGTGAATATAAGGTCGTGAATTGGGCCATCGGTGTAATCACCTGAAACAGTAGCAAAATAAAAGCCACCAAATCACCCGCGGTTAGTACACCTGATGCGACGCGAACACCACCAACACCCAATATAATAACGAGCACCGCAGTCAGCAAAAAGGTAGAAATGGGACCTACAAGGGCCAATATACGTGACTCCTGCAACCCGAAGCGGAACATACGGTAAATGCGATCCTCCCCGGCCTGTGCCTCTCTGCTTTCCGTTCCGTAGGCCTTCACCAGCCTGATTTCGCCGATAACCTGACTCAGCACTGAGGTCAGATCTGCCATCTCATCCTGCTGTTTTTTGGAGATACGATACATTTTTCTGCCTACCGGAAATAAAATCAGGGCTGTTAGCGGAACAATGGTCAGAATAATGAGCGTCATCACCCAATCCAGATAAAATAACAACGCAATACCACCAATAATCGCAATCACATTAGAGATCAGATTCACGAGATACTCGGTAATTAAGTTCATAATCAGGCTTGTATCATTAGTGACACGACTCATCGTATCTCCTGACCGATTCCGGTCAAAGTATGGAATGGGTAGAGATAAAATTTTATGCCATAAGCGTTTGCGCAAATTAGCCACTATTTTGTGCCCGGCGTAGTTCAACATATAGATCGAAACTGCCGAAGCTACCGCTTGAAGCACAAAAGCGCCAAGCAAACCAATAATGACCATACGGTTCAGTGAAGAAAAGGTTAAGCCATCGATCAACCCTTTGGTCATCATTGGTACGATTAAACCAGCAATCGTCTGAACCAGGGTCAGTATCAGGGCGATGATCAGAATGGCCTTGGGCGGATGCGCACTCGCAATCAGTTTGATAAACCGACCCATACCAGCCTTGTCCGGCCTTTTACCCGGCTTTTCCTTCATCCGATCTTCCTGCTCATCTTGTCGCCCATGTTGTTCTTTTTCCATAAACCATCAACCTCGCTTCCTGTCTGACCATTCTTGTTCAAACAACAACACCCGCGCTCTGCGCGGGTATGAACAGTACAACCTATCTTCGAGTTTACTACACCAGAGAATGAAGCACAAAGTTAGCCACAAACAGTACAGAAATGATATATAATGCGACAGGCACTTCCTTGCCCCGTCCTGCTGCCAGCTTGGCTACGGGATATGCAATAAAACCAAATGCCATACCGTCTACAATACTGTAAGTAAAGGGCATCATCACCATGATCAGAAATGCAGGAAAGGATTCAGTAAAATCACTGAAATCCATCTCTCGCACATTTTGTACCATTAGGCCTCCGATAATGATTAATACAGGTGCAATGGCACTGTCAGGAATATAAGCCAATAGTGGAATAAAGAAAAATGTCGCTCCGAATAAAATTGCAGTTACCAGCGGGGTCATTCCTGAACGTCCGCCTGCCGCAATACCAGCCGTCGACTCCGCAGCGGCTACCGCGGGACTGCTGCCCAGAATACCAGCAAAAATATTGGTCACAGCCAATACACGCAAGCTATTCTTAAAAGAATCCGGTCTTCCAATCATGTTGGTCTGTGCAGTAATCATTCCAACATTCTCAAACAACACAATCAGTAACAGCAAAAAAACAGCGATCCAGAAGGCTACCGAAGCGATACCTGAAAAGGAAAGCTCCCCAAACAATTGCCCATACTGTCGCACCGTTTCAGAGGTTCGTACCGTGCTTGTTGGTTCTACAGCTCCCAGTACGTATGCAAGCCCAGTTCCTGCCAAAATGCTGATAAGCAAACCGCCCTGAACGTTACGCACAAATAATACAATCGCGAGTAGCAACGTTACACAGGCCGTAATCACCTTGGGATCATTGAAATGACCAATAGCCACAAAAGTCGTTTGATGTGCAATTACGATCCCACTTTTTTGCAGACCGATAAAGGTCAAAAACAGACCAATACCTACCGTAATTCCATGCTGCAAATTATGGGGAATCGCCTGACTGATCAGCTTGTACAATGATGTAAACGCCACAACGGCAAATATCACTCCTGTGACGGCAACCACCATCAACGCTTCCTGCCAGCTCAGCTTCATGGAATGTACGAGTGTGTAAGTGAAAAAGGCATTAATCCCCATCCCTGGTACAACGACCATGGGAGACTTTCCGCCAAAAGCCATCAGCAGACAGCCGATCATCGAGGTCAGCAGCGTCCCGAGCATTGCCCCTTGAAGAGGGATCCCGGCATCTGCCAAAATGGTTGCATTAACCATAATAATATATACAACGGAAAAATAAGAAATGGCACCCGCGGCTAATTCCTTTTTCCAATGATGCTCGGGCTTGAAACCGAGACTTCTGGACCATAGCCCATCCTTCATACCAAAACCCTCCAGCAAGTTGTTCAATCTGTTTGCAGTAAGCTGCTTTTTTCAAAACAAAAAGAGCTGTAGCCTACTGTGACACCAAGAAGTGATGCACAGAACTACAGGTCTTAGGTTGAAACATACTACTGTAAATCTAACGAATGTACTGTCATGCTACATTTCAAGCTTATACACCAGCGTGCTCTAACAGGTCCTTGACAGCTACGCTGACCATAATCAATCCTGCTACCGGAGGTACAAAAGCATTGCTTGCAGGTGGTTGCTTCGCTTTCCGGATTTCAGGTGCGTTGGCAGGTACAATTTTTTTGGTAATTTCTTCACGCGGCTTCATTGGCTCCTCATCAGAGAATACAACCTTGACGCCTTTGGTAATACCTTCTTTGCGCAGCTTTGTGCGGATGACACGGGCAATCGGGTCCATTCTTGTCTTGGAAATATCGGCAACTTGAAAACGGCTTGGGTCCATTTTATTCGCAGCACCCATACTGGAGATCATCGGAATTCCCCGTTTCAAGCATTCTTTAATCAAATGAACTTTGTAAATAATCGTATCCGAAGCATCCAGCACATAATCCAGATCATACTTGAATAGCTCCTCATATGTTTCTTCCGTATAAAACATGTTCAGTGCAATTGCCTCACATTCAGGATTAATCAGCTTCACACGTTCTACCATCAGATCAGCCTTTTTTTGACCTACTGTTGTCGTCAGCGCATGAATTTGGCGATTAATATTGGTAATATCTACGACATCCTTATCAATCAAAATAATGCGTCCAACACCCGTCCGCGCCAGCGCTTCCACTGCAATCGAACCGACACCGCCGATACCCAATACAGCTACCGTGCTATTTTTCATAACCTCCAGACCTTCCGTCCCGATGGCCAGTTCCGTGCGTGAAAATTGATGCAGCATATGGTAATCCTCCCTCACTGGTCTAAACTCTATGCTTGAACTCCAGCATACAAACCACGAACCCATTATCCATAAAAGGGTAACGGGTTCAAGGCATTTTATAATCTATTTACATGCCAACAGATGGCAACTTGCACTTGCAAAATCCAACGCTTGTTTTAAGCTTTAGGTGCAACAGGCTTCGGAGCAAGACGAATATGAAGCTGATCCAATTGAGCTTGATCCACTTCGGCTGGTGCATCCATAAGCAGGTCTGTCGCGCTGGCCGTTTTCGGGAATGCAATGGTTTCACGCAGATTTGTACGACCTGCAAGCAACATAACAAGACGGTCAAAACCGAAGGCAATACCACCATGTGGAGGCGTACCGTATTCAAATGCATCCAGCAGGTAACCGAATTTATCCTTCACTTCTTCAGGCGGCAGATTGAGCGCTTTGAACATTTTCTCCTGAACTTCACGTTTGAAAATACGCATCGAGCCGCCACCCACTTCGTAGCCATTCAGCACGATGTCGTAGGCCTGAGCACGAACTTGACCTGGATCTGTGTCCATGAGGGCCAGATCTTCTTCCTTCGGACGAGTGAACGGATGGTGCTCCGCTACATAACGTTTTTGTTCTTCGTCATAGCCCAAAAGCGGGAAGTCTACGACCCAGGCAAATTTGAATTTGTTATCGTCGATAAGCCCCAAATGACGGCCAATTTTCAGACGAAGCGCGCCCAAAACATCAGCAACTACTTTTTTATTATCCGCAGAGAACAGCAACAGGTCGCCTTCTTCGGCTCCCGTACGCTCTTTCAAGGCTTCGATTTCTTCCGGTGTGAAGAATTTAACGATAGGCCCCTTGAATTCGCCTTCTTTCACTTGAATCCAAGCCAAGCCCTTTGCTCCATAACGTGCTGCAAAAGGACCCAGGTCATCAATATCCTTACGGCTCCACGTGCCACATCCTTTGGCATTAAGGACTTTAACTTCGCCACCCTTTTCAATTACGGAAGCAAATACTTTTACACCACTGGTTGCCACGATATCATTGACATTTATCAACTCAAGACCAAAACGCAGGTCAGGCTTGTCAGAGCCATACTTGTCCATTGCCTCTGCATGTGTAATCCGTTGGAACGGGGTTTCCAGTTCTACCCCAACTGTTTCTTTGAACAATTTCACCATAAGACGCTCCATCATAGGCAGCAAGTCATCCTGTTGCATGAAGGAAGTCTCAATGTCGATCTGCGTAAATTCAGGCTGGCGGTCAGCACGCAAATCTTCATCACGGAAACAACGTGCCACTTGGTAGTAGCGCTCCAGGCCGCCTACCATCAGCAATTGCTTGTACAATTGTGGCGATTGCGGCAAGGCAAAAAATTCGCCTTCATGCACTCGGCTAGGCACCAGATAGTCACGTGCACCCTCTGGGGAGCTTTTCGTTAAAATTGGTGTTTCTACCTCAATGAAATCTTCACCGTCCAGGAAGTCGCGGAATACTTTTGCTGCTTTGGAACGCAGTTTCAACGTCTGATGCATTTCCGGACGACGCAGGTCCAGATAACGGTATTTCAAACGCAGCGACTCGTCTACTTCTACGCCGTCTTCAATGAAGAACGGAGGTGTTTTGGATGCATTCAATACTTCGATTTCAGTGACACGCACTTCAATTTCACCTGTAGGCAGGTTCGTATTGATCGTTTCTGCATCACGTTTGACAACAGTACCAGTAACCTCAAGCACATATTCACTGCGAACACGATCCGCAATTTGCAGTGCTTCACCGGAATAGGCCGGATTAAACACGATTTGTACAATTCCGCTACGGTCACGCAAATCTATAAAAAGTACGCCCCCTAAGTCACGACGGGTCTGTACCCAACCGTTCAATGTAACTGTTTCTCCGATATGCGCATGAGTCAATGCGCCGCATTGATGACTCCTTTTCATAATACACACTCCTGTTAGGTTTAGTAGTTAATGCTATATGACAGCCAGAGGGAAGCTCCCCCTGACTGATGTTACATCATGTTGTTTAGCCTAATTCTTCCACCAGCTGATCCAGCTTAACGGTACGTTGCTCACCGGTTTCCATGTTTTTCAGTGCAATTTCACCTTTAACCAGCTCATCATCACCCAGAATCGCCGTATATCTTGCTTTAAAGCGATCTGCCGATTTCATCTGAGCCTTCATTTTACGCCCCAGATAATCTCGCTCTGCGGAAAATCCAGCTTGACGCAGCTTGAACAGTTGTTTGGTCACTTCCGTTTCTGCCGCCTCACCCAAAGCCACCATATAGATATCCAGCGGCTTGGCTTCGTTCAATTTGACACCCTGATGCTCCAAAATCAGCTGAATTCGCTCAAGCCCAATGCCAAAACCAATCCCTGGCTGATCCGGTCCGCCCAGATCTCCAACCAATCCGTTGTAGCGACCGCCTCCACCAATCGTGTCAATAGCACCAATGCCTTCGGCTTTGAACTCGAATGCTGTCAGCGTATAATAATCCAGCCCTCGTACCAAACGCGGGTTCACTGTATATTCCACGCCCATCGCATCCAAATTTTGCTTCACTTTCTCAAAGTGCGTGCTGGATTCCTCGTCCAAACTATCCAAAATCGAAGGTGCTCCGCCAAATTTGTCCTGATCATCTTTGCTATCCAGCACACGCAGCGGATTACGCTCGATGCGCGCTTGGCTCTCCTTGGTCAACGTATCCTTAATGGGCATCAGGAAGTCCACCAAATGCTGCCGATAAGCAGCACGACTGGCAGCATTACCAACAGAGTTGATTTCTACCTGTACCCCTTTCAGGCCCAGCTCACGACAGAACTGATACCCGAAAGCAATAACTTCTGCATCCAGCGCCGGGTCCATCGCCCCGAATGCTTCAATGCCAAATTGGTGAAACTGGCGCTGACGCCCAGCTTGTGGACGCTCATACCGGAACATTGGGCCGATATAGTACAGCTTAGTTACATCCGGTTCACCATACAGTTTGTTCTCCACATAAGAGCGGACAACCCCTGCCGTTCCTTCCGGACGCAGCGTCATGCTCCGTTTGCCTTTATCCTCAAAAGTGTACATTTCCTTTTCCACCACATCGGTCGTTTCACCCACGCCCCGAACGAACAAATTCGTTTGTTCGAACATTGGTGTACGAATCTCTCGGTAATTAAAGCGGCGGCTAATCTCACGAGCTTTTTCCTCGACCACTTGCCATTTTTCTACACTGCCTGGCAGCAAGTCCTGTGTTCCCGTCGGTTTTTGAAAGGCCATTTACGTATCCCCCCGTCATTGTATTTCTTATAAAAACAAAAAATCCCTCGCCCTGTTATCATTAACAGGGACGAGGGATTGTCGTTTACAAATCACCCGTGGTACCACCCACATTCCGGAGTTTACCCAGACCACTAGCATATAAATGACTCAGTGTCCGTCAGCATTACACTGACTCCGCTCATACGTATAACGCCCGTAACGCGCAGTACGGCTATTATGCAGGATGGTCCGCTGTTTGGCATATGCCATGCATGACTCAGCAGAGATTCCTCATTGTTCGCCGCCTGTTCTCGGGGAGGTCATTCGTCCGCTCATCAAGGGAATTTTTACAGCCTGGAAATTCCTCTCTGCGCTTGTGGGTTCGGAGTACTTGGTCCCGTCATCAAATCATTTTTCATTATTTTATGATTTTAATGAACTGCTTCGACAAAGTCAAGACATTCCCCCTAGAATCAGACAAATAAGTCTTATAAAAAGAAAATAACCTGCGGAAACGGTCCGCAGGTTTAAAAAGATATATCAAAAGGGGGTCATGCTGTTATTATAAACAACGAATATTAAGGAATGATGTTTCGAATATTACAATTGTATTACAGCCACTCTAGTGTGACTAATTTCCTCGTATATCGACATTTTTGTGACATTCGCTCCCTTTTTAATCCAGCTGCGCCACATATGCACGATTGGAACGAAGCTTATAAATGATCTCATCATAATCGGCATCATTCACCTTGGCGGACAATACATACCGTAATTCATCATGATCACCGTTAATATACACATCAGTCGCACGGAGCAAACCTCCGTCATGACTCGTTGTTCCGCTCCTGTCCTCATTCAGATCCCTTTGGGCTGCACTAGAATTAATCTCGTCATTCTTCGCATCGGGTAGAATATTCTCGCCATAAGTCCCTGCGGCTGGAATCGCCGCACCCGCAGAACCTCCTGTGCTCACAGAGCCAGTATTGTTATAAGGGACCAACGGAATTAAAACCCTCGTCTCCCGACCGAGCGTCTCATCCAGAGCACCTACTTCCAAATGTTCAGTTCTATAAGCCTGAAGCGAAGCTCTGGCGCCCTCAGCTTCATCTTCTGTGCGAAAATAAGCCTGAATCTGTTTAGCCATATCAAATCCTCCTCGTTTGGGAATTGTACTGGCATAAATCTAGGAAGCATTCACGGTTAAATTACAATGCCTTTAACAACTCACGCACAAAAGCGGGCTCATCCTTAGGAGTCCGAGACGTAATAAAGTTACCGTCCACCACCACCTCTTGATCCTCAAAATGAGCACCCGCATTAATCAAGTCATCTTTCAATGGAGGGTAAGCTGTAATCGTCCGGCCTTGTAACAAATCGGCACTCGCCAAAATTTGCGGCCCGTGACAGATAGCTCCGATCGTTTTTTTGGACTCATTTATTTCAGTTACAAACTTCAGAACATTGGCATCCAAACGCAGATTTTCCGGTGATGATCCACCAGGAATAACCACTGCATCATAGTCACTTGATTTCACATCTGCAATGGCTTTTTCAATAGTGTAGCTAACTTTGCCTTGCTTACCGTTCACTTTTTCACCTTGTTTTAATCCAATAATATCTGCCTCATGTCCAGCCTTTTTCAGTTCATCATAAGGGACCTTCATTTCGGAATCCTCAAATTGGTCAGCCAACAAAAATGCAATTTTACTCATTATCGTTCAGATCTCCTTTCCGGTTATCCTTAAAGCGAGCTTAAAGTTAGGTTTGTTTGTTTACCACGCTTTGTTATTACCCGCTTGATCTGTGTTTATAACAATTCCAAGCAGTGAAAAAGAAAAAGGAGCCCGTTGGCTCCTCCATGATGTACTGCTACATAATTATTTTCGATCTCTTTATAACCGCTTGAGACAATACGTCGTTAATGCTGCATTTACAAATGACTTACCTACGCGGTAGGGCACCGCGTCCTGGCTTGTCCATAGCTGTAGCAACATGCTGTAATAACGCATCAGCATTACGAGTAAGGTTGATTGCCTCCCGCATACTACCAGGATAAAGTAGCACCGCGCTTTGATATCCGTCCATTTTTGGGGTCTGACGCATAGCTTCGTCTCTCCTGTCACCCTTAAGGCTTTCCAGATGGCTGCTTACCAACCGGGATGACATTATGGTTCCTCTAAACGGCTATTTTATTCTCTTCTACTCATGTTCTCAGATCATACCAAGAATGGATACCTACGAACGTTCGCTATCCAAAATCAACGTCACTGGACCCCAGTTGGTCAAGGAAACATCCATCATAGCTCCAAAAATCCCCGTCTCGACCTCCAGGCCCTTGGCTCGAAGCTGGCTGTTAAAGAAATCATACAGCTTCTCCGCTTCCTCAGGTTTGGCTGCTCCCATAAAGTTGGGCCTTCTCCCTTTACGGCAGTCACCATACAACGTAAATTGCGAGACAGACAAAATGGCCCCACCGACATCCAGAACGCTGTCGTTCATTTTGCCTTCAGCATCTTCAAATATACGCAATCCCGCTGTTTTATCCGCCAAATAAACGGCATCGGCTGCCGTATCTCCCTGACCAATACCAACCAGCAGCATTAATCCAGTTCCGATTTTACCGACCACCTTTTGATTCACCGTTACCTGAGCGTCTTTACAGCGCTGAATAATGATCTTCATTGCCTATCCGCTGCTCCTTTACTCTTCCCCTTACAAGGTGCTTACAGTCGTACCACGGCTCTTTCAGCCACCTATGAGTCTTTGTACCCAAGATGTATTACATAGGCTATATAAACCTGCGTGTATGCTTAACAAGTTTATTGCATAATCCGATGCACGGTGTATACATCCTTCACCCGTTTGATCCGTTCGACAACAGAATGCAAATGATCCGTGTTACGAATAAGAATTGTAATGTGAATCATTGCCATTTTATTTTTATCTGTACGTCCTGTCACGGCCGAGAAGCTAGTTTTATTCTCAGAAATGGCCTGGAGCACCTCGTTCAATAAACCATTGCGGTCATGCCCTGTAATCTCAATATCGACACTATAATTGACCTCGGCTGCTTCTTCCCACTCCACTTCAATCACACGCGCCTGATCTTCGCCCACACCCGAAGGAATATTCGGGCAATCGGTACGGTGAACAGATACGCCGCGCCCGCGTGTTACGTAGCCGATGATGTCATCACCCGGTACGGGATTACAACATCGTGCAAAGCGAACGAGCAAATTGTCGACGCCTCTGACGCTGACACCGTTGGTCGGTGTTTTTTTCCGATCACCCTGGGGTTTGTACTCCTTAACCTCGGTCGTCAGCTCAATTAGACGTGCCTCTTCTTGTTCCTTGCGCAGCTTCTCTGTCAAACGTGTACAAACCTGCGCTGCGGTTATACCGCCAAAGCCAATCGCAGACAGCATATCTTCAGAATCATTAAAAGAGAACTTTTGTGCCACATCCTGAAGTTTGTCCTCGCTCATCCACACGGATGGCTCAATATCACGCTTCCTTAGCTCACGTTCCAGACTTTCGCGGCCTTTTTCTACATTTTCCTCACGCTTTTCTTTCTTGAACCATTGCTTGATTTTACTGCGCGCGTGAGAGGACTGAGCAATTTTAAGCCAGTCCTGACTAGGTCCATAGGAGTGCTTGGATGTCATAATTTCCACGATATCGCCAGTTTTCAGACGATAATCCAAAGGAACAATTCTTCCATTTACCTTAGAGCCAATCGTTCGATTTCCAACTTCTGTATGGATACGGAAAGCAAAGTCCAGCGGAACCGATCCAGCCGGTAACTCAATGACTTCTCCCTTAGGAGTAAAGACAAACACAAGGTCTGAGAAAAAGTCCATTTTGAGTGATTCCACAAATTCCGAAGCATCCTTCGCCTCGTTTTGCAGCTCCAGAATTTCTCGGAAAAAGGTGATTTTGTCCTCAAAGTTTGTGTTATTTGCCCCGTTGTTTTCTTTATAGGCCCAATGGGCGGCAATCCCGAATTCAGCGGTGCGATGCATATCCACTGTGCGAATTTGTACTTCTGTAGGCTCTCCGTTGGGACCTACTACGGTCGTATGGAGTGACTGATACATATTAGCCTTAGGCATGGCAATATAATCCTTAAACCGCCCCGGCATCGGTTTCCACAACGTATGGATAATCCCCAATGTGGCATAACAGTCTTTAATGTTATCCACAATAATTCGAATCGCAAGCAAATCGTATATTTCATTGAATTGCTTGTTTTTTGTCGTCATCTTTTTAAACACACTGTAAATATGTTTAGGGCGTCCAGACAAATCAGCCTGAATCCCCATCTCTTCCAGCTTCTCTCTGATACGCTGTATGACATTATCAATAAATTGCTCGCGCTCTGCCCGCTTCTTATGCATCAAATTAGCGATGCGGTAATACTGCTGAGGATTCAGATAGCGCAAAGCAATGTCTTCCATTTCCCATTTAATCGCTGAAATACCCAATCGGTTTGCAACCGGACAGAAAATTTCCAACGTTTCATAAGCGATTCGACGCTGGCTTTCTTCCGATTGATATTTCAGGGTACGCATGTTGTGCAGACGATCTGCCAACTTAATGACGATGACACGAATGTCCTGCGCCATGGCAATAAACATTTTTCGATAATTTTCGTTCTGCTGTTCTTCCTTGGATCGGAACTGGATACGCTCCAGCTTCGTCAAACCATCGACAAGCATCGCACATGTATCGCCAAAATGCTCGCGAATCTGTGCCAAAGACACCGTCGTATCCTCCACAACGTCATGTAAAAGAGCGGCGATAATGGAGATGGTATCCATCTGCATATTAACGACGATATCAGCAACCGCAAGCGGATGCAGAATATAAGGTTCACCGGACTTACGAGTCTGGCCGGAATGGGCCTGCTCGGCAAAATCATAGGCGTCCCTGATGCGGATAAGATCTGCTTCTCTGGTATAGGCCCCGGCCTTTTTAAGTAATTGCTCTATCCCCATTCTGCTCTATTCCGTGTCCTTTCTATGCAAAATGGAACCCGCCGATCAATGTCGCGCAAAGGTTCCCTTTTAAAAGTGATTTCCTACAATTATGACGCTTAGCACGCCACACGTCAACTATTACAGGTTTGGCACTGTCGCATTATTTTGTCACACATGGTTAAGTAAAATCAGGATTGTTGACGAAATGAAACGAATTATATTGAAAAAATTACGAAAAGTAATTAATGTATATAAGAATAATTGAAAGAACTAAGGAGTGAACTGCGTTGCAACGCGAAATTCAAGTTAATGAAAAGCTTCCAGCAGGACCTGGGATCCTGCTCAGCGTACAGCATTTGTTTGCCATGTTTGGCAGCACCGTGCTGGTGCCCAATATTTTTGGCGTCGATCCCGGCATGATTTTGCTCATGAACGGTATCGGAACATTGTTGTACATATGGATCTGCCGTGGCAAAATCCCTGCCTATCTCGGCTCCAGCTTCGCTTTTATCGCTCCTGTCAGTCTTGTGCTTAAAAGTAACCCTGGCAGCAATGGCTATGCAATGGCCCTGGGTGCTTTCATCGTTACAGGTATTATTTTCTGTCTCGTCGCACTGGTAATCAAATACGCCGGGACACGTTGGCTAGACATCGTTTTTCCACCAGCTGTCATGGGATCAATCGTAGCCTTGATTGGTCTGGAACTGGTTCCGGTTGCTGCAGGCATGGCAGGCATTATTAATGCCGATCCTACTAAAGCCTGGACGCCAGATCCCAAAACGATCACCCTTTCCCTCGTTACGCTCGGTGTTACTGTTCTGGGTGCGGTGTTGTTTCGCGGATTTGCCAAAATCATTCATATTCTAATCGGTATCGTGGTGGGCTATGTGCTTGCTTATTTCATGGGTATGGTCAATACGCAGGCTATTGCGGACGCTCCTTTGTTCGCTCATCCCGCAATTACCACTCCAACCTTTAATGCTTCGGCTATGCTGACGATTCTTCCGGTTGCTCTGGTCGTCATCGTAGAGCATATTGGTCACTTGCTAGTGACGAGCAACATCGTCGGACGTGAGTTGTCCAAAGATCCTGGTCTCCACCGCTCTTTGCTGGGTAACGGGATTTCTACCATCATTTCCGGTTTTGTTGGTTCTACACCTAATACGACTTATGGTGAAAATATCGGTGTTATGGCATTAACTAAAGTGTACTCTGTATGGGTTATTGGCGGAGCGGCTGTTATTGCCATTCTGTTGTCCTTCTCGGGTACGTTCTCAGCGATTGTTTCTAATATTCCGTCTCCAGTTATGGGTGGCGTATCCTTACTATTATTCGGTGTGATCGCTGCCTCTGGTCTTAGAATCTTCGTCGAGCAAAAAGTTGATTTCGCCAAGCCAACTAACATGCTGCTCGCTACCATCGTGCTTGTGGTCGGAATCAGCGGTACTACGCTCACTTGGGGTGCGGTCACCTTGAAAGGTATGGCCCTGGCGACAATCATCGGTATTATTCTGAGTTTGTTCTTCAAGCTGGTTGATGTGCTCGGCTGGTCGAATGATAAAACGCAGGAACCTTTAACTGAAAAAACACCAGATTAATATCTACTTTTCAATTTTAAAACGCCGCTCCATGTTAGTTATGGATGAACACGCTCAGGCTGTATAGACAAGCGTGTAAGTATCCTTCTTACCTGGAACGGCGTCTTTTTATGCACGGCTTTTTTATTTATTTTTAAAATAAGATATCACACACGAAAACGGGATACGACCTGATTAAGCGTATCGGAAACACCTGTAAGTGACTTGGCGGAACTGTCCAGACCTCCCAGATCCTTTAACTGCCGTTCGGATCGTTCCGAGACTTGGCCTGTACGTTCAGCTGAAGCTTTCGCAATATTTGCAAGATAACCAATAGATGCAGCAACTTCTTCTGAGCCTGCCGACATTTCTTCAGAGGCAGATGAGACCTCCTGCACTTCTATCGCCACCTGCTGAATATCTTGATTCATCGCAATAAAACGTTCTTCCACCTCACGTAAAATAGATACGCCTTCATCCATCTCCAGAGCCCCCTGCTGCATTCCTTCCAAAGCGAATTTGGTTTCTTCCTGCATGGCTCGAATTCGATTTGTAATTTGCTCCGCAGACTCGCTTACGTTTACGGCCAGCTTTCCGATTTCTGAAGCCACTACAGCGAACCCTCGGCCATGCTCCCCAGCACGAGCGGCTTCAATGGAAGCATTCAGCGACAGCAACTTGGTCTGCCCACTAATATCCTGAATCATTCCAATAATGCTGCCAATTTGAGCGGACCGCTCATTTAACGAGCTTACTACCCTGCCTGCCTCATCCATAGACATTTTCGCTTTATGCATTCCTTGGCTGACCACGTTTAACCGTTCATTTCCTTGTTGGGCCTTTTGTTCAATTTCAGTGGTAGCCTCGGATACATGCTGTATAGATTCAGCAATACGCTGTATGCCAACAGCCATTTCTTCCATCGCAGTCGCACTTTCTGCTGCTGCGGTCAACTGAAGCTCTGCCCCTTCCTTTACCTGCGCCAGTTCTCCTGCATTATGGTGCGCATCTTTAGTCGCTCCGGAAATCTCCTGAGATATTTTTAAAGATACACCTGAGATTACACCTGACTCTTCGCTCAAGCGTGATGCCATTCCTCTGGTTGCAACAATCACCTTATTGATCCCATCAGCCATTTGGCCAAATTCATCTTTACGATGATGTGGTAATTCAACGGTATAATCACCAAGTGCCATACGATTGGTCATCTGCCTAATTTTTTTAATCTCTTTGATCATGCCTGAATTGTTAATCAATACCGCTCCTATAATTAGTAAAATACCTATAACACTAACAATCAGCAGAAGTTTAAGCATTTCATTCGCAGAGCGATTCAAATCCGATTCTGGCAGTAATACACCGATTTTCCATCCGGTTTGTGGGAGTGTTTCGTACATTATCCGGTAATCCTCATTATCAATGGGTACGGATAGTTGTCTAGACATACCACTTTGAATAGATTGTGCTGCTTCCGCATTCATCGTGTTTTTTAACGGCTCGCCTGCTTTTAAGGACTGAAGACCGGATGACAGAATGGCTCCATTCTTATCCACTAAGATCGCACTACCTTGAGTACCAAACTTCATTTTTTCAATATACGTCTGGATACTCGTCATGTTTAGGTCGCCTGTAATGACACCTAATAGTTTCCCCTCCCTGTCGTAAAATGCTTTCCCTGCCGTAATCATATTGATGTTCAGCTTGCTATCGTAAAAAGGCTCTGTGAAATTTATGTCTTTACCACGTTCCACGGCTTCTGTATACCAAGGCTGCGTTAAATAGTCATATTGCGGATCGTCATATTCAGTCGATTGCTTGACTAGCTCGCCGTCTCTATGCACATATATTGAACGGTATGTCACTCCTGGGTCATACGCATCTTTAGCAAAATAAATCCCTAACCCGTAAGTCATATCATTTAATGTCAGCTCTTGTTCAAAGAGTCGTCCATAGCCCTCAATGTTCATTTCTGTTCCCAGTTGTTCCGCACTCTTAGTCAGCATCGAAACAAGCAAAGCATGACGATCTACGTTAGCTGCAATATCTGCTTGAGCCCTCGACAAGGAATGAGTAGCATTTTGGCTTATTTCCGTATCCAGCTTCTGTTTGGCAAAAAAATAAGACAAAAAGTTGATTAAAATCAGCGTTATAAGTACTAACGGAACCAAGGTAGAAAGTGTCCGTGCTTGTAAACTCTTAAATTGAAATATACCCAATGTATATCCACCTCTGTTTCTTTTTACACTTTTATCGACATTTATTTTATTTTTTTATAACTATTTTCCAATAAACCCCGTGGTAATTTGTTACAATAAGATAATTCAATTTAATTACAATCAAAAAATAGTCCGATGGAGCAACTCTTTAGATAAAGAGATGTTCCATCGGACTATTTAGGTAATCCATGTATAAATATTTCCCGGGAAACCCCGGTTTCTAAACACTTAGTACTTAATTAGGGTGAATACATCTACGTCAGGCAGCTTCGCCCGTCCGTTGAGGTCAGACAGCTCGATAAGAAAGGCAGCCCCTGCCACATTGCCACCAAGTTGGCGTACCAAGTTAACGGACGTAGCGATGGTTCCGCCTGTAGCAAGCAGATCATCAGCAATCAGAACATTTTGCCCCGGCTCAATCGCATCCTTATGCATAGCCAGAGTATCCTTACCATATTCCAAACCGTATGCTTCCTCAATGGTTTCTCCAGGCAGCTTGCCACTCTTACGGATGGGAATAAAACCAACACCAAGCGCATAAGCCAGAGGTGCACCAACAACGAATCCACGTGCTTCCGGACCTGCAATCAAATCAATTTTTAAATCAGATACCAGTTCCTTCATATCGTTGATCGCCTTGCGATACAGTTCACCATTTTTCATTAGGGTCGTAATGTCCTTAAAACTAATCCCTGGTTGTGGAAAATCGGAAATTACCCGAATATATTCTTTGTAGTCCAACTTAGTTCCTCCTACTGTAAACTTCTAATTAGTATATACATTTTACAAAACTGCAAGGTAATATCTCAAGACGCACCTTTCATAAGCGACATGATCCAGCTCGTCATCTGGGTGGTGTCCGCATCCAGTAAATACCGCTCCATCTCAGCCATATTGTACAATTCCTGATAGCGCGGAGAAGCAGTTAAATCCCGCTTGGGCGGATTGGATACAAAACGAAATTGACCATCTGTACGAGTCAAAAATTCAAGATCCTCGAAGATGTCCAATACTTTGGATAACATGCGCACTGAACACGAGCACTGCCTGCTAAGAGCAGGTAGCATTGCTTTTTCATCAATTAGCTGTGTTCCCATTCGAGAAAGCACAATGTAAATACGCTTAAACAGCTCCCTATCGGGGCTCACGAGCCGGCCGCCACGCTCACTGATCGAATGAAGAAGAAACACGTTCTCTACATTCTCAAAGGTAGACCATAATGCATGAAACTGCTCGGGTGTATCTGGCGGCTCCAGTACGAACAGCGACTTCACAGAGTGCTGTGTATCTTTTCGACCATCACTAGGAGTAACGCTGCCATCTTTATCGTATAACCATAAGGATTCAGCGCCCACGGAGCTCGATGTCCGAAGCCGGGATGACGGATGGATCAACACCGCAACATCATTCTTTCGTTCCTCTAAGCTTGGATGGAAGATCCTCAGCCCTCGCTCCAGTTCGGCAAGTGGGTCCGATACTCCACGATAATCAAAAATTTGCGGAGCCTGCACACGAATATCCTGCATCATCAGCTGAAGTGAACGTTTACCGTTCCACTCGTTAATTGATAACTCGCCCAACAGATCTATGTCCGTTTGCTGCTGTAAAAAATCAGCCAAATCGCCACGTCGGAAGGCAATCGCATCCAACGATAAACCATTCTGCTCCAATAGTAGCTTCACATGGTTTTTCTCACGTCCCATTTTACGAGCCTCGCGCAATTGAAGCCCCTGTAATATGAATCGTGGAGAAGGATTTCCCATCCCAAAAGGCTGAAGTAATTCCAGTTCTTCAACCACTTGTAAAGACACCTCATCCAGACGACAGACCATATCAGCCTCAGCTATAGGGATAAAATCCTCCGGTGTCAAAATGGAACCTGCATAGCAGTTAAGCCGTTCTTCGAATAATTCCAGATTGTCACGGGACAGCGTCATCCCCGCTGCCGAAGGATGTCCACCAAAATGCTCCATGAGCTCATGGCAATCTGTAAGAGCACTGTATATATCCAATGCAGGAATAGAACGAGCAGAGCCTTTGCACATGCCTGTCTCCGCATCTATGCCCAGAATAATGGTCGGACGATAATACCGATCCAATAGCTTGGATGCCACAATTCCGACGACACCAACATTCCAGCCCTCACCAGCCAAAACAATCACAGATGGAAGCTTGCCTTCATTTAGTTTGGATGCTAATTGCTGCTCGGCTTGCTCCACTATGTGTTCGACCACTTGTTGGCGCTCACGATTGAGCAGATCCAGCGCATGCGCAAGCTGGTCTGCTTCCTCCTCTATTTCTGTCGTCAGCAGGGAAACTGCTCGTCCCGCATGATCCAGACGCCCGCTCGCATTAATCCGCGGAGCCAATGCAAATGCGATGTTGACCGAAGTCACTGTGGATATCTCCACACCCGCTACATGAAGCAACGCCCGAATCCCTGGGAATGCAGTGTGTCTCATCGATTGAATCCCTCTACGTACTATCGTCCGATTCTCACCATGTAGTGGCATCAAATCAGCTACCGTACCAATAGCGGCGATTTCAAACCATTCCTCGGGTACTTCACTCAACAGCGCCTGAGCCAGCTTCAGGGCAACACCAACGCCTGCAAGGCCTTTAAACGGGTAGGGACAATCCGGAAGCTTCGGATTGATCAAAGTATAAGCCTCGGGAAGCACAGCAGGCGGCTCATGATGGTCAGTCACAATCACATCAATTCCTAAGGAAGTCGCATAAGCAATTTGCTCTACTGCACTAATTCCCGTATCCACTGTAATGACCAGCGTCACTCCCTGCTGATGTGCCCAATCCAGAGCATGGTTATGCAGACCATATCCCTCATTAGAACGATGGGGAATGTAAATATCATAAGATGCCTTCAGAAAACGCATAAGCTGAATCATCAATGATGTACTGGATACACCGTCCGCATCATAATCGCCATAGATTAATATATGCTCGCCGCGCTCCAGAGCCTGGCGAATTCTCGGCACGGCCTCTTTCATGCCAAGAAGCAGAAATGGGTCGTGTACATCGTCCACACTTCCGTACAAAAAGCGGTTTGCTTCCCCGGCCGTAGTGACGCCCCGGTTCACTAAAAGCCGGGACAACAATGGTGAAATCCCCAGCTCTTCTGTTAACGGTTGAGCCGCTTCCAGGTTAACCTCCGGGGTCTTCCATCTGTACTGCGAATGAAGCAATCCTATTCACCTTTCTTTCATAGTCGGCCTGCCTTATTGAAGCAAGGACGACGCATCATTATCTGGCAGTTCATGATTGGATTTATAAGGATACCCGGCTTGGTAAGAAATGAACTGCATTTGTACATGAGTTACCTGTGGAAAACGGGCTAACAGTAAATTTTTGGCTCGATCAGCAATTTCCTGCGCCTCCTGCACCGTAATCCGCGGGTTAACACTTATCGTCACATCCACTGTTATGAAATGACCCGTTTCCTGAGCATGTAAGTGTTCAACCGTTACAATACCATATACCCGTTGAATCGTCTCCATAAAGCGCTGGGAGTCTTCCTCCTGCAAGGGCTGTGCAGGCACCTGGTATGCGGTATTCATTACCATTAGATATCCTTTACGCAGCACCAGACAGGCTACCAGCAAAGCTGCAGTTGGATCAAGATATAATAATGCAGGCCATTCCATTGCCTCGCCAGTCATTGCACCGATCATGCCGATCAATGCAATCAGCGATGCATATAGCGAGTACCGTTCATGGTTAGCGTACCGATCCGCTTCCGCTTTATGGCCGTGTTTAATCGAGTAGCGATATTGAAACTGAAACAACGCTTCTCTCAACACCAAAGCAATAAACACGGTAATTAATGCGTACAAACCGGGAGCTTGCGGTTCCGAACTGCTTAATGAACGAATAGCAGAAATAGCTAGTTGAAGTCCGCTCATCAGCACTAAAATAGCCAGCACCACAGATATAACCGTCCGAACTTTTTCACCGTTCCGCAACCGCGCCAGCATTCCGTGATCTGCACCACCCTTGGAAAACAGCATCTCCTGCAAACGGGAAGCACTATCCGCAGCCGTGTGCAGTGCATCCCCCATCAACGCCTTGCTGTTTGCTGCATAACCGACGGTTCCCTTTAGAACAGCCAGCGCGAGATTCCCTACAATTCCGCTCAACGCCGCAGTTTCTAATGATCGGCTGCGTTCGCTATTCACAACGTTTCCCCCTCAATCCTGAACTAACCATTTCCCGATAAAGCTCCAATCCAATATAACCGAATTCTTAAAACCTTAGAAAACCGCGCCCAAGCAGACGCGGCTTTCTCTTTAATTTATACTACTGGTATTTGCGTAACTTAAGACTTTGCAGTTTTGGCTGCTCCACCAGTTGTTGGCGTCTTTTGTTTTCCCTTCAAAGCTACCCACAGCGGGCTGGCAATGAAGATGGAAGAGTAAGCACCGAACAGCAAACCGATAACCATCGCAAGCGAGAACATCCGAATGGACTCGCCGCCAAAAATGAATAGGCAGACGGAGGCAATAAACACTGTAAACACAGTTGCGAGTGAACGCGTCATTGTCTGTGCAATACTGTGATCGACGACTTGCTCCAAGTCGGTTCTGGACTTTTTCTTTGCAAATCGCAGATTTTCCCGAATACGGTCAAAAATAACGACGGTGTCATTAATGGAGAAACCGACAATCGTCAGAATAGCCGTAATAAAGGTCAAATCCACCTCAAGCCGGAAAATCGAGAATATACTAATGACGAGAAACGCATCATGCAGCAGCGAAACAATCGCAGCAACCGCAAAACGCCATTCAAACCGGATCGAAATGTAGATAGCAATAGCCACAGAGGCCAGCAAAATCGCCCAGATTGCATTTCGCTCCAGCTCTTGCGCCATTTCCGTATCCACCGTATTGACCTCAAATGATGCTTTCGGATCAAGCTCTTTGTTAAAAGAGGTTTTGAATTCATTCACTTGCTGATCCGTCAATACCTGTGAAAAACGAATGCCGAAACGCTCTTTACCTGGTGTATAATCCACCTCTTTGCCGATCCCGTTCTTGTTCAGCAAAGCTTGAATCTGTTCTTGTGTAACTGTCTTAGTCAAATTAACATCCACGTTGGAACCGGAACGGAAATCAACCCCGTAATTCAAACCAAATATCGATAAGCTCAAAATACCAAGCAATGTGATAATAATCGAGAACGTGTAAAACCACTTGCTCATCTTGACATATTTATAGTCCCAATTAAAGCGCACTGATATCACTCTCCTTCACACCAAAATACTTGGCCTTCTTCACAGCATCTGCTTTAACCAGCAGATTGAGCAAGAAGCGCGAGAAGAAGATATTTGTCAAAATACTCACGACAATATCAACGATGAGCACGAGAGCGAATCCTCGAACGGAGCCTGTACCCAGACCAAACATGACGGCTGCCGCTATAATTGTCGTAATATTGGCATCCATAACAGTACGGAACGATGCCTTACTGCCTGCAATGACAGAAGAACGAATCGTTTTGCCTGACTTGATTTCTTCTTTAATCCGTTCATACGTAATGATATTGGCATCCACCGCCATCCCGATCCCGAGTACGAAGGCTGCGATACCCGGAAGTGTGAGCACGAAACCGCCCAAATAAAAAATCGCAAGCACCAGCCAGGTATGAACGATGAGACAGAAGCTAGCTATCAGTCCCGGTACACGGAACATTGCAATCATAAAGATCAGAATGATGACCGAGCCGATCAAACCAGCACGGATCGTCTGATCCAGTGACAGCTGACCCAGTGTAGCCCCTACACTCTGAGAATATTTTTCCGTCAGTTTAAGCGGAAGAGCACCCAGGTTGATCGTATCTGCTAGCTTGTTCGCCTCATCACGTGTGTAGCTACCTGTAATCGAAGCACTGCCATCCGTCAATTCACTACGCACTGTAGGTGCAGACAGTAATTCATCATCCAGGAAAATAGCCAACTCTTTATTCATAAGTCGCTTTGTGATTTCTGCAAATTTAGCTTTGTCTTTTACTTTGATACTAATCTCAGGCTTGTTCAGCTGATCATAGCCTACCACTGCACCATTCTCCACAAAATCATTACCGCGGAGCTCAATTTTGCTGTATTGACCCGGCTTTTTAGCATCTGCTGCCGTTGCACTACGGAAGGTTAACTCTGCGGGTTTTTTCAGCATGGAGCGGACTTCCGCCTCATTAGAGACACCAGCAAGCCGCACGCGAATACGATTGCTCCCCTCAGTTGTTACTTCCGGCTCAGTCGTACCAAGCGCATTAATACGTCTCTCCAAGCTTTGTGCTGTTTGTATCAGAGACTGGCTGGTTACACGCTGCCCGGCTTCCAAAGGCTGGGCTTCATATAAAATTTCAAAGCCTCCCTTTAAATCGAGGCCTAGTTTTAAACTTTTTAGTAGGCCCGGGCTTGTCCCGACCATAACACCAGTAGTTATGAGCACGACCACGATGAAACTTAGAATTCTTTTCATTCCGTCCCATGTTCCCCTTTCATTCTCAATATTCCTATTATAGCTACCCCTCAAAAAGCAGTCAATTTGAACGCAAAAAAAGACCCCCTTCTATTCGAAAGTGGAGCCCCGTAATGCGGACATCGTCAAATAGTTCATAAAGCTCGTCGCTTTAAGGGAAAGTATATCGTTAACGAGCTTGTGCAGTGGAGGAATACCCTCCTTTTCATATTTATGGCTGACGCAATTCCACACGTCCTTACTGGTGACATGTTCATAACCTACAAGGATCAGCTCGTCTGCCTTACTTTGACAGAGTATCTCAATTGCGTCATCCCAATCCTGCTCATCCAGCTCTTCCATACCCACGATGGTCGTTCCTCCTCCCAGCGACTATCGGTTCCGCAGATCAGCAATTAGCGGGGTTATTGACTGCTTTATAGAACATTTCTGTCCTGATCTTGGAAAACCCTTCTTTTCATCGAAAAATAGCCGTAAATCAACAATATATGCATTCATTTCGCTCGTCAATAGCAGAATTCACCACTCTCCCTCTTGTAGTCTGGATCACCTTGTTTCTAAGCTGAAAAGCTTGTCATGAACATGGACAGGTTCAGCATATCTTCTAAAGAAACACATAGACGCAGAATTTCATTTTGGGGAAGAGGGAGTTGCGATTGAAAAAGCAGACATTCATTCATGGAGCAATTATTTTATTGGCAGCGGGAATCATCAATCGGCTACTGGGTTTTATTCCCCGAATCGCACTCCCGCGTATCATCGGCCCCGAAGGAGTCGGCTTGTACCAGCAGGGGTATCCCTTTTTTATTGTACTAGTGACTCTTATTACCGGCGGCATCCCTCTTGCGGTAGCCAAGCTTGTAGCTGAAGCTGAGACGGCGGGGCAACCCGAAATGTCGCGGCGTATTTTGCACACTAGCTTGCGCTTCACCATTACACTCAGCCTGATCGCCATGGCAATCTGTCTTGTGTTTGCACCTTGGATCACAAGCCATCTCCTGACCGACAGCCGTGTGTATTATACATTCGTGAGTATGAGCCCAATGATTGTCATTGTTGCTGTTTCCTCAGCTTATAGGGGCTATTTTCAAGGAAAACAAAATATGATCCCTTCCGCAAGCTCCTCCATTGCGGAAACCGTCATGCGCATTTTTTGCGTCATTTGGTTTGCTTACTTGTTACTTCCCCATGGGGTAGCCTACGCTGCTGCGGGTGCAATGCTTGGTGCTTTGGCGGGTGAATTCATTGGCATGGTTGTGCTGCTGTGGCAATACGCCTGGAACCAGCGAAAAGATCACATTCTTCAACCGAAGGCGCCTTTACCTTCAGAAGTTCATACCGAGCAATCATCCGTTTTGTCACGTCTTATGTCGATTTCCGTTCCCGTTACTGCTGGAAGGCTTGTCGGTTCCTTATCTTATTTGCTCGAATCTATCTTATGCATGCGTAGCCTCGCCGTAGCAGGCATTGCAACTGGCGTGGCAACTGCACAATATGGAGCCATGCAAGGCATGGTTATTCCTGTGTTATTACTACCTGGAGCCCTTACCAGTTCGCTGGCTGTTTCACTCGTGCCTTCGTTATCCGAAGCAGCAGCAAAAGGGCATATTACCGCCATTCACAAACGTTTGCATCAATCGCTTCGTCTTGCTTTAGTCGCAGGAGCGCCATTTGCCGTAATTATGTATGTATTAGCAGAGCCGCTGTGTCTGCTGCTCTACAATAATGGCGATATTGCGGGCATGCTTAAACTCATGGCGCCCTTTGCACTTTTTATGTACATTCAGGCCCCGCTTCAGGCAGCACTTCAGGCGTTAGACCGTCCTGGAAGCGCCTTATTGAACACCTTTGTCGGAGCCATTATCAAAATTGGGCTGATTGTATGGCTTGCTTCCCAGCCTCAGTACGGTATCTACGGAGCTGTCATCGCCATCTGTATTAACAGTGCTATCGTTACCCTCCTACATGGCTTCAGTGTCAGCAGACTGCTTCGCTTTCGTGTACGTTTACTTGACTTCTGGAAAACCGGGATAGGCATGATCATTATGGCGGCAGCGGTATTATATACCTACAGACATTTAACGATTTTCGATCAAATGTGGCTCCAGTTTATTTTTGCCGCAGGCTTGGGAATTATTCTGTACCTTTTCCTGATGACCTTGATCAAAATGATCGACTGGGACAACCTCACACGCATTCCAATCCTGAGAAGATGGTTTAAAGCATAAAAAAAGCTTAATCTGAAGATTCTCCATAGACCGGCGGTGTAATATATACATCCCCTCTATGGTTGACCGAGCATAAGAAAACATCCTTAAAATCTTTGTGTCCCTTCGCTTGAATCTGATTTTTAAGCCAAAAACGGTTCATATCCATCCGTTCCAAATTTCGATCCAGCACCTTGCCATCCATAATTAATGGAATCGGCAGTCCCTCATATCTAAACTTTCCACCGATTTGTGGAGAAGGGTGGACTCTATTTTCCTGGTGCTCTTTGCTTATCAAATCATTCTCGCTTTGTTCCTGCTTTATTTTTTCGCGTTTAGCGCCATCGTAAATATCCTTGCTAATCACCGTGAGTTTACCTGTTGTTTCCAGAATGACATATTCAACCTCGTCCAAACTTTCTATATTTTGTTCACGAAGTTGTAACAGCAAGTCATCTAAGTTATAACGCTGCTTCGCCATTTCGTCCTTGTTTAGTTGTCCATTGGAGAACAATACACTGGGCCTACCATCAAATAGTAAGCGCAGACGCCGACTTTTCAGACTGAAATAGGAAATCCCGATTTGCAAAATTAACAGCACTCCTAAAGGAATCAACCCTTCATAAAGTGGACGTTTTATATCCTCCAGGCTGAACACAGCAATTTCCGCAATCATAATGGATATGACGAGATCGAAAACAGACAGTTTTCCGATCTCCCTTTTACCCATCAAGCGCATCACCAGATATACAATAAAATACATGAGCAGCGTCCGAAAAATATGAGCAAAAATATCGTGACTCAATAGTTCGCCTCCTCTCCTGTACTTGCGACAAGACATTAGCCGTTCATTGTACACGTATTCTGACCGTTCCTCACTTGGCTCATACAAAAAACAAAAGGCTAAATTATTGAAATAAAGAGAAAGACTGCTTACGACTTGGTACTAACCCGGGAAGCTTGGCCATAGAATGATAATAGTTCAAACCTTGGTACAGGAGGAATTATCCATGGAGCTCATTCGCCGCTGGTGTTCGTTTCGTCTGGCCCATCCCATTTTATCCGGCTTATTTTATGCCTTTGCATGGATGCTGTTTGGCGCATTGATTCTTTCAATACTCTTGTGGATGACACAGATGCAAGAACAGGATTTATCATTGTATACGTACATCGTCCACGCATTCGCCATGCTATCTGGCGGCTTCGTCGCCGGTAAAAGATCCACGAACAAAGGCTGGTATCAAGGCGGTATTACAGGCATTCTGTATGGACTAATCGTTCTTCTAGTCGGTTTTTTGGCATTGGATGCAGGCATGAACGGTAAAGACCTAATGCACTTAGGAATCGCGTTTGTCATAGGAGCAGGTGGCGGGATGTTTGGCATTAACTTCAGCAAGTAAGTCGACATGTATGCAACACAAAAAAACCGAGCCTCCTCTAAGGCTCGGTTTTTGCATTACAATCGCATATTACGATTTAGAAACAACTTCCTCAGTTGCAGTGTCTTTTGCAATCGCATTACTAATTGCACTGCGGTCAAAGGTCAGCTTTGTCACATCATTCACACGCAAAACAACCACATCGTCCGTAATCTCCACAATTGTACCGTGAAGACCTCCGATTGTAATTACTTTATCTCCCTTTTTCAAAGCTTGAAGCATCGATTGACGCTGCTTTTGTTTTTTCTGATTCGGACGAATCAGCAAGAAATAGAAGATTACAAACATCAGAGCCAGTGGCCAGATCATTTGAAAAAGTCCGCCAGCTCCACCAGGTGCAGCCGCAGCTGTAGCAAAATGAAACACATTAAATCCCCCTTTCGTATACTCTCCCCTAAAACTTAAAAGCCTTTATCATTATCATGAAGACCGTACTGCTCAAAAAATTCATCGCGGAAATCAAGCAGCCTGTCATCCATAATCGCTTGTCTGACATTACGCATCAATTGTATTAAGAAATGCAAGTTATGATACGTTGTCAGTCGGAGCCCGAAGGTTTCATCTGCTTTAATTAAATGTCGCAAGTAAGCACGTGAATAATTGCGACAAGTGTAGCAATCACAAGCCGGATCAAGCGGGCCAAAATCGCTTGCATAATTCGCATTCCGAACGACAAGACGTCCTTGACTTGTCATCGTTGTCCCATTGCGAGCAATTCGGGTTGGAAGTACACAGTCGAACATATCCACACCACGAATGGAGCCTTCAATCAAAGCATCCGGCGAACCTACGCCCATCAGATAACGTGGTTTGTTGGTAGGAAGCAGAGGAACCGTATAATCGAGCACTTCATACATCAAATGCTTAGGTTCACCTACACTCAGTCCACCAATAGCATACCCCGGGAAATCCATGGAAGTCAAATCTGCCGCACTTTGCTTACGCAGATCTTCATGCATGCCTCCTTGTACAATGGCGAACAGACCTTGATCATGAGGACGCGCATGTGCCTCCAAACAACGCTCAGCCCAACGGCTGGTACGTTCCAGTGACTTTTTCACGTATTCATACTCAGCCGGAAACGGTGGACATTCATCGAAGGCCATCATAATATCCGAGCCAAGTGAGTTTTGGACTTCCATCGCCACTTCCGGAGAAAGAAACTTCTTATCTCCATTTAAATGAGAGCGAAAATGAACACCTTCCTCTGAAATTTTACGCATTTCACTTAAGGAAAACACTTGGAATCCGCCGCTGTCTGTTAAAATAGGACGATCCCAATTCATAAACTTGTGCAGTCCGCCCGCTTCACGGACAATATCATGACCAGGACGAAGAAACAGATGGTACGTATTACTCAAAATAATTTGAGCATCCATCGCTTTCAGTTCCTCAGGGCTCATCGTTTTAACAGTTGCTTGAGTTCCCACAGGCATAAAGGTTGGAGTCTCAATAACTCCGTGGGGGGTGTGTACACGCCCCAGACGTGCTCCTGATTGCTTGCAGGTCTTAATATGTTCGTATCTTATTGCTGGTGCCATATTTTCTCTACCATCCTTAATTAATAAATGAACATAGCGTCCCCGAAGCTAAAGAACCGATATTTTTGGTCAATCGCCTCCTGGTAAGCATGCATAATATTCTCTCTGCCAGCTAGTGCGCTGACCAGCATAACCAAGGTGGACTTAGGCAAATGGAAATTCGTAATCATTGCATCCACCACACGGAATTCATAGCCTGGATAAATAAAAATCTGTGTCCAGCCACTGCTGGCCTGTAGCACACCATCTACGAAGTTATTGCCCACCGTCTCCAGCGTTCGGCAACTTGTTGTTCCCACTGCCACGACTCTCCCACCGCGTGCCTTGGTTGCATTGAGTACATCTGCCGTTTCCTGTGACAATGAATAGTATTCTTCATGCATAACATGTTCTTCAATCGTATCCACCGACATCGGTCTGAACGTCCCTAAACCGACATGAAGTGTGATAAAGGCAACCGTAACGCCCTTCTCTTTAATTTGGTCCAGTAATTCTTCTGTAAAATGTAACCCTGCCGTTGGTGCCGCAGCAGAACCTTCGTGCCGAGCATAAACGGTTTGATACCGCTCACGATCATCCAGCTGTTCCTTGATATACGGAGGAAGCGGCATCTGCCCCAAGCGATCCAGAATCTCCTGAAAAATACCATCATATGAAAATGAAAGTACCCTTCCGCCCATATCTCCTTCTTCCTCAATAACTGCCTTCAGCTCATCACCGAAAACAATAACAGCTCCCTTTTTCAGCTTTTTGCCGGGTTTCACCAATGCTTCCCATCGGTCTCCCTCCAGTTGTTTAAGCAGCAGAACCTCGGCCTTAGCCCCAGTGTCTTGCTTGATGCCAAACAAACGTGCAGGAATTACCCTGGTATCATTCAGAACCAGCGTATCCCCTGGCTGAAGATACTGCACAATATCCGAAAATGTATGATGTCCCACTTCGCCGTTGTTTTTGTCTAACGTCAGTAATCTAGAAGCGGTCCGCTCAAGCAAAGGCGTCTGTGCAATTAATGTTTCAGGTAGTTCAAAATCGTAGTCGTTTACGTTCATATATTGGTCAGTCCTTAACTATATCCACATTTTTGTAATAGTGTTGCAAAATTTTCTTGTAATCATACCCCTGCTCTGCCAAACCGTTGGCCCCCCATTGTGATAAGCCCAAGCCATGACCATTCCCTTTACCTGTAAAAATAAAGCTTTGCGTTTTGTCGATGACTCGTGCATGGCGATCTTCATTCATGACGACTACCCCGTTACCACTTGAAGTGCTGGTGCCAGATGCAGACAGAATTTGGGTGCCTTGTGTGCCGCTTACATGAGTAGTAGCTCCATCAGCGCCTAATACAGTATAACTGCCGGTACTCGCAATATCAAACAATGTGCTCGGCAGTCCCCCCATCGCTGAGCGATACATGTCCGGATATTTCACTTTTAAAGGAGTGCCATCTGCTTCAACCTCCAATACTCGCCCTGACGGACCTCGTTTGGTGACATCAAGGTGATTAATAGAGGATGGTACCGTGCCAGTTATTTTTCCTTGCAAGGACTTAGCAATTTGAGCTGCTGTAAAGGGACCTCTAACCCATGCATAGTCTCCGGACTGAGGCACCTTTTCCAAAACAATCATCTCTTCGCCCGGCTGCGCCTTTGCTACGGGTGTAACCGTTGATTGGATTTGGGGAATAGGACGCACATTTGTATTTTCCGCAGTGACGGTTATTTTGTCTAACCCTGCTTCTGTGACTCCCTCCAGCTCCTTAGCATTATCCTCGCGAATATAGCCTGTCTTGCCACTGGAGAGAAGTACGTGATACCACTCTTGTGCTCCTTTTTGTGCCGAAGT
The DNA here is from genome assembly GCF_029522175.1 of Paenibacillus sp. P2(2022). Classification (NCBI taxonomy): domain Bacteria; kingdom Bacillati; phylum Bacillota; class Bacilli; order Caryophanales; family Paenibacillaceae; genus Paenibacillus; species Paenibacillus sp. P2(2022). The sequence continues at coordinate 5,728 of NZ_JAKWFI010000001.1, read as the reverse complement.
ATCTCCCGAGCTGTCCACGCTCGCAAACGCTTCACCACCACTATTCCACACCTCGGAAGCATCTGCTGTCACACCGCCCGCATTAGAAGAGAATACAGCTTCGACCACTTTGCCGCCACTCTTAATAACTTCACCAGCTGTTGCATCTACAGCCTCATTGACATTCGCATGTTCTGAGCTCTTACCGTTGTAAGCTTGGCTTAGGGTGCCATCTACCACATTGCCGATCTGAAACCGATTGCCTTGGGCAAGCGCATAACTGCGAGCAGCTACCGCTTGAGCCTTGAGCGCTTCATCTGGCCATGAAGAATAGACCTCTGCTCCTACTACGGAATACAAATACTGCTCCAAAGGGACTTCATTTACAAGCGCCAGCTGTCCTGACGTCATGCCAATCTCCATGTCGCCGCGATATGTACGCTGTGATCTTTCGACCACTTGGATTCCATTATTACCGCCGTTGACAATTACCTTGCTGTTATTAGAGCCACTTAGCATGTAATGAGACATCGCCTGTGAGCCTGTCGTTACTCCTGCTTCCTGTCTTAGAATCAGACCAGTTTGAGTAGTGTTCACCTTGGAAAGGGTGAGTCTGGGCTGCTTGCTCTCCAGCTCTGTTTTCAAGGCCGACAGCTTGCTGTCATTACTTTCTTCTCCAACCCATACAGCGTACTGGCCTCTTGATTGAATTACTGTAAAAGCATCAAAGCCTGCGGCAGCAATAGTCGTGCGAACAAGATTAGCCTCCTGCTCGGTTCCGTAGCTTCCCGTCGACCAATGTTTGTTTCCCTTAACTTCGGCCTGTGCTCCGGTTGCTGAGGAAATCCGCTGCACAGCAGCCTGTGCCGACTGTTCACTAGCATATAATCCCGCATACACTTGATAGACAGAGCTACCGTTTTTTGAGCCGATAAAAACAGTAGGTTTATCATCAGTCTTTTGCAGGGCTTGGGCCGCTTTTATCGCAGCCGCTTCATTTCCTTCAAGTACCTTCACTCGATAGCTGTCTACACTAAAACGAGCCGTACTGTCCGGCAGTCCCATCCAAGCCTGAAAGCTGCCCCCACTGTTCTGGCCGACACTCAGGCTTCCTGATGATTTCAAAGTTACAGCGGGGACTGTCGCTTTATATTTGCTACCTAGATCCGCAAAGATCACTACACGAATATCTTCTTGGGCGGCAGCAGCGTGAACACCCGAAGACCAAGGTATGCAAGCTGTAGCTAATACCATAATAACTGCTGCTCGTTTGAAGCCGCCTGTCCACGCTCCGAAAGTTTTTTTTCGGTTCAATGTTTCTCCACTCATTTCTAGCTCCCCCAATTCTAGCTGACTAGCACTTTTATTACATGATTTATCGGATCTCGATCTGCGTATTTCCCTTTAGATACATCGGTGGAATAAACCAAATTTTGAACCCGCTCGAATCGGACTTACACACTTCTTACCTCAATTTATCTGTCTATCCATTTCATATCGTCATACTTTCGAATAGCATTCAATGATTTTTAAAAGTGCACCATGGTTTTCTAGTCACCGTGGGTCTATTGGCATTGGAATTCCAAGGTGAGCATATGCCGTCGGAGTCACTGTTCGTCCCCGAGGTGTTCTTTGTAAAAGACCAATTTGTAACAAATAAGGCTCGTACACATCCTCAATCGTCTGGCTCTCTTCGCCAATGGTCGCAGCAATAGTGTCCAATCCTACAGGTCCGCCCCGGAATGAATGAATCATAGCCTTAAGCATTTTATGATCAATTTCATCCAGCCCGAGTGGATCTATTTGAAGTCTCCTTAGTGCCTCAGCAGCCAACTCTGAATGAATAATACCGTCTCCAGCCACTTGGGCAAAATCACGTACCCTTTTTAACAGTCGGTTGGCAATCCGCGGTGTTCCCCGTGAACGCAATGCAATTTCCTCCGCCGCGTCCCCGACAATCTCAATTTCCATAATATCCGCATTCCTAGACACGATGTAAGCCAGCTCGTCTGTCGTATAAAACTCTAACCGACTAATAACGCCAAACCGGTCACGTAATGGCGCAGAGAGCAACCCAGCGCGTGTAGTAGCACCTATAAGAGTAAAGGGAGGCAAATCCAAACGCACCGAACGTGCACTCGGACCTTTGCCAATCATAATGTCCAGTGCAAAATCTTCCATCGCCGGATACATAACTTCTTCCACTGTACGATGAAGGCGATGAATCTCATCAATGAACAAAACATCACCCTCTTGAAGATTGGTTAGCAATGCTGCCAAATCTCCTGGTCTTTCAATTGCAGGGCCTGAAGTCGTACGTAAATTAACCCCCAACTCATTGGCGATAATGTTAGCCAGCGTGGTTTTACCCAATCCAGGCGGTCCGTACAATAATACATGGTCCAATGCTTCTTTACGCATCTTGGCTGCTTCAATATATACTTTCAGATTTTCCTTAACCTGATTTTGCCCGATATATTCATTTAGATAACGGGGGCGAAGGCTTAACTCCGCCGTCTGGTCTTCCATCATCAAATTGGCGGAAATAATCCGGTCATCCATATTCCATCGCTCCTCTTTTTACCAGAATCCTATCCACGGACATCAGCGTCCTATCCGGCAAACAACAGTTGCAAAGCCCGTTTCATCAAAATATCAGCTGAATCATCAGGTTTCGCATCTTTCTTCATTTTGCTCCATACCTTATCTAGTTCAGCATCCGTGTAACCGAGCGCCTTAAGCGCTTCACGCGCCTCACTCCAATACGAACCTTGGCCTTCTTCTACAACAGGCTCCGCAAACAATCCGGTAGCCATTCCCAACGCCCCAATACCGTCCAGCTTGTCTTTCAAATCTAGAATCATACGTTGTGCCGTCTTTTTACCAATTCCCGGTAATTTGGTGAGAAATGTGATATTCTCCTGATAAATCGCCGTCACCACATGAGCAGGCGTACCGCCTCCCAAAATCCCAAGTGCCACACGCGGTCCAATACCAGATACATCGATCAGTTTACGGAATAATTGCTGCTCCTCACGGGTTGCAAACCCAAACAGTAAAATAGCATCTTCCCTTACATGATGATGAGTGTAAATAACCACCGGTCCTTCCGTTTTGGCGAACGCGTAAGGATTGGGACAAAATACCCGATACCCTACACCATGCACATCCAAAACGACATATTCATTTTCCAAGTGAGCTACAGATCCACGCAAGAAATCTATCATTTTCGTAATACCTCATTTAATTTTGAATTTAGTCCATAGGAATGCGCATGACAAATAGCCACTGCCAAAGCATCCGCTACATCATCCGGTTTGGGCACAGCCTGGAGCTTTAGAAACATTCTAACCATCTCCTGTACCTGCTTCTTCTCCGCCTTGCCATACCCTACAATAGCCTGCTTTACCTGCATCGGCGTGTATTCCCCTATAGGCAAATTACGTTGTTTGGCAGCTAATACCAGCACTCCACGTGCCTGACTTACGGACATAGCCGTTGTAACGTTGCGATTAAAAAAGAGCTTCTCCAATGCTACCGCATCCGGCTTATACTTATCAATTAATTGCAACATGCCTTCATATACATGAAGCAGCCTGTCTTCTTCGGGGGTGTGTGCCTCCGTCTGGATGCAGCCATACTGCACAGGAACCACCTTACTACCAACCTTGTCTACAAATCCGAAGCCCACAATGGCAATACCCGGATCAATTCCTAGAAAACGCAAAAAAATCTCTCCCCTATCGCTCAAACATGACGTAACTAACCAACAGCCAGCACTATCGTCAATATACATGACCAAATCCCATATAAAGCGAACATATGTGTCGTTCTTTTTATTATAACAAAACTTTGTATCTAATAGAGGAAAAAGTTTAACCATGAGTGAAAACATAAAAAGAGACGCTACAAACCTCACCTCGTGGGCAAAGCCTAACGTCTCCGTACTTGGTGTAATCAATAATGCTGCTTTAATACCCTCTGTGTTCGCTCCACTGCAAAATCACTAAAAGTGGAGATTACACTGTTATACTCATTTATATCCTGTACACGGATTCCCTGCTGAAGTTGTTTATATACCCCTTCCGGCAAGGCCGTCTCCATGGACCCTATATCCAATTGAAAAAAGGTACGAATTACTTTTTCCTTTTTAGGTAGCCCTTCAAACAGTGTAAGCTGCCCATCAGTGCTTAAGCCCATATATGCGCGCTCTTTGCATGACTCCGACAAATCTTCCACTCTGCGCTCCAGCCACACTTCTCCTTTAGTATTAAGCCTTCCCTTCCAATCGGGATGTTGCTTCAGCAAATTTTCCAGCTGCTTTGAACTTAACGTTCCCAAGGAAGTGGTCTCCGTGCCACATACGTAGGTAGTTAACAAACGGGTCTTCCTGCTTATACCCGAAGCACGAATACTTTGCAATAGCTGCATCTGTGGGGAGCGGTCTTCGGTCGGGCTATATGATAACTCCTTCATTTCCACCTCTGCCATAACGGGAGTAGCCAGTGGTTGCGACAGCATAGCCTGCATATGATTCGAAAACAGAACGCCCAAACCTGCCAGTAAACAAGCCGCACTAAAAATAGTACATGCCCACACTGCTCTTCTCCACTGTTTCCAGCGCCGTTTCATCTGTTTTTTCCAACTTAATCGCTTCACAGTAATCCCTTCCGTCCCACTTTTTGTGTTAGTGTGACCTAAAGATTACTGAATTATACAAAAGATAATAACATAAACAAAAAAGCCGCTGCTTCCAGCGACTTTCTTTTGAATCGGGATGACACGATTTGAACATGCGACCCCCTGGTCCCAAACCAGGTGCTCTACCAAGCTGAGCTACATCCCGAAATAGATGCCGGTGAGAGGACTCGAACCTCCACGGTTTCCCTCACGATTTTGAGTCGCGCGCGTCTGCCAATTCCGCCACACCGGCTTATGAAGTTAATGGCGCGCCCTGAGAGATTCGAACTCCCGGCCTTTTGATTCGTAGTCAAACGCTCTATCCAGCTGAGCTAAGGGCGCAAATATGGAGCGGACGACGGGAATCGAACCCGCGACCCTCGCCTTGGCAAGGCGATGCTCTACCGCTGAGCCACGTCCGCAATACAATTATATTCATGACGTATAAGTGCATGAATGGTGAGCCATGAAGGACTCGAACCTTCGACACCCTGATTAAAAGTCAGGTGCTCTACCAACTGAGCTAATGGCTCCCAACAGGGTAATGTAACTTTGTGAAAATGGCGGAACTGACGGGATTCGAACCCGCGATCTCCTGCGTGACAGGCAGGCATGTTAGGCCTCTACACCACAGTTCCATAATAATTCTCATTAAAAAGTTAATTGGTTGCGGGGGCAGGATTTGAACCTGCGACCTTCGGGTTATGAGCCCGACGAGCTACCGAACTGCTCCACCCCGCGATAATAGTAGGGAAATCTATTGAAAACAAATGGTGGAGGCTGAGGGGATCGAACCCCCGACCCTCTGCTTGTAAGGCAGATGCTCTCCCAGCTGAGCTAAGCCTCCATACTATTATGACCCGTAGGGGATTCGAACCCCTGTTACCTCCGTGAAAGGGAGGTGTCTTAACCCCTTGACCAACGGGCCATGCTATAAAATAATCTGGCGGAGAGAGAGGGATTCGAACCCTCGAGACGCTTTTGGCGCCTACACGATTTCCAATCGTGCTCCTTCGGCCAACTCGGACACCTCTCCATATGGCTCCCCGAACAGGACTCGAACCTGTGA